>NZ_JBFEFM010000001.1:0-1218148 GCF_040717415.1 Parasphingorhabdus sp. JC815
ATATCGTCGGACTATCTGATAGTTCTTGGTAGGAGGGTTATGCGTTGTCGCTACGCATCCTAAACATAGATCAAATAGCTCAACAGGAATCGATAAATTCGTTTCAAAAATTCGCTTTGGGCTTGCTGCGGATACATGGGTTTCTCACCATCAATCCCCCCGACCTTGATCGGTTAACGTCAATACTACTGGAACAACCTTTGAATATTGACGGTGGCGTGTCTGAAAGGAAACGGAACAGTGTCCAGATCGTTGGACTTGAATTTAATCAATCGCAAGCAGATGGACGAGTTTGATCTTTCAGTCTGGACGGTGCGGCTTGGCCCTGCTTTAAAACGCTATTTCATGCGGCGAGTGGATATCAACGAAGTGGACGATCTGGTCCAAGAGGTACTTGTCTGTATGCAGAAGGTAAAAGCGAAAAGCCGGATAGAAGACCCCGAGCGATACATATTTACGGCTGCTCGCAACATTTTAATCAATCACTATCGCCGGAGCAAAGTCCGGTTTAGCAAATTTCATGATTCGCTTGATGAAACTATCGAGTTGCCAGATCATATTTCGCCCGAGCGTATCGCAATCGGTAAGCAAGAATATGAACGGGCAATTTCGGCTATTCAAAATTTACCCCCCCGCGCTAGAGCTGCTTTTCAATTGCACAGGTTCGAACATATGACTTATCAACAGATTGCCCAGCATATGGGCATTTCAAAAGAGTCAGTGAAAGAGCTTATGCACCGGGCTCTTTTGCATATCGCCAAAGAAATGGAATTAGATAAGTGACGGAGAGATATGCCTCAAATGATGATAGTCCGCTGGCTGCTGCGGCGCACTGGTTTAACTTACACCAGGCGGGAGAGATAAGTACTGCCGATGAAGCCAGATTCGAGACTTGGCTGGCACGCGAACCTGAAAATTACAGGGCGTATAAACAATTACAACGCCAGTGGACAATAATGGGGGGGGTCGCAGAAGACCCGAGGGTTCGGGAAACGAGAAGACAAGATCGAGAAAATTTTCGTGCGCCCACCCGATGGCGCCATCTGGCGGCAATTGCTGCATCATTGATATTAATGGTTACATCGGTCTGGGCAATTTATAATTCTGGCTTTTTAGAGAATACGATCGGTTTCTTCGATCGCAATACGCAAATTGTCCGGAGCGAAGTGGGGCAGCGTGTGGCGATGACATTGGCCGAAGGGTCAGTGGTGACGCTCGACACAGATTCCGAAGTTCATATTCTCGATATGGAGGAAGCGCGCTCGCTCCGACTTGTTAAAGGCCGCGCATTTTTTGATGTGGCGAAAGATCCATCACGGCCCTTTATCGTGCAGGCGGGGGGCAAAACAGTTGAGGCTATCGGAACATCATTTTCGGTCCGGATGAATGAAGATGAAGTGACCATCGTTCTTCTGGAAGGGAAGGTTCATGTAGAGCAAAAGAAATCTCTCACCAATACGCCACGGCAAGTGGAACTTACAGTCGGTCAAGAGCTAGTGGCCGGTGACGAACCACAATGGAAAATCCGCAAGGTTGACGCTCCACGCGAAACGGGCTGGATGAACGGTCGGCTTAGTTTTCTGGATAAACCTCTTGTGGAGGCGGTAAAAGAGATGAACCGCTATTCCAAGCGCAAGCTGGTATTTGAAAGTGACATCGTTCCCAGTCAGCGGATTGTCGGTGTATTTGAAACCGGTGATGTGGATGCATTTGTAAAAGCAATTGAACTGAACGGGGGAGTAAAAGTTGTTTCGAAATCTGATGATGAGATCATATTGTCAGTAATCAGAAATAGGGAGAAGGTCGAATAATATAATTATGAAATATCCCGTATATTATTCTCTATTGATGCTAAAATTATGGAGGTAAAAACTATATAATCCTGATTATTTCCAGGCAACATAAATTCTAATCCCCCCGATCAGCAAGAGACTGCGTCACTCATAGCATAGAGCTGATAGAATCAAGGGCTTGGGCCTTTGATGTAAGTAGCAGGCTCAAGACAAACGGATGTTTATGGACAATATGAGGAAATTTATGACTATAGAACTATGCTCAACTAACAACTTTCGGTCTGGAATGCAGAAGTCCTACATCTTTGCTGCAGTTTGCGTATTTCTATTAAGTCCTGCAGCCTCAGCGAATGACAAGCTTGATCCGACAGGCTTCTGGAAAACTGAAAAGCGCAACGGTGTGGTGGAAATATTCCACTGTAGCAATGCCTTTTGTGGACGGGTGATAGATGCTGCAGTTCTTCGTAAAAATCCAAAGCAGACTGATGTCAATAATCCTGATCCAGATTTGCGTAGCCGTGCGGTGCGGGGATTAGTCGTGCTCAAGAATTTTACTGGTAAAACCGGCGAATGGTCTGGTGGGCCGCTCTATGATCCTGATACGGGTGATAGTGCACCGCGCGGGCGACTTCGCCTCCGCGATGCGAATACACTCGAAGTACGTGGCTGCATCGCGCGTTTCTTTTGTCGGACCCAAATATGGACACGGCGCCGTCCATAAAAGACCGGATTATCATAATTTATATGTAATGCTATAGATCCTGGTTCCAAAAACTCATGCCAATCAGTCGGTCTTGTAATATGCGGGACATTTATCTGTCACCACTTGGTTTAATGAAAATAGTCAGTTTTCAACTACAATCAGATATTAAATCGTGTTCGAACTACTATTATTCTATCAGGTGCAATGCCTCTCTTTCCATTGCTCTTTGGTGACTTCCCAAACAAGTGATTTGCGCGTTGTCCCGTCATCGCGATGACTCACTGTGGTGCCCATGCGTTCAAAACCGAGGCCATCCAAAAGTCGAGCTGTTCGGTGATTGTCAAGAGCCCCCGTTTCGCAGATTAGGTGCAGGCCCAAAACATCAAACATCCAGTCAAAACCAAGTTTTGCGCCTTCTATGCCTTTTCGTTTTCCTTGACGCTCTGGATGCACTGCGCCGCTCAATTCTCCAGCAGCCCATTGGGGCCAGATGCAAAGATCCTGATAGCCTCCAATCTCTCCATCCGAATTGAAGTTCAGGAATAGAAGACCTTCGCCTACACTCTGTTCATGCTGATGTTTTGCTATGAACTTCTCTACGGCCTCCACCGTTAGAACAGACGGCAATGTATAAATTGGTGTGCTGATCTGCGGATCACTTAAAAAAGCGTACAACAAAGGCGCATCGTCTGCGATAGCGATCCGAGATTTTGTATTTTCAGTCGGTATGGAATCCGCATTACGGACTGCAGAACGAATATTATGTTCTGTTTCTTTTGAAACCCTGCTCCGCGTAAATGGTATCTGTTTTTGTTCATTCATATCGTTCGCTAGCGTATCACAAACTCTGTTGAATGCTATAATCTTAACATTATGTTATAGGGGAGTTGGCTTAACTATATTCTATGGCAGCTTAGCGATGTTATTCCTCTAAAAGTCGTAATAGCTGTGCGCGCGTTACTAACAGCTCCACACATCTTTTTCCCTGATCAGTTGGCAGGTTACTCGACTTAAAAAATGCTATCTGTATATATAACTCAAAGCCGTTTATTGACTATCTGGATAGCGGACAAATGGTCCTAACCCGACTGTTCCTACAATTCCGTCAGGGGAGTTGTCCTTCAAACGTACAATATCACCCGAACAAAGCATATTCTGATTACCTTGCGTAACTATGACAAGATATTCTTTGAGCGTTGATGCTCCCCATTCGGGGCGATTGAACCATATTTTGCGATCAGGCATTTCATATATAATACCGATACGATCAATAACTCTGATGGATCGAACTTGTTTCATTTGAATGCAATCGGTCGTTTCTTGACCAGTAAACCCTTGAAATGATATTTCGTAAACCTCCACAGGCGGTACAAAGATCATCTCGGTTCTGTCTGCAATCGCGCTGGCTGTATTTATATTTATGTCTGATGAAGTGCAGCCAGAAAAAATGAACAGAAGTATTGCAAGGCCAAAACGTAACATTTCCTGTATCCTGTAGACGTTCAAATCAGATGGGGGGAAGATTGTTCGTTCTCTTCCCCCCGCCCTCAAAACTCCGGGGAAAGTTTTGGGATAAAGGACCCGCAGGGTTAAGGGATGGGTCCGATGTGTAAGACGTTACCGGCTGTATGAACCCGCAAAATATTCGATATTATTTTTTCGCACTAGTAAGTTGACGGCATCAGAGGGATATTTCGCATGTTTCAATTATATGGCAGGATATTTTTGGAACGCGCTTCACATCTCTCTGGGCTTGCGTGAAGATAGCGGTGAGTCCACCACGAACCGTAGTTTTTAACTTTTAGAGATTTGTCAGATAGTGACGCAACACGAACTTCAGGCTGTATTCCTTAATCATCGCGATGCGCTTTTACGTTTTTTGCGCGCGCGCGGTGCTGGTGATAATGCCGAAGATATATTGCAGGATCTCTGGATTCGAGTGGAGGATATGGAGACGATAGCGATTAATAATCCTCTGGCCTATCTCTACCGGGCAGCGAACAACCTGATGCATGACCGTTATCGTATGAGCCAGCGGGCGCGCAAGCGGGATAATAACTGGAGCGAAGTCACGCACGGGACGGGCGGCGCATCTGATCTACCGCTGCCTGATCGCGCTTTGGCCGCGCGTCAGCAGCTTGCCGCCGTAGAGGCGAGGATCGGTAAAGCGGGGCCACGGGTATTCCGGATATTCCAGCGCTTTCGTATAGATGGCATAGGTCAGCGGCAAATTGCCGAGGAAATGGGTATCAGTCTGAGCGCTGTCGAAAAAGATTTACAAAAAGCATATCGCGCAATTGCGGCGTGGAGACAGAGCGAAGATGAAAATTAGCATGCGGGATCGGGTGTGCCGCGACGTCTATGCCCCGGGACAGATATTATGGCTACAATGAATGACAGGATCCAAGAGCAGGCCATCGGCTGGGCTATGCGCGTGCGCGATGCTGATTTTACGGATTGGGACGGCTTTACCCGCTGGCTCGAAGCCGATGCCATGCATAATGCAGCCTATGAAGCTGTGTTGCTCGCTGAAGATGATTTTGTCGCTATGGTCACGAATGACGATTCATCCTTTAAGCCCGAAGATAATATCTCTGTGCTTCGCCAACCGGCTAATGATGAAGATAGCGCGCCATCAGGAATGTCCCGGCGGAAAATGATGTCCGGCCTTATCGCCGCCTCGCTGGTTGCTGCTGTGGGTGCTGGTGTCTGGACCCAAATGTCGCGGCCTTATGATATTATAACCGGGCCGGGACAGCACGAAACAGTGTTACTGCCCGATGGTAGCCAAATCAGGATAAACGGCGATACCAAGATTGAGCTGGATTATAATAAGCCCCGCTATGCCCGTCTGGATCGCGGAGAAGCGTTGTTCACAATTGTCCATGATGATGGCGATCCCTTCATAGTCGATACAGGTAATGCGCGTCTGGTTGATGCCGGCACGGAATTTAACGTCGTAATGGGTGATGGGATGATTGACGTGGCTGTGTCCGAAGGTCTGGTCATCTATAATCCGGGGCGCGAGAATGTCCGCCTGCCTGCGGGTAAACGACTTTATCGGGACGGGGCACGAGGACGGGTGACTATGTCCGACATTGCGGTTGAACAGGTTGGTTCCTGGCGCACGGGCCAGCTTGGCTTTACCAGCGAGACTCTGGGAGAGGTTGCCAAAGTGCTCGACCGTAATCTGGCCGCTCGTATTACAGCTTCAAAATCAGTCGCGTCGCGCACGTTTAGCGGCGTCATCCAGATAAAGGACCGCAATCCGGATACTATCGAACCGATTGCCGCGCTACTTGGCGTGCAAGCTCTCAAACAGCCCGGTGGCTGGGTTTTGGTCGGGGGTGATGAGATATAATCGCATAATGGCCGCTGCGCTGGGGATCGCGATTGCCGCCCCTGCTCATGCCGAAAATCAGTTTCAGGTGGATATTGCCGCAGGTCGTCTTGATTCAGCGATTTTTGTGCTGGGCAAACAGGCGGGAATAAGCATTGGCTTGGCTGATCCCCGAATAGGGGCGCAACGCGTGCCGCGGATCAAAGGCCGGATGACCTCTCGTCAGGCGTTACTCCGCTTGCTGGCGGGAAGCGCGGCAAAGCCAGAGCGCGTTCGTGCGAGATATTGGCGTATCGTGGCCGTGAACCACATACGAAAGACGCCCCCTTTACAAATAGGTTACGCCAAAGACCGGCCCTTTGCACCGCCCATTAGCTATCCGGACATTGTTGTCACCGGACGTTTGATTAATGATGGTCTGAACAGTGAAACACTGGGTAGCCTGAAAAGTTTGACGCTAGATGAAATCGGTCCTTCGGCGGCGATGCGGGGAACCGGCGCACTCATCAACAGTCTGCCAACCATAAGTTCAACCCAGCTTGGGCCGGGTCGCAACCGTCTTTTCATCCGGGGTATAGCGGATTCGAGTTTCAACGGCCCCAATCAGGCGGTGTCGGGGCAATATCTGGGTGAAGCGCGGTTAAATTATAATGCTCCGGACCCGGATTTGCGGCTGATAGATTTAAGCGCCATAGAAATACATCAAGGACCGCAGGGAACCCGCTTTGGGGCGGGCACTTTGGGCGGTGTCATCCGGCTGGTTCCCAATGCTGTGCGGCTGAATGAATTGAGCGGTAAAGCCTCTCTTGCACTGGCGGCTACGCAGGATGGCGATCCTTCCGCTGACGGGAATATGACTTTGAATCTGCCACTGGTCAAAGGATCGGTTGGCATTCGCGCTTCAATCTATGGTGGTCGTCAGGGCGGTTATATCGACGACCGGCACCGCAATTTGAACGACGTGAACCGCGTGGATACGCTAGGTGGCCGTTTCATGCTGCGTGCGGAACCGGGGGCAGGCTGGTCGATTGACCTGATGGCTACAGCACAAGAGATTGAGGGGCGCGATAGCCAATATGCCGACGAAAATGGCAGCGCGCTTGACCGCGCATCACCCTTTGCACAGCCCTATCGCAACCGCTTTGCACTGGGGCAGATTGTGGTGCGTAAACAATGGGATGATTTGCAGTTCATGACTGCGGTTAATATTGTTGACCAAAAATTGTCCGAGACATTTGATGCGACAAAGCCCGCCGATGGCCCGTTTTCGCCGCCACAGCCCGCTCTGTTTCGCCAGCGTGGTGACATCAGTTTGTTTACATCAGAAACACGCCTGTCACAATCGCTTGACAGCGGTGGAAGCTGGTTTCTGGGCACCAGTCTGATCAAAAACCGCTATCGCATCAGGCGTGTGCGCGAAGGCAGTTTCCTGACCACCGCTATTATCGGTATCGAGAATGAGGCAAATGAAGCCACCGGCTTTGGCGAAATAAACTGGCCCGTGTCAAACCGGCTCACCATAAATGCCGGTGGCCGCCTCAGCCATGTGTGGCTTTCGGGAAGAACGCAGGATGCACCGATGATGGTGGTGCTGGCGTCCCAAAAAGAAGCGAAACGAAGCCAGACCGATTTTTTGCCCTCGGCCGGACTTCAATACCGGCTTGCAGACCGGATAACCGGGCATATCCGCTATCAAGAGGGTTTTCGCGCTGGCGGTATTGCTGTGCGTAACGATATGGTCGAGCGATTCCGCAATGACGATGTGGCGATGATTGAAGGCGGGCTGGTCTACAATAGCGGCGGCGAAACCGGTTTCGATGGCGGTGTCACTCTGTCGTATAGCAAATGGAATGATATTCAGGCCGATCTGATTGACAATAGCGGTTTGCCGGTTACGCAAAATATCGGCAGTGGGCGGATATGGACCGTTGATGCGTCAATGAACTGGCGGCCATTGCCCGGCCTGTCGATAGACGCGAGCGCTATCTGGGCCGACAGCCGCTTGACCCGTCCCGCAGCGCTTATTTTTGTGCGAAATTCAAATGAGCAACTGAGCGGCAATCTTCCAGCGGGAGCGGTCATCGTAGAAAGTGATGATTTGCCCAATGTAGCGGATTTTTCGGGACGACTGGGAGCCAGTTATACGCGGGCTTTGTCAGATGATGTACATCTTTCCTTGGCAGCATGGGCCCGCTACACCGGGCAATCGCGGCTTGGCCTTGGTCCGGTGCTGGGCGCACGGCAGGGCGATTATGTCAACACCGGCTTGTCGGCAAGCCTTGACCTTGGCGGACGCTCGATCTGGCTGGAGGCATCCAATGTTTTCAATCAGGTCGGCAACCGTTTTGCACTTGGGTCACCGTTTACCCTGCCATATGGTGAACAATATACGCCGCTGCGCCCCCGCACCATTCGTATGGGTTTGGATGTCAGATTCTGATCATTTGGTTATCAGATAATTTATAATATTTACAGCGATTTAGATTTAATTCTTTGCAGAACATGTCTGCGGCCATGCGGATAATGAGCGTCGGTGACGTCTAGTGAGATATCGAACCTCATATCTCTAAGGAATCCCAATGCGTAGTTTATTGATCTGCACCTGTCTTACTCCCGTCGCCATTATTTCAGCGGTTCCTCTTCATGCCGAAACTGTGATTGACGATGCACAGACGACTGCCATAGCCACGGACAATGACGACATCCGGATAACCAAAGACGGTTCAATAAAGCTGGACAGCGCAGCGGCGGTGACAGTTAACAGCGATAATGATGTCACCAATGAAGGCAAGATTCAGGTCAGCGATGCTGATGGTGCACAGGGAATCTTTGCACAAGCAGGTCGTACCGGGGCCATCACTAATAAAGGCTCCATCACTATTGATGAAGATTATACACTCAAGGATGACGATGATGACGGCGATCTTGATGGCCCCTTTGCCAAGGGCGAGAACCGCTTTGGCATCCGGACAGAAGGGGCGTTTACCGGCTCCGTCATCAATAGCGGAACAATCACGGTTGAGGGCAATGATAGCGCGGGCATATCACTGGACGGACCGCTTGCCGGGTCGTTGAACCAAAGCGGCCAGATCGCGGTCGTCGGTGATAACAGCGTCGGCGTACGCACCGATGCCGTGACAGGCGATGTGACGCTTCGGGGAAATATTACAGCGCAGGGCGAGGGTGCTATTGGCGCTGCTATTACTGGCCCGGTCGGGGGCGCCCTGTTGATACAGGGTGCGATTAGCTCCACCGGCTATCGCAACACATCGCCTTCCGGAGATACCTCAGACCTTGATGGGGATGATTTGCTGCAAGGTGGTCCGGCGCTGGTGATTTCGGACGATGTCGCAGGCGGCATATTGTTCGACATCCGCCCTGCCAATAATGATCCGGATGAGGATGATGAAGATAATGACGGCATAGAGGATGCAAAAGAAGGAAATGCGATTGTCACTTCTTTTGGAGAAGCACCTGCCGTTCAAATTGGTTCGGCCAGCGATACTGTAACCATCGGCGCGGTTGCCGGGGCTGCGGCAGACGGCAATGGTGTCGTTATTAACGGAACCATTCAGGGCAAGGGTGTTTATGAAGGGGTTGCTGGCAATGGCTTGGCGATTGGCGGTCTTGGCAGTGAAACGGAAATTGTCGGCGGTATATTGGTCAATGGCACGGTGAGCGCAAAGTCGATTGATGACAATGCCACGGCTATCCGAATTGGCGATAAAGCGACCGTCCCACAGATCAGCAACACCGGCACGATAATGGCTACTGGCGGTGATGCCGATAGCTCTGCTGTCTATGCGATATTGGTGGAAGAGGGCGGCTCGCTGGCCTCTATCACCAATAGCCGCACTATCAGCGCGGAAGCCGCGAAAGAGGGATCGGCTGGCGCGATTATCGACCGGTCCGGCACGTTAAGCTCTATCGAAAACAGCGGAACAATCAGCGCTGCCAGTGGTGAAGCAGGATCGGCCATTGCGATTGACCTGTCAGAGAATAATAGCGGTGCGACCGTCCGGCAAATCGTTCAAAATGATAATGCTGCACCTGCTATCCGCGGTGACGTGCGATTTGGTTCCGGTGCCGACGTGTTCGACATTGCAGGCGGCACGGTGACAGGCGGGCTGGATTTTGGCGGCGGTGCAGACAGTCTGATTGTATCCGGCGACAGCATGTTTCGCGGAAAGCTGACCGGCGCTTCTGGCGCCACGGTCAATGTAAATGGCGGCGCGTTGTTTGCCACAAATGTTGCGCCGGTCGACATTGCCTCGCTAAATGTCACCGACGAGGGCGCTCTTGGTATAGTTATTGACGGTAAGTCCGGCAATTTCACTAGGTTTGAGGTTGCAGGCAGTGCCAATTTCGATGCCGGGTCAAAGCTGGATATCAAGCTGGTCAGTGTCAGCGAGTCAGAAGGGCGGTATCAGATAATCGACGCAGGCACTCTTACCGGCGGCAATAATCTGGAATCTGACAGCATTATCCAATCCTATATGTTCAAGAGCAGCATTGCGAGCGATGATGCTCAAGGTGCGGTCTGGGTGGATATTGAGCGCAAAACAGCCACGGAGATGAACCTCAGCAGCTCGCAAACCAGTGCTTATGACGCGGTTTTCGTCGTGCTGGATAATGACGCGGGCGTTGCATCCAGCTTCCTTGGCGCAACTTCGGCGGAGACTTTTGGCGAGACGATTCAGCAGATGCTGCCCGATCACGCTGGCGGTGTCTTTGCCACGGTCAGTAAGGGGTCGCGCTCTACGGCCCGTTTCCTCACCGATCCGGTCGCGCCCTATAGCGATCAGGGCGGCTGGGGTTTCTGGTTACAACAGACCGTATGGGATCTCTCCAAAGGGCGAGGGCAGACCGATAGCTATGATATTACCGGCCTTGGCTCGACAGCAGGTATTGAAGTTGAAACGGGCGGCTTTGGCAATCTCGGGATTTCGCTTGGTTATCTGAACAGCAATGACAGCGATGCGGATGCCGCCAATGAAGTGGATAGTGATCAATTTGAATTTGCGGGATATTGGCGCGCGCAATGGGGCGGCTTGCGGGCTTTTGCCAGAGGATCTTATGCCAAGATCAATTTTGATTCCCGTCGGCGCTTTACTTCGGAAAATAGCGGCGAGCGGGTAGAACGCTTTGCCACCGCAGATTGGTCAGGTGATCTTTACAGCCTCGCCGGTGGTCTTGCTTATGAATTGAGCTTAGGGCGCGTATCACTCCGCCCTGGTGTATCGGTTGATTATTATAATCTGAAAGAAGAAGGTTATACTGAAACCGAAGGTGGCGAAGCATTCAATTTGATTGTCGAGGGACGCGATAGTGACGAACTGGCGCTGAACACGACTATGGCCGCAGCGCTGAACTTTGGTGACACGGACCCTGGCGGAATGTGGCTCCGCGCCGAGGTAGAAGGCGGCTATCGTCAGATCATTGGCGGAGAGCTTGGCAATACTGTTGCCAGATTTGCGGGCGGCGATGCGTTTACGCTAAGCGCCGATACAAGGACTGATGGCTGGCTCGGCGGATTGCGGCTAGTCGGCGGCACCGGAAAACTGTCTGTGGCGGGCGAAGTCAGCGCAGAAGAGCAGTTGCAGGATAAAATTTCTGTCGGTGTGCGTTTGTCCGTGCGGATGGGCTTTTAAACCAATTGGCTTAAAGTTGTTGAGGAGCGGTCAGGGAAATCCTCTGACCGCTCCTCATAAGCATCAATTGTAATTTGCAAATACGCGTTGGCCCTTGGGTCCAAAGGCAATCACCTGATAGGGCTGCTTGATACCCTGTTGTTCCATTCCCGGCGATCCGATCGGCATGCCGGGAACAGCAATACCTGTCACGTCGTCAGGTTTTTCACGCAGGAGCTTCTCCACTGCTTCAGCGGGAACATGGCCTTCAATGACATAGCCTTCAACAAGCATGGTGTGGCAAGAACGCAATGCGACCGGAACGCCGTGCAAGTCTTTGACAGTCTGCATATTTGGTGCATTTTCGACTTTAACGGTCGCATCAAGACCCGCTTCGGCATGGTCCGCCCATTTCAGGCAGCACCCGCAACCGGCATCGCGGTACATTGTATAGGTGGCCGCTTGTGCAGCCGTTGAACAGGCGGCGAGAGACACTAGAAGCAAACCCGCGCCAGAAGCATCTTTAAATGATTTTGCTATTCTTCCGATCATATTACAGTCCTTTTATATGAACGGGCGCGAGGCAGCGCTCTCGCTGCCCGACTCCCTATTACCTTCCCATATCACGCTGAAGGGTTCGGCTACCAAGATAAAAGTGTAAAGCCGCCCAGATATACAGGCATTTAAAGAAGATCATCGACCATTGAAGCCCCTTCGCATTGGCAGTATCGCAAGCCGCTTGAACCGTAGAGGTCAGGCCGCTTGCCTTGCATGCTTCCAGTGTCAGTGCGGGATCAATGCCGGACAGGAACGAGGCATTTAATATGGTCGAAAGCCCGCCGATGAGTGGCGGCCCAAGCCCATAGCCCAGCAAGTTGAGAATGAACAATGTGATCGCCACGGATGTTGCACGCATCCGGCTGTCCACAACCGCGCTTGGCACCGCATAGAGCGGGCAAAGATAGGTATATAACAGCATTTGGCCAATCATCAGTATAGGAACGGCCAGCCATAAGGATTCCAGTAAATAGCCGATGACGAACATGGGCGTGGAAATAATCAGGGCCATCATCGGAATCCATGCCAGTGCTTTGGGAAAACGGCCCCCGAATTTATCGGCCAGATAGCCTGACATGAAAGTTCCGATAGACGCCATGATAGCCAGCAACATGGCGACTTTGATCGACGCATCGAAAATCGACATTTCATGTGTGCGGATCAGGAAGGATACGAAAAACTGGCCGACGCCATAATTAACAAATGAAGCAATGGTGACACCAATAGTGATGTGCCAATAAGACGGTTTGGTATATAATATCTTCAATACCTCACCAAAACCGACCTGCTCCTTATTCTGCATTTCCGGCGGGTCGGTATAGCCGCGTGGTGGTTCTTTGATCGTCAGTTTTACAATCGCAGCGACGATGAGGCCGGGAATACCGACTACGACAAAGGCTACGCGCCACCCTTCTATATTGCGCCAGTCGAGTATATTTGCCGCCCATGTCCAGTTCCAGCTTGTCAGCAATGCATAAATGCTAGCGCCATCAAGATTGCCGACGATATAGCCGCCAAAAATATAAGCCACCATGCCGCCGAGAGGTATGCCGAGCGCATAGACCGATACTGCTGTCGAGCGTTCAGCAGGTATAAAATAATCCGCGATGATGGAATTGGCCGGCGGCGAGCATCCTGCTTCACCGATACTAACACCGATACGGAAGATGAAGAGCGCGATGAAACTGGTCGCAAATCCGCATAATACGGTCATTAAGCTCCACAGCGCTACCGAACCCGCAATGATCCAGACGCGGTGATGTTTTTCCGAATAACGGGCAATCGGAATACCGACAAAAGTATATAGGATCGCAAAAGCAGGGCCTCCAAGCAGCCCCATTTGCCAATCTTCCATGCCGAATGATTCCTTGATCGGTTCGGTGAGGATATTGATGATCGTGCGGTCGATGAAGTTGAAGATATAAACCGTCAGCAACACCCCTAAAATATAATTTCGGTAATTACGGCCACCATAGCCTGTCGCCGGGGAACCTGGAATGTCCGGTTCCCGGGTATCGCTCACTAATGTTTCGGCCAAATCCATACTCCTGTTATTTTTCTAACCAATAGTTATCTATGGTTTTTTTCGCACGATACCGAATTTTTGACTGTTGTATATCCCATTTTCAACGCCTGGTTTCAGAAGAAACCGAAATTGGGTTTCTGCTCTTGAAGGCATAGCAGCGAAGGATAAGAAAACTGCCCGATACGCGAGTTTAAGCTTGGTTTTCAGCAAAACTGTTTTTTGTAATTTTCCCTGAAATTTCTAGCTACTTGTCCTGCGACGTTCGTGACACTATGCTTCGTTGATAAACGGGATCGCCCATGAATCCGGGAAAATGATATGGCAGATATTTTTATAAGTTATTCGCGCAACGACAGGGACCGTTGCACGGCTATCCGCAATATATTGGAAGAGTTGAAAGTCAGTGTCTGGTTTGATGCGGGCATTGGTGCAGGTTCGTCTTTTGACCGGGAAATCGAGCGGGAAATAGAGGCTGCCAAAGCACTGCTAGTGCTGTGGAGTGAGGAATCTGTAGAATCCGACTGGGTACGCAATGAAGCGCGCACGGGTAAGGAACGAAGCGGATTAATCGCGGTCCAGCTCAGGCCTTGTACGCTTCCGCTTGAATTCCGTTCTGTTCAGGCGGAAGTTTTGCCAGAGGGTGCAGAAGGCACGGACAATCCGGTCTGGCTCGGCATATTGGAACGTATCGGTGATTTGCTCGATCGCAAAGGTCTTGTTGAATATACCCGCCTTAAAGAAAAGGGCAGTGTTGCAGATTGGAAAAAATGGCTGGCTCATTATCCGACCGACCCGCTGGTTCCCGATGTTATTGATAATATTGTTGAACAAGCATCACCGGACATGGGCCAGCAATTGGCCACGGAACGCGCCAAACGCAGCGCGCTGGAAGCGGAGCTGGCAGAGCTTTCCGCTGCATCAAAGGCCCAGGCTGGCGAAGTAGCGACCAATGCACGCGAACTTGTGCGCCTGCGCCGCGAATTGGATCAGGCGCAATCGGGCCAAGCGGACGCCGAAGCCGAGATCGCCCGTTTCCGTGAGGCATCAGGCGGGAAAAACAAGGATGACGGCTTGTTCGGTCTGGGAATCGTGCTCAATGACAAAATTGCCCTTTATCTCACAGCGCTGCTCTGGATAGTGGCCATACGCTTTATCTGGGAGCCATTAAGCCAGCTTATCAATGGCCAGGGCGGGCTTGGTGATGTTTTCTGGATCGCTTTCGGAATAATCACAGTGGCTGTACCGGCAGCGCTGTTGACCATCAAAATATTACGCAAACGCAAAGCTATGCAGCGTGAACAGGAAAGTATGACCCAAATAGTTGCCGACTGATGGCAGCAGATGATTCCACAGCGCTGACCAAGGCAGCGATTGATAATGGCAATCTGCTCCTTGCCTATGACATTGCAATCTCCGCAATAAGCAAAGGGGATAGCTCGGTTGAGTTGCGCCACCTGATGGTTTTGGCGCTGGCTCGCATGGGTAATAGCGACCGTGCGATGGAGCTGTTCCATCAATATGGTCTGGACAGCTCACCCGACCCCCATCACCGCAGCATCGCGGCGCGCATATTGAAAGATGCGGCTTTCGCTATTTCTGCACCGCGCGAACGGCAAGAGGCTTTGCTGAACGCCTATCGCGCCTATCAGGTTATTTTTGAGGAGAGCGGAGATACCTACCCGGGCATAAACGCGGCCAGTCTGGCTTTTCTGGGCGGAAAAACGGATGAAGCGATCAGCATTGCCTCCGCTATTCTTGATCTGCCTGAAATCTCTGCGCCTGATAATTATTTTGATACCGCAACCCAAGCTGAAGCCTTGCTGATTACCGGACAATGGGATGCGGCTCAGGAAAGTCTGAACAAGGCGGGGGCAATGCCCGATGCCAATGCCGGAGCCAAAGCAAGCACGAACCGGCAACTGGAGCTTGTGACAAAACAGGCCGGGCTGAGCCAAGATGCTATCGACAAGCTGCTCGCGCCCATATCGCCCCCGTCGGTCATTCAATTTTGCGGGCATATTTTTCTGGAAAATACCGCAACCGAGGAAAAGCTCAAAGCGTCTATAAACGAGTTTCTCGACCAATATGATGTGGGCTATGCTTATGGTGCATTGGCAGCCGGTGCGGATATATTGATCGCAGAGGCGGTGTTGGCGCGTGGCGGCGAACTGAACGTGATTATGCCATTCGCGCAGGACGATTTTATAACCCAGTCAATCACACCCGCGGGTGGGGAATGGTTGAGCCGGTTTGAAGCCTGCATGGCAGCAGCGAGCAGCGTCACTTTTGCGACCGAAATGCACTATGTCGGTGATCCGGAGCAATTTGGTTATGCCAGCAAGGTTGCCATGGGTATGGCCGTATTGCGCGCCCAATATCTCGGTAAATCGGCACAACAGCTTGCGCTATGGGACGGAAATGGTTCGGCTGGCGCAGCGGGTACTGGCGCGGATGTCGCAGTCTGGAGCGCCTATGGCGGGATAACCCATGTCATTGATGCCGGAGAGATAGACCGTAATATCTCGCGCCGTGAAAGTCACGATGAAGACCTTTATAAACGGACAGTCGCGGCTATTTTATTTACCGATTTTCCCGGATTTTCAAAATTGACAGAAGCAGCTCTTCCCGATTTCTGGAACGGGATCATGGGTAATATGGCAAAGGTATTGGACAAATATCCCGGTAAAATTCTGGCGCAAAATAGCTGGGGTGATGCGTTGTTGGCTGTAACGCCCGATGCAACCAGCGCGGCCAGTCTGGCGCTGGAGATTCAGGCTTCATTGCGCGATTTTGATTATGAGCTTTTAGGTATGGAGGAAAGTCTGGGAATGAGGATCGGGGTGCATTACGGGCCAGCCTATGAAACACCCGATCCGATCACGCGTAAAACAACATTCTACGGAACCGAAGTCTCCAGAGCAGCGCGGATCGAGCCTGTCACGCCCCCCGGTGCTATATTTGTAACCGAGCCGTTTGCGGCCATTCTGGCGCTTGAGGCCGCGGATCAATATCAATGTCGCTATGCCGGAAATATTGAATTTGCCAAAGGCTATGGCACATATCCGATATATCAACTGACCTATCGGGATTGATGCCCGGGGTATAGGCGCTATGGGAGCCGTGTCGAAACTCCTATCCACTCATAATCAAAACCAGAAGCGCACGCCGACCACATAGTTGGTGACGCCGGGATCATCCCCGGCCAGGCGTGTATAATCTGCGCTGTCACCGATTTTCCATTCCTGTTCAATACCGATATAGGGCGCAAATTCGCGTTTGATCTCATAACGCAGCCGCATGCCGAGCTCGATACTGTCGATCCCGGCACCTATGCCCAGTTCAGGTATATTCTGTGCCGACAGGCTCATTTCCGCGCGCGGTTGCAAAATCAGCCTGTCCGAAATGCGCTGGTCATATTCCGCCTCGATACGGGCGGTCAGATCGCCTTTGTGGGAAAGGAAGGCTGCAGCATCAATTTCAAACATATAGGGCATAAGACCCTGTATGCCGATAGCGGCATGGGTGCGATTAGTGGTATTGGCGGGTCCGGCAAAGTCCTGTCTTATCCCTGCCTGAAGATCGAAGAATGGCGCAATAGCACGGCTGTAAAGCGCTTGCACTTCGGCTTGTTCGGCTTTCTCACCGAACGATCCTTCTCCTTCACTTTTGAACCATAGTTTATTGATGTCGCCGCCATAATAGCCCTGCACATCCCACAAATAGCCGTCGCGGCCCGCTCGCGCCCGATATTCCAGCCGGTCCCCCTGAAACCAGAATATCTGCATATCGCCATGCTCTTTATAGAGCGCGGCACGCGATTCCCGCATGGCATCTGCGCCCCAAATGGCATCGGCGGCGGTAATTGGTCCGGTCGCATTATTGGGTGAAGGCGATGCCGGAACAGATTGAGCGGGTGCATGGCCCATAGCGCTGTGGTCCATCTCGTGGCCCATAGCGCTGTGATCCATAGTGCTGTGATCAACTTCTGGCGCCGCGTCCTTAGTTTCAGGTGCCCGGTGCGCCGTGTGACTCTGATCATGTCCTTGATGATGGCTTTGCGCCATTAACGGGGCAGAGATTGGAGCTGCGGCCAATATAGCTATAATGAAGATACGCATCATGCGTCCTTTGGAAATGCGACGCTGACCGTCTGCATCATGCCGGCGTGCATATGGTAAAGCAAATGGCAATGAAACGCCCAATCCCCCGGCTCGTCAGTTGTCACGTCGAATGTGGCACTGCTTCCGGGCTGAACAGTCAGTGTATGTTTTTTGGGTTGATAATGGCCTTGCCCGTTTACGACTTCAAAGAACATGCCATGCAAGTGAATCGGGTGCGCCATCATCGTGTCATTGACCAGTTTCACCCGCACCCTTTCATCATAACCAAAACGGATGGGAGCATCCCCGACCGCGCTGAATTTCTTGCCATCGAAGGACCACATATAGCGCTCCATATTGCCGGTCAGATGCAGTTCCATCGTCCGGTCCGGCTCACGCTTTTCATGATCCATGTGAAGCGATTTCAGCATCCGGTAATTGAGCACGCGGTGCGGGACATCATCAAGGCCAAGCCCCGGATAGCCGGTGCGGTCTTGCGGGTTCATCGCCACCATATCAATACCGGGGCCACTCTTCACATCGGTGGGTAGCAGACTGGTGTCGCGCATATTCATGCCGCCTGTTCCATCCATCGCACTCATATCATGGCCGTCATGACCCATATTCGAGTGGTCCATTTGCGCGTGATTCTTGCTGCCTTCTTCCATGCTGCCTTCGTCCATGTCCCCATGACCCATGTCAGTCATACTCAACACCGGGGGCTTGCGTAACGCAGGAAACATGGCCTTGCGCCCGGCCCGCGAAGTCAGCGATGCCTGTGCCATGCCGCTGCGATCCTTTGATTCCGCGATCAATGCAAAGCTGCCATGCGTTTGCGGGGTGACGATGACATCATAGGTTTCGGCAACCCCGATTTGCAGTTCATCCACCTCTACCGGCTGCACATTCTGTCCGTCGGCCTGCACCACGGTCATCGGTAATCCGGGCAGGCGAATGTTAAAAAATGTCATCGCACTGCCATTGATAATCCGCAGCCGCACTCGCTCACCGGGCCGAAATGGCAGTTCCATACCGTCATCGGGACCATGGCCGTTAATCAGATACGTATAAGTAGGCGCTGACACATCGGCAATATCGGTGGGCATCATACGCATCTTGCCCCACATCAACCTGTCGGCCATGCTCATGTCATAATCATCGGTTGCAGATGTTTTCTGCTCGCTGAAATAGCCTTCGGAAACTTTTAGCTTCTTCATGATTCCATGCGGGTGCATGGGTGTAAATTCGCTCAGCAGAATGACATGCTCACGGTCATATTGCACCGGATCGCGACCGGCGGGATCAATGATAATCGGCCCGTAATGACCCATTTGTTCCTGCAAGCCCGAATGGCTGTGCCACCAATAGGTGCCGGATTGACGCGGGGTGAGGGGGACCTGAAAATGGTCGCCCGGTTTAATGCCCGGAAAGCTGATCCCCGGCACGCCGTCAAATTGAAACGGCAGCAATAATCCGTGCCAATGGATTGAACTCTCCTCATCAAGCATATTGTGGATGTTAAGGAGCGTTTTCTGCCCTTCTTTCAAACGGATGAGCGGCCCCGGAATAGTGCCATTGACGGCAATCGCATGGCCGGATCGCCCGCCGCTTGTAAATTGGCCCTTGCCAATATGCAGGTCGATTTTTGCGCCCGAAACTTCATCAATTCCTTGGCGAACCGGCGCTGTCAATTGCCCCTTGGCCCATGCCGGAACGGGCAGGGAGGCTGCTCCTGCCAGCGCGGCCATGCTGCTAATCACATTACGGCGCGATAGGGAATCATAGCTATTTTTCATCACCGCTATTTATACCCCCCATAGGTATATGGCAAGCGCGGATTATCTCCGATATGTCCCCGCGGATAGATTCTCTTCCGGCTTCAAAGTTCACACAATTCACACCCCTTCGTCAGTGTTGGCGTTTATTGTAAATTGAGAACCGGCGTTACTTGTAGATTGAGAAAGAGCCATGCCGAAAATTACCACAAACGCACGGTTGTAGGAAAGTCGCTTGGGGTGCCTGACTGCGTTTTAGCTACGCTTCAACCAGAGCGGCAAGCCCGCAGTTATCAATGCGACATTGCCAGCGGCGGCGGCAATGCGCTGGTTCATCCGGCCTGCTTCATCACGAAATTCACGACCAAGAGCGCTGTCCGGGACAATTCCGGAACCGACCTCGTTAGAAACAAGAATGACTGGTCCGGACGCATTGTCCAGTGCTTCGATAAGCTGCTCCTGCACGGCTTCTATATCCGCTTTTTCCAGCATCAGATTGCTCAGCCACAAGGTCAGGCAGTCGATCAATATTGTGACTTGCGGCCTGCTGTGGGCGGCAATTACAGCCGCAATATCGGTGGCTTCTTCCACCGTTTGCCATCGGGGGCCACGATCGTTTTTGTGCCGGTTAATCCGGTCGGCCATTTCTCTATCAAAGGCTTCGGCTGTCGCAATATAGATGAGCTTATTGCTGCTTTCCTCGGCCAGCTGCTGTGCAAAGCGGCTTTTTCCGGAACGTGCTCCGCCCAGTATCAAAGTGATCCGGCCCTGTTTTTCGTTATCGGCAGACATATTTTCCTTGCTCCGCAAATGAAGGATGACTAAGGCGACCCCCGCTACAGGTTCCCGGAGACGGGATCAAAAGGGAATTCGGAAACGGGGATGTCATATCCTTAAGCCGAAGCTGCCCCCGCAACTGTTATTGGTGAGCTTACCCGTCAAATCCCACTGGACTTTATGTTTGGGAAGGGGACGGACAAAGCGATGATCCAAGAGCCAGGAGACCTGCCTGTGGCTGTCGTTCTATCATGCGGACGGGGTGTGTCACATGATCGAGGATTTCCTCGCGCAGCGGCGATTACTATCGGGCTGCGCATGTGGGAATCCCATGGGCATCAATATGCGTGGCCTTTTTGAATGATTGTCAAAAAGGAATATTCATGCGTTTTCAATTTATCATTTTGTCTACCACCGCGTTGGTGCTCTCCCAGCCTGCTCTCGCCGAAACGGCGGCGCTGGCGGAAGATGGAGAGGACGCGATTATCGTTACCGCTTCCCGTTCCGAACAACCCCTTTCCGAAACAGGCCGGTCCATCACGGTCATTGACGAAGCCCGGATCGAACGGACCCAAAGCACCACTGTTGTTGATTTGCTGCGCGGCGTGCCGGGTGTCACTTTTTCCCGCAATGGCGGCATTGGCACATCGACATCGGTGTTCATTCGCGGCGCGGATTCAAGCCATACCGTTGCGTTGATTGACGGAGTGAAGCTGAACGACCCGTCATCACCGGGCGGCGGCTTTAATTTTGGTAATCTGTTGACCGGAAATATTTCCCGGATCGAAGTGCTTCGCGGATCGCAGTCGGTGATCTGGGGCAGTCAGGCAATGGGCGGTGTTATAAATACCGTGACACGGGAACCGGCCGACGACCTTAGCATCAATGCGCGCGCCGAATATGGTTATCGGGATACCGGCCATGTTGTCGGCAATATTTCAGGGCGCTTTGGCCCCGTTGCGGCCAGCGCGGGTGCTGGCTATTATCACAGCGATGGCATTTCCGCCTTTAACGAGGATCGCGGCGGAACAGAGCGTGACGGCCACCGCAATTTCGGTGCGAATGGCAAGGTTGAAATTACCCTCACCGACGCAATCTCGGTTGATCTGCGCGGCTATTATTCCGATAGCCGCACGGATATTGACGGTTTTGTATTTGCCAATGGTGTTTTTGGACTGGGCGACACACCGGAATATAGTGATACTGAAGAATTTGTCGGCTATTCGGGTCTGAATTTCGCCATGCTTGACGGACGTTTCCGTAACCGTGTGGCCTTTGCCTATACCAGCACCAAGCGCGAGAATTTCAACCTGAATGTGCAGACTTTTGATGCTCTGGGCCGCAATGAACGCTTTGAGTATCAGGGCATATTCGATATTTCGGACATGTTCCGTGCGACCTTTGGCGCAGAAACGGAAAAATCCAAATATCGCAACGGTTCAGGGTCAACGGCAGATCATTACAGTGCCAATACCGATAGTTTCTATGGACAGATCAGCGCGTCGCCGCTGGCCGGATTTACCGCGACAGCGGGTGTGCGTCATGATGACCACAGCACATTTGGCGGTGCAACAACCTTCGCCGGAGATATTGTTTACAGCCCCAATGACGGCAATACGACCTTCCGGGCAAGCTATGGCGAAGGGTTTAAAGTGCCGTCCCTGTACCAACTGTTCAGCGAATATGGCAATGCCGCGTTAAAGCCGGAAACATCGACCAGCTTTGATGCCAGCGTGACGCAGCTTTTGGTAGATGGCAAGCTGGAGCTGAGCGCAACAGCATTCCGCCGGGATAGCGATAATCTGATAGATTATATCAGTTGCCCTGTTCCAACCGGCATCTGCGATGGCCGTCCTTTTGGCACTTATGACAATGTTAATCGTGCAAGGGCGCAAGGATTGGAGTTTACTCTGCTCGCCCGTCCGGTCGAGGCGATGACATGGGCGGTGAATTACAGTCTGATTGATGCAAAAGACCGCGATACCGGCCTCAGGCTTAACCGCCGTCCCAAGCACAGCGTTAATGCCTCGATCGATTATGACTGGTCCTTTGGTTTGCAAACCGGTGCGACAATCACGCATGTTGGGTCGCATTTCGATGATGGAGCGAACACAACCAGAGTGCCGGGCTATGTCCTTGTCGATGTGCGGGCGGCTGTGCCGATTACGGGCAATATCGAATTATATGGCCGCGTGGATAATCTGCTAAATGAAAGATATGAAACGGTATTCCGCTATGGTGCGCCGGGTCGCTCTGCTTTTGCCGGCGTTCGTCTGAGTTACTAAGGTGCTAGGATGAACACCGATGCAGCCGCTGATCCATTCCGCTTTCATGGCGGACGGTTGGCGGCTGCGGCTGCGCGGTTTGCAGGTGCGCCAACCCCGTGGATTGACCTGTCCACGGGGATTAGCCCATGGGCCTATCCGGTTCCTGACATGGACCAGCCCCTCTATCACCGCCTGCCGGAGCCGGAAAAATTGCGCGCACTAGAGGACGCTGCGGCCCATGCTTTCGGGGTGGCTGATTCCGATGAAGTCGTCGCGGTGCCGGGCAGCGATATTGCGATCCGGTTATTGGCGGTGCTGTTCCCCGGTCAGCGGAGCGCCATGCTCACACCAATATTCGCAGGCCATAAAGCCGCATGGCCGGATGCAGCCGAAATCAATGTTGAGGAAGCTGATACTGTTTCCGGAAAATATGATTTGCTGATCCTCGCAAATCCTAACAACCCCGATGGCCGGATCATGTCACCCGACAGGTTACGGGCGTTGCACGGGCAATTGATTGTTGATGAAGCTTTTGCCGATACCGATCCCGCGACCAGCCTGCTTCCCGATAAGCGCGGTGCTATTGTCTTGCGGTCCTTCGGGAAGTTTTTCGGTCTGGCTGGTATAAGGCTGGGCTTTGTTGTGGCCGATATTGCCGTGGCACAGCGGTTGCGTAACATGCTGGGCGACTGGCCGGTATCAGGGGCAGCGATAGAAATCGGTCTGGCCGCTTATCAGGACAAAAAGTGGCAGGATGATCACCGCCGCGCCCTGAACAAAGCAGCAAGCCGGTTGGATGCGATGCTTGAAACGGGGGGCTTAGCTATTGTGGGCGGCACGTCGCTGTTCCGGCTGGCGGCCCATGACAGGGCAGGGGAATTATTTGAACATCTAGGGCGTGCGGGCATATTGGTTCGGCCCTTCAACACAGATGAGCGGCAGTTGCGCTTTGGTTTGCCCGCAAATGAAGTGGCGTGGGAACGGCTATCGAGCGCCCTTAAAGACTGGCAATAGAGACTGGCAATTAAGACTGGCAATAGATGATATATTTTCAGGAGAAACCCGATGAGTGATGACCAATATGCAAAACATAATGCCCGCATGAAACGGGTTCAGGCCGCTCGCCGGAAAATGCAGGCGCGCCGGACAACAGAGCGCGGTCTGTTGATCGTGCATACCGGCAATGGCAAGGGTAAATCCTCTTCCGCATTTGGCATGGCGATCCGCTCGCTCGGTTGGGGCATGAAGGTTGGGATTGTCCAATATGTTAAAGGCAATTGGGAAACGGGGGAGAAAAATTTCTTTCAAGCCAATCCCGACTTGCTGACATTTGAAGTAATGGGGGAGGGATTTACCTGGGACACGCAGGACCGCGAAAAAGATATAGCGGCGGCAAAGGCGGCGTGGGAACGCTCCAAGGAACTGATCCTCGACCCGGAATATGTTTTTGTCATATTGGACGAGCTGAATATCGTGCTGCGCGATGACACGATCGACATTGCCGAGGTTACGCAATTTCTGGCGCAGCGCCCGATGGAAAAACATATTTGTATCACCGGGCGCAATGCCAAGCCGGAACTGATCGAAATGGCAGATCTGGTGACTGAATTTGACGAAGTGAAACATCCTTTCAAAGCCGGGTTTAAAGCGCAAAAGGGTGTAGAATATTGAATCGGATTGCCGCCATTTCAATTGCTCTCGCAGCGCTCTTGATCGCTGCGGTTGCGGCGGTGGTTCTGCCGTCGGGGTCATCCGCCCCCGCTGCCGCTCCTATCGCTAATGAAATGGTGGTGCGAAGCGGCGGCGCGCAAATCCCCGCGACGCCCAGAAGGATCGTATCGGTCAATCCCTGTGCCGATGCCTTGTTGATGCAACTGGCCGATGCCAATCAGATTGCGTCCGTCAGCCATTATTCCCATGACAAGCGGGCAACCTCAATCCCGTTGGAGCAAGCACAGCTGTTTCCCGCGACATCGGGCACTGCCGAAGAGATTCTGGCGATGCAGCCTGATCTGGTGGTGGCCGGTTCCCATGTCGCCAGACCCACGGCAAGGGCGCTGGAACGGCTGAATATTCCGTTGGTCAAACTGATGATTCCGCAAAGCGTTGCCGAAAGTCAGGAGCAGATCGCCACGCTAGCCAAAATTGTCGGCAAGCCGGAGCGCGGGGTTCAGCTTAATAAAAATATCAACGCCGCCTTTACCCGTGCAAAGCCGGTGGATGATGAGAATATTCCCGCGCTTATCTGGCGCAGCGGCGGACTGGTACCGGGCGGCGGGACATTGCCCGATGAATTGCTGCGCCGGACAGGGTTTAAAAATGTTAGCGACAGCTATGGCCTGAAACAATGGGATATATTGCCGCTGGAGCATCTGGTAGCGCGCCCTTCACGGATATTATTCTCCAATGGCGTGCAAGATAAAGCCACCGAAAAAGCCGCTGTGCAAGAGTCCAGACAGACAGACCGCACATTGTCGCATCCGGTGCTGAAAAAGCTCGCGCACCGGATCACCATTGCCCATTATCCCGAACGATTATTGCATTGTGCGGGGCCGACTTTGATTGAAGCCACGATGGTCCTGTCTGCGGCGCGTCGTAAACTGAAAGGTTCGCCATGAACGGTGAAAGCATCAACGGTGGCCGGTTACAGGGCTTTACGCTCAATATCGTGCTGGCAATCGGGCTGGTCGTCGCCATGGCATTGTCGCTGGCTGCGGGGAAAGTCTGGGTCGCGCCATCAGCGTGGTGGGGTAATGATTTGAGCGCATTAATCATCATGGAATTGCGTTTGCCGCGCACTTTGTTGGGAGCGGCCATTGGCGCTGCGCTGGGCATGGCGGGGGCGACGATGCAGGGTTATTTACGCAATCCGCTGGCTGATCCGGGCGTTTTTGGCGTGTCGGCCAGTTCGGCGCTGGGCGCGGTAACATCGCTCTATTTCGGCTATACGATGGCGGCATGGCTGCTGCCCGCATTTGCCCTTGGCGGCGCGGCAATTGGCATGGGGTTGCTGGCGCTGCTGGCCGGACGGACGGGTAGTTTGATCCTCTTCACGCTCGCGGGTGTTATCCTGTCCAGCCTTGCCGGATCGCTTACGTCCTTGATGATCAGCCTGGCCCCCACACCTTTTGCGACGACCGAGATTATTAGCTGGTTGATGGGCGCGCTAACAGACCGTAGCTGGAATGACGTTAAACTGGCGGTTCCGATCATAGCCGTCGGCATGTTGTCTCTGGTCGCCACGGGCCGTTCACTCGATGCGCTGACATTGGGCGAAGATGCCGCGCGGTCGATGGGGGTGAATGTCCTGCGCTTGCAATGGCTGGCGGTGCTGGGCGTTGGTTTGACGGTTGGCGCTTCTGTTGCGGCGGCGGGGATTATCGGTTTTGTCGGCCTTATCGTTCCGCATCTGGTGCGGCCCTTTGCGGGGCATCGGCCATCGGCGGTGCTGCTGCCGTCTGCGCTGGCCGGGGCGCTTCTGGTTGTGGGCGCGGACAGCGCGGTGCGGATATTGCCTACCGTAAGCGAGTTGCGGCTGGGCATTGCCATGTCATTATTGGGCGCACCGTTTTTCATGGTGCTGTTGTTCAAAATGCACCGGGAGCTGGCGTGATGACAGCAACTGAAAATAACGCCATCGAAAACCTGTCTTTTGAAGCCCTGTCGCTCACGCTCAGGAACCGGAAAATACTGGATAATATCAGCGGACGGTTCGAACCGGGGCGGGTGACAGTAATATTGGGCGCAAATGGAGCGGGAAAAAGCAGCTTATTATCCTGTTTGGCGGGCCTCCGTGAACCGCAGAGCGGAATGGTGATGCTGGATGGACAGCCGCTATTGGCTTTGGATGGCGCTGCGCGGGGCCGCTCGATCGGCTTATTGCCGCAGCGGCCCGATATTCACTGGAATGTCGATGTCAAAACCATCGTCGGATTGGGGCGATTGCCACATTCGGGGCGATGGGGGATGAGCGCCGCCGACCATGAAGCCGTAGCAAAAGCGATGAAGGCAACCGATTGCACGACATTGGCCGAGCGCAAGGCATTGCGCCTTTCGGGCGGGGAACAGGGCCGCGTCCTGCTGGCACGGGTTTTGGCCGGGGAGCCGCGCTGGCTGCTCGCCGATGAACCGCTGGCCAGTCTGGACCCCGCGCATCAATTTGATGTTCTGGAACGACTGAAAAACTATGCGGTTACGGGTAACGGGGTTATCGTTGTCTTGCACGACCTGACTCAGGCCGCGCGCTTTGCCGATGACGTGATGGTCATGAAAGGCGGCCATATATTAGCTGCCGGACCGCGTGATGAGGTGATAACCGCTGACATTATGGCGCAGGCTTATGGCGTGGAGGTTCAGATCGGAACCAGTGATACCGGCGAGCCTTTGGTAGTGCCCGTGCGGCGGATGAGATGACCTTTACCGTCATTGGCGACCGGCCAGAACAGTTGCTTGTGATCCTGATTGTGGAAGCATTATTTGGCTATCCCGCTGCGTTGCACCGTATCATTCCGCATCCGGTGGTATGGATCGGGACGCTGATAACCCGCATGGACCGTGCGTGGAACAAGGGCGGCGCGCAGCCCAAATCCGCAATTGCAGCCGGAATCGCAGTGGTGGCGGTACTGATCGGGCTGATGATAATCATCGGCATGGCTTTGCAAGCGGTTTTGACGGGAAGTTTGGGCGCGGCACTATTGATCCTGATCGCCACGACCGGTCTGGCGCAGCGCAGCCTTTATGATCATGTCCGCAAAATATTGGTGCCGTTGGAACAGGGCGACATAACGGGCGCGCGGCGTGCGCTTGCGATGATTGTCGGGCGCGATACTGCCGATCTGGATGACCGCGAAATTGCCTCTGCTGCCACCGAAAGTCTGGCCGAGAGTTTTTGCGACGGAATAGTGGCACCGGCATTTTGGTTTTTGCTGGCGGGCCTGCCCGGCCTTTTTGTCTATAAGGCGATAAATACCGCCGACAGCCTGATCGGGCATAAGGATGACCGCTATCGCTATTTTGGTTGGGCAGCGGCGCGCGTTGATGATGTGATGAACTATATTCCCGCCCGTATCGCCGGTTTGCTCATCTGTCTGGCGGGGATGGGCGGCTGGCGGATCATGGTTCGTGATGCCCCGAAGCATCTCTCCCCCAATGCCGGATGGTCAGAGGCGGCGATGGCAGGCGTTTTGAAAGTGCAAATGGGCGGCGGTGCAGCTTATGACGGGGAATGGATTGCCCGTGCGCCGCTGGGCGATGGAGCGCGGCCCGGCCCGGCGGAATTGAAAACCGGACTGGCGGTATATCTGCGCGCCTGTCTGTTGTTATGGGCATTGGTAGGGGCATTAATATGGGCGCTGTGATGTTTCAGGGTACGGGATCCGATGTTGGCAAATCCGTGTTGGTTGCCGGATTATGCCGCTTGCTCGCCAATCGCGGCATGACCGTGCGACCATTTAAGCCGCAAAATATGTCGAACAATGCCGCCGTCACGCCGGAGGGCGGTGAAATCGGGCGGGCGCAGGCGTTGCAAGCCATTGCCTGCCGCGCGCCGCTGCATGTTGATATGAACCCGGTTTTGTTAAAGCCACAATCGGATAAAAGCGCGCAATTGATCGTCCATGGAAAATTACACGCGACATTGGATGCGGGCTATTTTCGGAATCGCAAACAGGCTTTGCTCGATGCCGTGCTGGATTCCTATCACCGCTTGCGGGCGCAAGCAGATATTGTGTTAATAGAGGGCGCGGGCAGTCCGGCGGAAATAAACCTGCGTGCGGGCGACATCGCAAATATGGGTTTTGCGCGCGCAGCCAATGTGCCGGTATTGTTAATCGGTGATATTGATCGCGGCGGGGTGATTGCCTCGATTGTCGGGACCAAGGCAGTGATCGACAGCGATGACGCCAAAATGATCCACGGCTTTCTGATCAACAAGTTTCGCGGTGATGTCAGCCTGTTTGATGACGGCTATACCGCCATTGCAGAGCGCACAGGGTGGGATGGACTGGGCGTTATTCCGTGGTTGCCGATGATCCATAAATTACCCGCAGAAGATGCGGTAGTGTTGCAACAGCCGCACGTTGCGGGCGAGGGCGTTGTGGAAATTGCTGTGCCCATGCTTTCGCGTATCGCCAATTTTGACGATTTTGATCCACTTCGGCTGGAGCCGCAAGTGCATTTGCACATGGTGCCGCCGGGTAAGCCGATACCGGCGAGCGCATCGCTGATCATCATTCCGGGAACCAAGGCCAGCATAGCCGACCTTCAATTCCTGCGAAATCAGGGCTGGGACATTGATATTGCCGCCCATGTCCGGCGCGGGGGGCATGTTCTGGGCATTTGCGGGGGTTATCAGATGCTTGGCCGGTCGATTGCCGATCCTGATGCCATTGAAGGAACAGCGGAAACAGTAGCGGGACTGGACCTGTTGCCAGTGGAAACAAGGCTGACCGCGGCCAAGACTTTGGTCAATAGCTCGGGAAAAACACTGGCCGATGATGCAGGTTTCACTGGCTATGAAATTCACGTCGGGCAAACCCGTGTCGCAAAGGGTGAAGAGGCGGCACCGATGCTGCGTTTTGATGACGGACGGCTGGACGGCGTGGTCAGCGCCAATGGGCGAATATCAGGATGCTATGTGCATGGGCTTTTCAACAGCGCAGCCCAGCGCCAATCATGGTTGACGAAACTGGGCACAGGCTCCAACGGCGAAGAACAGACAGCGGTTGTTGACCGGGCATTAGATGATTTGGCAAATGCGCTGGAGGAATATGTGGATATAGACAGGTTGCTTACCATTGCCGGATATGCGTCATGACAGATGCAAGCGAACCTGTTTCCGCCGGTCAAGTGAGTGAATATCTTGATGCCCTTGCCAAGCCGCAAGGCAGCATGGGCCGCTTGGAAGGGCTGGCCGTGCAATTGGCCCTTGTGCAGCAAAGCCTGAACGTCCGGACGAAGCCGCGCCGGATTGTGTTGTTTGCCGGGGATCACGGCGTCGTTGAAAGCGGCGTGTCGGCATGGCCATCGTCCGTGACCACAGTGATGATGGAAACGATAATCGCCCGAAAAGCGACCAGCACCGCCTTAGCCGCTGCCCACTCGGCGGATCTGTTGCTGGTCGATACCGGCAGCATATATCCGCCCGGGTCCGGCAAACAATCTCCTGCATTTCCGGCCCCCGCATTACAAAGCGCGCGTATCGCCGCCGGAACCGCTGATCTAGCAAACGGACCAGCGATGACAAAAGATCAGTTCCATGCCGCATGGGGCATAGGAGAGGCGCAGGCCCGACAGGCACATGAAGCAGGCTATGTGATATTGATCGCCGGAGAAATGGGCATTGGGAATACAACATCGGCAGCATGTCTGACGATGCTGCTGGCCGGTGTCGATGCACAGATAGCAACCGGACGCGGCGCGGGCGCGGATGATGCGATACTGAAAATAAAACGCGATATTGCTACGCAAGCGACGCAACGGGCCAGCGCGTTACTTACCGATGAAGGCGACGCGGTTGCGGCCATCGCAGAAATTGCCGGTTTCGAAATCGCGGCCATGGCCGGTTTCTATGCTCAGAGCGCACGGCAGGGGTCCACGCTGTTACTGGATGGCTATGTCGCCACGGCTTCTGCCCTGATTGCCGAGCGATTGATGCCCGGAACCACAAAGCAAATGATCGCGGCGCATCTCTCCGCAGAACCGGGACACCGGGCGGCTCTTGACCATCTGGGGCTGGAACCCTTGCTGGAATGGAATATGCGGCTGGGGGAGGGGACCGGCGCGCTGACCGCGTTACCGATGCTCGACAGCGCAGCGGCCTTGCTGAATGATGTCGCGAAACTTACGGATATTATGCCATGAACGCGCCGCCATTGATCCGTTGGTGGATGCCGCCCTTATTGGCTGTGCAATTTTTGACTCGCTTGCCGGTTCCGGGATTAAACGGACTAACGGCGGAGCAGGCGCGATATGGTCTGTCGCGCTCGGTAATATGGTTTCCGCTGGTTGGCACTTTGGTCGGGGGGATTACCGCAGCCGTGCTGGTGGCGGGAGCGCAGATATGGCCTGTGACTATTGCGGTTATACTTGCCCTTGCGATCGAAGCGCGGCTGACAGGGGCTTTCCACGAAGATGCGGTGGCGGATTTTTGTGACGCCTTTGGCGGCGGCCTTGATGCCCAATCAACCCGGCGGATTATGAAAGACAGCAGGATTGGCACCTATGGTGCGCTTGGTCTGTTTTTTGCCGTAGCCCTGCGCGCCGCTTTGCTCATCGCTCTGATGACCGCATTGCCGCAACATATCATGGTGATTGCGCTGGTTGCATCTGCCTGTTTTGGCCGGATGATGGCCGTGACGATGATGGCGCTGGTTGCGCCTGCACCAAGAGAGGGCGACGGGCTGGCCAAGGATGTTGGCGAGCGCACCGGCTATGCCGACCTGTTTTTCGCGGCGCTTATCGCAGCGCCCGTCATGGCTTTATTCGCCGGGTATCAGCCTTTTTCTGCTTTATTGGCGCTTGGCGGGACCGGGATATTTCTGTTTTGGTTCCGTGCATTTCTATTACGCCGGATAAATGGCAGCACGGGCGATTGTCTGGGCTTTGCGGCTTATGCCGGGCAATTGATCATCCTTCTTGCCGCGCTGGCGGGGCAATGATCTGGCTGGTCCGTCATCCGCCTGTGGCAAAATATTGGCAAAAGCGTTGCTACGGGATCAGCGACATGGGCCTAAGCCGGGAAGGTAGCCGTCTGGCAAAAGAACTGATATTCCGGCTGGTGCAATTGTCACCGGATGCAATTATCCATTCCGGCTTGCGAAGAACCCGGCAGATTGCGGAGCGTGCAGCAGATATATTGGCGATAGAGGCACGCGCCGACGCCCGCTGGCGCGAACGGGATTTCGGGAGCTGGGAAGGGCAAAGCTGGAACGCTATTTACCGCGATAGCGGCAACGCGATGGACGGGATGATAGATGATCCGCATGATTTTCGACCGGGCGGCGGTGAAACGACCGCAGAGCTTTCTGCGCGGTCCCTGTCAGCATTGAATGACTTGCCGCCGGATCAGAATATTGCCGTTATCACCCATGGCGGGCCCATTGCTGCAATATTGGCAAAGCGGGATAATGCGGATTTACGCTCTTTGGCCGGTTACATACCCGCTTTGAACAGCATCAGTGAGGTTGATCCGCTAAGTCTTTGAATAAAGCACTAAGATTGTTGATGATGTGGCAATAATGCCTTTAAATCCTATTTAGCGTCAATCGTGCGTGAACGGGCCTGACGATATGTGCCGAGCAGGCGGACCGAGTTACAGTGGAACTTTAGCTCTTCCAAAGCCCGGTCAACTGCCGGATCGCCGGGTGCACCTTCGATGTCGGCATAGAATTTTGAAGCCGAAAAGCTGCCACCTTCCTGATAGCTTTCCAGCTTGGTCATGTTCACGCCATTGGTCGCAAAACCGCCCATCGCCTTGTAAAGCGCGGCAGGCACGTTTTTCACTTCAAAGATAAACGTGGTCATGGGCTGAAAATCCTCTGCTCCGTTGGCTTCGGGCACACAGGCGGCAGGTGCGAGCAGGACAAAGCGCGTCATATTATGATCTTCATCCTCAATATCATTGGCAATGGGGTGCAGACCGTAAATTTGCGCGGACAGGGCCGGAGCAATCGCAGCGGCATGGGGGTCATCCTGCTGCGCGACATAAGCCGCCGCTGCGGCAGTATCCGCATAAGCAACCGGAATAATATCACGGGTACGCAGATAATGGCGGCATTGGCCCAAAGCCTGTGGATGGCTCATCGCTGTTTTGATTTTTACATCAGCAGATTTCGCCATGAGACAATGGCGGATACGCATGAAATGTTCCGCAACAATATGCAGGCCCGATTCGGGTAACAGAAAATGAATATCGGCAACCCGGCCATGCAGGCTGTTTTCAATCGGAATAATTGCTGATGCGGCTGTGCCTTGTTTAACAGCATCCAGTGCATCTTCGAATGAGAAACACGGCAGAGGCAGGCAATCCGGGTCATATTCCATAGCTGCGAGATGGGAATTTGCGCCGGGCGCACCTTGAAACGCAATGGCTTTATCTGGTGCTTGTGCGGCTGTTTCGGTCATTTTATTGACCATACCCAAGGCATTCTGGGGAAAGCTGTCCATGTCGTTTTGTGTTCCTGTGCTTATATCGCTACTCTGTTAATTGTCGCGATTGCCGCACAAAGCCCGCTGGCGCAAGACCTGATCGTTTTCGCATTATCAGGCGCAATTATATTAGTGTGAGCCGTGGGTATGGGCCTTTAGTGACAGCAGAAGAAATTGAGGTCTTGCTTTGAATCGGTGCTGTTATTAGAGAAAGCCCAAAGTTTTCGCAGGCTGATACTGCAGATGATTCAGGGATTTGAGACAAGATGGATAATAACAACACCATAGCTGGCTGGGTTTTGGCGGGCGCAATCGCAGCGCTTGGTCTTTCAATTCTCAGCGGAAAATATTTCCACGCCGATAAACATGAGCGTCCGGAAACCATGGGATTTGTTATTGAAGGCGTCGAATCATCAGGCGGCAGTGAAGAAGTGCCAATCAGTGTCTATCTCGCTGATGCCGACATTGCGGCGGGTGAAGCCATATTTAAGAAATGCGTTGCCTGTCACACCATTGATCAGGGTGGTGCCAATGGAATCGGCCCCAACCTTTATGGCGCATTGGGCAAATCGCATGGCCATGTCGCCGGTTTTGCCTATAGCGATGCGTTGACTTCAATTTCCGGCAACTGGGATTTTGAAAACATGGATGAGTGGCTCACATCGCCGCGCAAATATGCACCGGGCACCAAAATGACCTTCGCTGGTCTGGGTAAACCCGAAGATCGTGCGAATCTGATTGCCTATATGAATACCAAGGGATCAAATCTGCCATATCCCGAACCGCCGGTGGCTGAAGAAACTGCCGAAGGTGAAGCGGTTGAAGGCGAAGAAACTGCCGATGTTGCTGCTGAGGAAGTAGCAGAAGAAACCGTTGAAGCCGACGCGGCTGCTGCTGAGGAATAGAGTTTCATGCTTTGCCGGGTTTGCTGAAAATATAATTCAGCTTACCCGCAACGCTTCGTTTAACATTCCGTGTATGCGCTCATCGGGTTGTTGCAATAATCAACATCCCGCGTCAGGGCTAATCCTTAGCCGAGCCAATCTTGCGCGATGAATTACGCGCATTCCAGATCATAGAAATCCCGGATAATTTTCCAGGCCTCATCCGCTGTTTCGACAAATTGGAACAGCTCTATATCCTTGGCGCTGATTGTTCCTTCTTCGGCTAACGCTTCAAAGTTTATCACCCGGTTCCAGAAATCTTTGCCAAAAAGAATGATGGGCAGCGGCTCCATCTTGCCCGTTTGCACCAGCGTTAACAGTTCGAAAAACTCGTCCAATGTTCCAAACCCGCCCGGGAATACGGCAACAGCCCGCGTCCGTAGCAGGAAGTGCATCTTACGCAGCGCAAAATAGTGAAATTGAAAGCTGAGCGAGGGCGTCACATATTCATTGGGTGCTTGTTCATGCGGCAAGACAATGTTCAGCCCGATAGTCTCTTTTCCCGCATCAACCGCGCCGCGATTGGCGGCTTCCATGATTGACGGCCCGCCACCCGAGCAAACCACAAAGTCCCGTTTGCCATCTTTTTCAAGGCCGCAATTGCTCGCAAGATAGCCCAATTTACGGGCCTCGTCATAATATTTGGACTTTTCTTTCATGCGCCGGGCCATCTTCAAACTTGCTTCGTCACTGGCTGCTTCGATCAAAGCGTCGGCCTTGGCCGGTTCGGGAATACGCGCAGAACCATAGATGACGAGAGTGGAGTTTATACCCGCTTCATCAAGCAGCATTTCCGGCTTAAGCAATTCCAGTTGAAAGCGCACCGGACGCAATTCTTCGCGAAGCAGGAATTCTTTGTCCTGAAATGCGAGCGTATAGGCCGGGTCTTCTGTTTGGGGCGTGTGGCTGATCTGTTCTTTGGCGAAATCGGCTTCTTCTTTTGCCCGGTAAAAGCGGCGGTCGTGTAAATCTTTGTTTGTCATAAATATGCCCTATAGGATAGCCCACCTGCTTGCCAACACGGGAGTTGCCAATAAGTGTAATGGTTTAGACGGTTATCTGTCTGAATGAGAATTATCGGCAATAGCCGTTACCGCTCATGTCGAAATGGAAATGATTATAATGGTCGGCGTTATAATCGGGACCAAGCACGGTGCCAAAGCGGCGACAGGCGCTTTTGTGAATGACTTTCAGAAATTGTTCTCCCCGTCCGCCGTCGCGCCAGTTTCCGGTTACAGTGATGCGTCTGCCATCAGCCAGCACAAAAGCGGACACATCAATCGCATTGGCTTTGCTATGTTCGGACCTGCGGTTGGACCCCGCTATATTGCGACAGCTATAACTACCCATTGTTTCTATTCGGATTAGCTCGCTACCCAAATATTGGCGCGCAGCCCGTTTGACGGCATATTCCGTCCACGCGGCAAATTTATTGGCCAGCTCACAGCGCACGGGACCAATGTTGGTAATCCCGGTACGGCGTCCGGCATCCATCATCTTGACTGTGCCAATCTGGCTGCATCCACCGCTGAAATATTTATTGGGCAGGGGGGAGAAGCGAACACCGGCATGTTGCAGATCAGCGAAACATTGTTTTGTTTCCACGCTTGGCTTCACTGCTGTGACACGGTCTGCTGGTCGTTTGCTGTCCGGTATGCCGCAAGCGCCGAGCGACAATGACAGGACAACTATAGGTAAAAATCTATGCGTCTGCGCCGGCTTTCCCAGTGTATCTTTCATACAGGTCGCTTGTCGGAACTTTCTTGAATCTGAACTGAACATAACAGTTTATACCTGTTTTTAACCCGATAGAACAGTTTTAGCATTAGGCCGGGAAATATTCTTTCCTACCAGCCGCATTGGTCAATGAGTAAATGATGATCCGGAACCCGATCATTTATGAGGGGATTGAGGATTGCCCCTTGACTTGGCTGCCTGCAACAGACATTGCGGCTTCGGGCCACGCGGCCCCAACGCCGCGCGTGCGCTCTGTGAGGAGAAGCATTACATGACTGATACTATGATTCCGCAACCCGAGTTGCGTCCTGATTGCCCGAATTTTTCTTCGGGTCCGACAGCCAAATTCCCCGGCTGGTCTCTCGACAAAATTAACACAGTGGCCATGGGCCGCTCACACCGTTCTGCTACTGGTAAGGGACGGCTGAAATATGCCATCGACCTGAGCCGGGAATTGCTTGGCATCCCTGACGATTATCTGATCGGTATTGTTCCTGCGTCCGACACCGGCGCGGTTGAACTGGCGATGTGGAATATGCTGGGCGCACGTCCCGTGACTGTCGCAGCCTGGGAAAGTTTCGGCAATGTCTGGATCCAGGACGCTGTAAAACAGCTTAAACCCGCGAACCTGACAGTTCTGGAAGCCGATTATGGCGAAATTCCCGATCTGAGCCAGATTGATAAGGGCGATGATGTCGTCTTTACATGGAACGGCACGACATCGGGCGCAAGAATAGCCGACACCGACTGGATTGCCGATGACCGCGAAGGCGTAACGATAAACGATGCGACCAGCGCGATTTTTGCCCAGAAAATGGACTGGAGCAAGCTCGACGCGACGACCTATAGCTGGCAGAAAGTCATGGGATCGGAAGCCGGTCACGGTATGCTGATTCTTAGCCCCCGTGCTGTCGAGCGTATCGAAAGCTATAGCCCGGACTGGCCTTTGCCGAAAATTTTCCGCGTGAAAAAGGGCGACAAGCTCAATCGTGCAATCTTTGAAGGCGCAACAATCAACACGCCGTCTTTGCTGGCTACAGAAGATTATATTGCCTCGCTTGAATGGGCGAAATCAATCGGCGGCCTGAAAGAGTTGCAAGCACGCGCAGACCGCAATGCCAAGATTGTTCATGACTGGATCGAAGCCACCCCGTGGATGCGGAACATGGTCAGCGATCCCGCACAGTGGACCAATACCGGCGTTTGCATGATGTTTCAGGGTGATTGGTATGATGGTCTGAACGAAGACCAGAAAGCCGCTGTGCCCAAGAAGATTACCGGCATGCTTGAAAAGATGGATGTTGCTTACGATTTCAATGGTTATCGTGATGCGCCGCCTTCTTTGCGTATCTGGTGTGGTTCGACCGTTGAAGAAGAAGACGTTCGCCGCCTGTTGCCTTGGATTGAATGGGCATTTGCACAGGTCAAAGCCGAGATGTCTTCCTAAGATTAAATCTGTGCCCCTTAAGGGGCCTCCTTTCGCATGCCGCAGATGCCAGGGATGAACATCCCGGTCTGCGCGCGAATATATGAGACAGGAATTGAAAAATGCCAAAAGTATTAATATCCGACAAAATGGACCCCAGAGCCGCCGAAATTTTCCGTGAGCGCGGTGTAGAAGTTGACGAAATCACCGGACAGACACCGGAAGAATTGTTGAAAATTATCGGTGAATATGATGGTCTGGCGATCCGTTCGTCAACCACGGTAACCCCTGAACTATTAAAAGCCGCGACTAATTTGAAAGTGGTTGGCCGTGCGGGCATCGGCGTGGATAATGTCGATATTCCCGCCGCTTCTGCCAAGGGCGTAGTGGTGATGAACACGCCGTTTGGTAACAGCATTACGACAGCCGAGCATGCCATTGCGATGATGTTCGCGCTGGCCCGTCAGCTTCCTGAAGCCGATGCGTCCACACAGGCAGGCAAATGGGAAAAATCCAAATTCATGGGTGTCGAGCTGACCAGCAAGACACTGGGTCTGATCGGTGCCGGTAATATCGGTTCGATTGTGGCCGAGCGGGCGATTGGCCTGCGAATGAAAGTGGCGGCTTATGACCCGTTCCTGACGGCTGAACGCGCTATCGAGATGGGCGTTGAAAAAGTGACGCTGGACGAGCTGCTCGAGCGCGCTGATTTCATCACCATGCACACGCCGCTCACGGATCAGACACGCAATATCTTGTCTGCCGAAGCCATTGCCAAAACAAAGCCCGGTGTGCGGATTGTGAACTGTGCACGCGGTGGTTTGATTGACGAAGCGGCATTGAAAGAGGCTTTGGAATCTGGCCATGTCGCTGGCGCTGCGCTGGACGTATATGCGGAGGAACCGGCCAAGGAAAACGCGCTTTTCGGCACGCCGAACCTGATTTGCACGCCGCATCTGGGCGCATCGACGAGCGAGGCACAAGTCAATGTCGCTATTCAGGTGGCGGAACAAATGTCCGACTATCTGCTAAATGGCGGTGTTTCCAACGCGCTTAACATGCCCAGCCTGTCGGCGGAGCAAGCACCCAAGCTCACTCCTTATATGGAGCTTGCGACGCAGCTTGGTTCGCTGGTCGGACAATTGGTCGGGGAAGAAATTAAAGGCGTTGCCGTCGAAGTTGAAGGGGCTGCGGCAGAATTGGACTCAAAACCGATCACCGCTGCGGTGCTGGCCGGATTGATGGGTGCCTATAGCGACTCGGTCAATATGGTGAACGCACCCTATCTGGCCAAAGAGCGCGGCCTTGATGTCCGTGAAGTGCGTCACGACCGCGAAGGCGATTATCATACATTGGTCCGTGTTTCTGTGACCACGGAAGAAGGGGAAAGATCAGTGGCGGGAACGCTGTTCGGTTCCTCTGGCCCGCGTCTGGTTGAAATGTTCGGTATCAAGGTTGAAGCCGATCTTGAAGGCGATATGCTTTATATCGTCAATCAGGATCAACCCGGCTTTATTGGCCGCATAGGCTCAACCCTTGGTGAAGCGGGCGTCAATATCGGCACATTCCACCTTGGCCGGCGCGCCGATGCACCGGGCGGGGACGCGGTATTGCTGCTTTCCATTGATTCGCCGGTTGAAGAACCTGTGTTGTGGGACGTCTGCAATCTGGAAGGTGTGAAAACCGTCAAAGCAGTGCGTTTTTAGGAAAAAGCATCAAAAAACCGGTGGCCTCGGCGTGTCCTTGGGCTATGGAGGCGAAAGTCTATGCAAAAGCTGTCTAACCTGTTGCCAGAAGGCTTTCATGATTCTTTGCCGCCGTATGCCGAGGCCGGTTTGCGCGTGGAGCGCGATGTGCTCGATACATTGTCCAGCCATGGCTATGCGCGTGTCTCTCCGCCTCTGGTGGAATATGAGGATGTGCTGACAGGCCGGATGACCGGATCGACAAAACGCGACTTGATGCGTTTTGTTGATCCCATTTCCCAGCGGACTTTGGCTCTGCGCCCTGATGTCACCATGCAGATCGGGCGGATCGCAGCAACCAGCCTGTCGGGTGAGGCGCGGCCTCTGCGCCTCAGCTATTCCGGTCAGGTTCTGCAATTGCGCTCCGGCCAATTGCATCCGGAACGCTGCCGCCTGCAAATCGGGGCCGAACTGATCGGCACGGACAGCGTCGCGGCGGCCAGCGAAATTGTTTCGGTAGCGATAGAGGCACTGGGGCAGGCCGGATTGGCCGGCATTACCGTTGATTTCACTATGCCCGATCTGATTGATATATTGTCAGCTGGTCCATTGCCGTTAAACCCCGCGCAGGCGCGCGATGTGCGTAGCGAACTGGATATGAAGGATTCCGGTGGCCTGACCGCATTGGGCGCAACCGGATATTTGCCATTGATCGAGGCAACCGGACCTTTTGATGATGCGATGGCAAAAATGCGCGCCTTTGACAGTGATAATCTGTTGAAATCGCGCCTTGACGGCATTGCGGCCATTGCCGCCAATATCAAGGACAAGGCAAACCTGACCCTTGATCCGACAGAACGCCACGGTTTTGAATATCAAAACTGGTTTGGCTTTACTTTGTTTGCAGAAGGATATGTCGGGGCGATGGGCCGCGGTGGCAGCTATGAAATACCGACCAATGATGGCGGCACGGAAAGCGCCGTTGGTTTCTCTCTTTATCCGGGCCCGCTCGATGCAGGTTTCAGCGCAAAACAGAAAGACACTGTCTTTTTGCCATTGGGGCATGACACAAAAGCGGCAGCGGCGCTTCGGTCAGAGGGATGGAGAACAGTTGCGGCTTTGTCACAAGCTGATAAAGCTGAAGACCTGCGATGCACCCACATATTGGTTGGTACGGATCCACAAGAAATCTAACCCGCAAGTAGCAAGAAAGACGTTTCAGATATGGCCAATGTAACCGTTATCGGTGCCCAATGGGGTGATGAAGGCAAAGGGAAGATAGTCGATTGGCTGTCGGAACGTGCTGACGTTGTTGTCCGTTTTCAGGGCGGGCATAATGCCGGGCATACGTTGGTGGTTGATGGTGAGGTTTATAAACTCTCCTTATTGCCCTCGGGTATTGTGCGCGGCGCACTGTCGATCATTGGTAACGGCGTTGTGCTTGATCCATGGCATTTGCGCGATGAAATTGCCAAGCTGAGTAAACAGGGCGTGGCGATCAATGCAGATAATTTTGGCATTGCCGAAAACTGTCCGTTGATCCTGCCCATTCACCGCGACCTTGATGCCATGCGCGAAGATGCGAGTGGTGAGGGCAAGATTGGCACAACGCGGCGCGGCATTGGTCCGGCTTATGAAGATAAAGTGGGTCGCCGGGCGATCCGGGTTTGTGATCTTGCCCATCTTGATGATCTGGGCCCGCAGCTTGACCGGCTTTGCGCGCATCATGACGCGTTGCGTGCCGGATTTGGCGTTAAGCCGGTGGACCGGGAGCGTTTGTTAGCCGACCTGCGCGAGATTGCTGATTCTGTGCTGCAATATGCCCAGCCAGTGTGGAAGCGGCTCAATGAAGCGCGTAAACGCGGGGATCGTATCTTGTTTGAAGGGGCACAGGGCGTGCTGCTGGATGTCGATCACGGGACTTATCCTTTTGTTACCAGCTCCAACACAATATCCGGCACAGCGGCGGGTGGTTCGGGCATTGGCCCATCGGGCACCGGCTATGTCCTGGGGATTGTCAAAGCCTATACGACCCGCGTGGGGTCCGGCCCATTCCCGACCGAGCTCAATGACGATACAGGACAGCGCCTTGGTGAGCGCGGGCATGAATTTGGCACGGTTACGGGGCGTCAACGGCGCTGCGGCTGGTTTGATGCGGTGCTGGTGCGTCAGGCGCTTGCCGTGTCCGGCGTTACGGGGATTGCGCTTACCAAGCTGGATGTGCTCGATGGATTTGAAGAACTGAAAATCTGTGTCGGCTATGATCTGGATGGTGTAACTTATGATTATCTGCCGCCGCATCATCAGGATCAGGAAGCCGTGACACCGATTTATGAAAGCATGCCGGGGTGGAGCGAATCCACCGCTGGTGCGCGGAGCTGGGCCGACCTTCCGGCACGGGCGATCAAATATATCAGGCGCGTCGAAGAATTGATCCAGTGCCCTGTAGCGCTGGTTTCAACCTCTCCCGAACGGGATGACACGATATTGGTGAAAGACCCGTTCGCGGATTAAACTCGCAGCCTTTAATTTCAGGCGTTTAACTGTGTGAAAATCCAAAGGGCGTATTGGCCTGACGATAATCGTCGGACAATATCTGGCGGCCAATCGGCGGCGCGGATCGCGCACGGCATTTTGTGCGATGACACAGCCGGCAGGTGACACCGATGGGGGTAGCATTGTCCGGACTGATGTCGGTCCGGCCGCGGGTATAGATCAGGCGGTCGGCATGTTCCGCGGCGCAGCCGAGCGCGATCGCCCGTTCAACCCGCGGCGTACCAAATTCGCCGCCGCCTGCGGTCACAGTGCGGGCAATAGAGAAAAACCGCTGTCCATCGGGAAGCTCTAACCATTGGGTCAGAACCTGTCGCGGCGTTTGGAACGCATGGTGCACCGACCATAAGGGGCACGCACCGCCATGACGGGCAAAGGGAAACCCTGCGCCATCCAGCCGTTTGGACACATTACCGGCGGGGTCCACGCGAATGAAAAAGAACGGCACGCGCTCTTGCCCCGGCTTTTGCAACGTGGTCAGACGGTGGGCGGTCTGCTCAAAACTGGTCCCGAATTGACGAGCCAGCGCCTCGACATCATAATGGCGTTTCTCGACCGCTTTGGCAAAAGCCGTATAAGGCATGAGTAAAGCCGCCGCAGCATAGCTGGTGAGGGCGCGCCGGGCCAGACGCTCACCGCTTTCGGTAGTGAAGCTGCCGTCTTTCAGGACATTGTCAATCTCGCCTTTCAGCTCAAGATAGGAGAGTTGCAACGCCAGTTGGAACATCTGGCTGGCGTGATCCAGTTGATCGTCGAGCAATATCTGTCGCCGGTGCCGGTCGAGCCGCCGCGTTGCGCCCATCATCACATCCGAAGGCAGCCTACGCACTTCAAGACCGTGTTTTTGCTTCAGATGCGCGATCATGCTTTCCTGACCGCTCACGGTTTCCGCAATGCGCTCGGCGGCGTCATCTATGCTCGAAAAACTGTTACGGCGGGCGGCAAGAAAGCGGCGTGCCTGTGCCACAGGGTCAGCGGCGTCTGCGGCATCGACATTGCTTACCTCTGCGCCGGTATCTTTATCGGCCAACGCCAGTTGTTCTTCCCGATATGCGGTATAAAGGCGCAGCATCGCTTCGGTAAAGCCGGGATAGCTGGTTGCTACGTCAGCTGTGTCGAGCTGAGGGAAATCAATATCTGCAAACATCGGGTCTTTCAAAACCGATTCCAGCCGCGCAGTATATTCCTCCCCGCCATCACCAGCCAGTTCCGCCATGTCGATCTTATAGGTGCGGGCAAGACGCAGCAGCATATCGGCGGTAAACGGGCGCTGGTTACGTTCCAGCAACGCGACATAAGAGGCCGAGATTTCCAGATCAGCGGCCATATCGGCCTGGGTAAGGCCCAGATCACGGCGCAGCCTTTTCAGGCGCGGACCCATATAGACGGGGCGTTCACTGGACATGACGGACTTTATTCATCTTAGACGACTCGCGTGGTTTGTAATATCCTTACAACTATACAACAAAAATTTGTAAAGCGTTACAGTTAAACTGCACAGCGCTTCGGCCCGGGCAAATGACAGCTTAGAAGGAGGGCATAGCTTAAGACGAATCGACGGCTGTAAAGGCCGATACCCAAAAGGAGCATGACCATGTCATATCAAGACCATATTAATCAGACCAACGCGCTGATCCAGAAACAAAACGGCACATGGGACGGCATTGACGCTGAGTCCGTAGCCCGTATGCGTTTGCAAAACCGTTTTAAAACCGGCCTTGATATTGCAAAATATACCGCCGCTATCATGCGTGAAGACATGGCCGCTTATGATGCTGATCCCGCAAATTATACCCAGTCGCTGGGTTGCTGGCACGGATTTATCGGTCAGCAGAAGATGATCTCGATCAAAAAGCATTTTGGCGATACCAAAGGCCGCTATCTTTATCTTTCCGGTTGGATGGTCGCCGCTTTGCGTAGCGAATTTGGTCCGTTGCCCGATCAATCCATGCACGAAAAAACATCCGTTCCAGCCCTGATCGAAGAGCTTTATACATTTTTGCGTCAGGCCGATGCCCGCGAATTGGGCGGCATGTTCCGCGAAATTGATGAGGCACGCGAAAGCGGCGACATGGTTACGGAAAAACGGTTGCTGAACGAAGTTGAAAACTACCAGACTCACGTCGTTCCGATCATTGCCGACATTGACGCCGGTTTCGGTAATGCCGAGGCAACCTATTTGCTGGCCAAGAAAATGATCGAAGCGGGTGCTTGCGCTCTGCAAATCGAAAATCAGGTGTCCGATGAAAAGCAATGCGGGCATCAGGACGGTAAAGTGACTGTTCCGCATGAGGACTTTCTGGCGAAAGTCCGTGCCTGCCGCTATGCGTTTCTTGAACTGGGCGTGGAAGATGGCATTATTGTTACGCGCACCGACTCACTGGGTGCTGGTCTCACCAAACAGATTGCGGTCAGCAAAGAGCCGGGCGATCTGGGTGATCAATATAACAGCTTCCTTGATTGTGAAGAAATTGATCCCGCAACGGCGCAAAATGGTGACGTTATCCTGAACCGTGATGGCAAATTGATGCGCCCCAAACGCCTGCCAAGCAACCTTTTCCAGTTCCGCGAAGGAACCGGCGAAGACCGCTGCGTGCTCGATTGCATTACATCATTGCAGCACGGCGCTGATCTTTTGTGGATCGAAACCGAGAAACCCCATGTCGAGCAGATTGCCGGAATGGTTGACCGGATCCGCGAAGTCATGCCGAATGCAAAGCTGGTTTATAACAACTCGCCTTCGTTCAACTGGACACTGAATTTCCGTCAGCAGGTTTATGATGCGTGGGCCGCCGAAGGCAAGGATGTTACCGCCTATGACCGTGCGAACCTGATGAGCGTAGAATATGATACAACCGAACTGGCGGTAGATGCAGATGAACGCATCCGGACTTTCCAGGCGGATGCCGCGAAACGGGCCGGTATTTTCCACCACCTGATTACGCTGCCGACCTATCACACGGCGGCACTGTCCACCGATAACCTTGCTAAAGAATATTTCGGTGAGCAAGCTATGCTGGGTTATGTACGCAATGTTCAACGTCAGGAAATCCGCCAAGGCATTGCCTGTGTGAAGCACCAGAATATGGCTGGCTCCGACATTGGTGATGACCACAAGGATTATTTCGCTGGTGAAGCGGCTCTGAAAGCAGGTGGCGCTGACAACACGATGAACCAATTCGGTTAATTGTTGGATTGCAGATTGAATGAAAGGCCCGGGGTAAAATCCGGGCCTTTTTTGTGCTACCGAACCGTCATTTCCGCGCAGACGGGAAGGACGATGATATGACTGCGAAGCTTTTGAAGTGCTTTATTCCGTTGTAACGGCTTCGGAGTTTTCATCCGTCTTGCTGTCTTCGCCTGCTGGTGCATCGGCTTCTGCTGTGTCCGGCATGGCTTTATCGATGGGCATTTCGTCTAATGGTGCTTCGCCGCCGGTGAGCTTGTCATCAATGGGGGCAGTCTCGTCGATAGGCGCAGCGTCAAGCGGCTCTTCGATGGGCGGGCTTATTATTTCTGCACTATTATCTGCGTCCAAGGCCGGATCTTCGGCTGGCGGGGCATCGCAAGCAGCAAGCGCCATTATCGCGGGTGTCACTATCAATGCTGGTTTCAATAGATTTGTCATGGCGGTATTCCTTTGCCGGGCTAATTTTCACATAATCTGGTTTTCCAGAATATTGCGGCGGCCAATCCGGTGGGGGAGGGAAGCCGGGATTGGCCGCTCGCTTCATGCACTGCCTATACCGGCTGCTTATACTGAGTCTGTGCCGGATGGGTTCAAGGCGTGCTTAACTATTTGCCTATTTGGGGTCGGCTATTGCGGATCAGGGGCGCCGTCACCATCCTGGTCAAAAGCATCCGGTGAACCGTCGCCATTGGTGTCCCAGCTATCGGGTTTGCCATCGCCGCGTTGGTCCCATGCATCCATTTTGCCATCCCCATCTGTGTCTATGGTCGCTGGAGCGCCTACAGGTGCTGCTTCTTCCGCCGCGCTTTCTTCCGGGACGTCCTGAGCAAAACTTGGTGCAGCGATCAATGTGGCGGCACCAAAAGCGGCTGCAATCATGGGTAATTTTTTCATAATCCTAAACTCCGTTATTAACCCCTGCACATCTCAAAATGATGCTGGGCAGGTAACATTCCACAAGTAAGCGGCGGGAAGCACGACTTGCGCGATTAAATGAGAAGTGACTGGATTTCGTCGAGAATGGGGGTCTGTTTATCCGATTTGGTGAAAATTGAGGATAAGGGGTTTGACGCTGAAATACCGATTCTTGCCCAAATTTGATTCCATTTCTTTCTGAAAGCTATGTGACTTTATTGATTCTGCTGCTTTGAACGAACCTGTTATCAAGTCTGTGGCCCATCATTCCGGTTGCGGGTTATGCAATCGCACTCACTGTCTTATCAAGTGTCATTACATTGTAAAATAGCGCATTATCTTATAAACAAGCGCCAATACATTATGAGTTCCACCCAAAAGGGGGCGATCGACGATGTTTGAGCAGTTTGATGCCGTAATGTTAGCGCGCATACAGTTTGCGTTTACAATCAGCTTTCATTTTATATTTCCAGCCTTCTCTATCGGCCTTGCCAGCTATCTCGCTGTGCTGGAGGGGCTTTGGCTGAAAACCGGCAAACAGCTTTATATGGATCTGTTCAAATATTGGCTGAAGATATTTGCGGTTACTTTTGCTATGGGCGTCGTGTCCGGCATCGTCATGTCCTATCAATTCGGGACCAACTGGGCGGTGTTTTCCGATCTTGCCGGACCCATTGTCGGACCGCTCATGGCCTATGAGGTGCTGACCGCATTTTTCTTAGAAGCCGGTTTTCTGGGCGTTATGCTGTTCGGAATGAACAGAGTGGGCAAAAAGCTGCATTTTATGGCGACGCTGATGGTGGCGCTCGGTACGTTTATTTCCGCTTTCTGGATATTAAGCGTGAATAGCTGGATGCAAACGCCAGCGGGCTTTGAAATCGCTGCCAACGGGCAATTTGTGCCGGGTGAGAGCTGGTCGGACATCGTTTTTAACCCCAGCTTTCCATATCGGCTGTTTCACACACTTATGGCGACTTATCTGACCACCGCCTTTGTGGTGGGCGCTGTCGGCGCGTGGCATTTGCTTAAAGACAAGGCTAATCCCCATGCCCGGAAAATGTTCTCGATGGCGATGTGGATGGCCGCGCTGGTGGCTCCGGTCCAGATTTTCGCTGGCGATCTGCACGGTCTGAACACGCTGGAGCATCAACCGGCAAAGGTCATGGCGATGGAAGGCCATTATGACAGCCACCCCGACGGCGCGCCGCTGATCCTGTTTGGTATTCCCAATAGCGCGGAAAAGCGGGTGGATTACAAGGTCGAGATTCCCAAATTATCATCGCTTATCCTCAAGCATGATCTGAACGCGCCGCTGGACGGGCTGGACACGGTTCCCGAAGCGGACCAGCCGCCGGTGGGCATGGTGTTCTGGTCATTCCGGATCATGGTCGGCATCGGCTTTGCCATGTTGGGCATGGGTTTATGGAGCCTGTTCGCCAGAACGCGGAAGAAACTTTATGACTGGCCTCTGCTCCACCGCGCTGCCATTTTGATGGGGCCAGCGGGCTTTGTTGCGGTGATTGCCGGATGGATCACGACCGAGGTCGGGCGGCAACCCTTTACCATATATGGCTTGCTTCGCACGGTGGACAGTGCGTCGCCGCTGGCAGCTCCAGCCGTAGGTGCCTCGTTAGTCGCGTTTATCATCGTCTATTTCGCCGTATTTGGTGTAGGCACATGGTATATCATGCGCCTGATGAAAGCATCGCCACAAGCGGGTGAAAAAGGGGTCAAGTCAACCGAAAAAGGCCCGGTTCGCACAGCGGGTATCATGCCGGGGCCGGTTTATGACATGCCCGCTCTCGATGCCCCTGAAAAAGGAGAAGCATGATGGATTTAACAGTTATCTGGGCTTTCATCATTGCTTTTGCGGTCTTTGCCTATGTCGTCATGGATGGATTTGATCTTGGCATCGGGATATTATTTCCCGTGTTCACTGTCGGCAAGGAGCGGGATCAGGCGATGAACTCCATTGCGCCAGTGTGGGATGGCAACGAAACCTGGCTGGTGTTGGGCGGGGGCGGTTTGCTTGCGGCTTTTCCGCTGGCTTATGCGGTCATTCTTCCGGCCACCTATCCGCTAATCATCGTGATGTTACTGGGGCTTATTTTCCGCGGGGTCGCTTTTGAATTCCGCTGGCGCGACCCGGGGCACCGCAGAATCTGGGACTTGTCTTTTACCATAGGGTCGCTGACCGCTGCGATGGCACAGGGCATGATTTTGGGCGCATTATTACAAGGAGTGGAGGTTGTTGACCGTGCTTATGCCGGAAGCTGGTTTGACTGGTTGACGCCTTATACGCTGCTCACCGGACTGGGAACGGTTGCGGGCTATGCGTTGCTTGGCGCCACGTGGTTAATCTGGAAAACTGATGGGGGAACGCAGCAGGATGCCTATCGTCTCGCCAAACCGGCGGCCATTGCAACGCTTGCTCTCATGGCGGCGGTCAGCCTGTATACGCCGTTTCTTGACGGGCAATATTGGGCGCGATGGTTTGATATGCCCAGTATCTTATTTGCCGCGCAAGTGCCGTTGCTGGTATTGATCCTGACTTATTTCCTGTTTCGCGGATTGTTCAAGAAACAGGAGCTTGCACCTTTTTTGATTTCGCTGGGCCTGTTCTTTCTTGGCATGGCCGGACTGGGTATTTCGATGTTCCCCTATATCGTTCCGGACCAGATTACGATCTGGGATGCGGCGGTTCCCGAAAGCAGCCAGATATTCATGTTGGTCGGGGTGGTGATAACCGTGCCGCTCATTCTGGCTTATACCGGCTGGACCTATTGGGTGTTCCGCGGAAAAGTCGGAACGGACGGTTACCACTAATGGCTTCGACAGACGGACCGGCTGATGATTCCCCGTTATGGAAACGGCTGTTATGGATGGCCGCAATCTGGACGATGAGCATCACGGTTCTGGGCATTGTCGCATATATTTTGCGCCTGTGGATTGCTTAATGGATCACGTAACGGATTGACGATGTATCTCCGGTAAATCAGTCATTATCACGCGTGTAATTCGTGTCCCGAAACATATTCCGCATCAAACATAATTAAGCTCATGGGTTAATCGCTATTAACCGTGACACTTTATACGTGTTTAATAAATGCTGGCCATTTTCATTGGCGGGCACAGGAACAGGGGAAGCGCCGAAAGGCAGAAATGAGGTTCCGCATGAAACACGTAAAAATACCGAAAGTCTCCCAAAAAGCCACCAGAGTCATTGGGCCGCTTGGGGAAGCGCTGGCTGAACATGATTTGCCGCCTGCTGACACAACCCGCTGGGTTATCAGGCGCAAGGCAGAGGTGGTTGCTGCCGTCAATGGCGGGCTACTCACCACAGATGAAGCATGTGAGCGTTATAATCTGTCACTCGAGGAGTTAATCTCTTGGCAAGAGGCGGTCCATCGGTCGGGCATGACCGGATTGCGGATCACCCGTTTACAGGAATATCGGGCCCAGAAACAAAAACAGGATGCTTGATATGACAGGCAGTGAAAGCTGGTAATTTGGTCAAAAGCCTAAGCAGCTTTTCAGCCTGTCATCCAGTCATCCCATCGCCGCCCGGCGTAACGCGGCGGTCCCCCCAGAAAACTTTCGAGGTCAGCCATGTCCAGAGCCAAAGTCATCATAGTCGAAGAGGAAAACGCACTTTCCCGGTCACTACAGGATGATCTGGAAGCGCATGATATTTCCGTCGCCTGTGTTTTCTCGAAACTGGATGAAGAGGCAGGTCTGGTGTTTGGCGCGGATACTTTGGTCATTGATCCCAAAGCGATGCGGGAAAATGGCCATGATCTGCTCGACCGCTTTTCAGGGCTGCGATCGTCGCTGCCGGTCATATTAACCCCGAATCCCAAAGATAGCGGCGATGATTTTGTTTTCGATCCCGGCAGCGTGGTGCAACGTTTGCAAAAACCTTATAAGGTGCCGACATTGTCCAATCTTATCGGGCGTATGGCTGAAGTTAGCGGCCATGCTGTAAATGATTTCGACTATGTGTGCGCGCTGGTGGAAACAGACCGGCTATTACCCAATCTGTCGGTAGAGTTTCAGTCCAAACAATGTTTGAAAAGCGAGAGGATCGTCGGATATGAGGCGCTGACCCGGATAAAGACGCGCCGGGCGCTCAATCCGGCAATCATCTTTTCCGATCTGGTCGATGTCGCCGTAGAAGTCGAGGCGACACTGGTTGTAGTGAACGAAGCGATAAGGCTCGCTACTGCCTTGGCAAAACAGGGAAAAGCGGTTCCGGTATCGTTTAATTGCAGCGCAATCCTGATGACCTATCGCCGGTTTGTCGATGCGTTGATCAGCCGGTTGAAACGCGCCGACGTGCCGCCAAAGGCATTGATGCTGGAAATTACCGAGGAATCTCGCGTTGTCGATATTGACCGGATGGCCGCTGTTTGCCACGTTTTGCGCGAACATGGCCTAGCCATTTCAATTGATGATTACGGCACCGGGCTTGCCAATCTGGAACGGATAACAAAAATACCGTTCGATGAACTGAAACTCGACAAAACGATTTTCAATGCCTGTTATGACGGGGATATTCCGATCTCGCTGTTGACATCAATGCTGGAGTTTTGCCGCAGCCGCAAAGCGCGTTCGGTCATTGAAGGCATTGAAACCAAACATCATCTGGCGCAGGCCCGCTTGCTTGGCGCTGATTTTGGCCAGGGCTTTTACTGGGGCTGTGCGGTGCCGCCGAAATATTTCGTCCCCGGCTGGTAAGGTTTAGCACCCCTTATCTAATGGCAAAATAAACTTCACTGGACCTTCTGATGAAGGGGGCTTACCATGAGCGTCGTCCCCGGGGAGCCTGTAAAGGTTGAGAGCGGAATGAACCGCGACCCGTTGAACCTGATCCCGTTAACCCGGGCGGAGGGAGGGAGCGGTGTTTTGGATAGCCAAACCGCGCTCCGCTCTCTCAAAGGAGAGAAGCGATGGGTAATGCAGAAAATATCACCGGATGGATCACCCTTTTCATGGGTATTTATGCCATTTCGGCTGGCACGGGAGAATTTCGTCGCCCCGGTTTTTGGACCGGAATGTTGCGCGAAGTGCAGGCAAGCGGCGCGATCCAGTTTTTGACCGGGATTATTACCATTACCCTTGGTGCGACGATATATCTCGTCAATCCCTTCAACCCCGCCGATATTCTCTCGATCCTGATTACTGTGGTGGGCGGTATAGCCTTGCTTGAAGGGGTCGCGATCCTGGCGTTTGGCGACTGGTTCCTTACCCTGGCCGGCAAGATGATGAACCGGGGCAGTAAAATCTGGGCCGGATTTGCGATTGCTATCGGTGTCATCGCCGTTGTGGTCGCACTGGCCCGGCTACAAGTATTTTAACACACGCTTTTAACAATATTTATTTCAACAAGGACAAACCCTTATGGCTGATATTCCCGCAAAAACCGAAATTGGCGTAACCACTGGCCCGATCCGTGGTTCGAAAAAAATCCATGTCGCCGCACATAGCGGTTCGGGCATCCGTGTGGCGATGCGCGAAATCTATCTGGAGGGCGGTGAAGATCCGGTGCGCGTCTATGACACATCCGGCCCCTATACCGATCCCGATGCGCTGATCGACATTAACGCAGGGCTACCGCAAATGCGTCGCGAATGGATTGAAGCGCGCGGCGACGTGGAATCCTATGACGGGCGGGAAATCAAGCCCGAAGATAACGGCCAGCTTGGCCCCGACCGTAGCGGCGGCGTCCCGCAATTCCCCCATGTCGTCAAACGGCCTCTGCGCGCAAAACCCGGCGCAAATGTCTCGCAAATGCACTATGCCCGCAAAGGCATTATCACCCCCGAAATGGAATATGTCGCAGAGCGCGAGAATCTGGGGCGCGAGCGGCTGAAAGAATATAAGCGCGATGGCGAGAGCTTTGGCGCATCCATCCCCGACTATGTCACGCCGGAATTTGTCCGGGACGAAATCGCACGGGGCCGGGCGATTATTCCGAATAATATCAACCACCCCGAATCCGAACCGATGGCAATTGGCCGCAACTTTCTGGTCAAGGTCAATGCCAATATCGGCAATAGCGCGGTTGCATCCGATGTCGCCAATGAAGTCGACAAGATGGTCTGGTCTATCCGCTGGGGCGCGGACACAGTGATGGATCTGTCTACTGGCCGCAACATTCACGACACGCGCGAATGGATTATCCGTAACTCGCCCGTGCCGATCGGGACCGTGCCGATTTATCAGGCGCTGGAAAAAGTCGGCGGCGTGGCCGAAGACCTGACGTGGGAAATCTTCCGCGATACATTGATCGAGCAAGCAGAGCAGGGCGTGGATTATTTCACTATCCATGCGGGCGTGCGTCTGCCCTATGTTCCAATGGCGGCAAAGCGCGTCACCGGCATAGTATCGCGTGGCGGGTCGATCATGGCGAAATGGTGCCTTGCCCATCACAAGGAAAGTTTCCTTTACGAGCATTTTGACGACATTACCGAGATTATGAAAGCCTATGACATTGCTTATAGCCTTGGCGATGGTCTGCGCCCCGGTTCGATTGCCGACGCCAATGACGAAGCCCAATTCTCCGAGCTTTATACGCTGGGCGAGCTGACCCACCGCGCATGGAAATCCGATGTGCAGGTGATGATCGAAGGCCCCGGCCATGTGCCGATGCACAAAATCAAAGAGAATATGGAAAAGCAGCTCGAAGTCTGCGGAGAGGCGCCTTTCTATACGCTTGGACCGCTAACCACCGACATTGCGCCCGGCTATGACCATATCACCAGCGGTATCGGCGCGGCGCAAATCGGTTGGTATGGCACCGCGATGCTTTGCTATGTCACACCGAAAGAACATCTGGGCCTACCCGACCGTGATGACGTGAAAGTCGGCGTTGTCACCTATAAGCTCGCCGCCCACGCGGCTGATCTGGCCAAGGGCCACCCTGCGGCGCAGGTGCGCGATGATGCGCTGTCCAAGGCACGGTTCGAGTTCCGCTGGCGCGACCAGTTCAACCTCTCGCTCGACCCTGATACGGCGATGGAATATCACGACCAGACCCTGCCCGCCGAGGGCGCAAAGACCGCGCATTTCTGTTCGATGTGCGGGCCGAAATTCTGTTCGATGAAAATCAGCCAGGAAGTCCGCGACTTCGCCAGCAAGCAGAACCAGAGCGCCGAGAGCTTTATCGCCTCGGAAAAACTGGGCGCCGATACCGCAGCGGCCAGCAAAGCCGCCGCCGAAGAAGGCATGCGCGAAATGGCAAAAGTCTATAAGGACAAGGGCCAGGAACTCTATCTGCCCGCAGACGAGGTTGAAGAGGCCGCGCAAGAACCGGCAGAGTAAACTAAAGCCCCTCCTCTTTCGGGGAGGGGCCATAGGAATGCTTTAAGAGAGGGGCCAGCATAATGATCACCGACCATCCGGGAACCATTCGCGCGCCTGTGCGTCGCGCATGTATGAAAAATCTGCTTTCCCCGATATCATTCGCGCTGGTTCCGCTTGCCCTGTTAGCGGCCTGTTCATCGCAAACGCCCGAACAGGAATCAGCGGAAGGTTCCACGGCTTTGGCGGAGCCGAGCGGCAAATCATCGGACACCCCAAAGCCTGCGCCCCCCGTTAAAAAGGCGCAGCCGGATATGCTCTCGCTTGCCGGACTGGGCGATCTGCGTATCGGTGAGGCTGTCCCCGCCACCAGCGGCTGGAGCGAGATGGGCGCGCAGCTATCGGACGTTTGCCGCGTGCTCTCATCGCCCGATTACCCCGGCGCCTATGCGATTGCCGAAGGGGGCAAGGTGCGGCGTATCTCGATCGGTCCACGCTCACCGGTCAAGCTGGCCGAAGGCATCGGGACCGGCGCCAGCGAAGCCGAGGTCCAAAAATACTACCCCTTTCCGGCAACCCCGCACAAATATGTCGACGCCCCGGCCAAATATCTAACCGCCCCCAACGCCGGAAGCGGCACGCCCGCCCTGCGCTTTGAAATCGGCAGCGACGGCAAAGTCAGCCAAATCCACGTCGGCACCATGCCGGTGCTCGGTTATGTTGAGGGCTGTGCTTAGACTTCGCGTGAGCAGGCCAGCAAATTGCCGGGTGATAAGATGTGAAGGGGGTATGGGGCTGATATTGTGGTGATGAGGCGGCTTATCCCTCAATCCCGTTTGTCATCCTGAACTTGTTTCAGGATCCAAAGTGGTTCGGAGTGCCTCCTGATAGATCCTGAAACAAGTTCAGGATGACGATGCATATATGTTGAATGATAGCACCTCCGCACCGAACGAGACGCAAAAACCGGAACGCAACCCCACCACCGTCATTCCCGCGAAGGCGGGAATCCAGCTTTCTTTGTAAGGTTCGGGCAAATATATTCCCAACTGTGTGGGTGTAATTAGTCTATATCTAAAATTTAATTCATGGGTGTAGTAATAATTCATAATTGAAAAATACTTGAAGTATTATAAAAGCTTATCATAATTATGGAAAAGGTGTATTATTTATGTGGGGTAAAAATAGGCTGGAAGCATTGTTATCGAAAGGTTACTTTCCTAAGGAACTTCCACATGTATTTACCACCCAGAGTTTTGGCGCAAATTCTATAGATATTTTAAAAGAGTGGGAGACTGCCGAGCTATTTCACAAGTGTGATAATGATAAAAAATACAAAAAGAAAAATGGGTCATACGGGTACAAGCTTAGGCATAGTGAGTTAGAAACAATATCAACTCCAAAAAAGGGCTTTGAGCGACGAAATGTACATATCACTCATCCGATACCGCAAAGTTTACTAGCGTATGAACTGTCTTTCAATTGGAAGGCGGTTCAAAAGTGGTTGTCTAGGCAAACCTACTCTATGGATGAAATCAAAATTTCCAAAAATCACCCTCGGTCCATCAAGGGCATCGTATTTGAACTGCATCGGGTCAAGCAGGCATATATTGAAGCAACTTCCGATTGGCTTGTTAAAACCGATATTACTCGTTTCTACCCCTCCATCTATACACATTCAATTCCATGGGCGGCGTATGGTAAAGAGAAAGTGAAAGATAATCTCAAGTCTTACGAAGGCTCTTTAGCTGATCGACTAGATTTTTTGGTTCGCAGTTGTAACCGTAATCAGACAGTTGGCATACCCATTGGGCCTGAAACATCTCGTGTTCTTGCGGAAATTATATCATCGAGAATAGACTCTGATTTCTTAGAGTTAAGTGATCCTAGCATGAGAGAGAACGTAGACCGTCTTCAAGATGATTGGTTTATAGGGCTAAAAGATTTAGAGTCCGCAGAAACCACGTTAGCTGCTATTACGTCAGTTTATCGATCCTACGGACTAGACATAAATGGCAGTAAAACTTCTATTTCTCGCGTTGTCACACATGCAAAGGAAGCTTGGATATCGGAAATAGGCGCATTTTTGTCTCATCGTCCGGGCCCATTGATCGGTGCTCGTCTACGTGAATTCCTTAATCTTGTTCTGCGATTGCAAACTTCATACGAGAATCAGGCAGTTACTAACTATGCTTTGACTGTGTTAGAAAACCATAAATCGTCAAAATCCGATGTCGCAGAGTTAGAATCTTTTCTGCTTAAGGCTTCAATTGTCTCGCCGGGTTCAATGTCGCGAATATGTGAATTACTCTTAAACTTGGATTTCGATACTAACCGTGTCTCTAAGAAACGCATATGTTCGAGGTTTACAGAATTAGCTGAAAGAAATCTCACGAACGGAAATACGTATGAAGCAATTTGGCAGATATACACTATTCGTGGATTAGGAATTCGCATGAAAACCGGTAAGATTTCAGAAATGGCAAAAAACATACCTTCGAGTGCATTAGCTTTAGTGTTATTAGATATGGATAAACGCGGATTATGTACTGGAAGTCTACCAAAGGCTTATTGGGAAGATAAAATCACCAAAAACGGAGTGATGACCGATTGGACTTGGTTACTTGCATATGAGGGATTTAGAAATGGTTGGTTGAATGATGCGAAAAACATAATGAACGAACCTTTTTTCAAGGCGATGAATTCTTGTGGGGTTGTGTTTTATGATCCTAAGCGGAACGTTCCTAAAACTGCAAAAACCGTATTTAGACGTTCTCTTGTAAGAAGCTTCTACCAAAGAGAGATAGCTAAATTTTTACTGCATACTAGGGGTTTTGACATGGAGAATTATTGATTTAAATGATCTGTCAAAATTCTATCCCCACTCGTCATCCTGAGCTTGTTTCAGGATCTATAGCGAGTTAATGCGCCTATAAATGGATCCTGAAACAAGTTCAGGATGACTGTGTAGGTGTTCAAAAAGACACTGCGGCTATCAGGAACACGACCACGTCTATAATAAACCAGACTCCATTCGTTCCATATATCCCCCAAAAAAAACCACTTTCCTACAAATAACCATATAGGTTATCTCAATTCGTATGGAAAACTAAAAACACACAGCTCGCCCTTTGTCTTCAACCTTTAGCCAAGCAGAAACTTCGTCTGTTTCGTCGCCTGCCGTGGCGCAGGAGACTGCTGCGCAGCTCCCCGCGCAGGTGCCTGAACCTGCCGAGCCGCTCGATTTTGTTCCGGTGGAGCGGGAGAGGCAGCGCGTCGATGGATGGACGCCGCAGCGGCAGCGGGATTTTATTGGGATACTGGCTGATACAGGCTGCGTGCGGGAGGCGGCGAAATTGGTCGGCATGTCGGAAAGCAGCGCTTATCGGCTTCGCCGCTCGCTAGAGGGGCAGAGCTTTTCTTATGCGTGGGAACTGGCGATGCGACAGGCGAGCCGGCGGCTGGTCGATGTGGCGTTTGAACGCGCGCTGAAGGGCGTGGAAGACCCCGTATTTGATCGTGATGGGCAGTGCACCTATGTCCGGCGCAAATATAATGACCGCTTGTTGATGTTCCTGCTGCGCGCCCATAATCCGGCGCAATACGGCATTGGCGACGAACGGATTGTTGGTCTTGGCAAGAAAAAGGCTGTGAAGGACTGGTCCAATGGCTATACGCCGCTGACGGCTGCGCTGGAAATGATCCATCCTACGCTGGACGAGAATTTTGATGATGCCAATTCAGGGGAAGGCAGCGTTAAAAGTATAAACGGGGATGATAGGCATGATGCCAACACCCCCGATAATCCAAAAATGGCGGAATAAAACGCTTCCTTGGTGTGAACTTAGTGAACTTAGCCTAAGTTACAGCGGGTATAATCCACACAACCGTCATGGCGATCAAAGCAAGTATGAGTGATATTCCCAATACCCATCGCACGCCTTGCGGGTTGGTTTTGTTGCTCGCTTCTTCTTCTGAAACGCTGATATTGTCACCGTCTTTATCCATCATTTTCCTCCTGGAAATTGTTGAACTTCACTGTAACATGAAAAGCCCGGCTCATGTAAGGGGTTCTAACGATTGCGAAAAGGCCAGTTTATCACATTGCCGGCAATCAGCGCCCACCAGATGAAAACCGGCTGAAACAAAAGGCGCGGACCGTGGTAAGCCCAGTTCGCGGTTTCTCCGCCAATGGCGATATTGTTTATCGCATGATTGATGTTGGCCGGATAAACACACAGCGCATAAAGCGCCAGCCCGATCCCGGCGGCATAACGGATATGCGGCACAAGCCGGGGCGGGATGAGCAAGCCAATGCTACCCGCGATTTCCGCCACGCCGGTCAGGAAAATGACCTGCTGCGGAAAAGGAACCCAGCCGGGCGTAATCGCCAGAAAGCCGCCGGGGCTTTTGATATGGGCAATTCCCGCAATCAGATAGAATATAGCAAGGAGCAGACGAAAAAACCGGCGCATCAGGGAGTCGCGCGATTCCTTCAATCCTGATCCCCCCATGGCGGAGGCGGGGGAGGAACGGCTTTGGTCAGGTCAAACTCGACCCGGAAAAAGCGGCCTTCGGGCGAAGAATTATCAGAAGGCGCGTCGGTGGCTGGAGTATCGGACGGGGTGCCGGATGGAGCGGGGCGGCGCAATTCATAGGCAAAGCGGGCGTCGCTTTGGCCCGGCGGGCTGATTTCCACGGCCCAGACATTGGTGACAGATTGGTCCAGCCCTTCCTGTTTGAACAGCGCGATGGATTCGGCATCGACCGGGAACTGCTGACGCTCTGCGCTACCGCGTGAAACGGTATCGCCGCCATAATTGGTTACAGCATCAAGCGACCCGTCCTCATGCCGGTGACGGTGTTTCAGACGCAGGCGGCTTTTGTCTCCGTCGGTAATACGGGTGATGATCCATGTGCGCGAGCGGTCCCATTCGCTATCCGCCGCATCGGTGGGAGAGGGGCCGACATGAAAAGGAATCCGGATCTCGTTCTGGTCACAATGCGCGACATGCATGATCATCGGCTTGCCCGCCATATCGGCATCTACCGCTTGATCAGAGGCGAGAGTGCCTGAAAAAGCCTTGCCGCAAAGCTGCGACAGGCGGTCAAAATAGACGTCTTGCGGTTCTGGAGCTATTGGCTGCTCGTCAGGCTGGCAAGCTGTCAAAGCCGCAGACATGGCAATTGCGGTGAATGCAGTGGGCAGAGGGCCGGAAAGGCGAAAAATATGTGTCATATCACAGTGCGATACACATTATTGCCCGTTCGGGGAAGGGGAACGAAAATAGCAGCCCGACCCCTTAAAGGCTCGCATCGCCTCATACTGGTGCCAAGCCGTTTGCTATGTATCCGATAGACTGCTATAGGCAAAGATAGCTAATAATCGCGTACGACGAAATTCTTGTCTAAGGGCCGGTAAAACGGTCTGCATACTCTTTTTTCCTTCTTCTCGACGTTGGCGAATCCGTCTGATTTTGCTGAGGCAGAGTCAGACATAATTAAGTTATGAATAGGAATAAGAATATGCCTATAGGCACAGTAAAATTTTTCAACACCGACAAAGGCTATGGCTTTATCGCTCCTGAAGATGGCGGCGATGACAGCTTCGTGCATATCACAGCGGTCCAGGCTGCTGGCATGCAGACTCTCGAAAAAGAGCAGCGTTTGTCTTATGAAATCGAAACCGGAAACAATGGCAAGAAAGCAGCTGTAAATCTTGAGCAGGCTTAATGCTATTGGTCATTGATTTGGCCGGTTAGTAATTGTGAAAGGGCGGGAGTGCGATGGTGCTCCTGCCCTTTTTTGTCTTTCCTACAGATGCACTGTTGTGCAATATCTTGGCTCTGTGCAGTGCCGCAGATTCAGGTAATTATATTCTGAACAGGTGGCAAAGACCAGTTTATCGCTGGCAAGCCATTGGCTTGCAGAAACGCATTGGCTTTGCTGAAATGCTTGCACCCGAAAAAGCCATTATAGGCCGACAATGGAGAGGGGTGGGGCGCTTTTAGCACCAGATGCCTGCCGCCTTGCTCCACGCTTTGCACAAAGCCTGCTTTTTTTTGTGCATAATTGCCCCACAGCAGGAATACGACGGGCTGTTCCCTTGCCGCAATCAGGCGGATGACCGCATCGGTGAACTGTTCCCACCCTTTGCCGCGATGGGACGCAGCCTGGCCTTGCTCGACGGTCAACACGCTGTTGAGGAGCAACACACCCTGTTTGGCCCAGGATTCCAGAAAGCCGTGCGAGGGGCGCGGCATAGCGATATCGCTTTCCAGTTCCTTGTAGATATTGACCAGCGAGGGCGGGGGGCGAACGCCGGGCTGCACGCTAAAACACAGTCCATGTGCCTGCCCCGGTCCGTGATAGGGGTCCTGTCCCAATATAACGACCCGGACCATTTCCAGCGGCGTAAGGTCAAGTGCGCGGAAATATTCACTGCCTTTGGGAAATATGGTTTTCCCTGCCTGTTTCTGCTCAACCAAAAAGCTGCACAAATCCGTCATATAGTTGCTGGAAAACTCTGGCATAAGCGGTGTCTTCCAACTGTCATGCAATGTGATCTGATCTGTTTCTTTCATATCCGACAAATAGCAACTTGCCTGTGATTGGCAATCAAGCAGCAAGACAGCTTGCCAGCCGTGAAATGGAACCTTACGATATTGAACAGCGCAGTAATTTGCTGTCGCGCGGTTTTTGAGAATAGACGATCATGACAAACACCAACACTCCAGTAATTTCGGCGACCGGCCTGTTTACGCCAGATGACAGCATCAGCAATGAAGAACTGGTAACAAGTTTCAACGCTTATGTTGATTTGCACAATCGCGAAAATGCCGAGGCAATAGCGGCGGGTGATGTGCAGGAATTACAACATAGCTCGGTTGAGTTTATCGAAAAAGCATCCGGGATAAAATCGCGCTATGTGTTGTCCAAAGACCCTATATTGGACCCGGAAACAATGTGCCCGCGGATGCCTGAGAGACCGGATGATGAAATATCCATTCTAGCTGAAATCGGTGTAAAAGCTGCTAAGCAAGCCCTGGAGCGAGCAGGGCGGAAAGCGGAAGATGTCGATGCCGTGCTTTGTGCGTGCTCGAATATGCAGCGGGCCTATCCTGCGATTGCGGTCGAAATACAGGACGCGCTTGGCATGGACGAGGGCTTCGGTTTTGATATGAATGTCGCTTGTTCTTCGGCCACATTCGGAATTCAGACTGCTGCCGATTATATCCGCTCTGGCAGCGCAAAATCTGTGCTGGTTATCAATCCGGAAATTTGTTCGGGCCATTTGAACTGGCGCGACCGTGATAGCCATTTCATTTTTGGAGATGTCGCAACGGCAATATTAGTGGAAGCAAAAGATATTGCTCCGCCGCAGCACTGGGAAATTATTGGCACGAAACTGAAAACCCAATTCTCCAATAATATCCGCAATAATTTCGGCTTCCTCAACCGCACTAGTCCGGAGACGCGGGACAATGCCGACAAATTATTTGTGCAGGAAGGACGCAAGGTGTTCAAAGAAGTGGTGCCGATGGTCGCAAAGATGATTGTCGAACAGGCGGAGCGGCTGAAAATACAGACTGGTGATCTCAGACGGCTCTGGCTTCATCAGGCAAATGCCGGGATGAACAGGTTGATAGCCCAGCGGGTATTGGGACATGAGGCAAGTGACGACGAAAGTCCGACTGTACTAGATACTTACGCCAACACCTCATCGGCTGGTTCAATCATTGCTTTTCACAAACATAGCGATGATCTGCTTGATGGCGACATTGGACTCATTTGTTCCTTTGGTGCAGGATATTCGGCAGGGACGGTTTTTGTAAGAAAAACCACCTAAAGGGAGAGATAATAATGACCATGACAGGACAATGCCTTTGCGGAGCTATAAGCTATAGCGTCAGTGGAGAGCCGCAAATGACCGCTGTTTGTCATTGCAAAAATTGCCAGCGTCAATCGGGCAGTGCTTATTCGGTCCTCTTTGGCGTTACAAATGATCAGATAGATGTTCAGGGCGATGTTACGACTTATGAAGATAGCAGCGAAACCGGAAATCTTGTCGGACGGCATTTTTGCGGCAAATGTGGTTCACCGCTATTGACCACATTACCAACGCAGCCGGGAATGACCTTTGTCAAAGCCGGCACGCTGGATGATACCAGCAATCTTGATCCGCAACTACACTTTTGGACGAAAAGCGCTCAAAAATGGGTGGTGATTGATCCCGATGTTCCGCAAATGGAAGGAAATCCGGGATAATATGCCAAGGTGATTAGCGTTCGCGCACGTTTCATCAATTTGCTTTTGCGCTTGTTGAAGGTGCAGAAGCGTCTGGCCGATTATGAGACTAGCATGAAGTTTCTGGCGAAAGACAGGCAACGCGGTCCAGCGCAGCCCGGTCGATGGTTAAAGAAACACTCCCAGATTAGTGAGCATCGGATTGATGGGCATTTGGTCTACGAGATTGGACCAAAGCAGGATGGAGGAATCCAGCCTAGCAGGCATCACATATTTTATCTGCATGGCGGCGCTTATGCGTTTAATATTATGACTTTCCATTGGGCGTTGATCGGGAAGCTAATCAAAGCGACCGGAGCCAGCGCGACTGTTCCGCTTTACCCCCTCGCGCCCGAACACGACTGGTCCCGAAGCTACCCTGTGGTGATGGAGGCTTATAAACAGGCGGTTGCCAAATATGGCGCGGAAAATATCACTGTCATGGGTGATAGCGCTGGCGGCGGATATAGTCTGGGGCTTGCCCAGATGCTGCGCGATCAGGCCGGACCGCTACCGGGAAAGCTCATCCTTTTGTCGCCGTGGCTGGATGCTACAGCTAGTGACCCTTCCCAAAAAGAGCTTGAAAAGCATGATGTCCTTTTGTCGGTTCAGGGCGCGCAAACCGCAGGACAATTTTGGGCTGGCGAAGGGAATGATCCAGCGGCTTTCCCTGTCAGTCCGCTTTATACTGCCATCGACCAGCTGCCGCCTATCGCCATTTTTGCAGGAAATAATGATGTGCTTTACGCCGATGCGCTGCGACTGAAACAAAAAGCGGATGATCAGGGCATAAATGTCGCGCTACATGTCGGTGATCAGATGCAGCATGTATGGATGCTATTACCAATCCGTGAAGCAAAACTGGCGCAGACGCAGATAGCGGAGTTTATAACGCGCTGAGATGCAGGTTATAATCAGCCTTTCTGGGTTCTGCCGCGCTCAATCACTTCTAATCGCCGCTGTTCGACTTCTTCGGCACTGACATTGCTATTATAAGCGTTTGTAACCTCTGTTTCCAAAGCCATCGCGTCTTTGAAATTGCGGTCATAACCGTCGCGGATAAGTTTTTTATAGGTTTTGAGAAATATCGGATCAATTGTTGCCATATCGGCGGCCAGCACCTTCGCGGCGGGCATCAACTCATCAGGTGCATAGACGTGGTTGACCAGACCCCAGCTTCGGGCTGTATCCGCATCCAGAAACTGACCGGTAAAGCTCATCTCACACGCGCGGGACAGGCCGATATAACGTGACAGTTTTTGCGATAATCCCCATCCCGGAATTATACCGACACGCGCATGGGTGTCGGCAAAACGGGCATTGGTCGATGCAATCCGCACATCACAAGCGAGGGCAAGTTCAAAGCCGCCAGTGATAGCCACGCCGTTTATCGCTCCGATCACAGGAATTTCCAGCTTTTCAAGTGCTTTGCACGGATTGCTACCCGGTGCCTGATCGGTTGCCGGACCAAGACCGGACGACCCCAGTTCCTTCAAATCAAGTCCGGCAGTAAACGCTCGCTCGCCAGCGCCGGTTATAATAGCCGCCCGGATATTGCTGTCTCCAGCAATGTCTTCACATGCATCAAAAAGTGCGCTCCGCAAATCATGGGACAGGGCATTCATGGCTTCGGGACGGTTGAGGGTTATGGTTGCAACGCCGTCGGATTTTTCAAGTAAAATCAATGTCATTAATCATCGTCCCCCGATTCATATTTTTCGGCAATCTGCGCGCCCATGGCGGCAGTCATTTCAAATAGCTTTACCGGATCGCTTTGCCGCAATTGCGCCAGACTTAACTCCGGACCATCAGCGATAATCAGCTCCGGTAGCTTATTGGCAATCGCCTCGACAATCTGGCGGGCACATTCGGAAGGTTCCATACCATTGTCGATCATCGCGTCGGATTTGTCGCGTCTGCTGCCATCTTTGGTGAGCGCGTTGCGGGAAATATCGGTGCGGATGGAGCCGGGCAAAATATTGGTGACATGGATATTATGACGCGTCTGGGTTTCCGCGCGCAATGCGTCCATATAACCGATCAGGCCGTGTTTGGCGGCGCAATAAGCCGTGCGTAGCGGCACTCCGACGCGCCCCGCAACAGAACTGATTCCGACAATATGACCACCGCCTGCGTTAATCATATGGGGCAACAATAGTTGCGTCAGCCATATCGGGGCCAAAAGATCTATGTTTACAATCTGGTGATGGACATTGGGATCGGTATCAATCGCCAGACTTCTTTGGCTAACCCCGGCATTGTTTATCAATATATCAACCCGGCCTTTCCATTGTTGCGCTTCGGCAACCTTGGCGGGCAGGGCATCATAGTCTGTGCTTTCAAAGGGCAGCAGCAGCGTATCTGTTGTGATATCCGCTGCTACCTTTTCCAAAGCCTCTACCCGCCGACCGGACAGGATGATATGCGCGCCTTCATCGGAAAAAGCTCGTGCAAGAGCCGCACCTATTCCAGATGATGCGCCCGTGATCCAGAATATTTTATCCGTGAAACCCAACATTATATCCTCTGCCTTTTATTTTTATCCGGTCGGTTTTTTTGGTACTTGATCTGGTCTAAGCGTCTTTGCTGATCTTTGGCGCATCGTCGCCCAGGTCTTCAAACCATGCTTCGACTTCACCGTTCAGCTTTATGAGCAAGGGATTGCCCTTGCGATCAAGGGTCTTACCAGCCTGCACTTTGACCCAGCTTTCAGACACGCAATATTCTTCAATATTATGTTTGCGTTCTCCGCGAAAATTAATGCCGATGCCGCGCTCCAGCATTTCACCGCCATAATATTTGCTGCGCGGATTGATAGCGAGCCGGTCCGGCGGCGTATTGGGGCCAGTGTTTTGAGTGTCCGCGTTTTGAGTGTCAGTGTCTTTGGTTTCGGATGTATTTGTTTCGTTCATGGGGATAAATTTCCTGTTCTGTCGTTATGTTAGATGGTCTGCTTTTCATGAATAGCACGGAAATTTTCTGCAACAGGTCAGGAAGCAGAAAAAGCATAAGGCTGGCTGTATATTCCTCCGCTTTCTCATTCTACCAAAAATTGCATGGTTTCAGGCAATAAAGCATCGGCCACAACATAGCGGCGCTTTACCGTGCAGGACAGGCTGAAAAATTTACGCTTTATGTTTGACCGCTATCAAGCGACTATTCAAAAACATCACCGATAGTCTCGCTTGCCTTGGGGTCTTCTCCAAAGCGGTTTTTGCCTCTGGTGCCATCAAGACACATGAAGATAAATACGATCAATCCGCCGATATAGGGTACGAAATTGAGCAGGACGAACCAGCCGGATTTATCCTGATCATGGAAACGGCGCACCTGCACGGCTATTGACGGAATGATGATCGCCAGAAAATATAGTCCGAATAATCCCATCATCAGGCCGCCACCAAAAGGCATGCCACCGGAAACATCAGATGAGAAACCGCCCAAAACGCCGCCGATAATGGTGATTCCAACGACGATGATGATCTGGAGCAGCACGAACATCCAATATTCTTTGCGCCGTGAACGCCCGCTAAAATCCGCATAGCGTTTCAGCGGCATTACCATCCATTCCATTGTTTTTCCCCTCCTTGTTATAGGAGCGGTTAGCCTAAGCTAGCCACATTGGAAATCAACGATAATCTTTTAGAGCTTATTATGCCGTTCAGGCCGCATCAGCCCGACGGGATGCCTTTTTACGCTCGTTAGGATCAAGATGGCGTTTGCGTAGACGGATATTCTTTGGTGTCACCTCGACCAGCTCGTCATTGTCGATATAGGCAATGGCCTGTTCCAGCGTCATGATTGTTGGCGGGGTAAGGCGGATTGAATCCTCCTTGCCAGAGACACGGAAGTTGGTGAGCTGTTTCGCCTTCATCGGGTTGACATCAAGGTCCCCTGGTTTGGCATTTTCACCGATAATCATGCCTTCATACACCGGCGTCTGGGCACCAATGAACATGATGCCGCGGTCTTCCAGTGCATTAAGCGCATAAGCGGCGGCTGTTCCGGTTCCGTTCGAAACCAGTACGCCAACAGGACGCCCTTCGATGACACCTTTATAGTCATCATATTTTTCAAACAGGCGGTTCATCAAGCCGGTTCCGCGCGTATCGGAAAGAAATTCCCCATGATAGCCGATCAAACCGCGTGAGGGAGCAGAGAAGGTCAGGCGCGTTTTGCCGCCGCCCGATGGACGCTGTTCTGTCAGTTCCGCTTTGCGGCGCTGCATTTTCGACACAACCGTGCTGCTATGTTCATCATCAACATCAATGACCACGGTTTCATAAGGCTCCTGACGCTGGCCATCCACCTCGCGATACAGAACGCGCGGACGGGAAATAGACAGTTCAAAACCCTCGCGGCGCATGGTTTCAATCAATACGCCAAGCTGCAATTCGCCGCGACCGGCAACTTCAAAGCTGTCTTTGTCGCTGCTTTCGGTAATTTTAATCGCAACATTGGATTCGGCTTCGCGGAACAAGCGGTCACGAATGACGCGACTGGTGACTTTGTCGCCTTCACGTCCGGCCATCGGGCTGTCATTCACCGCAAAGTTCATCGACAGGGTTGGCGGGTCAATCGGCTGTGCGGCGATAGGTTCGCTGACGGAAGGATCGCAAATCGTGTTGGCAACGGTCGCGTCAGTGAGGCCGGCCAGTGAAATAATATCTCCCGCAGAAGCACTTTCTACCGGAACCCGCTCCAACCCACGGAAAGCCATGATCTTTGTCGCGCGGCCGGTTTCGACAACTTTGCCGTCCATGTCGAGTGCGTGGATCGGCGCATTAAGGTTGATTTTGCCGCTTTCGACTTTGCCGGTTAATATGCGGCCAACAAAATTGTCGCGGTCAAGCAGGGTCACAAGAAACTTGAAATCCGCATCGGGGTCAACATCCGGTTCCGGAACATGTTCGACAATCTTGTTGAACAACGGGGAAAGATCGCCCTCGCGCACATCCGGCGATTCACCCGCATAACCATTACGGCCACTGGCAAACAGAGTCGGGAAATCAAGCTGTTCGTCACTGGCATCAAGATTGACGAACAGATCAAACACTTCGTCCAATACCGCTTCGGCGCGGCCATCGGGGCGGTCAATCTTGTTGACGACAACAATCGGCTTCAGGCCAAGCGCAAGTGCTTTGCCGGTTACAAATTTAGTTTGTGGCATTGCACCTTCCGCGCTGTCGACAAGCAGGATAACGCCGTCAACCATCGACAAAATCCGTTCCACTTCGCCGCCAAAGTCGGCGTGGCCCGGTGTATCGACAATATTGATGCGTGTGCCCTTCCAGTCGACGCTGGTGCATTTAGCCAGAATCGTAATGCCGCGCTCTCTTTCCAGATCGTTGCTGTCCATCACGCGCTCTGCCACCCGTTCATTGTCTCGGAATGTGCCGGACTGGCGGAAAAGCTGGTCCACAAGGGTGGTTTTACCGTGATCAACGTGCGCGATAATGGCGATGTTGCGAAGAGACATAATATATTCTGCCATAATGATGAGGAAAGGAGGCTATTGTGCCGCACCTTAAAGAGGGTGGGCCCTTAAACTGTTTTTTGTTGCGCCGCAACATATGAAATTGACTTTATTATCGTCAGCCATTTATTCTGTTATACTGCTGCGGCAATCTCTTGCATCATAGCTTATCAAGCCGACTAGAAGCAAGTTACCCGTCGGATTGCGGTAAAAACCATCAATATAAAACACCGGATATATAAATAGGGGTCATGCGGCCTGACCCTCTGGCAATTTTCTGTAAATCCTCTAGGGCACCAAAATGTCTTCTTTTTTCCCTGTATTACGGCAAATTTCCTCGGACCGATTTATCTGGTTGTTACTTTGCGCGGTGGCGCTGGCGGTGCTGGCTCCGCTTGGAGAAGAATTTTCTACACTTGGCAGTGTCATATCTTCGGCGGGCGTATTTCTGATTTTCCTGCTCCATGGCATCCGGCTGGAACGTGCAGAGGTTGTCGCCGGTTTCCGCAATATCCGCTTGCAAGGCGCGATTTTCGGTTTTGTCTTTGGCCTGATGCTGGTCGCCGGATTCACGCTGTCAAAGCTGACCGATAATTTTTTGCCGCATGATCTGGCGCTGGGATTTCTGTTTATTGGCGTGCTTCCTTCGACGGTTCAGTCGGCAACCTCTTACTGCGCGATTGCACAGGGAAATGTAGCAGCCTCGATTGTGGCCTCAGCTTTTACCAACCTGTGCGGAGTGGTCATTTCGCCGTTGATGTTCGCGCTGCTCGCCAGCGCGGCAGGCGGTTCGATTACGACCGAGGGCTTTGTGCGGATATTTGCGATTCTATTATTGCCGTTCGTGATTGGCCAGTTGGTCCAGCGATGGACGCGGCCATGGATTATGACGCATAAGGGGCCGATTGCTTGGGCAGACAAGATTGTGATTGCGATTGTTATCTATATTGCGTTTTCCGGCGCGGTTCTGGCAGGCACATGGTTTCAGGTCAGCGCCGGGCAACTGGCTTTAATGGCGAGTGGGTTGGCCGTATTTCTCGCTTTTGGTTTTGGCGGAGCATGGACGCTTGGCGGATGGCTGGGACTGGTACGCAATGATCGAAAAACCTTGCTGTTTTCCGGAGCGCAGAAAAGCATTGCTATCGGCGCACCTATGGCTGCGATTATTTTTCCGCCCGACAGGGCGGGCATGATCTTGCTACCGCTGCTCCTTTATCATCTGACCCAGTTGGTAATATCTGCGCCGGTGGCCCTGCATCTGGCAAAGAAATCATCATAACTCCCGCAAAGCGCGCGCCGGTTTGGCCGATAGCACGGGCACAGATCCCAACAATCCGATGCCCAGTGTCAACACCGCACCGATAGCTAGCGTTACCATCACGGTCATCCAGTCCGGTTGCCATGTAAATTCGAAAATCTGCGTAATGACAAACCACCCGGCAAGCAGACCAAGACCCAATGCAACAGCAGAGAGGATCAGTGCCAGCACGGCATATTCAATCGCCTGAGCCGATAATATCTGTGCGCGTGTAGCCCCAAGCAGTTTCAGGATCACACTGTCATAAATGCGCGACTGGCGTGATGCCGCAATCGCACCGATCAGAACCGCAATACCGGAAAAAATTGCAATGGATGCAGCAGAGGCAATGGCCGTTGCCATCTGGTCCAATATATCGCCAATCTGTGATGCAATCTCTTTGACTTTCACCATGGATATGGACGGAAATTCACTTGGTAAACTCCCAAGCAAACCGTCTTCTTTTGCCTCATCCAACTGGATAGTCGCCGCGACATTATGCGGTGTGCTGGCCAGCACATTGGGCGGAAAAACCAGCACATAGTTAAAACCGAAATTGCGCCAGTTAATCGTACGCAGCGAAGCCACTTTTGCCTGTATCTCTACGCCGAGCAAGCTTATGCTCAGGCTGTCTCCGACGTCCAGTCCCAATGCCGCTGCCTGTTCTGCATCTACAGAAACCAGCGGCGGCCCGTCATAATTTTCCGGCCACCATGTTCCGGCGGCAATCTCGCTGCCTTCGGGCAGATTGGCGCTATAGGTCAAGCCGCGGTCGCCGCGCAAAACCCACGCGCCTTCGGGGATTTCGTCCAGTTCCGACACACGTTGTCCGCCATATTCGGTAATCGTGCCGCGCAGGGTGGGAACGATGTTGATATTTGCATCCGGATCGGCGGCGTTAACCCGTTCCGTAAACTCATTGGCGCGCTCGACCGGAATGTCGAGAACAAAGAAATTGGGCGCTTCACGCGGAACACTTAGCCGGATTTCATTGGTCAGGCTGGTCTGGATAGCGGCCAGCGTGGCAAATAAGGTCAGGCCAAGACCCAGCGCGACAACCAGTTGGCCAGTTTGCGCGCCCGGCCTGTGAAGATTGGTGAGGGCGAGCCGCAGCAGTGGTTGTTTGGGACGTGGTAGCTTGCTGGCAAGCCAGCCTATTCCCGCGCCAAGCAGGCTAAGCAATGTTAATATGCCCAGAGCTGCGCCGATGAACGCGAGCGAAAATAAAGGTTCCCGGCTGCTGCCAATGGCAATCGCAACGATGGCCGCGATGGCCAATATGACGGCAAGCCATGTCGGTCTGTCCATCTCTTTCCATGACCGGATGTCACCGCGAAACAGTCCGGCAGCAGGGACAAGTTTCGCCCGCGAGAGCGGCGGCAGGGCAAAAATAACCGTTATGAGCAATCCATAAGCGGCGCTGACGACGAGCGGAAGGGGATAAAGCGCAAATTCCGGCTTGATCGGAAGGGCATCACCCGCCACCGCGATGATGATAAGCGGCGCAAAGGCTCCGACAATCAATCCTGCTGTAATGGCGATCAGGGCAACAGCCAATATTTGAAACATATAGATGCGAAAGATCATCGCGCTGTCCGCGCCCAATATTTTGAGCGTCGCAATCGCGCTTTGCTTGCCGCGCAAATAAGACGCGACCCCGTTGCCGACACCGATTCCCGCAATCACCAGCGACGCTAGCCCGACGAGGGTGAGAAACTGCCCCATCCGTTCAATGAAACGGCGTGTGCTTGGCGCGCCATTGTCACGGGTTTTTACTTCCCATGCGGCATTTTTATATTGTGCTTCCAGCTGCTTGCCCAATTCGGATGGGTCTATAGCTGCGGGCAGTTTCAGACGGTATTTGCTCTGAAACATGCTGCCGGGTTGTATCAACCCCGTGGAGCGCAGCCCCTCCAGTGACGTAATCGCTACTGGCCCAAGCGACAGCCCTTCGCTCAGCCGGTCCGGTTCGTCCTCTATTATGCCGGTAATTGTAAAGGCCGTTTCGCCAAATTCTATCGTGTCACCGATGTTCAAGGACAATCGGTTGACCAAGGCTGGCGTGATATAAATCTGGTCTGCATCAAGTGGGGGCGCAGTCGCGCCGTCTTGCAAGGTGAAGTCACCATAGAGCGGGTAGCGCGCATCAATGCCTTTTAATTCGACCAATTGGGTGTCGCTGCCATCGGGTAAGCGAGCCATCGCTTGCATACGCAAGGTTTCGGATAGTTCACCGGCAGCGTTCAGACTTTCGCGCTCTTGTGGTGTCACCTCTCGCTGGGATACGGCAACTTCCAGATCGCCGCCCAATATGATTTGCCCGCGATTGGCCAGTTCATCTGTTATCGCACTGGTCAGGCTACCGATAGCGGCCAGCGTTGCAACGCCCAGAAACAGACAGACGATCAACAGCCGTAGGCCGACAAACCGCCCGCTCAAATCGCGCCGGGCGATGGTCCATGCTTTGGAAAAATCTGTCATAGGCCGTATGTGCTCATGCCAAGCTGTCTTTGTCGATCAGGCCGTCGCGCAGTTCGATAATCCGGTCACAGCGTTTGGCCAGTTCCGGATCATGGGTAATAATCAGCAAAGTGGCCTTGCTCGCTCTCTGGCGCTCGAACAACAATTGGATGATTTTTTCGCCGGTAACCCCGTCAAGATTGCCGGTTGGTTCATCGGCAAAGATAATCGACGGGCGCGACGCCATAGCGCGGGCGATGGCAACGCGCTGTTGCTCGCCGCCAGATAATTGCGCGGGATAGTGGCCAAGCCGGTCGCTTAGGCCAACGGCCTCCAGTTCCTTCGCTGCGATCTCAAACGGCTCCGCCTGACCATCGAGTTCCAGCGGCACGGCGACATTTTCCAGTGCGGTCATGGTGGGCAGCAAGTGAAAGGCCTGCAAAACTATGCCAACCCGTCCGCGCCGCGCAATCGCAAGTTCATCCTCGTTCATCGTGCCGAAATCGGCTCCGGCAATGTTCACCGTTCCGCCGCTCGCGCGCTCTAACCCGGACAATATCGCCATGAGTGATGACTTTCCCGAACCCGACGGGCCAAGCAAAGCCACGGTCGAGCCGCTTTTGATCGACAAGTTGATACCGCCCAGAATATTAACACGTGCATCGCCTTGTCCCAAAGACAGGGTGACATTTTGTGCATCAATAGCAATATGGGAGTTGGGCGTTGCGTCGCTGGTTGCGGCGGTCTTTTGTAACATAGCGGGAAGGGTTATCCGATGTTGAGCAGGTTGATTACATATGGGTTTGGCTTTGCAATTCTGCAACTTCTGATTGCATGCGGGCCAGCCAATGACACGCAAGCCCCCGCCCAAGAGGCTCAACAGACGGTTAATGATACGGACAATAGCGTCGATAAAGCCCCCGAAGCCAAAACGCTGATATTGGCCTTTGGCGACAGTCTTTATGCCGGATATGGACTGGACCCGGGTGAAGGCTTTGTGCCGGAACTGCAAAAAGCGCTGAATGATGCCGGACAGGATGTAAGGATTCACAATGCCGGAGTGTCCGGCGATACCACAGCGGCGGGACTGCGGCGGATGGATTTTGTGCTCGATAGTTTGCCGAAGAAGCCTGATCTGGTTTTGCTGGGGCTGGGCGGTAATGATTTGCTACGCGGGTTAAAGCCTTCCGAAACCCGTTTTAACATGGACGCCATGGTCAAGAAACTGACCGGTCGGGGCGTGCCGGTCATGATAACGGGTATGTTGGCCCCGCCCAATCTGGGCAAGGAGTTTAGCGACGAGTTTAACGTCATCTATCCTGCGCTGGCCAAAAAATATGACACCGCGCTCTATCCGTTTTTCATGGATGGCGTGGTGGGACGGCCCGACCTGATATTGCCGGACGGTATTCATCCCAATGCTAAGGGCGTGGACGTGATTGTCGGGAAAATAGCGCCGGATGTGAAAGCCGCGTTGCAAGGATAGTCGCGGGATGACTGACCGAAAGTCCGAAGAGGATAAACCGCGTGGTTGCATTAGCTGTATTATTTTTATAATACAGTGCGGAAACGCTTGAAAAGTGCGGCATATACATTCATTTGTGATGGGCATAGATGATAACATGCGACGAGATGGAGACTGAACCAATGGCGCCAGAGAACACCAGCGAAACAATTACCGCGACCGAAGAACTGTCTTTGACGCCGCCGGATCCGGTAGCGCCGGTAGCACCCACAAAAGCGGCAGGACTTGTGCCGGTCGGTGACGAGATCAAGTCAAAGCTGGAAGAAAAAGTCGATAGCTTTATCGACGATCTGGTTGCTCAGGATGAAAATAGCCCGGAATTCGGTAAACGGGTGGACCAGATTACCAATATGGGCCGCAAAGAAATTGCCGATGCGGCTGGCCAGTCCAATCGTTTTCTGGATCGCCCTGTCCGCACGATGGATGAAGAATCAGGCATCGGCGCGGATCTTTCCGAACTGCGACGGACAGTGGAAGATCTTGATCCCGGCAAGCGCGGCGACCTGCTCGCCAAGCGCAAGCTGTTCGGGATTATTCCTTTCGGTTCAAAGCTGCGAAATTATTTTGACGGCTATCAAAGTGCTCAGGGTCATATTTCGTCCATCCTGTCGCGCTTGCAGAGCGGCAAAGATGAATTGCTGATGGACAATGCCGCCATTGATGTGGAGCGCAAAAACCTCTGGGCCGCGATGGGCCGTCTGGAACAGATGATCCATGTGTCAAAGGTGATGGACCAGCGGCTGGAAGACAAAGCGGCAGAACTCGACGCTACCGACCCTGCCAAGGCAAAGGCCATTCGAGAAAACGCGCTTTTCTATGTGCGCCAGCGGACACAGGATTTACTCACCCAGATGGCGGTGACGGTGCAAGGCTATCTGGCGCTGGATCTGGTGAAAAAAAATAACGTCGAACTGGTAAAGGGCGTGGACCGGGCCAGCACCACCACGGTTAATGCGCTGCGTACCGGCGTGACAGTGGCACAGGCGCTGACCAATCAGAAACTGGTGCTGGACCAGATTACGGCGCTCAACACCACCACCGCCGGAATTATCGACAGTACCGGAGAGATGCTGAAAAACCAGACTGCACAAATTCATGAGCAAGCCGCATCCGCGACAATTCCGCTCGAAACGCTGCAACGGGCGTTCCAGAATGTCTATGACACGATGGATAATATTGACACATTCAAGGTCAAGGCGCTGGAAAATATGAAAACTACGGTCAATTCCCTGTCCGGTGAGATCGAGAAATCCAAAGGCTATATCGCCCGCGCCGAGGGGCAGGATAAGGCCGCTCTCGAAGCTCCGTCCGAAAATCCATTGACTGCGCTTGAAGAATAGAAACTGATGACAGAAACTTCTGACCAGATCATGACAAATGCGGGCCGGGCGTTAAAAGATGCGCGCTACAACCGGTCAATCGGGCAGCGTTCGGAAAGCCTGAAACGTGGCCATTTCATGAAAAAACTGGGCCGCGCTGCTATTGCTACGATAGCGGTTCTGGTCGGGGCCAGTGTGGTTGGCGGCATATTAAATGGTATCGGGTTCTGGGGCGTGATGATTTCCGCGGGCTTGATCGCTGGCGGTATCTGGGCAGCGATGAAATTCCCGAAAATGAAAATACCGACACCGGAAACATTGATCCAGTCGGACCTTAAGACGCTGGCCGGAAAAACAGAAATCTGGCTGGAAACGCAGCGCCCTGCGCTTCCTGCTCCGGCCGCAAATATTATCAACACCATCGGCACACAGCTTGATATGCTGTCCCCGCAATTGCAAAAGCTGGATGAAGCAGAACCGGCGGCTTATGAAGTGCGTAAGTTGATGGGGGAACATCTGCCTGAACTAATCTCCGGCTATCGCGCTATTCCGGCATCTATGCGGACAAAGGCCAGTGATGGCGGCAAGTCTCCCGATGAACAGCTTGTCAGCGGGCTTTCATTGATCGAGAAAGAAATTTCTGAAGTAACCCGCCAGATTGCCAAAGGGGATATTGACAATCTGTCAATTCGTGGCCGCTATCTGGAAATGAAATATGATAAAACGGGGGAGGCGCAAGAGCCGTAACCTTGTGGACTTTGTGCAGCTGACTTTCCTACCTTTCACCATCCTGATACAGGCCCGTTTATGACATCCAATCCCTTTACGCTGTTCGATAGCTGGTTCACCATGGCCCGTGAGAGCGAACCCAATGATAGCAATGCCATGACGATCGCGACCGTCAATGACGATGGGCAACCTTCTGCCCGAATGGTATTGTTAAAAGGACATGGGCCGGACGGTTTCATATTTTATACCAACAAGGAAAGCCGCAAGGCAGAAGATATTGCCGCCAATCCAAAGGCCGCAATCTTATTCCACTGGAAAAGCCTGCGCCGGCAAATCCGGATTGAAGGCAGTCTGTCTGCCGTTGCCGATGATATTGCCGACGCCTATTTCGCCACGCGTGGCCGGGATTCGCAGCTTGGGGCATGGGCATCGGACCAGTCGCGCCCGCTGGATAGTCGCGCGACATTTGAACAGCGATATAAAGAAATGCAAATGCGCTTTGATGGGCAAGACGTGCCGCGTCCACCCTATTGGTCGGGCTATCGCCTGACACCGCAGCGGTTTGAATTCTGGCAAGACCGTGAGCACCGCCTGCACGAACGGCGGATATTTGTCCGTGATGGTGAGGGATGGGCCGAAGGGATGCTTTATCCGTGATGGCCGGTTCTGGACGACCGAATACACTCACAAACTACACTGGTCTTTCCCCCGCAGGCGGGAATCCAGCTTTACTTCTGCAAGGTTTAGATAGCTGGATTCCCGCCTTCGCGGGAATGACGGGACTTAATCATGACGTAATGACTATAAATTTAGCCAGATAACTGCCAGAAAGGGCAAAAATGCCAGGCAAAACCAAAAACCAGCAAATGATCCTGCCCTATTATCATGTCGATGCGTTTGCAGACCGCCCTTTTACCGGAAATCAGGCGGCGGTCATGCCGCTGGAAAGCTGGCTTGATGATGCGGTGCTTCAGGCGATCGGCGAAGAAAATAACTTTGCTGAGACCGCTTTTTACCTGCCCGATGAAACCGGCGCAGCAGATTATGAATTGCGCTGGTTCACCCCGGCTATGGAAATTGCCCTGTGCGGCCATGCAACATTGGCGAGCGGTCATATTATCCTGTCGCAAAATCCGGAAAAGGACCGCGTGACGTTTTGCACCCGAAAAGCCGGTGTGTTGACCGTTAGCCGCGAGGGAGATGGCTATACACTGGGCCTGCCAGCTTATTCTCCATCACCGGAAAAGCAGCCGGATATTCTTGCCCTGATCGGCGGCAAGCCGCTTGAAACCCTGTTCCATAAGGGGGGCTATCATGTCATTCGTTATGAGACAGCCGATGAGGTTCTGGCACTTGAGCCGGACCTGAAAGCCTTGGCCGCTATGGGGGACTCGCAATATATTTGCACGGCACCGGGCAAAGATAGCGACGTGCTGAGCCGCGTTTTTGTGCCCGGCGGCGGGGTTGATGAAGACAGCGTTACCGGATCGGCCCATGCGGTGCTAACGCCTTATTGGGTGAAGCAATTGGGGCGGGACAATTTTACCGCCTATCAGGCCAGTGCGCGCGGCGGTTATGTGAATTGCCGCCTTGAAGCGGACAGCTCCAAAGCATGGCTTGGCGGGAAATGCGTGACAGTGGTCGAGGGGCGGTTTCACTTATAGGGGCAGGCTATCATGATGATAGTCATTTGGTCGAACCACGCTTTCCTACAAAAGGAGCGCTGTGATAGTGACGGACCGGCTCTTTCTCATATTTATAAATTATTCACGGCGCTTGGCCGAAAATGTCAAGCAAGCGACCTATTTTTTCGTGAATCGACGTAATTAAAGCGTTCCTTGGTGTGAACTTAGTGAACTTAGTGAAGATAACCCGGACATGTTTTCAGAAAGTTTTCGATATGCTCATCTGTTCACCGGGAAAAGCGACACGATCCGGCCTATCTGGTCATACAGCGGTTGCAGCACGTCATCCTGCGTTTTGCCCAGCCGGACCACAGTCAGCTTCTGTTCCGGAGACACTACGATTTGCTGACCCAAATGACCAAGGGCGGCGAAAACCGTATCGGGAGCCATGTCGGGAAATAGCACTTGTTTACGACCCTCCGGACGGTGCTTGTTCAACCAGATATGGCCGCCATAAGCGGGATCATTGGGCGATGATGAGCGCATAAACTTGACCCAGTTGACCGGCAAATGCTGGGCGCCTTTGCGAGCGCCATTATTGCGAAGAAATTCTCCGAATTTGGCATAATCGCGCGCCGTTGCCTGTATAATACTACCGCCTAGGAATGTTCCGTTAGCATCAAATTCAAAATAGGTGCCGTCCATATCCAATGGTTCCAGCAGACGGCCACGAATGAACCGCATGGCGGCATCACGGCGCATTTTCGGGTCGGTGCTGTTGGTCAAAGTGCGGGTTATGATATCTGCCAGAATCATACTGGTTGCGGTGCTATATTCAAATTTCTCGCCGGGGACTGCCTCTAAAGGACGGGCCTCGGCATAGCCGGCCATATCATTTGCGCCGCTCAGGAAGAGCATCTGGTTGGTATCAGCTTCATAAAGGGTCGCGCCGTTCTCTTCCGCCACTTCAGTATGATCCAAACCGGATGACATATGAAGTAAATGACGCAAAGTAATATGTCCGCGCGGGTCGCCGGGCCGCTGCCAATCGGGCACAGGGGCGGGATCATCCAGCACCAATCTGCCATCGGAGACCAGAAATCCGATCAGCGCCCCGGTAAAGGATTTTGCCATAGACCAGCTTATGAACCGTGTATTCTCGTTATAGCCTTTGCCATAACGCTCAGCGATAATCTCTCCGCGATGCATGATGAGCAGCGCACGGGTTTCCGCCATTTCCGGATTATCAAAAAGTGGCGAGATCGCGGCGTCGAGACGGGCTTTCGTGATCGGGCTGTTGTCAGATATATAGGCCAGCTCCTCCGCTGTCTTTGGCGTTGGTGTGGCTGGTCCTTCACTGGCCCCGCATCCGGAAAACAGGAGGGCAAGCGCAGATAAAACGGAGATTTTAATCTTGTGCATAGCCATGCGTTGCACCAATAGATGCTGCCATGGCAACCATAAACCGTAATAATGAAACCGCATCGAAACAACGTATCGGAAAAGGCCGGATGGTCTTATATATATCGGGACTTTTCATGCTGATACTGGTGGCAATCTTTGCGTATAATTACAGTTTTATCAAAGGGCAGCTTGGCATTGGTACAGCTTATGGCGCTCGCGTTGCCTGCTCCTGTCACTATATCGGTGGCCGCGATTTGACCGATTGCGAAAAGGATTTTGAACCCGGCATGGAATTTATCGGCTTGTCGCAAGATGATGAAAAGCGGCGCGTGACAGCTTCTGTGCCCTTATTGGCTTCCGCGACTGCTGAATTTCGGGAAGGCTGGGGCTGTGTGTTATTGACGGAGGCGGACGGCGGACAATAGTCCGGCCGAAACAGGGGCTAAGCCGTCGCGGCGGTAAGCCATTCCTGTGACACTGCGCCGGTTTCATTGATCCAACCACCGCCAAGCACCCGGTCACCATGATAGAAAACCGCTGCTTGGCCAGGGGATACCCCATATTCCGGATTGTGGAAATATAGCGTATCACCATCAAGCCGGGCATGGGTTGGTTTTGCCATAGAACGGACCTTTACCTGTATCGGTCCTTCATAATTCCCGCCGATCCAGTTAACATCACGCAAGGTTGCAGATGCCACGGCCAACGCCTGCTTGGGGCCGACGACGACGCGTTTGGTATCCGGTTCGAGGCGAATGACATAAAGCGGTTCGGCTTGTCCGCCAATTTCCAATCCCTTGCGCTGTCCCACTGTGTAATGGATCAAACCTTTATGTCTGCCCATGACGGTGCCATCAATATGAACGATCTCGCCATCATCATCGGCATCAGGGCGCAGTTTGCGAACGACTTTGGCATAATCGCCATCGGGAACGAAGCAGATATCCTGACTATCCGGCTTAAAAGCGACCGCCAGGCCCATCTCCTCGGCTATGGCGCGGACCTGGGTTTTGGGCATATCACCTAGCGGGAAACGCAGATAATCAAGCTGATCCTGCGTTGTTGCAAATAGAAAATAGCTTTGGTCGCGTGCCGGGTCTATGGCGCGGTGCAGTTCAGAGCCATTTACGCCCATCACACGGCGAACATAATGGCCGGTGGCTAGACAATCAGCGCCAAGTTCACGAGACAGATTCAACAGATCAGTAAACTTCACGCCCATATTACACTGAACACAGGGTATCGGGGTGCGTCCGGCCATATATTCATCGGCGAATACATCCATGACCGATTCCTGAAACCGGCTGGCATGGTCGAATACATAATGGGCAATACCCAGTTTTTCAGCCACCGCGCGGGCATCACGAATATCCTGACCAGCACAACAACTGCCCGTTCGGCCCACAGCTTCGCCATGGTCATAAAGTTGCAGGGTGATGCCAATTGTCTCGGCGCCTGTGCGAGCAGCAAGTGCCGCCACCACGCTTGAATCGACGCCGCCGGACATAGCTACAACTATGCGCTTGCCTGCCATATCATCGCCAAGCTGGAATTCTGGATTGATTCGATCTGTCATAATCACAAGCTCCATAGCGATGATCCGTGGAAAGTACCAGTTTTGCGGAAATTACTGACAATCTACCTGGTTAAAGTCCCAGAATGGCTTCAGAAAAAATCATGTACTGGCCAGCTTCCATCCATATTGGGATCAAAAGCTTCATTAACAATAAGCTTTTATTAACTTGTCTTAAGAGCGCGTGAACACCGCCTTTACGGATGTTTATCTCTTGCTTGTTATGACAGCACTTATGGAAATGAGCTTCCCTCATAAGAGTTTGACACAGACCAGTGCTGATACGGATGTTTCAGCAAGAAGCGCTTATGAAGTGCTGATTGCACATGCGATCGCGCGTCAATCTCTTTCGCCTTCAGCCCGTGCCTATATCGCACGGCAACGTGGATTGGTCGCGTCGCCTATTCACGCCAGTCGAGGAATGATGGAAAATCGTATCAAGTTATTTGCAGATGCCTCTTCGCAGGAAGGGCTATCTGGGAATGGCGAGCACGGAACAGAAAAGGGTAGTTTTAGGCCGGATTTACTGCGCGAAAATCCATCAGGCCGAAGAGCTCAGGACTAAATATGAACGTGTTATTTACCTTGGTAATTTAGTAGTTTGAAAAGCTCTATGTCTTAGGAATCGCAATTGGACGTAGAATGAAATGCCGCAAGGCGTATTTTGAGGGTAGTATGATCGAGAACCAGACAATTAAACCAGCGCAAGTCATCGGCCCGTTGGGTGAGCCTTTGACTTTAGCCGACTTGCCAGCCCCGGGAACGACCCGCTGGGTAGTCCGTCGTAAAGCGGAGGTTGTGGCCGCAGTAAATGGTGGTCTTTTATCGATAGATGAGGTTTGTGATCGCTATAGTTTATCGCTGGAAGAATTTGCGTCGTGGCAGCGCGCGGTGGACCGTTCCGGTATGCCGGGACTACGCGTCACCCGTATTCAGCATTACCGGGATCTGTATGAACGTCAGCAGAGATATTAGACCAGTTCTGCAACATTAACGGTATAATCAAAGGCCCCGGATAAATTCTCTGGGGCCTTTTTATTGGTCTATTGCAACCTTTTGGATCATACCGTGTTGATTGAGAACAGAAAAACTGTTTCGTCGTCAAATAAGGAGATAGACATGGGTATCATTATAGCATTAATCATTGGCGGTATTGCTGGTTGGCTTGCGAGCCTAGTCATGGGTCGGGATGCGTCCATGGGTATTTTCTGGAACATCATTGTCGGTATCATCGGATCCGTGATCGGTAACTTTATCGGTCAATATCTTGGATTTGGCGGTAGCATACAATCGTTTTCGATAATGGGGCTGATAACGGCATTTGTCGGTGCGGTTGTGTTATTGTTGATCCTCAACCTGATCCAACGTGGTCGGGCACGGTAAACCCGTTAACAATTCAATTTGAAAATCATAAGGCTAGCCCTGCGGGGCTGGCCTTTTTCTGTTAAAAGCATAGGGGAGGCGCCTTTCTGTGATACTTTGGAAACAATCTCGTGCAATCGGTTATCGTTCGGGGTTGTAGTAACTGATTTATTGATATAATACACCGAAAATCAAAATTGCAGATTCCTGCCTTTTATTGATGATTCTTTTTATATATTGCAGCGCAGAATTAAGATTTATGCCGGGCTGATGAGTATTGAACATGAACTATGAATCGAAGATTGCCGGCGAAGACATTGATGTCTCGACGGTAAAAAACGGCGAAAATCAGGCGCAGAATAAAAAGCGATTGATAATTGTCGCTGCGGTGGTCGCGGCTCTGGTTTTGGCCTTTGCTGTATATAAAATTTTTTCCGGCAGCGGTAAGGGCGTAGAGGCTGGCGCTGTAAATCAGGCTTCGTCTGTTACCGTTGTTGTTCCTGGTAAGCAGGACGTCGTTCATACCATTAATGCGACTGGCACGTTGGCTGCGCGGCGGGAGCTTCCGGTCGGCGTGGTTGGTGAGGGCGGACGCGTAACGCGCGTCTATGTCGATGCTGGTGATTGGGTAAAAGCCGGGCAGGTCATGGCAAGTATTGACCGCTCGGTACAAAACCAGCAAGTGGCACGCTTAGAAGCATTAGTCGCGTCTGCCAGAGCAGAGCGCGATATAGCGCAAGCAAATCTTGATCGGGCAGCAAAGCTGATTGAACGAGGATTTATATCCAAAGCCGATATTGACCGTTTAACTGCTACCCGCGATTCCAGTGCGGCACAGCTCAAGGTCGCTCAGGCACAGCTCGCTGAAACAAGGGCCCGCAACAATTTTCTGAATATTATTGCGCCTAAAGGCGGGTTGGTTCTGGAACGTAATATTGAAGTCGGTCAAACTGTTACTCCCGGGAGCGGTATATTATTCCGTCTGGCACAAAGCGGTGAAATGGAATTGCAGGCGCTGTTAAGCGAGAGTGACCTTGCAAATGTGTCGGTGGGCGTGAGTGCCGAAGTCACCCCTGTTGGCACTGACAAGATATTGGAAGGACAGATCTGGCAGATTTCTCCTATGATTGATACTGATACACGACAAGGGGTAGCGAAAATCGCATTAAGCTATGATCGCGCACTTCGACCCGGTGGCTTTGCCAATGCCGAGATTAAGAGCGGCTCGTCGCAAGCCTCGGTTTTGCCTGAGTCTGCCGTGCAAAATGATAGTAAAGGCAGCTATGTATATATCGTTGGCGAAGATAATAAAGTCATACGTCGGGATGTGGTTGTAGGTGATGTGACGTCTGCAGGACTGTCGATTACTTCCGGACTGAGCGGGACCGAGCGTGTTGTATTGAGAGCTGCCGGATTCTTGAACCCCGGTCAGACGGTGAATCCGGTGGCCCAGAAAGATACCGCCGCCCCAGATGATCAGGCTGCGTGAAAGATTAATTCATGAACCTCCGCAATATTTCTGCATGGTCTACCCGCAATCCGGTCATTCCACTCGTTATTTTTACTGCGTTGCTGTTAGCAGGTCTGTTGAGCTTCAACCGGATGGACGTGGTCAATAATCCGGATGTTGAATTCCCTGCTGTCAGTATCAATATTTCCCAGCCGGGTGCTGCTCCGACCGAAATTGAAAACCAGATAACGCAACTAGTCGAGTCTGCGGTTCGCAGCATTAGCGGTGTTAAAAATATTAGTTCCACGGCCAGCGAGGGCAGTAGCCGGACCTTTGTCGAATTTGAAATAGGCTTTGATGTAAACGAGGCCGTCAATGAAATAAAAAATGCAGTCGATCAGGTGCGCGGCTCTTTGCCCGATGGTATATTGGAGCCGCAGATTTCCAAAGTGGATGTCGCTGGCGATGCTATAGCGTATTTCGCGGTCAAAGCCGATGATATGACTGTAGAACAGCTGAGCTGGTTTGTTGATGATACCGTGGTCAAAAAGCTTCTCACCGTGGAAGGCATGGCAGAAGTAAATCGATTTGGCGGTGTGGACCGTGAAATTCGCGTGATTTTGAAACCGGCCAGGATGCAGGCGCTTGGAGTTACTGCCAATCAGATTAACTCGGTTTTGCGTCAGGTGAATGTTAACGCGGCAGGTGGCCGCACAGAGGTTGGCGGTGCGCGGCAATCTGTCCGGGTTCTGGGAAATGCTGAAGATGCCTATGCTCTTTCCCAAACACGAATTTCTCTTGGCGGTGACAAGACGATAAAACTTGCTGATGTAGCAGACGTGAAGGATGCTTTTGGCGAACGCAGTTCGATCAGCAAAGTCAAAGGCGTAGAGGTCGTGAATTTTTCCATGAACCGTGCACGCGGTGCATCGGATGTGACTGTTTATGAAGGCGCAATCGAGGTTATGGACCAGATTGCTGAAGAAAACCCCGGAGTCGAGTTTATCCGCCTTGGTAGCAGCGTCGATTATACTAAAATGCAGTATAAAAGTTCGATGGCAGCCATGGTCGAAGGTGCTCTCTTGGCTGTGGTAGTGGTTTTTCTCTTTTTACGCGACTGGCGAGCTACACTGATTTCTGCGATTGCCATTCCACTATCCGCAATACCGACTTTCTGGTTTATGGATTTGATGGGGTTCAACCTTAACTTTCTTTCCCTTCTCGCGCTCGGCCTTGTTGCAGGCGTGTTAGTAGACGACGCCATTGTGGAAATTGAAAATATCGTGCGTCACATGCGAATGGGGAAAACAGCTTATCAGGCATCAATTGATGCAGCGGACGAAATCGGTTTGCCTGTTGTCGCAACGTCTTTTTGTATCGTCGCCGTTTTTCTTCCTGTCGGTTTGATGCCCGGTATCTCTGGTCAATTTTTTAAGAACTTTGGCATCACTGTGGTCATTTCCGTTTTGATGAGTTTAGCGGTTGCACGGATGATTACGCCGATGATCGCGGCTTATTTTCTGCAATCCAAAGGGCATGCCGAACATGGCGAAGGCGTTTGGATGGACCGCTATATGTGGCTATTGAACTGGTGTTTGGACCAGACAGCCGCACGTAAATATGCCGAAGGCGGCGGGCTGCGTCGTCGCTTTGTTGCCAAATTTCTGGACCACAGAATATGGTTGATGGGAATCGGTTTTTTTGCGTTCGTGTTGACCGTGATCTTGTTCGCAATCACACCTGCCCAGTTCCAGCCTACTATCAATGAAGACTCCAGCCGGGTTCAGATTGAAGTTGTCCCCGGTACTCCATTGGAACAGACCGAAAAAATTGCCGATCAGGTCTCCGAACTGATGTATCAACAGCCGGAAGTTGATCGTGCATTGACCCGCGTGCGGGAAACAAATGCAACTGTATTTGTTAACTACAAAAAAGAGCGGGACAAAACCTCGATTGAATTTGAGCGTAGCATGGCCCCGCTGCTTCAGAAGATACCGGACGCCCGCATTTCATTTCAGTCGCAGGGTGGCGGTGGTGGAACCGGACGGGATATATCGATCATGCTAACCGGCTCAGACCCTGAATTGCTGGATAAGGCGGCACTGCAGTTGGTTGAGCAAATGAATGATATTAACCTGATTAGATCACCGCGCGTCGAATCCGATCTCAGCAGGCCTGAAGTCCTGATCGAACCATATACCAGCCTGGCATCTAAATTGGGTGTGACTACGGCGGCGCTCAGTCAAACTATTCGAATTGCAACGCTCGGTGAGATTGATCAGAATGCCGCGAAATTCTCGCTATCAGATCGTCAGATCCCAATTCGCGTTATGCTTCCGGAGCAATCGCGTACGAATTTAACGACTATTGAAAACCTGCCCATTCCCACATCTAGTGGCGGCACCGTCCCTTTAAGCCGGGTTGCTAAAGTTAGTTTTGGTTCCGGACCGACGACGATCCAGCGATATAACCAGAATCGCCGGGTTTTTATTGGAGCCGATCTTGCGCCTGATGTTATCAAAGGCGAAGCAATGACCGCTATCAACAAGTTACCAATCATGAAAAATCTGCCCACTGGTGTATCCAATGCACCATTCGGAGAAGATGAGTGGCAACAGGAATTATTTGTCAATTTCATTATTGCGCTTATTTCCGGCATATTGCTTGTATTTGCTACGTTGGTTCTACTGTATAAACGCCTTATGTCTCCGTTGGTGAATATGGGTTCTCTGGCATTAGCTCCGCTGGGCGGCATATTCCTAATCTGGATTGCTGGTCAATCACTATCGATGCCGGTGCTGATCGGGGTTCTTATGCTACTGGGCATTGTCAGTAAAAACTCTATTCTGTTGATCGATTTCGCGATTGTCGAAATGCAGAAAGGTGTTCCTAAGTTTGAGGCAATCATGGACGCGGGCCATAAACGAGCACAGCCTATTGTGATGACCACTGTCGCGATGACGGCGGGTATGGTGCCGACAGCTCTGTCATTATCCGGTGATGGTGCTTGGCGCGCTCCGATGGGTATCGTGGTGATCGGGGGGCTGATAGTATCGACCCTGCTTACGCTCGTGATAGTTCCGGCAGCTTTCAGTCTCGCTGATGGTTTGGAGCGGCGCCTTGGTCCTTGGTTACGCAATAGCTTGCTAACATATAAACCCGGCGATGACGCAGAAGATAAAGCAAGGGTCCAGCCAGCCGAGTGAAATCACTTTCCTCTAAAATAGCGTCTACGTCCAATAGCGATCGGGCATCTGGTTCGTCATCTATTCGTTTAGGTACAAATAATGCTGGTCGCGATATGAAAATCATTGCCACTGGTCTACTGGTGATGATGGCGGTAATATATTTCACTGCCAAATCTTATGAAACCGTGCATCCGGTGCTTGGGTTTGTCCGTGCTTTCGCTGAAGCCGCGATGGTCGGTGGTTTAGCAGACTGGTTTGCAGTCACGGCCTTGTTCCGCCACCCAATGGGTCTGCCTATTCCCCATACGGCTATTATTCCACGTAATAAGGACCGCATCGGAGATACGCTTGCAAACTTCCTGAAGAATAATTTTCTGGTCTCAAAAATCGTCGCACAACGGATGCAAGCTATGGATCTGGCTGGCGGTGTCGGCCGGTTTTTAAAAGCACCGAGCGGAGGGCAGGGGCGACTAAGAATGGGAGCTTCTCGGCTGATAGGTGATATTATCGGCTCGCTTGATCAGGACCGGCTGGGCAGTATGTTCAAAGGGGCTGTCAAAACACAGGCCAAAAAGTTGGACCTGGCGACACCGATGGGACAGATTCTAGAATCTGTGATGGCCGAAAACCGACACGGTCCTCTCATAGATTCGACGATTAAATGGGCTTACAGGACACTTGATGCGAATGAACATGTCATCCGTGCTATCGTCCATGACCGTGCAAATGTCGTGCTGCGCTGGACGGGGTTGGATGACCGTTTAGCCAATGAGGTGGTTGACGGACTTTATAAACTACTCGCCGATATGGCTTCTGATCCGGAGCATCCGGTGCGGACCAAGACTGAAGAAGCCATGGAGCAGCTAGCGCAAGAGTTAAAGACAGATGCCGAACTGCGGCAGCGCGTGAATGACTGGAAGCTCGAAATGATAGAAAACCCCGCCATTGCGAATTGGATTGATGGTATGTGGGAAAGTGGCCGTGAAGCGCTTTTAAAAGCGTCGCGTGATCCAGAAGCAGCGATGGCTGGTCATTTCGGGGATGCTTTGATGCAATTGGGGCAAAGCTTGCAACAGGACCCGCTACTCAACCGGCAGCTTAACCGTTTTGCCCGGCGAGCTGTCGCTGGGGTCGTCGCAAGCTATGGTGACAATATCGTGAAGCTGGTCTCTGACACCATTCGCGGGTGGGACGCGCAAACGATTACCGATCGCGTTGAAAATGCAGTAGGCCGTGACTTACAATATATCCGCGTGAATGGAACTTTGGTTGGCGGTCTAGTCGGCGTTATACTCCATAGTCTCAGCTATTGGATTTATTAGCGGGACAATAATATTCGTGCTTGCCCGGCAATTTGCGCCAGCATGGCAATTGATGGCTTGCTGGATAATTTCGCGCGATCAATAATTTTTTGGAATTGATCTACACGTTCAGCATTTTTTTCAGCCCAGCTATCCATAAACTGATCCAGATCTTTGCTTCGCGCCCGTCTGAAAAAATCCAGCCGCATTTGCTGGAAATCGCGGGCAAGACCAGCAACCAGCAAGCGATCCCAAGGATCGGACGGATTACTCCGCGTTGCCGTTAACTGTGCCCAGTCCAGTCTCAACAGGCTACCCAATTTGGTAAATGCAGCGGCGACGTCAATTGCATCAATTTCACGAAATTTCCCGAGAAATGCAATTCCGGCTGCACCATCATTTTTGTAGATATTCACGATTGTCTGGGCAAGGTCATTTGTTGCACCGGCTTCAATCAACTGCCGGGTTTGCTGGGTTGCCTCCACTTTACCATGGGCAGTTATCAGATCGTCAACATTATCGTTCAGCTTTTTCACGCCAGGAGCCAGCATTTCTACAGCTTCATCAATAGAGCCCTGAGAAAGGCCTATACGCATAAGGTCAGCCATATGAGAACGCAGTACATAGGCGAAACGGTCAAAAGCCAACAGGCGAACATCTTCACCTATTTTTGCATTTTCAAATGAAGTCCATATCTTGTCGGCGTTAAATAACCGCTCAGCCATCACAAAGGCAGCCGCGACTTCGCCAAGCGGAGCTCCTTCCTCCTCGGCCAGTTCAAATGGATCAATGAGACCGAGCCGGTTAATCATACGGTTTGCTAATTTTGTGGCGATAAGTTGCTTACGTAACTGATGATTGAGGATGGCATCTTTATGCTTTTTCTGCATGATTTCCGGAAAAGCATTGAGCAGTTCGTTATCTAAAGCGGGATCATCGCCGAGGTTGCTGTTTTCAATCGCTTCCTGCAACACAAGTTTTGCCGTGGAAACCAGCACTGCAAGCTCAGGCCGATACAATCCGCGATCTTCCTGTTCACGGCGGAACAGTTCTTTGTTAGATGCTAGCCCTTCAACAGTGCGATCGAGCGCTTCTTTTTCTTCAAGAAACTCGATTAATCGAATGTACGAGGGTAGTGTCTTCTTTCCTCCTCTCTCGGCAATCGAAAGGCCAAGAGCCTGAAGCCGGTTATCTTCAAGGACCAGTACACTGACATCGTCTGTCATCTTGCTGAGTAAATTGTTGCGTGCGACAGAAGTCAGCTTACCATTTACCATTTCGTCGTTGAGCGCAATCTTGATATTTACTTCATTATCAGAGCAATCGACGCCTGCGCTATTATCTATGAAATCGGCATTGATACGTCCGCCGCGGGAAGCGAATGAAATGCGTCCCGCTTGGGTAACACCCAAATTAGCCCCTTCACCGATAACTTTGACCTGTAATTTATCGGCATCAACGCGGATTTTATCATTGGATGGATCGCCAACTTCAACATGATTTTCGCTCGACGCCTTGATATAGGTTCCGATACCACCAAACCACAGCAAATCGACTTTGCTGGTCAGAATAGCCGAGATAAGCTGAGTCGGAGAAACTTCTTTCTCATCAGTAAAGCCGAATAGTTCGGCAATCTTCCGGTTTATTTTCAGCGCCTTTGATTTGCGGGAGAAAACCGCGCCCCCTTTGGAGATCAAACTTTTATCATAATCATCCCAACTGGAACCTGGGAGAGCGAACAACCGCTTGCGCTCTTTCCAGCTTGTAGCGGGATCGGGATCGGGATCAATAAAGATATGGCGATGGTCAAAGGCTGCTACGATGCGGAGCGATTTTGACAATAGCATGCCGTTACCAAATACATCACCCGACATATCACCCACCCCGATGACCGAGATCGGATCTTTTTGAACATCGACCCCCATCTCCGCAAAATGGCGCTGTACCGAGATCCATGCCCCACGAGCGGTAATCCCCATCGCTTTGTGATCATAGCCATTGCTGCCACCACTAGCAAAAGCATCACCTAACCAAAATTCATTCTCGATTGCGATACTATTGGCAATATCAGAAAAGCTGGCTGTGCCTTTGTCAGCTGCGACTACAAAATAAGGGTCATCATAATCCAAACGCATCACTTGCTTGGGTGGAATGATTGTGTCGTCCTTGATGTTGTCAGTTATTGATAAAAGTGCCCGAATAAATATTTTGTACGACGCTTTTCCTTCTTCAATAAAGGCTTCACGATCATCGGCAGATGGTAATTGCTTGGCATAAAAACCGCCTTTGGCACCGGCAGGGACAATCACAGCATTTTTGACCCTCTGGGCTTTCATTAGTCCCAGAATTTCGGTGCGGAAGTCATCGCGTCTGTCTGACCATCGCAAACCACCGCGAGCGACAGGTCCTGCCCGCAAATGGATACCTTCTATCCGCGGGCTATAAACAAATATCTCACGCCAAGGCACTGGAGCAGGGAGGTCAGGAATTTTTGCGCCTTCAATTTTGAAAGCGAGTGCTTCGCGTCCTGAAGGTGCAAAAGCATTGGTTCGCAGTGTCGATTCGATTACTGCACGAAACAACCGCAATATGCGGTCATCATCAATGCTAGTCACTTTGATTAAGCCGTTTTCGACCGTGTTGATAGCTTCAGCCGCACTTTTATCCCGATCACCATCAAAATCCGGATCGTGCAAGGATGTAAACAATCGGATCATTGCTCGAGTAACATTACCAGCCTCAGCCAGCACTTCGACAACAGTGGCAATGCCATAGCTCATCCCGGTTTGGCGCAAATAGCGAAACCATGCCCGTATCCAGATCGTCGATTCGGCGCTGATACCCGTTGTTGTAATCAATTGGTTAAAGCTGTCATTTTCCGCGCCGCCTTCCAAAACATTGGTGATGGCGTCTTCGATTTCAGATGCTCGTGCGATCAGATCATCTCGGGCATCCGGATGCAAGGTCAGCTGGAAATCATGGATATAACCCAGGCGCCCATTATCAAGCGGCGTCGGCATTTCTTCCAAAACCGAAAACCCAAAGTTTTCAAGTGTCGGAACAGCATCCGACAATGGCAATGCTCCGCCCAGATGATAAATTTTCAGGCGCAGTAAATGGTCAGCATCGCCCTCTAGTTGGTATAAGCGCGTAGATTTTTTACCGTCTCGCTCCCGTTCAAAAAGACGCATAATATCGCGAGATGCCTCTTTTTCATCATAGGTGGACTGGTAGATTGCTGGAAAACAGTCAGCATAGCGATGGGCTAATACTGCGGCCCGGTTCTCCGGTACAAATTCGCTAAGATAGCTTTCCACTTTGGGCTTCCACCCGCGGATCATGTTTTCCAATTGTCGGTCAAGCGCTTCCGGATCGGGTTTATTGCTGTCCACGCTCATATCTAATATATAGCGTAGAGAAGATAGGCCGCCTTCATCCAATGTGTTGGCCCAGCTTAAAATCCGGGCGCCCGTCGCGTTCGTCAATAGCGCTTGAATATTCTCTCGCTGCGCGGTCGATAACCGTTCACGTGGCAACCAGATAAATGCAAACAAATGTCGATTGAGCGGAGACATGACCGTGTATAATTTGGGTCTCGGACGATCAATGAGAGACATGGATATCAGCGCAAGCTTTTCCAAATCTTCCTGTTGAAATGTTATCAGAAGATCGTGGGGCAGGGCAGTCAACGCGTGGGTCAAGGACTTGCCTGCATGCCCGGCGGCTGAAAATTCAAATTTATTGAACAGATTGCTCATTTGTGTTCGCAACACCGGCACTTCTTCCGGTGGCGCGGCCAGAGCAGCACTGGTCCACAGGCCAGCAGTTATCGAAAGGCCGATCAAAGCATCTTTTTCTCTCACTGGTGTGATGATGATGTCCATCAACACGTGACGGTGCACTGTAGAAATCTGATTAGATTTGATAATCAGAGGGGCATGGCCGCCCGACTTGAACCAGTCAAAGGCACGTTTCTGGCTTTCAGCCGAGAGTACAGGAGATTCCTGCATACGGGAAACGCCTAGTAGGTTTGTGCGGTCTCCTTGTTTGTCGACCGTTTCGTGGGCTAACAATGTAAAATTCCGGTCCAGAAACCAATGTATTAGGGCGGTTCCTTCGCCTTCGGGTATAGTTTTTGCATCTTCGGACAAAGCAAATTGCAATTTTTGCCAGTCAGTAACCGCAGCAGCCACGTCTTTCAGGTTGCTGCGAAGTGTTTTTTCTAATGTACGACGTGTTTTGGCGTCGGTGCGTTCGAGCTCGATGTAGATAATGGATTCACGCTTTTCTCCACTATCAGGATTATTGTGAATGGCGGTCAGCTTGTCCTTATCATTTCTTTTTACACCGACGACAGGGTGGATCAGCCTTTCGATATTCAAACCAAATCCGGCTATCGTCGCGCAAACCGAGTCGACTAGAAACGGCATATCGTCATTGATTATAGCTAGGCGCAGATGCCGCCGACCTTTGGCGCTAATAACGCTTTCAAGAAGCAATTTCGTTTGAGAATCTTCCCGGTGCAAACCGCATTCCAGCACAAAATTAACGGCTTCTATATACGCCTTGTCATTAAGACCGGTGCTTTCGCCGGGTAGGGCGCTTTCCTGAAAAGCATTAACTAATTTCTGGACAAGTTTTTTGCCGGCAGCTGAATTTGTGGCTTTTTCTGCTTCTGCGTTACGGCGACCGGTCATGGCTTCCCCCAAATTGATCCAGCGAGGATTGATCTTCCTGCTGTATTAAGATTCTTATGGGCCTGATATCTGCCTTCCTCAAGAGTGATTGACCAGCAATTACAGCACACAGGTTAAATAGCTGTTCAATGTGATATATTAGTTACACGGGTAACTATGCCTGAGAAAATTCGGTAGGTTAAACGCTGGTTTGTTTAAGTGCCTTGGTGGTCAGTTTTTCATCACCGAGAACAGGCCCGACAATAGATAGCTTTCCACTGTCATCCCGCCGCGCGACAAGTACCACAAATTCCTCATCTCCGGTATCAATTTCACTAAGCTGGCGGACTGGGGCTGTGCGTAACCGCTCCAGCACCTCATTTTTCTGAACGATAGTCTTGGTTGACTTCTGTTTGGATTTACGCGCTTTTCGTTCGGCTTGGACAATGGCTTTCAAACCACCTTCATGATCGTTGAGATAGGTGGAAAATGTACCTCGAGTGATTTCGGCCTGCTTCGCATAGCGCAGAGCGGCTGCATATTCGGTCAGTCTGGTTTTGTCATATTGCGCGCCAAACACCAATTTGACGATGGGAGTCATTGGTGCGCGCGTTTGCATCTTCAATCCGGATTCTTTGAGAAGCTCTGCATAATCTGCCGGATGCTTTTCAGTCATTAGATAGAAATCATAAGCCTGCCCTATAGCAGTATAAAGCGCGATCCGGCTGCGTTGTTCGTTATGCGCCGCATTATCTGCGCTACTGCGTGCGGCGACAAGCCAGTCAACCAGATTTGCCTGTTCATCGGGCTGTTCACAAATTTTATCATGATTAACAAGATTACTGCCAAGTAGAGCTGTTGCTGCTGCAGCGTCTTGCGCGGTCAATTCCAGTTGATTGGATATTGGTCCATCGGCCCATACCGGCCCGGCATTAGATCTTTCCGGGGCCGAGCGCATGGCCTCTGCCACTTGATCTTCAAGTTCCTGAGCATAGTCATCCGCAACAACTTCTTTCCAGTTAATCACACCGTAGATGAAATCAATCGTGTCATCATCGGTTGAGAATGGCAAAAGAATACCGCGATACATGATCGTCTGGCCCCGTTGGTTCACAAACTCGGCCTCAAAGCCGATTGGGGCCTGATTAGCGATAATTTGCAAATAATGGTCTGTGATCCGTGACAGGAGCGAGCGTGCCGGAATCTGGTCTATCGTCGTGATATTTGCATCCAGCCCACATTCCTGACGCAAAGATTTGCCTAGGAACTGGATTGCCGGCTTTTCTATACCATTTGTAAAATCAAGCAGAACGCTGTTGGGGCCAAAATCATCATCTGATTCTGGTGTGAGGTCTTCGACGCTGGGAAACTGTCGTTCACCAAGCAGACTGGCCCAGTAATTATATGCTCGTACATGCATACGACGCTCGTCCTGACCTATAGTCGGAGGGGTCTCAGTCGTCACATCATCATCTTCATAAGCGATATAGTCAGGGTCAAAACCCCCGCCTAAACCACTGTTCTCATTAGAGTTTCGAAGATTGTCCATGCTATATCCTACAAATTTTACTCGTTCCGCCCCCATTTTGACCCGGCCATGGTTAATTTCCGGTAAAACCTAAGAACAATTCTTCTGTCTGTGGATAATAATGTCAGTAAATACGCAGCCAATAGCATTGTCAGGCTTGTCACCGGGCAGAGTGGCTGTTAAAGGCGCGTCCGGTAACCGGTTGGCCGTATGGAATCTGCCCATCCGATTATACGCCGCTTTAGCTCAGGTGGTAGAGCACATCATTCGTAATGATGGGGTCAGAGGTTCGAGTCCTCTAAGCGGCACCAGTATTTTCAAGGACTTAGCGGAAAATCACGAACTTCTAACCGGTACATATGTACCGGTTAGAAGTTCAGAGCCTCGCTGGCGTCGCGCATGTAGCTGGGTGAAAAGCGCGCATAATGGCGTTCTGTTACCTGCACCGTAGTGTGCGCCATATATTGAGAAATTTTTTCCATCGGGACATTGGCTTGTGCCATCCAGACTCCGGCTGTGTGGCGAAAGACGTGGGCGCTGCAATGTATGCCTGAGCGTTTGGTGGCATTTTGTAGTGCCTTTTTGACATTAGCTATGGGTTTACCGTTATGTTCTATTACGTGATCGGTTAGCCGCCCGCGATATGCTTCATTGAGGGCATTGAGCGCCCGGTCGTTAATAGGAACAATGGTTCTGCCCTTGTTCGACTTGTGCCGCCCAGGAGGAAGATAGTCGATTGTTCGCTCTTCAAAATTTACGCGATCCCACGTCAGATCCAGTATAGCGGACATTCGGGCTGCTGTTGTAACAGCCAGAATGATGAATAGCCGTATATGCGGTGTGTCGGTCACCTCCAATATTTGCGACAGTTCTTCCCTTTTCAGCCAATGGCTGCGCGGTTTAGAAGGCGGAGGTAGCCAAATATCAGGCACATTGTTTGGATAGTGAAAATTGAGACATGCGCGCAGGTAAGCCAATTCGGTTCTGATCGTAGAATTTGATTTTCCAAGCGCATTGCGCGCCATATAATAAGCGCGACAGTCATCCTTGGTTATGGCTGTACCCAAGCGATGGCCGAAATGCGGCTGTAATACCCGCCACATGAAATTCAAATTGTCTGGAAGAGCAATGTCGATCGATCGGGCCGATTCATAAATCGGCCAGAGATCATCTAATCGGCCACTTTTGGGTTTATGGTGGGCGTTCCAGATACGACCAGCGATAGCTTCGGCGAGCCCACGGTCATTCGTCCCAGTCGATATTCGAGCTGGTGATTGTCCGGCAGCTCGGTCCCAGACGACAACGAATTTTCCTCTATGCTCGCGGAGCCGCCATTTCCGTTCGAGCTCGAGTGTTCTCTGATCAGATTTTCGCATTCAAACCTCACCACTGCTGCCGCCGGAATGCGAATCAGTTTCTTTCCCAGCTTAAAATAGTCCAATTCTCCGGCCTCGACCAGATCACGGATGAACTGCGGAGTGCAGTTCCATCGTTTTGCAAGAGTTTGGGGAGAAAACGGCGGATCGATCATATGTTTTCTTCAAATGCCTCGCTTATGCGGCGGATGGCTGTTTGGAAATGCTTCGGGTTATGCTCGATGCCGGTAAAGGTCTTTCCGGTTTTGATAGCGGCAACGCCCGTGCTGCCGGTTCCCATGAACGGATCACAGACGGTTTGACCCGCTATGTTGCACATGATTTTGTCCATGACCTTTTCAGGCTTCACAGTGGGGTGATCGTGCGTTTTGCTTGGGGCCACCGGCGCGGTGACGTAGCGGTGGAAGTCGTGATGTTCCTGACCGGCGGGATGGTGGCCGCGATGCCACGCAAGGAAATAGTCGCGAGCGCCATCTTCGGTCCAACACATGAAGAATTCTTCTATATCTGCGATCAGGTTCTTATTGTGATGCGGTGCCGGGTTTTCCTTTTGCCAGTGCATCAGTATGTTACGGTGAAATTGCTGCTTCAGATAGCCTTCCAGATCGTGACGCTGGTCAGCATGGAAGAAAACCACGGCTTGACCACAGCGATTTGGATTTATGATGGTGTGATCAAAGCCGCTGGTCAGTCCTTCGGCTATCATTTGGTCGCTATTCCCTCGATTTTTCCGCCATTGACCGCCGCCAGAATTATCGAACAAATATGGCGGGTCCATGCAGTCACAGTCCATCCAGCCCAATGTTGGCCGGATTTGGTAAGCATCGCCGCAATAGAGCCTGTGCGGGCCGATTTGGGCTAGACTAACATCGGGTGAGCTGGCCGTGTCAACGCCGATTACGGTCGGCTTTGGGTTGAATGGCCGCATATCGGCGAGGGGGAGTTCCCACATCATTTTTCTTCTGAATCGTGGATTTTCAGATCGATGTCGCAGCCTAGAGCGCCTTGCAGAGCGGTAGTTGCGGCTTCGATATCTATGGCCATAGTGCTTTGATCATTTGGTGGGACTTTGATTGTCGCTTTCAGTTCCGGTTCGCGGAACAGTGATTTGGGCAGGGTGGCATCAAGTTTAATACGCCGTTCGTAACGATCAATTTGCGGTATGCCACGAGTGAGGCGCAAGCCGCCTTTGTCATCAAATACAAGCCATGCAGAATAGAGAATGTCCGTGCTTGTGATGCGGGAATGACTGGTGCTCATGCTGCTATCCTTTCGCTGCCAAGGAAAGCAACATCATTGATAGAAATACGGCTGCAGTCCGGATCGGATATATCGACATAGATCCCAAGGCGCAGGAACAGGTTTGTATTTACGCCGGGTTTCACTTCGCAGATGACTGTGCCGGTTGCAGGTTCGTATGCTTTTTCGTCACCTGCTGTTTCATCGGTATTGCCATAGTAGGACGCCAGAAGGGTGCAGCCACCGCACAGTAATTCTTGTTCGCCATCGGTTTCGATGACATGCCAGTCAGATGGTTTGCCCATGCCCTCTGGTCGATGTTCGGTTTCACCACATTTGCATACCCATGCTAAGCAGGCTATTTTTGATTGATTGGTCATATTCATTTTCCTTTATGCGAAGCTGAAATAATTGATGGCAATTGCGGTTACTGCGATGATGAAGCCGATCAGAGCGATTGGCGGGCTTGGATTCCAAAAAGAATGTTCGCCCGGCATTCGCGGGTGACAGTCCCGGCATTTGCACCAGTTGCTGTGCATCCTCTGATTGACGCTAAGCGGCGTATTTTTGAACGGCATGATGTCCTCCCCTTCTGTTGTTATCGGTGATCGGATCGAGCGCGTTGGTTCCGTTATGAATGCGGAATTTGGCTTGATTGCGTAGTTCGTGAGTGGTGGCGGCAAGCCAGTAAACGTCTTTGCGAAAATGCTTCTTTTCCAGATGCCAGCGCATCGCGATCACAAGCTGGGCTTGCCGCTCCAGCTTTTCATCAAATCCATTTTCTTTGGCAATTTCCGCAATTGTCGACAGGCTTTGATCAAGTTGATCCTTGCGATCCTGATAGTTGGTGGAACATGCGCGCTGGCCTTTGCCGGTGACGATCCATTCCCAATCTTCGACAATGAAGGTGAAGATCGCGATTTGATGGTCCGCATCTTGCTTTTTCATTTTTCGCTGATGAACGAGGTAAGGCAATTTTCGTTTGCGGGTCGCCAGCATCTGTCTGGCTTGATCCAATATGGCGTGATGATCGCCGCGCAGGGTTGGCGGTTCGGGCGATATGATACCCATCCAGTCACGCTCGTTTGGTCCAGCCAGGTCTATCATTTCAGATAATCCTTTCGACGTGGTCAGGTTGCTCAAATACCCAGCATCGATAAACTTTACCGTCAGGCGCATTGACGGGTTTGGTTTCGATATATTTGCGGGATTGTGAATTGCGGAGTAGGCGTTTGAGCTGCTCCATGTCGGGTGTGCGAAGCATGGCTTTTTGCGTAGCTGCTTCAAAATGGGGAAGATTGATCGCGATATATTGATCGGGTTTGCGATGCTTGTTGAGGCTGGTGCCTTTTTCGTGCCGATCGTCATCCTCGCCGCGCAAAATATAATCGACCTTTTCCCAGAAGTCCGCGACCGTTGGATGATCGCCACCTGAAGAAAGCTGCCGCGCAAGAGCCATATTATCGACTTCGGCAAGTGTCGCGCTCACCCATTGGGGCTTAATGACCGGGAACATGTTCGGTAGGGCTTCGAGTGCCGCGGCTAATTGGCTGTGGCACTTGATACAGCGGGTGTTGGTCAGTCCAGAGACGCGGCCACGCATGGTTTTATTATGATGTTCAAATTGTTTGAAGAAAAATGGCAGAAAATCGGCTTCTTGCCGAATTATATGGACCAATGTTCCAGACATGGTTTCCATTGGCATCCGTTCAATCCGAATTGCGGCAGCACTGGTTTCCTCCGACCAGTTGGCTTTGTCGATCCGCATGGACATGATGCGTTCCAACACCGCTGGCATTGCGTCAATCGGGTCATTCTGCATGAGATATACCGAGCCGAGGAACGGTTGTTCACTGGTTTCATTGCCGCTGGATTTCATGCCCGTGCCACGAGGTGAGCGACCATTGAAGAGGGTCAGCAGTTCATTCCAATCAAACTGTTTACCGTGGCTGGTGCGGCCTTGTTCCCGGTTTCCCTCGATCAGGCCGACTGGTAAATTGGAAACGCCCATCATGGAACGGGCGAGGAAGGCGACTGTACCTTTATTCGGGTCTAATCCTTCATAACCAAATCTACCGAATGACCGCCAGATGGCTTCGATCAAAGTAGATTTTCCGGATCCCGCTTCGCCAGTGATTTCAAGGAAACCGAGTGATTTATGCTTTTCGCGTATCTGGACTGCGAAGGCGCTCATGCAGAAAAAAGCAAAGGCGATCAGCCCCTTTGGTCCCCATGCCGTCCAGATGTCCTCTATCCAGTCGAATTGCAGCTTGTCAGGATCATAGGTGATATCGAGCAGGTTCTGGCTTGACCGGCGTTTGACAGCATCTCTGCCCAAATCGAAATAATTCTCGCGGTTTTGCGTGATAACCTTGCCATCGCGTACGGCGATGTCGCCCAGTACCCATGCTTTATGGGGTGCGCTGTAGCCGGTGAAGTTTATCGGCTCGACGGTTTTCAGATCCCGTGTTTGAACACGCATGATGCGGTCGAGCTGCTCGGCAGTACCAGACCACATCCCGGCAAATGCCATGAGGCGCTTTTTGAATTCGGCACTAGTCGCGCAGGCGGCAGCGCTGAACCGTGCCTTTTCTGTTTTTTGCTTGGTGGGGAAGTCAATGCGAATGAAGTAGCTGGTTTCGTCCAGTATTTCGTCACGTTCACGATAAAGGATATTGAAGGCGCAGTTAGCAATTTCGGTGACAATCAGTGTTCCGGCCTGATCTTCTGTCTCGCTGGACATCTTGGCGCAGTATAGCTGATTGTTATGACGAAATTCAAAGCTGCGGTAGGAAGCCCGGCCATTTTCAAGCTTGTGCGCCATTATCAGTTTGGCTTTATCCCGTGCAGTGGTCGCTACCGTTATTGCGCCATTATACAGAAACTCACTGATCGCGACTTCGCCCAACGGTGATTTTTCTTCCTCGCCCGACCAATCGCGATGGCGCAGCCACAGGTCGTTCCAGTCGAGTTTGGTTCCTTCGCCATCTGGGCGCACCTGTGCCGCTTTGGTTTCCCAGCCTTCATCGCTTAGCTGCTGGACAAATTTCTTGGTGTAGCGGACGCCTGCGGAACCAACATCAAACGCAAATATAATTTCAGGTCGTTTCTTTGGTGTCGGCCCATCGAAGATCGCCTTTTGCAGCTCGGCAAAGAATTTTTCGGGATAGACATTGACCGACATGGCCGAAACCGTAGCGCGATTGGTTTCGCGTCCGGCAAAAGCAGTACGCAATGCGAGGGAATCAAATATTCCCTCTGCAATCCAGATTTCATCCATTGCAGCCAGTGCAGCGAAATCATCTTGCGGGTGCATCCAGCAATGGCCGCGCCAGCTACCGCCCTTTTGGAAATGCGCTTTTTTGCCAAAGCGACCGGGCTTGTCGATAATCCGTTCCCAATAAGTGTCGTTCGGCAATTTGAAACGGATCGTTGCGCCAGTGGCACCGCTTTGGAAGTCCTTATAGACTTCCTGCGTATAAGCGCCGCGCAATCCCTGCAGGTCGAGGCCGCGCTCATGACTAAGATATGCGTCGGCAGCGGCGTTAGGGTCGCTTTCGGTTGCTTCAAAGCGTTTTGACCAATCCTCGAACAGATCAGGGAGAATATTGCGAACACTATCTTCAAACCCGCATTTGTCCGACCGGCTGCATCGGATAATTTTTGGATCGTCAGCAGCGCAAAATAGTTCCCACTTTCCGCATTCCGGGCATTCGCCCGCTTGCATCCAGTTGCCGCCGGTCTTTTTGAAGCGGTACCGCTGTTGCAGCGCCTTGATTATTTGCCCCTTGAAATCCATTAGAGTGCGATCTCATGCAGATCGGCGGGGATTTGGATTTGATACTGGTCGAGGCGTTTGTAAAAGTCAGTGATGTGCATACCGGGTGGCATCGTGCCGCGACGGGCGTGGAAGCTGAAAACAGCGCGCAGATAATCCCTGTTCGCATCAATGTTTTCCGACCGCTGCTGGAGATTGTTCTTCACTTCATAGGGGCGGTCCAATATTTTGGGCGCTATAGTCATTGATCGCGTTTGGCGATTGTGCTGGCGCAGGATCAATGCAACGGTTTTGCTTTGCAGACCGTAGATTTGACCAATTTCCATTGGGTTCTTACCGCCGTCGAACATGGCGATTATCGCTGCATTACGTTGCTGTAATGTCGGGCGCGGCGATGTTGATTTCAGGGGTAATGTAGACATAGTTATCCTTTGCGGAAAAGCGCGGCTTTCCGTTCAATTCTGGTTTCAGATTTTCGGGTGGATTAGGTTTCGAACATGGGTATTTGGCGTGGGTCCGGTGCCTCTTCGCCCGGTGGTAGATATGTTTTTCGCGGCACACCGGCAGGAGCCATCGGAATATCGATATCAGGATTGTCGATGGCGCTGGGTGAAAGCAGATAAACGACTTGCATCTGCGATTTCCAAGTCGCGCCGCAATCTGTGTTCATGCATTGAATATGCAAATCCCGCACCGTAGGTGTTACCATCGTGCTGCTGCGCACACGGGCGCGGTCATGACATATAGGGCATATTTCTCGCAGGGTGCTTTTGCCGCGCTCACTGATAGGGGGCGGGTGTTGTGTGGCGGTCGAGGCTTTTGATGCGCTCATAATCCGTCTTGCTCCATTAGTTCCAGTTCGGCATCCATGCTCACAGCCACACGGATCAGATCGGCAATTTCCTTGCGAATATCGAGGATTTCCTTGCCTTTAATCTCGCCATCGTTCGCAAGTGCGCGGCAAACGGCATTAGCAATCTCGCCACCTTCCTTTGACTGAATAGCCAGCAAGTGCAGCATATCGCTGCGGTTTGCTTTAACTTCGGGCTTTTTGAAAAGGACGTATCCGGCGCGGCCAGCCAGATAGCTGGTGACGTGAGGATGCCCCTGTTTGCCGTGTGTGAGGGATTCCAGTTCCTCGACAACGGAAATCGGCATAGACTCCGCGTAATTGGGCCGTGAATATTTTGACAATTGCGCTTCGGACTTGCCGGTAAATTCTGCCGCCGGTGCAATGCCGCCAACGGTTTCGATCAAACGGCGCGCAGCGCGTGATTGGGCCTGTTCATTGACGGGCAGCTCGACTTGGCTACGTTCGCTCATGATTGCTTCCCCGCCGCACGAAAGCGATTGTCGGATTGTTTCGCAGACAGATTATGCCCACCGGCTGTATTGAGTGGATATGAAGACGATATCGACATTCAGGCAACCCTCCGGTCAGCAAGATACATCCGGCTGTCATTCCCTTGATCCGTTCCGTGGAAACGGATTTCGAGATCAGGTTCAGTGTCAGGTGCTGGGGGATAATTCCGTGGGTATATATCTGGGCGAAGATCGTGACGAGATACGCCGTAAAGTTTCTCGGCGCGCAAAACATGTTCTGGAGGCATGCGCTTCGTCGACTGAAACCATTTCCAGACTGCGGTAGTGGAAATTCCGAGTCCACGCGCCAAGGAAGCCATTGAACCAGCGCGACGTTCAATCTCTTTTAGAGCAAGATAAGGTGTAGATGTATCAACCATGGTTGCTATTAATATAAGCAAACTTATAATCGTCAATAGCAAACTAATAATTATTAGCGATGTTATTGGTCTATTTGATAAAAATGTCCGATTCTCGTGATATTATTGCGCATCGCATCCGTCTTCGATTGAAGGAATTGTCGATGACTCAAGGTGATTTAGCTGATGCAGTTGGAGTGACCCAAGGTGCTATCAGCCAAATCATTACCGGAAAGACGAACCGATCCACGCTACTACCTGTCATTGCTGAGCATTTGTCTGTAAATTATTCTTGGATCGCGGGAACTACCGACAATTTTATCAGTCTTATTGGCAAGGATGGTTCTGGTGTAACAGAGCAAGAGTGGCTTGAAGGAGACCGCTGTCCAGATATTCAACCGATATATCGACCAGAACCACGACCAGCTGTTACAGAAGTATCACTTTCAAATTCTGAAGTGCTGCAAAACTCTGCAGTTTTAAGCGATGCGCAGGCAAAGCAACTTGGCTTAGCACTAATCCCTGAATTGGCACTTGGCTATTCGATGGGTGGCGGTAGCGTTCATGAAATGTACGAACATACAGGTATTGCGCCGTTCAAGCGTGAATGGCTGCGTCCGATGATGAAGGGCAGTTTTGAAGATCTGTTCGTAGCGAAGGGGGAGGGTGACAGCATGATCCCGACAATGCTTGATGGCGATATCGTGCTGATCGACACTGCACAAAAGGATATATTGCAACAGGACCGCATCTGGGCGTTGTCCTATGGGGATCTGGGCATGATAAAGCGGGTCAGGAAGCTTCCTGATGGCGGCTATCAGATTAACAGTGATAATCAGGCGGTAACACCTATGACCGCCTATGACGGCGAAATGCACGTCATAGGCCGCGTGATTTGGGTAGGGCGACGGATGTGAAGGCGAAGATCGAGTTTGGTTGCTTGTCTCTGGCTATATTATTGCCGATTGCAGTTTCACCTCTTTCCGGCTTTTATGATTGATATCGATAATCGGGAGGATGAATGTGATGGCAGAATATAAAAACGGATTCGAAAACTGGAAAACATGGCACAAGGTTGCCATTGGTACTGTATTTGGTTTCATAGCTTTGCTTATGATCTTGGTATCATTCGCCCCAGAACCTGAACAATCCACCGATGGGGGCGGTTCGGAAATCGCGATAGAACAAGATGAACCAGCAATCACTAACACCTCCGCCGAGGCTGAAAAAAAAGCCGCAATATTACAATATTGGAAATCGTTCGCCGCGAACATCATGCCGTGCGACGAAGCCAATACTGCGGCTATTGAAGGCCTTCAAAACACAGAAGCCATAGGTATTTATGCAGCATTTGATCTTGCGAAGACTGCCGAAAATAGATGCGCTGATACATGGCTTGGATTTAACAAATTAGAAGAGCCAGAGATATTAGGCGAAGCGCAAACTGATATTCTTGAGAAGGCGAAGAAGGATTGCGGTGTTGCATATTTTACTCGCAAACAATCCTTGGAAACGCTGCAAAAAGCCATTGATGGCGATATGCGGCCATCCGTTGTCCAGAGCTATAAAGAAGACAGCCAGTTTGCGCAAAACGGTGCGCTTGCATGCATAGCAACCGTAATGTCGGTAGCTATGGAAAACGGTGTCACCAGTGACGAGTTAAAGCTCGATTAACCCGCCGTTTCCATCGTCACACTGGTTCGCAAGCCATTACTGTCGATGTCGGTTTTTACTTCATCGACGAGCCACTTAATTCCGTCGATCTCGCTATCCCAGCCTGATAGTGCCACTTTCGCATTGGGAATTACGGTCGGATCGCCCAGCGCGAGATCATAGGTGAAGGCATAAACGCTGCGCTTTGACCGAGCGGCTTCTGCTTTCGCTGCCGCCTCGGCATCCGCTTTACTGGCATAAGTCTTTTTCAGGCGCTTTCGTTTGCCGCCGCCAATTTTGATGGTTTTGGTTTTGGCCTCGTCCTGATCGTGATATTGCGCTTCGGCCCCGTCATGGTCGTTATGATCGGCAGCGCGGAATGACCATTTCCAGCCATCACGTTTTGTCCAGGTGATTTCCGGTAGTGCTTTGCCGCTGGTCGTGGTGTCGGCCCCGATGGGCATGAAGATCAGCGTATCGTTCTTCCATGTCGCCACGGCATCATAACGTCGACCAAGATCACGTACAAACATACGGTTTGATTTTGTGCCTTGCTCAATCGCCTTGATTTCGATGCTGGACAGGTCGGGATGCACTGATGCACTTTGCCCGTCTGCGTTGGCAATTTCATTGATGATTTCGCCCAGAGTCGTATCTTTCCATGCCCTATCGCGGCGTTTGCGGTGGACGCCAGTCATGTTGGCGGAGCGGGCGCGAATAGTGATTATATCGGGTGCACCTTCACGTTCGACTTCATCGACGCGGAATTTGCCCTTCTCAACCAGTCCGGTCGTTACATCATTGCCGCTTTTCCATCCCAGCGCGAGAGACAGGTAAACGCCCTTTTTCGGCGCGGCGATCTTGCCGTCATGATTGTGCAGGGTAATTTCCAGCGCATCGGATTCCTCTCCGCGTTTTTCGGTCAGGGACAGGGACAGGAAGCGCGGATCGATCTTGTCAGCCAGATCAGTGCCATCATCAAGGGTCAGGCGCAGAGCGGCTATATTCGCGGCCATTAGTCTGCTCGTTCCAGATCAACCGCGAAATCAGTGGCGCGGGCAAAGCCGCCAGCCATTATCGCTTTTTGTCGCTGGTCCACCGCAATGATACGGAATTCGCCAAGCACTTTTCCGCTGCCATCGACAAGCGGCCAGTGATCGCCGGTTCCTGCCATTTCAATCAGGCGGTCGATTGCGCCATAGCTGCCCGCGATTTCAGGGACCAACATGCCAGATAGGGTTATGGTGTCAGCGCCCGGCCCAACAAACTGGCTGGCTGGCCGCGCACCAAAGCGTTCGGACAGTGCGTGACGCCAGTCTATGCGCCGCTCCATTTCGGAATAGGCAAGGCTGTCCATGCCAAAAACGAACATACCAAGAGAAAGTAGTTCACGCGTCATCGCTATATGCACTCCGTTGATTGACACCTTGGGCGCGCTTCAATTTGGTCATGACTATATCGGCGAGCTCATTCACATCTTGACCCGCTGCGCCGTGAACGTGGATTGTGATAGGAGCCGCGCTGCCTTCATTTGCTGCTATTGCGGACCCCGAAGATGCGGCGCGTTGAATAGAGGTGGCACCGGCGGGTGAGAGCGCCAGCGTACCGGCGCCCGCGACGCCCGCAGCCATGCGCCCAGCGGCATTGATGGCACGTTTTCCGCCTTTTGTTATGCCTATCTCCATGCCCTGCGCCATATAGTCGCCCAAGCCCATAAAAAGCCGGGAAGGGGATTTGATGCCGAGCAGATCTTTGACGCCTGTGATGCCCTTCATAACGACATTTTTCAGAGCATTGAACACAGCGCCCGGTGCGCTGGTGATACCATTGACCAGACCCATGATGATATTCTTGCCGATGCCAAGCATCTGGCTATGCAATCCGATGATAAAATTGACACCAGCCATGAAGGTGGTTTGTATATTGGCCCAAGCCTGTCCGAGCCACGCAACAGCAGAGAAGAATGCTGCTTTGATCTCATCCCAATAATAATAAATTCCGTATGCTGCCACGGCGATAGCAGTGACCAGTAGCCCGATTGGATTCATCAGCATAGCGCGGCCCAAAAACAGGATGGCGCGCCCGGCAATCATTGCGCCGCCTTTTAACAAGGTGAGCACGCGGGCGAAGCGAGAAACTCCTGCCACGTTTGTTTTTCCGAAAAATTTAAATATAGATGCAGCTGGTCCGAGCAATCCGCCAAAGGCGAATTGCAGAGCGCCCAGACCGATACGCAGAGCAGCGATTGCGCCGACCGACTTCATTACCATTGCAGCTGCTTCAGGGTTAGCCTGCGCCCACATGGAAATTGCCGTGATGCCGGAATTTAGCGCCCCGAACATCTCCGTCATCACTGGCAGTACGGTAGTTCCCAAAGTTATTGCCAGTGCCGATGCTGTACCCATGAAAGAATTCCAGCTAACACTGGCATCATTCAAAACCCGTTGATCAAACGCTTTATCAATCGTGCCGCCGCCCGCTGCGATATTTTTGCGGATGCGGCGATATTCGTCAAAGTTCTGGATAAGCGCCAGTATACCCATGCGCGCTTGTTGATCGTTAAAGGCAAAGCCGAGCTTGCCCATATCGCCTTTCGTGGCCTGTTTCGTGATCGTTACGATGGCTTCCATCGACGACATGCCGCTGTCAGTCAGCTTTTTCATGGCGGCAGGCAGATCAACGCCGAAATTCTTCTTAAAGGCTGAGATGGTCGCAGGCGCGTTGATTTTGGCAAGCAGGTTCTGGATATTATTCGCGGCTTCGTCGCTATTACCGGCGGTTTTCATCGCCACTTCCAACGCGGCGGTCAAATCGGTGACTGCGGGAACGCCGGTGCCGCCCAGCGCTGCAAGCTGCGCAGTCAAGCTTGGGAAGTGCTTTGCCATGTCCGCGACTTCAAAGGCACCCTCGTTCGCTCCGGCGGCCATGATATCGAGCGCAAGACCAGTTTGTTCAATCGGAATTCTGAGGTTGTCCAGATTTGCATAGGCAGCAGCTGCACCGTCTGCGAGTTCGACTTTAAAGGCCGTGCCCAGTCTGCCGATCGCTGGTGCCATTAACGCCGCCTGTCGTGGATCCAGACCGCGCCCTGCCAGTACGTCAACGGCGGCGCGCATGTCTTCAGGCAGTTGCTTTATCGCCGCTGCACTGGCTATAATGTTGTTCTTCAGTTTTGCGGTTTCAGCGTCAGTTAGCTCAGCCTTTTGCTGAAGGTCCACCATCCCGCTGGAGAAATCACCTGCTGCCTTGGCCGCAAGTAAGAGTGGCGCAGCAAGCGAGGCTCCGGCGACAATATTTTCGCGTCCGCTGGCTTTCAATTCCTGTCCACGAGCGCGGATCTGGTCAGCCTTGGCGATGACGGACAGGTTCTTATACTGGGCTTTCAGCTTTTCATTTGCTCCGGCAGTGGCGCGTTCAAGCTCGCGTTCCTGATTTATGAGTTTGGTCATGTTGCCAGAGCCGCTGGCAATTTCGCGGCGGACACCGGCCAGTTCCCGTTCCAGCTTCCGCGCTTCATCCTTCATGCCTTTGAGCGCGCCCGCGCTCTTTTTGCCGGTGCCGATTATGTTCTTCAATGCGCCGGAAAGTTTGTCGGTACCGACGAAATTAACGGCCAACAGCAGCTTGTTACTCATTGTGGCTGACCTTTCCGGATATCATGGGTTTCAAGTCCCGTTGCCGCGCATTTCATTCCATCTTCCGACCGCCAATTCGCGCCACATCATCAGTTCATTCAGGGACATTTCCTGCAAATCAGAGAGCGGCCAGTGGAAAATGGCGGCTATGTCAGCCATCAGGGACTCGATTGACCCTGACCGTTCATCATTGTCTCGATCATTTTCCGCTCTGTCGGTGTCATAAAAAAACCGCGAATGGTCCCTGCGATCTGACCGAAATCATCAACCTCAAGTCCGTTGACCTGTTCTGTATTTAAAACCGGCTCGCAAATGCGCGGGATGATCGAGAGCATAGCGTTGACTTCGCTTGTCATGATATCTTGGAGAGATAGTCCGCGCAGCTCGCCTGCGGTCGGTTTGCGCAGGGTCAGTTCCTCGATGGTTTTATCACCAACTATGATCGGGGTGGAGAGAGTGACGGCGTCAATTTTCTTGTCTGTCATGCGGGGTTCCTTTGATATGCGGGGTAGGGATTTGAACCGGCGGTGCTAGGCTAGGGCCAAGTTCTCACCGCCGGTTCTCCGGCCATCGCGCCCTGCATGAGCCGCGATGGCCGTTAGGTTAATTTGTGATTATGGCCATGATTTCGGCGTAACGATCGACGCCATCGACAGCGAATACACCGGCAAGCATATCGATTTCCAGTTCGGTGCGGCCATCGACGACGCGCTTGTAATAGGCGACCGGCAGCTTGTATTTATGCTCGGTATCGTCGCCGGGTTTGGCCGTGCCGGGGTCAATTTCCTGAAACCGCCCACCCAAATAGATTTCCACTGCCTGCGCGTTACCGCCATCGTCGCTTTGATATGCCCCGATCAAGCGGACACGGACACCTTCAACATCGGTTGTACCGAATTTGCGGAACAGTGAGGCTGTGTGACCGGCCATGGTCAATTCCGCTTCCATAGGCTCCAGCCCCATATCGATCTGGACCGCTCCGATCATGCCACCGCCGCGATATTCTTCCATTTTGATTGCCAGCTTCGGCTCTACATATTCGGGGATCACACCCAGATAGCTTTTGCCATCGACAGAGGCATTCAGGTTTTTCAGTTTGCGGGGCAGGGACATGGTGGCAATTCCTTTACGTTACGGTTTTTCGGCGCGGACTAGTTCAGAAGGTCAGCGAAGCCGGTGTAATAGAAGTCGGTAATGATCAGACCGATTTCGGGATTTTCGAGAGGCGCAGCCGGTGTATATTCAATCCGGAATTTCGGACGGCCAGCGGCTAGTGCGGATGGCTCGTTGTCATCGGCGTCAAAGAATATATCTGCGCCAATGATCTTGCCATCTGCTTTGAGTTTGCGAAACCGGGCATTGCAGGTTTCCATAATATCTTTGATCAAGCCAATGGTCATGGGCTGGTCCATGAACGGGCGAACGACCTCTGCGATTTCATCCTGCAATGCGTGGCTCGTTCGCACTGCACTTTCGAACGCAAATTCAGGTTTATCTGAACATGTGCGATTGCCCCAGTACCGGAATCCGTTGCTGCGGACGATAGTAGTAATTTCATTGTCGTTCAGCAATCCGGCAGGTGTTGACGGGTCGAGAAGGTCAAAATGGATGTCACGATCTATGCCGGTCACTCCGTTGATAGCGACGTTGGAAATTGTCTTATGCCATCCGATTTCTTCATCAATCCGGGCACGCAACCCCATGGCCCGTGCAACCGCATCGCCATCAAAGCCGCCGGTAAATTCGGGCCAGATCAGCATAAGCTCCCGCGCAGCATAATTATCACGATCAAGAATAACCGCTGCTTCAGTCTCGCCTTGCGGGGAGGCATAGGCAAAAGCACGCAGCTTTTGCGCCATCTCGATCAACTTTGCAGTGATAGCGGCTGTATCAAGCCCCGGCGCACCCAAAATACGGGGGCGCACGCCGACTTTGGCTTCCGCAGCCAGCAACGCCTGCATGCCGGTATATTGATTATCGATCACATCGCCCAGCACGTTGGCTTCCTCGGTCGCTGGCAGATCGTCAGGCAATACACGGACAACAACCAAGATCGGTGTGGTCTGGTCAGCAATTGCATCTAGGGCGGCTTTCAAAGTGCCTTTGTCACCGGCATTAGACAAAGCATTGGTGATATTTGTTACGAGAACCGGTGTGTCGACCGGGAAAGCCGTATCCAAAGCGGCTGTGATTTCAGGCGTCGTACCATCCGCAGTGGCAACCAGACCGATGACGGCCAAAGATGCGTCCTGGACGGTACGAGCGCCAATGGCGGATTCAGTAATTTTCAGGCCGTGGGTCATGATGGTTCCTTTGTTTTACGGGGCAACAGTCGGCGCACCGCCGACACGGATAGGGATGGAAAGAGATACATGTGAATTGGCGGCGGGCAGATCAGTGCGGTCGCCCTCTATGGTTATCGATAGACGACCGGATGCTGGCTCACCGTCCATCGTCACCTTGCGCAGCTTCAGTCGCGGTTCCCAGCGCGAAATGGCAATTGCTGTTGCTGCATGAACCAGAGAGCGGGTTGCGATGTTCAAGGGACTGTCAATCAAGTCGAACAATAAAGACCCATAATCGCGCCGCATGACCCGCGTTCCGATAGGGGTAGATAGGATATCGGCGATGGATTGGGCCAGATGTGCGTTGCCATCCAATGATTTGCCGGTAATTTTGGAAAGACCGATCATTCCGGCGCACCTGTTTTTGCGGTTCCGGCTGCAACATTTCCGTGCAGGTGATTGATCAGACTAATGTCCCCAGCGACCATATCGCCAGTGGAAGTAATCTGGCCATCGACGCTCACATCGCCGGTTATTGTGACGGGGCCAGTGATTGTAATACCTTCGCTAGCAGTGATTCTGACGCCGCCGTTAGCAGTAGAAATAGTCATGAGATGTTGTTCGGCATCGTAAGAAACCGTGGTTCCGTCTTCAAACGCAATCAGGTCGGGGTGCTGGTCGCTGGCTGGCGGAAATAGATTACAGGCAATGGATGTGATGATTATTCCGGCGGCAACCTCCCCGGCGGGGAAGGCGACCAGAACCTGTTCGCCAACAACTGGCGGTGACCAGATGCGAGTTTTGCCGACACGCGATGCCCCCCATTTAATATCGGGCGTTTCAATCGCCCCAGCTTCAGGGTCGCCAATCTGAACAGAACATCGTGCTGCCACCAGATCGACAGCCAGAACGGTCCCGATGCGGATCAAGGCGGCGGGGTCAAGCGGAATATCTTCAGACAAAGGAATGGATGAAAGCATGCCGCTGACATTCATGGGTTGGGTGCTAATAGCTAGGCGTTGTCGTTGTAACCGCTGTTTTTACAATAGTAAGAGGGAGTTAGTGGCGGCTTGGTTATCAACTCATCTGATACCGCTTTGCACAAAAGCACTCATCCAATGGTTCGTTCATCTATTAAACCCGCTGCGCGAGCTTCTTCGAAACCAAAAGTCATCTTGATGTGAAAATCCTCACTGTCGGTATCAGTGAGTATAGCAACATGTTCGACGTGATCGGGGGTAACGACTGTTCCAGCGGGGATCACGAGATCGCGGTTTAATTTATATGTAATCATTGTACTCACCTTTATGTTAGTTAATCCGATACCTGAATTTCATGCGATATTGCGCCGTTGCAGCAGCGTCTTTCAGGTTACGGTAAATGCTGTCACTTCCCGGCAAGAGCGCAGGTCCGCTTATGGGGATATCCGCGACCCCGTTTGTGAAGGAAAGCGCACTTAATGCAGTGTTGAATGTTTCGTTCAACGCTGCGCTGCGGCCCGCGCTGATTGCAGCAGTGCCGAAAGTCCCTCCGTCATAATCTATCACTTGTGCGCTGTATATTTCGCCGCCTAGGGCTTTAATCGCCGACGGGATCCATGCTTGCGTTCCACTATCAACAGAAGCATCAAGCAACGGTGTGATAAACTCGCGGATATGGTTGGTTCCTTGTGGATCTCCACCACCCATAAAAGGAAAGTTACACGAACCGCCGACAGCGGCTTTCACTGATGCGTTGGCAGCGTAAGCTCCTTTTAGTGCATATACAGCATTAGGGGCGGCGTGCGCAAAATGCGCACCCATTTCAAGGTCATGTGTTTCGGTCGTAGGGAGGTTTAGCCAGAGCCAAAATAAGTCCTCCGTAGGATGAGGGTGGAAATTCATCCCCTTAATAAGACCACCACGAATGCGGCCAAGCTGCATACAAGCTGTCCTGGCTGTTACGCTATAAGTTTGAGCATTACTGATAAATCCACCGAGAATAACTGGTGCATTTGCAGCAAAAACAGTGCCTACTTTCCAAGGTGTAGAGCATTGCTCGAAATTATTATCGTTAGCAAAAAGGCTGTTAACCACACCTGCGCCAAGGTTATTATCAGAAGCAACCCAAAATCCATGCAAACTGCTTTCAACAATATTGTGGGTTAGCGCGACATCATATGATTGGCCTATACGCGCTGCTCCACCACCGGAACCGCCGGTCAGTGTGTTTCCATCTATCAAGCAACCGTTGATATTGTTGTTAAGATCGAGTGCCCATGTGTTAGAACCGGCCCCCGGTCCGCCCGCGGCGATAAAACAACCCTTTACTCCTGCGCGATAGCTCAAGTTTGCCTTAACCGCTGGTGTATCACCCGAAGAGAAAAATCGGCTCCGCTCTAAGAGCCAATTCGGTGCGTTATCCATAACAACGCACGGACCGCCGACGTTTTTAGCAGACACACCTATCAGGCTTTGACGTCTTTCAAGGCCCGTCCCGTCCCCTAATAGAAAAATGGGAGCAGGGTCACTACTGATAAAATGGAAATGGGTGTCGCGCAGCGCATTGGCCACGCTAATCGGATGCGAAAACTCTCCAGCTCCCTCAATCTTTTGCCCATCCGCTAAACGTATGGTTTTCACTGCGTACGCGTCTTGAGGTGCCGGAACTGAAAACGACCGGCCAGTATCGCAAAGCGCCTGAAATTTGGCTGTTTCAGCTATTCGTGCTGGCTCTGAAGTATCACCAACACCACTTGCTGAAAGTATCCGGCTAACTTGTGCGTCGAGTAATATCTTTCGCAGCACAACAGGATTAGGTAAAGAAGGATCAACCGAAACAGGTGTATCGAGGTCATGTCCGGTACGCACAATAGCCCCGACAGATAAGTCAGTGTCGTTCTGCTTGATGACGTTTACATCTATATCATCCACAGGTGTTCCGCTGTAATCACCCGCGCGCCACGAAAACGAGCCGTCAATCGCTGTGCCTACGATGGTGTAGGATTTATTCGTTATCGGAGCCGCTTTCAAGGCTTCAAGCGTGGTGAATGTCGAGTTTGCGGGGCCGGTATCACCTTTGATTATCTGCGAAGAGGGCAGTTGTGACGCAACCAGATCAGCCAATAACTGGGTCGAACTGCGCATTGTTTCGTTACTGGAAACCAGCGGAACATTTTCACTACCGGTGAGAGGGCCAGTCAGCGGGGGAAGTAATGATATTTTTGTCATCTTAATTGACCTCCGGCCATGAAGGATGATTTGAAAGGTCGATGGCCAATATCGCTGCTGCATCGGCCATAGCGGCAATTTCCGCTTCGATTGCATCCGAAGCTGCACGAATTGCATCAATCTTCGAGAACCGAGCCGTTGCCTCTGCGCTCATTGTGTCCGCCGATTGCGCTTCACGAATGTCATTCATCTGCCGGTAAATTGGAGATATGGTATTTATTCGTCGTTCCGCTTCCTCTTTGGTGCGTCGGGTCATGAGAGTGCGGGACTCAGATAATGATAACGGGTCTGGCCATTTAACTCTGGGGCTTCCCGTTTCGCTATCTGCTACAATTTTAGCCCCTTGCGATTGATCTGCGATCAATTCTTCATGCAGCGCTGTTGAAATGGAAACAGCACCCTGCGGTAAAGCATTTCCATGAATGGCAGTGTCGAGGAAACCGCCTTTATTATCGTTCAGGCTGCGCGAATAATATATGGCCATCGTTACCTTCCCACTGCAATATAGGCTGTTCCGACCGAACTATCGTGCGCGCTATATGCCGAAAATCCGGATGCGGTTATTGATGATGTGACCACTCCGGGCGAGTTATCCTGCTGTGCTCCCCCTGATGCCGGATCGCCGCTGATGACGACTGAAAAACAGGCAGTCTGAAAGCTAACCGGGAACAGTACCGGAGTAGTGCCATTGGCCGAAGCAGTAAAACGGCCTTGCTGGATCATGAAGCCGCCGGTACCGGGCAATGTTACATGGCCATTTTGGGTCAGGTTTCGCGGTAAACCGGACAATGCCAGCGCGGTCAAAGCCTTTGTATCATCGGTCCCCGTAGCAACGTCTGCGGGCGATGCCTTTGGTACAGTCAACACGCGATTGGCTGTCAAATCGCCGCCACCTGTCACAAGGCCGGAACCTGTAATTGTCCGGTTACGCAGCGCATTTATTGCGGCATTCAAACTGGTCGAGAGCGCATTAATGGTACCGTTAATCGCCTGCGCCAGCGCGTCCAGTACCCGTCCTACCTTTTTGGGCGTCATAATACGGGTATCATCAGTCCCGGCATCTGCCTCACCGTTATCTGCGATTTCAGCGATGCCTTTGACCGTTTCAGACGCGGGGGGATAAGTGAAGGCTGCGCTTCCGAATGTAATATTGGCTGCGGCGCTATTATCAAAACTGATATCGTGAGAAAATAGCGCGAATGCGAGAGCCGCTTTGGAAAGAACGGGGTCCGTTTCGCTGGAATAGACCGCAAATAATGTGCCGTCTGCCAGATATAGGCCGAACCCGGTTACATCGTAAGTGTCGGAGCTGGTGTCATAAGCGGTCAGATGGATAATATTTTCGGCCACAGGCAACCCTGTTACCGTAGTCACCAATTTGAATTCTCCCGGCAATGCTGTGATTGTGCGAGATGCAACAAAGGGCATATTCGACAGGCCGAGAGAGACAATTTGAATATCATCCGATCCGCCGCCTTGCGCATCAACGAGCGCATCCAGCCCGGCATCGGTGATAGTCATTAAAAACCCAGCCATCAGGATTCCTCCAACAATTGTCCGGCTTCCGATTGCATCGGTTCACCATTTTCGGTTTGCAGATAATTATCCCATCGTGGGTCCGGATCGTGGCGGGCATCAAAGTCCGTGCGCGCATAAGTCGCAGGCAATCCGCCGCCGGTTAAATAAGCGCCAGCTTGCGCTTCAAGAATTTGCACGAAATCGAAATGGGCGCGGACAGGCTTTACAGCGACGATATCGCGAATAATGGCATTGACGGTTTCCGCATTCAAAAAGCTGGCGGGTATAAGATTGGCCGGTGCGCGTACTTCAAAAGTATGTGGTTGCCGTTTCGGATTTGCTTCCCACCATTCCACGACCTGTAGCAGCGGGTTAAAACGCTCCAAAACTTCCTCAACAATTGCGCGAGTGCCTTTGCGACGGTGGAAAGCGATAGCATCAGCCACCTCCGCCCGTTTCTCTGCTTCGGTCCAATCGGAATCCCATTGCGATATGGCAAGACCCCATCCCAGAAACGGCAATACAGACGCAGGGCAGGTCCATGGATTCCACAATGTACCGACCGCTGACAGATCCACGTCCATACGCAGCGCGTCTTCAATCGCATGCTCGGAGGCTGCGCTATTGGGCGGTAACAGGCTTTTGGCCAGCGTATCGGAGGGAATAGTCATTAATCAGCAGTGCCAGCGACGGAGACGTTAAGATTCACCGCGTGCCCCGATTGAAGCATGGTTAGAACGATATCCGTGGCGGGCGCGGTCAAATCAACGCGCTGAACCCCGGCGACATGGAGCGCGGCAATCAGGGCAGATTGGTTAATATCGCGACCAAGGCGCTTCACACTGTTTAAAAAATTGTTCAGTGATGCCAAGGCAGTATTGAGGATCAGCGTTTCATCGGGACCGGCATAAAGCCACAGATTAGCCGTCACATCAAAATCAATGATCTCTGCGCTTTGCACGGTGACATGGTCGGTAAGCGGCCTGACCGCCTTGTTTTGTAGCACCGCGCTTACTGCGTTTAATGTCTGGGCAGGCGCGGTGCCATCTCCCGTGCGGGAAAGGATAGAGACGACAACTTCGCCGGGGCTTGGCGATGTGGCGGACGCATCCAGTACGTCACCGCTGGCGCTCTGTGCGTGATAAACATAGGCCAGTTCCGGCCCTGCAACCGAAAAGCTATGCGGCGCAAGCAGGACACGGCGGCGCAGATCATCATCACTTTCCATTACGGCGGGAGCGCCGGTGACCGGATTTGCAGGCGTCGTGACAAGCCGCGTGACACCGTAAAGCGCCGCGAGCTGGTCAAGCGACCCACCGGTGGCATAAGCCAAAAGCAATGACCGTGCGGCATCGTTAAAATTCTGCGCCAGAACCATTTCATCATAGCTGTCTGCCTCGATCAGCTTAATCGCCGGATCGCTTTCGACCAGTGCGGAAAATTCGGGGAGAAGCGAGATCAGACGATCAATTTTCGTCTGACGCCGCGTTTCAAAATCGGGCTGGACAATGAGTTCCGGCGCGGGAAGACGCGAAAGATCGATTGCTGGTGAGGTGGCGATTGATGAAACCATAGACCGGCATTGGCCGATGCAATGGCGTTCTAACTAGTGGCTGCTGTTGTAAGAGGTCGCTTTACAACAGCAGCACCGAGATTGCTTTCCGAAACAGTCCGCAGACTCATTGAAAAATCGCTGAACGATAAGTGATAGCACTTTTTGCTTGCAATATACATTGTGCTAGCATAATATGCTTGCATGAACAACAAGCACGCCAAGACGCTCAAGGCCATCTTTACTGATCCGGTATCCGGTACAATTGGATGGAGTTCGGTTGAGGCGCTGCTTGTTGCGGTTGGTTGCAGAGTAATCGAAGGAAACGGTTCGCGGGTCCGGTTTGAAAAGGATGGCGCAATTGAAACTTTCCATCGCCCGCATCCAGCCAAGGAAGCAAAGCGATATCAGGTTCGCGCCGCCCGCGCCTACCTGATACGGTTAGGAGTGACCCCATGAACAATGTTATGAACTATAAGGGCTATAGCGCACGCGTCGAATATGACGATGATGACGGCATTTTCTTCGGACAGGTTGCGGGCCTGCGCGATGGCATCGGCTTCCACGCCGATACTGTTGAAGACCTGCGGACAGCCTTTCATGAAGCTGTGGACGATTATCTTGAGACCTGCGCGAAAGCAGGGAAAGAGCCAGACCGCGAATATAGCGGCAAGGTTATGTTCCGTATTAACCCTGAATTGCACGCGCGCATTGCTAAAAATGCCGAAATGGCAGGTATGAGCATCAATCAGTGGGGCGAGCGGGTACTTAATCAAGCCACGACATGAGTTGGCTAATCACCCAAATGCTTTGCCGCCGCGTCAATTATTTCGTCGCGGTCGGCATTGCCAAAGCCGAGCAAGCGCCGCTCGGTCATACGGGCCTTGATGGTGCGGCCATCATGGGTTTTGCCGATAAATGATTCCAGTCCGTAATGATGTTCTGATGCAACGCGAGCGGCCCCACCAATGAAACTCAATTCAACGCCTTCAGGATCTGTGCGGAGTTTCATATTGCGGACAAGTCGCAGCCTCCGGAACATCTTGCCTTTGCGCTTTACCCGTCCGGACTTAGTCGATTTGCGGGGTTTTCGTGGTAAGCGGGGATCCATGGCACCGCCATCGGGTTCTTCATTTCTGGCGATGCGCCCGGTATTACTACGGCGAATTGCCTGTCCGATTTTAAGTGACAGTCGCCTGCGTGCAGCGGGTTTCAGCTTTGTCAAATAGCCTTCCAGCCACGGTTCCAAGGCATCCAGATCATCGGCCATGGGTGTTAGTCTTCAACGCTGTGGCCAGTCAAAGGCGGGGTCGGGTCAAACAGACCGGTGTCGTCGTTAAATAGCAATGCTGGCTCCGCGATATGCTCCAGATCATCCTTGCCATTTTCATTGATCGTTATCTTAACCGATTCCGTCAGCATGATTTCAAGCGACATATCGACCGCTTTATTGTCAAGAATATCGGCTTCGAATGTTAAAGCGTCGTTTGGCGGAACGGTCAATTCCGGTTGATTGATACGCGCCCAGTCCAATATTGCCAACATGACGATGCTAGGCGATCCGGCAAAGTCAGTAATGATGATATTCAGCTTATAACGATATTCAAATGACCGGTCTGTGGTCATGAAGCCTCGCACACTGCCCCGGTCGATGAACATCAGTAATCGTTCTGCATCGCGGGACAGTGAAGGGATGGTAGCAACTATAGCTGTCCGTAAAGAGTCGGGTTTAATCATCAGCGCCGCTATTCACATCGATTAGCACCGTACCGGCATAAAATGCCTGTAGTCCTAGTAATTTATCTATGCTGCGCTGGGCATCGGTTATTCGGGCAGTAAGGTCTTGACAATCGGCGGCTCCAAAAGCGCGGCAGGTGGCATCGGGATGACCGGACATTGCCGCGTCTGTGCTACTGCCGGAATTGAGGCCGGTCGTTTGTAACTGCTCGATGCGTTGCTGCAGGCGGTCAGCGCGACCAGCATAAGAAGCCATGCGTATTTCATATTTTTCCCTTTCCTTTTCGGCCACGACGGCGGCTTCGCGTTCGACGCGGTTGATATTCTGCCTATCCAGTTCCTCTGCCGCGCGAGTGGCCGCGATATAACCGATGATGGTTGCATTATGAGCGGTCACTTCGTCCTGGTATCGTTTCGCCAAAATCGTTTTTGCGCCGGACTGCACCGCAATTTCATGATTTTTTGAGGGAATGATGCAGAGCCAAGTCCATATTGTCACCGCAACGAGCACACAAAATAATGCATTGCCGGGGTTTTTTACTGCCCAGCGGAATAATTTAGCGAGGAGGTTAGCCAGCCATTTGAAACCGGATAGCAGACCAAAAGCCATATTTGCGAGGAGGCTCATGCTACCAATCCGTTGAAATAGCTACGGCGCGAATATGTCAGCGTCTGATTTCGCAGCCGATCGGCCCGGTAGCTGCAATGTATCCAACCGGAATTGGGGTTTCCGCGGATATAGTTTTCAAGGATGAGCTGATCGAAGGTGATATTATCGCGTATCCACTTAGCCAACTCATAATTGGAAATGCCGGTGATTTCGAAGTCAGCGGCTTCGCCTTTTGCGTGTTGTGATGTTTTTTTGGAGCCGATGGCGATACAAAGCGCAGGTGATCGAAAGCCGCTGGTGATACGGACGGGGCGATTGAAATGGGCACGCACCGGTTCAAGCACATTCTCACATAGCTGCGTCATCTTTGCGATATGCCCCTTTGTAGGGGTGTTATCGATTTTCCGCTTTTGGGCAGTATCGCTGTACGTAAATTCGGCCAGCGAAAAATGGGGGCTAAGACGCATTATCGTTTCCCTTTTCATGATGACGTTGTTCAATCCGCCAACCGTGCCAAATCGCCTTGGCAAGCGGCGGTAAAAACAGGAACAGGCTGATGATTGTGAAGCTTTCAGTCGGAGACATTTTTCTTCCCCGCTGCCCCCAAATCAGGCAGGCCAAGGCGCTTCCGGAAAAGCCATTGTGCGCCGTCAAGCAACATTGCAAAGCCGACACCGCCCAAAAACATAGCGATTAATACGGCGACTATGGGATTCAGCCCCCAATATTCCACCGCCGTAACCGAAATGGTGGCGAAGGCGGGTAGAGCAGAAAGTTCTGACCACGCAAGCCAACGCCGCCTGCGCGTCCAGTGGAGCGCTAATACAGGATCATCTGGCGGATCGGCTGCGAGGCGGAACAGAAACATGCCCAAACGTCCGCCGACTATGGTCGCGGCGGCGATCAGCGCTGCGAGCCACCAAAATAGAAAATTTCGTAATTCTTCCATGCTTAATCCCACAAATTAACAGTTTCACGAATAGCCGGTGCGGCAGTGTTGATTTCCGGCAAAATAACTGTCTGACCTTCGGCCAGCTTTGGGCCAGCAGCAGCAAGTCCGGGATTAAGCTCCAGCGCTTGCTCTGTAACACCTGCAGTGCGGCCAAGTGTCCGCCAGCAGAGGGCGTCCAGCGTTTCTCCGGCAATTGCCGCGACAATCATACTAGGTCGACCATGTTACGCTGCACCGGTGTTTCAGCGCCAATGGAGAGTAGATCGGTCACTGCATTATGTGCGAGGCGGCGATAGCCATCAGCCGAAATATCCTCTTCATCGGCGCGGTCGCGGCCTTCGATGGTTGCGGAAATGTCGCGGTACAGGTCGGCAATCTCGGCAGCAGTATAATATCGGATAATGCGCTCCCAGATGATCACTGGCCGGGACTTTCCGCCGATGCTGATATCGTCAATATCTTCAAGTCTCGCGATGCCAGTGGCAGCAATAGCACTACGCCATTTTGACAGCATCTTCAGGGCCGTCAGCGCCGCGCCTTCGATCGCACCTAACAATCGCTCGTGCGAAACGACGCCTTCCCCCATTCGGACCTTGGAGCGGATGTCAGCGACCCTGATGTCGGGGAACCAGCCATCCATAACAACCGTGGCGTCTACCGGATCAACAGGCAGTGCGGGGGAGGAAATAAAGCCGCTCATATTTCACCTTTCCTGTCAATTTACGGCCTGTTAATTTACGGGTGGTGGGGAAGACCGGAACGGTATCTAGGCGACCCTTCGCCGATCCGTTCTTCCGCCACCCGAGCGCCGTGGGCGAGACTGCTATTCCTTTTCGTCGGTCGGTTCGGTCGAGCCCTTCTGATCACCGGTTTGCGGATCAGGACTAGCGGCGGGTTGACCGCCCATTTTTTCAAGTTCCTTTTCCAGCGCCGCCAATTCCTTTTTGACGCCAATATTTTTATTGAGTTTCAGGGCCAAAGTCAGATGATCGATAGCCGATGCTGTCAAAGCCGGTTTTCCGCCCGCAACCGCGTTGTCCGCTTCCGGATCAAATGCTTCCGCCGCGCTAGAAAGGGCGCGTCCCAGAGCCTTCATTAATTTCGCCCGTGCCTGATCCGGCATATCCGATTTTTCGGTTAGCGCATGGGTGCGGTTTAGGATATCAAGCGGAATATCAGCATCGGGAACAAGCGCATTTTCAGCCACCTGTTCGGCCACCAGACAGCCCAGTGACCGCGAATAGCGTTCGGGCAGTGCAAGTCCATGTTTCAGGCAATGCTCAGCTATATCGAGCGCATAGGTATAATCGCCATAATCCAATGCCCAGATCATTTGCGTGACAACAATTTCGTCCTGAACCGCTTTTTCTTCATGGCCTGCCAGCAATGCGCCAGCGACCCAATCATGATATTTAACTGCTTTTTCCAGTTTGACCGGGTTGCGCGCATCGAGCGATTGAATATCGCTGATTTCGTGCAGATCATTGTGGAGTGCGGCAAGCAGCCCATTATATTCATTCACGCCTTCGCCCGTCTCCGGCATCGCCGGAGCAATACCGGAAGGTACGGATTGCCCACTGCTTTGAGCAAGTTGCTGGGCCAATTTACGTTCACGAGTGCGGCGCGCTAGACTGGTCATGATGGATTCCTTTGCGGGGTCTTTGAGCCGATTGATCGATAAGGCGACCGCTGATCCGGATGGCTCAAGTCCGGATCAGCGATCTAGCGGGTGTTAGGGAGCGGGACGGGCTGGAGCAGCGCCGATGACGATATTTTCAACCAGCGCGACTAGGTCATATTCTTCCACGACATAGTCCTCGTTCACGCTTTCGAAATTAGCGATCCGGTCAGCTTCGGGTTCGTCCTTGATCATGCGGCGGCGGGTTTCTTCCTGCCAATAGATCGACAGATTATCGAGACGCGTGATCATAATCGCGTTGGCGGGGAAGAATGGCACCCGAACCGCTGGCAAGCCACCAAGTTGTTTGTCGGAACGGATAATCCGGTCCATCGCCTCAACTTCCGTAGCGGTCGCACCTGTTTTCTGGGCAATGTTAAAATATTTCTCATCGACCAGATCATGACCGACAATGACAACCAGTTCGGTGTCGCCGCGATGCCATTCCTCGATCAATGACTTCGCATCGAGCACCAAAGCGTCGAGAGAGGAATAATCGGCTTCGCCAGTGTCGCTATTGTCCAGCGATTCGTCATAGAGCGTCACATTCGGTTTGACATAGATAGCTTTAAGCGCCGGATTGTTGCTCTTGTCTGATTTTACAGTCAAAGAGCCATCATCCAGAACATGTGCAGGTGCATCTTCCCGGACATGCTGTAACCAGCCTTTATTGACATCCTGCAACAGCGGATTTGCAACGCGATCCGTGGTTGCAGCGGCGCTCGTGCCGTTCCAACCAATCATGATGCGGTCACGGCCTTGTTGTTTCAGGATGGCGTTACGCAATAATTCCTGAAAATTGGGCTTGTGACGCCACGCGTCCAGCTTGGCATAACGGATCGCCCAGTCATAGTTGGTTTGACGACAGAAATACCCATGCTGCGCCTTGGTGTCGGTCGGATCGGTCGGGTTGCGTTTCGTGCCGCCGCTGGTGTCCGTTCGGCCAGCAATGCTGCGTGTGGCCTCAACGCCAACCTTGTCGCCGCTCTGTTGAATAACCGGGACCATATTGATTTCGGACAGGAATTCGCTGGATTCCTTCATACGTTCTTCTAGTTTTTGCTCAACGGTCGGTTCAATCGCAAATTTGGTCGATACATCGGCCACCGATACGCTATTCAACAGCGCGATTTGCGAAACATAAGCGGAAAATTGAACGCGGGTTTCTCTGTGCATTTTGGGTTCCTTAAACTCTGGCAGTAATGGTGGGCGGGATGATTAGCAGTCGGTTTTGACCTGTCCGGTTCCGTTCGAAAGTGACCGATTATGCTGGTTTGGGGCTTCTGTGGTTTCCAGCTTGGTTTCCAGCGCCGCGAATTTCGTGTTGATCGCAGAGATGCCATTGGTCAGCATTCTATTTTGTGCTGCAAACTGCGTATCCATCTGTTTCGTGATGTCGCCCAAGACAGCGGTCATTGCGGCAAATGCTTGTGCGTCAGGATTGGCGTCAACCTTTGGTTCCGGATCGGTTTTAACCGGCGAAGCGGAAGTAAAGTTAATGTTTTTCATTTTTTCAGTCATCATGGCGAAAAAGCCGCCGACCTGTACTTCCGCTTTGGTTTCTTCGGCAAATTCCAAAACTGCCGCTTCGATCCCGCTATCCTTAGCCGTCACTTCGATTGCACCGGGCAATGCACGATTAAATTGTAATCGTTCGGTTCCGATTGCAGCGGGGCTGTCGGTCAAGGCGCAGCCCATCATATAAGCAAAGCCCTTGCCCGCGAAATTGGGTTCAATTTCAATGCTTGGATAGACTTTCTGACCCGCCTCGTTCAGCGCCTTGGCGGTGTCATCAACGTCAAACGTACCAAATAGGCCAAGCCGTTTTTCGTTTGTACCGTTGAAATTCACGTCCACTGTTTCGGTAGAGAGTTCCAGAACGTCGCCATAAGCGCGAAACGGCCCTTCGGTTCCAAGCCCGCGAATATGTTCGATATTCAGCCGGGCGCCATAGGTTTTCGGGTCATAGCTTTTGGCCATTTCCGCGATCATTTTGTCATCGATATTACGACCGTCTACGGTCGAACCGGCGGTTGCGAGGAGAAATTTCTTGGTTTTCATGGCTTCGTGGCTCCGGGTTGTGCAATGGGCGAAATACCGCTTGTCGTGATGCCTTGGGGCCGAAAAAGGCGCATCTATGCAACTGGGTGATGTTGTAAGAACCGGCTTTACAACAGCGCGCTAAGGTAAAAGAGCCTGCGGTTAGTGCATGGCAACGGTCGATGGACAGACCTGCACAAATTGACCGGAAAACCGACATTAACGCCGTGCCGCCGGTGAATGTGTTCGACAGAGCCGACCGGAATGACCGGCGCGAGGCGCGCTCGCTCTACTGGCGCGGATGGTCAGTCACCGAAATTGCGGACGAGTTATCAATAAAGCGCACCACGATCAGCAGTTGGAAAACCCGCGACAAATGGGATGATGCTTCACCACTTAATGTTGTTGAAGACCGCATTGAGGCGCGGATTGCCGCTTATATCGACAAGCCGGATTTCAACGAAGGAGATATGAAGCGGGTCGATTTCCTGATGCGCCAGTTGGAACGCGGCGCACGCATCCGCAAATATGAGGAAACCGGCAAAGAAGCGGATCTGAACCCCAAAATTCTAGCACGCAATGACGAAAAGGCGGTGGCCAAGCGCGCGGAAAAACGCAAAAACTTCCTCACTGACGAACAGTGGGATTTGCTGGAAGCCGATTTCCACGAAAAGAATTTCGAACATCAGAGGATTTGGTGGGATCAGCGCGACCAGCGCACCCGCAAAATATTAAAATCCCGGCAAACCGGTGCCACTTGGTATTTTGCCCGTGAAGCCCTGATGAAAATCCGCGAGGGATATCGCAGCGGCCACGCCCGCAATCAGATATTCCTTTCCGCATCAAAGCGGCAGGTTCTGATTTTCCGCCGATACATCGTCGCATGGGTGAAAAAAGTGACCGGGGTCGACCTGAAGGGCGATCCGATCATGATCGATCTGGGCGAAGGTCACGAACCGGTCGGTCTATATTTTCTCTCTACCAATGCACAAACCGCGCAGGGTGAGCATGGTGATTTCTATTTTGACGAGTTTTTCTGGGTCCACGGCTTTGCCGAGCTGAACAAAGTGGCGGCGGCAATGGCGACCCACAAAATGTATAAGCGCACCTATTTCTCTACGCCCAGCACGATCACCCATGAAGCCTATGCTTTCTGGTCAGGTGAGCAGTGGAATAAGGGCAAGGCAAAGGGCAAGCAAAAGCGTTTCGACATTTCCAAACGCGCACTGGCGGCAGGCACGATCATGCCGGACGGGAGCTGGTGCCAGATATTAACGCTGGCCGCAGCGACCAAAGGCGGGATGTCGGAGTTTTTCGACGAGGAGGAATTGCGCGCAGAATTGAGCGAAGAGGAATTCGCCAATTTATACGAATGCGAGTTTATTGACGATAGCGCATCCAGCTTCCCATATTCGATGATCAATCCTGCACGGGTCGATAGCTTCTACAAATGGCGTGATTTTCTTCCGGCTGCTCCCCGTCCCTTTGGCAATCATCCGGTCTGGATCGGTTATGATCCCAATAAGAACGGACGTGATGATGCGGCACTTGCGATACTTGCGCCGCCGAAATCGGCAGGCGGGAAATTCCGGGTTCTGGAAAAACTGCGCCTCAACGGCTTAGATTTTCAGGGGCAGGCCGATGCGATCAAAAAAGCGGCGTCGCGCTATACTGTTACGGATATCAGCATTGATACCACCGGCGCTGGTCAAGCGGTATATGAACTTGTGAAGGCATGGTTCCCGACCGTTCGCCGCATTGAATATTCGATAGCGGTCAAAACGGCGCTTGTTCAGAAAGCCCAGAATATTTTCCGCAATAGCCGTATCGAATTTGACAGCGGATGGTCGGATGTTTCGGCCAGCTTTATGGCGATCCGGCCCAAAGTCACCGGCGGCAACAAAGTTACCTATACAGCCATGCGTAACGGGCAGATAGGCCATGCCGACATTGCCTGGGCGATCATGCACGCGCTTTCCAATGAACCGATGAATGCAGCGCTGGCCGGATCAGGCGGCGGGACGGTGGATTTCCTTGATTAACGATTTTTGCAATGGAGCATAAGCAATGACCGACTTGATTACAGCCGCTGACCAGACGACCGGAGAAGGCGGCACCGCGACGGGCAAGGATGTGTCAATGTTCACCTTTGGGGATCCGGAAAGCGTGATCGATGGCCGCGACCTATGGTCCTATTTTGAAATGTACCGCAACGCTGACTGGTACGAACCGCCACTGCCTATGATCAATCTGGCCAAAGCATTCAATATGTCGGCTCATCATCGCAGCGCGATAGCACTGAAAGTCAATTTGCTGATGAAGCATTTTGTACCGACACCGCAATTCGACCGGGCTAATTTTGAACGATGGGCCATGGATTTTCTGCAAATGGGCAATGGCTATGTCGAGGCTCGGAAAAACCGTCTTGGCGGGATTGCGCGATTGCGGACATCGCCAGCGGTCCATACCCGCGTTGGCGTGGAGGAGGGCGCTTATTGGTGGATCAAGCATGAAGTTGGCATGGGCCATCACGAATTTGACACTGGAAGCGTGTATCACATAATGCAGCCCGAACCGCTGCAGGAGGTTTATGGCATACCTGAATGGCTGTCCGCGCTGCAATCCGGCCTGCTCAATGAAAATGCGACCTTGTTTCGTCGGCGCTATTATAAAAACGGCGCTCATGCCGGGTTTGTTTTCTATGTCAGCGAACCTTTGGCCGATACCGAAACTGTGACCAAGCTGCGGGAGCGGCTGCAGTCAGCCAAAGGTGTCGGCAACTTCAAGAATATGTTCGTCAACATTCCCGGCGGCAAAAAGGACGGCATCCAGATCATGCCGATTGCCGATGTAGTGGCAAAGGACGAATTTTCGAACATCAAGAATATTACCCGCGACGACATGCTGGCAGCGCACCGAGTCCCACCGCAATTGATCGGCATCATCCCACAAAATAACGGGGGCTTTGGCGATGTTGGCACAGCCACAGATATATTTTTCGACAACGAGATAGAGCCGATCATGCTGCGGATGCTCGAAATCAATGACTGGGCAGGGGCACAAGTGCTGCGGTTCAGGGATTATGTGCCGAAAAGCAGGGTTGTTGCTGCTTAGCGACCAGCCCCACAATATTTCCGTTTCACATCGGTGAGGCGGAGGTAACGGCGTTCCAGCGCCGCTAACCGACGGATCAGACCCGCCATGACCAGACCGGATCGCCCATGGGCGTGATCGGGCCACTCCGCCTGCCGAATCGGTACCGATGCGACAGGGGAGCAAATATGGAACAAATGAAATGAAAGCGAGTCTGAAATTACAAGCCGGAGACAATCTGGAGCCAGTTAAACCGGTACGGCCTGTCGCGCCTTATATCGGCGGGAAAAGGATGCTGGCAAAGCGGTTATGCAACAAAATAGCGGATATTCCGCATCGAACCTATGCAGAGGCATTTGTTGGCATGGGCGGCGTGTTTTTCCGAAGGGATTGCAGGCCAACAGCCGAAGTGATCAATGACTGGTCAGCCGAGGTCCACAACCTATTCCGGATATTGCAGGTGCATTACGTCTCATTTCTGGAAATGATGCGTTTTCAGATTGCGTCGCGGGCAGAGTTCGAAAGGCTATCGCGTGTGGATCCCGAAACCTTGACCGATATGCAGCGCGCTGCGCGGTTTCTGTATATTCAGCGGACGGTATTTGGTGGAAAAGTGACTGGCAGCAATTACGGCGTGTCACCTGCCAATGCCGCTCGTTTCGATGTGACGAAATTGCAGCCGATGCTTGAGGCCGTTCATGACAGACTATCCAGCGTGACGATAGAGCGATTGCCATGGGCTGATTTCATCCGGCGATATGACCGTGACGCCACGCTCTTCTATCTCGACCCACCATATTTCGGCTGCGAAGATGATTATGGAAAAAACATGTTCCGGCGCGAGGAATTTGAGGAGATGGCAAAACTATTGGCCGGGATCAAAGGCCGGTTTATCTTATCGATCAACGATCATCCGGAAATACGTTCTTTGTTCAATGGGTTTTCGATGGAAGAGGTCGGCGTCCGTTACACGCTGGCTGGAAACAGCAATGCCAAAACCTTCGGTGAGTTGATTATTAGTAATTAGGCTGCGTCCGGAAGGGAAGAACGAAAGTCGGGCTGATGGCATCGCTATTGGCCCGATTATTATATATCGAGATTGTGTGAGGTATTGGCGAGTTCATAAATCACCTACCTGATCGATTATATAAGTGCGGCTAACAAGTAAGCATCAATTATGAACTGTGCTCATAGATAATCTGTGACAATGAGTGAGATTTATGGATTTCGATTTTCAACAACAGTTCTGGTACCAATGCGGTATGTCAGCTGCTTTTTGGCAATGAGGAAGAACTACCTTTCGAAAAACGATTATATGGGCATCTAGAGTCTCACGATAATTCTGAAGGTTATCGCTATATTTCACGGTTCTCTCCGCAACGAGGCTTCCTACGGTATCACAGACTGAAAGTGGAATCGATGACCTCCTCAAATGAGATATCTCCAGCATAGAGCTGTCGTTCCATGTTTGTTAACTCATCGGGCGTCAACAAACCTTTTTCTCGTATGAACATCTCGAAGTCAGGACTACTCTGACGGATAATGTTCGGTATCTGCTCATTCAATTGACGAATGATTTCCATCCGAAGCGTGGCTTGGAATTTCCTAAATCTCAGCCTCCAAACCGATGTGAGAAAATCTGACTTCTCTTCACCAGTGAAATTTCTTGCCATCCAGCCGGTTTCTCTGATCGTTTGGAAGAGCGCGATGTCAAAGTTTTTTCTGAACGCAGAGAAATCTAATATATTTTTTCGGGGGTTAGGGTTTTCAAGAGAGATTGGCGGAAAAAGCTTATCGGTATCGGGATTCGCGAGGTTGCTCAGCAACTGTAACCTTTTTAGGAACTTTTCTTTAAATCGCTTGAGAGTTGATGGTAGCTCGATGCATAAAACACTTTTTCTATTAAGGATCCGTATCTCACGTGAGTAGGTTTCAGCGTCTTTTCCGAAATAACCGTTGTCTCTTTCGGGTAAGAATTGGATCAAAAATGGACCTAGAGAAACGATCCGGCTCGCACTTGGGTGCACTGATGTGATATTCCATTCATATTCGTCTAATTTGGTTCTCAGTGCGATTACCGAGCGGCCAGCCTGAAATAGCTCCATGGCAGTGAACGACAGAATATGGCGTAGGGCGTCTGCCATATGAGTAGATCGATACTTACGGTCGAGCGCTGCCAAAGTCTTTATAGCTAACTGTTGGTCGTTTGTCTCTATATCGAAATAGGCGTCCCGCTCCCTTCTTGATCCGAGAGGAACCAGCTGCTGCATGTCTTGCAAGAACATGTGAATATATTGGCTACGGTAACCATCAATTGGTTCACGCAGAAATACGTGTTCTAACCCTTTTAATTTAACTGGGGGAAACCATTCCGGGGGCTGGCCAAAAGTTATTTTCATTCTCGACCTGCCTGCCGTTCATAATCAGACTTGAAGTCCTCTACACTCTGAGGAAGCTCGAAATCCCCCTCTATCTTGTTCTTAAGAACAAAATAGATTGCAGCTTCGCCAGGTTGGTTCATGCCGATACCTGCAATACTCCGCACAATCGGGCTGGGGTGCTCTCGTCCTTCGTGACCGAAACCCATTCCATCGTCAAATCCTAAATCGCGCAGAGTCTGTTGCAGATGCATTCCCCATTGAGACCTAATTAGGTTGCGGGGAGTGCTTAAAAAGGGGGGGGCCTTGTAAGTAGAGAAAATCTGTATGATCCAGCGGAGGTACCATTGTCTATCCTTCGTACTCTGAAGCAGCTTTTCCCATACTTCTTCAGCGTGGGATTTGAAGTCATGGCTTTTATGTATCTCCGCAAATACCAATGCATATCCGGTGAGAGTCAGAAGGTCTTCAGCTATTGTCCCCAATATTGATATAAAATGCTCATCGCTGACCTTTCCTCTTTTTTTATCAAAACGGGAAAACGATAATTGTGCCAATATACCAAATGCAAAGAATAGTTTTTTAAAACTGTCTGAATTATTATTTTTGCATGCTTTGAAACACTCCTCTGCGAGCATGAAATAGCTGTGACCGAAGTAATCTGGCAGTTCTTCAGTTTCACCCAGATCGTCTGCCAAATATCTAATGATTGGCATTGAGCATAAGGTGGAAATAAGCTCAGACCTCAACTCTACTAATTCCGCACGCGCCTTAGCTGTATTGACTTTAGTGATCTCATATTCGGGATAAGTCTCCAGTTTGTAAATTGCTTCCAGATTTTTCTCTAAAAGGTCAATGAAATGGGAGAACTGAGTGACCGATCGAAAAGAACTCAATAGGATAGGGGTAGCGACATACTCTCTTTTTGCTGCGACGAGTGAAGCAACCACTCCGGAAGTGGTTCTCTTCATGTCCGATATAATACGTTCAATCCCAAGCGAAATGGCATTTGTGAAGTCCTTTGCGACCAGCTGTGTTATGTAGCGATTCGGCATCAGTGCGCGTCCTTCGACGGTTTTCTCAAAATCGAGCCGAAGCTTGGTGTTTTGTAGTCGTTCGAGCAATGGAGACGGGAAGCCACTGAAATCCGGCTTCTTCCAATCAATCGCTCCAACCTTGGTCGGTAGCTTTTCAGCAAAGAGAATTGCTAACCTGAGATATTCGTAGGCAAACATGTAGGAAGCGTGTGTTAAGCTAAGGTGGAGTGAAATCTCTTCAAAGCGAGATCTTTTACGTTCATCTGTAAACGGCAATTCTGGCTCTTTTTCATGTCTGCGAAGACAATCCGAAAATCGTTCTAAGAAGTCTATCCCTTCGTCAGGAAGGAACATTGCGGCGAGAGCCTCATTGGCAAATTGAGCGTATTGAAGAGTCTTGTAGGCAGCAGAATAGTCTCCTTGCTTTAAACACTCTTCGAACGAAGCTAAAAGACCATCAAGTAATTTATCTTCGAACCATCTCGCGTCGATCTCCTCTTTGGGTGACAGATGCATGTCGGATTGAAGCGCCATACTAGTATTTGAGTCATTCTCGAAGAACCACTCGGGGTGCTTTGAGATTCTCTTGAACCAAAAACTATCCTGAGGAATTCTGGGGCGCTCGGACGCATAGAACCTCAATAAGCTCGCGTATGCGAAATCTACCCGCGTGTTCGGTATGGCGTGTTGGCTGGTGCTCCTTTCTGAGTTGAAGCTAAGATAGCGAAGGGTTGCCAGTCGTTGAGCAACGACTTTTCGTCGGTGCGAATCAAGATGGATAGACCTTCTTCGAGATCGGGATACTTCCGTTATCAGCCGAGTAACCTCAGGCAAGATTTCAGCATCAACCAATCTTGAAACATCGAAAAACAGAAATAGTCTCTTGCCTAGCTGAAAGATACAAAGGACCGCTATGACGCCACCCACTAAAACGGTCATAAAGATGATGTATCCCGTCGCGTACCCTAAATAAGAAAGGGCGACAGATATTAGGGAGAGTATTGTCAGATTAATCAGGTAAGATGAATAGGCATTGTTGACCTTTTCTCTGAGGATAAGGTCGACGACATCATTTCGGATATGGCTGTAGCTTGAGCTGAGAATGATACCGAAAGTGGCAAAATAAATGCTAAGGAATACAGCTCCAATTTGCCCAATCATCGCCAGAAAATCGGATGCATCAGGCGAGAGCGAAATGAGATCTGGCGTATGTTTCACTACAATTGGATGCGCGATGATCTCGATAAGCTCAGCTATGAGTATGAAAAGGCATGAAGCGATCATGCCTTTAAAGCTGATCGAAAAAAGCTCCCTGTAGACGGAGCTTGTGTAGGATAAGGTTTCCGCGTCTCGCTTCAGCGAGCTGGAAATTCGGTCTATTTGAAATCTTAGTCTTGAGAGCACATTTCTTGCAGTCCAAAAAACTGTGAGCTTCTGTGCTCTGGCAACTGCAAGGTTGCCTATTGGGCCAATAATTTTTCTCCAGTTCCACATGACGCTATAATGTTCACTCTTTTAGACGTTCGCGCAAGCGCGAAACTGCATAAGTATTGAGGATTCCACAGCTCTATATTGATATTCAATAAGACTGGCGCCATTGGGGTGGGAGTAATTTATGAGGCGCCGCAAACTATTAAATTTCTGCCGTTCATATACTTTCCTTCCGAGTGGCAATATCGTTTCAAGCCTAAAATGGCCATGCCTTATCAGATCAAGGTTAGCGTACATTCGTTTAAACGGGTCGATACTGAAAAATTTAAGCGAGGTGAGTCTTCGGTTCCTTATGTACCAATATAGCGGTTTAATGTAGGTCTTTGGGAAGAAGTTTTTTACTTCAACGTCTGAAATTATTAAGTGAATCGATATATAACATTGGTCTCAATCAACGCTTCCACAGATGATCCGTCCAATCTATATGAACCGGCCCAGATGGACTAAATAATTCATCTACCTGCTCCATGGACTCGCTTAGCCATGTATCTACGCTATCCCGCTCCAGAATAACCGGCATTCGGCTATGTGCTTTAGCCGCTTCTCCGGCTGCATCCGTCATGATCATCGTATAACAATTGCCCCATTCATCGCTGGGTCGCCATAGCCCTGCGACTGGGAAGAATTCTTGCTCTGGAATAGAGATCCAAGCCTCTTTCATGCTGCCCTTCGTCCCATAAGCTTCCGCATAGCGTGTAACCGGGATCACGCATCGATACTCTGGACCTGTCCATCTGTTCCAGAATGATGACGATAGCTTATCAGATCGTGCATTGTTCACTGGTTTGGGCTTGGGTTGTTTACCCTGCTCCTTTGCGCGTTTTCGGGAGGCTGCTAATATGAGCGGAAAGCCCCATGTCATCTGGCTAATCGTTCGCTTCCCGTCCAGAACTCGAATGATCTCACCTTGCCCCTGCGGATGGATGATTGATCCGGCAGAATTGAATTCTTCGGTCTCAAGCGCTTCCAACGCCTGTCTTGCCGCGTCTGTTTCAGCCTGTTGATACCGATTGCACATGAAATAGGTTTATCATGCAATACCGCCAATAAATCCAGTAGTTTCACCTTCGCCCAGCATGGCCATACGCACAAGCCCGCCGCAGCCGCGCTGGCGACACCGTGCACGCCGTTCGATATCTTCCAAATATAGAAACTTGGCCGATTGGCGACTCAGCAACTCTTTGCCAGTCAACCATCGGAGTTTGCCGCACTTCCGGCAGACCCATCGCGCCGCGCTCACCCCCACGCTCCGCTTTGGGCTTCTTTGTACGATTTCGACGCACATCAACTGCTCCCGGCTAATAGCTAGGGAAGGGGGTGGGGGCGGGAAACACGTAATATCTGTAACATCCCATCGAAACATGGTGCAAGCCATTGAAAAATAGGGAAATAAATATTACAAGAAACTGTAATATTGTGTAATATTTTATATGCGAGGATGTTATCTCATTGATATGTATAGATTTATTATAAAATAATATTACAGATAATAAGTGTAATAATATTACGTTGATATTACAAATAAATTACGTCTATAACCCGCAGAAATCCGCAAATATTACGTTTATTACGTGTTTCCCGCACATACCCTGCACCTTAGAATTGCCCACGCACAACTGCCGATTTTTGTTTAACGCCTTCGGATTGGCTTATGAACTGTGACGGGGAAAGCTGTGATGCAATATGACGCTATCAATGGGTCGAGCGCGGGCATCGAAAACTCTACCGGTACACATTGTACCGGTAGGGAGAACGTAGAAAGAACTAAAAGGGGCTATATTGGCAAAAACCGGTACTCCATTTGCTAAAAAACCGCAGATTTGCGGGAGAGAGCTTCGTTCGTAATGATGGGGCCAGAGGTTCGAGTCCTCTAAGCGGCACCAGGCATTTCCCGATTTTTGGCTGTCTCTTACTTGTGGCGTTGAAAACACAAATTCATGCTATTTTTTAGTGGCTTAGTCCAAATCCAGCTTCAGCACCGGCTGCTAGAGACCATTTGTCCGTCGCGAAACGGCGCCAGTATGCCCAATCGTCTCATAAGGCCATTTTGTGGCTGTCAGATGCAGATGGTGATTTTGGGCAGAAAATCAGGTGAACCCGAACATTTTTCGCTGACTAGGCCAATCCAGTGGGATCGCATTGGCGCGGGTGAGTTTGCGACCGGTAAGATCAGCTGGCTGAGTGCCATCCATGATGGATGCGATAATATCCGGTGCCAGCCATGAGATGCGAACGAGCTGTCCTAGATAGCGCCGACTGTATTTGGCAAGCGCAGGATTTTCTTTGCCGTTGAGCAGGAGATCTTGAGCTGCGAAAGCTTGGGCTACCAGCTTTTGCAATGTTGGATTGGGTGCGGGTTTGATGTTTGTTCCGGTGGCCGGAATGGTCAACTTCAGTTCCCTCCCTTGCTTGGCCAGTTTTGCATTGAGCTGAACTTCCATTCTTTCAGCACCATCGGACATTCGGAAACTGATCACGACCTGGGCCTCTTGGATATGCACCTCGACCTTTTGGTCAATCAATATCTTGCGCTTCTCCTGAATAGTTCCGTTTTTTAGTCGATCAGCGATTTCGCGATTAATTGCGATACGATTTTGGATGGCCTTCGCCTCGCCGGATATTGACCTAGCTCTTGAGATCGCATTGGCAAGTGTGTCCGTAACCAGCCTTTCAACTTCTCCAGATGGTAACCGCCAGATACTATTCTTGTCCTCTCCTGGTGCAAGACGCGATACATAGTAGCGAAATCTTTTTGCTCCCTTGCAGGCATGAGTTGGGGTCATAGGCCGGTCGTCTGGATCAATGATCCTGCCAGCGAGCAGACTGGGGTTCTTTGCTTTCTTGCCCATTGCATTATTTCTTCGATTGGTTCCAAAGATGGCTTGCACTTCATCGAACAGAGTTTCGTCTATTATCGCATCATGCTTGCCATCGTAGATATTCCCGTTGTGACGAACCTTGCCAGCGTAGATGGGGTTTTTGAGCAATTGAGCAAGTGACCCTGTGCGGAACGTAATCCCGCCAACAGTCCTGCCATCCTTGTAGGCGCGCTTTTTGGTGCGGTAACCCTGCACGGCGAGCTCATCGACCAGTTGCGTCAATGATCGAAGCTCGAAATAGCGCCGAAACAGATGGCGGACAGTTCGTGCTTCCTTGCAGTTCACAATTAACTTGTGATCCTCAAGGTCGTAGCCAAGGGGAACCGGACCTCCCATCCACATTCCCTTTTTCTTCGAAGCTGCAATCTTGTCGCGGATGCGTTCCCCCGTCACTTCGCGTTCAAACTGCGCAAAGGACAAGAGAACATTGAGCGTAAGCCGCCCCATGCTGGTGGTCGTATTGAATGATTGGGTAACACTTACGAAGCTTGCATCATGTTCATCAAGGATTTCGACGATCTTTGCAAAGTCCGCGAGGCTTCGGGTCAGGCGGTCTACCTTGTACACAACGATGACATTAACTCTGCCAGCCTTCACATCTTGCAAAAGTTGTTTAAGGCCCGGTCTTTCCATTGACCCGCCACTGAAGCCGCCATCATCATAGAGCTCCGAAGATCCTTCCCACCCCTCATGGGTCTGACTCAAAATGTATGCAGCGCAGGCCTCACGTTGAGCATCCAGACTGTTGAAATCCTGTTCCAGGCCGTCTTCGGTCGATTTACGAGTGTAGATCGCGCAGTGTGTCTTGCCTTTCACATCAGTCATCGATCGACGCCTTTGGCTTGAAACCGCTTCGCTTTTTTAGCCCGAAGAAACGCGGACCAGACCAATGGGCGCCAGTAATTTCCTCCGCGATTGGGCTGAGGCTACGATATTGTCTGCCGTGATATTCAAAGCCGTCTTCGCCAACGAACACATGATAACTCTCACCCTTCCATGTCCGGACCAGCCTTGTGCCGGGCTTGAGCGCGATATCCGGAAGAGTTCCCGCGACGTTTGTTTTTGTGAACTGTTTCTGCACTTGGGCAATTCGCTTTTTGACAGAAGGCGTCAATCCACCATGCACCCGCTCCTGCAATCGCCAGGCTATTGACCGCCGCAAGAGATTGGGCGGTATTTCAGGTGCTGGTCGGCGAAATGTATCCCTCCATATGGATCGAAGCTGGGCTGGTGGCATGGCGGCTAGTTCCTCCAGTCGTGTGTTCAAGGCGCTCATCAGGACGCCTTCTTGACGATTGGGTCAGATGTGATGCGATATACCGTGTCTTCTTCCCCTTGATGCTCTCTCGCGAGGACAAAGCCTTTCTTGCGAAGGCCAGTCAGGAAGGCCCGGATGCTATGGGGTTTCCAGTTTGTCGCTTTGCCGATCTCATCGATGCTCGCACCTCTGCCGCGACTAAGTAGCGCAATGACTTTGGAGGATTTGGTTGTGGTTTTTGATATTGCCATTTTTTGGGTCTCCTGTGCAGGCGCCGGACCGTCCGGTGCTCCCACTGACCAAAGCCGCGGATCGCTAAATGGCGGGCGGCGTGTCGTCATAATTGTCGCGACGCAAATAGCAATGCTCGATTAAGCGCTGAAGTCCAGTCGAATAATTAGAGAATGACTGCTTTGCGCCCCAATTGTCGTCATTCCGGAGGCAGGCGCTCGCGCCTAAAAGCTGCCATTAGGTGTCTAGTAGGTGTCTAGAATTTTCTCACGCTTGAGCGGCAAGAAATGAGTGGGAAGCGGAAAGACCCTTCCGAGCTTCAATGTGCTATTAGCAGACCATTAGGCCGAATTCGCTTAGAAGTTGCGCTGCCTATTCATGAGGAATCGTAGGGCCCCTAAATCGAGATGCGTCACCTAGGCGGATACCACTTGCGAAGGTCAACGCCTTCAAAGCGCGCATCGTCCATCATGATTTCGCGCAAATTACAGCTGTCAACTGAGGACGTCCAGAAGTCGTATTGTCGAAGGTCGCTTTGTGAAAAGTCCAGCTGCTCGAGATTGACTTTCCTGAACGAAATGCCTATCCTCTTTACGTTGATTAGCAATGTCTCCTTAAAGCTAAGGTCGATGGCTTCTGCATCAGAAAAATCGACTCCAGTGAGCTTGCATTGCTCGAAGCTCGCGTCCTCAAAAGTGCTACGCTTCATCGAAGCGTCATTAAAATCGCTAACGTTAGAGACAGCGTCGGATAGATTGCAGCCTGTAAAATTCGCAAAGCCTCCATGGCAGGACTTTCATGTGGTGTCTTCAAGATTTGCTCCAGCAAGATTAGTGCTCCGCAAATTGCATAGCTCGAACTTCTCGCCAGAAAGATCTATTTTAGACAGGTCTTCATATTCGAGTTTACAATTGTTCAACGTCCTTGGCTCGATCAGAGCCTGCAGTTCATACGGGCCACTGTCTTGTTGCAGATCGACTTGTCAGTGAAAAGTCATCTATGCCAAGCTTGTAACTGCGTCGTCTTGATCCGGCCAGCGGTATCCTCTTATGGGAAGCGTCAGGATATTGGGCACACATCGCTCAAGGTAGGCGGTGGTAATTGATAATAGCCATTTCAATACTGCATCGCAAACTGCTCTCGCCTGCGTCACCGGCGGTATTAGACGATCTCCACTTTTCTTATCCCTGAAAATGGCTAAGCTGGAAAAGCAGTAGCATTCTTTACGTGTGCCCGGCTATTCCGACGACGCCAAACAAGCCGTAAGCCGCTGATGCATAGCCAAATCGTGGCCAGACCGACGAGCGTCACCGATAACCGGCCTCCGAGCCCAGCTGCATGGCCGGAATGAAGGGGATACTGCCAGGCAAAGAACAAGTCGCCACCGGTCTCTCCATTATCATGACGTTGTCCGGTGATTGATCCGTCGGCCATGTCAACATATGTCCACATACGCCCTTGATTATCTGGATCGCGTTGATCGTATGTCCGGACCGCGTATTGACCGACCGAAGGCAATATTCTTACGCTGTGAACTTGTCCAGGGCCTGCTCTTGCAATCGCGTCGTTCAATCCGACCGTGACCTCATCGATTTCTGCTTCAGGCATCGATTCGTGCAATCGTTCGCTGACGGGCGACACTTGTCGTATCAAGTCTCGACTGGCGTTAGGAAATGCCAGAGTGACCCCTGTCAAGGTTATCGTGAATGTTGCCAGCCATAACCACATTCCCATAGCTCTGTGCCAGTCAAAGAGCCTGCGCAAGCTGCCTTTTTTGCCGGCAAGCTGAAATGCCGCAGGCCATTTTTGCAGCTTGGGGAATGCTAGGGGAACAGCGAGTAAGTGGTCAAGCAACCAAAGAAGGCCGATAATCCCGATAAATGTCGCCCCTGTCTCACCCGCCAATAATTCTGTATGCAGACCGTAAAGCAGATCAGGGAAATGCTGGCGATCGAGGTGTAATCCGCCGCTTACTCTCCAGCCAGTGATGGTGCCCGTCGCCGGATCGGCAAAAACCTGCATCGGAAGACTAGCACCATCCGGCAAAGACTGTCGGCCCAACAACCAATGCGTTTTGCCATTGGCCGGAGCCAGCATGATATTATTGGCGGAGAAACCGGGCAGGGCCGCTTCTGCATTGTCAAGAACAACATCGAGGGAAATGGATGCATGGTCACTAATTTCCGTCAGCCGCAAGTCGGGATTTAATGCTATATCAAGTTCGTCATACCAAGCTATCGCAACGCCGGTGACGGCGAGCAGCATTAGCCACCCGCCGACCAATATTCCGAACCAGCAATGCCAGAGTTTCAGACCAATCCGTCGCTGCATTTAGAAACGATAAGATGCCGTTAAGCGGAAGTTGCGTCCCGGCTCAGACAAGCCTGAAACAATTTCATAGTCCGGTATGGCGGTATAGTCACCCACACTGGCATGTGCGAGATACCGCTTATCAAATAGATTATAGATCGCGGCGTTCAGGGACAAACGATCACTATCAAAGGGAAGCCAGCGTGCGAATAGATCGACTACAGTATAAGCTGGCTTATCAATAAATTCGGTTGTTGGGACGAACCCGAGATCAGCGTCGCGAAACAATACTTCCAGATCTCGCACCGCTTCATACCGGGTCAGGCTGGCCATAAACCCCAGTGATGGCGACGGGTCGTAATTGGCGGATACATTCCAATTGTCACCCATTGTGTTCCCTAGCGCAATTTGCTCATAACCATTGATCCGATTGCCATTGATCCTCGAATCATAATGATTGTAATAGCCACTGAAACCAAATGGACCGTACTTATATCCTGCTCGTAACTCGATGCCGTCCGAAGTAAAATCACCGACATTCTCGTAATAGATACCGTCTTGTGGAAACGGTCCGCTATAGAGTTGATCGAGAATGACGTCCTTGATCTTCATGTCGAAATAGGCAGCGGATGCAGTGAAACCATTTCGTTCGAAACTTGCGCCAACTTCAAAATTTGCGACAGTTTCCGGTCTCAGGCCGGGTTGTAGAATATCGCGTCCCGGCCGGTGTTCGAGCGAGAATGCGTCACCAATCTCTTTGCCACGGAACGCTTCTGCATAGCCTGCATTCAACGTCAGTCCGGGAAGCATTTCCAGATCAGCGCCTGCATTGAAAGAAATGCCATCACTTTTGGTGCCCGTTCCATATGTTACTACATCAAGATCATAGGCATCGTAACGAGCACCGAAACTTAGAAGCAACGGCTCAACAACCTGCCAATGGTCTTGCACATAGACACCGAAAAGATCGCCCCGCTCCTCAAATTGACCCACATTGGGGTCCCAGGCCCAAGGTTGCCACATTGCATCATCTGCGAGATATGCGCTCGACGCCTGGTCAGACCGGTGCTCCATCCCGAATATGACATCGTGACCAGCAAATTTCGTCCGGAAACGAGCATCGAACCCATAGCTTTCGATATCCGCACCATAAAGCCCCCATCGGTCAGAACGGTCCAGTTCGAACTTGGCACGGGTCCAATATCCAGTGGTTTCCAGACTTACAGCGCCTCCAGAGTCATACCTGTAATTTCCGATTACCGTCTGACGTGTGCCCTTGGCGGGAAACAGGCGATCACCGATCAGCACAGGCCAGTTGGGACGCGCACCAAATTCGCCTTCTTCGTCACGATGCTCGTAGCTTACGGAAAAATTATGACCGGAACCCAGGTCTCCGCCTATTTTAACAAATCCGAGCTGCTGCTCTGCAGCTGTGCCGCGTACACGGTTGCCATCACCATCTTTAAACTCGTTTCGGTCGGAATATACATAGGAGCCAACAATGCCAATATCGCCGATTAACTTCGCATAAAGTGTCGCGGAGAGCTTATAGCCATTATTGGAGAACCATCCGGCTTTGACAATTCCACCTACATCTCGACCAGACTCTAACATGTCAGCAGCGTCACGAGTCCGAAAACGCAACGCCCCCCCGATAGCCCCGAAGCCAGAGGTCGCTTCTCCGGCACCTGCTTGCAGTTCGACCGATTCAAGAAGTTCCGGCTCAATATTTACACGACCAATATGGTGAAACAGCGAACCGCTTTGTGGAGCCCCATCAACTGTTACGTTGATCAGAGAATCTTCAAGACCCCGCACATAGACTTTTTGAGCGATACCGAGCGAGCCGCCGACAGAGACTGAAGGCACTTGCCGGAATATATCTTTCAGGTCCGATGCCTGGAGTAGGTCGAGTTCATCACGATCAATAGCTGCGCCAGTCAGCTTTCCAACCACCACGATTCCATGCTCGATCACATTCCGTTGCTCTGACTGCACGTTTTCGTGTATTTCAGGAGTTGAGCTGTCCTGAGCATTGGCAGGAGAGATCGTCAACGCGGCAACAGAGACAGCACTTAACAAAACGAATTTAGAACAACGTAACATTTGGTCCCCCATTTAAATATGAGGGTCCGTTAGATGCTAATGCGAACCAATGTCAATAGAAGTTGACTTGATTGATACTTTTTTTGAAATTATGGCATAATTGTTATTATCTGTGTGAACTGCGGGGATTATTTTGAAGTGTTTGGATAATTACCGCCACAATACGTGCGTCTGATATCCGGTATGAGGACATAATTGTTGCTTGAGAATGACATAAATAACACACCGCGTAATGGCAGCATTTAGCGAACGTCTTCCCGGAACCTGCCTATCCGCAGTAGGCCTAACTACAGTCGGTCCGAAATGCGCCCCAATTTCGGTCGTTCCCGATGCGGCACACTACGCCAGAAAGCAGCCCTTGCTCCAGAAGTGACCCGGCAGCAGCTTCATGGCGTAATCTCAACGTATGGCCATATACCGCAACCCCCTAAAAAAGGACGATGGAGGTACGAAAATTAGCCTTACTCGAAACTCTCTTCTCTGTCGGTTTCGCGCTTACGCTCAGCATCCGCACGCATCCCTAGCTTCCTTCGCTGTTCAGTCGCCCATGCGAATACCGCTGGGTCCGAATGTTCTAGCAACGGCGCAAGGAACTCGGCGCGACTATCCAGGATGGCCGATAGATTCCCGGACCAGCCACTAGGACTCAACCGCCTATCGAAATTGGCGAGGAACGTGGCGCGATCGGGAGCGCGTTCGATAGCTTCAACAAACGTCTCCGACAAACCGGTATCCTGTCCGTAACGCTCGCCTGAAAAGAGATCGAGTGCTCGACACAAGAGAGGGTAACGAACTGGAGGATCAACTTCAGCCCAAGCCCACAAAACGCGGTCATCTACCTTTCCGAGCGGCCCCTGGCCTGATATTGGCGAGCTGCCGAAAATCGGATGATCGACATCATCTGGGTTGCTGAGCAAAAACTCGTCAAGCGTTACGGTTGGCTGCACCTTGAAAAGCGCATCAATCACATGATCGAGTTGAAACGAGCAAACTGAGCCCTCATCGATCAAGCCTAACAAATGACGGCAAAGCTCAACTGCGTAAGCTTCGCCTGCAGGGCCAACATAACAGGCCTTGATCGTCTCTTGTATGCTATACTCTCGCGTATCGCCGTCTCGGCTATAATCTGTCTGCAAAAGAAGCTGGTGGCCGAGATCGAACAACCTACTATCAACGTCGACGCCATCGGATTTGTGACAGTAGAAGGCCATTTGCAGAATCTCAATCGCCATCGCTGTCCCGCCTTCAAGCGTAGCAAGTTCACGCAGCAGTTCACGCAATTCGGATTGTGGTGCTGACGCGACATAGCCGTTGGCTAACGCATAAAAGCTGTGTGCTTCGAGCTTTTGGTCGCGAATGACCTGCCTCAACCGCGCAATCGCAGCAGAGTCTATACCGGCTACACCTTGCAGATAGACAAAGTGAGGCAGGATGTCAGCGTTGTCCAAGCTGGCATCTAAAAAATGTGCCCCCAGCTCAGGATCGCGCTTTACAATAACAGAAATGAAGCCGCCCATGACGCTGGCGCTTCGCCGGCCCACCGGCACGTCTGCAAGGGCATTACAAAGCTGATCCCATATCTCTTTTCGATCAACTCCCGAATTAGCCATCCCCCTGCCGAAAGCGAACGCTCTTGGCGCCTGCCCTTCGCCCATAACTTCGGGCAAGAAACTGCTTAAGACATCAGGAAGTGTCGCAAGCTCTTGTCCAAGTTCTTCTGCTTTATCCGCCAAACGATGGTAAGCGGCTGAAGGGTTCTCTCCATCCTCCTGATCGGCGTCCACGAGACTATACCCTGACCCTTGTGCTTCAATCACGTATGCTCTCGCCAGATTGAGCGGGTCGGTAGGTCGAAGTTGGGCTTCGACGTTCAATATTCTCTCTTGAACGGCCGGACTCCACCCGGTTTGGTCAAATTTCATTGCGCTTCGAACAGTCAGCCAAGCCTCGATCCACTCACCGTCCTTGAGAAATTCAGTAACGGCGGCCTCGATTGAATCCAAGCAAGCTTCAATGTGTAGTATGCCTCGCAGAGCACCGCCCAGAATCCTACGCATTGCCGGTCTCTCGTCGGGCTCGAGGCCCAGCTTAACCGCCAAATTAATTGCTTCGCTGAACCAGTTCCAAACTTCGCCCTTGATAGAAGGGTGCCAACCAAAATCCCTAGGCCGTGCGCCAAAGTCAAAATTGGAAGTTGACGAAAACATTTGAGATTTCAGTAGCGCAGAAACGGCGATCTCGCCGCAAGGTTTACTCTCAAAGTCGGTTCGCTCGAAGAGGTGTTCGGCGAACCGTCTCCGTTGTGCAGGAAGTGCCTGAGTCCCTGAAAGATGGAGATGGAACAGTTCCTCGAATAAGCCTTTAGCCGAATTTCGATTTTCGTTTACCGCCTCGCTTGCAACGAGTTTTGCCAAAGTAGTTGCCGCTCGGTCAAAGAGTTGGGGGTCGTAGGCTAACGATTTGAGAATTGCTGCGATCTGCCAACGGCCAGATCGACGTGGGTCAATAATGACCGGGAAATCTGTGCCTGCAATGGCCTGCTCGATCTTTGCCAAAACAACATCTGGCGCAACCGGCGCAATGTTCCTGAGAATTTGCAGAGTATCGTCATCGCCGCAGAGCAAGTCACCAACCGGCCCGTCCGCTTGCAGCCAACGACCAACAGCTGCGATGGCATCATCGCTGTCATGCAAATAGCCTAACCGTCGGCTTATCGACCTTTGCAATCGGCGGTTGGAATTTCGACAGAAATCATCGAACGTAGCTGGCGGTATGCGCTCAAGAGCTTGCGCCGCCAATCGGTTTGCAACCGCATGCGGCAAGAGTGCCCGCCAGCGCCCTCGCGATTGAACAATTCCTCGACGCTTGAGTTCAGCCACGAAGCCATAGAGCTTCGTCGTGTCGACGTCTGCCAGCGTCGCAATGTTGGCCAGTTCGCCTTCGGTAGAGGTGTCAGTTCCATCGAACGAATAGACCAATGCCAAGGCCTCAGCCGCATTCAACAAGTAATCGTTGTCCATATTTCGCTGGACAAAGATGCGCGCGAATAGCTCGCGGTCACGAAGGTCGCCTAAGGTATCACCTCTCTTGACCGTTTCAGCCAGAACGCCAGCTACACGAAAATTCCCGCCGCTGAACTCGGCAATGCGATCCCGGTCCACCTGAGTAACGTGGGGGAAAGTAGCTTTCAGCCATTCAACCAATGTCGAGCTTGAAGCAGACTGCAGCCGAAACACCTCTGTCCTTTCAGGCTCATTGTCTCTCACATCATATTCGACGGTTATCAAACTGACCTTGCTCGCTTTGCTGCTGCAAATTTTTGCTAAATCGGAGTGAGTTTGAGGATTGCAGTTGTCGACAACCAAGATCGCCCGCTGGCCTCTCTCAACTAGGCCTAAAGCAAGCTGGCGAGCGGTTGGGTCTGGTGTTTCTGAGTAGTCGGTATAAATCGCCAATGAGGGGTCCAAGGGATCAGACCCGATTTCACTCTCGAATAGAGCCTGCACCAACCGTGTCTTTCCAAAGCCAGACATGCCGATAAGGCGGACACATTGCCCTGATTGAGCGAGTATAGCCCGAAGCTGGGTGATGCCTTCGATCATCGGTAAGACCGATTGCTCTTTTCCTCTAGCATCGACGAGACAAGCGGTGTCGTCGAAAATGAAGTCGCCATCGCCGCCAATTCGTGTTCCTGACCAATCGCCTAGAGCCTGCCAACCCGATAGCGGCGACCCAATCTTCTCCCGCACCCATGCTGAGACGCCGGGATAACAATTCACCCAACCAGCCAATCGGTCTCGATCATAAAAATCGACAGTTAGGCGGTCGGCAGATGGGTGGCCATCGAGCGCAGCGCGCATTGCAGCCTTGCGATTTTGAAGCGGCTTATCTGCGACAGAGCCGTTGGAGCAGACGATGATGTAACCGCCCCCCGAATCTGCCAACTCACCAATAACGGCTCGTAGCGAACCTTCAGGTCGCATTTCTTTCTGAATGGCTGCTGGTCCCATGTCTGGTTTCTTGACTTGAAATCCCAAAGGCACAGTCAGGATAAAATCGCCTGAGAAGGTCTCCCCCGTCAGTTCTACGCGAACGTCTAGGCCACCGTCAGGCGCATTCTGATTGCCTCCCGCTGTGACTCCTGACACCGGCGAATCCATTGATCGCAATTCGGCCAAGCACAGTCTCGCCACGAGGGTGCGCAGTTGCCTGTCGTCAAGAAGTTGAATGTGGCTCCCTATTACCTCAAACATTTGCGCTAATCATCCTGTTTTGTGGCGAACGATATAGGAACAATTCTGCTAAGTGGAAAGGAGGGAGTGAGAGAAACGTAGTCCATGGTCTAAGGCTAGGGCAAAGTCCCGCCTGTCTCGGACCCATATTTAGAAGACTGCTTCAGTTCTCTAGTCACCAAAACCAGATTGTCCGAAATCGGCCCATTATCAGACGTTCTGTGGTCTCCCGAAAAGGTTGATAATATCCAATATGTTGATTCCCAATCCATTTTAGTAAACGAAAATTGGCCATAAAAACGCGGCCGAATGTGTCAAGGCATCTGGATTGACCCGATAACTAAAGCGTGAGAACTATCTGAATTCAACAAACCTGCCGTCTCTCAGAACTCGTGAGGAGGTGCTAATGTATAAATCTCTCGCGATTGCCGCCGGCACTGCGGCTATTTGTTTAGCTTCACAGGCCGATGCATCAGAGACCCAAAAATTCACCTATGATGCTAAAGGACGACTGGTAAAAGTCGAGCGCACCGGGACTGTGAATAACGGCGTCACAACCGATTATGAACATGACAAGGCAAATAACCGCAAGCGCGTCAAAACCACAGGATCGGCCAACCCACCATAAATTTCTTTGACAATCCGGCGTGCGTTTGATTTGGATGGGGGCGATATTATGGTGCTAATGTTACAATGTAGGCGGTCACCCGGTTCTGGTTCTGTTTTAAAACATATATCGCGTTATTTTTCTCTGACCTTTGTTTTGCCGTATTAATGCTAGTTGTATTCGCGGCCCCGTCCTTCGCACAAAGTCCGCCGCCCAATGCTCCTCCTGTCGACAACAGCGATATAAATGGCGTCGATGTAACAACCAGTCTTTTCAATGTCCGGCAGGAACAGGTGAATATTGGGAATCCGGCCAATGGAGGCTTATCATTTTCTGCGGTTAATTCCGGCACAGGCTGGTATCCCTCTTTTCGCGGGACTGTCAGCTATGGCCAGGGTGGCGGCACTTCTCGCAGGGTCAGTATCGGGGATCACACAGAAAACTTTACATTGATAAGCGGAGTATACCAGTCCGACGAGGGTAGCGGATCCACATTGATTTCCAGCGGGAATGGCAATTTTTACACTTATACAATGAGCGATGGGACGGTAGCCTCTTTTACCAATCCAGGCAGTGCGCGCTATTATGGTAACTTAAGGCTTGGTGTCATCGACAAGTTATCTAATCCATCAGGTTTCGAAAGAAAATTCCATTATGTTTATGCCCAGGTTTGTCCAGGAGGAGGCAGTGGTGGCGGCCCCAACCCTGACTTTCGAAGTGCCGGGTCTGAACCTGAAACAAATGAAAAGAGCGAAGCCCTTCAGCAGAAGCCTCCGTCTTTTGCATCTCGGAGCAGCGGCGTCAGTGCCAGCTCTGCAAGTACCTGTTCAAAACCAATACAATATCATGTGCGCCTGCAATCCATTACCTCGAACAGCAGTTACCAGATCAAGCTGCATTATGCGATCAACCAGACGCAGGCTTTTCTGAATACCAATCTGGTATTTGGTTGGAACCAGCTGAAAGAGGCTATCGCGCTCAATAATGCGGTTGAATATTGCAGCCCTACCTCCAATACATGCTCATTTGCGAATACTTGGCCCAGGAAACAATATGCCAATGATTATTCGCAGGTCATCGACGAACTTGGTGCCACTACAAGCTACGGCGGCAGTGGCGGCGTAACGATGATTACGCCGCCAACCAGCGCAAGTCCCTTGGTAAGCGCTACATATAGCGCAGGTAAGGTAAGCGGGCTAACCGCCTTTGGGCTAAGCTATGGTTATAGCTACGCAGACAGCGGCGGGAACCGGACGACGACGGTGGCTCAGCCGGGCGGCGGCGCGAAAGTCTTTGTGAGTGATACCGCGTCGGGGCGCGTGATATCGGTTAAAGACGAATTAAATCGAACAACGAGCTATCTTTACGATGCCAAGGGCCGCTTAACCCGCACCACTTTACCTGAAGGCAATTATAGTCAGATCACCTATGACAGCAGAGGCAATATTACAGAAACCCGTCTTGTTGCAAAACCGGGATCAGGTATCGCCGACATTGTGACTAAAGCGGGTTATTCGGCTTCGTGCACCGCTAATCCCACCTGCAACAAGCCATTGTGGACGGAAGATGCGCTGGGGAACCGGATTGATTATACTTATAATGTTACCCATGGTCAGGTGACCAAGGTTCAAGCGCCTGCCGCATCTGCCGGGCAGCCGCGTGTAGAGATCAATTATGTCTATACCGCTCTTTTCGGGAAAGCGAAAAATTCTGGTGGAACGCTGGTCGCGCAGACTGTGCCGGTCTATAAGGTCACACAGGTCATGAGCTGCGCCGCAGCCGCGACCTGCGCTGGCAGCGCGAATGAAACCAAGGTCACAATCGGCTATGACCCGAACAACCTAAAACCGGTTACAGTTACGACAGCGTCCGGGAACGGAGCCATCTCCACGACCAACAGTGTTGCCTATAATTATCTTGATCAGGTAACGACCGTGGATGGTCCACTTCCGGGCAGCGTAGACACAGTGCGCAGCTATTTTGATTTGAAAGGCCGCGCACGCGGAACCATTGGCCCGGACCCCGATGGCGCGGGGCCAATGCTGCGCCGTGCGGTTCGCTATACTTATGATGCTTCGGACAGATTGACGAAAATCGAAAATGGCACGGCGACTAGCCAGAGCGATACAGCGATTAACAGCATTACCGTCCTTGACCGTGTCGATACGATCTATGACGTGAACAGCAGGAAAGTTCGCGATACGCTGGTCGCAGGTTCAACAACCGAGGCGGTGGCGCAATATGATTATGATGTAAGAGGCCGGTTATTATGTACGGCAACCCGGATGAACCCGGCGGCGTTTGCGTCTCTGCCTTCTTCCGCCTGTAGTCTGGGTACAACAGGTGTCCACGGCCCCGACCGGATTACCAAAAACTTTTACAATCTCGCCAGTCAGGTGACCAAGGTGCAGACCGCGGTGGGCACGTCCGCACAATCTGATGAGGTGACAACCGTCTACACAAATAACGGCCTTGCCGAGAGCGTGACAGACGGTGAAGGCAATGCCACCGCCTATGTTTATGACGGCCATGACCGGCTCGACAAAACACAATATCCCAGCAAGACGACAGCGGGGATCAGTTCCACAACCGATTATGAAAGTTACAGTTACAACGCAAATGGCAGCGTCATAAGCCAGCGTCGCCGCAATGGCCAGATTATCAATTACAGTTATGACAATCTGAACCGTGTGACGCACAAGAACCTTCCGGGCAGCGCGAATGATGTCCATTATGGTTATGATCTGGCGGGGCGGCAGACAAGCGCGAGGCTGGTATCAGCAGGTGGCCTGGGGCTCACGAACAGCTTTGATGCGCTGGGGCGTCTGACCAGCGTGACTGATACCACCGGCGGCGGCTCGCGAACCGTAAGCTATCTTTACGACAGTGCGTCACGTCGGTCACGGATGACCTATAATGACGGCTTTTATGTGAGCTACAGCTACAAGGATGATGGCTCGCTGTACCAGATCAAGGAAAACGGCGCTGCGGCGCTGGCTACCTATGCTTATGATGCGCAGGGCCGCCGCACGGGCATGACCTATGGCAACGGGACGGTGACAAGCTATACGCATGATCCGCTGTCGCGCCTATCCGGCCTGACCAGCAATCTGGCCGGAACCGCGCATGACCTGACTACCACGTTCCAGTATAATCCGGCGAGCCAGATTGCCGAGCTGACGGGCAGCAATGACAGCTATGCGTGGAACGGGCATTATAATGTGGATCGCAGCTACGGCGTCAACGGCCTGAACCAACTGACCACAGCAGGTGCGTTATCGCTCACTTATGATGCTAATGGCAATCTGGCTTCCGATAGCGTATCTAGCTATGGCTATGATGTGGAGAACCGTCTTGTGAGCGCAGGGGCCGGTATAACGCTGTCCTATGACCCCTATGGCCGGCTGCACCAGACAACCGGCAGCAGCACTGTTCGGATGGGCTATGACGGGGCGGACTTGATTACCGAATATGCCGCCAATGTCTCCACCATCCTGCGGCGCTACGTTCACGGTGACGGCAGTGATGATCCGATCCTGTGGTATGAAGGTGCTAGCACATCGGACAAACGCTATCTGCACAAGGACGAGCGCGGCAGTGTGATCGCGCAGAGCAATGCGGCAGGCGCGGTTATCAATATCAACCGCTATGATGAATATGGCATCCCGGCCTCAACCGACACAGGCCGGTTCCAGTATACGGGGCAGCAGTGGATTGCGGAACTCGGCCTTTATCACTACAAGGCCCGAATGTACTCCCCCACCCTAGGCCGGTTCCTCCAAAGCGACCCCATCGGTTACGGTGATGGTATGAATGTCTATGCCTATGTATCAGGCGATCCGGTTAATGGAGTGGATCCTACTGGGCTTGGGGTATATGATAGAAGTTGCACAGGGTCGCGTTTATGCGAGAAAAGAGACGGAGCATCGGGAGGTAGCTGGTTTGTGAACAGTATCATATATAGCGTACCGAATAATGCTGGTGGAAAACAAGGTGGTAATTATTATTTTGTCCCAGCAAAAGTAACCGTTGCCGGTTTTACATCGACAGGGGGCCAATATTTTTTCAATGGAAGCATAAGTCACTCTGCCTTTTATGCGCGTAATTCTAAAAGTCCAGATTATTCGCCGCAAAATGATGATGGCCCATGTGAGGGGGGACCTACTTTCACAGTTGGCGGTGCGGGCGATTTAGCATTAATTTTCGGTGGAAGCGTAGAAGGCGGTGCTGCTGTTGATCTTGGATCGGGAGATGTCGGACTATATGGTTCAGCGGGAAAGACATATGGGGTTGATGTGTCTGCAGGAGTTAGCTTCGGGCTATTTACAAACCCGTCCGCGCTCAGAGGAAAATTCACTGAGATTGAAATTAGCATCTTAGGCGTTGCCGGAAGTTTCATTGTTAACGACAACAAAGAGTTCGCTGGAGCATCTGTCACATTTGGTCCTGGCCTCCCAGCTTCTGGAAGGGTGACGCAAGGTTCAGGCGACACACTTAGCCTAGGTTGCAATAATGATTAACCCTAAGTTGCATAATATTAAGTTGCTTGCGTGTTGCATAGTCATTGCATCTGGGCTTGTTCCGATTGTCACTTTAGATGGCCTAATAAGGTATGTTTGGCTATTTCTTTGCTTTGTTGCGCTATGCTTTTATGTGAAGTTGGCGCTGGTGCCTAGAAAGTGTGGCCACGGATTTGTGACCAGCTATGGAATATTTTTTTTCCCATTCGTCATAAATCCTTGCCCTGTGTGTGGCGATTACATTTCGACGCGAGAGACTTAAAGGAAATAGGAAGGGTGGGGTTCCTCATTGATTGTTCCGGCCTATTTGCCGGATCGCGCTTGTGCAGTTTATAGAATCTCACGAGTACTCCGGACGCAACGCTGCAGATCGGATGGCCTGATGGGTTCCGCCTATCGGCGGCGGTGTTCCGACAGGTATCCCGCCAAGCGTCTCAGCCCCGTCAACAACCAATGCACACAGGACCGCCCTCAGTCCCTAAGTCTCGCACACCCCACACGGGTAGCCCGTAGGTTATTATCAAGCGATGTTAGCGGGTTGGTGCGGATGGGGCTGATGCAGGCTGACGCGGGTGTTAGGCTGCATCGTGAATGTCGAGCGGTTCCAGGGCGAACCGATTTACAACTACATCACGATCAATGAAGGCGAGATTTCACTCCAACTCTATTCAAGTGACAGGACTAAGGTGCGAACTTGGAAGAGGGCCGCAAAGTGATAAGGATGCCGACCAAGAGCTTGTTTGACTAACCCTGCATTTCGAGATGCGGTGCGCAATCCCGACTTTGCTGATACGCTCAGAGATGCGGCAGCTGGCGATGCAACTACGGGCTATGAACACAGTTTTGCATTTGGTCCTGCATTATGGTTCGGTCCGGAGATTTTCTCCAATCCTCGACATATCCGAAACTCTGGCGCTTCGGATGCGGGGCCAGCTGGGCTTGTTCGTTCGCCGCGCATTGTATTCCATACCCATAGGAACGCAGCACCGAGATTATCTCCTGCCGATCGCGCACAGGCTAGAAGGATAGAGTATCCAATCGTAGCTTACGATGTGGATGATGGAACATTCAGGTGTGCCTTGCCATGACAAAATCATTTCCAATCATATTGATTGCCATGTTTTTGGGAGCATGCGGAGAGAGAGGCGAGAACAGTGTTAGTCTACATCACTATAATTCGACGGATCAAATCTATAAAAAGGCTTTGAAACTGGCTAATTCTGAACACCCTTCTTATTTCCCAAACGCTAAAAAATTGGGAATAGATAATCAGATAAAAGCCATTCCAGTTTTTACAAAAGATCATGAGTGCGTATACTTTATCAACACCTCAACTATTATAATTGAAGAGACGCTTCCTATTTACTGCTTCAAATATGGCTCTCTTGAGCTTTCCCATAAATTATGACGACCAGGTTTCCATTAACCTTCCCGGGCCAGGGACCGGATCGCGCCTGCGCACTGGGGAATTTGGCGTGCACACCGTACGCAGCGGTCCGCCGGTAAGAAATTCGGACAGATCAGTGTGTTACATACAATTTTTGGGGTGTGCATAAGTGAGTTGGTAGCAAGTCATGCATCGGATTGGCAAATCACTAGCAACTGTAATCACAAGCTATCACTACGACAGCGCGTCACGTCGGTCACGGATGCACCAGACAACCGGCACCAGCATTGTTCGGATGGGCTATGACGGGGCGGACTTGATTACCGAATATGCCGCCAATGGCTCCACCATCCTGCGGCGCTACGTTCACGGTGACGGCAGTGATGATCCGATCCTGTGGTATGAAGGCAGCGGCACATCGGACAAACGCTATCTGCACAAGGACGAGCGCGGCAGTGTGATCGCGCAGAGCAATGCGGCAGACGCGGTTATCAATATCAACCGCTATGATGAATATGGCATCCCGGCCTCAACCGACACAGGCCGGTTCCAGTATACGGGGCAGCAGTGGATTGCGGAACTCGGCCTTTATCATTACAAAGCCCGTATGTACTTCCCCACGCTGGGCCGGTTCCTGCAAACAGACCCTATCGGTTACGGCGACGGCATGAACCTCTATGCCTATGTGTCTGGTGACCCAGTTAATGCAGTGGATCCGAGTGGGCTTAAAGGTCAGGGCGGGGAACAGGATGTAGAATGTGACGAAATCTGTCAGCGGAGTACGATAGTTGTGACCGGACCAAAACTTTGTAATTCTACGTGCCAACTAAACCGATTTTCCAATCAATTAATACTCAGAGCTATTTTTGACGCACGGGCTTTGGGCGGTAATACAGGTGGCGTCGGTGGTGGCGGCCTGCCACCACCACCTCCTTCTCCGGAAGCGCCGCCGCAAAGTCCAAGCCCCGCCTGTAGCGGCCCAAGGCTTACCCTCGGTGGCCAATTTTCTGTTACCGGATTTTTGGCGTCCTTTGGTGTCAGTGGGAATGTTGAAGTCGGGGTTGCTCTGCCATTGGCGCCTAACAACTCTTGGAATCCACTTGCCGGTGCTCAACTTTACGGCAGAGCTCAGGGTTTGGGTCTTGCGGGCTTGGGTTTCTTTGCGGGTGCAGGGCCTTCAGGCATAGCAGGGATTAACAGCGGACCTCTGACTACGGGGGTTCAAGACAGCTTCGTGTCTCAAGGCGGTCTCGCATTCCCTGAAGGTGGAGAAGCGTCAATATCGTTGTATGGGAGCGGTGCATCAATCAGCGGCGGACCCCGAGCGGGCATGGGTGGGTATCTTGCCGTCGGTGCGGGCAAGACAGCGACAGCGGCTACCAAGCCGCTGGGATGTCCGTAATGGGAGCGCGAGAAAAGAAGATAGGCTCCGGCTTCAGGACAATGTCATTGATCGCTTTGGTGGTTATTGGTTTCATAAATTTAATCTATGCATTAGATTTGTTGTTACATTTGGGATGGGGGTACTCCTTCAATGATTTGAAGGTTGCACTAGGAATTCTGGTATTCGCCGTGATTTTGAGGTTCATTGGCCTGCGCGTTATTGATTTCTTTGATCAGAACTATTGAATATCAATTTTGCATTTTTTGCAGAAAAATAAGGAAGATTTATGTTCTATCGCTATAGTACTAAGCGCAGACGACGGTAAAATACAGGTATATGGATTATCAAGAAAAGCCGCTTTAGTCCTTGGATTTAGCAATGCAGCAGGAAAATTTGTGGATAAAAGTACGCTCGTCTTCCGCTTTCACCATATCGAGATAAGTCCGCTGCGCCATCGGGCCGCCCTTGATTGCAGCAATGCCCAAGGCCCGGATAACAGCCTGACTGGCCGGCATCTGAACTTGTTGATCGCCCTCCCGTGTCGTGACGGGCCTCAAGGCTTCCGACCTCATAAGTTCGCGTGTTGGATGTGCGGCAGGATGATAAAGCGGCTCCGCCTGCTTCTCCTTGCGCGGACGTCCATTGGGGTTGCCAGATTGTCCCTTCTTGAACTGACCCGATATAGGCGGTTTGCCGTAACCCACTTTGTTTGTGTGTTTCTTGCTCATGACAGCACCTCCAGAACTGGAGGATTTATTCCACATTGCTCAGTTTCCCGAAAGCTGTCCCCGGTCGCTACCAACAGGGCGTCTTCGCCCGTCAGCTTTTCCCAGCGGCGGATAATCGTATCGCAATAGTGCGGGTCATATTCAATAAGCCTCGCATGACGGCCTGTGCGCTCTGCAGCAATCAGTGTGGAGCCTGAACCACCAAACTGGTCGAGTATGATTTCCTTGCGGCGCGAGCAGTCCTTGATGGCATCGGTAACAAGCGCGACCGGCTTGACGGTTGGATGCATAGCAAGCGCTTCATCACGTTCCTTGCCCCGGCTCGACATTCCGGCATATTCCCAGACATTGGTTCTGTATCTTCCAGTTTCGCCTAAACCAAAGCTATTGGTATGTGCCGCAGTTCCCTGCTTGAACACAAATATCAGTTCATGCCGCGAACGGTAAAACGCGCCCATACCGCCATTGCTTTTCGCCCAGACGACGAGATTTTTCATTTCGTCAAAGACGGCTTTACCGGCAGCCAGTATCTCGCTCATGTGCCGCCAGTCCATACAGACAAAAGCAATGGCCCCGTCCTTGACGGCATTGGCTGCAGGCTTGAGCGTGTCAATCAGGAATTGCGTAAACGCTTCTTCACTCATCTCGCTGCTGGCAAAGGCGAATTCCCGGTGTTTGTTTTTGCCCAGACCGCTGACATGGCCATCTATGGGGACGTTATAGGGCGGGTCTGTGAAAATCATGTCGGCCGCTTTGCCGTCCAGCAATTGCTCATAGGCTTTTGCATCGCGCGCATCACCGCAGACTAGCCGATGATCACCAAGCTGCCAAAGGTCGCCCATCTGCGTGACCGGCTTGTCCTGAAGCTCGGGGATTTCATCATCAACATCGCCTTCATCATCCTGACCGAGCTCAATGCCATCAATGGCCATATCGATTTCGGCAATGCTGAACCCGGTTATCTCGACATCGAAGTTGAGATCGCTCAGGTTCTGCAGTTCCAGACCAAGCAGCTGGTCATCCCAGCCTGCATTTAATGCTAGCTTGTTATCCGCGAGCACATAGGCGCGCTGCTCAATGGGCGTAAGATGCGAAAGCTCAATAGTAGGGACAGTGGACCAGCCCAAACGCTTTGCCCCTTCAACCCTGCCATGGCCTGCCAGAATTTCTGAATTGTCATTGAGTAGCACCGGGTTGGTAAATCCGAATTTCTCGATGCTCGCTGCAATCTGTTTGATCTGTTTCTTGCTGTGCGTACGCGCATTGCGCTTTTGTGGTCTAAGCTCGGCAATTCTGCGCTGAACAATCCGGTCAGCAAAGATGTTTGCTTTTTCTTATGTGGTACGGGACATGAATTTTCCTTTTCGAAGATATGTGTTTTTGAGTGCATGATCCGTTTTGGATCGCACGTGTGATATGAATATTCATGTCTTTGTCCTTTCTATTTGTTCCCGATATGTACCAATGCGTATCACAAAAATTTGCAACATGTCAGGTGGCAATTGCCATAATTGAAAAATAATCGGGGATGGCTTCGGGGATAATCTGGGCAGAACATTGTATCCCGGATACCGGCATTCTAATCCCATAAAATGAAACTTCATCCCGGATTGAAAGATGGAATCCCACTTAAGGCGCGTCTTGTTCCGGTTAATCAAAAATCATCCCGTTATCGCGAACTGATATCCCACTTAAGAGCTACTTTATCCCGCTTTAGAAAATAATATCCCGGCTAATAGGTTGGTGGGTGGCAAAAAAGAGCGCCTAAAATAGCTTTGTTCCCATATACGAAGAAATGCATTCCCTGTTATTCTTGGGATTTTCCCTGTTCCAGTTCTTAGGGAAATGCACCTGTAACCCGCACGAAGGCTGCCGTTCAGGGCTTTGATTTGGGTATTTGATGGCCAAAAAGCCGTTATTTTCCTGTAAATTTCTAATAACAGGGAAATCGCCACTGAGACCCGTTCGCTACAGACTGCGTCGGGCACCACTGATTTCAAGGCGTATCGTTGCACATCAGCGTCGACGCCTTAATTGTGGATAACGTGATCCGACTGCATTTGCGTTGATGTGCATGGCAATGTCCCGGCACCGCCAGATGCTTGTAATCCAGTATTTTATCCCCATATCATAGCTTTCATACATTGATAAAAGTGGAGAACTCACATGGCAGGTGGTTGGACACGCGATGGTGCGGTTCAGGATCAGATTGATGACACGGTTTCCGACGCAGTGAAGCGCGCTCGGGCTGATATGCCATCGGGAGATGCAGCAAAATATTGCGTGGAATGTGGTGAAGAAATCCCCGAGGCACGGCGATTAGCTTTACCTGGAACACGGACTTGTTTTGCCTGTCAGTCAGAACGCGATGCAGCCCGGACTAATGCTGGGATCAATCGCCGTGGCAGCAAAGATAGTCAGCTACGGTAAACGCATAGCGTGGAGTGCTGTCAGATAGTTGCAGTTGATCTTAACCGCTATTCCTCAACGCTGTTGCAATGGCGTTAAGGGATAATTGGATTCCTTCACCAATCCTCGGATCCTCTTCTCCGGCACGCATTCGTTTCATCAACTCTATTTGTAGATGATTGAGCGGTTCGATATAAGGCAAGCGCAGTTCGATGCTGTTGAAAAGTGACGGGTTTTTGGCAAGCAGATGTGGCTGATCGGTAATTTCCAGCAATATGTCGCGTGTTTTTTCCCAGTTTGAACGTATACGATTGAAATAACTCTCGCGCATGTCCTCGTCCTCAACCAACGTAGCATAGCGCGCGGCGATACCCATGTCGGATTTGGCGAGGACCATTTCCATGTTGGATAGGCTAGCTTGAAAAAAGGGCCAGCTTTGCGCCATGTCTTTTAATTTTTCAATATCATCAAAAGCTGTCAGCGCTTGTCCGACACCATACCATCCCGGTAACATAACCCGCGCCTGCGACCAGCTGAAGACCCAAGGAATGGCGCGCAAATCTTCGATCTTTTCACTTTTCGTACGACTGGCCGGGCGCGAACCGATTTTAAGTTTTGCGATCTCGGTCAAGGGTGTCATCTGGCGAAAGAAGGTCCGGAAACTATCATTGCCGTATACCAAGTCGCGATATTCCGCGAAAGCGGTTTGGGAGATCTGGTCCATTGCATCAGCAAAAACGGCATGAACTTTCTGATCAGACGGATCAGGTTCTAGCGAACGAAGCAATACCGCGGATGTGATAGCTTCCAAATTGGTTTCTGCAACTGCCATTGTGCCATATTTTGCGGCAATGACTTCCCCTTGCTCAGTGATGCGGATACGGCCATCAACGGTTCCTTTTGGTTGCGCTCTGATTGCGCCAAAAGCCGAACCGCCGCCGCGGCCCACAGCTCCGCCTCTACCGTGGAAAAGCTGCATTTTCACATCGGCTTTTTTAAACACAGGTGTCAGCGCCTCGCTAGCTTTGAACAGGCTCCATGTAGAGGTAAGATAGCCACCATCCTTATTGCTATCTGAATAACCGATCATCACTTCCTGTGCGCCGCGGCTTCGTGTCAGTGCTTGCATTTCCGGCAGCGCAAAAAAATCACTCATTACCTGCGGCGCATTCTCCAGATCGGCGACAGTCTCGAACAGGGGGACGGCCATAATCGGGCAGATTGGCAGATCATCATCGTGAGCGGGCGCGTGATAGAGGCCTGCTTCCATCAGGAGTATGTAAACTTCTAATATATCGGAAACTGTTTCGCCGTTGCTAATATTGTAATTAACGATCACTTCAGGACCATATTGGTCGTGTGCCTTTGCCGCTGCGCGTAATATGGATAGTTCCTTGGCAGTTTCTTCGCTATAATCTATCCATGGACTTACCAATGGGCGGTTATTTGTCAGTTCCTGACGTAGGATTTTGACGCGGGCTTTTTCGTCGAGCGAGAGATAATCTGCTTCCACACCCGCTTTGGCGAGCAATTCTGCTATGACCCGTTCATGCACTCTGCTGTTCTGACGCATATCGAGCGTAGCAAGATGAAACCCGAATAGTTCCACGGTGCGGATCAGGCGTCCAAGCGCTCCTGAAGATGTGAATGTATCTTTGCCACTGGCGCTAAGTCCGGAAGCAAGTGTGACAAGATCTTTATGTAATTGCTGCGGATTGTCATAGTGCTTTGCTGTGATAGAGGAAGGGCGCCCGGGAACATGGCCACATAATTTTAAGTGGGTCGCTGATAACCGAGCGTAGATGCCTGAAAGAGCGCGTCGATACGGTTCGTCTTTGCGGCTGGGTGCATCATCACCACTGGCATCGGCCAGAGCAATGACTTCATCCGGAACCGTGGCAAGTTCGGTAGAAATGCTGAGTTCTGCGCCCATGGAGTGAATACAGGCTAGATAGTAACCAATTATGGTTTCAGCAGCGCGTGACAAGGCTTCATGCATCGCATCGGCATCGACAAAGGGGTTGCCATCGCGGTCACCGCCTATCCAGCTTCCCAGTTTTAAAAAATTCGGGAGCCTTGCATCCAAGACTTTCTCCCATTTGTCATATAATTTCGGCAATAGGGGAAGAAATACATCGCGCATGTAGCTTTGCGAGATTTGCACTTCGTCTGTCACGAACAGGCGCTCCCGGCGAAGAGGTCTTGTCTGCCATAGCAGAGCAATTTGCCGCAAGATCGCCTCATCGAGTGCATCACCTTCTGGCGTAGTATCCGCACCAGCGTCTTTCATTAACAGTAATTCAGCGATACGTGCTCTGTGGTCGATCACACTTTTGCGCCGCACCTCGGTCGGATGAGCCGTTAGCACCGGCGCGATTAAGGCATTGTCGAGTAAAGCGAGTATGGCTTTCTTATTAACTCCCTCGTCCGCCAGCTTTGCAATGGCCTCGGTTACGCTGGCACCTTCTTCGGCGGCCACGCCTTGACGATCCTCTGCAAGATTGGCGAGTAGTGAAAATAACATGAAACCACGAAGAAAGTCCGTTGTTTCATCAAGTGATAATGCATCTAGTCCCGGATCAATTGCGCTGGTATCAGCCAGGCCGCGATGCCGGTCAACACTGGTAGAGCGGATATATTCCGTCCGGCGATATAAATCTTCGCCGCCATAAGCGCGGATCACATCGCCCAATAATTTTCCAAGATATTTAATGTCGGGATTTTGCCGAACAATCAGAGAGGGGGCTAAGTATGAGTTCTGGGAGCGTTTATCCGTCATGCTACCTTGCTGCACGGCTGTGGCATTATGGTCAAGAAAATCCTTAGAGAGTTGAAATCGCCACCAATGATAATGGCTGGCCGCTCTAATTATCCATTCAACTTTCCAGTTCAATATCCCAATATAACCAGTCATGCCATGTCTCGTGCAGGAAATTGGGCGGAAATCCGCGGCCATATTCCTGAAGCTGCCAACTGGTCGGTTTAATCGGTCTATTTGAAAGCTGCATATGGGATTCTTGAGGTGTTCGGCCGCCCTTCTTTAAATTACATGGCAAGCAAGCGGTGGTCACATTTTCCCATGTCGTGCGGCCTTTCTGGCGGCGTGGAATGACATGGTCGAAGGTTAAATTATCAACACTGCCGCAATATTGGCAGGTGAATTTATCCCGTAGAAACAGGTTAAATCTGGTGAACGCAGGATATTCCGAAGGTTTAATATATTTTTTCAGCGCAATAACAGACGGAATCTGCATGTTAAGATTGGGGCTATGTACTTCGCGTTCATAGCTTGAAACGATATTGACCCGGTCAAGGAAAACCGCCTTTATTGCTGTCTGCCACGGCCACAGGCTTAACGGGTAATAGGATAAGGGCGTGTAATCCGCATTCAATACCAAGGATGGACAGCTTTCGGGGTGCCGTAACATATCAGGGTGATACATAGTCTAACTACTCCCTTTGTCTTTGACTGTCCGCCCTTAATCCGCAAGAACATGTCATGGTTATTACAACTGACATGCAAAGAACATTATCTTTACTATGACGTCAAGAGTGTATGTAAATCATGATATAGTAGTACGTTTCGCGCCAAGCCCCAATGGTTTGTTACATCTGGGTCACGCTTATGCTGCCCTTTATGCTTATGATTTTGCGCGCGAGCGGGGCGGTAAGTTCCTACTTAGAATTGAAGATATCGACGTCGGGCGCTGCAAAACGGAGTATGCTGATGCGATACTGGATGATCTTCGGTGGTTGGGAATTGATTGGGATGGTCAGGTGGTTTTCCAATCTAAGAGACTTGATAGCTATGCCCAAGCTGCGGAGCAGTTAAAGCAAGAAGGACTATTATACCCATGTTTTTGTACACGGTCTTCTATGCGTACAATTCGGCAAAACAACAAATTGGAAGAAGGACCGGATGGACCGGTTTACCCGGGTATTTGCCGTGGCCTAAATAAAGATATAGCGAAAGAAAGAGCGTCCAGAGAACCCCATTGTTGGCGATTGGATATTAAGAAATCACTTGGTTTAACGGGCAAGCTGACCTGGCATGATGGTCTGCGCGGTGAACAGGTGGCTGATCCAGCAGCGTTGGGCGACGTTGTGATCATTCCCAAGGATAATCCGGTTAGCTATCATCTGGCTGTTACACTCGATGATGCGCGTGACGGGATTACCCATGTTGTTCGCGGTGAAGATTTATTCAGCTCTACTCACATCCACCGCTTGCTGCAGGCGCTATTACTGTTGCCTACACCCGAATATGTGCATCACTCCGTTCTAGTTGATGAAACGGGAGCAAAATTGTCAAAAAGCCGAGATTCTGACTCCTTGGCTCAATTACGTGCAGATGGAGAGGATGGCTTACAAGCAGCGGGTCGATTACGAAAAAATATTTTCCCTGTTGGAATTGGGCTGTCAAAAGCCTAGTACCGCTTGATGACCTATATATTGATATTGCTAATCCTGATCGCGGCTGGCGCCGTTATTTATGCCCTGGTTCGCGGACTGATTGCATTTGCTAATATGAAGCCGGATGATGTGGATGGCGAAGGTGTGACTGCTTCGCACAAGAAACAGAATGAAATGATGTTCGCTCGCGTAAAATATCAGGCGATCGCAATCATTCTGGTGGCTTTACTTATACTTATCGCCGGTGGTCAGGGGTAAAACTACAACCGGATGGTTAAGCTAAACAAAATATATACGAAGACGGGCGATGGCGGCACGACTGGCCTTGTTGACGGGTCACGCATTGCCAAAAATAACGCGCGAATGGCGGCTATCGGCGATGTTGATGAATTGAATAGCGCTATTGGCACTGCCATGTGTCAGATTGATGATGCGTCATTTTTACAGTCTTTGCAGATGATCCAGAATGATCTGTTCGATGTGGGGGCCGATCTTGCGACTCCGGCTGAAAGTGACGATGATTTCACTCCTTCGGAAATGGTACTTCGTGTAACATCATCGCAAGTTGAGCGTCTGGAAAACGAGATAGATACGATCAACGAGAATATTGACCCGTTGACTAGCTTCATCCTTCCCGGCGGCAATATGTCCGCTGCTACCATTCACTTGACGCGGGCTATTGCCCGGCGAGCAGAACGAACTGCCGTAGGTGCTGCACAGGTGATGGCAATTAACCCGCTGGCTCTGGCTTATCTGAACCGCCTGTCGGATTATCTTTTTGTCCTTGGCAGGATGCTGAATAATGGCGGCAAAGCTGATATTTTATGGGTTCCGGGAGCATCGCGCTAATCCGCTTTGCTATCATTTATACGCGTTTTAAATAATATAATCCAATAAACCATGTTGTAATTTAGTTGGTTGACGCTACGCTCGTTCGTCCTATGTTCTGTAGATTGCCGATAAAACGGAGTAGGATTGATCGCTGACCAAGCCAATACCATTAAGGCGCATTCTGTTAATTCAGCAGATTCCTCTCGTTGGCAGGGTCTTGCAGACAGGTTCAGGAATATTCGTTCTTACAGCGTTTCGCTGATTGCAGGATTGAGTGATGCCGATGCCACCGCCCAGTCGATGGAAGATGCTTCACCGGCTAAATGGCATCTGGCGCATACAAGCTGGTTTTTTGAAACTTTTCTGCTGCGCGACAATGTGCAAGATTATTATCTATTTAACGAAGCCTATGCCTATTTGTTCAACAGCTATTATGAGGCTGAAGGCCCGCGACATCAACGGCCTGCACGGGGGCTTTTGACCCGTCCTTCTCTGGAGGAGGTGCTGGATTATCGTTCTCATGTTGATGCGGCTATGCTGTCGGCAATGGCAGGTTTTTCTGCTGAGGCATTGGATCTGGTTGAACTGGGCCTGCATCACGAACAACAGCATCAGGAACTGTTGCTGACTGACATATTGCACTTGTTTTCATGTAATCCGCTTGGTCCCGCATTGCTGGACCCAAAACCGCGACGGGCCTTTACCGAAACGCCGCTGGGCTGGATTGAGGGGGCAACAGGCATTCATTCGATCGGGCACGGTAGCAAGGATTTTGCTTTTGATTGCGAAGGTCCGCGCCACGAAGTGATGTTGCATCCACATGCCATTGCCGATCGCCCGGTGACAAATGAAGAGTGGCAACAATTTATCGCAGATGGTGGCTACGCAGATCCGTTATATTGGCTATCCGAAGGTTGGGCTTGGCTACAGGAGAATGAAATCACTGCGCCGCTGTACTGGCGCGAACGGGACGGTATTACCGAAGAATTTACCTTGCAGGGGTGGCGCGATCTCATTTTATGCGCGCCGGTCCGCCATATCAGCCTTTATGAAGCCGATGCTTATGCGAGTTGGGCCAACGCGCGTCTGCCGACCGAAGCTGAATGGGAGATTGCAGCGAGAACCGGCTTGCCGGGCAGCGGTGATGTCTGGGAATGGACTGGCAGTGCTTATCGTCCTTATCCGGGCTTTAAGCCAGCCGAGGGAGCAGTTGGCGAATATAATGGAAAGTTCATGTCCGGCCAATTTGTTCTAAAGGGTGGAAGTGTTGCGACACCGCCTGGACATATCCGTGATAGCTATCGCAACTTTTTTTATCCGCATCAGCGCTGGCAATTTACGGGTCTTCGCCTTGCAAAAGATATTTGAGCCGAGGTCTTTAATTTCAAAAACTCACCTGCCGCCAAGGACGGCTATCTAATGGATATGACAATCAGTCAGGTTGATCCGGCCTTCAAAAAGGATGTTTTGCACTGTTTTGAGCAGCAAAGCTATGCCATTCCGGCCCGATGGCTCTATGACCGCCGAGGGTCGGAGCTGTTTGAAGAAATAACTGAACTTTCTGAATATTATCCTACGCGGACCGAAACCCAATTACTGGAAAGCTATAGCGCAGAGGTCGCGGAGATAAGTGGGGCAGGGCGCGCTGTGATAGAGTTTGGTTCAGGCAGTTCGGTGAAAACTCCTCATGTTTTGCGTGCGGTACAGCCTGCCGCCTATGTGCCAATCGACATTTCGGGGGAGTTTTTGGCGGCTAGCGCGGCGCAATTGCAAACCGAGTTTCCCGAGCTTCCGATATACCCTCTGGAAGCCGATTTCATGCGGCGGCTGAACTTACCTGATGAAGTATCCGGCATGCCGAAACTTGGTTTCTTCCCCGGCTCGACCATCGGCAATATGATTGCCCGGACCTCGGTTGACTTGCTACGCTTTATGCGGGAAACTTTGGGCACAGGCTCGCAGTTGCTGATTGGCTTTGACCGGATCAAGGATGCCGACATTTTGGTTGATGCTTATGATGACAGCGCCGGAGTAACCGCTCAGTTCTCGCTAAACTTATTGCACCGGATCAACCGTGAGCTGTGTGGTAATATCCCCGTTGACCAGTTTCGGCATATTGCGGTCTGGAATGACTTATATGCGCGTATAGAGATTTATCTTGAGGCCCTGTCCGACGTTCGTTTTGCGATAGATAATAGCCGCTTTACAATGACCGAAGGGCAGAAAATTCATATCGAAAACAGCCATAAATATGGTCTGCGAGATGCGCGTTTGATGCTGCGGGCAGGGGGATGGTCACCGGTGCGCGAATGGAGCGATGAAAAGAATTATTTCTCGCTGGTTCTGGCTGAAGCCCATCCGTTTAAGAACGCTCCGTAATCCACCCAAGGATCATTCCACAATATTGTCAGAGGCAGGACTTTGCTGAGCTAATTCTTTGCCATTTTGATATTTGGCGCGCCATATGGTGATCCATTCATAAGCACCGCGACATTCCCGCATCGCGCTGGCTTCGATCAAGCGGAACAGCTGGCCGTCCCAAATATATCGCTCTGCACTGCCGCAATCACCAAGGCCTCTACCCTTGGCATAGCTGCTCAATATCTGATGCTCTTCATCCCAATCAGGATTGACCAGCAAAGGTGGACGTCCCTTTGCGCCCCATCCGGGCTGTAGATCATAGGTCGCAGGACGGAACGCCCAAGTCGCCCCATCTTTCTCATCACCCTTGATCTCACCGATATAAGCAGTGCTTGAAACATTATAGGCGCCAGAGCCACAAGATATAAGGACCAGCGCGCGATATCGGTCACCTTTTTGTCCCATCGGATAAATTTGATCCTCGACAACGCCAAAGCGCTCATCTTTGCAGACAGAGTTTTCGATCAGATCAACAATTTCTATCGTTGCGGGAATACGGTTAGCGGGAGCCCATTGATCGATCACTATTGTTGGTATCTCGGATTTGAGCGGTCTGAATTTCCGTCGTCCTTTTGATACGAGTGCTGTTCGGGTATAGGCGCGTTTTTGCTGGACATCCATATAGCGCAATGCAGCTGCTGAACCGGAAAGCGATACCGTTGTCAAATTCTCGCCATTGGGACCAATAACCTGTAAATTATTACCTTTGATTATCGCTTGGGATACTTTGACCGCGTCTTTTCCGACAATCTCTATTGGATAGTCACCTTCAACCAGTGGTCCGGTGTCAATCAAACGGCCATCTACAAGCATTTGATAACGATCTATATGATCGTTCTGAAACAGCACCCGGATCTTTAAATTGTCATCAGTATCAGGTGTGCGAGTAACGACAACTGGGCCGCCCCAGCTATCAAATCCGCCGCCAGCTACATCATTCACCAACGAAACGGCCTGACAATTTCCTCCATTGTCACAGCCCACCGACCAGTCTTTGTAATTTCTGATTTCTCCGGGTACAGGGGTAGGCAGTGATGCACTCGCTGTCGTAGCGAGGAAAAGCGTCCAAAAGCTGATAGTGGAAATAATAGTTGCCATAATTGTAATCTAGCCAGTTTGATCGACAATCGCTAGTGCCTTATGATGTCAATATTAACAGCCAGGTAACGACAATTAAAAGGGATAGTAATGAAATCAATCGGTATCATCGGATCAGGACAAATGGGTGCTGGCATAGCACAAGTCTCCGCGCAAGCGGGCTATCATGTTTATCTGTCGGATATGAATCAGGAGATTGCCGAGAAGAGCAAAGCCGGTATTGCTAAACAATTGCATCGTCTGGTCGATAAAGAAAAAATTGAGCAACAGGCCGCTCAGACCGCGCTAGACCGGATTGAAACAATCGGCACGTTAGATCCAATGGCAGATGCGGATATTATCATCGAAGCCGCAACGGAACGTGAAGATGTAAAACGTCAGATTTTTGGAGCTGCATCTGAGATTCTCGGGCATCAGGCGCTCTTGGCGACCAATACGTCTTCTATATCTATCACGCGGCTGGCACAGGCTGTCAAAGATCCGTCCCGTTTTATAGGGGTTCATTTTTTCAATCCGGTTCCGTTGATGGGGTTGGTCGAAATTATTCGCGGTTTAGCGACCAGTGACCAAAGCGTGGCCATGGCGAACGAATATGTAAAAGCAGTAGGTAAACAGGCCGTGCTAGCGAAAGATTCGCCATGTTTCGTCGTAAACCGGATTCTGCTTCCCATGTTAAACGAGGCCTTTTTTGCATTGGGTGAAGGCACTGCTTCTATGGAAGATATTGATCGCGGGGTTCAACTTGGTCTTGGTCACCCGATGGGGCCGATCACTCTGGCAGATATGATCGGGCTTGATACACTGTTAGAAATCTTGAGGGTGCTGCAAAATGACTTCGGTGATCCGAAATATCGCCCGGCTCCGATCTTGTTAAAATATGTCGAAGCAGGTTGGTTAGGTCGCAAAACCGGGAAAGGTTTTTATGACTATTCGGGAGAAACGCCAACGCCAACTATGTAAGTGGGCAATATCAGCAGTGTAATCGCGCAATTTGGATTGGCAATGCAGCTCAGGAATGTAGATTGTCCATATAAGCTGGCGAAAAAAGCCGGATCAACTGGGAGAGAATGTAATGAGCGATATGGTCAGGGATTTCAGAATTGATATTCCACAAACGGCATTGGACGATCTGAAAACGCGCCTCGCAATGACTCGATTTCCCGAGAAAGAGCCTGTGGACAATTGGAGCCAGGGCATACCGCTGGCTTATGTGGAGCAGGTTGCCGAATATTGGCGCCAGTCATACGACTGGCGCCGTTGCGAAGCTCTGCTCAACAAATATTCACACCATATGACAGAGATCAATGGTTTGGATATTCACTTCATGCATATCCGCTCGCCCGAAACAACGGCCCGCCCGCTCATCCTGACGCATGGCTGGCCGGGTTCGATAATTGAATTTATGGATGTTATCGGCCCGCTGACTGACCCTGTCGCACATGGTGGAGAAGCTAAGGACGCATTTCATCTGGTTGTTCCCTCGCTTCCCGGTTTCGGTTTTTCAGGCAAACCTGTTGAGACTGGTTGGGGTGCAGAAAAAATTGCCGGAGCTTGGGATATATTGATGACGCGGCTAGGCTATGACCGCTATTTTGCACAAGGCGGTGATTGGGGTGCGATAGTGACGTCTGCCATTGGTGTCCAGAATCTGGGCCATTGCGCGGCGATTCATATCAACCTTGTGGTTGTCGGTTCGCCTTCTGAAGAGTTGCTGAAAAATCCGACACCGCAGGAGCAGGCGGCGTTTGAACGGTTTGCGTATTATCAGACACAAGGCGGCGGCTATGCAGAGATTCAGCGCACCAAGCCGCAGACATTAGGCTATGGCCTTGCCGATTCTCCGGTAGGGCAAATGGCGTGGATAGTTGAAAAGTTTCAGGGATGGGCCGATGGCGCAATTACGCCTGATGACAGTTTTGATCGTGATCATCTGCTGGATAATGTCATGATATACTGGTTGAATAACGCAGGCACTTCTTCTGCCCGTTTGTACCGGGAGAGTTTTGGTAATCCCAATATTGATCCGGTTAGTCTGCCAACCGGATGCAGCATATTTCCGGATGAGATTATGACTCCATCACGCCGATGGGCAGAGCAAAGGTTCAAAAATTTACAATATTGGAGTGAACCGGAACAAGGTGGTCATTTCGCGGCAATGGAAGTCCCGGATATTTTTGTTGAGGAAGTGCGTAGCTGTTTTGGTAGCATGAACCTGTAACGCCAGATACTGGCGTTGGTTAGTGGTCGACTGATGGCAGTTGATCAAATCTGGCTGCTGTTATTACTGACAGTAAAAAAGCCGCCCATATCCTCGGGCGGCTTTTTCAATCGTAAGGAATATCATTTAAATTTAAATCCGTGAGGATTTAAAAGGCTACACCCAAGCTAAACACCACGGCACTATCGGTAAAATTATTGACCGATGGTGCATCTGTATCAATATATGCCACGCTGGCCGTCAGGTTTTTGGTCACTGCCCAGTCGGCACCAAGTTTCCAGTCGATATAATTGTTGTCACCGATAACGCCAACCGGATTACCCAATGAACCATCATTTATGCCAATACTGGCGTTAAGTGAAACCGGTGTATTGGGAATACCGCCGGAAATTCCTGTATAAATATAGACATTGTCACGGTTGCCAAGGCTGTTTTGTTTCCAAGCATAAGCGATACCTGATGCGAGTTGAACCGGACCCAAAGTTGTGGAAACCGAAGCATAGGGTTCAAAATAGTCACTTGGTCCGGCTGCGCCTCCTTGTCCATTCGGATAAACATAATAAAGCAGCCCTGCATCAAGGTTCAGTCCGGACATGACTTCTCCTGTCCACCCCGCATAAAGGTCAAGTTCAGTGTGACCAAAGGTGGGGCTATCTTCAATAGAAGAAGCCCATGCGCCGACATAAAATCCGCTTTGATGAGCAACATCTATACCGCCCTGAGCAGCGATGTCGCCATCGGATAAAGACAGGCCGCGAAAGCGATAATCAGAGGTTAATGTGGCATTGCCAGATATAGTTATACCGCTGCCTTCTTGGGCAAGGGCAGGCGGTGCTATAGATGCCAGTAATATGGCCGAAAAACCGAATATACCGGTTTGGGCATTTTTGAAGTATGTGGTTATAATGGACGTGCGCATAGGATTCCCTTTCTGGTTGATGCGTATCGTCCCTCCTGGATGGTGTTTCGGTTGTCTTTTTTGCGCTAGCGCCGCCAGCGGCAGACAATCTCAAAACATGTAAAGAAAACTGCCTTATCTTGCTGCGCTGCACAACAAAAAAATAACAGCTAAAGTAACATACTGCTATAATGTGATAATCATGCCACATCCGGTTAACGAAACCGGAGTTTCCCTGCGTATAAACTTTGTTAACCATAAAGCTATATCTTGGGAAACATGTCGAAAATTGATTCTATCAAACGTAATAATAACGGGGATGATGCTTTTGCAGAAAGTTTTGCCCGGTTGAAAGCAGTTGAATCTGTAGCTTGCTGGGTCGCGAATATGGCTGGTTCATCGGCAACGCCGTCATTCGTTCTGGCTGATCCTGATGTGATGGAAACGGCCTATCGCCATAGTTTCTCGATGACGCGGAGGCGGTTTGACCAGGGGTGTGATGATCTAGCGGTAATGGCGCGTATTGGCGCGAAGGCTTTGCTACAGGTAAATAATGTTGGCAGCGGGCGAAGTGATTATGCAGCTCAGCGACTGATGCATGAAATCCAAATGTCGGGACGCCGGACTCTCGAGCTGCTGCAAAAATAAATATTCATTCAGGAGAAATTTGAAGTTCGCCTTTTTCAGGTAGCGATTTGATATGCACATCGCGCTGAGGGAAGGGTAGCTCGACTTTATGTTCCTTGAATAAATCCCAAACACGTTTGAGCACGGCAGACTTGAAATTACCTACCCCTGATTGGGGATCATTGATCCAGCATCTTATTTCAAAATTGACGCTACTCTCGCCAAACTCCACCATACGAACGACGGGTTTGGGATTGTTCAGAATACGGGGGACATCGACGCAGGCTTGTTCCATCAATTCCATGACCTGATCCATATCGCTATTGTATGATACGCCAACCGGTATGCTGATCCGAATATTTTTGTTGGAATAGGACCAGTTCTCGACTTCTTGCGTCATAAGATTTTCATTGGGGATCAAATGTTCTTTCCCCTGACGGGTCAGGATGGAGACAGCCCGAACACCGATTTTGTTGACCCAACCGAAACTGTCACCGACCGCGATGATGTCGCCCGGCTTAATTGACCGGTCCATAAGCAGGATAATACCGGCAATAAGATTACCGATGGTTTTTTGCATCCCGAAACCAACCGCCAAACCAAATGCACCAGAGAAAACGGCCAATGCGGTAAGGTCAATACCAAGAACATCGAGTCCGAGCATGAAAGCCACGCCCAGGATGGCGACAGTGGCGAGCTTTTGTCCGAGCACTTTTTGAGCGCCGTCTAGCTGGCTATTAGAAATGACATGACTAATCATTTTCATCGAAACGCGCGCTACAGCTAGCAGAATAACTGCGGTCATGATTATCGTGACAATAGTGAGGAGCGAGATACGGTTGGTGCCAACATTGAACCCAACACGGTCCAATGCCAGAGTGATACGATCAAAATTCCCGATCAGACCAAGGGCGCTGGATAAAAAAACCGTAATACCCATGACTGTGCCAAGCCAGTCTGGCATCCGTACACCACGGATCAGGTCATTGGTAAATAGGCCCAGTGTGATTGCAATGGTGAGACCAAAGATGACTTGAGGGATGAGCGACCAATCCCAAATTGAAAGAAAAAAACCACATAATATGAAGGTGGTCGTGCGTCGGATCATGTCACGGATACGTCGTCCGGCGAGTTCACTCTCATAACCGGCGCGCGTTTCCCAGATATTTCGTAACTTTGGGCCGATATATTTGCTAAGCAACCAACCCGCGATCAGTGCGAATATTACCAGTCCGGTAGCCGTCCCGCTCTCGATAACTTGCAAATCTTGCGATGTATCGGGTACAAGATTTTTGATGGAGGCGATAATATTCTGCATCATGATGACGCTATGCTAAACTGCTCAAACCCTTTGGCAAGGTCCGCTATCAAATCATCAGGATCTTCCAGTCCAATATGAAGCCGCACCAATGCGCCTTTCATGGTCCAATCGGTCGCAGTGCGGTGTTTGCCGGGATCAACGGGCAGAGCGAGGCTTTCATAACCACCCCAACTATAACCTATACCAAATAAGGCCAGTGCATCGATAAAGGCTGCGCGGGATTGTTCGTTACCTTTTGTAAGCTCGAACGAAAATAGACCGGATGATCCGTTGAAATCACGTTTCCAGATATCATGACCAGGACAATCAGACAGGGCGGGGTGCAGGACTTTTCCGACTTCGGGGCGGGTTTTTAGCCATTGCGCCACTGCCAGAGCCGATTTTTCATGCTGTTTGAGCCGGACTTCCAGAGTCCTTAATCCGCGTGCTGCAAGATAGGCGTCATCAGGAGAAACGACCTGACCCAATTGTTGAGCCGTACGGCGTAGCCGTGTCCAATATTTATCGTGGGTAGTCGCTGCGCCCATCATCACGTCGCTGTGGCCGACAATATATTTGGTCGCAGCGACAATAGATATATCAACACCATAATGAAGCGCCGGAAAAAACCGTGATGTTGCCCAGGTGTTGTCCAGAAGCGTTGCAATACCGGCCTGTTTCGCAGCACTGCATATGGCCGGAACATCCTGCACCTCAAAAGTCAGGCTTCCCGGGTTTTCAAGCAATATCGCTTTGGTCTGCTCGGTGAACAGCGACTGGATGTCTGCCCCTATCATGGGGTCATAATATCGCGCAGTTATGCCCATGCGTTTCAGGAACGCGTCCGCATAACTGCGACTGGGGTCATAGCTATTGTCGGTTAATAATATTTCGTCGCCCGGTTTAAGGACCGCCAGCATTGCACAGGCGATAGCTGAAACACCTGAAGGGTAGAGCATGGTTCCAGCCGCGCCCGGTTCCATTTCTGTAAGAGCTGCGGCCAGAGACCATTGTGTAGGGGAACCACGCCGGCCATAAAAAAAGTGTCCATCTTCATTGGCCGATAGGCCCCCACGCAAATCTGCTACGCTGTCATAAAGATGCGTGCTGGCACGCCAGACAGGTGGATTGACTACAGCGCCAGTCCATTTTTTGTGTCTGCCGCTGGTAACTGCCTGTGTCGCCGGTTTATTGCCGGACGGGTCCTGGTTATCGGACAATTTTTCAGCCGGTAGCTTTGGGTGTATCTGCGTCCGCACCCCACTCGGCCCAACTGCCATCATATAGGGCAGTTTTATTGGCACCTGCCAAAACTGCTGCAAATAAAACCACTGCTGCGGTAATACCGGAACCACAGGTCGTTACGAGCGGTTTGTCTAGGTCAACACCGGCATCATCGAATACGGATTTGATCTCGTCAGCATTTTTCCATGTACCATCGGCATTGAACAACGTGCTGTGCGGGATATTTACAGAGCCCGGAATATGGCCGGCTTTAAGGCCAGGCCGCGTTTCTTCTGCCGTGCCCGAAAAACGGTCAGCGGGGCGTGCGTCAACCACCTGTTCGTTTTTGCTATGCAGATTGGCGAGCATATCAGCTTTTGTGCGGACATCCTTGTCGTCTTTCCACACAGTGAAATGCCGGTGTCGAAGTGCTTCTTTTCCGGTTTCCAGTGGACGGCCTTCTGCTTTCCATTTGGCAAGGCCACCGTCGAGTATCGCAACTTCATGTGCGCCAAAGATAGTTAGCATCCACCAAGCACGCGCGGCGCTTTTTAGCGGGCTATCATCATAAATGACAATGCGGCTACCATCACCAAGACCAAGGGATTGCATACGGCTGGCAAATTTCTCGGGAGGAGGAAGCATATTTTCAACCGAGCTACTGCTATCGGTCAATTCACTTAGATCCATAAATACCGCGCCAGGAATGTGCCCCGCTTCATATTCTGCTGCCGGATCGCGTCCGGCATCGGGCATGAATTTCGTGGCATCAACTATACGCAAATCCGACGCGCCCAGTTCGTTAGCAAGCCAATCGGTTGTTACCAGCAGTTCCATTATATGCTCCTTGTGCCAGCGGAGAGATCAGCCTCTCTGCTTCAAAATGCCAATCATTGTCGATCACTTATAACGATCAATATCGATTCGTGCTCAAGTGGTTGAAACTATATTGCATTGCTCGCCAAATCCACCGCTTATGTGATGTTTGGAAGAAATCACTTTTCTGTTGGCAAGGTGGATCTCAAGGAATTAGCTAGACAACAATAGGCGTTCTCCAACAGGGCCAAAATTACGCGGTCCCTGATCAAGCCGAAAGGGTGCCATTTTGGTGCGTGGTGGTTCATACTCCTGGCCTATAATGAAGGACGAGCGCAGTTGATGCGGTGAGCTTGTGCTATCTTTATATACGGTGTAAAAATGGACCAAGGGAATGAAAAGAGCCTGGTTTCTGAAAGTAATGGGGTGGATGGCATGTAATGGTGTGCGGATATCACCGCTAAGAGTTACAGTATCACCGGCAGACAGCGTTTCAATATTGTGCAATATCTCCCCCGATTGCGTAGTGCTATGCCGGATATTTTCTGTCTCCGCCTGCACCATTGCACCTGACAGGCGGATATCGGTCAAATCCTGATCCGATATGTTGGTCAGCTTGATAGTGTAGTTCAACACCGCATTCAGCAAAGTGCAGGATGCTCCGTCGGCAGTAAAGTCGATTTGTAAATTGTCAGCGAGCGATGTCTCTTCTGCAAGGTTTGTTTGCTTAATTACTGACTGAGGAGACGGAGCCTGCGGGATTGGGCGAGCTACGGGAGGTATCGTCCTTGGTGCCAATTTCCTGTCAGAACTGGCGCTAATTTTGGACGTGATAAACCCGTCGGATGAAGCCGAGCTAGACTTTGCTGGTTTTCGGGTTTCTGCCGGATTGGGCGGGGAATATATTTTTGGTGCCGGTTTGCGCGGTTCAGATGCCGGTTTTTTATCAGGCGCAGAAGCGGAGTTCTTCAACACCGCTCCTCGGGAATGAGGCACGGAATTCTTGCTCCGCCAGAAATAAAGCCCCAATGCGGCGAGCAATATAAAGATTAAAGCCCCACTAAAATAAAAGAGGCGATTGGTGCCAAAACCATTTGTCTGAGAATCTTCAAGGGATGCTGTTTCTGGCGCATTGTCGGCTATTGATTGACCAGTAGTTGGGGATTGGCCAGTAGATTGGTCATCAGACGGGATTGGGCTAGGCTGACCGGTCGTTGCCTCGGGTTGTGGTTGCTCTCTATCCGAGGATGGGGCGCTCTGCATTGGCCTGACCACCGTTTCTGGCAACTCATTATCTACAGAGGTTGTCTGCGGCGTAGCTAGGTTTTGGCTCGGTTGACTTTGGTCTTGGTCAGGTGGATTGGTAGTTGTACTTGGTGTGGGAGGTACGGGTACCGGCCTAACAACGGACGACGTAGTTTGCGCGCCATCAGGTTGGATTGCTGGACGGGGCGGTGGACTATTTTCTTCAACCGGTCCCTGAACGACACTATCAGCCGGTTTCCCGCTATCACCCGGTGGAAGGGAATATTCGCTAACCGAAGGTAACTGGCGCAAACTACCATCGGTCATTTGTCCTGGCACAGTTTGAGCCTGAACAGAAGGCAGGCAAAGCGCGCTAGCCACCATCAATGCTAGCGTTTTTACGCGCAATTTTTGTCCCATGTTATCTAATGTCATAGCATTTATGAACCCTGATCTGTTTATTTCGCTCTATCCACTGAACCGGAAATGAATATCCTTACAGGGATGACATAGGCCGTCTCGTGCATTAAATGATCTGCATGACAGATAAAGACATATTAGACGGCGCCCCCCGATTTTTAGGTCAAGATAGCGCATTACCCGGCTCACCTGAAGAAGCAGTCTTGGATTATGTGCCAAATCCGCGGACAGATGGGCTGTATCTGACTCGTCTTGCTGTACCGGAGTTTACTTCACTTTGTCCGGTGACCGGACAGCCCGATTTCGCTCATCTGGTACTTGACTATGCGCCGGATAAAACCATCGTGGAATCCAAGTCGCTCAAATTATTTTTGGGATCTTTTCGCAACCATGCCGCCTTTCATGAAGATTGCACCGTAGGTATCGGGCAGCGGCTATACAGCGAGATGAAACCCAAATGGTTGCGTATTGGTGGATATTGGTATCCCCGAGGTGGTATTCCTATCGATGTATTCTGGCAATCAGGAGAACCGCCCAAAGGGTTGTGGGTCCCGGATCAGGGGGTTGCGTCCTATCGGGGACGCGGCTGATCCGTAATTCTCATATATTCAGGTATTTTTATTGGCTGGAACATAGTAATTTATCATATTAATATGGTGTTTTTTCTTTCCGCCCCTATGAATCGCGGTCGGTAGACCTTATTATCAAAGTATGACCAGCATCCCCCATCAGCATAATATCGCTATTGAGCCCGATGATATCGATTTCATGGGCCATGTAAATAACGCCAATTACCTGACCTGGGTTCAGGATGCAGTGATTGCCCACTGGCAGAAAATTGCCCCGTCGGAAGCGGTTGCGACCCATTTGTGGGTAGCTTTGAAGCATGAGATAACTTATCGGAAGCCCGCATTTTTGAACGATGATGTGATTGCCGAAGTATTGCTGGAAAAAGTCCACGGCGCGCGTGCTTTTTACAGTACGATTATACGGCGTGGCGAAGATGTTCTGGCCGAAGTCCAGTCGAGTTGGTGCTGTGTTGATGCTGAAACATTACGGCCGATGCGCATTGCAAAAGACATTGCGGCTAATTTTTTTGGTACCGGCCCCAAGTAACAAGGCATTTGTTTCGCGGTTATAACCCGCGCAAGATGTGCAATATTAACGCATCAGGCCACCCATTATATTGCGAGCAAAGCTGCCCAGCATGGAACCGCCCAGGCTGGTACCAATCGAACCTGCGGCGGCACTTGCTGCTCTGGCTGCCGGGTTGCTTCGTGATTTCTTGCCTGTGATCTTTGATACAACGATGAGAGCGGCAGAACTGACTACGGCTCTGGTAGCGGCTGATGTAGCTTTTTCCCACATTGATTTGGTTTTGCGTGGTTTTTTTGCCACTTCTTCTTTGCTGGTCGCTTCGATTTCCTTTGCTACTTCCGCTGCATTGGCTGCTTTTGCGAGCAAAACTTCTTCGGCGGATTCGCGGTCTACTTCTTCGTCATATTTTCCTTCGTAGGGAGAGATCGACGTTATGATCGCCCGTTCTTTAGCGGTTAGTGGTCCCAAACGAGAGCGTGGCGGCTTGATCATTGTCCGCTCCACGATAGAGGGGGCGCCGTCTTCCATCAATGTGGAGACTAACGCTTCACCTACCCGCAATTGCGAAATGGCTTCCTCTACATCTAGATCGGGGTTGATACGGAAAGTATCGGCTGCGGCTTTAATCGCTTTTTTGTCGCGCGGCGTATAGGCACGCAGCGCATGTTGCACCCGATTGCCAAGCTGGCCTGCTATTTCTTCGGGAATATCTACCGGGTTCTGGGTGACGAAATAAACGCCGACCCCTTTGGATCGGATCAGGCGAACAACTTGCTCGATCTTGTCTTCCAAAGCTTTGGGCGCATCATCAAACAGTAAATGGGCTTCGTCAAAAAAGAAAACGAGCTTTGGTTTGTCCGGGTCACCAACTTCGGGAAGAGTTTCAAATAGCTCTGAGAGCAGCCATAGCAGAAAAGTTGCGTAGAGTTTCGGGCTTCGCATCAACTGGTCCGCAGCCAGAACATTTATATAGCCCCGGCCCTGATCATCGCAGGTGATGAAGTCATCAATTTCTAAAGCAGGTTCACCAAAAAACTGGCTCGCACCCTGACTATCCAGTTGCAGAACCTGACGCTGTATCGCCCCAACACTGGCTCTACTGACATTGCCATATTTGGCGGAAAGCTCTTTTGCATTTTCCGCCGTATAGGCGAGCATGGATTGTAGATCGTCGAGATTGAGCAGAAGCAAACCTTCTTCATCCGCATAGCGAAAGACTATGTTGAGCACGCCTTCCTGAGTGTCGTTCAGATTCATCAATCGCGCGAGTAATAATGGCCCCATCTCGCTGATCGTAGTGCGAACAGGATGTCCTTGTTTGCCATAAAGATCCCAGAATATTGCCGGGTTATCAGAATAGGCGTAATCATCCATTCCTAATAATTTGGCTCGTTTTTCCAGGCTGTCGGCATGTTTGAAGGTGGGTGATCCAGCCATGGAAATGCCTGCGAGATCCCCTTTGACATCTGCGACGAAAACCGGAACGCCATTCGCAGAAAAACTTTCAGCTAAGCCTTGCAGCGTGACGGTTTTACCAGTTCCGGTTGCACCTGCAATAAGACCGTGGCGATTGGCGCGCTTAAGGTTCAGGCTTTGACGTTTATCACCGCCTAGACCCAAAAATATTTCTTCTGCATGCTCCATATCTTCCATCCCCGACTCGTTGCTGTCCACTGAAATTAAAAGATAGGCTGAGCAAATTAAAAAGCCAGCGCGATGCACTGGCTTTTTTAAAGTTACATTACCTGATAAAGGTTGCTTTCAGCCAGTTTATTTCTTGCGTAAACGAACTGCAACAAACCGCGCATCGCGTGCGCCGCGCTTAACCTGTAACAAGACAGCTTCGCGGTTGGACCGGGTTGCAGTGCTTATAGCTTTATCTAAATCCTCAGCGCTATTAATCGGCCTGCGGTTAACGCTTGTAATCATGAAGCCACGCCTAATGCCTTTTTGCGCCGCATCGCTATTGGGGTCGACGGTTGAAACCACCACGCCTTGCTGCGTTGATGGCACTCCAATTTGACGGGCAATAGCTGGTGTTAAATCAACAACCGACAAGCCCAGTGCTTCCGCTGTTGCTTCTGCGCTGGCACCATTTTCATCGGTGCCCATCTGATCTTCGGCATCGGGATCAAAATTGCCGGTGGTCAGTTCCTCTTCAGATGGACGTTCGCCGAGACTGGCTGTGACATTGATAGCTTTGCCATTTCTGAGCAATTTGATTTTCACATTCGTACCAACTGGTTGGTTGGCTACCAGATAGGACAGGGTTTGATCGGGTGTAACTTCCCGGCCATCCACTTCCACAATAACATCGCCGGCCTGTATCCCGGCTTTAGCTGCGCTTTCATTCGGAACTACTGAATGAACAAACTCGCCCCGGTTTTTTTCCAGACCAAGAGAGTCTGCAAGATCTTCTGTAAGCGGACTAATCTGGACGCCAAGATACCCGCGTTCAATTTTTTCGCCTTTCCGCAGGGTATTGACGATGGGAACGGCCACTTCAGAAGGAATGGCAAAACCGATGCCGACATTGCCGCCAGTTGGTGAAATTATGGCGTTGTTAATACCAATGACATTCCCATTCAAATCGAACATAGGGCCACCGCTATTACCACGGTTAATGGATGCATCGGTTTGCAGGAAGCGGTCATAGGCACCGCCCTGTCCGGTATTGCGGTGAATGGCAGAGACGATCCCTGTGGTGACTGTACCGCCTAGACCGAAGGGATTGCCGATCGCAATAACCCAATCACCCACCCGTGCGCTTGTGCTGTCGCCAAACTTCACAAAAGGAAGGGGCTTTTTGGCGTTAATTTTAAGCACTGCAATATCGGAAGCAGCATCGCGACCCACCAGCTTTGCTTCATATTCGGTGCGATCCGGCATAATGACAGTGATAGATTCAATCGTTGCATTGCGGTTGCCTGGGGCTACAACATGATTGTTGGTCACGATGTAGCCATCAGCAGAAATAATAAAGCCGGAACCCAGTGATTGCGCCTGACGGGTTCTGTTACCACTACCACCGCGATTACCGAATAATCCGTCAAATGGTGTTCCAGCAAAAGGATTAGTATTAACCCGCACCTTTTGCTTCGTAGAAATATTGACAACCGCTGGCTGTAGTTGCTCGGTCAGGTTAGCAAAGCTCATTGGAGCACCGCGTGGCGCAGCAGCTCTCATGGCCTGGCTGTCATTGGCAGCTACCTGAGCACCAGCGGAACCAATTCCGGCTAGCGTCGCAGCGCTGCCGGCTAAGAGTAAGGCTGCTGAAATCCCGTAAGCGTAACGCACAATAATATTCCTCTCAATTAGTAAGCATTGATAACGAACATCCGATATCAAAACTATTCAAATTCATACCAGTCCATAAATAAGTGGCGCAAAATTCATGAACCGGATTTGAATATTAACACAGATAATCCTTATCATCAGTTACAAGGTAAACGTTTTTGAGCCGTCGGCCTAATATCTGGTAGTAATAAACCTGTTTCGCAAGCCAAGAAACGTTCATTCGTCGAAAAATTATCATATTTTGCAGAAAATGATGACAGATGTAGACGATAGAGAAAATCTGTTATTTTTTCCTGAAAAGTCAACCGGCTTATGTAGAAAATATATCATTTACAGTCATCTGATCCGAACCAGTATCAGCGCCATCTGAATATAATTTCAATAGTATACCGATGGCGCTATAACCGTTTAGTTTCCTTGGAACTGACGCAGATATTCGTTGTCAGGGGACAGTACGAACGATGATGTCGGACCGCCATCCTGATTACTACGAAATGTTGTTTCATAACTTTTCATAGCACGATAAAAATCATAGAAATCCGGGTCCTTGCCAAAACTTTCGGCATAGGTCTTCGCAGCGTTCGCATCTGCTTCTGCGCGAATGATCTGCGCCTGTTTAGCGCCCTGTGCCTTGATAGTGCGTGCTTCCTGTTCACGCGCAGTACGCATGCGTTGATAAGCACTTTCCAGCGGTGTACCATCCGGTAGATCAGCGCGTTTTATGCGAACATCCACAATTTCCGCACCATATTGGCGTGCAACCCGGTTAAGGCCTGTGCGGATATTATCCATCACCTGACCACGTTCGGGGCTTAGCAGGGCGGCAAACGGACGTTTGCCAAGTTCGTTTCGAAGGGCTGAGCCAAGAATTGGGCGAAGTTCGTCGGCAACCCGCGTCTCATTACCGGCTGCGATAAACATACGCAGCGGATCAGCAACGCGAAAGCGCGCGAATGCATCGACCTGCAAGCGCAGCTGATCGGTTGAGAGCACTTGCTGTTGCTCCATTTCGACATCCAATATGCGTTTGTCGATCCATTCAACCTGTTCAATGAATGGCCATTTGGCTAGTAGGCCAGCCCCTGTGCTGCCATAGGGCACACCATCCTGATAACGGTTGATGATCCGTACTGGTTCACCAAAGCGGACCACAATGCCTTGTCTTGTTTCCGGCACAATAATCAACGTGTTGATCAACAGCAAAAGCAATCCAAAAACGATGATGGCAAGTGCGACGGGGTTTTTCATAATATTACCCATTATTTTGCCTCCACAGCTTGATTGGACGCAGCTTGTGCGCGCTTTTTGATCTCCGGCAGCGGCAGATAGGGCGTTACGCCATCTGCCTCGATGATTGTTTTATCCACTTGTGACAAGACGCGCTCCATTGTTTCATAATACATGCGCCGCTTGGTCACGCGCGGGGCCTGTCGATATTCTTCATAAACCTTGTCGAAGGCAGCTGACTCACCTTGTGCTTGCGCGGTTAGCTGCTGAGCATAGGCGCGGGCTTCGTTCAGATAGGTCTGGGCAGTCTGTTGCGCGGCAGACACTTCTTTAAAAGCGTCATTGACTGCGGCTGGCGGATCAGCCTTTTTAATGGCGATACCGCGGATCAGCACACCGGCTCCATATTCATCAAGCAATGTCTGCATTTTTTCAGCAACCTGCTGTTCTATGTCGGACCGCTGTGAACCAATTGCTTCGTCCAGTGTAAAATTTGCCACAGCCTCGCGCATAGCGGATTCAGCCACTTCGCTGATAGTTTCTTCCTGATCAGCAATCCGGAACAGAAATAATTCCGGAGACTTGATATTCCAGCGCGCAGAATAAGCGAGATCAACAATATTCTGGTCTCCGGTAAGGATAAGTTTCTCCGATTCTCCAGAAGGAATATCTATTGTACGAATTTCCTCGACATCCAGCTTTGTGACCTGCTCAAACGGGGTGGGCAGCGACATGTGCAATCCTGGCTGCATCGTTCTGGAATAGGAACCGAAGAATGTCACAACGCCGCGTTCCTGCGGGCTTATCCGATGTATTGATGATAGAAGAACCCATAAAATGACAAAGCCGATGAGCAGGATGGGCCACCACGGACGGCCGCCGGGGCGCTTGGGAATGCCGCCCCTGAAACCACCACCGCCGTTTCCTTTTTTGAACAGCTCTTCGAGCGACGACGCGCCGCTTTTTCCACGGCCACCTGATGGCCCGTCGGACGGGCTACCCCATGGATTGCGCGGCCCCCCGCCTTTGCCGCCATCACCGCTACCATTACCCCAGGGGCTGGCCATGTTAAAAATAGAACCCAAAGTTGTGTGTTTGGATCCTTGTCCATCAAATTTTTTATCCATAATTTCATTATAGGTAGCTCATGGTCAGAAAAACAGTGTCAATCCGATAAAAGTGCAACTATGTTAAATGAATGACCGATATTTCTATGATTAAAGCTGCGCTCGACGAAGTTGCGGGCGGGAAATTCAGCGCCGTTCGCTTTGATGATGGCCGTGTTTCCCTGATATTAAATGTTAGCGGGCTGGACGTTCGTGAGCGGGGACAGATCGAGATTGCCGTGAAAAGCAAGCTATTGGAGCTGGACGGTGTCGAAAAAGTCGATGTGGCCATGACTGCGGAAAAGGTCCAACGCCGTTTGATTGCGGTTGGTAGTGGAAAGGGCGGAGTGGGCAAGTCCACTTTATCTACAAATCTGGCCATCGCACTAAAGGCCTTGGGCCTGAAGGTTGGAATGGTTGATGCCGATATATACGGGCCTTCACAGCCGCGCCTGCTGAACTGTGAAGGGAAACGACCGGAGGCAGAGGGCAAGCAGCTTATTCCGGTGCCCAACGAATATGATATTCCTGTCTTGTCCATGGGTCATTTGGCGAAACCTGGTCAGGCGATTGCCTGGCGCGGGCCAATGGCGGGAAAGGCGCTGGATCAACTGATCAATGCACACTGGGGTGACATCGAATATTTGATTGTGGATATGCCGCCCGGTACCGGTGATGTGCAATTGTCGATGATGCAAAACCATAAGCCTGTGGGGGCATTGATTGTTTCGACGCCGCAGGATCTGGCTTTGATGGACGCGGTACGGGCGGTTGATCTGTTTGAACAGGCAAAAATACCGATCATAGGTATGGTCGAGAATATGGCAGCTTATATCTGTCCACATTGCGGCGAAGTCAGCGATCCGTTTGGTGCTGGTGGCGCAGAGGCAGCAGCCAAGACCATGGATATGCCGTTTATGGGACGTGTGCCGCTGGATATTGAAATCCGCAAATCCAGCGATGGTGGAACGCCCTCGGCGGCCTTGGACAATCTACAGGGTAAGGCATTTCATGATATTGCCAAAAAGCTGGTGACATGGTTGGATAACCAATAGATTGTTCACTACCAAAAGGAGAAATGCGCGATGCCACTGGAAACTGATCAGGATATCACCCGTCTGTTAACCGAGACAAAGCGCATTGCCCTTGTTGGTGCTTCTGCCAAGCCGGAGCGTGCGAGTAATCGTATTCTTAAATTTCTACTGGATCAGGGCTATGATGTTATTCCGGTTAATCCGGGGCTGGCTGGTCAGCAATTGCATGGTCAGGACGTTGAACCCTCTCTGGAAGCTATCACTGGGTCGATTGATATGGTTGATATTTTCCGCAACTCGGAGGATGCTGGTGGCGTTGTAGACGAAGCCATTGCCGCCGGCGCAAAATCCGTGTGGATGCAGTTGGAAGTGATCAACCGGCCTGCTGCACAACGCGCAGAGGAAGCAGGTCTTGATGTGGTGATGGATCGCTGCCCAAAAATCGAGATCCCCCGTCTAGGTTTGCTGAAGAGTGACAATGCCCACTGAGCCGGTCACTAGCTCCGGATCAGAAGCAAACAGAAAAACCAAAAACGCCTTTACCCGCCGAAACTTTCTAATCGGCGGTAGCGCGGCTACGGGGCTGATATTAGCCTGGGCCATATGGCCGCGCACGTATGAGCCTAATCTCACTGCTTCCGAAGATGAGCGGATATTCAGCGCCTTTCTTAAAATTGCTGCTGAGGGCCGGGTTACGGTTGTTGTGCCGCAAAGCGAAATGGGGCAGGGCGTCTACACAGTTTTGCCACAGATACTGGCTGACGAACTAGGTGCGGACTGGCGAACCATTGCTATCGAACCTGCTCCGATCAATCCACTATACGCCAATGAAATGTTGGCGCAGCAATGGGCTGAGACTCTTTTACCATCCGGCGCAGAAAAATGGAGCGAAGAAGATGGGGCACGTTGGGCCGCTCAAAACTTTGCCAAACGAAATAATTTCATCGTCACAGCCGATTCCACCTCCATTCCTGCTTACTCTACTAGTTTTCGGGAGGCCGGAGCCGCAGCGAGAGTTTTGCTAACTAAGGCTGCTGCCGCAAGATGGGATGTTGCGTGGGAAGCATGTATTTCAGATAATGGCTTTATTTCCCATGGTGAAAAACAGCTACGCTATGGTGAACTGATCGCGGACGCGCTAGAGCAGGAACTGCCCGATCCGGTCCCGTTGCGTTCAAGCCCAGTGAATAATCTGGTGGGGCAGGATGTTCCTCGGCTTGATCTGCCCGCAAAACTTGATGGCTCGGCAAATTTTGCCGGTGATATTCGTTTGCCTGATATGGTTTATGCCTCCATTCGTCAGGGACCAATTGGCGATACGCGGCTTAAATCCTTTAACCGGGAAGGTGCGAGCAAGATTGTCGGTCTGGTCGATGTGGTAAAGCATGACCGGTGGATTGCCGCCGTTGCAACCAACTGGTGGGCTGCCAATGATGCTCTCGATAAAATGAGCCCTATGTTTGAAACCATCGGTTTGTTGCCCGATAGCGACAAAATGGATACCACACTGGAGCAGGCGTTGGCTGAAGGAGCAGGTGTGCGTTTTGCTAGCCGGGGTGAAACAAAGCCAGCGTTTGACGCGCATCAGAACATCCGGGCGCACTACCGTGCGGAGGCTGCATTACATGCCCCCATTGAAACCCGAACAGCGACTGCTGATTATAAAGATGGGCATCTTGAGCTTTGGCTTGCTACCCAGGCTCCATCGGCAGCAATAAGAGCAGCGGCCGACGCGATTGCTATTAGTACGGATGATGTAACGCTTTATCCCATGTTGGCAGGTGGGTCTTTTGGCCGTAATCTCGATAGTAAGATAGCCGCGCAAGTGGCAATAATAGCCAAAAATATCCGTCGTCCCGTGCAATTGATGTGGTCACGGGCTGAGGAAATGATGCACGACCATTACCGCGCTCCTGCTTTAGCCCGATTGGATGCTGCGACAGATAAGGCAGGGCGAATTCAGGCATTACAGATAAAAATCGCGGCCCCTGCTTCGGCGAGAGAGCAAAGTAAACGCGTTGTGCGCGGTATGGATGAAATTACTGCTATGCAAGCATCGATTGACGAGGCAGATGCCAAGGCAGTTGAAGGGGCGGACTTGCACTATAATATTGCGAACTTCTCGCTAGACCATCATCCGGCCTATATTGGTGCACCTACCGGGAATTGGCGCAGCAATGCACATAGTTACAATGCATTTTTCGTTGAATCGTTTATTGATGAGCTTGCCGCCAAAGCCGGAATCGAACCCTTGTCCTACCGGATGCAAATATTGTCGGATCGGCCGCGTTTGGCGCGCTGTTTAACCGATGTCGCCGCTATGGCGGGTTGGGATGGGGGGCTGGATAACAGCGGTCAAGGGCTGGCCTGTCACTCCATGCGCGGTGGCCATATCGCGGTTATAGTGAACGCCGCGCGCGGTGAAGGCGGATTGAAGGTGAACCGGATTTCGGCCACCGTCGATGTCGGGCGGATTATCCACCCCGAAATCGCCCGGCAACAGATTGAAGGCGGTATTATTTATGGCCTTGCCATGGCACTGGGGTCGTCAACCCGTTTTAACCGCGGTATAGCCGTCGCGCGGCGGTTGAGCGACCTTGCCTTGCCAGGACTATCGGAAATTCCTGCAATACAAGTAGAGTTTATCCGCAGCGAAGAAGAACCTGTAGGGGTTGAGGAAATTGGCGTTCCCGCTGTTGCCCCAGCAATTGCCAACGCCCTGTATTCAGCAACAGGCACCCGTTATCGTCAACTGCCGTTATTTTCAGGAACATGATGAGTATGCAAAAGCCTGATCAACATCCAGAGGTGAAAACCGGAAAGACTGGCCTGTTGCTGGTCAATCTCGGTACACCGGATGCACCCGATAGAAAGGCAGTTAAACGGTATTTGAAGGAATTTTTATCCGACAAGCGTGTCGTGGAAATACCCGATATACTCTGGCAACCCATATTGCGCGGGATTATATTGAACACCCGCCCAAAAAAGTCGGCTCATGCCTATAGCCTGATCTGGACGGATGAAGGATCGCCGCTTGCTGTATATACGCGGCGTCAGGCAGAGGCTTTGGCGGAGATATATGGCGATTCCGTCCATATTGACTGGGCGATGCGTTATGGCAATCCCGGCATCTCCAGCCGCTTGCAGGCGATGAAGGATGCTGGTTGTGAACGCATTTTGGTTGCGCCGCTTTATCCGCAGTATAGCGGAGCGACAACGGCCAGCGTGCATGATGCTGTTTTTGATGCGCTCAAGACTATGCGCTGGCAGCCCGCGATCCGTATGTTGCCGCCATATCATGATGATACCGCTTATATTGACGCGTTGAAATCCAGTGTGGAAGCTGCTCTGGGCGCCCTGGATTTTGTACCGGATGCTGTCATTGCAAGCTTCCATGGCATGCCCAAGCGAACGTTGGAACTGGGTGATCCTTATCATTGTCATTGCCAGAAGACCGCACGATTATTATCCCAAGCGATGGGGCGGGAACTGATAATCACGTTCCAGTCACGCTTTGGCCCTGCAAAATGGCTTGAACCGGCAACGGATATGATGCTGGAAAAACTGGCCCAGGAAGGCAAGAAAAAGGTAGCGGTTTTCGCGCCCGGTTTTAGCAGTGATTGTCTGGAAACCTGCGAAGAGCTGGGAATACGGGGCAAGGAGGATTTCGAAGCCGCAGGTGGTGAGCATTTTGCCCTGATCCCTTGTCTGAATGATAGTGATATTGGTATCAATCTGCTTGACACATTGGTTCGGCGGGAATTGTCAGGATGGATCTAGACCGGATAATATTAGACGAGAGTGAAATATTCCATCCACCGGTGAAGCGTAGTATCACGATTGCGGGACATCAGACATCTATCACGCTAGAACCATTATTCTGGGACTTGCTCAAAAATTCTGCAGAAAAGCGTGGGCTACCGATAAACGCGCTGGTAGCGCAAATTGATGTGCAACGACTGGATGCAAGCGAACCACCAGGGCTGGCAACGGCAATTCGGCTGTGGCTGGTGCATGATATGCTTGGAAAATCACCCCAATCCGACTAAGGCATTTGCATGAACGCAACCCTTCTTGTCATGGCTGGCGGCGCGGTCGGTGCGGCGGCACGTTATAATTTGGGGCGGCTGGTTTTTCATTGGGTTGGACCGGGCTTTCCATTTGGTACTTTGTTCGCCAATCTACTGGGCGGGTTTTTAATGGGCGTGTTAGCGGGTGTGCTGGCACGTAGTGATTTTGTCGATGAGCCATGGCGATTGTTGCTTGGAGTCGGTTTGTTGGGCGGGTTTACAACCTTTTCGGCTTTTGGTTTGGAAGTTTTTAATATGATCGAACGTGGAAATTGGAGCATTGCTTTAGGTTATGCATTGCTATCCGTTGCCGGTTCGGTAGCTGCGCTATTTGCAGGTTTGGTAGCGGTAAGGATATTAGCATGACGACATTCGATCCCACTGCCGAAAGCGGTTCCCAAGATGAAAAGCCGCAGGGCCAAGGAAAGTTGAAAGATCAGAAGCAGGCGCTCAAAGTTCTTGATGTACGTCAGTTCACCGTTTCAGCTGATGACGATGACATCCGCCTCGACCGCTGGTTCAAGCGCCACATGGAAGATGTGCCGTTTAATGTCGTGTCACGTTGGTCGCGGACCGGGCAATTACGGCTGGACGGTAAACGGGTGAGTCCCGGAGACCGGATCAATGCCGGTCAGATCATCCGCGTCCCTCCCGCCGAAATTGAGCGGCCCGGGCGCGCTGCCAAACCGCGCGCAGATTTATCACAGGACCAGATTGATTTCGCGCAAGAATTAGTCATTCATAAGGATAAAGCCGCGATTGTGGTCAACAAGCCACCGGGGCTGGCGACGCAGGGTGGTAGCAAAACAAACACGCATCTTGACGGCTTGCTCGACGCACTGACCTATGATGCGAAATCGCGGCCCAAGCTGGTGCACAGGCTTGATAAGGACACCAGCGGTGTAATATTGCTGGCGCGCACACCCGGAGCGGCTTCTTTTTTCTCCAAGCGATTCTCCGGTCGCACGGCACGGAAAGTCTATTGGGCGATTGTCATGGGTGTCCCCGATATTGCCGATGGTATCATTGATTTGCCCCTGTCAAAGCAACCGGGTTCGGGCGGTGAGAAAATGCATGTGGATGAAGAAAACGGCCAAGCCGCCAAATCGCGCTATCGCATTATCGAACGGGCGGGAAATCGCGCCTGCTGGGTTGAGTTACAGCCATTCACCGGACGCACGCACCAGCTTCGTGTCCATATGGCGGCGATTGGTCATCCGATATTGGGCGATGGTAAATATGGCGGGAAAGACGCTTTCCTGACCGGAGCAATCAGCCGGAAAATGCACCTGCATGCGCGTCGTTTGCGGATAGAGCATCCCGATGGTCACAAGCTAGACGTTAAGGCGGACCTGCCGGATCATTTTGCCGATACGATAGAAAATCTGGGCCTTGATCTTGCATTGGGTGATTTGCCGCTGGATGAGAAAAAGCCCGGCGGCAAAGCCGTGCGGAAACAGCAGGGGCGCGCGCATGCCAAGCAAATACGTAAGGATAAACGCGGAGAGCGCCGCGCGCGCGGTGAAAATGTAGGCAAGCCGGTTAAGGCGGGCAAGCCATCGAAGCGACCTCGTGCAGATGCTGGAAAAGCCTCCCACAAAAAGGCGTTGCCACATAAAGTGAAACAAAAGCGCAAGTGAATCCGGTCTGATGAACAAGCTTGCCCTGTTTGATTGCGACGGTACCATGGTTGATGGCCAGGCCAATATCTGCTCCGCGATGGACCAGGCATTTGTTGCCCACGGCCTGACGCCTCCTGACCATCATCTAACGCGCCGAATAGTCGGGCTTAGCCTGCATGAGGCCGTGCGGCATTTATTGCCGGAGCAGGATGACGAGCTGGCTGCGGCGGTGACTCAATCTTATAAGAACGGCTTTTTCGAACTGCGTCAGCAAAACGCTGTCCATGAACCACTGTATGACGGTTTGGTTGACCTTATCGACCGGCTTGAAGATGACGGTTGGATGCTGGGGGTAGCGACGGGAAAATCGGATCGCGGGCTTAACCACTGCCTTGAGGTTCATGGGCTTTCAAAGCGTTTTGTGACTTTGCAGACTGCCGATCGCCATCCATCAAAGCCGCATCCTGCCATGATAGAATTGGCAATTAGCGAGGCGGGAGCATGCGCGGAAACAACTGCGATGATTGGCGATACTACCTTTGATATGGAAATGGGTGTCAACGCCGGTGTGCGGTCAATCGGTGTCGATTGGGGGTATCATGACAGGGAGGAATTGCTCTCTGCCGGAGCGCAGACTGTTGCAGTGACTATGGATGAATTATACGAAACTCTTAATCGATGAAGCCAATGAAACAGCAATCTGAAAAATATGATGACCCGATCTATGTCGCTGATCCGGAAAAGGAAAAGCAGGCCAAAACCCTGCATTACATGGTCAGTATCATTCGCCTGCTCGGCATTGCGATATTGATGCTGGGCATTGCCATTGCATTGGGGCGGCTTGCCGGTATTCCAGCTGCGGTCGGTTATATTCTGGTGGTCATCGGATTGGTGCAGACATGGGTAGTGCCGCTTAAGATGGTGCGATCCTTTGTCAAACGGCAAGTGGCGGAGGACGCAAGGAAAAGTCAGGAATTATGAAGCGTTTTTATGAAGCTGTGACCAGTGAGCCGGTAGATGATAGGTTTGCAATTCAGCTTGATGGCCGTCCGGTTAAAACCCCCGCCCGTAATCCGCTTCATTTGCCGACCGCTGCGCTGGCTGATGCTATTGCTGCGGAATGGGCTGCGCAGGATGAGGATATTGATCCCGCGACTATGCCGCTAACCGCCTTGGCACAAGGCGCATTGGATCAGGTCGCTAAGGACCGCGAGCGAATTGCTGGCCGTATCGCGGCCTTTGCGGATAGTGACATGCTCTATTTTCGCGCTGATGATAGTCAACAGGCTTTGGCCGATCACCAGAAAGAGCGGTGGGATCCAATGCTAGATTGGGCGCGTCAGCGATATGATGTTGATTTTAAGTTAATATATGGAATCAAACATCAATCACAGTCGGATGAGACCATCAACCGGCTATCTGCCGCGGTTAATGCTCAGGATGATTTTGCCTTGGCCGCCATGTTGTCTCTGGTAGGATTGGCCGGTTCTCTTGTTGTTGTGCTCTCACTGGTTGAGGGGGCTTATGATGTCGATACGCTTTGGCCGCTGGCGAATTTGGAAGAATTATGGCAGGAACAGCAATGGGGCCAGGATGAGTTGGCGATGGCAACGCGCGAGTTAAAGCAGGCCGAATTTAACGCGGCCGCCCGGTTTTTAACGCTCTCCAGACGTTAGTTTTTCCTTGTTAACGGACAATAGATGACATCTTCTGCTCCTTCGGATCAAGTCATGACACTCTGCGAAAGCCCGGCGGCTGCGGTTGCGCTTCTCGAGACGCTGTATCAGGAACAAATTGCCCTGATTAGCAAGCGTTTCGCGCGCTATGCTACGGATGATCTGGGCTCCGACGACCGTAAACAGGGCGTCTATCCGATGATCTCGGTTGAAATACCGGCTGATCAGGCAACCGAGACAAGCAATGTCGCATCGGGCCGTATATCCGATATCAGCCGTTATAGCACGACTATCAGCCAACCTAAGCTGTATCGCCGCTACCTTCTTGAACAATTAGAGCGGATCACCCGTAGTTTTACCGCCAGAATTCATGTCGGTCTTTCCAAAACGCCAATTCCGCTGGCTTTTGCAATAGAGAATGTTTCGGGTGGCTTGAGCCAATATCAAAAGGATGCGCTCCCCAATTATTTCCATACGCCCAATCTGGTCAAAACCAATGACGAGATTGTTGACGGGGGACAGATTTTTAACGTCGATAGCGATAACGCACTGGCGCTGTTTACCGCAGAACGGGTGGATTATTCTCTTCACCGTATCCGCCATTATTGTGCAAGCGATCCCGAGCATTTTCAGCCATTCATATTGTTCACAAATTACCAGCGCTACGTGGATGAATTTATTGAATTTGGTCTGGAAGAACTGAAATCGGGGAAAGCAGACATGCTGGTCGAGCCGGGCAACCGGATCACCCGCCAAAATGGCAAGCCATCTTGCCCACCCATTGGCAAGCCGCCGCAAATGCCGGCTTATCATCTGATACGCGGGGATAGGCGTCCCGGTGTGACGCTGGTCAATATCGGTGTCGGGCCTTCCAATGCCAAGACGATTACCGACCATCTTGCAGTGCTGCGCCCGCATGTCTGGTTGATGATTGGCCATTGCGGCGCTTTGCGGCGGACGCAGCGGCTGGGTGACTATGTTCTGGCCCATGCCTATTTGCGCGATGACAATGTTCTGGACGATGTGTTGCCGCCCAGCATCCCCCTGCCGACCATTGCCGAGGTACAACTGGCGCTGACTCAGGCGGTGCAGGATGAAACCGGCATCGACCATTCACAGCTAAAACAGCATCTTCGCACCGGCACGGTGGTAACAACGGGCGACCGTAACTGGGAATTGCGCTTTGAGCAGATTGCCAAACGGCTGAACCAGTCGCGTGCCATTGCCATTGATATGGAATCGGCAACCGTTGCGGCCAATGGCTATCGTTACCGGGTACCCTATGGGACATTGCTCTGTGCTTCTGACAAGCCGCTGCATGGAGAGATTAAATTGCCCGGCATGGCAGATGCATTTTATCAGGAACGTGTCGGTCAGCATCTCGCCATTGGTCTGCGGACGATTGATCTCCTGGCAGAGGAAGCGGATGCAGGGACATTGCATTCGCGCAAATTACGCAGTTTTGGCGAGCCACTCTTCCGGTAGCTTTGGACCAAAGTTCACACAAATCACACACCCTTTATTTTCCAACATGAGGGGTGAAGTTTACATTCTGCACAGACCCTATTGTGTTGTCACACTGTGTAATGACATTCCAAAGTTCACATAGTTCTCACACTCTCGCGCGCGATTTTGAGCGGATATTCAATTGTCAAACAGCCACAGTTACCATGCCATAACCATATGGTTGTAGGACAGAGAAAACCGGCTATATTCTATCCCTCGATGCCCAATGCTATTGCTGCTTCCCTGATCCGTTTGGCCTCGTTGCCGTCGTTACGGAACGCGGTTAATCCGTCGGCCAATGCCTGTTTGGCTTTTGCTGTCTGGCCCAATTGCATCCGGCTACGCATCAGCATGATCCAGCCATTGGAGTCTTTGGGATTGCTTTGCAGCCGCTTGTCCAGACCATCGACCATATTGGCGATCATTGCTTCTTGTTGGCCAGCGGGCAGGGCGGCAGCGGCTTGCATTTCGTCGCGGCTGGGGCCGGGGATGGCCGCGGTGGCAACCTGTGGGCCGTCGGTAGATATACCGCCGGTTGGCGCGGCGGGGGCGATTTTGGCAAGGCGCGCCGCGACGTCGATATTTTCCTTCTTTGCCACCTGCTCGATGACACGGCGAATATCACTGGCATATGGCGCATCGGCGGGCGTATCTTTTAATAGCGCGAACCAGTCGTTAATTGCACCGCTATGGTCGCCGGAAATATCTTTCTCCACTGCCAGAAAATAGCGGGCGCGCGGATCGGATTTGTCCAGCGCCAACGCCTTTTTGAACGCATCTGATGCGTCAGTGGGCACTTTTTGACCGTCACTGGCCATGACCAGTGCCTCGCCCAGCATTGACCAATATTCCGGGTTTTTCGGATCAAGCGTGGTTGCCCGTTTCATAGCCGTAGCCGACTCGGCAAATTTCCCTGTCTCAAAATAGCTCCAGCCGAGCATCCGCCAACTCTCGGCATCATCGGGGTTTTCTTGTAGTTTTTGTTCAAGCCCCGCGATGACTTCATTGACGCTAGGTGCCTGCCCGCTTTCTTCAGTCGCCGGCATAGCCACGGGGTCAGATGCGTCTCCGGCTGTGCTACGATAGATTTGCACGCCAATCGCACCAAGGGCCAGTATCGCAGCGATTATCAGGGCTATCCGGCTGATATTGGGGGCTGATTTTATTTCACTTGTATTGGATTTGCTCATATGTCGTTTTTCCCCCTGAAATCACCGGACGATTGCGCCCCTTTTTTGGCAAGTATCTGTTAGCGCTGAACCTGTCTAGGCATGTTGGCCGGATAAGCCCCATCCCAAGCCAAACAGCTTTAACCCAAACTCTATCATCATATTTTTCTGAAGGGTTTGGATGTGCGGTCCATTTTTACAAATAGCAATATAGCAGTTTGGGCTGTGATATTTTACACTTTCATGTCAAAGACTTTTTGATAAGATAATAGTAAGTCAAGTCATTTAGGGTCGCGCTTAAATCAGGCAAGGCTATTGTTTCGGTTCATCAACACGCATTAGGGGGCGTCGAACCAAACATCCAACAAGGGGGGAATTTAGCGCGTGGCGGACAAGTTTCGAGTGGTCATCGTGGGCTCTGGTCCGGCAGGCATGAGCGCTGCTGGCCGTGCAGCGCAGTTGAAACTTAAACATATACTGCTCGAAAAAACCGACCATCTTTCCGATACGATTTTCAAATATCAAAAGGGCAAGCATGTCATGGCCACGCCAAGCCAGCTTGTTCTGCGTTCCGATATGGAGTTTGACGCGGGTAAACGAGAGGCGATTCTGGAAAAATGGGACAGGCAGACAGAAGCCTGCGGCGTGAATGTCCAGTTTAATGCAGAGCCGGTAAAGATTGAAGGTGAAGAAGGAAACTTCACTATCACGTTGAAAAACGGTGATAAAATATTGACAGAAACCATTGTCATGGCCATTGGCACACAGGGGAACCCCAATCTGTTGCGCTGTCCCGGCGGGGATAACAAGATGGTCCAATATCAATTGGACGATCCCGGCGAATATTATGACGAACATATCACAGTCATCGGTTCGGGTGATGCGGGAATAGAAAATGCACTGGGTCTGGCGGCGGATGCGGCGCAGAATAATATTGTCACGATCTTGAACCGCTCGGCAGAATTTGCCCGCGCTAAAAAAGCCAATGTGAAACTGCTGATGGAAGCGGGCGAGCAGGGCAAGGTGATGATCCGCAACGAAACAACACCCGCAGAGGTGAAGGACGGGGAGCTGGTCCTTGAAACCCGCGATGGACAGGAAGCGATTAAATGCGACCGGATTATTGCGCGTATGGGTTCCGCGCCGCCGCGCAAATTTGTCGAAGAATGTGGAATTATATTTACCAGCGACGACCGGGAGGCTTATCCCAAATTAAGCCCCGCCTTTGAAAGCACGAAAAAAGGCATTTATGTGATCGGCGCGCTGGCTGGTTATCCCCTGATCAAACATTGTATGAACCAGGGTTATGACGTCATTGAATTTATCAACGGCAATAATGATCTGAAACCGGCAGACGAGCCGATTCTGGAAGCGAAATTTGCCGGGCTTCCCGGTGGCAGGTCGGTTGATGAATGGCTTGAATTTTTCCGCCAGAATGTGACGATCCTGAATGATTTATCGCCCCTGCAAATGCGGGAGTTCATGCTGGACAGCGAGCCGCGGGCATATCGTAAAGGCGAAACGATATTTGAACGCAATGATCCCGGTTCGTCACTGTTCGCCATTGCCCAAGGATCGGTGCTGGTCGAGGTTGATCCCCAAGACACATCGAAAGTCATTCCGATTGAGGAAGGGTCGATTTTTGGCGAGGTCGGTTTGATCTCTGGCCGCCGCCGCGGTGCCACTATCAAGGCTGCGCAGGATATGGTTGCTATTGAAGTATCGCGCACGGCGGCGCTAAAATTACAGGCCTCTGTTCCTGCGGCACGCCGCGCGATTACCCGCATATCGACCGAGCGGCAATTATTGCAGATGTTCGGATCGGGACTGACCAGAGAAGATATTGCAGAAGCAGTCGAAACCAGCGAGATCATCAATGTCCGTGCGGGCGAAACGATCATTAACGAAGGCGACGAGGGCAATGACATTTATGTCATCCGTGTCGGGTCCATGGTCGTGGAAAAGGAAATTGGCGGAAAGCCGGTGTTTCTCTCTTATTTGCCCGCTGGTTCCTATGTCGGGGAAATGACCCTGATCGCGGGCGGTCTCCGCACGGCAACGGTGAAGGCGGCGATCAAATCCGAAGTGATTAAAATTCAGGGCGATGCCTTTAAGAAAGTGCTCGACGCGAACCCCGGCCTATTGAGACGCGCCAAAAAAGATATGGCCGCACGGCAAGGGATCAACGCCTTTGTCGAAGCAAAGAAAGACAGTTTTTCCGGCGTTGTCGATATGTATTCCGGCGTTGCCAATTTTCTTGTCGATAATGGCATTGGTGAAGCGACTGATGTTCTGCTGATTGATGAGAACCTATGTGTCGGCTGTGACAATTGTGAAAAAGCCTGCGCCGACAGCCATGAAGGACTCTCCCGCCTCGACCGCGAAGCGGGGCGGACCTATGCACATCTTCATGTTCCGACCAGCTGCCGCCATTGTGAGCATCCCCATTGCATGTCCGATTGCCCGCCCGATGCCATCCACCGGGGACCGGACGGGGAAGTGTTCATCGACGACACCTGTATCGGCTGCGGTAATTGCCAGCGTTATTGCCCTTATGGCGTGATCCGGATGGACAAGGTGCCACCCGAAAAGCCGTCCATATTTAGCTGGCTGCTCTTTGGCTTTGGTCCCGGACCCGGTGAACCGGACAAAAACTGGGTGGCAGAGAATAGCGACCCGGCGGAGGAAAAAGCAAAAAAGGCGATTAAATGCGACATGTGCGCCGGTATTCACGGTGGACCCGCCTGTGTTCGGGCGTGCCCCACTGGCGCTGCCATCCGCGTGGCTCCAGAGGAGTTTCTGACAGTCGCCAAACTTGAGCAGGAGGACGTCTAATGGCTTCGGTTCCTGTTCCCGGCGCTGCACCGAAAAAGAAGCTCGCCATGCATGACGGCTTTTTGAAACATGCGGGCTATCGCTGGTTAAAAATTGCTTCAATGGTCATGCTGGTCTCTATTGTCAGCTATTTGTTCATTGATGTTTCACCGCGTCATAACGGGGGTAGCTGGTATGGCTATACGCTGGGCACGATCGGAGCGGGGTTAATCCTCTGGCTGACCATGCTGGGCGTGCGCAAACGGGCGATGACGCCGGGGAAATGGTCGTTAAAGGCATGGACGTCCGCGCATATCTATCTGGGGCTTAGCCTGATCGTTATCGCTACGCTGCACACGGGTTTCCAGTTTGGCTGGAACATTCATACAGCATCCTATGCGTTTATGATGCTGGTCATTATTTCCGGCATCGTCGGAATATATTTCTATGCCACAATTCCGCAGGCGCTTTCCAATAACCGGGACGAGATGACGGAGACGGAAATGCTGGAAAGCCTGCGCTCGCTTGACCGGCAGTTAAACGAAGCGGCACAGCCTTTGTCGGCGGAACATGCGTCGCTTGTTCTCCAGTCGTTGGAGCAAGATCCCTTTGGTGGCGGGTTCGTGAAACGGATTTCCGGGAAATATCCGCATTGTGCCACACGCCTGGCACAGGCCGATTTGCGGCGGGAGCGCGCTTTCCAGCCGCGTATGGGGGGGGACGACCCGCTCGATAAGGTCGATGCATTGCTTGAAAGAAAGGAAGCGACATTGGCCCGGGTCCGCCGTCATCTTAAACTTAAAGCGTTGTTACAGGTCTGGCTGTTTGTTCATGTGCCGATGACTTTCGCTCTGATTGCGTCGCTAACGGCGCATATCATCAGTGTTTTCTTTTACTGGTAGGCGGGAGTTAGGTTTATGCGCTTTATAGTCCGTCAAATCGCGGTCACTGCTGATGGGCGAGAGATTATTCGCGCCAATCCCTTTGATGACGCGCAAATCGGCATTGGCCGCAATACGCAAAATGCGGTCCATTTGCCCGACCTGGCTGTCAGTCCCGACCATGCCGTAATCCGGCAACTCGATGGTTCGCAAGTAGAGGTCGAGAGTGTTTCGGGCCAGAAATTTTCCGTCGATGGTCGCGACCGGATGTCTGCGACGATTGATCTGGTCGAGGGAGCAGAGCTGGGTTTTGGCGGCCATATTATTTCGGTCAGTCAAGACGGGGAAGATATAATCCTGACGGTCAAGCGGGTCGAGGCTCTCTCCGATTCCGCTGAAGAGCGCGAAGAGCGCGTGCTCTATACGCTGAAAGGCCTTTTGCCCAGCAAACGGATCAGCGCATGGGGATTTATCGCCCTAGTGCTTGCGGCTTTTCTGGTGTGGCCGATCTATACCTGGGCAACCTATCGCGGCGTAGAGGAACGGCCCGAAGGGTTCCATGCCGACACCATGTGGTCATCAGGCGCGTTGAGCGAGGCGCACCATAGTCTGGAGGGGGATTGTCAGGCCTGTCATGTTGATGCTTTTGTTACTGTTCAGGATAAAACATGCCTGAACTGTCACGAAGACGACGCGCACGACCATGCCGACAAAAACCGGCTGCTGACAGCCATGGGCGAACCAGAAGGTTTCGAGGTGATCGGCGCAGCTTTTTCCTCTGCATTCAACAAACCGCCGGGCCGGTGTGTCGAATGTCACACCGAGCATGAAGGCGCTGGTGCTATGCAGCCTACTGCGCAAAAATTCTGCGCGGATTGCCATGAAGGGATGGACGGACGCTTGACGGACACCAAGCTAGAGAATGCGGCTGATTTCGGGACTTTGCACCCGCAATTTCGTCCAGCGCTACTGGTCCGCCCGGGTGGGAAGAATCCGTTGCGTAAACGCGTTTCGCTGGATGAAAAGCCGACCGAATATAACGGCCTGAAATTCCCGCATGATCTGCACCTGTCGAAAACCGGCGGGGTTGCACAAATGGGGCGCAGAATAGCGGCTGAGTTTAATTTTGGCAGCTCGCTGGATTGTAAGGACTGTCATACGCCTGATTCCAACGGTGTGCGGTTCAAGCCGGTGGATATGAAAGAAAATTGCAGCATGTGTCACAGTCTTGCCTTTGACGAAATCGGCAATACGGTCCGGACTTTGCGGCACGGAGAGCCCGATATGGTTCGCGCGGATTTGCGGGCCTATTATCGCTCGACTGGTCCGGCGCGGCCCATCAACCTTGGCGGGATGAAACGGCGGCGGCCCGGCGAACAGAATGAAGCGCGGGTTGCCAGCGATTATGCGCGCGCGGTCCAGTTCCGGCCAAGCCGGGCCAATCTGGCTATTCAACAGGTGTTTTCTCGCGGAGGTGCCTGTTTCGATTGTCACGGCGTCACACCGCCCACGGCACGCGGACGGGTAGATTTCGGCATAAAACCGGTGACTTTGACAGATCGTTATATGGACAAGGGCTGGTTCACCCATGATGCACACAAACAGGAGGATTGCACCAGTTGCCACGCCGCAGAGACATCTGGTTCAGCGCGCGATTTGTTGCTTCCCGGAATTAAAACCTGCCGCGAATGTCATGGCGGCGAATTTAAGAAAACGGCGGAAGTGCCGTCAACCTGTGCGATGTGTCATGATTATCATGCCAATGACGGAGCGCCCTGGCTGATCAGGGAGCAACGAAAGGATAAGCGAAAGGCACCCGATAAAACTGCAAATAATGATGACGTTCTGAAACCGTCAGACAAATTAAAAGTAAAGATCAGGAAACAGAAAATTGCTAGTCGTTAATAGCGACATAACAGGGGGGAGGCGCCTATGCTTTTGGCGCAAGTAACAGATATTCATCTGGGATTTGATCCTGATAATCCCGCGGAGTTCAACCGCAAGCGTCTGGATCAAGTGCTAAAATTATTATGTGAGATGACGCCGCAGCCCGATGTGCTTCTTGCCACCGGTGATCTGGTCGATCGCGGGGATCAGGACAGTTACCGGCGGCTGGAAAACGCGCTATCGGATTTGCCCTTCCCGGTTTATCTGTGTCTTGGCAATCATGACATGCGGGAACCGTTTCACAAACAATTTCCCGATGTTCCGGTGGCTGATGGTTTCGTTCAATATGAAATTGATGACGGTCCGGTGCGATTGTTAATCCTCGATACGCTGGAAGAGGGCCGTCACGGCGGTGCTTTTTGCGAAGTCCGGGCAAAATGGCTGGCCGAGCGATTGTCAGAAAAACAGGATAAGCCGGTCGTGCTGGTATTCCATCACCCGCCGGTGGAATCAGGCATTGCATGGATGGATACACACCCGCGTGAGCCATGGGTGATCCGGCTTGCCGACACTATTGCTGGTCATGACCAGATAAAGGGCATGGTAACGGGCCATTTGCACCGCAATGTTTCGACCAGTTTTGAAGGGACTAATCTGACTATTTGCGCCTCCACCGCGCCGCAGGTCGCTTTTGATCTGGCTCCGATAGATCCGGAAAATCCCGATGGACGCAATATGATTGTCGCCGATCCCCCGGCGGTTGCGCTGCATTGGTGGAACGGCAAACAGCTTATCAGCCATTTTGAAACAGCAGAAGATCATGTGATGCTTGCCCGCTATGATGAAAATTTACAGCCTTTGGTTCGGGCCTTATTGGCGGAGCGGCCTGATTAGGGGGCTTGAAAAGAAAATAGGGCTAGCGGTGGATATCCAAAAAAACCGAAAAAAAAGGCTTGGCTCATCGCTGCACTAAAGCTGCTCTTTTGGCCCTGCAAATTGTCCCCGCTTGTCGGCGTTGATAAGCCGCACTATGTAAGCTGATATGGTTACACTTAACAATACGCTCGATTTAATCGGCAATACCCCGCTCGTTCGTCTTTCCGGTCCCAGTGAGGAAGCAGGATGCGATATTTATGGTAAGTGCGAATTTACCAATCCCGGCGCCTCTGTAAAGGATCGCGCGGCGCTGTTCATTGTGCAGGATGCCGAAGAACGCGGATTGTTAAAACCGGGCGGCATGATTGTGGAAGGCACAGCCGGCAATACCGGAATCGGAATTGCGCTGGTCGCCAATGCCAAGGGGTATCGGACAATTATTGTTATGCCGGAAACCCAAAGCCGCGAGAAAATGGACACTCTGCGTGCGCTGGGCGCAAAACTGGTTCTGGTTCCCGCAGCACCTTATGCCAATCCCGGGCATTTTGTACATACCAGCCGCCGTCTTGCCGAAGAGACAGAAGGTGCTGTCTGGGCTGACCAGTTTGACAATGTTGCTAACCGGCGAGCGCATATTGAAACCACCGCAGAAGAAATCTGGACACAGTTGGACGGTCAGGTGAACGGCTTTGTCTGTGCAGCGGGGACGGGCGGAACAATTGCCGGTGTCGGCATGGGGCTGAAAGCCAAAAATGAAAATATAGCAATTGCTCTGGCTGATCCGCATGGCGCGGCTTTGTATAATTATTACGCTCATGGCGAATTGAAATCCGAAGGCAGCAGCGTGGCCGAGGGGATCGGACAGGGCCGGATTACCGGTAATCTGGAAGATGCACCGATTGACCGGCAATATCGGATCAGTGATGAAGAAGGCCTGAAATGGGTTGAGCGTTTGCTTCAGGAAGAAGGGCTGTGTCTTGGCCTATCATCCGGGATTAATGTTGCCGGTGCAATTGCTCTGGGTAAGGAACTGGGGCCGGGTAGCAAAATAGCGACAATTCTATGTGACACGGGTTTTCGCTATCTGTCTTCGCTCTACAATGCAGACTGGCTGAAACAAAAAGGATTGCCGGTTTTCCCGTGGTTGGAAAATGACGCGAACAGATAATAGCTATAGATGATCGAAAACCCCAAAAATACCAGCAACCGTCAGGATACAATTCAGCGCGTACAGGTTGGTATTGTTGGTCTGGTGGCGGTATTGCTGCTCGTCAGTATAGCGAATTTTGTCTTGCAGCGCGCCAGTGATGAACAAACTGCAACCGAAGAGATTCAAGCTGATACCACAGGAATGGTGCCGGAAACAGCATCGGAGGTTCCGGTATCAACGCCCAAAGAGCCTTTGGCAGAATTGGGCATCACCCCGACGAGAAAGCCTGAAAGCGAAAGCGGAAAAGCTGCGCCGGATACATCTGGCATAAACGCGCAGGTCGTACCCGATCTTGAGCCTGACCCGAAACTGGAAGCGCCCATGGATCGGGAGCGATAGGCATTGCCCCGGCTTGCCGCTTTGTTGCTAGCCCTGTTGCCGGTTACGGGGATGTTATTGCAATGTAGCCCGGCATCGACAAGCGCCCCTATGGACAGTCCGTCCAGCGTCAAAATCCAGATGATGACCAGCCTCCCGATCATATGGGGGGAAGGGGCGTCGATGGAAAATATTATTTCAGGGAAAGCATCCCCCGCTCCGATATACGCGCATTGGCAAAAACATTATGATATTACAGCAGTGGACAGTTTTGAAGGTCTGGAGAAATCGGACACCGATATAGTCTTGCTGGTTCAGCCACCGGCAATGGACCCGGCAGATTTGGCAGCCATTGATACGTGGGTGCGGGCAGGGGGCAATGCGATAATTCTGACTGACCCGCAACTTATCTGGCCAAGCTCTTTGCCGCTGGGTGACAAACGCAGACCCTTGGCATCCGGCTTATTGTCTCCGATACTGGGCCGCTGGAATCTGGAGTTGCAAATAACGGATGATGCGGCGCGCAATGTCAAACTGGAAACATCCGGCGCAACTGTAACGGCGGTAGGTGTCGGTGCGTTCAAACTGGCACCGCGGCCAGAAAATGGACAAGTCGAGTGCGTGATAAGCGCAGCTAAATCAATGGCGCGGTGCAAGCTGGACGAGGGGCGGGCGACCCTTGTTGCTGATGCGGATTTCCTGAACGATGCCTTGTGGCCTGATCCGGTCGGAAATGCCACGCCGGACGCTGCGCGTTTAATAGATATTTTTATCGCGGAGTTGAGAAAATGATCATGATTCCTGTTTCGCACCTGGTTCAAAGCCGCAGTTTCGCCAGGTTGTTCCGCAATCCGCCTCAAATCCCTTTGCTTTCATCAGATGCTGTTGAAAATAAAATACAATTAAATCAATGGGTTGTTTGCTTTAGTCCATAATATCCCGTATATTCCCGCAAAATCCCCTTCCATCCCCGGCAGACCCCTGTTAACTCTATTCTTTATCGGGGTAAAATTTCCTGTCCGGGATTCTAATGTTTTCGGGAGTAGCTCCTTGCGCGCTTCTTCAATCGGGGAAGATTTGCCTTTCGATACTGTTGGGGAATTGAGGCTGTGTCGGGCAAATATGCTTATTCAGGATCGGGAATATCCACGATAGACGACAAGGGTCGTCTGTCTGTGCCCGCATTTCTGCGTAAGGATCTGGTCGCCAGCAGCGACGGCCGCGTCCTTTGTCTTGGTCAGCACGAAAAATGGGATTGCCTTGTCGGATTTGGGCTTAGCCGCAAAATCGACATGCTGGCGGAGATCGACAAGGAAGAAGAAATCGCCATCGCCCGCTCCGAGCCTTATGACCGCGATGCAGCCGGTGCGCGCAAATTCTCCTCGCTACAGGAATTAAGTTTTGACGCCAGCGGACGTTTTGTCCTGCCGCCCATGTTGCAGGCGATTGGCGGTTTGAAAGACAATGTAATTTTTCACGGCATCGGTAAGACTTTCTGCCTGTGGGCACCAGAGACATTGCTCGACTCAACCGACGATGTTCCGGTTGATAAACGGCTCGTCGAATTTCATCTCAACGAAGTGGGGAAAAAGAAATGACCCCCGAAAAACCGGCATTAAGCATGTCTGCTCCCCATATTCCTGTCCTGTTAAATGAAGTCATTGATGCGCTTGCCATTACCCCGGGTGAAACGCATGTTGACGGAACATTTGGCGCAGGCGGATATAGCATGGCAATGGTTGCCGCTGGTGCTCATGTGCACAGCTTCGATCAAGACCCCGATGCAATTGCCAGCGGCGAAAAACTGGTCAAGGAAGCGGGCGGCAAGCTGACGCTGCATCATGGCTTTTATTCGCAAATGGCGGATGTCCTTAGCGGAGAAGATATAGCCGGTATTACGCTGGATATCGGTGTGTCTTCGATGCAGCTTGATCAGGCAGAGCGGGGGTTCTCGTTTCAGAAGGATGGCCCGCTTGATATGCGGATGTCACAAGATGGCCCCAGCGCGGCTGATTTCCTGAACGAAGCGGAAGAGGAAGAGATTGCGAATGTCATCTATCGCTATGGCGAGGAGCGGCGTTCGCGCAAAATTGCCAAAGCCATTGTAAATGCGCGTCCCTTGACGCGAACATCCGAACTGGCTCAGCTCGTCCGCAAGACAGTGGGGCAAAAGCCCGGTGATAAAAAAGACCCGGCGACCCGCACATTTCAAGCGATCCGTATTCACATTAACCGTGAGCTTGGAGAGCTGGAAGACGGCCTGATAGCAGCCGAACGCCTTTTGAAGCCCGGTGGCCGTCTGGCTGTCGTCACTTTTCACAGTCTGGAAGATCGTATCGTCAAAAATTTCCTGCGTGATCGCAGCGGACAAAAATCCGCCGGTTCGCGCCATTTGCCACAAGTTTCCGAAACACGGCCGGAGCCCACCTTCCATAAACCAGCCAAACTGGTGCGCCCGGCCGGGGCGGAGCAGGACTCTAATCCCCGAGCCCGCTCCGCCACCCTAAGATCAGCGGTGCGTACCGATGCGCCATTCAACGAAGCGATGGGAGATGTGCAATGAAATTGGCAGTTAAACGTCTTGAAAACATTGGATGGCTAGCGCTTGTTTTCCTTGTCGCGATCCTGCTTTACCCACTGTCGCTTAGCGTTGCGACATTGCGAAGTGATCTGGCGAATACCAACCATAAAATCCTGTCGGTTAAAAAAGACATCCGTTATCTGGAAACGGAATTTAGTGCGCGCGCCAATTTGCGGCAGCTCGAACATTGGAACAAGCTGGAATACGGATATGTCGCACCCGTAGCGGACCAGTTTCTTGACGGAGAACGCGCATTGGCCAATCTGGGCGGCAAGGACATGCGTAAACCCGTTAAGGTGGCGGTTATCAGCACGATGGATAAGGTTAAACCGGCCGGTATAATAGGCTCGGTTTTCCCCACTGCGTCGGCAAAAGAACGGGAAGCTACACCGGTTCAACTGGCAAGTGCGGATGATGCCAGTGATGGGCGCAGCGATGACAAGCCGGTGAATGACGAGAAAAATACAAGCCAGCCCAGCGCAGCGCAATTGCGTGAAACAAAAACCGCGCGGGTGGCCAATATGGAAAGCAAACTGCTTGATGACGGGTTGGTCCGACAGCTTGCCTCGCGAGCGGTGAGCGAGCGCATGGGAAGCTTTGCCCAATGACCACCCTTCTGGCAAACAGCAGAAGGGTGCAGTTTTCCGGTAAACAAAAGGAAATAGCAGCTAGCGCCCATTTTCGATTGATGGTTTTGCTGTTGGTATTTCTGGCAATATTCACCATCATAATCGGACGGTTGATCAGTTTCGGCATTTTGGAAGATGCACCGCCGACGCGGGGCGTCAGCTCGATATTTGTGCCTGCACGCGGTGATATTGTGGATCGTAACGGCGTGCCATTGGCCCGCACGATGCAAGCCTATGCCATTCGCGTTGTACCGGAACGCGTGCTGGGCGATAAAAATACGCTTGCTAACCAGCTAGCGGAGATATTTCCGGACACAACAGCCGCTGCGTTTCTTGCCAAATTAGAGGGATCGCGCCCGACTTATCTCAGGCGCCGTGCGCTGCCCCATGAAGTCAAGCAGGTTCATGCGCTGGGCGAAATTGGAATCGAATTTCCCAGAGAGGACGAGCGCCTTTATCCCCAACGGGATCTGGCAGCGCATGTGCTGGGCTATGTTAATGCTGATGGCGATGGTGTGATGGGCATGGAACGCGCTCTGAACGACCGTTTAAAGGATGAGAGCAAGCGCGGTTCGCCAGTCGCATTGTCGATTGACAGCCGCGTTCAGGCCGCGCTGGAAAGCGAATTGATGGTGGCGATGACCTCTCTTGAAGCGCGCGGGGCGGCGGGGATAATATTGGATGTCCACTCCGGTGAAGTAATGGCGCTGGCCTCTTTGCCGGTTTTTGATCCCAACAAGATACGCAAAGAGACAATATCCAACCAGACGAACGAAGTCACACAAAGCGTGTTTGAATTGGGGTCGACCTTTAAGCCGTTGACCATTGCGGCGGCGCTGGATGCGGGAACAGTAACCGATCTTGCTGTGCGTTATAACGCAAGCGAACCGATCCGGGTTGGCCGCTATTCTATTAAAGACGACCATAGCCAGGGTCGTTACCTGAATGTTCCCGAAGCGCTGGTACATAGTTCCAATATCGTGACGGCGCGGATTGCCGATAATCTGGGTCGGGAAGGTATGGAAAATATGATCCGGCGGTTGGGCTTTGATGAGCGGCCACATATTGAACTGGCCGAGCGGGGTAAGCCGCTCTGGCCGCAAAGCTGGGGCCGTGTAACCAATATGACGATAGCTTATGGCCATGGTATTGCGGTCACACCATTACATCTGGCGAGCGCTTATGCTGCCTTGGTCAATGGCGGTATTTGGCGTCCGGCAACGCTGGCGAAGGTCAAGCCGGGCGAAGAAGCAAAAGGGCGGCGCGTTTTCAAAGCCGCAACCAGCGCACGGATGCGCCAGTTGCTGAGAATGATCGTGACCGATGGCACAGGCCGGAAAGCCGATGCACCGGGATTCCGGATTGGCGGAAAGACGGGTTCTGCGGAAAAACCGTCCAATGGCGGATATAATAAGACTTCTCTGGTTTCCACATTCGCGGCTGCTTTTCCAATGGATAATCCGCGCTATGTAATCATTGCCATGCTGGACGAGCCAAAGGGCAATGCGGAAAGCGCATATCAGCGGACCGCCGGCTGGACCGCCGCGCCGATTGTACGCAAAGTGGTGCCAAGAGTGGGGCCAATGCTGGGCGTTGTTCCGGACGAACACCGCGATGTCGATGTATCGGAATTGACACCTTTGCTCTGGAAGCCGAAGGAGTAGAGGATGCAGCTAAACGCTCTAATCGCCGGATTATATGACCTGACCTTGGGAAACGAGCAGGGTGATAGCCTTGTCACCGGCTTTGCCATTGACCACCGCAAAATTGCACCGGGGAATATTTTTGGTGCTTTCCGCGGGGCCAAGTTCAATGGAGAGGATTTTATCGAGGCAGCCATTGCGGCAGGAGCCATTGCGATTGTCGCAGCGCCAGAGGCCGAGGTTAACGGCGCTGTCCATATTGCCGATGACGAACCCCGGCGTCTATTTGCCCAATTGGCAGCACGTTATTTTACCCCGGTGCCGCAAATGGTTGCGGCTGTTACCGGCACCAATGGCAAAACATCGACAGCGGAACTGACCCGTCAGCTTTGGCGTATGGCTGGACTGAACAGCGCGTCGATCGGGACATTGGGCGTCACCACTGCGGATGATCAGGTAAACACCGGCCTGACTACGCCAGATATTGTGACATTTCTGTCCAACATGTCAGGGCTGGCACGCGAAGGGGTGAGCCACGCGATATTCGAAGCATCAAGCCATGGTCTGTCCCAATATCGGACGGAAGGGCTGCCTGTGCAAATCGGTGTGTTCACCAATCTCAGCCGTGACCATTTGGATTATCACGGTGATATCGACAGCTATTTCAATGCCAAAATGCGGCTGTTTGACGAAGTGGTTGATGATGCGGGAACGGCGGTAATCTGGGCCGATGATAGATGGTCCGAAACTGTGAAAAAGCGCGTGATGGATCGCGGGCTGAATATATTTACAGTCGGTGAGAATGGGACATCGCTCCATCTGTTGTCGCGGACCCCGACGCAATTGGGTCAGGTGTTGATGGTGGAAGCGCAGGGCAATACCCACCGGATAGCCCTGCCGCTTATCGGTGCTTATCAAGCGGCCAATGTGCTGTGTGCTGCGGGCGTGGTTTTGGCAAGCGGCGGCGCATTGAGCGATGTTCTCGACCATTTGCCGCGTGTCCAGCCAGTGCGCGGGCGGCTGGAGCGCGCTGTTATCACCAAGATCGGTGCGCCGGTTTATGTGGACTATGCCCATACGCCCGACGGTTTGCGCGCGGCGATTGATGCGTTGCGCCCGCATGTTGGCGGACAAAATGGCGGCGGCAAGCTGATCACGGTTTTTGGCGCTGGCGGAGATAGGGATAAGGGCAAGCGCCCCGAAATGGGTAAAGTCGCGGCGCAATTGTCTGACATTGCTATCGTTACCGATGATAATCCGCGTGGCGAAGACCCTGCTACTATTCGCGCAGAGATTATGGCAGGAGCAACCGGCATGAAAGATGGGGGTGAGCGCCGCGCTGCAATTGCCCATGCGATAAGCCTTGCCGGAGCGGATGATATTATCCTTCTTGCCGGCAAAGGCCATGAACAAGGGCAGATTATCGGTGATCGCGTGATCCCGTTTGATGATGTCGAGGTTGCCCGCGAATGTGCCCGCGAATATGGCCACGAGGCAAGTGGAGCTTCAAAACCGGAGAGTGCGGCATGACGATTTTATGGACATCCTCAGCCATCGCCAAAGCCTTGCACGGACAGGAAAGCGAAGATTTCTCGGTTAGCGGCGTTGCATTCGACAGCCGTGAAATTGGCCCCGGTGATTTGTTTTTTGCGCTGAAAGGCGAAAAAAGCGACGGACATGCCTATGTCAAAGATATATATGCTGCGGGCGCTGCCGGTGCGATAGTCAGCCAGCCGGTGGACGGGCCGCATATATTGGTAGCGGATACAACCAGAGCGTTGAATGATCTTGCTATCGCATCGCGTGCACGCAGCGGTGCAAAAATTATCGGTGTCACCGGATCAGTGGGAAAAACCGGAACCAAAGAAGCCCTTTTTGCAGCCTTGAACCGGGTGTCCAAGGGTAAAGCCCATCGGTCGGTGAAAAGCTATAATAACCATGTAGGCGTTCCATTGAGCCTGTCGCGTATGCCGGCCCAATGCCAATATGGAATCTTTGAAATGGGCATGAACCATAGCGGTGAGCTGGCACAGCTTACGCGGCTGGTTCGTCCTGATGTGGCCATTATCACCGCAATTGCGCCTGCCCATATCGGTTATTTTTCCGATGTTGAGGCGATTGCCGATGCCAAGGCAGAGATTTTTCAGGGGTTGACCGATGATGGTATCGCGCTCATCCCGTATGATATTCCCCAATATGACCAACTTCGCACCATTGCTTTGCGTTATACCAAAAATGTCGTCAGCTTCGGCTTTGGTGAACAAGCCGATGTCCGCGCCATAGATGTTGTTCCGGCTCCGGGCGGCGGGTCGCTGGTCACAGCCAAGATCGGCGGCATATTAGGCGATCATAGCCTGTGTTTCACAGTCGCTGAACCCGGCAAGCACTGGGTATCCAACGCTCTGGCGATATTGGGCGCGGTGCGCGCGGTCGACGGTGATCTGGCAGCGGCCGGTTTGGCCTTGGCAGAGTTGAAAGGGCTTGACGGGCGCGGCAGACGGCACCGGATTGCGTTGAAAGACGGCAACAAAGCCTTGCTGATTGACGAAAGCTATAACGCCAATCCGCTATCAATGCGGGCCACATTGGCGCAACTGGGTGCCGAGCAATGTAACGGCCGGAAAATCGCCGTGCTGGGCGCTATGGGGGAACTGGGCGACAAGTCCGAAACCTATCACCGGGCGCTGGCCGATGACATAATTGCGTCCGGAGCGCAGGTCATAATATTGGTTGGCGATGAAATGGCCTATACATCGGCCAGACTGGGCGAAATAGTTTCGGAAAAACTTGATCACAACCCGGAAATAACACATGTCGCTGGCTCCTCGGATGCGGCCATCAAAACTATATTGGCGGGCGTCGCAGGAGCAATTGGCGGCGATGACATCCTGCTTGTAAAAGGGTCTAATTATCTGGGGCTTGCCAAGGTCGTATCGGCGTTGGTGAGTGAGGAGTATTAATGTTTTACCTATTGGCACAATGGCTTGAATTCGAAGGTGTTTTCAATGTCTTTCGTTATTTGAGTTTCCGTTCGGGCGCGACAATCGCTACCGCTTTGTTTATCGGTATGCTGATCGGACCGCGGTTCATCAACATGCTGCGCCTGCGTCAGGGCAAGGGACAGCCGATCCGTGAAGACGGGCCGATCACTCATCTTAAAAAAGCGGGAACGCCGACTATGGGCGGCCTGATGATACTGATTTCGCTGGTGATTTCTGTCCTGCTATGGATGGATTTGTCGAACATTTTTGTCTGGACCTGTATTTTTGTCACTCTGGGCTTCGGAGCGATCGGCTTTATGGATGACTATGACAAGGTCAGCAAATCCAGCCACAAGGGGATTCCGGGCCGGGTCCGGTTATTGATAGAATTTGTGATCGCGGGCTTTGCGACGTGGATTATCATTCAACAGGTCGGCACCAGCCTGTACCTTCCGTTTTTTAACGAGGTTCAGATCAATCTTGGAATCTTCTATTTCCCCTTTGCGATGTTTGTCATTGTCGGTTCGGGCAATGCAGTCAATCTGACCGATGGTCTGGATGGTCTGGCGACCATGCCGGTGGCCATTGCCAGTGCGACTTTCCTGATCCTTGTTTATCTGTCCGGTAACGCAGTATTTTCGGAATATCTGGGCATTCCCTTTGTGCCGGGCGCGGGGGAGCTTGCCATTTTCTGTGCCGCTATTATCGGCGCTTGTCTGGCGTTTCTGTGGTTTAACGCTCCGCCTGCTGCTGTATTCATGGGCGATACGGGCAGCCTTGCTCTGGGCGGGGCATTGGGCGCGATTGCGGTTTCGATCCACCATGAAATCGTGCTGGCGGTTGTCGGCGGACTATTTGTGCTGGAAGCGGTATCCGTCATTGTGCAGGTATTCTTTTTCAAACGCACCGGAAAACGGGTGTTCCGCATGGCCCCGATCCATCACCATTTTGAACAGCTTGGCTGGTCGGAATCCACTGTAGTCATCCGTTTCTGGATCATCAGTCTGGTTCTGGCTCTGGCCGGCCTTGCGACGCTTAAGCTAAGGTGATCCGCTCGTCCGCCTTTGCCAATAAAAGCTATGCCATTTTGGGTCTGGCTCGATCCGGCATGGCGACATTGGACGCTTTGCATGCCAGTGGTGCGCGTGTGCTGGCATGGGACGCGCGCATGGATTTGCGTGAAGTGGCGAAAGACAAGGCAATTATTGCTGATCCGATGGAAACGGACCTGAGCGATTATGACGCCGTCATCGTATCGCCGGGCGTGCCGCTCAATAGCCATCCGATCCGTGATAAGGCCGCTGATGACGGTGTGCCGATTATCGGAGATATTGAGCTATTCGCTCAGGCTCGGCGGTCACTGCCGCCCCACCGCGTTGTCGGAATTACCGGGACAAACGGAAAATCCACCACCACCGCGTTGCTCCACCATATCATACGCAGCGCAGCGATACCGGCCCAGATGGGCGGAAATATCGGTTTGCCGATCCTGTCACAGCATCCGCTTGCAGCCGGCGGTGTTTATGTTCTGGAGCTGTCCAGCTATCAGATTGACCTGACACAGAGCCTTGATTGCGATGTTGCGATATTGCTGAATATCAGCCCGGATCATCTTGATCGCTACAATAGTTTTGATGCCTATGCCGCTTCGAAAGTGCGCCTTTTTGATATGATGAGGTCAGATCATACCGCTATTTTCGGAAGTGATGATGAAAAAACCCGGCTGGCATTACAGCTCATCCGCGCAGAAGGCCGGGTGGACAATATAATAGATACCAGCACGGCGATGCTGGCGGGACAACAGGACTGGCCATCGCTTCCCGGGCCGCATAATATGCAGAACGTGATTGCCGCGGTCGCTGCGGCTGAGGCACTTGGTATTCAGGAACATCAATGGCGGCCCGCGCTGGAAAGTTTCAAAGGATTGTCGCACCGGATGGAGCGGATGGCTGAGGCAGGCGGTATCTTGTTCGTAAATGACAGCAAGGCAACCAACCCTGCTTCTGCCGGTCCCGCGCTTGGCGCCTATTCCAGAATCCACTGGATTGTCGGTGGCGTGCCCAAAAGCGATAATCTGAAAGAATGTGAACCCTTTTACGGCAATGTGGTTCATGCCTATACTATTGGCGATGCCGGCGCGATGTTCGGTGACTTGCTATCGCCGTATATGCCGGTCGATTCATGTGAAATGATGCTGACGGCGGTACAACATGCTGCGGCCAATGCAAGGCCAGGCGAAGTGGTTTTGCTGTCGCCAGCTTGCGCCTCTTTTGACCAGTTCAAGGATTTTGAAGCACGCGGTGAATGTTTCCGCTCTGCAGTGAACAGTGTGATCGAGAACGGGCAGATAAAGGGACAAACACAAAGCGGCACGATAGCAGGAGGCAATAATGATCAGACGGGAGGCCGAATGGAATGACTGATGGAATGACATCAAGATCCGCACGGCCAACCAGTGCTTTGCCTGAGATGGCGCCTAGCCTGAAGAAAAAGCGGTTCCAGTTTGAAACGCGACTGGGACGCAGCGACCGGTCACCGCTTGCCATTTGGTTTTGGGAGCTGGACCGGGTATTGCTGGCGCTGATTTTGACCCTGATCGCAATTGGCCTTATCGCGGTCGCTGCGGCGTCTCCGGTGACGGCATTGCGGCACAGCACGGGGTCGGTTTCGCTTGACCCACTTTATTATTTCTATCGCCAGCTTGGGTGGGTCATCATCGGTATCCCGGTCATGCTGGTGGTGTCGATGCTGCCCAAAGAACAAGCGCGGCGATTTGCCATAATTGCCGCCGTTGTCACCTTTGCGTTGCTGTTTCTGGTGCCGATATTTGGCAAGACTGTGAACGGTGCCCAACGCTGGATTGGTTATGGCTTTGCGACAATTCAACCGGGCGAGTTCCTGAAACCCTTTTTTGCGGTGACGCTGGCATGGCTTTTGTCGCTGCGCGTGAAGGATTCGTCCTTGCCGGTTATATCACTGTCTTTCGTGATGACAGGCGTGGTGGCCCTATTATTGATGTTGCAGCCGAATTTGGGGCAAACCATTATGTTTTGCGGTGTCTGGCTGGTTCTCATGATGATTTCCGGCCTGTCTTTGCGGTTGATCGCGGGGTTGGGAATTACAGGCATTGTCGGTTTGGTTGCCGCCTATTTCTTTTATCCGGTTGCGACGCAGCGGATTAACGCATGGTTGTTCGGTGGCGATGAATTTGATCAGGTGATGCTCGCGCATAATGCGTTGACCAGCGGGGGTATGCTCGGCACCGGGCCGGGGCTGGGAACTGCAAAGTTCAAGGTTCCCGAAGCCCATACCGATTATATATTCTCAGTCATTGGTGAGGAATTCGGGCTGCTGGCCTGTGTCGCCATTGCTCTTGTTTATCTGGCGATCATCGTCCGGGTTTTCTTGCGATTGCTGGATGAGGAAAATAATTTTATCATTCTTGCCTCCGGTGGATTGACGGCGCTATTCGGGGGACAGGCGCTAATCAACATGGCGGTAAATCTTCAGCTTTTCCCGTCCAAAGGCATGACTTTGCCATTCATCAGCTATGGTGGATCATCAATTCTGGCATTATCGCTTGGCGTTGGTCTGTTGCTGGCATTTACGCGCAGAAACCCCTATTTGGATCACTCACTTTATGTCACAAACGGGATGGTGACCAGATGAGCTTTACGAAACATTATGTTCTGGCGGCTGGCGGCACTGGCGGCCACATGATTCCAGCCTATGCACTGGCCAAGGAGTTGGTCCAGCGCGGTCACCATGTTGCTTTGATTACCGATGAGCGCGGAGAGAAAATACCCGGCATGGTCGATGATGGTCAGGTCCATGTGCTGCCCGCTGGACGGATCACAAAAGATCCGCGGGGATGGATAGCGGGTATTCGTGCGATTCTGAAAGGCCGCAAAATGGCCATGCAGCTATATGATACGTTTCAGCCCTCTGCGGTTGTCGGTTTTGGTGGCTATCCTGCGTTCCCCGCTTTGCTGGCCGCACATCGACAGAAGATTCCGACGATCATCCATGAACAAAATGCTGTGCTAGGCCGGGTCAACCGGATGACAGCGCGTTCGGTCAATGCGATTGCGACATCCTATCCCGATATAATAAAATTAAAGCCCAAATATCTTGAAAAGGTCCATCTGGTTGGCAATCCGGTGCGCGAAGATGTGATTGCCCTGCGCGAAGAGCCTTATCCGCCGCTGACCGAAGATGGCATTTTTCGTGTGCTTGTTACCGGCGGGAGTCAGGGGGCAACAATATTATCGCAGATTGTTCCGGACGGGCTGGCGTTATTGCCCATGCATCTGCGTCGGCGGCTTCAGGTGACACAGCAATGCCGCGAGCAGGATATTGAGCTGGTTCGCGCAAAATATGCCGAACATGATATACCCGCCGAACTGGCTACCTATTTGCCGGACTTGCCCGAACGGCTAGGCTGGGCGCATCTGGTTATCGGGCGGGCAGGGGCTTCGACCATTGCCGAATTAACTACAGCAGGCCGTCCCGCCATATTGATCCCGCTGCCCATAGCAACCGACGATCACCAGACACAAAATGTGCGCGAGATGGTTGCTGCTGGCGGCGCGCGCGCAATAGCGCAGCCACAATTTACTGCTAAAGAGCTGGCTAAGCAGATGCAAAAAATGGCACTTGGTCCCGATGCCCTTGAAAATGCTGCGAGGCGAGCGCGGTCCTGTGGCCGCCCCGATGCCGCGAGCGATCTGGCCGATTTGGTAGAAAGTATCGGCGCGTCCCCCTTGTCCAAAACATTAAAAGTTGAATCGGAGCAACTGCAAATGACACCAAACCAGCGCCCGGCTCTGGCGAAAGAAAGCACGCAATGAAAGGTGTAGGCACTGATATTGGCATAATCCATTTTGTCGGTATCGGCGGTATCGGCATGTCCGGCATTGCCGAAGTGATGCACAATCTTGGCTATCAGGTGCAAGGATCGGACATTGCTGACAGCTATATTATTCAGGGTCTGCGCGACAAAGGTATAAAGGTGATGATCGGGCAGAACGGCGAAAATGTCGTTGGCACCGCTGTTGTGGTTGTCTCCACCGCCGTAAAGCGCGGCAATCCAGAAGTTGAAAAAGCATTGGAAGACCGCATCCCGCTGGTCCGGCGCGCAGAAATGCTTGCCGAGCTGATGCGGCTCAAGCGGACAATCGCCATTGCCGGAACGCATGGCAAGACGACCACAACATCAATGGTTGCAGCGATGCTGGATGCCGGAGGGGTTGACCCGACCGTGATAAATGGCGGGATCATCAACAGTTATGGCTCCAACGCCCGGCTGGGTGACAGCGAATGGATGGTAGTCGAGGCGGACGAGAGTGATGGCAGCTTCCTGCGCCTTGATGGGACAATCGTGGTCGTCACCAATATCGATCCGGAACATCTTGACCATTATGGCAGCTTTGACAGGATCAAGGACTGTTTTGTCGAATTTATCGAAAATGTCCCCTTTTACGGGGCGGCAATTCTTTGTCTCGATCATCCCGAAGTGCAGGCGATTTTGCCGCGTATCCGGGATAGACGGCTAATCACTTATGGTTTTTCCGCTCAAGCCGATGTGAAGGGCGTTAATGTTACACCCATTCCCGGCGGCAATCGTTTTGATGTGGTGATCCGTGACCGCGACGGCGAGACGCGCACGATAGAGGGGATCGAATTGCCCATGCCCGGGCGGCATAACGTGGAAAACGCTATAGCGGCAGTCGCGGTCGGTCTGGAAATGGGGATGACCGATCAACAGATTGCCGGCGGATTTGACCAGTTTGGCGGCGTCAAACGGCGCTTTACCAAAGTTGGCGAAGTCGATGGCGCGGTAATTATTGATGATTATGGCCATCATCCGGTGGAAATCCGTGCGGTTCTCTCCGCTGCTCGTGAAGGGGCCGAAGGGCGCGTCATTGCGGTGGTGCAGCCGCACCGTTTCACTCGTTTGCGAGATCATATGGAGGATTTTCAGCAAGCCTTTAATGATGCCGATATGGTTTATGTCACGCCGGTCTTTGTCGCAGGCGAAGAACCGATTGAGGGCGTGGATAGCGAAGCGCTTGCTGCGGGTCTGAGAAACCGTGGCCATCGGGTTGCCGAAACAGTGACTGACGAGGCAGATTTGACATCGCGGCTAGCGCAAGTGGTGCAGGACAAGGATATGATCGTTTGTCTGGGCGCGGGCGATATTACAAAATGGGCTGCCGGACTGGCAAATGGTATAAAGGCTGCACGGTCATGAGTTTGAATCCTGAAACCACAGAAACTCGCGGAAAATTAACTGGCTCTGCCCCGCTGGCTCCGTTGGTCTGGTTCAAAAGCGGTGGATCTGCGGAATGGTTGTTTGAACCAGCGGACGTCAGCGATCTGCAAAATTTCCTCCGTAACCTGTCTGCTGATGTTGATGTCTGGCCACTTGGTTTAGGTTCCAACCTTATCGTCCGTGATGGTGGAAAACGCGGTGTGACGGTGCGGCTGGGTAAGGCTTTTGCCAATATATCGCTGCATAGCGATGATCCGGAAATGATTGTCTGCGGTGCGGGGGCGCCGGGCATAGCGGCGGCCAGTTTTGCGCGCGATAATGCGCTTGCCGGAACAGAATTTCTGCGCGGCATACCCGGCACGGTCGGGGGCGCAGTCCGCATGAACGCCGGCGCTTATGGCCGCGAGATGTGCGACATATTGGTCAGCGCGGATGTCGTGATGCGCGACGGTAGCCTGGAGAGTTTTTCCCTTGACGATATGGAGTATAGCTACCGTCATTCGGCCCTGCCCGAAGATGCCATAGTCGTGGATGCAACCTTGCGTGCTACGCCGGGCGAGAAGGAAGCCATTACCGCCGAGATGAAGCGCATCGCCGATGAGCGGGAAGCCTCACAGCCTCTTCGCACCAAAACCGGCGGCTCGACCTTCAAAAACCCCGACGGACATAAAGCATGGCAACTGGTTGACGAAGCGGGGTGCCGCGGATTGAAAATCGGGCAGGCACAGGTTTCGGAGAAACATTGCAACTTCCTGATCAATCTGGGCGGTGCGGCCTCGGCAGATATTGAAAATCTGGGCGATGAAGTGCGTCGCCGGGTCAAGGAACATAGCGGCATTGATCTGCAATGGGAGATACAGCGAGTGGGAGAAAAGCCGTGAATGTTTTTTCCGTTACCACTGAGCTTGTCGAAGTGCGACTATCAGACCGGAAACGTCATTTAACAGCTCTGGAACTACCGCAAATGACATCAATTCTCATCACGGTTTCTGCATGACCGATATACTTCCTAAAAACCTCCATATTGCGGTCCTGATGGGTGGATGGTCCGCTGAACGAGAGGTTTCCTTGACCAGTGGCAACGGCGTGGCCGATGCGCTTGAAAAAAATGGTCATAAAGTGACGCGCATTGATATGGACCGCAATCTGGCAATGGTGCTTGATAATGTGAGGCCGGATGTCGTGTTTAACGCATTGCACGGTTGCCCCGGTGAGGATGGCGCGGTTCAGGGGATGCTCGATCTGATGCAGATACCCTACACCCATAGCGGCATGGTCACTTCGGTCATCGCCATCGACAAAGAACTGACCAAACAGCAACTGGTGCCAGCAGGGATCAGAATGCCCATAGGGAAAATGGTCAAAAGCGCGGATGTGTTTAAAGCGGATCCGTTGCCCCGGCCCTATGTGCTGAAACCTCTGAACGAGGGATCCTCCGTCGGCGTCGCAATTGTCACCGATCAGGGTAATTACGGTAATCCGATTGGCCGTGATGTTACCGGGCCATGGCAGGAGTTTGAAGAACTATTGGCCGAACCTTTTATCAAGGGGCGCGAGCTGACAACGGCTGTGGTTGGCGACAAGGCATTATGCGTCACCGAGTTACGGACCAAAGACGGTTTCTATGACTATGATGCAAAATATACCGAAGGTTTGACCGAGCATATCTGTCCGGCTGACATTCCGGCTGATATCGCTGAACTGTGCCTCGACTATGCTCTGCGCGCGCATCAGATATTGGGGTGCAAGGGAACATCCCGCACGGATTTCAGGTGGGATGATGAACTTGGCACAGACGGTCTCTTTGTGCTGGAAACCAATACACAGCCGGGCATGACACCGCTTAGCCTGGTGCCCGAGCAGGCCCGGCAGGTGGGTATCAGTTACGAAGAGCTGGTCGAAATGATCGTGAAGGAAGCCCTGTGAAAAGGATAGAGCAATGACAGCAGCGTCGATCAGGCAGACGAACAAGAAAGCAAGGGGCAGGCCCAAATCCAGTAAGGCCAAAGTGCGCCACGTATCGATATTTGACAAAATCCTGCGCGCCATGCCTGTAACCGAAGCACAAGTGCAAAAAGGCCTGACATGGGGTTTGGTCGGAGTCTTTGTGCTCGGTGCATATAGCGTTGCCCATTATACCGGCATTATTGATCGCGTAAGTAGCCAGATCGCCGCAACCGTTGGCGCGGCAGGCTTTGAGGTCAAGCGGGTGGAAGTGACTGGCGTCAACCGGATTGATGAGTTGAAAGTGTATGAAATTACGCTGGCGCAAAAAGACCGTTCGATGATGCAGGTAGATATAGATCAGGTTCGCACGGATTTAATGGATAATGGTTGGATAAAAGACGCGCGGATTTCACGCCGCTTGCCCGATACATTGGTGGTCGATATCATTGAACGGGAGCCGGCAGCGGTGTGGCAGCGTGATGGCCAGCTATCATTGATCGACAAGACCGGATATCCGCTGGAACAGATCAGTAAGGAAGAGATACCAGACCTGCCGATCATTGTGGGCAAGAAAGCCAATGAAAAAGTACCGGAGCTGACGAAATTATTGAACCACGCACCAGCACTAAGCCCGATGGTGACAGGTGCAACCTGGATTGGTAACCGGCGGTGGAATCTGGAATTTGACAGCGGCGAAACACTGGCCCTGCCCGAGGGTAAGGAAACGGCGGCGGCGGCTTTGTTGAATTTTGCGCGAATGGATGGGGTAAACCGTTTGCTAGGACGCGGTGTACTTCATTTTGATTTGCGCGATTCAGAGCGCGCCTATCTTAGAATGCCGCCAAAGGAAGGAGATGAACCGGAAGGTTGAGCATATGTTTGACATTGTGGGTCGCGCCGCGATGAAGCAGAAACGAAGCAAGGAAACAGGGTAATGGTAGCACGGGTAGAAAAGATATTTACCGCTCTGGATATCGGATCGTCAAAGATAACGGCGATGATCGCCGGGCGGATGGACAATGGTGATATTGCTGTGCTGGGAACCGGACAACGCGCCAGTAAAGGTGTGAAGCGCGGTTATATTGCCGATACCGAGCGAACCGAACTGGATGTGCGCGACGCGGTGGAGCAGGCAGAGCGGATAGCGGGCACAAATATTGACGATGTCTGGGTCAGTTTTTCGGCGGGCGGCCTGACCAGCATGGTGACTTCAGTGGAAACCGAGCTGGGTGGACAACGGATCGAGCAGGAGGATATTGATCACCTGCTGCAAGCGGGACGCAATACTATTGATCCGCAAGGGAAAATGGTTCTTCACGCACAGCCTGCGCTATATACGATTGACGGACTTTCCGGGGTCAAAAAGCCGAAAGGGTTACACGCCGATCGGCTGGGCGTTGATATTCATGTCATTCTTGCCGATGCTTCTCCGGTGCGAAATATCGATATGAGTGTGCGGGGCGCACATCTGAACGTCAAATCAATCATCGCTTCCCCGATCGCAGCGGGCACATCCTGTCTGTCCAAGGAAGAACGTGAGTTGGGCGTGGCGATGGTCGAAATGGGCGCAGAGGTAACAAATATTTCTCTTTTCGCGGGCGGGATGCTGGTTGGACTGGCGACGCTGCCTTACGGCGCGGCGGATATTACTGATGATATTGCTTCATCATTCGGTTTGCGGCGTGCTCAGGCAGAGCGGATCAAATGCTTCTATGGTTCTGCAACGACAAGCCCGAGGGACAATCATGACCCTATTGACTTGCAACTGGATGTCGCGGGGCCGGAAACAGACGAGCAAGGCCGTATTACCAGAGCGCAGTTAATCGGGGTCATCCGGCAGCGGCTCGACCATCTGGTCGGAGAAATTGGAAAAACGTTAAAAGAACTGGGCTTTACCGGGCCAGTGGGGCGTCAGGTTGTCCTAACGGGTGGGGGCGCAGAGTTGAAAGGTATTGCGGATTATGCACAATCGGCGCTGGGCCAGACAGTGAGGATTGGACGACCCACTGGCCTGACCGCGTTGCCGGAAGCTCATAGTGGTCCGGGTTTTGCCGGACTGGCAGGGCTGGCGCTTTATGCGGTGCAGGAACCGGTCGATCTCAGATCGCTTTCCAGCGGTCATCAAAACGTTCAGAAATATGGAGGTTCTGCTGTAATTGGACGGCTTATGTCGGCAATACGGGGGAATTTTTAAAAAATAACGCGGAATATTAACTTTTCGGGTGATTCCCGCGTCAAATATGTGCAAAGCATTACCCAAATGTTACACATTCAGATTATGTCTGGGAGACAGTCAATATGAGCATCAATATCGGCCCACCTGAAGTGGAAGAATTGAAACCACGTATCGCCGTGATCGGCGTGGGTGGTGCTGGCGGCAATGCGATTGCAAATATGATCGCGGCAAAGGTTGAAGGCGTTGATTTCATCGTCAGCAATACCGATGCACAGGCGTTGAACAGCTCACCTGCGGAACAGCGCATACAGCTTGGGCCGGAAATTACCCAGGGCCTTGGTGCCGGATCACGTCCCGAAGTCGGACGTGCGGCGGCGGAAGAAACACTGGAATCCGTCGAGCAGGCCCTTGAAGGCGCGCACATGTGTTTTATCGCTGCCGGCATGGGTGGAGGCACCGGGACAGGGGCCGCTCCGGTTATTGCAAAAGCCGCTCGTGACAAGGGTATATTGACCGTTGGCGTGGTGACTAAGCCGTTTACTTTTGAAGGAACACGGCGGATGAAATCCGCCAATGCCGGTATCGAAGAGCTTCAGAAGAACGTTGATACGCTCATCATTATCCCCAACCAGAATCTGTTCCTTGTTGCTAATCCGAATACTACTTTCAAAGAAGCGTTCCTCCTTGCAGACGAAGTGCTCCAACAGGGTGTGCGCGGTATTACCGATTTGATGGTAATGCCCGGGCTTATCAACCTTGACTTTGCCGACGTCCGTTCTGTTATGCATGAAATGGGCAAGGCTATGATGGGGACCGGCGAAGCCGAAGGCGATGGCCGGGCGCTGGAAGCGGCAGAAAAAGCCATAGCTAACCCGCTGCTCGACGGTGTGTCGATGCAGGGCGCGAAAGGTGTGATTGTGTCCATCACAGGCGGTGAAGACATGCGCTTGATGGAAGTTGACGAAGCGGCGAATCATATCCGCGAACTGGTCGATCCCGATGCCAACATCATCTGGGGTAGCGCGTTTAACGAGAATCTTGATGGCCGTATTCGCGTTTCAGTGGTTGCTACCGGTATCGACAGCGAAGGTTCTGTTCCTGCACCTGTAGCTAGCCCCTCGTTCGCTACGAGCAGCCCGGCTCCGTCTACCGCATCTTTTGCATCCGCTATTCCTTCGGAATCTGAAGATCAGGAGGAAGAGCTGGTGCTTGACGCAAGCAGCTCTAATATATCACAGCCGGATCAATCCGAAAAATCGGGAATGGTGGTTGAGCCAGAGGTGTCCGATAGTCAGGCACCTGAGCCGGCACCGGAACCAAAAACCGACTTCGAGCCGAAGCCTCAAGCAGCCCCGGCGCCATCCCCGGCAGCGACTTATTCGGATGATGATCTGGATGACGGCATGGCCGCTGCCCCTTCTTTTGCATCCTTAGCTCCGGGCATGTCCAGTGACGAGCCGGAAGAAGATGAATTGATCCTTGGCGGTGAATCCATACAGCCGGAACCCGAAAATAAACCTGCAAAAAGCGAGCCTGCGCCGCGTGTAGTCAGTGGAGGGGGCACGTTGTTTGAGCGAATGTCTAATCTGACTCGCGGAACAAAGTCAGAGGATGAAGGTCAGAATGATGAAGATGGTTCACGTGATCCGCTTGACATTCCGCGCTTCCTGAATCGGCAAAATAACCAATAGGTAATTGGCCGTTATTTGGTCGCTTATGGCGAAATTTGTGATGTTGGCTCGCCCTTGTCTTTGGATCAGGGCGGCTGACCTTACCCAGTCTGATCAACGCTTGATTTTGGGTGTATATCGTCCTTTAATGAGGCTGTGAAAATAATCTCGAAATATGTAATTCTGATGAGCCTGCCGTTGCTGGCGGCGGGCTTGTCTGTAGTTCCCGCACAGGCGCAATATGGGCAGCCACAGGTGCGTGCAGATTTGCAGGATGCCCTGCGTCGTATCGCGGCAAATGCTAATGATTCTTCGGCGTTGGCAGATGCCGGGCTAGCGGCACTCAAGCTTGAGGATACACGAGCAGCGATTGGGTTTCTTGCCAAGGCTGACGAAATATATTCGCGCAGTGGCCGTGTAAAAGCCGGGCTGGCGCGCGCGTTGTTACTGGAACGCAATCCTTTCGGTGCTTTGCGCTATTTTGAAGAAGCGATAACTCATGGCATAGCTGCAAAGGATATTGCAGCAGATCGCGGGCTGGCTTTTGACTTGATAGGCCGCACCGCTGATGCACAAAAAGATTATGCGCTGGCGTTCCAATATGATCGAAGTGACAGTTTGTTGATACGCTATGCAATCTCGTTGGGGATTAGCGGCGATGTCGAAGGCGCTGAGGCCAAGCTGGCTCCGTTACTGCAAAAAAGTGACCGGGACGCGTGGCGCAGCCGTGCTTTCATTCTGGCGATGAATGGCAAGGACAAGGAAGCCAATAAAATCGCGCGGCAAACAATGGAAAAGCGCATGGCCAAAGCGATTGAACCGTTTTTCGATAATATGCCTGAATTAACCGCAGCGCAAAAGGCGGCCGCCGTACATTTCGGTCATTTCCCTGCCAGTGCCAATATTGGTGTTGATGTCGCAACAGTCCGGTTCGCGTCACAAAATGCTACGCGCAGCGGTGGCGCGGATGCCAATCTGATACCCGCTGGTGAGCCGTTGGGACAGCAAAGTGCAAAGATAAGGGCCATGCCTGACAAATCGCCGCGTCGCCGCCCCGGCTCCAAAGCCAAGAAAGAAAAACGGGTCGTGGTATCTACAAGGGTGCCTAATGGAAAAATGGACCAATCCTTTAATGCCCCATCCACTCTTAACCTGCCAACACGCATATTGCCGGAGCCCGAGAATGTCCATCCATTGGTGAAGCCAGTGGATGCCGGAAGGACATTTGATCGCGGAGAAGGTGCAGGCCAAACAAAAGCTGCAATAACCCGGTCAGAGGACAATGCGGCAGAAACACTGGTCTCCCAGAGTATCAAGAGGAAAACCGCTGGCGGAAATGTTCCGGCGCCATCAGCAAAGAGCAACGAAGAACCTTCGACCCGCCAGTCGTTGTCGGATATTATCGGTTCGATCACAGTACCAGAGAACAGTCAAAAGTCCGATATTGTTCCCGTTGATCTGGCGTCGATAACGCCCGCGCGGGCCCAGCCCAAAGTTCAGCCAGCGGCGAAAAAGCCTGAAGCTAAACCGGAACCACCGAAATATCCAAAACGTTATTGGGTGCAGATTGCGACGGGTTCCGATCTCAACGCATTGAAGTTTGATTATCGCCGGATGGTAAAGAAAAGTCCGGATCTGTTCGCTGGTCTTGACAGTTGGACATCGCCATGGGGCCAAACCAGAAGAATGGTGGTCGGACCATTCGATGACATAGGTGCAGCGAAAGAATTTGAAAGCAAATTTCGCAAAGCTGGCGGCGATGGTTTCGCATGGATCAGTAATGATGGCACAATAGTGAACAAGCTGGATTGATGACACAGCTAGCGCGCTATGCCAGCGATCCGCGGCAATCCCGTGGGCGGCTCCATGATGAAGCGCGGGCAGGGAGTGACGGAACAATCCGTGGCCCGCGCGATGATTTCCAACGGGATCGCGACCGGATTATTCATTCGATATCTTTTCGTCGCTTGCGTCATAAGACACAGGTTTTTGTCGCGCCCGACGGCGATCATTACCGGGTACGTCTGACACATAGTCTGGAAGTTGCACAGATTGGCCGGACAATTGCCCGCGCGCTGGGCCTGAATGAAGACCTGACCGAGGCATTATGTCTTGCCCATGATATTGGCCATCCGCCTTTTGGCCATGCTGGGGAATATGCGTTGGAAGAAGCGCTCGCTGACTCCGGGGGCTTTGATCATAATGCACAGACGATCCGGACGCTGACCAAGCTGGAGCGGCCTTATCCGCGCTGGGACGGATTGAACCTGACGTGGGAAATGCTGGAGGGTCTGGCCAAGCATAATGGTCCGGTGGCCCGGCCAACATGGGCTTTGGAAGAGGCCGATGCTGCGATGCCGCTGGATTTGGAAAGCTGGCCTTCGCTGGAGGCGCAAATCGCGTCGGTGGCTGATGATATTGCCTATGACAATCATGATATTGATGACGGGATCAGGGCAGGGCTGTTGAGCATTGACCAATTGTTGACACTGCCGTTCATTGCCGAACGCTGGTCAGCGATATGTACCCGTTTTTCTGATATTGAACGTGACCGCCTGATACCGGAACTGATCCGCGATCAAATCGGCCTGATGGTCAACAATGTGATAGATACGACGGTAAAGCGGATCAAGGATACGGGCATAGAAACTGTCGATGATATACGCGGTGCCGGCAGGATGATCGGCGGATTTTCCGATGACATGGCAATTAACGAGCGCGCGCTTAAAAAGTTCATGTATTCCAATCTTTACAACCATCCTGAACAGATGGAAGCCGCGGACCGGGCGCGTGATGTGGTGGCTGATCTGGTCGCGGCCTATCGCGATAAACCAGAGTTAATGCCTGAAAGCTGGGTCGTGACATTGCCAACTGAAGAGCCGGATCGCATGCGACATATTGCCGATTTTATGGCGGGAATGACCGACCGTTATGCCAGCACGGCTCATATGCAAATTTTTGGTTCTAACGGGGAGCCGGGCTATGAGTGAAAGGGTTCTTATTGTCGGAGCAACCGGACTAATCGGTAACCTGCTTGCCCAAAGGCTGATTGCTGAAGGCCGGGATAAACAATTATCCCTGCTTATGCGTAGGCCTATGAAAGATAATTATGGCGTGGCAACCGTTCATGTTGCTCCCACTGCGCGATGGCCAGAGATTATAGCCTCTATAAAAGCAGATCGCGTGATCTCTTGTCTGGGCTCGACAATGAAAAAAGCAGGATCGAAACAAGCCTTTGTCGCTATTGACCGCGATCTGGTCAATGCTGTCGGGAAGGCTGCAAAAGCCGCGGGTGCACGCCAGTTTATTACCGTGTCATCGACCATGGCCAATGCGGATGCTTCGGGATTCTACCTCAAGACTAAGGGGGAGGCGGAGCAGCTTTTACGAGCTGAGGACTTTGATCGACTTGATATAATCCGGCCCGGTTTATTGCGCGGGGAACGGCCCGGTGAAGTGCGAATTGGTGAGAATCTGGCACTGTTGATCAGCCCGCTGATTGACAGGTTGCTACATGGTTCATTGCGCCGTTTTCGTTCTATTTCTGCCGAGACTGTCGCCACGGCTATAGCGGCCCTGTTATCAGAACAAGAATCTGGCACATACATCCACGAAAATGATGCGATAACGAAGCTGACAGAATAATTATCACTATATCATAGGCAATTTACTGGCTGTGTGATCGAATCATTGACTCCCGGCGCTCACTCGGTAACGCTTTACGCTGCTTTTGATCGCCGCCTTGAAGGTATAGATCACAGAGCTGTGCGGGAGAGTGTTTGCAATCCCGAAAGTTACTTTCAAACCGCCGAAGGAGCAACCGCCCCGGAAACTCTCAGGCTGATGGACCGCGCAGTTTTTATAAGCACTCTGGAAAGTGTCTTTTTGCGATTTTGAACTGACCGAGTTCATCATGCTTTGAAGACCACCGAAGGGGTAAATCCACCGGCGCGATAGCCACTGGCAAGATGCTTTTTAACATATTAGCCGGCATCAGCGAAGGAGGATGAAACTCTCAGGTTCCGTGACAGAGGGGGCAGTTTTACAGGTTTTTCTGTGAACTGTGCCCTTTGGATAATGGATATTCTGATGAGTGAAGACAAAATCGAAGAAACGAAAAATCAGACATTAAAACAGCTGCCGCTTGATAGTTGGCATCGGGAAAATGGCGCGCGCATGGTCCCGTTTGCGGGCTATGAAATGCCGGTACAATTTGAAGGCGTGATGGCTGAGCATCTATGGACCCGCGAAAATGCCGGTCTGTTTGATGTCAGTCATATGGGGCAAGTGCAATTGACCGGAGAAGGTGCTGCCAAGGCGCTTGAGGCTCTTGTACCTGGAAATATATCGACCCTGGGCGTCGGTAAAATTCGTTATACACTATTATTGGGGGAAGATGGCGGCATATTGGACGACCTGATGGTGACCAATGCTGGCGATCATCTCTATCTGATCGTCAACGGCGCGACCAAGCATGATGATATTGCCTATTTGCAGAAACATTTGCCATCAGATGTCACGCTCAATCATATGGAAGGCCATGCGTTGCTGGCTTTGCAGGGACCAAAGGCTGCCGATGCGCTCGCACAGCTGGAAATAAATCCGGCACCAGGCGACCTTTACTTCATGGAAGCCGGGTCGTTCATGTGGGGCAATATTCCGCTGGTTATCAGCCGTTCAGGCTATACCGGCGAAGACGGTTTTGAAATCAGCATTGCCGCGGATCAAGCCGAAGCACTGGCGGATGCCTTGTGCAGTGATGCCAATGTGAAACCGGCCGGTCTGGGCGCGCGTGACAGTCTGCGACTGGAAGCGGGATTGCCGCTTTATGGGCATGACATGGGTGCGGATATTTTGCCGGTTGAAGCGGGGTTGAACTTTGCGCTGGCCAAAACACGCCGGGAACAAGCCAATTTTGCCGGAGCTGACCGGGTGCTGGCGCAATATCCCGATAAAGCGGAAAAGAAGCGCGTTGGTCTTTTCATCGAAGGTCGCCGCCCGATCCGTGAAGGCGCGAGCGTGGTTGATACGCAAGGCAATATCATAGGCACAGTTACCAGCGGCGGCTTTTCGCCCAGTCTGCAAAAACCGATTGCCATGGCTTATGTGCCAGCGGCACTGTCCGAAACGGGGACACAGATCATGGTGGAACAACGCGGCAAGACGATCGGCTGCACTGTTGCTGCCATGCCCTTTGTACCGCATCATTATCACCGCAAACCGAAATTATAGAATTAGGGACAAGGACTAAAAAATGAGCAGATTTTATACAGACGAGCATGAGTGGATAGAGGTCGAGGGGGAAACAGCGACCGTCGGAATTACCGATTATGCACAAGAGCAATTGGGCGATATTGTATTTGTCGATACGCCCGAAATCGGCATGGAACTGGATCAGGGTGACGATGCCGCTGTGGTCGAATCGGTTAAGGCCGCATCCGATATATATGCCGTGGTTTCGGGAAAAGTTGTCGAAGTCAACGAAGCACTGGAAGATGAACCGTCACTGGTCAACAGCTCCGCCGAAGAAGATGGCTGGTTTTTCCGTATGACCCTGTCCGACACTTCGGAGCTGAACGATCTGATGGACGAAAACGCTTATAAGGCATTTGTCGACGGACTTTAAAATTTAAGGAATAAACCAATGCGTTACCTACCGTTAACTCCGGCTAACCGGCGGGACATGTTGTCCACCATCGGGGCAAAAAGCATCGACGACCTGTTCATTGATGTGCCAGAGGAGGTGCAGCTTGACGGTCCGATCCGTGACTTGCCAATGCATGCGGGTGAAATGGCCGTAGAAGCGCATATGAAAAAACTGGCCAGAAATAATGCTGCTGCTGGTGATATGCCGTTCTTTCTGGGTGCAGGGGCTTATCGCCACCATGTTCCGGCGAGTGTCGATCATATCATCCAGCGCGGTGAATTTTTGACCGCTTATACGCCCTACCAACCTGAAATCGCACAGGGGACATTACAGACCCTGTTCGAATTCCAGACACAGGTTGCGCGGCTATTCGGTGTCGATGTCGCTAACGCTTCCATGTATGATGGTTCCACCGCCTGCTGGGAAGCGATTGTGATGGCGCGGCGGATTACCAAGCGCAGCAAGGCGATACTCTCCTCTGGCCTGCACCCGCATTATGTGTCGGTGGCGCAGACAATGGCACGCTTTACCAAGGATCAACTGGTTTACGAAGCACCTGGCTTACATGCTGCTACCGATGGCGCGGATTTACTGGATCAGATTGACGACGATACCAATTGCGTTGTCGTGCAATATCCAGATATTTTGGGCCGTATTGACGATATGAGCGCGCTCGCGGAAAAAGCACATAAACATAAAGCGTTACTGATCGCTGTTGTTACCGAACCTGTTGCTTTGGGCGCGCTTATATCTCCCGGAGAGATGGGCGCCGATATTGTTGTGGGAGAAGGACAGTCACTGGGCGTCGGTTTGCAATTTGGCGGTCCGTATGTCGGCCTGTTCGGCTGCAAGCAGAAATATGTCCGCCAGATGCCCGGGCGATTGTGCGGGGAAACTGTGGATGCCGAAGGAAAGCGCGGTTTCGTGCTCACCCTATCGACGCGCGAACAGCATATCCGCCGCGAAAAAGCGACATCGAATATTTGCACCAACAGCGGTCTATGTGCGCTGGCCTTTACAGCGCACATGAGTTTGCTTGGCGAAAAAGGGCTGCGTAAATTGGCTATGCTCAACCATAAAAAGGCGGTGAGCGCAGCGGACCGTTTGGCAAACATTGACGGCGTTTCATTGCTTAATAATAGCTTTTTCAATGAGTTCACGCTGATACTTGACAAGGATGCGCGGCCTATTGTCCGCAAGCTGGCGGATCAGAAAATATTGGCCGGTGTATCATTGGGGCGGCTATATCCCGATGAAGGCGGCCTGGCACATGGATTGATTGTCGCGGTGACAGAAACGACCAGTGACGAGGATGTCGAAGCGCTGGCCACTGCATTGGAAGGGGAATTGGCATGAGCATGAAGAGCGAAGGCCGTCCGACCAGATTGGATGATAATATTAGCCTGCCCGGACAAACAATCCAGACACACACAGGAAACCGGGCTTTGATGGTCGATGAGCCGCTGATATTCGAAATTGGCGAGTCAGACCGTACTGGCGTCGACTTGCCCGAAGCGCCTGCGGTGGAAAGCCGCTTGGGCGGTTTGGAGCGTGATGAGCCGATCGACATTCCGGGCCTTTCGGAATCAGAAACCGTCCGTCACTATACGCGCCTCAGCCGTCAGAATTACGCGATTGATGTCGGCCTGTTCCCGCTCGGCAGTTGCACGATGAAGCATAATCCGCGCCTCAACGAAAAAATGGCACGGCTAAAGGGTTTTGCCGATATTCACCCGTTGCAGCCCGTTGACAGTGTTCAGGGCGCGCTGGAAGTGATTTACCAACTGGCCGAATGGCTGAAAGCGCTAACCGGCATGCCCGCTGTATCAATGAGCCCCAAGGCAGGCGCGCACGGGGAATTGTGCGGAATATTGGCAATGCGTTCCGCCCTTGAAGCACGGGGCGATGCGCGCGAGGTTATATTGGTTCCGGAGAGCGCCCATGGGACAAACCCTGCGACAGCGGCCTTTGCCGGTTACAAGGTAGAGGATATTCCTGCCAATGCAGCAGGGCGGGTTGATCTGGAGGCATTAAAGGCGCGGCTTGGTCCCGATATTGCGGGCGTGATGATTACCAATCCCAATACCTGCGGATTATTTGAACCGGATATGAAAGCCATTTCCGATGCGGTACATGAAGCGGGCGGACTGGTTTATTGCGACGGCGCGAATTTCAACGCGATTGTCGGGCGTGTCCGCCCCGGCGATCTGGGGATTGATGCCATGCACATCAATCTTCATAAAACATTTTCCACGCCCCATGGCGGCGGCGGCCCGGGTTCCGGTCCGGTAGTGTTTTCCGAAGCGCTGGCTCCTTATGCGCCATTGCCGTTTGTCGAAAAAAACGGCTCGCAATTCCGTTTGGTCGAAGAAGAAACAGCAGAAGAACACCATGGCAGCAGCTTTGGCCGGATGACAGCCTTTCACGGGCAGATGGGCATGTTTACGCGCGCGCTCACCTATATGCTTAGCCACGGTGCGGATGGTCTGAAACAGGTGGCGGAAGATGCGGTTCTCAACGCCAACTATGTCTTGCGAAGCCTGACCGATGTGCTCGATGCACCTTTTGCCGCGTCCGGCCCATGTATGCATGAGGCACTATTTTCTGACAAAGGCTTTACGGGCGGTCTGACCACGCTTGATCTTGCCAAGGGAATGATAGACGAGGGCTATCATCCGATGACCATGTATTTCCCGCTGGTCGTGCATGGCGCGATGCTGGTGGAACCAACCGAAACAGAAAGCAAGGCCGCGATAGACCAGTTTATTGGCGCACTGCGTTCGGTAGCGAAGCGGGCAAAGGCAGGTGATGAGTTGTTAAAATCCGCTCCGCATTATGCTCCGCGCAGGCGGCTTGACGAAACACAGGCTGCGCGCAAACCGGTGTTGGTGTGGCAGGAGCCTGTCCAAGCCAGCGCAATGGATAAGTAAAATGACGAGTGAACAGGACAGGGAAAACCAAAAACATGCACCCGCGACCCTGCGTAACCGTGATGCGATTGCCGCTGTGTTACAGGATGTTCTGCCTAGTAGCGGAACGGTGCTGGAAATCGCCAGCGGAACCGGAGAGCATGCAGTCTATTTCGGGGAGATATTTTCCGGTCTGATCTGGCAGCCAAGTGATCCTGATCCGGAGTGCCGTCGTTCGATAGCGGCCTGGGTAAAACAAGCGGGGCTAACCAACGTCCTGCCGCCACTGCAACTCGACGCATTGGCATCAGAATGGGACATTGCCAAACCGGCGGCAATTGTTTGTATCAACATGGTTCATATTTCGCCGTGGGAGGCATCAATCGGCCTGTTTGAAAAGGCAGCCCGATTATTGGATCCGGGCGAGCCAATCATGCTCTATGGCCCGTATTTTCGCGGAGACGCAACCACAGCGCAGAGCAATCTTGATTTTGACCGCAGTCTTAAAAGCCGCGATCTGCGCTGGGGCATCCGTGAGGTTGATGACATGGATGTGCTTGCCGGAAAAAATGGTTTTACCCGGGTCAGTCTGATCGAAATGCCGGCGAATAATCTGTCGCTAATATACCGCCGCGATTGATAGCTTCACCGATCCGCTTGCCTTGATTTAATCGATCGCTTAATATTATGAGATATATCATTAGGAGCGGAACATGACGACGGGAAATCAAGAAACACGCCGGTGTATGGGATCATGTATCGCCTATTGGGCAGAGCATAGACCGGATAATATTGCGATTGATGATGTTGTCAGCGAATCGGACAGTCCGGTCAGCTATGCCGAGCTTGACCGCAATGTCAGTGATTATGCCCGAGCAATGATTGGTTCCGGCCTGAAAACAGGCGACCGGATCTGTTGGCTGGGTAAGAACAGCGGTCTGTATTACACCCTGTTTGCCGCATGTAGCCGTGCCGGCACTGTAATGGTTCCGATTAACTGGCGGCTGGCGGCCCCCGAAGTCGCCTATGTGCTGAAAGATACGCGGGCGCCGCTTTTGATTTGTGAACCGGAGTTTGCCGAAATCGCCAAGCGAGCGGCAAAAGGCACTGACGCTAAGATAATTGTCACCCGGGAAACAGGGGGCATACAATCGTTAAGTGCGTGGATGGAAAATACGTCTCGCGGTGATCTGCCAAACACGGACCCGGCAGAGGGCGTGCTGCAACTTTATACATCCGGCACAACCGGCAACCCTAAAGGTGCAGTGCTGAGTAATGACAATCTGTTTAAAATGCGTCCTTTGATCGAGGATAACCCCGATCATGCGTGGATTGATATCGGACCGGATGACAGCACATTGGCGGTTATGCCGGTTGCCCATATTGCAGGGTCGGGCATTGGCCCGATTGCGTTTTACAATGGCGCGAAGATGATGGTCATACCAGAGTTCCACCCCGATTATGTCCTTGACTGTGTGGATAAGGGATTGAACCAGTTTTTCCTTGTGCCCACCGCGTTACAAATGCTGGTCGGTTCACCGCGGGCTAAAGATACGGATTTTTCCGCTGTACGTTCTGTTACTTATGGCGCAGCGCCAATTCCGCTTGAGCTATTGCGTCAATGCATACAAGCGATGCCAGAGGCGCTGTTCTGTCAACAATATGGCATGACCGAAACTACCGGAACCATCTGCATCTTGCCACCCGAAGATCATGACCCTGCCGGGAATGAAAGGATGCGCGGTATCGGCATTCCGCTGCCCGGTGTGGAAATGAAAATTGTCGATGATCAGCGCCGCGAAGTCCCGCCCGGGACAATCGGAGAAATTGCAACACGGTCCGGCCTGAATATGTTGCACTATTTTGATAATCCCGAGAAAACAGCCGAAACGGTGGATGCCGACGGTTGGCTCTATACCGGCGATGCTGCGGTTATGGATGAGGACGGCTATTTCTATATCAAGGATCGCGTCAAAGACATGATCATCACCGGCGGCGAAAATGTCTATCCTGCTGAAGTCGAAAACGCGATTTTCGGCCATCCGCAAGTCAATGAGGTCGCTGTTATCGGTGTGCCTGACGAAAAATGGGGCGAAGCAGTAAAAGTTGTAGTCTCTCCCAAACCCGGTGAGGGGGATGTGGACAAGGAAAGCATCATATCATGGGCGCGTGAACGCATCGCCGGGTTCAAAGTGCCCAAGTCCGTTGATGTAATCTCTGAACTACCCCGCAATGCCAGCGGGAAAATATTGCGCCGCGAATTGCGCGATCCCTATTGGGAAGGAAAAGACCGGGAAGTTAATTAAGCATTATTTTGCCGTAATGCGCGGACATGCTCTCGCCATGCGATGAACAGGCCGGACGCAATGATGATCGGTGCGCCGAACATGATGGACAGGCCGGGCCATTGGTTAAACACGACAATGCCGATGATTGAAGCCCAGACGAGCGCGCTGTAATCCATTGGCATGACTGTGGAAACGGGGGCAAGACGCAGCGATTGGGTAATGGTCAACTGCCCAATCGCGCCGAATATACCGACGCCCAACAGATAGCCCCACGTCTGCCATTCATGGCCGCCGCCATAAATATAAACGCAGACCGCAAGTGCCGGCAGCGTATAGACCGAGAACCAGAATATTGTGACAGCGCTGGTCTCTGTCCGGCCGAGCATGCGGATGACCAGCGTAACCGATGCTGTCACCAACGCCCCGCCCAGCGCCACCGTCGCGCCAAAGGCTGGAATCAGGTCGCCGCCCGGCTGAACCACAACCAGCACGCCGATAAAGCCGATCAGGATCGCGGACCAGCGCCGGATGCCGACATGCTCACGCAGAACGAGCGCTGCAAACAACGTAGCAAAAATAGGCACGGTAAAGCTGATCGTCGTTGCATCGGCTAGCGGCAATAATGTCATCGCCCAGAAATTGAGCCCCATGGCAAAAATACCAAGAATGGAACGTAAAATATGTAATGCGTGCCGGTTGGATTTGATCGCTGGCCATCCTGCCGGACTGCGCCATATTATAAAGCATATCAGCGGCATGGCGATTAATTGCCGGTAAAACAGGCTTTCGGTAACATGCACTCCGTTTTGCCCCGCCAGCTTCACAAAAGCGAACATGATCGCAAGGGACATCATCGCAGTTAGCCGCGTCAATATTCCAGCGATAGGCCGGTTCTGCCCCAATACCGGCTGCTTAGCCCGGGGAGTGTCGGAGCCTTTATCTAAAACATCAGTTGTCATCAGGATCAGACAATGTTCATGGAATACTTCATTCTGCCGACGATAGGCACAACTGGATCAGCAATGCAATTGCCATTGCTACATGGCGTTATAGCTGTGGTGATTCGGACATGTCTGTGACTTTTGCGAAAAAGCCCAATAACGAAGCAGGCATTGCATGCTTATCGGCGGTGAATTATATAGATTGGTAATAAACTGCCGGTTCAACCTTTGACGTTGATTATAAGGCGTAACATAATTTCAGGAGCTTAACATGCTGGACAAAACGACCAACCCGCAAGACGATCCCGTCGTGGAAGAAGTAGCTGCATTGGTTGCCCGGTCACGTGCAGCGCAGCAGCAGATAGAAAATTATACGCAAGAACAGGTCGATGAGTTGATCCGCGCGATGGTATGGGCTGTTGCGGAACAATCCGTTGCTGAAAAAATAGCGCAACAGACCGTCGAGGAAACGCAGCTTGGCAATTATGACGGCAAATATCTGAAAATTTTCCGTAAAACACGAGCGACGCTCTTCGACATTATCAATGACAAATCAGTCGGCATTATTGAAGAAGATCCGAAACGCAATATTGTAAAAATTGCCAAGCCCGTTGGTGTAATCGGGGCGTTGTCGCCGTCCACTAACCCCGAAGCTACACCGGTGATCAAGGCTATTTCGGCGGTCAAGGGACGCAACTCAATCATTGTAGCGCCCCATCCGCGGGCAAAGCTGACCAACAAGCTGATTTGCGACCTGATGCGCGATGCCATCGTCAAAATGGGGGCCCCGGCGGATCTGGTGATCAGCATTGATGTGCCTTCAGTTGAAAAAACCAACGAGCTGATGCGGCAATGTGACCGTGTGCTCGCGACTGGCGGCGGCGCCATGGTGACAGCGGCTTATTCCAGCGGCACGCCCGCTTTGGGTGTTGGTGTCGGCAATGCGGTTATCACGGTCGATGAAACCGCGGATCTTGATGATGCTGCTGAGAAGATCCGTATGTCAAAAACACTCGATCTTGCTGCTAGCTGTTCTTCGGATAACAGCGTGATTCTGGTCGATGCGATATATGATGAAATGCTCGCCAAGCTCGTTGCCAAAGGCGGCTACATTTTGAGCGATGATGACAAGCAGAAGTTTCAGGATGTTCTGTGGGTTGATGGCCATATCAACGCAAAAGTGGTGGCGCAGACACCCAAGTTTATCGCAGATATGGCGGGATTTGAAATACCCGATGACACACAGTTCTTCATCATCAAGGAAACCGGCTATGGCCCTGATCATCCCTTCTCTGGAGAGAAGATGACGGTCGCTATGGCGCTTTACCGGGCTGCCGATATTGATGAGGCGATTGAACTGACTAATAATATTCAGTCTTATCAAGGGCAGGGGCATAGCTGCGGCATATATTCGCAGTCAGACGAGAATATCATGAAACTTGCCAATGCAACCCGGACATCCCGCGTGATGGTCAATCAGCCGCAATCCGCATCAAACAGCGGAAACCTGTGGAACGGAATGCGTCAGACCTTCTCGCTTGGCTGTGGTAGCTGGGGTGGCAATGGTACGAATAATAATATCACATGGCGCGACCTGATCAACGAAACCTGGGTATCTAAACCGCTGGCAGTGGCCAAAGAGCTGCCTAGCGATGAAATATTATTCGGTGACGTTATGCAGAAATTGGCGTAATAAATACGTGATTACATAATGGGCGGTGGAACCTTCTCCGCCGCCCTTTTTAATGGAGCCAAAATGACCGATCAATTTTCGCTGACCGAGGACCAGTTGGCTATTCAGGATATGGCACGAAAATTTACCGCCGATGCGATCACACCGCATGCGGGCACGTGGGATGAGGAGCATATTTTTCCGCGCGATGTAATTAAACAAAGCGCGGAATTGGGTTTTGGCGGCATTTATGTGTCGGAGAAATCCGGCGGAATTGGTCTGGGTCGCCTGGAAAGCGCGATCATCATGGAAGCCATGGCTTACGGCTGCCCTTCAACCTCCGCTTTCATATCAATCCACAATATGGCCGCGTGGATGATTGATACTTTCGGCTCTCATGCGGTGAAGGACAAATATCTGCCCGACCTGATCGGTATGGAAAAAATTGCCAGCTATTGCCTGACCGAACCAGGGGCCGGTTCCGATGCGGCCTCGCTAAAGACCAGAGCGGTAAAGGATGGCGACCATTATGTCGTCAGCGGTTCCAAAGCCTTTATCTCTGGCGGCGGCGAGAATGAGGTTTATGTCACTATGACACGGACCAGCGATGATGGCGCCAGCGGGGTTACATGTCTGGTTATAGATAAAGATATGGAAGGCGTCAGCTTTGGTGCGAACGAGAAAAAGCTCGGCTGGCATTCTCAGCCTACGGCTCAGGTCAATTTTGACAATGTCCGCGTTCCCGTTGAAAACCGAGTTGGCAGCGAGGGTGAGGGCTTTCGTATTGCCATGGCCGGTCTTGATGGCGGGCGTTTGAACATTGGTGCCTGTTCTCTGGGCGGGGCGCAGCGCTGTCTGGACGAAGCGGTAAATTATACCAAAGAGCGCAAGCAATTTGGCAAAAGCATCAGTGATTTCCAGAACACTCAGTTTATGTTGGCCGATATGGCGACCGACCTCGAAGCATCACGCGCATTGCTCTATCTGGCAGCGGTAAAGGTAACACAGGGCGCGGCTGATAAAACCAAATTTGCGGCCATGGCCAAACGGCTGGCGACGGACAATGGTTCAAAAATCGTCAACGATGCGTTACAGCTTTTTGGTGGCTATGGTTATTTGCAAGACTATCCAATTGAACGTTTCTGGCGTGATTTACGCGTTCATTCCATTCTTGAAGGCACAAACCAGGTCATGAGGATGATTGTATCGCGCGAAATACTCAGGCAATAGGCGCTTCCCCAAGATTAGAAAGATAAAATGACCAACGATCTCATAGTTAACAAAACGGGCCGTGTTGGGCATATCAGCCTTAACCGACCTAAAGTCCTCCATTCGCTTAACCTCGCCATGTGCGAAGGGATGCTTGATGCGTTGATCGCTTGGCGCGATGATGACAGCGTAGAGGCTGTGATCATAGACCATAGCGAAGGACGCGGATTTTGCGCCGGTGGCGACATTGCCATGCTTCAGGCATCGGGAAAAAAAGATGGCAAGGAAGGGCGAGAGTTTTTTTATAAAGAATATCAGCTCAATCACCTGCTTTTTGAATATCCCAAGCCGGTAGTCGCCTTTATGGACGGTATTACCATGGGCGGCGGTGTCGGTATTTCACAGCCGGCCAAATATCGGGTAGCCACTGAAAATACGCGTTTTGCCATGCCGGAAACGGGCATTGGCCTGTTTCCCGATGTCGGTGGCGGCTGGTTTCTCTCGCGCCTTGAAGGGCGTCTGGGACAGTTCCTGGCGCTTACCGGTGCGCGTCTGGACGGCGCGGAATGTAAAGAAGTGGGCTTGGCAACGCATTATTTGCCATCTGACAATCTTGCCGAAGCGAAACAGCGGATAGCCGAAAATCCCGACCGGATTGACGGGATATTGGGCCAATTGTCTGACATTGTTCCGGAAGCACGCATTTTGCAAAATCTGGACAAGATCGACAAGTTTTTTGCTTCAGATGTTTATGAGGATATTCTTGCCGCACTGGAAGCTGATGATAGCGACTGGTCAGCAAAAGAGCTGGCGACACTTAGCACAAAAAGCCCGCAAACCTGCAAGGTTGCACTGCGCCAGTTGAAAGAGGGGGCGGCAATGGAAACATTTGCCGATGAAATGCGAAACGAATATCGTATCGGGTCACGGGTGCTGACGCGGCACGATTTTATCGAAGGTGTTCGCGCACTAATCATTGACAAGGATAATGAACCCAAATGGGACCCGGCAACACCCGAAGAGGTGAGTGACGCGTTATTGGACTCCATTTTTGCGCCACTTCCTGCCGAAGAGGAATGGGAGCCTTTGGCACTCTAGATTCATCGTCCTCGACTATGATCAAGGCATTTGAATAGCACGAAATAACAACGGATATGCGCCGACGGCAGCATGAGGAAATCAGGAGAATCACATGGCAAAACATGAAACAATTTTGGTCGAGCAGCGCGATGCAGTCACTCTGATAACGCTCAACCGGCCAAAGGCGCTTAATGCCCTTAACAGTCAGGTGCTCGACGAATTGATCGATGCGTTTGCCGCTTTTGAAGCCGATGAGGATCAACTTTGTGCCGTGCTGACCGGTTCGGGCGACAAGGCTTTTGCAGCCGGTGCCGATATTAAGGAAATGTATGAGAAATCAGCGGCTGATTTCTATCTTGAAGATTTTTTCTCCAAATGGACGAGCCAGATTGTCAAGACAACACGAAAGCCATGGATTGCTGCGGTAAACGGTTTCGCTCTGGGCGGTGGTTGCGAATTGGCGATGATGGCGGATTTTATCATTGCCAGCGAAAACGCTAAATTCGGCCAACCCGAGATCAAACTTGGCGTTGCCCCGGGAATGGGCGGGTCACAGCGCCTGACCAGAGCAGTAGGCAAGTCCAAATCAATGGACATGTGCCTCACAGGCCGGATGATGGCAGCCGAAGAGGCCGAGCGTTCCGGTCTTGTCGCTCGCGTAGTGCCGCATGATGAATTGCTGGATGAAGCGCTTAAAGCCGCAAAAACCATCGCATCAATGCCGCCCATGGCGCTGCGCGTGAACAAGGAAATGGTCAACGCGGCGTTTGAAACCATGCTCGATCAGGGATTGTTGCATGAACGTCGCCTGTTCCAGATCCTGACCGCCAGCGAGGACAAAGCCGAAGGCATGGCTGCGTTTATCGAAAAACGCGAAGGGCAGTGGAAAGGGCGTTAATTCCCCGGCCTTCTTAACTTTGGCCAAAACTGGCTCGGCTTCACGAAAATAATTGAATGGAAAAAATTATGAGAATCGGATTTATCGGCCTTGGCAACATGGGCGGCGGCATGGCTGCCAATCTGGCGAAGGCAGGGCACGAGGTTCATGCTTTTGACCTGTCGGGTGAAGCGCTTGCCAGAGCGGGGGAAGCAGGCTGTCATCCGGTTAGCGATGCAGCTGAAGCAATCCGCAATATGGAAGCGGTGGTGACGATGCTCCCTGCCGGTAAACATGTGCGCGCAGTCTATGCCAATGACATCGTTATCAATGCTTCTCCGGGAACGCTGGTTCTGGATTGCTCGACGATTGACGTTGATAGCGCGCGTGATGTTGCGGAGATGGCAAAGGCAAAGAATATTCTGCCGGTTGATGCGCCGGTATCGGGCGGCATTGCTGCGGCCAATGGCGGCACGTTGACCTTCATGGTGGGCGGCAGTGAAGAGGCTTTCAAGCGGGCGGAACCGATCCTCTCCGACATGGGTAAAACAGTAATCCACGCAGGAGACAATGGAGCAGGGCAGGCAGCGAAAATCTGTAACAATATGCTTTTGGGTGCTTCTATGATTGCTACTGCCGAGACATTTAAAATGGCCGAAAAACTTGGTCTGGATTTGCAGAAGTTCTATGATATTTCATCCAATGCTTCGGGACAAAACTGGTCAATGACCAGCTATTGCCCGATTCCCGGTGTCGGCCCGCAAAGCCCGGCCGATAATGGCTATGAGGGCGGTTTTGCTGCTGCTTTGATGCTGAAAGATTTGCGTCTTGCTATGGAAGCGGCGCAAAGTGCCGGAGCAAAAGTCCCGATGGGTGAACAGGCTGCAAGCCTATATGCCCAATATGCCGACGAACATGGCGGGATGGATTTTTCGGGCATTATCAACATGCTGGATAGCTAAGCGGTTTTGGGCGGGCTTCCGGATTTAGGTGGCTGGGCGATTGCTGGCGGGGTCGCGGTTCTGGTTGCTGCGATTGCCGCGATCGCAGAGCGCCGACGCAACAATCGCAAAAACATTGAAAACGTCGGCTTTATGCCGTGGCCATTCATCATGGTGATGGCGCTTTTGTTTGCGGCCATATCTATCGGCCTGGCGCTGAAAGGATTTTAGAGCGATTTCGAGTGAATTGAACAGGGTCTAGAGACAGGCCTCGAGAAACGGCTGTTCAAAGCCATATTGGCGTGCTTTTTCCAGCGTATAGGGGCGCAGTCCCGAGGATTGATATTCACCGATAATCTTGCCATCGGCATCCTCGTCCAAATATTGATATTTGAACAGTTCCTGTGTCACAATCACATCGCCTTCCATGCCGATAACCTCGGTGATGTTGGTTGTCCGGCGGGAACCATCACGCAGACGTTTCACCTGAACGATGAGGTCAACCGATTCTGCAATTTGCCGTGAAATGGCTTCTTTAGGGATCTTGATGTCGCCCATCAGAATCATATTTTCCATACGGCCAAGACATTCACGCGGGCTATTGGCGTGAAGCGTACACATGGAGCCATCATGGCCCGTGTTCATCGCGGCGAGCAGGTCAAAACATTCTGCACCGCGAATCTCGCCCAATATGATCCGGTCAGGCCGCATACGCAGGGCGTTTTTCACCAGATCGCCAATAGTAATGGCTCCCTCGCCCTCAAGATTTGGCGGGCGGGTTTCCAGTGGTAACCAGTGGGGCTGTTGCAAACGAAGCTCGGCGGCATCCTCGATTGTCAGAACGCGTTCACCCGGATCGATCATTTTCGACATGGCGTTGAGCATGGTCGTTTTACCCGAACCCGTGCCGCCGGAAATAACCACGTTAAAACGGCAAGCACCGGCAATTTTCAATGCCGTGCACATCTGTGTCGACATAGAGCCAAAGCCTTGCATCATATCAAGCGTGATAGGTTTATCTGAGAATTTACGAATAGAGATCGCCGTGCCTCTAAGGCTGAGCGGCGGCACAATTACGTTAACACGCGAACCATCGGCAAGCCGAGCATCGGCTAGCGGTGTCGTCTGGTCAACGCGGCGACCAACCTGATTTACGATCCGTTGGGCAATCTGGAACAGATGTTCTTCGTCACGGAACTTAATCGGCGCAACTTCCAGTTTGCCCTTGATTTCAATATAGGTCTGATCCGGACCGTTGACCATAATATCCGAAATATCCGGATTCTGGAGCAATTCTTCCAATGGACCAAAACCCAGCAATTCATCAACCAGCACCTTTTCAAGTGCAAATTGTTCCCGCCGGTTCAGCGTTAGCTTCAGCTCGGTCAGCACTTCCATGATGATCGGGCGGAATTCTTCGGTTAACTCTTCTTTGTTCAGCGTTGCAGCGGCTTCCGGATCAACCCGTTCCAGCAACCGCGGTAGCACCTGTTCTTTGATCTTATGAACCGAAGCGCTAAAACCCTCGTCTTTATCGCCACTATCTACTATTGCATTGGAACGCTCTGCAAGACGCGACATTGCGTCATCTTGATCGGGGGCGCTTGTGGGTTGTTCGGGAAGCGGGGCAGCATCTATCGGAGGAAATTGTCCACCGCCATTTGCGGGCTTCACATCCTCCCGTTGGGTATCCGGCTTCGGCCCTCCGCCAGACATTGGTTTTGCGACGCCAAATGACGGTCTACCGCCACCCAATCCATTTTTCTTACCAAATGCGCTCATGTCTCTCCGCCGGAAATAATATGTTCCCAATTGATTAAACTACTCTTTCAACGAAAATGGTTAATGATTGGATAATTAGCCGCGCCGTTCCCGCTTTATCTTATTTGTTGTGGGGGACAGATGGAGGTTGTTTCTTGGTCGTTTGCCTGCAATTCCTGTTTTGCAACCATTAACTGATCGGACGAGCTGTGCAGGCGGACAAACATAGTGAAAAGACGCCCAAAAATACCGGAGCGAGCGGCGGCATAATACTTGCCCTAATCGCGTTTTCAGGTTTTCCTGTTGGCGACGCTATTATCAAGTCTATGGCCGGTGACTGGCCCGCCCCAGCGGTAGCCGCCGTGCGTTTTAGTATGGGAGCTATCGCTCTGGCTGTCATTCTCTTTTGGCGAGAGGGGAGAGCCGGTTTCGAGATCAGCCGCCCTTGGCTGCATGCTGCACGCGGTATGGCGCTAGCGGTTGTGACGATGAGTTTTTTCTCTGCGATTTATATCATGCCTCTGGCTGATGCAGTGGCCATTTCATTCGTCAGCCCGATATTTACCGCTTTATTGTCGGGCTGGCTACTGAAGGAAAAAATGCGACCGGGGACGTGGATCGCAACCATAATAGCCTTTGGCGGTGTGTTGATCATGCTCCGCCCCAATGTAGCCGCGTTTGGCTGGGTTGCGATATTGCCGCTATTTGCAGCGGCAGCAATGTCGTCCATGCTGATCCTTAACCGTATGGTATCCAGCCAGCGGTCCATATTCGCGGCGCAATTCTATATTGCTTTCTGGGCGTCTATATTCCTTTGTATCGCCGCTATCGTGGGGCATTTTCTGGTGCCGGCCATGCACGTGCCCGGAGCGCCCGATTGGCATGTTTTGCTGCGTTGCGCGATAGTCGCTATAACCGCAACGAGTTGCCATTTCCTATTATATATGGCGACCATGCGGACGACTGCTGCTGCTATTGCTCCGATCGTCTATATACAGTTGATCATAGCATCAGTGATCAGCATATTCATATTTGATGATCCGATCGACCCGCTGGCCTTTGTTGGCGGAGGGTTGATATTATTTAGCGGATTATTCCTGTGGCACAGCGAGCGCAAGGCGACAACAGTGATCGAGGCTTAATTGCACCATATCATGGTAATTCAGGCACTAATTCAGCAGATATTCTATACGCTCTGTCTCAGCGCAATTGATAGCGTGTGATTATTAAGCGACCGCTTCGGCCAATACTGTAAGGCCTTTTTCATTCACTTCGGCAAAACCGCCTTCAACGGTGATGACTTCCGCCTCTGCGCCTTCGCTGGCATAGATAGATAATTGCGCGTCACGAATGGTGGACATGAATGGCGCATGGCCAGCCAGCACGCCAAAGTCGCCTTCTGTGCCGGGCACAACAACCATATAAACATCATCCGAACGGACAAGTTTTTCCGGGGTTACGAGTTCGAAATGTAAGTTTGCCATCTAAAAGTCTCCAACCCCTCCCTTGTTGGGGGAGGGGAAAGGGGTGATTGATAAAGCCTGGCGCGATGCCAGCCTTCAAATGTAACGGGCGGAATATATCCGCCCGATGCCCTCAGATAAGAGGGGTTTGCGTTTAAGCCGCTTCTTCGGCCAGCTTCTTGCCTTTTTCAATAGCTTCTTCGATACCGCCAACCATGTAGAAAGCATTTTCAGGAAGGTGGTCATATTCACCATCCACAACCGCTTTGAACGATTTAATTGTATCGGCCAGATCAACGAACTTGCCCGGAATACCGGTAAAGACTTCTGCAACATGGAAAGGCTGCGACAGGAACTTCTGAATTTTACGCGCACGGGCAACGACCAGCTTATCTTCTTCGGAAAGCTCGTCCATGCCAAGAATAGCGATAATATCCTGTAGTGATTTATATTTTTGCAGGATTTCCTGAACAGCGCGGGCTGTATCATAATGTTCCTGACCCACAACGCGTGGTTCCAGAACACGGGACGTTGAATCGAGCGGGTCAACTGCGGGGTAGATGCCTAGCTCCGAAATCGCACGGTTCAAAACGGTTGTTGCATCCAAGTGGGCAAATGATGTTGCCGGTGCCGGGTCGGTCAAGTCATCGGCAGGGACATAAATGGCCTGAACCGATGTAATCGAACCTTTGTTGGTCGAGGTAATACGCTCTTGCAGCGCACCCATATCAGTGGACAGGGTTGGCTGATAGCCCACAGCCGACGGGATACGTCCCAGAAGCGCAGACACTTCCGAACCAGCCTGTGTGAAGCGGAAGATATTATCGACGAAGAATAGAACGTCCTGGCCTTCCTGATCACGGAAATATTCAGCAATGGCCAAGCCGGACAGAGCAACACGGGCACGCGCCCCTGGAGGTTCGTTCATCTGACCATAGACGAGGGCCACTTTGGAACCTTCGGAAATGGCGTTGCCGTCTTCGCCCTTGGCGATAACATTCGCGTCAAGAAATTCGTGATAAAGGTCATTACCTTCGCGGGTACGTTCACCCACACCGGCGAAAACGGATGTACCGCCATGACCTTTGGCAATATTGTTGATCAGCTCCTGAATAAGCACGGTCTTACCAACACCGGCACCGCCGAACAGGCCAATTTTACCACCTTTTGCATAAGGCGCGAGCAGATCGACAACCTTAATACCGGTGACAAGAATTTCGCTATCGGTGGACTGGTCAACGAACAGCGGCGCTTCTGCGTGAATGGGCGCGCTGCTTTTGGCGCCGATCGGGCCAAGCTCGTCAATCGGTTCGCCGATAACGTTCATGATGCGGCCAAGTGTTTCAGGACCAACGGGCATCATGATCTGTGCGCCGGTGTCGGTGACTTCCTGACCACGGGTCAAACCTTCGGTCGCGTCCATGGCGATCGTACGCACGGTGTTTTCGCCAAGATGTTGAGCAACCTCAAGCACCAGCCGGCTACCGTTATTATCGGTTTCCAGAGCCGACAAAATTGCCGGAATGTCCGTATCAAAGGTCACGTCGACGACAGCGCCGATAACCTGTGAAATGCGGCCTACATTATTGGTTTTTGCCATTATATTCGTCCTTTAGCCTTCATTCTTTATCCCGCAAAAACCGGGATTTTGTCTGCAACGGGTTCCAGCCTAAGCAGGAACACAGATATTAGAGCGCCTCTGCGCCAGCGATAATTTCAATCAACTCAGTTGTAATTGCGGCCTGACGGCTGCGGTTATATTCGATGGTCAGGCTATCGATCAAATCGCCCGCATTGCGGGTTGCATTATCCATAGCGGTCATCGACGCACCCTGTTCCGAAGCCATGTTTTCGAGCAAGGCACCAAAAATCTGGGTAGTAAGGTTGCGTGGCAGCAATTCAGTGAGAATTTCCTGCTCGTCCGGTTCATATTCAACCGCTGCTTCAGATGCCGTCTCACCTGACTGATCCAGAGCAACAGGAATAATCTGCTGTGCGGTTGGTTCCTGTACGAGCGGGGATTTGAACTTCGAGTAGAAGAGATGGGCGACATCAAATGTGCCTTCTTCAATCATAGCGGTCAAATCTTCGGCAATAGCTTTGGCTTCGTCAAAACCGGGAGTTTTTACTTCAGTGGTATCGAAATGTTTCAATATCAGCTTGGGGTATAAGCGCTTGATAACGGGTATGCCCTTGCGCCCGACCATATAGAAAAGAACGGTCTTGCCCTCAGCAATCAGCTTTTCTGCCTTTACGCGCGCTTCTTTAACAATATTGGCGTTAAACGCACCGCATAAACCGCGATCAGAGGTCGCTACGACCAGAAGATGAGTCTGGTCTTCGCCAGTACCAGCCAGCAGCTTGGGTGAATTCTCGTCCACCGTCACCTTGGCAGCAAGGCTTGCCATAACCTTTGCCATTTCCGTGGCATAAGGACGAGCAGCTTCAGCCGCCATTTGCGCCCGGCGCAATTTAGCGGCGGCCACCATTTTTTTGGCCTTGGTGATCTTTTGCGTCGATTTAACCGACCCGATCCTGTCTTTCAGTTCTTTAAGACTGGCCATAGCTAGTCACTTACTCCAAAATTCATAATCCTGAAAAAGTATCAGGATCTGTTTTCAGCGCCCGAAATCCTGAAACTGGTTCAGGGCTTCGGACGTTCAGGTTACGCGAAACTTTTGCCAAATGTGGTCAAAGCATCTTCCAGTTTTGCCTTGGTATCATCTGCCAAGTCACCGCTTTCACGAATTGTGTTCAATATGTCGGCATGCTCTGTCCGCATATAGGCGAGCATGGCTTCTTCATAGCGCACAACGTCTTCCACGGCGACAGGGTCAAGATGCCCATTCGTACCAGCATAGATGGAGGCAGTCTGCTCTTCAAATGGCAACGGAGAGAATTGTGCCTGTTTCAAAAGCTGGGTCAAACGCTCACCGCGGGCCAGCAATTTCTGCGTGGACGCATCAAGGTCGGAACCAAACTGGGCAAAGGCCGCCATTTCGCGATATTGAGCAAGGTCGAGTTTGATCGAACCGGAAACTTTTTTCATCGCTTTGGTTTGAGCTGCTGAACCCACACGAGACACGGACAGACCCACGTTAATGGCGGGACGGATGCCTTGGTTAAACAGATCGGTTTCAAGGAAAATCTGACCATCGGTAATCGAAATCACGTTGGTTGGAATATAGGCAGAAACGTCACCGGCCTGTGTCTCAATGATTGGCAGTGCGGTCAAAGACCCTGAGCCATTATCTTCGTTCATCTTTGCAGCACGTTCCAGCAAGCGGCTATGCAGGTAGAAAACGTCACCCGGATAGGCTTCACGTCCTGGTGGACGACGAAGCAGCAAGGACATCTGGCGATAAGCCACAGCCTGTTTGGAAAGGTCATCATAAACGATACAGGCGTGCATACCATTATCGCGGAAATATTCGCCCATGGTCACACCGGTATAAGGTGCAAGATATTGCAGCGGAGCAGGCTCTGAAGCGGTTGCAGCAACAACAATGGAATATTCCATCGCGCCGTTTTCTTCAAGCTGGCGCACGATTTGTGCAACAGTCGATCGCTTTTGCCCGACAGCGACATAGATGCAATATAGTTTTTTGCTTTCGTCATCACCAGCATTAACCGTTTTCTGGTTAATGAAGGTGTCGATACCAACAGCCGTTTTGCCGGTTTGGCGGTCACCAATGATCAATTCACGCTGGCCACGGCCAACAGGGACCAGAGCATCAAGCGCCTTGAGGCCGGTTTGCACAGGTTCATGCACGGATTTACGCGGGATAATGCCCGGAGCTTTAACTTCAACACGGCTACGCTTTTTGGTTTTGATCGGCCCTTTGCCGTCAATGGGGTTGCCAAGACCGTCAACAACGCGGCCAAGCAATTCCTTGCCGATCGGAACGTCCACAATCGTACCTGTCCGCTTGACGACATCGCCTTCTTTAATGTCAGCGTCAGAACCAAAGATAACGACACCCACGTTATCGGCTTCGAGGTTCAGCGCCATGCCCTGAATTCCGTTGGAGAATTCAACCATCTCACCGGCTTGCACCTGATCCAGCCCGTGGATACGGGCGATGCCGTCACCAACAGCCAGAACGGTTCCGACTTCGGAAACCTCGGCTTCATTGCCGAAATTGGAGATCTGGTCCTTAATGACCTTTGAAATTTCTGCGGCGCGAATATCCATCATTCTATTCCTTATAGTCCTTTATGGCCTGAGCCATCAGCCCTTCATGGCTTGGGAAAGCGTGTTCAAACGGGTTTTAATTGAATTATCGATCATCTGGCTGCCAATTTTGACGACCAGACCGCCCAAGATAGACGGATCGACAGAGGTGGAAACCGAAACATCGTTCCCCACACGTTTTTTGAGTTGCGCCTTCAGCGCAGCAATCTGTGCGTCATCCAGTGGATGAGCGGAAGTAACTTCAGCGGTAATTTCACCGCGATGGGCAGAAGCCAGTGTTGCAAATGCGCGAATGACGGAAGGTATCTGGTCAAGCCGGCGATTGGCCGCAAGAACACCCAGCATATTGGTGGTCAGATTATCCAGCTTCATTTTCTTTGCAATGGCGGCGATTGCCTTGCCAGCATCCGCACGGGACAAAACCGGGCTGCTGATCAGCGCCTTCAGCTCGTCCGATTCGTTCATCGCTTTGTTCAGCGAGGCAAGGCTTGCTTCGACCTTGTCGATGGCTTTATTTTCGGTGGCCAAGGCGAACAGCGCAGTGGCGTAACGCCCCGCTAAACTCGCTCTAATGCCGCTGGAATTCTCCACGCGCCTGCTAACTCCTTCGTTACTTTGTACCTGTATCATCGACCTGATAACCCGGTCAAAATACTGCTAAATGATCATGACCCTGACAGATGAATTACAGTGCATCTTGCCTTGGGTTGCGCGGCGTCTAGCAACCATTTTGCTGCGATGCAAGATGGCTTTGGGAATGATTTTCAACAGGGTGATTTTGGCATGAATGGACGGGGCGAACATGCTATGCTCCGTACCAGCATAAAAGGGGTTGCGTTATCAATGAGCTATATTTGACGAAGGGTCGCTGGGAGCCGGAAAATAGCCGGATAAACTGGCTATGTTCTCAAGATACGGGGATCTCAAGATACGGGCTACAGGCTATGGGTCCGCTTCCCGTTCCACGTAGATAGTGAAAAGAGGTTAGAGATGAGATCCAGTGCTTGGAAAAATGGTGGAGCGGGAACCGTGATCCGCTGGGCTAATGTGGAAACGTCCTTGGGCATGATGATGGTGGCTGCGACAGATAAAGGTATATGCTGTTTGTCATTTAACGAGAGTGAAGAACATTTGCAGGCCCGTTTTCCCAAAGCGGAATTAAAAGCCGGTGACGAATCGTTCCATGATCTGCTCAGTCAGGTCACTGCATTTGTCGAAAAGCCCGGCGATTTTCGCCACATCCCTTTGGATGTGCAGGGCACGACGTTTCAGGAAGCCGTCTGGCAGGAACTTCAGAAAATACCGCTGGGCGAGACACGCAGCTATGCCGAGATTGCCGCTGCGATCGGCAAACCCAAAGCGGTGCGCGCGGTGGGTAGTGCAAATGGCGCCAATAATGTCGCGGTTCTGATTCCCTGTCACCGCGTGGTACGCAGTGATGGTACTTTGGGCGGCTATGCTTATGGGCTGGACATAAAGAAACGGTTGCTGAAGCGCGAAACGGTAAAATGATAATGCGGCCGGTTAATGTGGGCGCTTAAATTGAGTGGTTATCCCATTTGGGCAGATTTATCCGTTTCTGCTGAAATTATTGAGCCGGAGGGCGGTGTATGGCCTTAATGTTGCCTTAGATTCAAGATTTTCAGATATAATCAAAACACCGTCATTCCTGCGAAGGCAGGAATCCAGCTATACTAAAACCGGAAAGCTGGATTCCCGCCTTAGCGGGAATGACGATAATTATTTGATTGGTTATTTTATAAGTGGCTATTTTATAGGAGCACGCCGGCTTTATGTGGTCGTCGCGGTCAGAGCATATTTCTTTTCGCGCCTGAAATTACCGATATTCGGGATTGGGGTGATTATATCTTGTGCCATCATCCCATGCTTCACGCGAATTACCATAGGCAGGAATACCGCCCGCCTGTTTGAGCATCTTGGCCGTATGCATCAGGTTCCACGCCAGAAATGTCGCGTTGCGCTGGGTAAAATCACTGTCAAAACCGACTCGGCTTCCATCATCTTTTTTGTCACCATAGGATGGGCCGGGACCAATCTCACCGACCCATCCTGCATCGGCCTGTGGCGGAATTGTATAGCCGATATGGCTGAGGGAATAGAGCGTGCTCATCGCGCAATGTTTTACGCCGTCTTCATTGCCGGTGATGATACAGCCGCCGGTCTTGCCATAGAATATATATTGGCCTTTGGCGTTGGTTTCACCGGAATGGGCGTAAAGCCGTTCGATTATCTTGCGACATTCCGATGATATATCGCCCAGCCAGATGGGCGTGCCGATTACCAATATATCGCTGGATAGCACTGCTTTGGAAATATCGGGCCATGCGTCGGTATCGTAACCACGTTCGGTCATGTCAGGATAAACACCGGGCGCTATGTCATGATCGACACTGCGAAAACATGTCACTTTTGTTCCGGCATCTTCCATAATGGCCCGGACAACATCCATCAGGCATTCAGTATGGCTGAACGATGGCGAGGGCGTAAGTGTGCAGTTGATAAAGACGGCTTTTAATCCCGAATAATCAGGTTTCTTTGATCTGTCCTTTGCATCGGTCATCTGATGTCCTTTGAGCAGTTACACTGTCATTAACATCAGACGGATGAAATAGTTCCTTTGCTCCCCATGCCGCCCCCAGCGCTGGACGGTCAATATTTCCGTTTCTTAGGGGAGCAGATTTATCATTGTGAAAGTTTTTTACATTCATAGATCAGCCGCTCATTAGCCTGCGTAGGTAACTCGCTGCGTAATGATTTTACCATCTCGGAAATATCGGCCAATATCTTATCATCGGTGGTGCAGCTACCATTGTCATATTGTTGGCGAATTTCACGCGCACGGGTCATAGCCGTCAAGCCAAGAAGATAACGCTCGGTTATGAATTCTGCGCTTTCGGGGTTAAAACTGCTGATTGTTACGGTCTGTTCCTGATTAGGCACAAATATCCGCGACCATTTGCCGTTATCATGGCTATATTGAGTGCGACCATTTACGCAGCCGTCTTTGGTCCAGTCAATATCCAGCGAGTCAGTCTGGGAAACTGTGATCCGGCTGCGATCGGAGTTTAAGCGGCACTGGTATTTTCCTGAAGTTGCAAGGGGTTCTTCGCTCTTTGCATCGCTATCGTCAGGAAATTCTTCTTTTAGCGCCGCTGCAACACGATCGTCAATTTCATTAAAACTGGGACGCGAGAGAAATATAAGGATTGCTCCAACTATTAGCACAGCCGCTCCGCCAGCGATTCCGATAGCAGGAGTACGCTTATCCTTAAACATCAAATAACCCGCGCCGCCAATGGACATCAGCGACAGCACCAGCATTAACGCACCAATTGCCATATGATTTTCGCGCTCGGTTATAATTTCCTGAGAGACGGTGCGGCGCAAGCGGTTTTCGGTCTGCTGACGTTGTGCTGCTTTGGCTTTTTGTGCGGCTTCTATCTTTGCCCTTGCTTTGGCCTCGCGTTGTTGTTCCTGAAAGCTGATCACAGCAGCAGAACGGCAAGGGGTGGCGGCTATCGCCGCTTTAACTCCGGCTTTGCGAAGAAAGGATAATATCTCGCGGCTGGATACGGCAAAACCAAATTCTGCATCATTGCCATCTGATACAGAGCCAAAGCTGTTCGCGCCCAATATCCTGCCACAATTGTCGATTAACGGACCGCCGCTATTGCCGCTGGCAATCGGCGCTGTGTGCAATATTGTATCAAATTGCTTGGTAGAACGGCCCCCGGAAACAGAACCACGTGTTTTAACGGGTGACATCGGGGTAATCAGCTCGTCAAGATTAAGCCCTTGAGCACGGTCCACAGAACCGGGATAGCCAACGGCTACAACATCAGCGCCATCCTCTATCGGACCGCTAAAAACTGTCATCGGTGGCAATCGCCCACCATCTTGAAGCTGGATCAGTGCCAAATCATTACCGGGAGAATAAGCAATGATTCTTCCGCCATAGCTGGTCCCGCCCTGTGACGGCACAATTCCGATTACAACCGATTTTTCCTGCCGGGCTATTTCTACGACGTGGGCGTTGGTTACAATTTTGTCAGGGGCAACTGCAAAGCCGCTCCCATGGCCGACAAAAGCGACTTTATCGCCATCTGTAGCAGCCATGACAACGCGGACGACCGAGCGGCTGGCAGCGGCAATATCAGCCGGATCTGCCTGAGCCGGGCTGGCAAGCAGGGCGGCGAGGGCAAGAGCAAAAATTGCAAGGATGCGGTTCATTGGAGAGCCTTTAGTGTTTCGTGTTTCGCGGGGCATGCGAAGCGAGATATGCGCTACCATTACCTTCTATCCCGCATCAAGCTTGGAGCGCAGGATGGATATATTTTTCGTAAATCAGACAAAGTTGTATGGATCGACGTCAACACTTACACGCACCGCCCTTGGCCATTCAAGTTTTGCCAGCCATTCGCGCGTAATATCTTGTAATTCAACGGATCGGTGAGTGTGGATCAACAGCCGGTGGCGATAGCGTCCACGCAGCATGGCGAGCGGGGCAGGGGCAGGGCCATAGACGGTGAAACCGGCCAGTTTCGGGGCTGTCTGGCCAATCAGACGCGCTGTTTCCATCGCTTCTGAATTGTCTTCCGACGATATAATGATGGCCGCAAGCCGTGAAAAGGGCGGGGCAGCCGCCGCGCGGCGGGCTTCTGTTTCGGCGGCATAAAAACCATCCCGGTCTCCTTTGACCAGCGCCTGTATTACCGGTGCTTCAGGCATACGGGTTTGAACATAGACATGGCCGGGTTTGTCGGCTCGCCCGGCCCGTCCAGCTACCTGAGCAATTTGTTGGAAACTGCGCTCGGCAGCCCGCAAATCGCCTCCTTCAAGGCCAATGTCAGCATCGACAACACCGACCAGAGTCAGATTGGGGAAATGATAGCCTTTGGTGACGAGCTGCGTACCGATTACGATATCTATCATACCCGTCTCCATCTGCTCCACAAATTCACCAGCCTTAGCAGGTGACCAGATTGTATCAGACGTGACAATAGCGGTTCGTGCTTGGGGAAAAAGCATTTTGACTTCATCACAGATACGTTCAACTCCGGGACCGCAGGCAACAAGCGAATCCTCGTCACTACATTCAGGGCATTTATCCGGTTGGGGCATAACATGCCCGCAATGATGACAAGCAAGCCGTTTTGTCAGGCGATGCTCGACCATCCATGCAGTGCAATTCGGACAATTGATACGGTGCCCGCAAGTTCGGCACAAAGTAAGCGGCGCAAAACCCCGGCGGTTCAAGAAAAGCAGGGATTGTTCGCCCTTCTCAAGGTTTTCCTCGAGCGCGTTGATCAGTGTCGGCGCAAGCCACGATCCGCGTGCAGGAATATCCTGTGTCAGATCAAGAGCCTCAATCTCTGGTAACTGAGCAGAGCCAAAACGGGCGGGCAGCTCAAGCAACTCGTAATTACCCTGTTCGACCTGATGACGATTTTCTATAGCAGGTGTGGCTGAGGCTAGGATTACCGGGAACTTCTCGTATAATCCGCGCATTACCGCTACGTCGCGGGCATGGTAACGCACCCCGTCTTCTTGTTTAAAACTGACTTCATGTGCTTCATCAACGATAATTAATCCGAGTTTTTTATAAGGCAAGAACAAGGCTGATCGCGCCCCTACAACCACTTTTGCTTTGCCGTCGGCCAGCGCGTGCCAGTTTTTTCTACGGTCCGATTGTTTTAGCCCACTATGCCATGCCACCGGTTCAGCACCAAAGCGCGCTCTAAACCGGTCCAGAAACGGTTCCGTTAAAGCGATCTCGGGAAGCAATACCAATGTCTGCTTGTTTTGACGCAAAGCCTCTGCAATTGCTTCGAAATAAACTTCCGTTTTACCCGATCCGGTGACACCATCTAACAAATACGGCTGAAACAATGATGCCTGCACAGCGCCGATTAATTGGCGGCTGACCCGTAGTTGATCCTCACTCAAATTTACTTGCATAAAGTCGGGATCAGGTTGCTGGAAGTCGGCGAAGGGAGAAACTTCACTGCTATCCAATGCGCCAATTTTTTCCAGTCCTTTGATAACCGCAACAGAAACATCAGCCTTATAGGCCAGTTCGCTGATCGTACCTTGAACATCAGCCAGTTTCTCAAACACCTGTTCGCGCTGCGGCGTCATGCGGTCGGGGATTATACCATTTAACCGATATTCGATGATCGGACGGTTATCGGTAAAAGCAGCGCCACTCGACAGAACCATTCGCAAAACTGATGCGGGTGAAGCAAAATAATAATGGGCGGTCCATTCAATCAGACGTCTTAGCGGTGCGGATAGCGGGGGTACATCGCGCAATTCCAGAACAGGGCGTAGCTTTTTGGAGTCAATTTCTTCAACTGCAAAACTCTCTGGCTCCCAAACAACACCGGGCACTTTACGTGGTCCTAATGGAACCATTACGATCGATCCCGGTTTAGCAAGCATACCGACAGGTAGACTGTAATCGAGCGGTCCCAGGGCCGCATTGAGCAATAGCACTCTCACTCGATTGATGGGGTGATTCATGCTGCCCGTATAAGCGTGGTTTGGGATTGCGTCACTAATTGCTATGCAGTCTGCCTTGAATTAGAGGGATGAGCATATGCACGTTATGGATCGTCGGAATTTGATCGCGGCTGGAGTCACTGGAGTCACTATGGCAATGTTGGGATTGCCCGGCTGCACCAGCCTGCCGCCGCTTAGCTTGACCGAGGCGGTTCGGCGGTTACTCACCGTGTCGTCGCAAAATGCTTTTGCTGAGTTGATGCAGCCTAACGGATTTTTTGACAGTCAAATTGCGCGTATTTCTGTGCCTGATAAGCTGGGAGGCGCCCGCGCGACCAACATCGCAACAGCCGTCCTGGGGTCCAAGCCGATCCAGAAACGTCTGCTCATACAAGTGAACCGTGCGGCGGAAACAGGGGCGGAGCTGGCTGCGCCGATTATTGCCGAGACTATAAAAAATATGAGCATAGCGGATGCAGCTGCGATCATAAAGGGTGGAGATCGCGCTGCCACGGCCCTGTTACAGCGAGAGCTTGGCCCATCGTTGGCGACGCATATATTGCCGGGTATCAGCAAGGGGTTGAACCTGTTTGACAATGAAATCATCAATCTGGCCTTGTCGCAGGTCAGCAATATCAATTTCACCGATATTAGCGAGGATGTGACGCGCAAGGTCAGTGATTCCATCTATCGCTCCATCGGCGCTCAGGAAGCAAAGATCAGGGCTAATCCCGCGTCAACCAATGATCCTTTGTTGATCAGTGTATTCGGATTGGCCTGATCGCGCAGGATTTTATCCACTGCCTAACATCAATCTATCCACAGGTTTCTACACATCTTTTCCATATGCTATGTTTCGCCCGGCGATAAAAAGCGGTAGACCCTTGAAAAGCCAATTTACCGCACCCGCATCTGGAGCACAAACCGCATGAAATTTTTTGTTGATACCGCTGATACTACCGAAATTGCCGATCTGGCTGCTACCGGCATGGTGGATGGTGTAACGACCAATCCGTCACTGATTAAGAAATCAGGCCGTGATATCATGGAAGTGACCAAGGAGATTTGCGGGCTGACCGATGGCCCCGTTTCCGCCGAAGTCGTCGCGCTGGACCATGAAACCATGATGAAAGAAGCAGAAGTGCTTCGCAAAATTGCGGATAATGTCTGCATCAAGGTTCCTTTGACCATTGATGGTCTGAAAACCTGCAAGGCGCTAACTGATGAGGGCACGATGGTGAATGTCACGCTCTGTTTTTCCGCCAATCAGGCATTGCTCGCCGCCAAAGCGGGCGCAAGTTTTATATCCCCTTTTGTCGGGCGCCATGATGATAATGGCTTTGATGGCATGAAGCTGATTGACGATATTCGCCTGATTTACGACAATTATGCCTATGAAACAGAAATATTGGTCGCCTCTATCCGCCATCCGGTCCATGTGCTGGAATCCGCGCGTATCGGCGCGGATGTCGCGACCATGCCGCCCAATGTCATTCGCGGACTGTTCAAACATGTTCTGACCGACAAAGGGATTGAGGGTTTCCTCGCAGACTGGAAAGATACCGGCCAGCAGATAGGATAATCAGGTGGTTCTCTGTCACTACACGTTATTCCGCGACGGGGTTCAGCTTTATTCCATAGCGTTTAATTAGCTGGACTCCCGCCTGCGCGGGAATGACAGAAGGTGCAGGGGCGACCTGTGGCGCACAATGAACCCGGTTCTGCTGCTAATAGCTACTAAACGCGGTGGGTGCAGGGCTATTAAGCAGAGCTATTAAAACGCCTTGGGCGCAGGGTCTATAACGCTAAAGCTGCCATTTTTGATTTCCTGGACTTCCAATGCGCGTTCGGAAATGCCGTTGCGGCGGAAACGGAACACGCCATCCAGGCCGATAAACCCACCCGGATCGGTCAATTGTTTGATCGGAAATGGAGTGCCCACTTTCCAGTTTTGCGCCACTTTGACTGTCAGCAGAACAGAATCATAGCCCAAGCTGGATAGGCGGAAAGGTGCGCGGCCATAACGGCTGCGATATTTGGTGGCATATTGCCGGTATAATCCGTCTGAAACACTGGCAAACCATGCCCCGCGCAAGGCCGGCGCTCCGGCAAGGTTGCTACTGGTATTCCACAGGTCTGTTCCCAAAATTTTGGCGCTGTTGCTGGCATTTTTGCGGATGTAGGGCGCAGCTTTGATCGCCATGGTGCCATTGTCCGCTAGCAGCACCGCGTCAAAGTCACCATTTTGGGAAAGTTTCTTTGTTGCAGCTTCAATGGATGCTGAATCGCGATTGAAATTTTGAATCGCTACAACTGTTCCCCCCACATTCTTGACCGAACTCAACAAAGTCGAAGAAGCGCGCTGGCCGTAAACGCCGTTGGGCACCAGTGCGGCAAAACGGTTCATACCCTTTGATTTGGCGTAGGTGACAACGCGCTCGATTGATTGTGCAGGAATATGTCCGAGCAGAAAGACATTGTCTCCGGCAGCGCCAGCATCATTGGAAAAGCTGAGTATCGGCACACCTGCGGGCCTAGCGATGTTCGCGGTTGCCACTACATTGTCGCTCAGCAACGGACCGATGATCAGCTTATTGCCATCGGCAATCGCTTTTCTCGCGGCGGCGGTGATGCCTTTGCCAGTATCATAACTGGTCATCCGGATATTTTGCGCCTTGGTATCGAGCAACGCCATCGTAGTGGCATTGGCCAAAGATTGTCCGACGCCTGAATTTTTGCCGGTCAAGGGAACGAGCAACGCAATGCGATGATGTTGCTGATCGCTGGGCAAATCGCCGGTTACTGGCGGCGGAGCGGGCGTGGGGGCAGGTGGTCGTTCTGCTCCGCGCGGCACGATTGATTCACAACCAGCCAGAAAAACAATAGAAGCAAGCCCGGCATATTTAAGCAGGTTGCGGCGTCCACGGTGCGCGGGCGCAAATGAAGCCTGAGGGGATGCGTTTTCATCCTGTCCTACAAGCGGTTTATCTGTCATGGCATTCATTATGTCTGCTCCCGTTGAACATGGCCTGTATATCGTCGCCACACCAATCGGCAACCTCGGAGATTTGTCTCGCCGGGCCGAGCAAGTCCTTGGCCTTGCCGATCTTGTTTTAGTCGAGGATTCAAGAGTTACTGGCAAGCTTTTGAATCATATTGGTAAAAAGTGCAAGATGGTCGTTTATAATGACCATAAAGGCAAACAGGAACGGCAAGAAATTTTAGCAGCGCTAAGATGCAAAATTGTCGCACTGGTCAGCGATGCCGGTACTCCGCTTATCTCTGACCCCGGTTACAAGCTGGTTCGGGATGCACAGGCACAGGGCATTTATGTTACCACCGTACCGGGGCCAAGTGCCGTGATTGCTGCATTAACCCTTTCCGGTTTGCCCAGTGACCGGTTTTTGTTCGAGGGATTTTTACCAAGCAAAACCAAGGCGCGGGGAGAGGTTCTTACAGAATTAAATCCGCTAAAAGCAACGCTGGTTTTCTATGAAAATGGTTCACGGCTAGGTGCTATGCTGGCTGATGCGCTCGCCAAATTAGGGGACCGGCAGGGAGCCGTGATTCGCGAAATCACCAAAAAATTTGAAGAAACAGTCACGGGCAGCCTGAAAGAACTGGCTGAGCGCTATGCGAATGAGAAACCAAAAGGAGAAATTGCCGTTGTAATCGGGCCGCCGGTGGCTGCAAAGCCCGCCAGCGAGGCAGAGGTGGAGCAAGCACTGCGCGAAGCATTGCAGCGGCTTCCCGCGTCAAAAGCAGCTGGAGAGATTTCCCGTATATATGGTGCCGACAGAAAGACGCTTTATGATTTGGCCAATCGCTGGAAAGCGGAAAGCCAGTAATGAATAGGAAGCACGCGGAACAACAGGGACGGCGTGCCGAAAGCATTGCTGCGGGGTGGCTGCGTTTACATGGCTGGCGGATTTTGGCCCAGCGTGTCCGAACCCCGCGCGGTGAAGTGGACCTAATCGCCAAACGGGGGGCCTTAGTGGCCTTTGTAGAAGTCAAAGCACGGACGAAGATCGAGGATCTGGAACGGGCCGTGGACCATCATCGGTTAAAACGGGTCGCGGCGGCGGTGGAAATTCTCTATCCGGAATATTGTCAAAATGGAGAGGATGCGCGAATTGATGTGATTTTGGTTGCACCGCGCCGCTTGCCGACCCATTTAACCAATGTCTGGCACGGGTTTTAAGCCTGCCAATAATCCGTTCAAGGGACGATAGCTTATGAGTTTGAAAATCGCTGTGCAAATGGACCCGATGGATAGTGTGAATATCGCCGGGGATAGCAGTTTTGCCTTGATGATTGCCGCCCAAAAACGGGGGCACCGGCTCTATCATTATGATGTGAAAAATCTTACCTATCTGGGAGGCCGCCTGACCACACTCGCGCATCCGGTAAAGGTGCAACAAGTGACAGGCGATCATTATGAATTTGGTGAAGAGGTCAAGCTGGACCTTGGTAGTGATATAGATGTCGTCCTGATGCGTCAGGACCCTCCATTTGATGTCGGCTATATTACCGCGACCCATCTGCTTGAACGGATTGAGCATGAAACGCTGGTCGTCAACAATCCGGCATCGGTCCGTAACGCGCCTGAAAAAGTCTATGTGCTGGATTATGCCCAATATATGCCGCCGACATTAATCACGCGTAACATAGATGAAATTCGTGATTTTCAGGCCGAGCATGGCGGCATTGTTGTTAAACCCCTGCATGGCAATGGCGGCAAGGCGATTTTCCTTATCGGAGAAGACGGCAGCAATTTAAGTGCCTTAGTCGAGCTGTTTAACCAGACATGGCCCGAGCCGCATATGATTCAGCCGTTTCTTCCCGAAGTGCAGGAAGGTGACAAGCGCATCGTATTGGTTGACGGCGTGGTGGCTGGCGCGATCAATCGCAAACCGGGCAAAGGGGAATTCCGTTCCAATCTGGCGCAGGGCGGCTATGCCGAAGCGGCCGACCTGACCGAGCGCGAGAAAGAAATTTGCGCCGCGATGGGACCGGACCTTAAACGGCTGGGATTGCTTTTTGTAGGCATTGACGTGATCGGCGGAAAATGGCTGACCGAGATTAATGTGACATCGCCCACCGGGATTGTTGCGATCGACAAGTTTAATGGCAGTGACACATCAGGAATGATCTGGGATGCGATCGAAGCACGGGTCGGCTCGAATTAGCAAACAGGCGGTTCTACATGAGCGATTGGATTCCCGATTTTATTGAGCAGGGAGGCTATCTGGCAATTGCTTTGCTCATGGCGGTTGAGAATATATTTCCCCCAATACCTTCCGAATTAATCATGGGATTGGCCGGTGTCGGAGTAGGCCAGAGCAGTTTCTTTGCGCCGCTAGTGGTTCTGGTCGGCTCTTTAGGTTCGCTGGCAGGCAATTATTTCTGGTTCATGATCGGCCGGCGATGGGATGAGGATGATCTGCGTAACTTTGTCCGCAGACATGGCCGCTGGCTGACCCTTGATGTGCGTAGCGTTAACCGGATTGACGGGGTATTCGATAACCATGGTGAATGGGTTGTCTTTTTTGCGCGATTCATTCCCAATATACGCACCCTTATTTCTGTTCCGGCCGGCCTGTTCGGAATGTCTCACATGCGGTTCATACTGGCGACCTTGGCGGGTGCATCGGTGTGGAATAGCGCACTGGTTTTTGCTGGCTATCAATTACAACAGAATGTGGACGAGATCGAAAAATATGTCGGTCCGGTATCGCTGGCTATCATAATAATAGCGGTAATTATCTACATCTGGCGCATGATATTCTGGCGACCCGAGGGGGAATGACCGATCTAGCTGTTTGACGCCCGGGGATGGGCATTTTGGTAAATATCCAGCAAATGCGCGGCATCCACGGCTGTATAAACCTGTGTGCTGCTTAAACTGGCGTGGCCCAGTAATTCCTGTAAACTTCGTAAATCAGCGCCGCCAGCGAGCAGATGCGTAGCGAAGCTGTGGCGCAGGGCGTGGGGTGTGGTCTTGTCCGAAATGCCAAGGTTCGTCCGCGCCCGCTCAACAACGCGCCTGATCAGATTGGGCGATAGTGGCCCGCCGCGCTTGCCCCGGAATATCGCTTTATCTGGTGTCATCTCATGCGGGCAAAGATCAATATAATGCTCAATCGCAACGCGCACTTTGGGAAGTATCGGCACAATCCGCGTCTTGCCGCGCTTGCCAGTCACGCGGAGCGTATCGGACAGCGGCAATGCCTCGGCGGTTAGGTCAAGCGCCTCGCTGATCCGCAGGCCCGAACCGTATAGCAACAATAAAACCGCCCAGTCGCGTGCACCAATCCAGTCTTCTCTAGCGCTTGACGCAATGTCCTGTGTTATTGCGATTATGTCATCAGGTGAAGCGGGGCGAGGCACACCGCGAGTGACCTTTGGTCCTTTGACCGCTGGAATTGCACTCTCGTCACCTCCGACAAATTTCAGGAAAGACCGGATAGCCGATAATTCGCGAGCCGCGCTGTTATTGGACAGATCGTCCGCACGGCGAAAGGCGAGGTAGGAGCGAATATCCGCTTGCTTGAGCGCCTTGATTTGCGCTGAACCGACTGTGCCGCCCAGATGCTCTGCCAGAAATGCACAAAACCGCTCGGCCGTTGTGACATAGGCCCGTACGGTATGCGGTGAACGCCGCCGTCCCTCGCGCAAATGGCGGGAAAAATCCTGAATAAGGGTGCTGGCGCTTTCCATTATATAGAATCTAGCAGCGCCAGTGTATAAAGTCCAAATGTCTCACATCATGCTTTGCTTCAGGAACGTAGCGTATCAGCGATAAGTTCGGGCAAAATAGCATCGAGCAAGGGCATGCCTTTGCTGGTTATTGTCAGCCGGTCCGTATGTGAGTCAACCAGTCCCAGTGTGGACAGCTTCTCGGCCTCTTGTTTATCAACCATCTCCGCAACCGCCAGTCCGGTTTTACGTTCAAGCGCTTTCAGATCAACGCCCTCGGCCAGTCGCAACCCCATCATCAACGCTTCCATCGCTCGTGTTTGAGGGGACAATGCTTGCTCGACCTTGAGGCCGTTACCATTGCGTTCCACAGCGGAAAGGAAGTTTTCCGGCTTTTTGTGCCGCTCGGTCGCGCAGTTCAGCCGCCTGCCATGGGCCCCGGGACCGATTCCGATATAATCGTCATAGCGCCAATAGCTAAGGTTATGGCGGCTCTCCTGTCCGGGCTTGGCATGATTGCTAATCTCATAAGCGGGCAGACCGGCAGCGCTGGTCAATTGCTGGGTCAGCTCGAACAGGTCAGCACAATGATCGTCATCGGCCGGGACCAATGCGCCTGTTCGCACTAATGTTTCAAAGCGTGTGCCCGGTTCAATCGTAAGCTGATAGAGCGACAGATGACTGGTTCCAAATTCCAGCGCCTTTCCCAATTCCGATTGCCAGTCGTATAAAGATTGATCGGGACGCGCATAAATCAGGTCAAAGCTGACCCGCTCAAAATTTTGCTGCGCGGTTTCCAAAGCCGCAAGACCTTCTTTGACATCATGGGCGCGACCTAAAAACTCAAGCGTTTGATCGTCCAGCGATTGCAATCCCAATGAAACACGGTTCACACCAGCATGGGCAAGATCGGAAAAACGGCTGGCTTCGACCGATGAAGGGTTCGCCTCCAGAGTGATCTCGCAATTGTCAATCAGACCCCAGAGATTATTGGCTTCCTCTATCAGTTTTGCCACTAGCCGCGGGTCCATCAGCGACGGCGTGCCGCCGCCAAAGAAAATTGAGCTTATCCGCCTGTTCTGACTGACTTGATATTCATGCACAAGGTCAGCAAGAAGCGCTCTTTGCCATGAATCATAATCAACCTGATCGCGCACATGGCTGTTAAAATCGCAATAAGGACATTTGGCGATGCAAAAGGGCCAGTGGATATAGAGTGCAAGCGCATCCTGATCCGTTTGCCTGGCAGTTATAGCGGAGGATGGGGCGTGAAGCATCGGCGCATTACTAGGTATCTGGCTACTATCACGCAAGCGGCAATGCTAGCACGCAAGCGGCAATATTGTCCCTGCTTAGTCGAAACAGGCCTCTACCAGCTTATTGAACGCATTGGCCCGGTGGCTCATTTCGTGCTTTTTCTGTGGATCAAGCTGCGCGAAAGTTTGTTCAAACCCGATCGGTTGAAACACAGGATCATAGCCGAAACCCAATTTTCCGCGCGGTGGCCAAACCAGATTACCATGTGCGCGGCCTTCAAAAATTTCGGAATGGCCGTCGGGCCACGCGAGGGCAAGGGTGCAGACAAAATAGGCACTGCGATCGGTTTCCGGCCCCAGTTCCGCCAGCTTCCCTTCAACTTTGCCCATTGCCATATACCAGTCGCGGCCCGGCCCGCCTTCATAAATATCGGCTTCGGCCCAGTCAGCGGTGTAAACCCCCGGCGCGCCGTTAAGAGCGTTAACGCACAGACCGCTATCATCCGACAGGGCTACACAATCCGCTCCTTGGGCGCTGGCATGCGCTTTGATAAGCGCGTTTTCCGCAAAAGTTGTTCCGGTTTCTTCCGGTTCGGGCAAATTCAGTTCACCGGCAGAAACAGGCTCAATGCCAAAAGGAGTGAGCAAGGCACGGATTTCACGTAGCTTGCCCTGATTATGGCTGGCAATAATGAGCTTGCCGGGAGAGAGTTTGCGGGCCTTGGTCATAAATATTCTTAGGAAACCGCCTTTTCCTGCGCTTCAAAAATCTGGCTGCAACCGATTTTTGCAAGCCGCATCAAACGCATCAGGCCTTCGTCATCAAATGTCTCACCTTCGGCGGTTGCCTGTGCTTCAGCAATATTACCATCACCCGTCAACACGAAATTGGCATCGGCACCGGCATTGCTATCTTCATCATAATCCAGATCAAGCACAGGATTGCCATTATAGATACCGCAGCTAATCGCGGCAATTTTCTGTTCAATCGGGTCTTCGCTGATCAGTTTTTGGTCCAGCAAACCATTGACCGCCAGCCGTAGGGCAACCCACGCGCCGCTGATTGACGCGGTTCGCGTGCCGCCATCGGCCTGTATAACATCGCAATCCAATGTGATCTGGCGCTCACCGAGTTTTTGCAAATCGACCACCGCGCGCAAAGAGCGGCCAATAAGACGTTGGATCTCTTGAGTTCTGCCTGATTGCTTGCCGCGCGCCGCTTCGCGGGAACCGCGGGTATGGGTGGCGCGGGGCAGCATGGAATATTCGCCGGTAACCCATCCTTCACCTTTGCCGCGCAGCCATGGCGGAATACGTTCTTCAATACTGGCGGTGCACAACACCCGCGTATCACCAAAGCTTATCAGGCAAGACCCTTCGGCATGTTTTGTAAATCCGGTCTCGATTGTAATAGCGCGCATTTCGTCAAGCGCGCGTCCTGATGGACGCATAAGTGATTCTCCTGTGGATGGTTTGGGTTACGTCTTAGAACAGGCAGCTAATTCTGCAAGGCTGGAATCAAATGAGGAATATCCCTATCTTGCAACTATGATTAGTACACCTATTACCGAAATGACAACGCGGGCTCAGGATATTTTCCGGATTGTGGTGGAAACCTATCTCGATAATGGCGCGCCGGTTGGTTCGCGCACCATTTCAAAAGCACCGGGCCTGGAGCTTTCTCCCGCCTCTATCCGCAATGTCATGCAGGATCTTGAAGAATATGGCCTACTCGCTGCGCCCCATACAAGCGCCGGGCGGATACCGACAGAAATAGGTCTGCGACTGTTTGTTGATGGTATGATGCAAACGGCGCAGCCTTCGCAAAAGGAACGCGAGGCGATTGAATCGCAAATTAACGATCAAGGTCCGATCGAAGAAGCCCTGTCTGCAACCACCGCTATTCTTTCTGGTCTATCGGCTTGTGCAGGCTTGGTGATGGTTCCTAAGCGGGAGCCGTTGCTCAAACAGTTCAGCTTTGTGAAACTGTCGGAGGGGCAGGGGTTAGCGATTCTCGTTGGACAGGATGGCGGGGTTGAAAACCGGGTGCTTGATCTACCCATCGGTATATCGGAATCCGCTCTGGTAGAGGCCAGCAACTATCTCACGGCGCAGTTTGCCGGGATGACGCTTACAGATGCGCTAATGCGGCTCGACCGGGATGTCCAGGTTGGTCGGCTGGCGATAGACAAGGCTTCGGAAGATCTGGTGCAGCGCGGTTTGGCGATCTGGTCAAAGGATTCCTCTTCCCGGCCAGTGCTAATCGTGCGCGGTCAGGCAAACTTGCTGGAAGACAGCGCACTTGCGGATATAGACCGGATCCGGCAATTGCTCGACGAGCTGGAAGGCAAAGAAGAAATTGCCCGTCTACTCGATAATGCCAGAGATGCTGATGCGGCAAAAATTTTTATCGGTGCAGAGAATAAGCTATTCTCGCTTTCCGGTTCATCTGTGATAGCGGCTCCTTATAAAGATGGTGATGGAAAGGTAGTCGGCGTGGTTGGCGTTATTGGCCCAACCCGCTTGAATTATGCGCGTGTCGTACCCATGGTAGATTTCACTGCGCAGACTATATCCAAATTGTTGATCAAATAACGAAAAATGAGTGACGAATAATGAGTGATAGTAAACCCCAAGACAATAAAAGCGCCAAACTTGACGATGCCGCGGCAGCGGAACTGGAAGGTGTGCCAGAAACTTTAAAAAATGGCGGGCAAGACAATGGCGATGCATCTCAAGACCTTTCCCAGGAAGAGCGCATTGCCGAACTTGAAAACGAACTGGCTGAGGCAAAACAACAGGTTCTCTATGCTCAGGCCGAAACCCAGAATGTCCGCCGGCGTTTGGAAAAAGACGCTCAGGATGCCAGAGCTTATGCTGCGACCGGATTTGCGCGCGATATGTTAAGCGTATCGGACAATCTGCAACGCGCTCTTGCCGCCATTCCGACAGAGATCAAGAATGAAGAAAAATGGAAAGGTCTGATCAGCGGTATCGAAGCGACGGGCCGCGAGCTAATAACCGTGTTCGAGAAAAACGGTATTAAACGCGTGCCTGCTATGGGATTGCCGCTTGACCCGAACCATCATCAGGCAATGATTGAAGTACCGACCGACGCGGAAGAACCGGGAACAATCGTTCAGGAAATGCAAGCCGGATATATCATCAAGGACCGGTTGTTGCGTCCCGCTATGGTTGGTGTGGCAAAAAAACCGGATTAGGGTTTATTCACCATAGTCCGGCTACACATTTGATAGAACATGATGATTAAAAGGCCGTGAATAATATCACGGCCATAATCGTTCCAATGACAGGTATGACCACGGTCAATGCGCCGACCGCGCCATAAGCGTCTTTATGTGTTTCCCCGCAAACCGCTCTGATCGTGGTGACGACATAGCCATTGTGCGGCAGACTATCGAGGGCGCCCGAAGATATAGCGACGACGCGGTGTAACTGGTCCGGCTGCGCGCCTATATCCAGGTAATGCGGCGCGATCAGGGGCAGGGCGATGGTCTGTCCACCTGAAGCCGATCCGGTCAGGCCAGCTATAACAGTGACCGCAATAGCCGCGCCGATAAGCGGGCTACCGGGTAAATTCTGTACCATGGCCAATGCCCCCTGAAAGGCCGGGGATAACTGGGCAACCGCCCCAAAGCCGACCACGGCGCAGGTGTTGGTAATAGCCACCACGGCGCTGGTTGCACCGCGTGAGAAGGCTTCCGGCATGGTCCGCAATCTTCGGTATCCTACGGCGAGTGCGACTATCGCTCCCGAACCCAGCGCGGCGACAAGTGCCCATTTATCAAGCGAATTTTGCGGCAAGATGATGGATAATGGCCCCATCGCCTGTGGATATTGAAAGATCAGGAAAATGCCGAGCACGGTAACCAGTGGTAGCAAGCAAAGAAGCGGCCCGGGCAGGTTGCCATGGTCATTATTGCTATCATCGGTTTCGCGGCCAACAAAAGTTTCACCATTGGCGACGGCCCGTTTGACCATCCAATTAAGCCAGAAATGGCCGATAGTAGCCATAAAAATCGCTATGATCAGGCTGACTTCCCACCCGGCATAGGCAGTGGTGCCAAGAAATTCCATCGGGATCAGATTTTGAATTTCCGGGCTTCCTGCCGAAGTCATGGTAAAGGTCACGGACCCGAAAGCCAGCGCTGCGGGAATGAACCGGCGTGGCAGATTGGCTTCGCGGAACAGATGCACCGCCAGTGAATAGACGGAGAATGCGACGATAAAAACGCTGACCCCGCCGTAAGTCAGAACAGCGCAGGCCGCGACCACCGCGAGCACCGCATGTTTAATACCGATTTTCTCAACAATCCAGCGGGCAACACTGGCCGCAGCGCCTGATGCCCCCATGATTTCACCAAATATCGCTCCAAGCAGAAACATGAAGAACCAGCTTTTGAAGAATCCGACAAATCCGTCCATATAAGAGGTCGCGAAATCGGGTGCGCCCTCAGCGGCAAGTGGCGGTAACCAGGCCAAACCGCTACTCGCAGCCACAACCGCGGCGGCAGCTGGTCCGGCGATCAGGATGTTTACACCCTTTACAGTCATGTAGATGAGCAGCGCCAACCCGCCGATTAATCCGATTGTCGATACCATGCGCGGATCCTCTTTTCCCTGTTTCTTAATGCCCACTATTTTTCGTGGTCGCCTATTGGCAGAGGAAAGGAACAAGCGGCAAGGATCAATTTAGATGATAATTCCATTTTCCGGTATTTTATATGAGAGGAATGAGGTGATAGTCTTTGCTGAAGCAGAGCCGCCTGACCTATTGGGATGCGCGTTTAACTAGAAAGTCTGTGTCGCTCTGGCGTCTATTGTCGTAACAAAAGTAGTCATCGCAATAAGAGTGCTATTCGTCTGAATAATCACGTTCATTCAGGAACGGAACCGCAGAAGATGTGTTAAAGGATTATCAGTTGGGGCAAAATGATTCAGGAGTATATTATGCGACCTTTGGCAAAAAGATTTACCAATAAAATGTCAGTTCTTTCGGTCACGGCGGTTTCGGCCCTGTCTCTTTCGGCCTGTGCTGGTAATTATGCCGGTGAAGGCGCGGCTGCTGGTGCGGTAGCGGGCGGTGTCATTGGCGCTGTAACCGGGGATACGGATGACGCCGTTAAAGGTGCAGCCATTGGTGCTGCGGCTGGCGCTGCGGCGGGCTATTTTGTAGACAAGAATGACCGTTGCGACGGTTATGACCGTAGAGGCAGGCTTGATGAAGATTGCCGGGGGTTGCGGGGCTATCCCCGTTAAGCCAGTGATTAAGGCGATTGATATTGGGCTGGCAATCGGCTGGCATTGATATAATCCATTGATGATTGAGTAAGAGTTTCGCTAGCGCCTTCCATCAAGCTCCGCTAACGGACTTTGATGGTTAGCGCAGCATCCTCAATTGCAATAGAAAATCCGTGGCGCCGCGAAGCGGCCACGACGTTGAAGCTCGCGTGGCCGCTTATACTGTCAAATCTGACTATGGCACTTATCGGCGCGACCGATGTGCTGATGATCGGATGGCTCGGTGCGCGCGAGCTTGCTGCTGCAACGCTTGGTTTCAACTTTGCGATGAGCTGCGCGATATTCTGCATGGGGCTGGTGACGGCATCTGCGCCGTTGATGGCCAGTGAAATTGGCCGCATGAGCCACAGTGTGCGCGACGTGCGCCGGACTTTCCGTCAGGCAATATGGACAGCGATTACCGTTATAATTCCATTTTGGCTATTATTGTGGAACACCGAAAGCATATTGCTGTTATTTGGTCAGGAGCCTGATCTCGCGCGTAATGCCGGACTATATATTTCGGCCTATATGTGGTCGATACTGCCGTTTTTATGTTTCATCATATTACGTAATTTTGTCTCTGCGCTGGAACAGCCGGTCTGGGCGCTGATTATCAGTGTTATCGCGGTGATGACCAACGCCATTTTTAACTATGCGCTGATATTCGGCAAATTTGGCGTTCCTGCTTTTGGCGTAATGGGTGCGGGTATTGGCAGTGTGATGACCAATATGCTGATGTTTGGCGGAATGGTTCTGGTGGTCCTGCTGCACAAACGCTTTCGCCGTTATCATCTCTTCGGTCGGTTCTGGCGCGCCGATTGGGAACGCTATCGCAAGATGTGGAAACTGGGCCTACCGATTGCCGTGACCATGGGTCTGGAAGGCTCTGTCTTTGGTATGGCCGCGCTGTTGATGGGGTTGATAAATGCCGAGTCTGTTGCTGCACATGCCATTGCGCTGCAACTGGCATCGCTGACATTCATGGTGCCGATGGGCATCGGGCAAGCAGCGACAGTGCGCGTCGGTATCCAGTACGGGCGGCGTGATCACGCCGGCATTACCCGTGCTGGCTGGGTGAGCTTTGCCATGGGCACGGCATTTATGGCGGCAATGGCTATGGTGCTGGTGCTGGCTCCGGAATTTCTGATAGCGATTTTCATCGACGCTAATGCACCGGGAAATGAAAAAGTAGCGGCTCTTGCTGTCAGCTTTCTTGCTATTGCCGCGATTTTTCAGATTGTTGACGGTGCACAAGTGGTTGCAGCAGGCATGTTGCGTGGGTTGCACGATACAACGGTGCCGATGCTTTTTGCGCTCATGGGATATTGGTTTATCGGCATCGGCGTGGGAGCCGGTCTGGCTTTCTGGCAAGGTTGGGAAGGCATTGGCGTTTGGACGGGTCTTGCCAGCGGCTTGGGCATTGTCGCCATATTAATGCTGACACGCTGGATGATGCGAGACCGGATCGGATTGTTACCTTAGGCTCTAAGGGTAGTTCCAGGATTGAATGATCCCGACGGCCCGAATGGTAGCAAACCGGCGAATTGTTCTGGCTGAAACCCGTTTTTTAATTTTGCGCCCTGTTTCAGTAGAAAGTCGTGCCGGACAATTTCGGCCTGTTGTTCAATACCATAGCTGGCAAAAGGCTTATCTGGGATCAGCTTATAATCATAACGGCAAAAGGGGTGCCGGGCGAGCGGTAGAAAAACCCCTTGTTGATGTTGCCAGACATGAACCATTTCATGAATGAACAAGCCCTGTAGTTTTAAGTCCGCGTTGCCATAATCGCTACGAAACAGGTCACTTTTGGGATGGAACCAGATATTGCCGTCTGGTGCCATGGTGACGCCGCGTGGGTGAAATGGCCACCATTTGCGATTGAATATGCGGACAAGCCGGTAATCGACCGCTTTACCAAAAACGGACAAACAGAGATTTATTTCCGCAACGGTAAGAAAACGGCCTGACCGGTTTGTTTCAGCCTTTTTTCCCATGATCGCAGATTTTCAATCTGGTTTAGCCAGCGGGCTGCGCTACTTTTTTATCGGACTCCGCTTTATTGGACTCTGTGGCCGGTTTTTCATCATGTTCATCATTATGGTCATCGCCATGAGCTTCCGATGCGGCTCCGCCAACCTTGTTAATGACGGCATCAAACTGAATCCGGTCGTCATTTGAAAAGATGAAAATCATCCGCAATGTGCCGCGCTTGATTGATCCGCTGCCCACGCCCCAGATCATCAAATGTTTGCCGCCGGGTTCAAATTTGACAGTCCCGCCAGCCGGTACCGGAACATTATTTACCGGACGCATTTTCGCAACGCCGTCTTCTTCAACCGTTTCATGCATTTCCAGGCGAAGCACATCATCGGCAGTAACGCCCACCAGCGAGACATCTTCCGGGCCACCGCGCACTGTGAAATATCCAGCAGACGGATTACCCTCTACAGGGGACAGATTAACGACTGCTTCTTCGACCAGAAGAACATCGCCCTGACCACATGCGTTAAGAAAAAGAGCAGCGAGGCTAGCAAAAATTATGGAAAATTGTTTCATCATGATAGGCTGAAAACTCCAGATTTCAGGGAATGAATAACCCTTTTATGAATTGTAGAGCCTCTCTACTACGATGCCAAGACTTGTGCCAAAGAAAATGCCACCTATATCCCATCTCGAAGCTGTAACGGCGCCAATTCAAAAGGGCCGGGCGGCTATTTTGCTAGGTTTAGAAAATATATTAAAGTGAATTGAGGGAAAAATGGCTAAAGTAATCGGTATTGATCTGGGCACCACCAACAGTTGTGTTGCCGTAATGGACGGCGGAAAGCCGAAAGTTATTGAAAATTCGGAAGGCGCACGGACCACCCCGTCGGTTGTCGCTTTTGCCAAAGACGGTGAGCGTCTGATCGGACAGCCAGCCAAACGTCAGGCTGTGACGAATCCGGAAAACACCGTCTTTGCTGTAAAGCGGTTGATCGGGCGGCGGTTCGACGATCCGATGACCAAAAAAGATATGGAACTGGTGCCTTATGACATTGTTAAAGGCAGCAATGGTGATGCATGGGTAAAAGCTGGCGGCGAAGATTATTCTCCTGCACAAATTTCGGCTTTCACTCTGCAAAAAATGAAAGAGACGGCTGAAAGCTATCTTGGTGAAACAGTTGAGCAGGCGGTTATTACGGTTCCGGCCTATTTTAACGATGCCCAGCGTCAAGCGACCAAGGATGCCGGAAAAATTGCCGGACTGGAAGTCTTACGGATCATCAACGAGCCAACGGCTGCGGCTTTGGCTTATGGCTTGGAAAAAAGCGAAGGCAAGACCATTGCGGTTTATGACCTTGGCGGCGGTACATTCGATATTTCCATTCTGGAAATTGGCGACGGTGTTTTTGAAGTGAAGTCAACCAATGGTGATACATTCCTTGGTGGTGAAGACTTTGACGCTAAAATTGTAGAGTTTCTTGCAGAAGATTTCAAAAAAGCGGAAAGCATTGACCTTACCAAAGACAAGCTGGCGCTTCAGCGTTTGAAAGAAGCGGCGGAAAAAGCGAAAATCGAACTGTCTTCGGCCCAGACCACAGAGGTCAACCTGCCGTTTATCACAGCCGACCAAAATGGCCCCAAGCATCTGGTGAAAACCATCACGCGCTCCGATCTTGAAAAACTGGTCGGGGACCTGATTAAACGGACACTGGAGCCTTGCAAAAAGGCGTTGAAAGATGCCGGTATTGACGCATCTGAAATTGGTGACGTTGTTATGGTCGGCGGTATGACCCGTATGCCCAAGGTCCGTGACACTGTGCAGGAATTCTTCGGCAAAGAGCCGCATATCGGCGTGAACCCGGACGAAGTTGTTGCCATGGGCGCGGCTATTCAGGCCGGTGTTTTGCAAGGCGATGTTAAAGACGTATTGCTGCTCGACGTGACACCACTGTCGCTGGGTATTGAAACGCTGGGCGGGGTATTTACCCGCATGATTGACCGGAATACGACCATCCCGACGAAAAAGTCGCAGGTCTATTCTACTGCTGACGATAATCAGGGCGCTGTGACCATCCGTGTGTTCCAGGGCGAACGCGAAATGGCAGCGGATAACAAGATGCTTGGTCAGTTTGATCTGGTTGGCATTCCGCCAGCGCCACGCGGTGTTCCGCAGATTGACGTGACATTCGACATTGATGCCAACGGTATCGTCAATGTTTCGGCTAAAGATAAAGGCACGGGTAAGGAACAACAGATCAAGATCCAGGCTTCTGGCGGTCTGTCTGACAGTGATATTGATCAGATGGTTCAGGATGCAGAGAAATTTGCAGAGGAAGACAAGAAGCGGCGTGCAGAGGCAGAAGCCAAAAACAATGCGGAAAGTCTGGTTCACACGACCGAGAAGCAATTGTCTGAACATGCTGACAAGATTGACGATGATCTGAAAGGCCAGATCGAAACGGCAATCGCTGAAACCAAAGAAGCGATTGAAGGTGGTGATCCTGAAGCAATGACGGCTAAATCCGAAGCTTTGGCACAGGTTTCCATGCAGATGGGTCAGAAAATCTATGAAGCCGAGCAGGCCGCTGGCGGTGATGCAGCAGATGCAGCCGCAGCCGACGCAGCAGCAAAGGCGGATGATGATGTAGTCGATGCGGAATTTTCCGAGGTCGATGACAGCGATGATACTGACTCCAAAGAAAAAGCCGCTGAATAACAATTGTAAAAGCTGATAGAGCTGGGCCTGCCAAAGCCATATCCTTGAAAAAGGAGTTTGGTAGGTCCAGCGCTATCGTTTCCATGCTATTGTTTTAATGCTGGCGCTTTATTGCTGGTATTTTGATGTTGGATTTTTCGGCTTAGGGGGCTGGGTATAAGTAATGGCAACCGAAATGGACTATTATCAGGAACTTCAAGTGGAGCGCGGCTGTGATAGCGCCACACTGAAATCTTCCTATCGCAAACTGGCGATGAAATATCATCCTGATCGAAATCCGGGTGATGCGGAAGCAGAAGCGAAGTTCAAGACGATTAGCGAAGCCTATGATGTTTTGAAAGATCCGCAAAAGCGCGCGGCCTATGACCAATATGGCCATGAGGCCTTTACCAATGGCGGCGGTAATAATGCAGGTCGCGGCGGATTTGGCGGCGGTGCCAGCTTTAACGATATTGGCGATATTTTCGAAACTATCTTTGGCGGCGGTGCTGGTGGCGGCTTTGGTGGTCAACAGCATCAGCGTGGTCCGGCACGCGGCGCAGATTTGCGCTATGATATGGAAATCACGCTTGAAGAAGCATTTCACGGAAAACAGACTGAAATCGAAATAGATGTTTCGGTTGCTTGCGACGAGTGTGAGGGGTCAGGTGCAGAGCCGGGAACGGGCGTAAAAACCTGTGTAACCTGTCATGGCCATGGCAAAGTGCGGGCTCAGCAGGGCTTTTTCGTCGTTGAGCGAACTTGTGCAAGCTGTCAGGGACGTGGCGAGGTGATTGAAAGCCCGTGCCATACATGCCGCGGTGACGGACGAATTGATAAACCCCGTACCTTGGAAATTGAAATCCCTGCCGGTGTCGACAGCGGCACGCGTATCCGCCTTTCCGGCAAAGGTGAGGCCGGCGCGCGTGGCGCACCCCCCGGTGATCTCTATATTTTCATTCATTTGGCGCGCCATGAGTATTTTGAGCGTGAAGGGACTACCTTGTTTACTCGCGCACCGATCAGTTTCTCGGTTGCGGCTCTGGGTGGAGAAATTGCGATTCCCGGTCTGGACGGATCCAAGCATGAAATCCGCATCCCACCCGGAATCCAGTCCGGCAAACAAATACGCCAACGCGGCGCTGGTATGCCGGTCTTACGTGGGCGTGGCCATGGTGATATGGTGGTGCAGATCGACGTTGAAACACCGACGAAGCTATCCTCTCGCCAAAAAGAATTGCTGCGCGAATTCCAGGAAACCGAAACAGGCGACGAGTGCCCTAACAGCAGCGGCTTTTTCTCGAAAATCAAGGAAGCCTTTGGCGGCTGACGAATCTTTTATAATATGATGTAGAGGTTGGAAAAGATACGGTCACTACCAGATCCTACCAATAGCAACCGGCCCTTCCATATAAAATATTCTGACTGACCAGGATGGTGATCGCGGAAGTTTAACTACTTCATGCGGCTATAAACATCTCAATTTATAGGGCTTTTCCTGTAAATCATTAGTATCTGGCCTGTTTTTAGCTGACCAGATGATCAATATTGTCTGAAAGCTACAGCGTAAATGATCCGTTGAGAAAAGGTTTCTTTCCACACATCATGGTAAGGGAGTGAAACCTTTGGTTCATCATGGATGCCCGGAATCCCGAAAAGCGATTGGCCAAAACACGATTGGCCAAAACACGATTGGGTAGAGCGGGTGAAACCACACTCTACCCAATCAGTTATAACGCATACCAGGTGCGCTACGTTTACCAAGACCGCAACCTGCGGGGGTCGCGATGGCCCTGGACGAAAGATTTAACCCCTTCAAAAATCTTTATCCGAATCGGACTGAAAAATATCAACTGATATTGCGCCCAATCAGGGGATAATGAAGGATATTACATCCAATATGGATATAATTAGAGCAAATAGTCCATTTCGGATATAACCATTAGCTGGTCTTCATTGTGATCGAAATGCGCCTGTTTCTATCATCCATGGGTTCTGCCGGATTATAAGGTTCTGTATCTGCAACCCCTTCAATCCGCGCCATGCGATTGATCGCCAGACCTTGTCTGACCAGTTCCTGTCTCGTGGCTTCGGCTCTGGCCGAAGACAGGAGCCAGTTATTCATGCTTTGTCCGCTGGCATAGGGCAGGCTGTCGGTGTGCCCTCTGATAATCAGTTCATTATCCACGGTATTGATAATCATGGCCACTTGGCCAAGCAGCTCGATTGCGCGGGATTGCAGCCTGTTGGTTGCTAATGCAAACATGCTGAAATCCGCTTCGTCAATTATGTCGATCCGCAAGCCTTCTTTCGTATCGGTAAAACGGACATTGGAGAGCAATTTTGCCGTTTCGGGATTGTTTTTTAATTGCTCACGGACACGTTGTTCAAATTCTTTGGCGTTTAACGACTTGGGGTTAGAAGCCCGGCCCTGACCTACATTCTTCTCTTTTTTAAGGACGGGTCTATTCTTGGTAGTTATTGCCACCGCCTGATTGCCGATTTGTGTTGCCTTATGGGGATATTTATCCGGATCGGTGACTGATGAACCGCCGAACATGCCCTTACCACCTGCACTATCGCGTTTAACTTGCGCGATTGTTGGCGCGAAATAATCGGCTATACCTTTGCGCTGTTTTTCATCGGTTGCACCAAGCAGCCACATAAGCAGAAAAAAAGCCATCATTGCGGTAACAAAATCGGCGTAAGCGACTTTCCATGCTCCGCCATGATGGGCGTCATGATCATCGGCAATGATCCGCTTTACGATAATGGGCCGAACCGGCTCGGGTGCTTTTTTCTTTGCCATGACCTATCGTGCCCTGACTGCATCAAATACATCGGAAAAGCTGGGCTGATTTACATGTTGCAGGCCGGTGCGGGCCGCTTCGATTATCAGCGGTTGTGGATGCCCGTGCAAATTGGCGATAATCAGCTGCTTTACGACATGATAGATAGCTGCATCGCTTTCAATCACCGAGCGCGCACGGCCAGCCATCGGCCCGACCAAGCCATAGGCCAGCAAAACTCCCAAAAATGTTCCAACCAAGGCAGAACCAATCATTGCACCCAATATTATTGGTGGCTGATCAATCGCGCCCATGGTTTTGACCACGCCCAGAACCGCGGCCACAATACCCAAGGCAGGTAGAGCATCGGCAAGTGTCTGAAGATTATTGGCTGGTGCAATCGCTTCATGATGGTGGGTTTTGATGGATTGATCCATGACATCTTCAACCGCATAGGGATCCAGCGTTCCCGATGATACGACAACAAGCCGGAAACTATCGGCAATAAGGTGGATCAACGCCTCATCTTTCAACAATTTGGGGTATTCGCTGAAAATCGGGGAGGATTTTGGATCCTCGATATGGGGTTCAAGCGCAACCGGACCGTCGCTTTTCAGGATCTTGTTCAATTTGGAAACCAGCAATATGCAATCCATAAAGTCCTGTTTCACATAAGTCGGACCTTTGAAAACCTTGCCCATTCCTCCGAGTAACGCTTTTAGCTGAGCACCGTTATTACCGATTATCAACGCGCCTACGGCAGCGCCGCCGATAATTCCCATCTCGATAGGAAGGGCATGAAGAACCACTCCCATATCGCCGCCGGATAGCGTGAATATCCCAAAAACCATGACAAGCAGGACAACAATACCTATTCCAGCGAACATAAACTTTTTTCCAATCTACTGGCCCGATCCGGTGTGATCATCTCCGACAAACGAAGGATGGGTTATCACTCTAATGAACGGGCGAAAGCCTTTGTGGTTAAGGGTGCGATAGTGAAGATTCAGGGGCGCTAGCCGATGAGCTGAATCAGCGAAGTGCTGGCAGTCTTGGCATATAGCCTTTGCGCTGCTTCAAGATTGACCAGCAAGGATTGAAACCGGGAAATGGCTTCTGCCACGTCTGTGCGTTCCAATGCTGAGCGCCGTTCGGATGTGTTGAGCGCTGATTGTTGTAGCCTTACCTCTTGCTCATCCAGCCGGTTTCCGAACACACCCTGACGTCCAAGAACCGTTGCAAAATGATCGCTTACCGATTTAGCATTGTTGAGTTCGTCTGCGCGATCAGCAACCGTGCCGAAGCGAACGGCGTTTATCATGTTTGTCATGATTGTATCAAGATTGTCGGTGCTGCCGCCCAGATCAATATTTCCGAAAACATCTTGCAATGTGGGGGCAGGTGTCACCAGAATATCGGCATCAATCCGCATCTGGATTGGATCGCCGGGATGAAATAGCTGACCGCCGTAATTATCTTTCACCATGCTTAATTTATTGAACTGGTCCTGAAGGCTTTCCAGCTCCAACGCTATAATCTCACGGTCGCGAGGAGCTAGTGTTTCGTTATTGGCCAGCACCATTAATTCGCGAACACGAATAGCACCGTTGGACAGGGTGTCGATTGTTGATTCTGCCTGCTGTGCCAGAATACGTGCGCGCCCGATATTGCTGGCCCATCCTTTTTCTATGGTGGACTGCTTGCTAATGCTGGATATCTCCAGCCATGCGGAAGGTGCTTCGGATGGCCGGTTAAAGCTTTTTCCCGTCGAGACTGATTCCTCTGTACGGGCAATCAACCGGGACAGTTCAGCCTGCTTCTGTACAGCATCAGGTGGTCTTGTGCGGTTAATTGAGTCCATTACTTCCCCCTATTGCGCCCTTGCTTTTGCGCCTTATTAAGAACCGTTAAAATATTGCCAGAACGGATTGTATGGTCTCGCGAGCGACCTGAATAATCCGGGCAGATGCTTCGTAAGATTGCTGCAAGCGGACAAGATCGGCGGCCTCCCGATCGAGATCGACAGACGAAACACGGTTGCGCGCTTCGCGTGTGGCCCGGTCAAATGCGGTTGCAGCGTCGCTTTCGCTTCGCGCCGACATCAGGTTTTGTGCCTGATTGACGACCATATTCTCATATTGTCGTTCTGTGCCGGTTGCGGAGCGAAGATTTACAAACGCCAATATATTACCATTGGCAACGCCGGCGGCTGATGCCAGTGCAAGGTCGTCACCCGTAAGCCCCGTGACTGACAGGCTAGCTGCTGTGCCGCCATGGGTTACTGCGGCAGCGCCGGGAACTCCGGCATCCGTGCGGCCATTGGCTTGCCAGCCATTTATCTCGGTAGCAAATTGTACCGCGAGTGCGTCAATATTGGTGGCCATAGCCGCGACATCCGATTGTGCGCGATGAAGTCCACCCAATGTTCCATCCGTCGGAGGTGGCAATATTGTTCCGCCGACTTCTATGTCAAAGGCGCCGCCTGCATTGGCAACAAAATTGACAGGGCTGGCAATATTAAAATTGACCAGATTTGTGCCGCCGCGTGTAATATCGGCCATTCCATTCTCGCCAAAACTAATCTCTACGTCCAGTTTTTCGGTTATGACTGTCAGAGCTGCGTCGCGCTGGTCGAGCAGAGCAATCTGTTGCGAAGTTCCTGCTTGGGTAGGCCGTAATTTCTGGTTGATTTCAGCCAGTTCGGCCAAGGCATTATTCAAGCCGACGGTTTCCTGCTCGGCTGCCCCATCCATCAGTTTCAGATTAGCGGAAAGATTTGCAGCCGTTTGATTAAAGCGCGAAACCGTATCCTGAATATCGCCTAGAAATTGCCCCCTGAGGGCGGACTCAAAAGGCACTGCGGATAATTCTTCGGCACTGCCGAAAACTTTGGTTAGCTGGCTGCCTATATCTGATTCATTATTCGCCAGCGCGAGCTCACCTTGTTCTAGCCATTGGACCATGATTTCGCTGCGTACACGACCTGCGCCGGTCTGGCGGGTCGCTGCTTCGAGAAACTGGTCGCTGTTGCGGGTGAGGCCGTTGATAGCCACGCCGCCAGAGCCGGTGTAATTTCCATAGAGAGGATTGGTGGTGCCATAGATTGTCGTATCTCCGACATTAAGGGAGCGGCGCACATAGTCGGGATTTTCGGCATTGGCGATGTTAGATCCGACAGTTTCCAGCGCGCGGCTGTTAACCTGTAGGGCGGAGCGTCCGATGTTCAACAGGTCAGACATTATTTCTGCTCCCCATTGTTTTGGTCAGTGCCGGTCACACCGCTATTGTCCAAATGGCGGGTCAATAGCTCGGCTACGCCGAACACGCCCTTTTCGGCCATGTTTTTTGCGAGTTGGGCATCCTGCATATCGCGAAATTCTTCTGTACCCTTTCCGTCAAACAGGCCTTCCCCCAATGACGATGAGCGCATTGTAGAAAGCATTTGCCGGACAAAAATAGCTTCAAAATTTGCAGCCATTTCTTTGATTTCGGCAGTTGCATTTGCATCGCCTGGCGCGACACGAGCTGTAGGTGTGGCAGTCGTGGATGCGGCCAAATAATTCCCGTGAGGATTGATACTGGTCATATTATAATCAACTCCGCTTTCAATGCGCCGGCTTGTTTCAATCCTTCTAGGATCGCTGTTAGATCAGACGGTGAAACGCCGATGGAATTAATAGTTTCGACAATTTCCGATAAAGAAGCGCGTCTGCCGATTTCAAATGCCGGAGCACCTTCATCTTCCACTGAAATGTCGCTATTCGGCTCTACGGCTGTGCGGCCCCGGCTAAATGGCGCGGGTTGCACCACCATCGGATTTTCCTCGACACGGACCGTCAGCTTGCCGTGGCTTACCGCCGCTGGGCCAAGCCGGACCGATCCGTTAATTACGACGGTTCCGGTTCTGGCATTGACGATAATCCGCGCCCGCGCTTCGGCTGGTTTTACGATCAGATTTTCGATCCGGCCCATTAACATCACGCGCTCTTGCGTTCCCGGAGGAGCAGCAATGCGTACGGTGACGGCATCAATTGCTATCGCAAGGCCAGATCCGATGCTTTCGTTAATCGCGTCCGCAACGCGAAGCGAGGTGGTGAGATCAGCATCGGTCAGATTGAAACTAAGAAAAGGCTCGCTCTCAAAGCCGGTTGCAACGGTTCGTTCAATTGTCGCGCCGCTGGATATCCGGCCGACAGACGGAATATTGACCGTCAAACGGGATCCATCCGCTGCCGAAATGCCAAGACCGCCTACAGCCAGATTGCCTTGTGCCATCGCGTAAATCTGTTGATCGGCACCGTAGAGCGGCATTAAAATCAACGTGCCTCCGCGCAGCGATTTGGCCTTGCCGATGGCAGATACTGTGACATCCAAGCGTTGACCCGGTTTGGCAAAGGCGGGCATTTCAGCCGTAACCATGACCGCCGCCGCATTTTTTGTTGCAGGGTTCACGCCAGGGGGAAGCGCCAGACCAAAACGGCTGGTCATCCCCTTAACGCCCAATGTCGCATATTCCAGACTATCATCGCCGGTTCCCGAAAGACCGACCACAATGCCATAGCCGACCAACTGGTTCGTCCGCAGGCCAGCGAAATGACCAAGATCCTTGATCCGTTCGGCCTGTGCCGGTTGCACTGCCAGCATTCCGGCGAATATCCCGGTGAGAAGCATCATGCTCGCCATTGCGGCGACCTTGCGGGAAAAACGGGTGAATTTCTGGGATAGGGTCATATTGTCTCGCCTGCTGGAGGGCTAAAATGGGGAAATGAATGAAAAGAATTTTTGCAGCCAGCCCTGTTTGCTGGCGGAAGCAATTTCGCCTGATCCACCGTAAATGATGCGGGCATCGGCCACTTTGCTGGACGGGATAGTATTGTCGGAAGACACATCAATCGCGCGGATAAGGCCGCTAAATTGTGTGTGTTCATCCCCGCGGTTCAGAGAGGTCAATTTCTGTCCGCGCACTAGCATGGTTCCGTTGGCATAGCTTTCGACAACGGTCACGCTGATCCTGCCTTGCAAGCTATTGGACTGGGCAGCTTTGCCGGAACCAGAGAAATTATGTGATCCGCTGGCAGCAATGTCGCTGGGTGAAAACAGGGATAATGGGCCGGTCGTCGGCGGTGACAGGGAAAATCCGCCGCCGCGGTCTTTGGATGCGCTGTTGGTTTTGGCTGCCTTGGTATTTTCGACCAGCAGGATAGTGATAATATCACCCTTGGCACTAGCCCGCATCCCACTGGTTAGGGCAGCATAGCCCGAAGTGGACTGAAAAATGGCACCATTGGCTTGTTCAGGAGCTGGAGGGGCAGGGAGGGCGGCGACTACCGGTGCAAACCCCGGCTCAGGCGCAGCATTGCCCGATCCCATGCACCCGATAAGAAAAAAGGGCGCAAGTGTAACCGGCAGAGCGGTTTTCGAAATAGATGATAAAGGCATGATAGTCTCTTGCTCCCGAAAAATCAGATTTGCTGGTTCACAAATTGCAGCATTTCATCTGTGGCAGAGATCATTTTCGAATTGACCTCATAAGCGCGCTGCGTCTCGATCATATTGACTAGTTCTTCGACAATATTGACGTTGGAGCCTTCCAGCGCACCCTGACGGATAGCACCGCGTCCTTCCGTGCCGGCTTCGCCGACCAAAGGCGCACCGCTTGCTGCCGTTTCGGTCAGAATATTGTTGCCGACCGAAAGAAGTCCCGCCGGATTGGTAAAGCTGGCAAGTTCGATGCGGCCCAGCTCGGTTATGTCATCCTGCCCCGCCAGCGTTGCTGTCACCGTTCCGTTATTACCGATGGTCAGCGATGTTGCGCCTTCGGGAACCTGAATACCGGGGATGAGAGGCAAGCCGTCGCTTGTGACAATATTGCCCTCACCAGACCGGCTAAAATTACCGGCTCGCGTATAGCCGGTCGTGCCGTCGGGCATTTCCACCTGAAAATAGCCCTGACCTTCGATTGCCATATCAAGGGCATTATCGCTGTTTTGCTGTGTGCCTTGCGTAACAACTTTGCCGATCCCGGACAGTTTCACACCGGTGCCCAGTTGCAGGCCGCTGGCAAAGCGGTTCTGTGCATCGGACGGCGCGCCGGGGGTCACGATATTCTGATAAGCAAGGGTTTCGAAATCTGCGCGGTCGCGTTTGAATCCTGTTGTATTTACGTTCGCCAGATTGTTGGCGATAACACGCATTTTAGTATTTTGCGCGTCCAGTCCGGTGCGCGCGACTTGTAGGGCTGCGTTGCTCATTTATGTCTCCTCCGTGCGATATTCGCACAAACTATGGCCGTGCGAATTTCGCACAAACTATGGTCGTGCGCCGGGCACGCCGGTTATCATTGCGGCATATTCATGACGCTGGCGCTGCTTTCATCCAGTTCCTGGGCGGTTCGCAGCAATTTAGCCTGTGTTTCCCAGGCGCGACTTGTTTCAATCATATCGACCAGCGCGGCTGTCATGTTGACATTGGATTCTTCCAATGCTCCTGAAATTAATCGCGCGTTGTCATCAACTGGCAGGACGCCGTCATCGGCGGCATGAAACAATGTGTCTGGCCCCTTGGAAATGGCGCTGCCGGTCATGCTGGCCAGTTTTATCCGGTCCAGCTCTTGTGGTTGTGTGGGATCACCGCCCTGGGGCACGAAAAAGACAGTCCCGTCTGCACCAATATCTACGCGTTCCGCGGGCGGCATAGTGATCGGGCCGCTGGCGCCCATTACGGGAAAGCCGTCCCCGGTTATCATGGCACCCGACGCAGCAATACGAAGATCGCCTCGCCGGGAATATGCTTCTTTGCCATCGGCTGCTTGAACCGCGATCATCGCATCGCCTTCCAGAGCAATGTCGAGAGAGCGTCCGGTTTGCGTAACAGTTCCGGCATTCATATCAGCTTGCATATCCCGCTCGACCGCTATGGCCCGGCTGTCATGGCCGGGGCCAGCCAAATATTTGGCTTTTGCCGAAACCATATCAGCCTTGAAGCCAATTGTATTCGAGTTCGCCATATTATTGGCGATGGCGGTTTGCCGGTTCATCAACGATTTCATCGCATTGACGCTGGTATATGCAAGCTTGTCCATTGATTAACTCCCTATCCGTCAGCCATTAGACCTTCAGATTTATCATCGTCTGGCTAAGGGTATTGGCAGTTTCAATTGCCTGGGCATTGGCCTGGAAATTGCGCTGCGCCGAAATGAGCGAAACCAATTCTTCGGTAATATCCACGTTAGCCAGTTCCAGCGCACCGGAACGCACCTGACCCAAAGGACCGTTCGCAGCCTGATTGATCTGGGGTGGGCCAGAGTCGCCGGTTGCCTGCCAATGTGCATCACCATTGGGGCGAAGCCCTTCTATAGCGGTAAAGCTCGCAAGTGCCATGGCACCAAGATGTATCTGGTTGCCGTTAGTAAAGCTTGCGCTGACAACGCCTTCGCCATTGATGGAAATATTGGTCAACAGTGCAGTCGGATCACCGGGATCTGTTTCAGGTACAATGAAATCATACATGTCGGCAATATTTGTGGATGTTGCGACACCATTGGCATCAACAGGCAAAAGCTGTGCTTTGGAACCGGTTGTATCAATGACTTCGTGGTCAACATTGACAATGAAAGCGCCGTTACGAGTATAGGACAGGCTTGCTTGAGGCGGTTGACTACGCACAGCGAAAAAGCCGTCACCGGCAATCGCCATATCCAGCGTCTTGTCGGTTGGTTTTAATGTTCCTTGCGTAAATTGCTGTGTAATACCAGCTAAGCGGACGCCTTGACCTGCGACAGTCTTAGTCGTTTGGGTTGGAGCAGCGGCAAATAGGTCGCCAAATTGAGCGTGGCTTTTCTTGAAGCCGGTTGAATTTGTATTGGCTACGTTATTTGAAATGACATTCAGGTCAGTTTGTGCTGCCTTCAAGCCAGTAAGAGATGTAAAAAAAGACATTATTCTTCTCCTAATAAATATTTGAGTAAACTGCTGCGTTTATCCGACGCGCAGCACATCCGATGGCAAGACGTTGCCAATCGGGGTAACAAGAAGTGGAGGACCATTGCCCTCGGATGTTTGTACAGATGCGACCGGTACCCACGTCGCAAGATCGGAGACAGAACCACCGTTCACCCGGACTTTCAGTCGCCCGAGATCCAATGGTTGATCATCAGCATTCTTGCTTTCAAAGTTAAACTGGACTGGCCCGGCATCCTGACTGCCCAGTTCGGCAAACATCACGATTTCGCCTTTGTCATTCAGCAGGTCGATGGAAAGATTTTCGCTCGCCTCTGTTAATTCAAATTCTCCGGCATATTCACCGCTTTTGTTGGCAACAGCGAAATTACCGGGAACCAGAACCGAATGACCGATCCATTCCTTTGCATCGGACAAGCGGTTACTTCCCAACATGGAAGCAATATCGGTAAGAGCCTTGTTCATCTGCGAAATGCCCGCAACATTTGAAAATTGTGCGAGCTGGGCAACCATCGCCTGATTATCCATCGGTTCAAAAGGGTCCTGAAACTTTAGCTGGGTGGTCATCAGCCGTAGAAAGGAATCCTGATCCAATGTGCTATCACCTGTCGCATTGGGCGGCTGTGATGTGGTCAGACCGTCCATGTAGGATGATTTTTTGTCATAAACCTGCGGAGCGATATCCATTACTGGTTCCTTATTGTTTCTAGGATGAGTGATTTTGCAGTTTGTAAAACCTGGACGTTATTCTGGTAATTGCGCGAAGTTTCGAGCATATCGATCATCTCTGCCGTTTCATCGACAGCCGCTTCCCAGACATAGCCGTCTTCATCGGCGATGGGGTTTGTCGGGTCATGCCGCCTCTGCGGTTGCAGATCACTTTGAACAACGCGCTCGACATCGACCGTCGCCATATTATCTTCCATGACCGAGCGGAAAACCGGGCGCATTGCGCGATAGGCTTCGTCCTTTGTCGCGTAATCTGTGCGGGCATTGGCCAGATTGGATGCCGTGGTATTCAGCCGCACCATCTGCGCCGACATCGCTCGACCGGCGACGTCAAAAACATTCATACCGCTCATAACTATTCCCCTTTCAATGCGCGTTTGATTGATGACACCTGCCCCTGAAGGAACGAGAGGGTGGTGCGATATTGAATGGCATTTTCAGCAAACAGAGTCTGTTCAACCGACAGTTCTACGGTATTGCCATCAAGTGAGGGTTGCAGCGGCACGCGATAACCTGTGTGATCGCTCATTGCTTTATTTACGGAGCTACCGTTTTGGGCCTGTTGCATCGCGCGGTCAAAATCGAGATCTTTCGCTTTATATCCAGGCGTAGAAGCATTTGCGATATTAGAAGCGAGCATATTCAAACGCTGGGAGCGCAACTTTAACGCTCCTCCGTTCAATGCAAATATCTGATCTAAACTCGGCATCGATTGTCATCCTGTCTTAATCGTGCGGCCTTTCGACCGTCACCGGGATATGAGAAACACCGGAATAGGTAATCTCGAGCAACACAATGCAATTGCCGTGCCAGCTTTTTGGCAAATGGTGGAAAATGGTGAGTTTTAGAGCTATTATGGCGGTAAGAATGAAGATTTTAGGCACAAATGTTCCAGACCGGCAGATTTTTGCCGGTGGGCGGAAAAATTTTGCCGCTTTCAACAGCTATGCTCCCAGTAACCGGCCCCCCAATAACCGACACCTCTGTAACTGGGATGTACACTAATGGACATCGTGCTTAACAACATCGGTCGGTTTTTTGATCCATTATCATTCGGACTTGTTTTTGGCTGTGTGCTGATCATGGCCTGGATTCAAAATGGCCGGCCCTCTTTTGGTCTGGCTTTTGCCGCGCTGGGCGCTCTTGGCAGAGATCCCTTCGCTGAAAGCGGAGAAAATGCCACTTTCATGTGCCGCCGTATTGATTTTGTTTTGCGCGAAGAAGGCTTTACTGGACTGGAGCACCTGAGCAGCGAGGATGCTTTCGTCACTCGCCTGATTAGAGAGCTGGTTAATTCCAGTGATGCCAAAGCATTCGGGGAATGGGCGCGGTTGCAGCGTAATGCGGCTCAGAAAAAGCTGAATATGGCAGCAACATATTGGAACGCCGCTGCTGAAATTGCACCGGCCATTGGATTGATCGGTACGATTATCGGTCTAATCCAGTTATTTGCGACCGGAATTGATCCGCTGAAAATGGGGCCAGCGATGAGCTTCACCATGCTCACAAGCCTCTATGGCCTGTTCGTTTCGCATATTATTGCCTATCCCATACATGTGAGATTGCAGGCGCGAGCAGAAGTATTAAATGCCTATCGCGCGGCGGTGGTGCAGCACGCGATAACGATAGCGCAGCGCGAGCTGGTTATCTTGACGCCAGTGCATTTTTCCCCCGCACAGTCCCCCGCATATCCCCCAGCACATTCGGCGCGGGCGGCGAGCGAACAGTGAATGCAAGCCGCACGACATTGTCATTTCTCGATTTGGCGTTGATGCTACTCAGCGCCTTTGCCTATGCCCATTTTGTGAATCTTGCCGACCCTGAATCCGATAAAAAACTGTCAGATGAGACTGCTCAGGCTTCGGCTATTCTGGCGGAATTTGAATATAAGGTCACTGATTTCTTTGGTGATAGCAGCGCGGTGCTGACCAATCATGCGCGCCGCGAGATTGCAAAAATTCCTAATGTCCGGAAAAACCAGACACTGACCATATATGTGCCAGCAATTACACAGAAAGAAAGCGGTCAAAGGCTACGGCAATGGGAGAAAGTAGCCGCTCGCTCTGCTGCGATTGCCGATGCTTTTGAAAAAGCCGGTCAGGACGGTGAACGGATCGTTCTGAAAATGCCAGAAAAGCTGCTGTCCAAAACCACAGAAAAGCAAAATATCTTGCTGACCTTCCAATCACCTGAAAATAGTGGCTTAGGCAAATAATATAGCAAATTGCATAAACTGGCATGGAACCTGCTTGGTTTTCTCTGAACACAATACAGGAACCGATCATGCTTCACTACCGCTTTGCTATTCCTATAATGTCTCTTTTCGCAATGGGCGCAGCTTCTCCGTTTGAAGATAGCGCCGCGCTCGACCGACAGGTTGCCGCGCATCTTGGAGCGCAAATCGGTGATGCAGGCGGAGCGCGCGCACCCATTGATACGAAATTGCGATTGAAACGCTGTTCTAACGGAGTGCGTTTTTCGGACACCAAGAATAATGCGGTCATGGTGAGTTGTCCTGAATTGGGCTGGCGGATTTTCGTTCCGGTAAGGCGCAGTCAAGCAGGGCTATCTAATCAGTCGGAGCGTGCCGATGAGTTTGTGGTCTTTAGAAACCAGCCGCTGACGCTTGTAGTTAAACGTCCCAGCTTCAGTATAAGCTATGGTGTAGTGGCGCAGAAAAATGGGCGGATAGGGGATTATATTCCTGTTCGTGCTAACCGCAAATCCAAAGAATTAATGGCCCGTGTATCGGGTTCCGGTGAAGTAGAACTGGTTCAGTAAGTTTTTTCAAACAAAGATATTAATTTTTTCACAACGCGCCGTTAAATATCAGGAACGATGTAGATATTATCTGTGCGAAAGCGCAAACACTAATAGGCTACAGTGTTAAGGAGCTATAGAAATGAAACCTGTTGAAAGCTATTCGGCGATCAATACGCGGCTGGACCGCCCGGCTGTGAAAGAGGGAGCAACACATGATGGGACGGCCAGAAACATCGGTGCAGGACCGGATGTCGCCTCGATGAAAGAAACGCCATCCATAACCACTACTGCCTCTGTGCTGGCAGAAAAAACGCCGCCGTTTGACATACAAAAAGTGGCTGATGTGAGAGAGCGGATCGCCGCTGGAACCTACAAAGTGGATAGCGATGCGTTGGCGCAAAAAATGCTGGATAGAGGCGTTTTTGGAATGGGATCGGATTGATGCAGCAAATAGTCGAATCTTTCCGTAATTCGCAGGATATATTGTTCGCAGCTTTGGAAGGCCATGACAGTGATGCTATTTTCCGGGCCAGCACCGAATTGGGTGAGGCGGCAGCGAAACTTGGCGCGATAGAGGCGAAGGATTATGATCCCGGCCTCAAACCGCTTATAAGTGAAGCGGACGAGTTAATGCAGGCGTCCATTTATCGTTTGCGTTTTTTGCGGGACCATAGCTCGACAAGACTACAGCTTTTGGCCGGATTTCGCGAGAGTCAGGCAAACACCTACTCCGGAACACCGCGGGGGCGTTAAATATAATCCGCTGTTCCGTGCTGTTCCGTGCCGATGAACGGTAAACAGCGTTTATAGCTCCGAAACCTGAACTTAACCGCAAATTATACCCGTTGTTTCCGATGTGGAAATGACGGGTTTTCTGTTGGGCGGGATAAGTGTTTGAGCCGCCTTTGGCATGGCAGAACTGTGATATGCTTGTCGGCTCTTAAGCGATTCCATTTGGCATGACTATTGCTTCTCCTATTTACAGGAGAATTTGATACCAACATGTCCCATCTACCCGTTACCAATTTTGCTGATGCCAATATTGCCAGACCGAACTCTTCAGGACGTCGTGACCTTTCAGGCGTTATTGCCCGTTCAGCACAGCGCACCGGTGTGGACTTCCAGTATCTGGTCGCCCAGGCACAGCTTGAAAGCGGTATGCGGGCAGATGCAAAAGCGCAGACTTCATCGGCTACCGGACTATATCAGTTTATCGACCAGACCTGGCTTGGACTGATAAAGGACAAGGGCGATAAATATGGGCTGGGATGGGCGCAGAACGCTATTTCCAGAAATAGAAACGGCTATCTGAGCGTTGCCGATAAAGCGCAGAAATCCAGCATATTAGCACTTAGAAATGACCCGCAACTTTCTGCTGATCTGGCCGGTGATTTTGCCAGCGACAATAGTGACTATCTGGAACGGAAGACCGGAAGAACACCCCAGTCCGTTGATCTGTATCTGGCGCATTTCCTTGGCCCTGCCGGAGCAGCAAAATTTCTGAACAAGATGGATGAAAATCCTGATGGAGCTGCTGCCCGGGCTTTTCCCGAAGCGGCCCGTGCCAATCGCAACATATTTTTTAATCGCGCTGGTCAAGCAAACAGCTTTGAAACCATCCGCAATCGTTTTGCGCATAAATTGGCTGATGCGGTCAATCTGGTCGGCAATGGTTTGCCGGTAAGCGGAAAGACTTTGCCGCCGTCTGCCGGTCGCACGCAACCACTTCAGGACGCGCGCAGGGGGCAGATGGTGCAACCCGCTGATTACCTGCGGATCGCCCGCGCACATGCCGGTCAAGATCAAGCGAACAAGGCAAAGCCATTTAACGAGCCAGCGCGTGCTGCCTATCTGATGCTCGCCACTTTGGGGATATAATATATAATGAACCGACAAATTTTCTCCATGGACCGGATGGCGGGTAACCTGAAATCAGGCCTGCTACCGCTTGCGACCCTTTTGCTGGTCATATTCATGGTTCTGCCGCTGCCAACGATCATGCTGGACATAGGCTTTATTACCAACATCATGATCTCGCTTGCCATATTGATGGTGGCCTTGAATGCAACCAAGCCGCTTGATTTTTCCAGTTTCCCGACGGTGTTGCTATTCGCAACGCTGATGCGGCTGGGTCTGAATGTCGCATCCACCCGCGTGGTATTGGTGCAGGGGCATGAAGGCGGGGATTCAGCCGGACAGATTATCGAAGCCTTTGGCAGTCTGTTGCTCGGCGGAAATTATGTTGTTGGTATATTTGTATTCTCGATCCTGATGATCATCAATCTGATCGTCATTACAAAAGGTGCAGGCCGGGTTTCAGAAGTATCTGCCCGCTTCACACTGGATGCCTTGCCCGGCAAACAGATGGCGATTGATGCCGATTTGAATGCCGGTCTGATCGCACCCGAAGAAGCTAAGGCGCGGCGCTCGGAAGTGGCGACAGAGGCTGACTTTTACGGCTCGATGGATGGTGCTTCCAAATTTGTCAAAGGGGATGCGGTTGCGGGGATATTGATTCTTGCGGTGAATATTATTGGCGGCATCGTTCTTGGCACCACGATGCACGGATTGCCCTTTGCCGAGGCGGCAAGTACTTATTCCATGCTTGCCATTGGCGACGCATTGGTGGCGCAGGTTCCCGCGTTGATCCTGTCGATTGCTGCGGCTGCCATTGTCACGCGAGTTTCTTCGAGCAAAAACCTGCCGGACCAGATTACTTCTCAGTTCGGGTCAGGGGCGGCGTGGATTCCCGTGGCCGTGATTCTGACGATTCTGGGTGTCTTACCGGGTATGCCTCACATGGTGGTGCTTCCTGCAGCAGCCGTAGCAGGCGGCTTTGCATTCTACCTCATCCGCAAGCCTAAGCCGGTTGAAGCGGTTACAGAAACAGTGCCTGAAAAACAGCCCGAGCAGATTGATTGGGAAGACGTGTCCGAAAAAGCCCGGCTGGGTATTGAAATCGGTTATGGGCTGGTGTCGATGGTGGAAGACCGCAAGGGTGCACCATTGATGAAGCGGATCACCGGAATAAGGCGTCAAATTTCCAAAGAGCTGGGCTTTGTGGTTCCGCTGGTGCGGATCAAGGATGATCTGGAGCTAGAACCGAATAGCTACCGGATCATGATGGGCGGTATGGTATTGGGTGAGGACACAGTCTGGCCCAATGATTTTCTTGCGTTGGATGACGGTCATGTCGATGCAGTTATCGAAGGGCGCCCCTGTAAAGACCCGACTTTTGGCATGGATGCCATCTGGATCGGGGCGGATAAAAAATCTCAAGCTATTGCAGAAGGATATACGGTCGTCGACGCGCCGACGGTTGTTGCGACCCATCTTAATGATGTCGTTCGCCGAAACGCAGCGCAGCTATTCAGCATGGACGAAGCACAGAAATTGCTCGACCTGTTAAAAGAAAGCTCGCCCCAACTGGTCGACAGCCTGACGCCGCAGCCCTTGTCGCTCTTTGCGATTACAGCGATTTGCCGGGAACTGCTTGCCGAGAAGGTGCCGGTCAAGGATTTTCAGAAAATCTGCCTGGCGATGCTGGAGGCGTCTAACCATCATAGCGAAACCGATAAGATTGTTGATATGATCCGGCAGAAAATCGGTAGCCTGATCATTCAGACAATGGTGCCGGTTAATCTGCCGCTGCCGGTCGTGACGCTGGATGCCGATCTGGAAAGCCTGCTCGTCAAGGCGTTAAAGATTGGAGAAGATGCCAATTATCCGATTGAACCGCAGCTGGCACAGCAATTGGTCGAAGCGGTTGATGATACGGCACGGACCCTGCCGATGGAAGCGCGGAACATTGCGCTGATTACTTCGCCCATTGTCCGCCGCCCGTTGGGAGCATTGCTGAAGAACCGTTTCCCTGACCTGACGGTGCTTTCCTATCAGGAATTGCCGGAAGATAAATCCATTGAAGTATTGGCAAAAATCGGCGTTCCACAGACCCGACCAGAACCGGCGCGTGTGGAATCAGACCAGACATTTTAATCGAGTGGAATGAACTTATGTTACAAACGAAAAACAGAGTCTCTCAAGCTTATGGTGCGATGCAGGTTGACGAGTCTGCACTGGTCAGGGAACATCAGGGGCTTGTGACCAAGATTGCATGGCAGATTAAATCATTCTCTCCTGACCGGGTCGAGATTGAGGATTTGATTCAGGTCGGTTTGGTGACGCTGGTGGAGGCTTCTGCCAAATATATTGATCAGGGGCATAGTTTTACCACCTATCTATATGTCCGGGTTCGCGGCGCGATGATCGACTATCTAAGAACCACCTGTAATTTGCGTAGAAGTGCGGTTGAGTGGAACAAAAAGCTCCGCCGGGTCAGCGAGCAACTGGCTCAGGAAAACGGGTATGAACCCAATGAGGTGGATCTCGCCAACGCTATGGGCATAGATCAGGCTGAGTTTCGTAAAAATGCCGATCGCGCAATTGATGTTCACGTCGATTCCCTTGATGAAGTCTATTGCGATTCCAGTAGCTGGTTCACCAATGAAGACGATGACCAGCATGAAACGCTGGAAAAAGACCAGATGGTTCAGCTTTTATCGGCCAATTTGAAGAAGCTGAATGAACGCGAGCAGCTTGTTCTCAACTGTTATTTCATCGAAGAGATGCAGCTAGATGAAATTGGCGCTGCTTTGGATGTGTCTTCTGTTCGCGTCTGCCAGATCAAAAAACGGGCGCTGGAGAAATTACAGGCGGCAATGGGGTCTGGTAAATAGAATTACGCCATCCCGGAGTATCCGGAATGACGCGTGTTGGTTTGATAATCCAGTAACCGCCAAAGAAAAAGCCTCCTCCCTTTTGGGGAAGAGGCTTTTCCGTCGTGACGATTGTCTTAGCGCAGCAGGCTTAATACTGACTGCTGGGACTGGTTCGCCTGAGCGAGCATGGCGGTAGAAGCCTGGCTCAAAATCTGGTTTTTAGCCAGCTCGGTTGTCTCGGCAGAGAAATCCACATCCATGATGCGCGAACGTGATTCCGTCATATTGGCAACACGATCAGACAGGTTGGAGATCGTTGCCTGAAGACGGTTTTGCGAAGCACCCAAAGAAGCCTGACCCGTGGTCACGGTATCCAAAGCGGTGTCGAGAGCGGTCAACGCAGCTGTTGCACCAGCTTCTGTGCTGATATCCAGCGCGTTAACGCCAAGGGTCGCAGCACTGACATCAACCAATCCGACAACAACTGTCTGAGAGGCGTCGCTACCGGTCTGGATGTTGATGGATGCGTTGGTGCCGTCAAGCAATGCAACATCGTTGAAGGTTGTCCGTGTTGCGACATCACCAATCTGGGCGATCAAAGCGGTAACTTCGGTCTGGAGGTTGGTGCGGTCACCGTTGGAAAGCGTGCCGTTGGCAGACTGAACTGACAGTTCACGCATACGTTGCAGCATGTTGGTGATTTCGTTCATGCCGCCTTCTGCGGTCTGGGCAAGCGAAATACCATCGTTGGAATTACGAATTGCCATGCTGAGGCCACGAATTTCGGAAGACATACGGGTTGCAATGGCGTTACCGGCCGCATCATCGGCAGCATTGTTAATCCGACGGCCGGTTGACAGGCGCTCGATAGATTTTGCGAGACCCATTTCAGCCTGGTTGGTGTTATAGCTGGTGCGCAGAGCCGTTACGTTAGTTCCTATTACAGTCATAGTGACATCCTTTTCACAATTTACTTACTGGTCTTATTGTGGGTCACCTCGTCTCTTGAAGCGGCCTCAAAGGAGTTAACGGCGGGTCTCAAAATAATTAATGAAAAAAAATGTCGGTTCTCCGACAGGTGGTATTAATGACTGTCGGTTTTCCGATAAATATGTCGGTATTCCGACAAGTCCATACTGAAATATGGCGCGTTTCTGCCAATTCCCAAAACTGGCACGTAGATTGCGATGACTATGATGAACACAGCAGGATTCCGTGTTCAGAATAATCATGAGGGAATAAAATGATCAACAGTGCGATAAAATCTAGCCTGGTCTCTAGGTTTCCGGAATTTGTTGATATGCTCGCGAGTGTTGAACCCCTCCACCGTGATCATAGTGCGTCATCCAATGTGGTGAAAGATCCCGTCGTTATTTATCGGGATGGTCCATTCCGTTTTGTTCCGGCTACCCTCAGCCAACCCCCGCGCATTGAATTTGGTGAAGCAGACCGTCTGTTTGGTTTGTCGTGCATCATTGAATCCATGCGGGGGGGTAAAGGCCCCGCTTTTGCAGACCCTAAATCTATTGCCCTATATAAATATGCAGCCCGCGTGGCGCGCAGTGATGCCAATGTCATGATCACCGGAGAAACCGGGACCGGCAAAGAAGGCGTTGCGCGTTATATTCATGAAAACAGCACGCGTGCTGATAAACAACTGGTTACGGTGAATTGTGCCGCCATTACCGAAACGATGATCGAATCCATTTTATTCGGTCACAAGAAAGGCTCTTTTACCGGAGCCTATGCCAATGCTGTCGGTCTTTTCAAAGAAGCGGACGGCGGCACGATCTTTCTCGACGAGATCACCGAAATGCCGCTTGAAAGCCAGTCAAAACTTTTGCGTGTGTTGCAAGAAGGCGAAATCTTGCCGGTGGGTGCGACTCGCCATGAAAAGATTGACGTTCGCATCATATGCGCTGCCAACCGTGATTTTGCTGAAGAAGTCAAAGCCGGGACATTCCGCGAGGATCTTTACTGGCGTTTGAATGTCATGCCGGTTGAGCTGGCACCGCTGGCGTCGCGTCCTGCCGATATTGTCGCGATCTCTGCTTTTATGATGATGGATTTACAAAAAGGGCAGGAGAAATTCGTTGCCTTGTCGCAATGTTGTATCGAACGCCTGAAGGCCCATCACTGGCCTGGCAATGTTCGTGAGCTTGCCAATGTATTGCAGCGGGCACTGGTCATGTGTGATGGTGATCGTATCGAAGCCAAAGATCTGATGTTTTCCGGCAAGAGCCTGTCTTCGGGGCCAAAGCAGGATGCGGTGCCCGAAACCTCTGCGCGGTTCGTACGTGGCCGCGACCTGCAATCCATTTCAAAAAGCGTCGAATATGACGCGATCACCAGAACCCTTGAGCAAACCAATGGTAATCGCCGTGAAGCTGCCAAAGAACTTGGCATATCAGAACGGACGCTACGATATCGGATGGCCGATATGCGTGCGTTGGCGGCGTGAGCAGGAGATAGATTATGTCTTCCGTTAATATGAACAGCCTGATGGCAGCGCGCAATGCGATACTGAACCAAAATAATGCGTTGCAGGATATAGCCAGCAAGACAGCAAATCTGACTGGTCCCGATAAGACATCAAACGGCCAAACATCTATTGGTCAAACACAGCAAACGGAAAAGCCATCCGGTCCGGGTGGTTTTGCCGCGCAGATGACCGAGGCACTCCATGACGTGAACCAGCTTCAGGCCACGGCAAAAGCTGACATTACCGCCTATCAGATGGGCGAAACCAGTGATGTTGCTGCTGTCATGCTGTCTAAGCATAAAGCGTCGATCGGTTTTGAATCCACCTTGCAGGTCAGGAACAAACTTTTGTCCGCCTACAAGGACATCATGAACATGTCGGTATAATATGGCCGAGGGAACTTCCACCAATCAGAACATTATGCCGCTTACAGCAAATGGCATGAATGGTTCCGGTGCAAGCGGCGTTATGGGTTCGATCCAGTCGTTTGTAAAACAGCCCGCAATAGCGCGGGCAATGCCGCTCATCATTCTTTCTGCCGTCGTTGTTGCGGCTTTATCTGCATGGCTGGTTTTGCGCGAACCGGCCCAGCGGGATCTGTTCCGCGGGCTTCCCGACAATGACAAAGCAGCTGTGATGCAGGCTTTGCAAAGTGCGAATATTGCCTATCAGGTTGATGATACGACCGGAACATTGATGGTCAGCAACGAAGATTATCATAGTGCCAAGATTGAGCTGGCTGGTCAGGGCCTGCCCCGCACCGCGCCCAGCGGCGATACCATTATGTCGAGCATGCCGATGGGTGCTAGCCGCGCGGTAGAATCGGAAAAATTACGCACTGCAAGGGAAATGGATCTGGCCCGGTCCATAGAAGCGCTGGACAATGTCTTGTCGGCAAGAGTGCATCTGGCCGTTGAACAGCCTAGCATATTCCTGCGTGAACGAAATGAACCGGCGGCGTCGGTGATATTGCACTTGGCGGGTTCTGCTGCACTGGATGAGCAGCAAACCCAGGCAATTTTGAATCTGGTTGCCAGTTCTGTGCCGGGCTTGTCAGCCAGTAATATTTCGGTGGTCGATCAAAATGGTCGATTGCTTTCGCGCCGTGATGGTGAAGGATCACGCGACAATGATGCACAGTTAAAAATCAAATCGGCCATAGAAGACCGTTATCGTCAGTCGCTGGCCAGTCTGTTGACACCGCTTGTCGGCCCCGGAAACTTCGTTGCCGAGGTCACTGCCGATGTAAACTTTGACGAGAAGCAGGCGACCAGTGAAACCTATCCTGCCGATGGTTCCGTGCTGCGTTCAGAGCAAGGCAGCCGCACAGAAGAGCCGGGCGGGGGGGCGCAAGCTGGTGGTATACCAGGAGCTCTGGCCAATCGTCCACCTGCCGAGCCGGAATTTGAAGATCAGGCTGATGGCGCGCAGGAACAAGGTGCGGAGCAAGCAGAAGCGCTGAAAACCAGCGAAGAATATAAACGTAATTTTGAGCTGGCTCGCGAAATTGCTGTCATCAATCAGGCTACCGGTCAGGTATCCCGGCTTTCGGTGGCGGTTGCGATTGATGATAAGGCACTTAAAAATGCCAAGTCGCCAAAAGAAATTCAGGAAATTGAAAAGCTGATCAAAGGGACCGTTGGTTTCAATGCAGCGCGCGGAGACCAGATTGCGGTATCCGCGAGCCAATTCCGGCCGGTTACAGAAAAAGAAGCCGAAGTTCCTTGGTATGAAACGCCTTGGTTCGGAATTGTCAGTCGCAATGTCACGGCTCTGGTTGTTGCCTTGCTGATCATTTTTTTCATCGCTCGGCCAATTTTGAAAAAATGGCTGAACTCAGAGAAAAACCGTAAATCAGAAATGGCAATCAATGACTCTGTGATTGGGGGCGACCTGAAATCACAAAATGACGAATTGTTAAGCGATGCTTCGGGCAATGAAGCCGGGCAGAAAAATGCAATGGCATCGTCGCAACCCGTAACCATCGACATGATTCAGGCTGCGCCCAGCTATCAGGAGCGCGCGCTGTTGACCCAGAGTTTTGTCAAACAAAATCCCGATCACGCCGCGTTGGTTGTGAAAGAATTATTGAAAGAAGCTGACGAGCTGGAGAATGCCAATGGCTGAGGCAGCACTAAAAGACCGTAATAGCGAAGAAGGTGGTAATCAACTGGAGCTGATTTCCGGACGGCAGACCGCAGCAATATTGATGCTGTTATTTGATGATGATGAAGCAGCCAGAATATTGGAACGCCTTGAACCGGAGGAGGCAGAGCGTTTGGGTGAAGCTATGTTTAGCGTTGCCGATGTCGATTCTGTCCAGATTGAAGGATCGTTGAACCGGTTTCTGGAGTTGGTCAAAACACAAAGCACGCTGGCCTATAAATCCGATGAGAAAGTCGGACGGGTATTCCGGCAAGCCCTGGGCACGCCGCGCGCGGAAAATATGATGAACCGTTTTGCTCCCAAGCGGCCAAGCAACATCGCGAGCTTGCTTAAATGGGTTCCTGCCAAGGATATTGCTGCACTGGTGGAGAACGAGCCGCCGCAGATTGCCGCTGTTCTTATTTCTTTTATGACCCCGGAGGCTGCTGCTCAAATGCTACAACTGGTTTCACCGCAACTGCAGCAAGAACTGATCTACAGAGTTGCGACTTTGGGACCTGTTAGTGCCCATGCGCTGGCCCAAATCCATAGTTTGCTTGAGGACAATGGACCAACGGCAGAAGAGATTGTTCCACCTATGGAAATTGGCGGCGTGATGGATAGCGCTTCAATCGTCAACAATCTACCCAAGCAAATGGGGCAAATGATTCTGAAAAGCGTAACGAAACGCAACCGGCAAATCGGGCGTCAGATTGAAGATGAAATGTTTGTTTTTACCGATCTTCTGCTTTTGTCGAAAAAAGATATCGGAACCGTCGTTCGCAAGGTGGATGCCGCTATATTGGTGCCTGCATTGCGTGGCGCATCGGCTGAAATGAAAACAAAAATATTTGAATCCATGTCACAACGCGCCGCCGAAACCATACAGGATGACATGGAGGATGCCCCCCCGCAGCCTATGGAAGAAGTTATAGCTGCACAAAAAGCAGTTATCGAGATTGCCAAAATGATGATCGACAATGGCGAAATCAGCATGTCGGCTGGCGGTGCAGATTATGTCTGATCTTCACATCGAACAAAATCTTCGTCGCAATATTTCGCAAGCTGATGTTGTTCCGCTATGGCGTTCTCCGGTCGAGCAGAAAGAATTTTCTGCATGGTCGAGCACATTACCCGCTGATGAAGGTGCAACTCACCAGTTTCAAACTTTTGACGAGCCGGTAGCTAATGAGCCGGTTACGCCGGTCGAAAATGTCGAGCCGGATATTTTTGAAGTCGCTTATCGTAAAGGATGGGAAGACGGGCAAGCGGCGCTGGTGGCGGAACAATCTACTGAAGGGCAGGCGGCTACAATATTGGGGGAGGCAATCCACCATTTGAATGACCTTTATTCTGTAGGCAGCTTTCCTTTGATTTTGAAGGCGATTGAATCCCTCTTTCGCCGCTGCTCGGAATTGGCCGTGCCCGACCCGCAATTATTGCAGGCATGGGCTACCCAATTGGCCGATAAAATTGATCAGGACCAGAAGGGCGCAAGCCTGTCACTACATCCCGATGACTTGAAGTTAATCGATCAGGATCAGTGCAAGCTGCCTTTGCGGGCGGACCCGGCAATGTTGCGCGGTAATCTGAAACTCAACCATTCAGGGGGCTGGATCGAAAAAGGCTCTGAAACCGTGCTGGATGAATTGAGTGCGTTGATAAATGAATTCAGCGGCGAACAATCGGATGCCGGGCATGAATGAAGCGGCAAATCAATCTGCCGGAAATGTGAATGGCGGCAAAGCCTTGCGCGGGCTTTTGGCGCGTATTGATCATATCAGTAATGAACCGCGCCATGTCGGCAAACTTTCTGCACATGATAACAGTATGTTGGAGGTAACGGGGTTTCCTTATCCACTAGGATATTCTGGCCGGGTAATTGCGACCGACGGGCGTGAAATCAACGCCGAGGTAGTCGGTTTCAAAGGCGCTCATACGCTGATGATTCCGATGGTGCAGGATGCGCCGCTAAGAAGCGGAAGCCCGGTATTTCCTTATGCTAAATCGAGCGAGGCCGCAGTCGGTGACGCGCTATTTGGTCGGATTATCGGTCCTATGGGCGAAGCGATAGACGGTAAAGGCCCGATTTTAACGACAGAGACAGTCCCATTATCGGGGCTGAAAGGCAATGTCATGCGCCGCGCCAGCGTGACCAAACCGATTGATATGGGCATCAGGGCCATCAACGGATTATTGACCTTTGGTCAGGGACAGCGCGTCGCGATTATTGCCGGTTCCGGTGTGGGCAAATCCATGCTGATTAACCAGATATTGGACGGTGTTGTTGCCGATGTTGTGGTTGTTGGCCTGATCGGTGAGCGCGGACGGGAAGTGAATGATTTTGTTAATCGCCGTAATGCCAAGAAAGATGCCGTTCCTACAATAACCGTTGCTGTGCCAGCCGATCACTCGCCATCATCGCGTTTGAAAGCAGCGCATCGTGCCACGGCGATTGCAGAGCATTTTCGCGCCCAGGGCAAATCGGTGGTGCTGGTCATAGACAGTCTAACCCGCGTTGCCCATGCACAGCGGGAAATCGGCCTGGCAGCAGGTGAGCCGCCAACGATGAAAGGCTATCCACCCTCGGCACTGTCGATGATACCGCGTCTTATTGAACGGGCAGGGAATGACAGCGAAACGGGCGGTTCAATCACAGCCATATATACGGTTCTGGCCGATGGTGATGATCTCGATGATCCGGTGGTTGATAATGCCCGCGCCATTGCTGACGGCCATATCATATTATCCCGCTCATTGGCGGAGCAGGGCATTTTCCCTGCTATTGATGTCGGAAAGTCTATCAGCCGCGTTGCTGTTGATATTATTGATGAGGATCATCATGCAGCCCAAACCCATTTTCGGCGGCTATGGTCGGTCTATGAGGAGAACCGTGATCTGGTTCTGATGGGGGCCTATCAGTCAGGAAGCGACCCTAATATTGATGAGGCGCTCTCGCACTGGCCCATCATGGTCGATTATCTCAAACAAAAACCACGCGATCTTGTTAATTTTGGACAGAGTTTAAGCGATCTATCCGGCCTGTTTCAGCCATGACCCGGAAAGTGAAGGGGCTTCAACGCATATTGAAGGTCCGGGATACGCAAAAGAAGCTGAAGGAAATGGCACTGACAAAAGCCGGCAATCATTGCGCGGCACTTGAACATAATGTGCGTAGAATAAGGAAGCTGCATACCGAAACCTTATCAGATGTTGTGGCGGTGGATGCTGATATGTTGGCCGCGCGAATGGAGCTTGCAGGACGTTTGGTCGTCGCTGAACAGTCAATCGAAGCCTCGATTGAAACGGCACGGCAAGATTTTGCCCATGCAGAGCGGCAAAATCTTGCCGCCCGGACGACTTTTGAAAGCACCGAGAAGCTATTCCAGTCCAACCTGAGAAAAGCCCGTAAAGCAGAAATATTCAAAACGGATGTTCAGCATAACTTATTGTATAACATAGGTAATAATAAGAAAAAGGATCGCTGCAATGATTACTAAAATCATGTCAGAGGCTTCCCGTTCCATAATTGGCATGCTTTCTGCAAAGCCTGTGGACATGGAAACACGTAGCGCCAATATGGAGTTCAGCTCCCTTCTTCTCTCGGGTGAGAACCGGTCACGTGCGACTATAGAAAATGTTGCCGATGCCGATAAAGAAAGTGGCGCTGAAGATAATATTGAGCAGTTCTTGAGCCAGTTGACCGGTCTGCCGGTCGTGCCAGTGAACAACAAGGATACTGCCAAAACCATCGGAATGAATGTCCCTGTCACAGCCAGTGACGGCAAGACGCAGCTACCATCTGATCTATCTCAATCTTCCGCTTCGACTTCAGGGTCTGAACGCTTCTCTCAGGCAAAGCCTGTGTTAGGCGAACAATCGGGTAATGACGCGCGAGCCAATGTCTCATCGCCAAAAGCAGACGCAATGACCGGTTTGTCAAACCGCACTTCTACCGAGGCCAATGTGGATGCACAGATTGATCCGAAACCGTCTTTCCCGACCGACGACAAGTCATCATCTGCTGACGAGAAGAAGCTATCGGCATTATCCACCGCTTCGATTGCCAAAAATATTACGCAAGATGGGGATAAAGCTTCTGTCGCAGCAAAGCCATATAATGAGGCTCAATCAGACGACAAATCCAGAGCCAATGGTTCCGGTAAAGCGCCTCTGGCTGCTCTCGGGACGCAAAGTGTCAATTTGGAGCCCTCCGGCGCCGGACAGAAAGTGCAAGAGTTGCTTAACCTCCAGCAAACAGCAAGAGGCAAGGCCGTGGCTTCCAAAGAACAGCGGCCTGCTGTAACAAATGCACGTGAAGCGGCTATTGCGGCCAAACCGATGAAAACCGAAGGCGGATCATTTTTCCTCGATATGGATAATCTGCCCGTTGCAGGTCATCAGGATAAAAATGTTGAATTGCCTGCCGCGGTTCAGGCTTCTTCGCCAAATGCGGTTACAGCCGGTAACAACAGCGCCGCAAAGACCGTGAGCTTTGACTGGAACGCACCGCAATTTGCCGAACGTTTTGCCGCTGAAATGTTAGAGCTTACCGTAAACGGTGATCATAAAAAGTTTGAGATTAATCCCAGAAATATGGGGCGTCTGGAACTGTCCTTCCTTTCCCGCGGATCGGCTGAGGTCATGCGGATTGAGACAGAAAGTGACGCTGCACGTGAAGTGATCATGCAACATAGTCAAGCGATTCAAGATCTTCTGAAAGCCAGTGGCCGGTCGGATTTGACCCTGCGTGTGGATGTTCGGGAAAATATGTTCGCGGCTTCCGATAATAGCGGCATGAATTTTAATCAGCAGGAAAATACGGGCGAGCGCAAGGAAGGCTCTACCCCGTCGGGTCATGGCAGAACAGCTAGCTCCATCGAGAGCGATACCGAACCGCTGAGAAGCACCGATAATAGCAGATATGCCTGAGTGCACAGCAAGTAATTCAGATTATTAAATTTTTTTAGAGGTCACAATGTCAGCCACAGAATCCGAAGCACAACCCAAAAAGAAAAAAGGCAAAATGAAGGGCCTTCTCATCGCGATTGCGGCAGTAGCGGTGCTGGGCGGTGGCGGTGCTGCAGCCGGGTTTTATGTCGCAGGTAGCATGGGTGGCCCGGCGCAGGTTCCGGAAGACCCGAACAAGCCTAAGATTATCCTGAAAGACGGTACGCAGATTAGCGAGCAGGAAGCCAAAATTGCTTTGCCGAGTGAAGCGAAAAACCGGTTCAAAATCTCTTATCATCAGATTGAAGAGCCATTTACCTCCAATCTTTTAGGATCGGAAAATTACACACAATTGTCGCTCGCCATTTCCACTTATTATGACGAGCGGGTTATCCAGAATGTGACCGACCATGAAATTGCTATCCGGTCGGCGGTACTGATGGAATTGGGTCAACAGGACCCGTCTGATCTGGATACCTCGGAAGGGAAGGTCAGGCTTAAAAAAGAATTGCGCGATGTAATCAACGCCACCTTGAAGGAAAAAGCAGGGTTTGGCGGCATCGAAGACGTATATTTCACTAGTATGGTTATCCAGTAGAAACCACAGAAACGGCAAGAAAATGACAAGTTTTCCTACAGATACAATGGCTCCAGCCTCGGCACGGACCAAGCCGGAAAGCAAGCCGCATAGCAATCAACAGTCGAATACTCAGACCAAAAGAAATCAGGGGCCTGCAGAGCATAGCTTACTGAAAAAAGGTGGTCCCGACGATCTGTTGTTGAGCGTTTATCGCAAGGTAGAAAAAAGGATATTGGGCCGTTTAAAAGCGCATTTGGTCAATATTACCGGTACCGAACTGGCCGTTGAAATGGCGAGCAGCGACACTGTGCCATTGGCAGACTGGTGCGCGGCACAGACTGATGATGCGGTCTATCTGGAATTTCATTCCGCCATGTCCGGTCCGTCAATTTGGGTCCGGGTTTCCCGATTGTTCCTGACGGGTTGTGTCGATTGTTTCTTTGGCGGACAATTTGATGGAGAAACTTGCGCGCAAGGCAAGCTGACCCGTTCTGAAATTGGTATGATTGACAGGTTAGCCAAGCTCTTGGCTGATAGCCTAAGCGAAGGCTGGTCGGCTGTGTATGAAACAACGGTTCATTACACCAGATACATCCACGACATAGATGATCTCGAAATGGATCTTGATGACCCGAATATACTCGTCAGTTCGGCACGGGTTGCGCTTTCGGGCCATGCCGTAAAGGCGATTGATTTTGTTCAGCCGATTGATGGTCTGAGCGTTGCAGAACCGCAACTTCACCGTCCGGTAAACCGTGAAACCCACACCGCTGATCCTGCTTGGCAAAAGGCGCTCAAGGAGTCTTTCGACCATGTTTTTCTGCCGGTCCGTTCGGTCCTGGCGCGTCCGACAATGGATTTGTCGCAGCTCTCCCAATTGGCAGTGGGTGACATTTTACCGGTAGCGCCCACCGATAATGTGCCGCTGATCGTTGGCGACCGTGTGTTCGCGCACGGGAGTATCGGTGAACAAAATGGCGGCGTCGCCTTTAAAATCAAACAGTTTCTATAGGACGATAAAATGAACGATATGACACAGGATAGCCAGGCTCCCGAAGCCGCTGAAACAGTTGGTATGAACATTGGTCAGACGCAGGACCATTATGCTTTTCTTGCGGATATAAAGGTTCGCCTGTCGGTTGAGGTCGGCAGCGTGTCGATGACCGTTTCCGAAATTATGGACCTGCGCGAAGGGTCAGTCATCGAACTGGATCGTCAGGTTGACCAACTCATTGATATTAATGTCAACGGCACTCTGGTTGCGCGCGGAGAGGTTGTTCCGGTCAAGAATAAATTCGGAGTGCGAATTGCAGAAATCGTGTCGAACGGAATGACGCGGGCGCGGGTTGAAAGGCGCAATTAATGACCTTTTACATCCTAAAACTCGCCATCATGCTGCCGCTGATCGGCTTGTTGATATACGGATCTTTGTGGCTTTACCGCAAATATCAACCGCAAACGATGATGCGCCAGAAATCCGGCAGCCTCAATATCGTAGAGGTTCTCCCCATTGGCGTGAACAATAAACTGGCGGTTGTCGATTTTGAAGGTCGTAAAATTCTCCTCTCGGTCACGCGCGGCGGGGTTACAAAAATTGACGCGAAATATGCAGACTAGTTTCAAATATATCTGGCTGATCGCTGCGATTGTCGTTTGCACATTCATTGCGGACCCGGCATTTGCCCAGGCCGCTGCGACAAATGCAGCTCCGGGCGCATCAGCAGCACTGGAACGGGCCTTAGGCGATGTCTCAGGCGATGGTCAGCCATTAAGCCTTACATTGCAGATCCTTATTCTGATGGGGCTATTGACGATATTGCCGTCAATCGTTCTGATGATGACCAGCTTCACCCGGATTATCATTGTTCTGTCAATTTTGCGCCATGCATTGGGATTGCAGCAAACTCCGCCAAATCAGGTTCTGATCGGACTGTCGCTATTCCTTTCGCTGTTCGTGATGGCTCCAAGTATCGAGAAAATTAACGAACAAGCAGTGGCGCCTTATTCATCTGATGAAATCACCCTGACTGAAGCAATCGATAAATCCGGCACAATCATGCACAGCTTTATGGCAAAGCAGACACGCCAATCCGATCTGCGGCTGTTCATGGATCTGGCCAATGAAGAGGGTTTTGAATCCAGCAAGGATATTCCGTTTTCGATCATGCTGCCGGCTTTTGTCACCAGCGAATTGAAAACCGCGTTCCAGATCGGATTCCTTATATTTCTGCCATTCCTGATAATCGATCTGGTGGTCGCGGCTGTATTGATGGCGCTGGGTATGATGATGTTGTCCCCTGTCATAATATCCATGCCTTTCAAGCTGTTACTGTTTGTGTTGGTTGATGGATGGGCCTTGACTATGGGGTCTCTGGCAGCCTCGTTTGCGATATAGATTATGACCGATAACGCTGATTTCTTTGTAGGTATTGCACAGCAGGCATTGTGGATCACGGCTTTGGCCGCCGCGCCCCTGTTGATCCCTGCGCTGCTCGTTGGGCTTTTGCTTGGCATGGTGCAGGCTGCGACTTCGATAAACGAACAAACATTGACCTTTGTGCCCAAACTTATCGTTGTTGCTGTTGTGGCTGCGTTATTTGGCGGTTCCATCCTTGTGCTGATCGTCGATTTTACCAGAGAGATTTTTGCCCGCATCCCGGACCTTCTTTTATGATTGCACCCGGATTTGCAGATGTTGAGGGCCAGATCTGGATGTGGATGATGGCAATGATCCGGCCCGGCGCTGCGATGGTCGTGACACCGGTTTTTGGTGCAGCCAATGTGCCTGTACAAATCCGCATCATATTGGCGTTCATGATCGGATTGGTCGCCACCAATAGCGCAAGTTTTGATCTGCCTGGCGATTCAGCGATCAGCCTGGGCAATATAATTTTTGTCATGGGGGAAGTATTGGTCGGTCTTGCTATCGGTTTTGCGCTTCAACTTGGTTATTCCAGTGTCCTGATTGCCGGTGCAACGATCAGCAACGCCATGGGTCTTGGCTTTGCGAGCATGTCCGATCCGCAAACGGGACAATCAACACCGGTTATCGGCCAGTTTTTGACTATATTGGCGACTTTGCTTCTGCTTGCGATAGACGGTCATTTGCTGCTGCTCGCGACCATTGTGAAAAGCTATTCCGCTTTGCCACCCGGCTATGCGTTTCTTGGTCCGGAATTGTTGATGGGGATCGTGCAATTTGGCGGAACCCTGTTCTCCATGGGTTTGTTGATCGCTTTGCCGGTTGGCGGTGCGCTCATCCTTATCCAGCTTATCATGGGCTTTCTAGCTCGTACGGCTCCGGCTTTGAACCTGTTCGCTGTAGGTATTCCGGTCACCATTACGGCTGGCCTGATAGCGCTGGCGATTACCGCCCCGATCATGGCGGATACGATTATCGAAGCCCTTGGCATGGGGCTTGACCAGGCAACAATAATCGCGGGAGGACGTTAATGGCACAGGAATCCCCCGGCGGCGGTGAAAAGACCGAAGCACCAACCCCTAAGAAGCTGAAAGATAGCGCAAAAAAAGGTGACGTCCTTCAATCGCGCGACCTTGGCGGAGCGATGGTAACTTTTGCCGGAACAGTGGCCATCGTGATCTTTGGCGGCACATTATATCAGGCCTTGGCCGACATGATGACCAACGCGCTCATATTTGATCGCCGCGATGTGGAATTGTTTGAAATCGGCAACCGCAGCTCTTCACTGGTTAGTATCTTAATTCCGGCCTTTATGAGCCTGTTTGCCATATTGTTCATTGCTGCGATTGCTACACCGGCTCTGCTAGGTTCCTTTGGTTTCCGGTGGTCAGCGATGAAGCCCAAGCCTTCAAAGCTCGATCCGATAAAAGGACTGGGCAAGATATTCGGCACCAATGGCCTCATGGAGCTTGGCAAGTCGATCATGAAAGTCCTGTTGCTCGGCGTTGTTGGCGGAACGATTTTGTTCATGCATCTTGGCGACCTTGCACAAATGGGCGCTCAGGATTTGAATACGGCTGTGGCCAGCTATACATCGCTGTTTTTGAAATTGCTGGTGGGCATAACAGTCAGCCTTGCTTTGATCGCGATGATCGACGTGCCGATTCAGATATTCCAGCGTGGCAAGCGCTTGAAAATGACCAAGCAAGAGGTCAAGGACGAGTATAAGCAAACCGAAGGTTCGCCTGATACCCGTGCTGTCCAGCGTCAACGGCGCAGCGAAATGCTAAGCGATTCCACCCGCAAGGCAGTCGCCGAAGCCACGGTTCTTTTGGTCAACCCGACCCACTTTGCTGTCGCGCTGCGTTATGACCGGGAACAGGATTATGCGCCCGTTCTGCTTGGTAAAGGCTGTGATACGATCGCACTGGCAATGCGCGAAATGGCGGCAGAAGTCGGCACGCCGGTCATGGAATATCCTGAACTTACCCGCTCTGTATATTATACTTCGGAAGTGGGCGAGGTGATTGATGACCGCCTGTATGCTGTGGTTGCCGCGATACTCAGCTTCCTGATCCAGCTTGATAGCAAAATGGTCAGTCCGCTCCACAAGCCGAAAATCAAATTGCCCGAAGATATGCGATATAGTGCAGACGGGAGCCGTTTGGCCTGATGAAAAATGAAAAACCGCACCTTAATCCAATATCGAACATGCCGTAAATGATCCCGAAGGCGAGAGAATAATGTATAGTAATGTCATAAATAGCATCGGTGCCGGTTCCGGATTAAATTCGGCCCAGATGGTTTCTGATCTGGTCGCAGCGTCAACGAGCGCAAAATTGGGCCGGCTTGAACAGCAAAGCCAGTTAAACAGCACGCGAATATCGGCTATGGCTGCAACGGCCTCGGCTATGACCACATTTTCCGACGCGGTAAAAGAAACCCTGAACGGGCAGGGGTTTGTCGGTGAACTGATATCCAGCCAAACAGGGCTTGCCAATGCGGTGGTAGTAGAAGGCGCGCGTCCCGAAGGTTTGCCCGCATCAATAGAGGTTGTGCAAGTGGCAGCGGCGCAGCGAGAAATGTCGGACCTGTTCGCCAGCGCCTCTGATCCGGTTGGAGAGCGCACGCTGACTATCACCAATAACGGGGGCAGTTTTGATGTTGTTATCGACGCGGCAAATAACAGCCTGACCGGATTGAAAGACGCGATTAATGCCAGCAATAGCGGCGTTACAGCGTCGATTATCACTGATAAGGCTGGCGCGCGGATTGTGTTTGAGGCGCAAGAGGGCGTCGATAATGGCTTTACGATCACGCAGAGCGGCCCATCACCAGCGATGAATCTGACGAATATCGGCGTCGCAGCGGATAGCATTATTCGGGTCGATGGTATTGAGTTGACCAACAGCAGTAACACCGTTCTGGGCGCAATTCCCGGTGTGCAAATATCTTTATTGGCAGCAGAGCCCGGCACAGTTTTTACCATTAGCGGGGATTCCGAACCGCTTGATATTCGTGATCTGGTAAAGGAATTTGTCACCGCCTATAACGAATTACGCAGTTCCTTGAATAGTGCGACAGCTCCCGGTTTAGCAGGTGAAAGCGGGGGGCCGCTGGCCGGAGACAGGGGCGCGCGTGAAGTCATTCGCCAACTCAGCCAGTTAAGCTCGACACCGCTAACGGATGTCGGTGATTTCCGGACATTGGCAGATATTGGCGTTCGCACGGAAAATGATGGCACGTTGACAATTGACAGCGCCCGGCTTGACGCTGCGATAGCGCTAGATCCCGGCGCGATCAAATTGATGCTCGAGCCAGCGGTCAAGACCGATACCAACATCGGGTTGAGCGGCGCCCTTGATAAGATCTCTTCCCGTTTACAGGATGAAAACGGTGCTTTGGCTTTGGCGCAGAAGCGGCTTGCGACAATCCGCGAATCCATTGCGGAACGGCGAGAGAAAATAAATGAAGACGGTGAACGTCTGCGTGAACAATTACAGACCACTTTTGCAGGATTGGAGCGGCAACTGTCCGTTCTGCGTGCAACCCAATCTTATGTCGAACAACAGTTCGCTTCCTTTGATAAAGACTGACCAGAGAGTAATATATATGACATTCCAAACCAATATCCGGCGTGCATCAAGCTATAAATCCGTTGCAAAAAACAGCCGCGTTCTGTCTGCAACCCCCCACGATCTGGTGGCTCTTTTATTCGCTGAATTGCGTGACAGTCTGGACCTTATGATCGAGAATGCACGGCGCGATAATCACGGAAAACTGTTTGAATATCGGGCTAAGGCACTGGGCATTCTTAATGGACTGGACGAGTCACTGGATTTTGAAGCAGCGGGCGATCTGGCGCAAACCCTGCATAGTATCTACGCAGAAGCTGGCCGCCGGATACAAGCAGAGGTCGGGACATCATTTATCGAACGGGCTGAATCTGCCAGAGAGATGCTGCATGAAATAGAGAAGGCCTGGCTAGCCATCGCACCGGTTAAATAATAGCGGCGGTGCCGGCTGGGCCGAATATCGGATTAGAAGCCGGAGGCCAATGCGACAGTTTCTTCCCATTCTTTATCAATGCTGTGTTTCCGCATTTTGTCGATAAAGGTTGTGCGTTTGATGTTGATCGAACGGGCCGCTTTTGAAATCACGCCGTGAGAGGCCTGCAAAGCGTCCAATATGATGCGCCGCTCTTCATTTTTCAGATAGGCGTTCAGGTCAATGACATTATTAGCCGAAACATGCCCGACATTATTCGTTAAAGCTACCTGTTGAGAAGCCGGATGCACAGCTTCTGCTCGCTCGTCATCAATAGCAGGAACAATCTCTGATTGTACCAGTGCCGTAATATCATGTGCATGGACCTGCTGGCCCGAGAAAAATACCGTGGCGCGCTCGACCACATTGCGTAATTCACGCACATTGCCGGGCCATTCATAGTTTTGAAGAGCCTTTAGAGCCTCTGCGGTAAAAATTGGCGCAGGATTACCATTGGATTGAATCTTTAAAAAATGCTCGATCAACGCGGGAATATCTTCTGCCCGCTCGTTCAGTGCAGGAACTTCGATGGGGACAACACAAAGCCGATAGAAAAGGTCTTCACGAAATGACCCTTGCTGAATGGCTGAACCAAGATTTTTATGGGTCGCTGCGATTACCCGAACATTGATCGGAACATTCTGGCTACCTCCAACGCGGTTCACAATCCGCGTTTCCAGTACCCGCAGCAATTTGACCTGCATATTCAGCGGCATATCACCAATTTCATCCAGAAAAATAGTGCCGTTATCAGATTGCTCGAACAGGCCAATATGCTTGTTAAACGCGCCGGTAAAGCTGCCCTTTTCGTGACCAAAAAGTTCTGATTCAATCAATTGTTCAGGCAAAGCACCGCAGTTGACCGTAATATTAGGAGCCGCTGCGCGTTCGGAAATAGTGTGGATCGCATCGGCCACAACTTCTTTGCCGCTACCGGAAGGGCCGGTAATCATAATAGAGCTGTTACAGCGTCCGGCGAACTTCACCAGCATCCGTAGCTGCTGCATCTTTGGACTATTGCCGATCAGCTTTGACGCGAGGAGCGTTTCGATATTTGCGTGACTCATTTAACTACCCAGACAACAATTATGAATCCGGCAACGCCGGTATTTGGGTGGTTGAGAGATCCCGCAATCTCTCAACCGTCACCTGGTAGAAACCGTAATGAACAACGATGGTTAAGGTGAAGTTAACATTGCCGAGTTGTTTCGCGAGGGGGTTAATTCCGGCTCGGCCAATCAGTCTAAATGGCGTAACAAGGTTGAGATTTTATCTTTGCAAGCCGCAGAAGTAGAGAGGAATATCATTCGGTTGTCCGAAGGATTGGGTGATTTGACCAATAATCCTTCTTCGACCATGACATTTATATAGCGCATCGCCGTGGTCATCGGAATGCCAGAACCATGGGCGATGGATGACACGGTAATCTCTTTGCCCTTAAGGTCGCAAATATAGGTATCGAGACACATGTTCCAACAGGAATCAGCGAATAATCCGGAGCCGAAATTCAACATATTTGTCTTGAACTGGCTCCACTTCAACAGTTTCTCAGCGCGGCGAACAAGCTCGGTCGTATCAATATTGTTGATTGAAACCAGGGGAGCAGGGGGCTCTTCACTATCGCTAGACCCGAACAGCCCGTTCAGAGCTTCCATTTTTTCCGTAGCCTGCTCTAATACCGACTTTATTGCGGCAATTTCATAGCGGACTTCGTCCATATTATTCGCTGCCCCCCGACCATGCGGTTAGAAATAGCTTAATAATTTGTGAATAGCTATAGGGTTGTAATGTGCAATCTACTCCTGCGGAGAGCAGCGATTTGGCAATTAAATGGTTTTTTTACAATGCATTAGAACTACTATCTGATGATATATATTGATGTGGCGACAATAGCTAAATTTGACACTTTCGGCCAAGCAGTTAAGGGGCAGCCGAGGCGGCTTGTTGATCTAACGCTCTACTTTTGTAGCTGTTCGATTTGCTCTGCCAGCTCAAGCCAGCGCATTTCCGCTTCGTCCTTTTCATCAATCAGGGCTGAGTTTTCCTCAGTCAGCTTCTCAAACCTTGCGAAATCTTTGGTATATAAATCAGCGTCAGCCAATGCTTCGGCAATTTCTGCCATCCGCTTATCAATTGCATCAATCCGGTCCGGTAGCATGTCAAAGTCGCGTTGGTCTTTATAGCTGAGCTTTTTAGCCGGAGTAGTCGATTTGGCGGCTGGTTTTGATGAAGCCTGCCTATCTCCGCCTTTAGTTTTGGTCTGATTTTTATCTGCTTTTCTTTTGGCTTCCCATTCAGCATAGCCGCCCGCGATAATATCGACCTTGCCACTGCCGTCCAGGCCCAGCGTAACCGTTACCGTGCGATCCAAAAAATCACGGTCATGGCTGACCAGCAGCACAGTGCCGTCATAATCGGAAATGACTTCCTGAAGCAGGTCGAGCGTTTCAAGATCAAGATCGTTGGTCGGTTCATCCAGCACCAGCAAATTTGACATGCGCGCAAATTCCCGCGCAAGCAGAAGCCGTGATTGCTCGCCGCCTGATAAGGTGCCGACCTTGGCATCAATCAAGCTGGGCGCGAACAAAAAGTCTTTGAGATAGCCTTGGACATGTTTTTTCTCGCCGCGAACATCCACCCAATCACTGCCATCGGCGATGATATCACGGACGGTTTTACTGTCTTCCAAAAGACTGCGTTGCTGGTCAATGAACACAGCATTTAGCGTTTTTGCCAGAGTGACCGATCCGCTATCCGGCTCCAGCTTGCCGGTCAGCATTTTCAGCAATGTTGTCTTGCCAGCACCATTAGCGCCGACAATACCGATACGGTCGCCGCGCTGTATGCGTAGGGAAAAATCGCGGATGATCGTGCGGCTGGTGTCACCTTCGCCAAATGATTTCGAGATATTCTCTGCCGTGATAACCGATTTGGTGCGGACATCATCGCTTTGCGCTTTTAAATTGGCTGTGCCAGCAGGACCGATCATGGCTGCTCGCGCGGCCCGCATTTCGTATAGTTTTTGCAGGCGTCCCTGATTGCGTTTGCGACGGGCGGTAACGCCGCGTTCCAGCCAGCGGGCCTCCAGTTTCAGCTTCGCGTCAATTTTGCTTGCAGTCTGCGCCTCGTCTGCATGGACTTTTTCCATCCACGCGTCATAGCCGCCAAAACCGATTTCCTGACGCCGGAGTGCACCGCGGTCCAGCCAGATGGTCTGTTTGGTCAGCCGCGTAAGAAATGTCCGGTCATGGGAAATTGTGATAAATGCGCCTTTATACCGCCGCAGCCAATCCTCCAGCCAATCAATCGCGCCAAGGTCAAGGTGGTTGGTCGGCTCATCCAGTAGCAACAGATCAGGCTCCAAAGCCAGCGCACGGCAAATAGCCGCACGGCGTTTTTCACCGCCGCTCGCTTTATCAGCACGAATAGACAGATCCGTCGAAAGCTGGTCTGCAATGGATTGTACCTCAAACTCAGCTGGTCCAGGATTTCCGGAAATGGCAAAATCCAGCAGCGTTTCATACGGAGTAAAATCCGGTTCCTGTTCCAGCATTACGATATTTACCCCGGGCTGGATCATCCGTTTGCCCTTGTCCGGTTCAATCTGGTCAGCAATCAGGCGCAGTAATGTTGTTTTTCCGGCCCCGTTACGGCCAATCAGAGCCAAACGGTCGCGCGGTCCGACATGCAGGTCAAGATCCTGGAACAGCCACCCTTCACCTTGGTGGAGGGACAGGCGTTCATAAGAAAAAATAGGTGGTTGTGCCATTGTTCATACGCGATAGTGCTAATGGTTGGTTTGCTCAAGTTGCGTTTTTAATAATCATATTTTGCGGAACCGATAGGGTGCTTAAAAGGTTGATAGATATAACCGAAACATGACAGCTTACTTTTGGAATTATCGGAAGGAATATTATGAAATATCTTGCAATGATCAGTCTGGCGACCGCAATGATCGGGACTGGCCCGGCGGCAATTGCTGCCAATGTCCAGATCACGGCGCAAAACCCCGTTATAGAACTAAGCGTATCAGAACAGATTGACAGTCGCCCCGATACCGCGTCATTTTCTACCGGCGTGGAAACCAAAGCACCAACTGCGACGCAGGCGCTGCGCGATAATTCCCGGCAAGCCAAAAGGGTGATCGACAAGTTGAAGGAGCTTGGCATCGCAGACAAGGATATTCAGACCACAGGCATCAACCTGCATGCCCATTATCAATATGACCGTAAGACGGAAACAAACCGTTTTGTCGGTTACCGCGTTTCCAATCAGGTGCAAGCAACGGTTCACGATATAGACAGGCTTGGTACGATATTGGATGCGCTGGTCAGTGAAGGCGGCGCGACCAATCTTAACGGGCCACATTTTTCCATTGATGATGACAGTGCGGTTAAAAAAATGGCACGGCAACGGGCGCTTGCCAATGGCCGGCAGCAGGCGGAAAGCTATGCCAAAGCTGCGGGATATAAAGGCGTGCGTGTGCTGTCTATTGCAGAAAGCATCCGTAACAACTCGCCGCGCCCGATGCCCGCTAACAGGATGATGGCGATGGAAGAGTCTTCGGTTCCGGTAGCGCCAGGGCAGGTCGGAACGAGGGTTAATTTGAATATTACCTATGAAATGACGCGTTAACCATGTTAAGCTGAAACAGCTGTTCAGCTATTGTTAAAAGGCGCGGGGCTAAAAGATTGATCATGTTGAAAAAAATCGTTCTTTCTGTGGTTGTCGCGTCTGCCGCTCTGGCGGTAACAGTATATCCCGCGCATGCTGTTCAGCGAAACAACGAACAGAAGGCTGCCCGTGCCCAGATGATGGCGGGCAAGGGTAAGTCCTTACGTTCGATTGAAAACATGGTCCTGCCAAGAATGCCCGATAGCCAATATCTTGGGCCTGAATATGATCCCTCGGCAAAGGTTTACCGGTTGAAGTTTATTCGCAATGGCCGCGTCATATTCGTTGATGTTGATGGCCGGACCGGGGCCATTTTGCGCCAGCGCCGTTAGGGTCACCCTAGCTTATCCTTTTTCTCTTTATATCATTGTGGGATATAATGTTGATGATATAGCATTATCCTCATGAAAACAGGTTATCCGGAGTAACTTTATGCGCGTGCTTATAGTCGAAGATGAACCCACATTGGGCCAACAGCTAAAATCGACGCTGGAAAGCAATGGCTATGCGATTGACCTGTCTACTGATGGGGAAGATGGCCATTTCATGGGCTCAACCGAAGAATATGATGCTGTTATCCTTGATCTTGGTCTGCCTGAAATAGACGGCCTGACTGTCTTGGATCGCTGGCGCAAGGAAGAGAGGAATTTCCCCGTTCTCGTCCTGACTGCGCGTGATAGCTGGTCGGATAAGGTGGCGGGGCTTGATGCCGGCGCTGATGATTATCTTGCCAAACCGTTTCAGACCGAAGAGCTGATCGCCCGCCTGCGCGCATTAATCCGCCGGGCGTCGGGAAATGCCTCGTCGGAACTGACGGCGGGTGATGTGCGGCTGGATACGCGTTCGGGCAAGGTGACGCTAAACGGTAGTCCGGTAAAGCTGACCGCTCAGGAATATAAGCTTTTGTCCTATTTGATGCACCATAAAGGCAAAGTCGTCTCCAGAACGGAATTGATCGAACATATTTATGATCAGGATTTTGATCGCGATTCCAATACGATTGAAGTTTTTGTCACACGCATTCGTAAAAAACTGGGCGCGGAAGTTATTTCCACGGTCAGGGGGCTGGGTTATAGTCTTGAGGATCCAGACAACTGAATGAGACGGATAATATAGACCTTCCAGACGATGAAGCAGACACCCGGCCCAAACCCCCGATAGCTACACAAACTACAGGGTCGCTTAGCCGCCGGATGATCGGCATTGCTGCTGCATGGATCATTGTACTGCTACTGGGCGGTGGCGTAGCGCTTGACCGCGTGCTCGTTAATGCTGTCACGCGCAATTTTGATAACCAGTTGGAATATGCGCTAACGGCGATGATCGCGTCGGCGGAAATTGATCCTATGGGTGAGGTGTTTTTTAATCGGCCACTGGGCGATCAACGCTTTCTGGAACCCAACAGTGGTTTATATTGGCAGATCAGCGGAAAAGGACATGATGATTTTACATCGCGTTCGCTGTGGGACCGGACATTGGAGCACGGGGTGCCGCATGATGATATGAGCATCCATTTATATGATAGTAATCAATTTCCCGAAGAACCTTTGCGAATAGTGGAGCGCACGGTGATTCTGCCGGATTCAACGGTAAAATGGTCTTTCAAAGTTGCCCAGAACCGTGAGGGATTAAACGCACAGGTAAACGAGATCCGGGCGATTTTGATTAACAGCTTTTTGTTGTTGGCCCTGGGATTGATTGGCATGGCCGCGCTTCAAACGCTTTATGGTCTTTGGCCTCTGCGGAAAATTCGTAAAGCGATAAGCGAAATGCGTAATGGTCAGAAAAAGCGCGTTAGCGAGCCTATGCCCAACGAAGTGACCCCGATGGTGGATGAACTGAACGAGCTGCTTGATCATAACGAAAATCAGGCGGAGGAAGCGCGGCGACACGCGGGAAATCTGGCTCATGCGCTAAAAACACCGCTGACAGTCATCATGAACAGTGCCACGGCAAAATCAGCTGATCTGGCGGATACGGTAATCCGCGAGTCGGGCATTATGCGCCGTCAGGTCGATCATCATCTGGCCCGTGCCCGCGCGGTTGGCCGCCGTGGCCATGTCCATAGCCGTTCACGCGTTTGGCCCAGTTTACAGGCGGTCGAGCGTGCCGTTGGCCGGCTTTACAAGCATGTCCGTATTGATATTGACGGTGACAAGGACGCGGTGGTTTCGGTCGAGCGTCAGGATCTTGACGAAATGATCGGAAATCTTGTCGAAAATGCCGCCAAATATGGGGGCGGCAGTGTTTTTGTCACGGTTGAATCAGGTGACGAATTCGTCGAATTACTGATTGAAGACGACGGACTCGGTATTCCGGCAGAGGCCCGTGAGCGCTTATTCAATCGCGGAGCGCGTCTGGATACCGGAAAACCGGGAACGGGTCTTGGCCTTGCCATTGTCCGCGATGTTGCGGAAATATATCAGGGCAAGGTCTCGCTTGAAGAAAGCGAAGATTTGGGCGGATTGATGGTGCGCTTGAGTTTACCCAAGCCGCCCGCACAGATTGTCAGCTAGATTCTTCACGGATTCGTTCGTGGTGGCGGATGACTTCATCAATGATAAACCGCAAGAATTTCTCTGAAAATTCGGGGTCAAGATTGGCATCGCTAGCCAATTGGCGCAAGCGGGCAATCTGTTCCTGTTCACGCGAGGGATCAGCGGTAGGAAGGTTGTTTTTGGCCTTATATTCGCCAACGGCCTGAGTGACCTTGAACCGTTCAGCAAGCATGAACACCAGTGCGGCGTCGATGTTGTTGATACTTTCACGATATTGTTTGAGCTTGTCGTCCATATATTGCCGCCTGATTGATGTTAAAATTAGCCGCTTGATAAACTTGCACGCAACTTTTGCAAACTTCACTTGTAGATGCAGTGATTTCGCTTGCCTTATCGCTATTCCATTGCCACATCGCATTCAATATGTCTGCAACAGTCCATCATTTAGGGCGCGAATCCGCCCCGTCACTAGAACCGTTAATGGCGCTCGTCGCCAGCGATATGAATCATGTGAACAGTGTGATCCTTGACCGGATGCAGTCTGAAATCCCTTTAATACCGAAACTTGCGGGACATTTGATCGCTGGCGGGGGCAAAAGAATGCGGCCCATGCTGACGTTGGCGGCGGCCAAATTGATCGGATATGAAGGAAACCGCCATTTCAAACTGGCTGCTGCGGTTGAATTTATTCATACAGCAACCTTGCTCCATGATGATGTTGTCGATGGCTCCGATCTCCGGCGTGGCAAAACTACAGCCAATCTGGTGTTCGGCAATCCGGCTACTGTGTTGGTAGGCGACTTTTTGTTCAGCCGGTCTTTTGAGCTGATGGTCGAAGACGGCTCGTTAAAAGTTCTCAAAATCCTGTCCAGCGCCTCGGCTATCATTGCCGAGGGTGAGGTGAACCAGCTGACGGCCCAGCGCAAGATTGATACCAGCGAAGATCGTTATCTCGACATTATTGGTTCCAAGACAGCGGCTCTATTTGCTGCGGCAAGCCGGATTTCCGGTGTTGTCGCCGAACGCGACGAAGAAACGGAGCTGGCACTCGATTCTTATGGACGCAATCTGGGTATTGCTTTCCAACTGGTCGATGATGCGATAGATTATTCATCCGACAAGGAAACCATGGGCAAAGATCCCGGCGATGATTTTCGTGAAGGGAAGGTAACTTTGCCGGTAATTCTGGCCTATGCGCGGGGCAGTGAAGAGGATCGCAAATTCTGGAAAGATGCGATCATTGGCCATAAACTGTCCGACGATGACCTCGGTTTTGCAACAAATTTATTGCATCAGACAGGCGCTATCGAAGATACAGTCTCACGCGCGCGCCATTATGGTCAGCGAGCGATAGATGCGCTAGGTTCTTTTCCCGCGGGCAAGGCAAAATCTGCGATGACCGAAGCAGTTGAGTTTGCTATCTCTCGCGCTTATTGACACCAAATACGACGGCATCAACGAAGGAAGAAGCGATGGTTGCTAGGATTTATCAAAGACCCATGAATGCGATGCAGTCGGGAACGGCTTTGACGGATAAATGGGTACTGGAATTTGAACCGGCTGAAGCACGCAAGCCGGACCCTCTAACCGGCTGGGCGGGATCTGGTGATACGCGGCGTCAGGTACAGCTAAGATTTCCGGATGTTACCGCGGCGGTTGCTTATGCCGATAAATACGGGATCGCCTATTCCGTTATGCCTACGCCAAGCCGGACCTTGAAGTTACAGGCCTACGCCGATAATTTTCGTTAATAGCGCAATCGCGCTACTGCCGGTTAAACCGGATTTGAGAACAGCAACAAGCGCACGTCAATGGCATTGCCATCTTTGCGTTTGCGCTCGATAAAGTCGTTAAGTTCGTTAATCGCTACGCGGTGAACAGTGATATTTTCGCCGTCCACGCCGCCGCCGTCACTGACCTTGGTCAAACCATGCGCTTTGAACAGCGTAAAATTTTCCGACACCATGCCGGGAGAGGAATAATATTGACCGCAATCTTCCATTGTTTCGGCGCGATAGCCGGTTTCTTCTTCCAGTTCACGGATCGCGGCGGCTGAGGCATCCTCATCATTATTATGATCACCAACAAGCCCGGCCGGAAGTTCGATACAGTTTTTGCCCAGCGGCACGCGATATTGCTCGACCAGCAAGACATGGCCATCGTCAATGGCGAGGATAACCGCCGCTCGAATACCGCGACTGCGCGCGACATATTCCCATCGCCCATGACGTTTGGCCGTAATGAAGCGGCCTTCCCACATGGTTTCGACCTTAGTATCAGTGTCCGTCACAGCTCGATCAACCTGTCGGGTAGTTCGTTGGGATTCTGGTCGGTTTTAGGAAAATGTTCTGCGAGCACTTTGCCGACATGGCGCACTGCCGCAGCCATGCCTTCACCGGGCCGACCCGCCCGCACTTCGTCGATCAGGGCAACCATGGCTTCGCCCCATATTTCGGGAGAGACTTTTTCGGCAATTGCCTGATCCGCAACAATTTCGGCACGATGCTCTTTCAACGATACATAGATGAGAATACCCGTCAGACCCATTGTCCGGCGTTCTGCCCCGACCTTGAAGAAATCAATCGCCCGTTTCCGGACGCGGCGCTGTTTGGTGCTTTTGGGCGTTACCCAAAGCCGCAGCGGCGTCCATGTAAACAGGAAGCTCATAGCCAGAAACAAAGTAACACTGGCAATGAACAGGACGGCCATTTGTTCGCCTGCTGTGGTAAAATCCTGTTCCCAGCCACCGAATAAACCCACTACTATGGATTGATAGAAGGCCGGGAAAATTGCCAGTGAAGACAGGAATAGAAATGTAATGCCAATGGCCCATTGCAAGCCGGCATCATAATATTTGTCGGAAAGGTCGGTAATGATGGTGACAATCTCGCCATCAGTGTGCTTTTCCGCTTCGCCCACGGCTTTTGTGACAAGCTGATGGTCCGCTTCGGAAAGCTGGTTTACTTTTTTCATTACCATCCTCCTGATGCGCCTCCGCCGCCAAAACCGCCGCCGCCCCCACCGAAGCCGCCACCGAAGCCGCCGCCGGAGCTTCCGCCAAAGCCGCCAGAGCCACCGCCCAATCCACTGCCCCAGATAACAACCGGCCCCGCTCCGCCGCGATAGCGTCTGCCGCTGCGTCTTCCGCCCATCGACATAAGGAAAAGGCCTATCATCACGATCAGCCAGAATATGGCCAATTCTGATTCGCCTTTACCGGATCGTTCGCGTTGCTGGGCCGCGGCCCGGGAAGCAAAAGCCATCGCTTCGTCTTCGGGAAGGGTTAGCTGGGTTGAAATTCTGTCCACGCCCGCCATTATCCCGGCTGGCATATCACCATCCCGAAAGCGGGGCAGGATGTCATTTTGTATGATCATGCTCGACAGGGCATCGGTCATAATCCCTTCAAGGCCATAGCCGACTTCTATACGGACTTTGCGGTCATTAGGCGCGACCAGCAAGATCGTTCCATTGTCCTTCTCTGTTTCACCTTCTCCGACGCCATCTTGTCCGATTCCCCATTTCCGGCCAAGCTGATAGCCATAGTCGGCGATGTCATAGCCTTCCAGGTCGGCTATCGTAGCGACAACCAGCTGGCGACTTGAATTGGTTTCCAGTGCTTCAAGCCTGGTGGTAAGTGCGGCTTCTTGCGCTGGGCTTAACAAATTAGCCTGATCCACAACGCGGCCCGTCAATTCGGGGAAATTCTGTGCGGCGGCTGGCATAGCCAAAAAACAGGCTATCAATAAACAAAGGGTGCGGATCGTCTTCATGATATGTGTCATTTCCTGTTTCCTACCGCCCGAATGTGATTAGCCAACCGCCGGATATGCACTGGATATACTTGCTATCTCCAATATCAGCAGCAAGGAGATTAACTGCTAGTGCCAGCGATTATCCCTTAAAATGCAACAGTCGGGGCTTCATCGGCACCTTCGGTTGTCGCTGTGAACGGCTCCATTGGCTCTGCGCCGTGAATGATTTTTGCTCCGATAATATCGGGGAAGGTCCGTATCGTTGTATTATATTGGCGGACAGCTTCATTATAATCGCGCCGTGCTACGTTGATCCGGTTTTCTGTCCCTTCAAGCTGGCTTTGCAAGGCAAGAAAATTCTGATTGGACTTGAGATCAGGATAGGCTTCAACAGTGGCGAGCAAGCGGCCCAGATTTTGCGATAATGCTCCCTGTGCAGCGGCAAACTCCTGTATTTTAGACGCATCGCCAAGATCATTGGCGCTCACCTGAATAGATGACGCCTTTGCCCGTGCTTCCACTACGGCAGTCAATGTGTCCTGCTCTTGTGCAGCAAAGCCTTTCACCGTTTCAACCAGATTGGGGATCAGGTCGGCGCGGCGCTGATACGTGCTTTCGACATCGGCCCATTTGGCCTTGGCCTGTTCTTCGGCTGTTGGCACACTGTTTATGCCACATGCGCTTAGCGCCAATGCCAAAACCGGCACCATCAGAAATTTAGCTAATTTGCTACCCATGTTGATTTTCTCCCGCGTTCGATAGGAACGTAATATCACGCATGTTCGGACGAACATAATGTAAATGTAAAAATAGTACCGAAACAACCCAATTGCAATGACATCTCTCGACAAGTCACTGGCTATCAGGCATTTATTCGAAATCACCAAAACAGGAGAATAAGCAAATGTTTGCCGAATTCAAAAGCTTCATTCTGAAAGGCAATGTGCTGGACCTTGCTGTTGCAGTCATTATCGGCGCTGCCTTTGCGACGATCACGACTTCGCTTACCGAGGATGTCATCATGCCTGTAGTGAGCGCCATCATGGGGGCTCCAGACTTTTCTACCCAGTTCATCCTGCTCGGCCCTCCTCCCGCAGAATTGGCCGGTTCCACCGATTATGCAGCATTGAAGGAAGCGGGTGTTCCCATGTTGGGCTGGGGACAGTTTCTGACGGTAGTTATCAACTTCGTCATTCTGGCTTTCATTATTTTTCTGATTGTGCGCTACGCAAACAAGATAATTACAAAGAAGGAAGCCGCAGCGGGGCCAAAAGAAATTGATTTGCTGGTCGAAATTCGCGATCTTTTGAAAGATAAACGTTAAATATCAGTAGCTTGGAGAGGGTAGTTCAATCCCTTTGCTTGCTATAATTTCACTGTTTGATTTTATTTGGCTTTTGTTTGGAACCAGCTTATAAATCACACGTTAATTAGAGCGAGGTTTTTTTGCCTCCGAAAAAGGGAATAAAGGAAGATTTATGCGTAAGATAGCAATTGCAACGATGAGTGCGGCCACTTTGATGTTAGGTGCCTGTGACAGTGCTGGTCCTGAAAATGCAACAGAGGCAGCGGCTGAAGAAGCTGAAATGCAAGCAGATGCCGCTGAAGAAGCAGCTGACAACGCTACGACAGAAGCTGGTGAAGAAGCTATGGAAGAAAAAGCAGAAGCACTAGAAGACAAAGCGGACGCTCTTGAAGAAAAAGCTGATGAACAAGAAGGTGCACTGGCTCAATAAGCTAGGTATCCTGTCCTTTAGGACGAACTAGAATAGCTATGGCCGGCAGAGCATCTGTCGGCCATTTTTATGTCCGGCAACCAACTAGACACTTTTAATTCACAAACTAACGCCTATATAGAGGCTGTCCGCTTTGTCGGACTATGGTGATAAATTGTGATGTGCAATAGGCACAACGGACCCGGGGGCAGTACCCGGCGGCTCCACCATTTCAGATGTTTTTGCATCTGTATTGACGGGGCCGAACCAGGATCGACGTGTGTTGAAAAGCATTATTTTTACCCGGCCTGAGTACGCCGTGATTGCTCAAAAACTATAAGTGCAAACGATAACGAAGCACTCGCAGTAGCGGCTTAAGCCAACGACCTCACGGTTGTAACTTAAGAAGTTAAAGCGCGGTTGGACCCACCGGGCAACAGAAGGGATACCGGCGGTTTGGTGAGCACCGAGCAACAGAAGCTCACCACATTAGGTCTTTTTTGGGGTGGTGCCGAGCAACAGAAACCCCATCTTCCATTATACGGGTTTTCATTCCGGGCGTTCGCTGATTCCGGGCGTTCGCTATTTAATAATCTCGTCCATAAGCCCGGTGATAATCAATGGCTTCGATCATCTTCGCTCCGGCCATGAACACAGCTCCTGTGCACGCGAGAAACAAGAGCTTTCCACCAATTCCGGGATATTGTTCCAGATAGACCTGACCGCGGGCAACCGCTCCGGTTGCAAGAGCATAGACGATCAAAAATACCTCAAATTTGGTTTTAATAATGAACAGTCTTTTGATTTTGCGCCACATGGCAATATAAGTAGCAAGGTCTGTGCCAAGCCCGGAAAACATGGGTTTTTGAACATCCAACATAGTTAACTGTAAGTTAATTCGACAGTTGGTTGTCCTGATTCAGGCTTGCAGTTCCAGCAGGGAGCAGGCTTCCAACAATTTCCTCCGCGCATTTTGCACAGTTTTTCGTAGTCCATCGTCGACAAGTTGGTCCGGGCTTATTGTTTCTGGCCAGTGTTTTTCTATTATTCCGCTAATAATATCGAGTTTTTTGTTCGTTGCAATGAAGCGCGGGTCTACCAGTTTCGGGTCGGTAACAACACGCAACCGCAGACAGGCGGGTCCGCCGCCATTGGCCATGGATTGGCGCACATCGACAGGATATAGCTTCCTGATCGCGCCATTGCCCGAAACCAGTTGCTCTAGATAAGACCATACAGCGGCGGTTTCTTTCGCTTCGGTGGGCAATATGAGCGCCATCCCGCCGTTATCAGGAAGTGTGATCAACTGCGCGTTGAACAAATAGGATTTGATTGCATCGGCCAAAGAGACTTTATCAGCAGGCACGGTGATAATCTCTACTTGCGGGAACTTCTGTTTTACCTCGGCATAAAATGTCTCGCGATGGGCAAAGGCTTGTTCATGCGCGAATAAAACCCGCTCATTGGCTACTGCGACGACATCATTGTGGAACGCACCTGCGGCAATGGCCTGCTGCGATTGTTCAGCAAAGATCACGCGGTCCTCCGGCAGTCCATGTTTTCTCACCACTGCTTTACTGGCTTCGACATGCTGACGGGCGGGGAAGGGACCACCGGCTTTGCCGTAAACGAATATCTCTACCCCCGTGCCATCATGGCCGGTGCATAACCGCATGTGGTTGGCCGCTCCCTCGTCGCCAAATGGCGGCGGGACAGGCGCATGAACGGTAAAATGGTCCGGATTGGCAAAAGCCAGCTTTAATTGCGCCATTGTATCGGGCCATTCATGGCTGCGGTGCGGCATGCTTAGCAGGTTCGCCGGGGTAATATGGCATTTGCCGTCCATGCTGTCGGGCGCAGGGGATATGGTTGCGGCATTGGCTGCCCACATGGATGATGCGGAATAGGCCGCAGCCCGGATATGCGCCTCGGCATCGTCTATCCCGGTGCCTAGCGCATTTAACCAACCGCTATTGGGGCGGTCGAGCGGCATGAAAAAACCCTGTGCCAGCCCAAGATTGATATTATGGCGCATTTTGGCAAGGCCTTGCAGCGCCGCTTGCCGGGGATAGGAAAGCTGCCCCGCATGAGTCGATGATGCTATATTGCCAAAGCTAAGCCCCGCATAATTGTGGCTGGGACCGATTATCCCGTCAAAATTAATTTCCTGTACCATGCTCATCCTATATTACCTTGGAATATGCCAGATCGTGTCACCGACACAGAGCCCCATTTTATCGGCGGCATCCCTGTCAATTGTCACGCCGCCGTCGGCTTCACCCACAAACGCATAAGTTGCCTGAAAATCATTGAGCTGGCCAAAGGATATGATGGATTTTAAGCCGTTATCGGGGGTTGTGATTGCTGTTATCCGGTCCGACCTGGTGTTTTTTACGCTGGTGACTTTATCGGTTTTTGCGATCATCGTCGGGCCACCGTCAAAAATATCGACATAGCCGTCATAGGAGAAATTCTCATTCTCCAGCATCCGCATCGCCGCTCGGCCACTGGGGTGGGGAATACCGATGGCGGCGCGTGCGCTTTCGCTCAGCATCGCGGTATAAATGGGATGTTTGGGCATAAGGTCTGCAATAAACTGATTGCCATGGATAGCGTTGAAATAATCCGCTTCCTGAAAACCCATGCCAAAAAACCGCCCCGCCAGACCATCCCAGAAAGGCGAGCCACCTGCTTCATCAATCACGCCGCGTAATTCTGCGAACAGCCGGTCGCCAAAGCGCGAGCGGTGCTGGCGAATGAACATATAGCGGCTTCGCGCCAATAGCATGCCTAGTCCGCCAGCGCGTTCGCCGGGATGCAGAAATAATCCGCCGACCTCGCTCGCTCCCTCCAGATCGGTGACCAGTGTCAGCATTTCAGCACGGAAAGTCCGGTCCAGCTCTTTGCTGGTTTGTGACAGGGTGCTCAGCCGATAGGAATAAAATGGCCAGCTTTGCCCGACCATTGTGAAGAGTTGCGATGTCCCGCGCACTGCGCCGGTTTTGACATTTTCCAGCACCATGACGAACAGGTCGTTACCATGTTCTTCGGTCGTCCGGTCAAATGCGCGTGCCGAGCGTTCTAGCTTGGCGGTCAGGCTGTCCTTGTCCGCTGGCAGATTGGTAAATCCGCCGCCGGTCAGTTTTGCCATTTCATAAAGATATTGAAGATCGTCAATCCGTGCAGCCCTTACCCTGAAATCCGTCATAGTCCCCCTTTTGCAGCAATTCGCATTATCGTCAGCGCCGACAGCTTTGTGCGCTCGACCAGGCTGTCGGTGATCAGAAACTCCTTGTCGCTGTGAATAGCTCCACCGCGCACACCCATTGTGTCAACAACCGGGACACCGCACGCGGCGATATTATTACCATCACAGACACCGCCGGTAGCCCGCCAGTTAATCTCAAGCCCCAGATCCGCCCCGCAGCTTCTGACCAGATGAAAAAGCTTTTGTGCCTGCGCGTCGACCGGCTTGGGCGGGCGACCAAAGCCGCCATGACATCGCACCGATACATCATGACCGCTAGCAATGACGGAGATCAGATTATCAAGCGCATTTTGTGCTTCTTTCTGATCAACAAGCGACTTGGGCCGGAAGTTGACGCGCAATATCGCATGGTCGGGCACAGCATTATTGGGGCCGCCACCGTCAATTCTGGCAGGGTTTACGCTTAGTCCCTCGCGGTGCAAGGCTTTGAGTTGTAAAGCCATATCGGCGGCGGCGACCAGCGCATTGCGACCCTCATCAGGGTTGCGGCCAGCGTGCGCGCTTTTGCCGGTAAAAATAATCGAATAATTCCCGCTGCCACCACGTTCTCCCGCCAATGTGCCATCGGGCAGGGCAGGCTCATAGGTCAGCGCCGCGACTTTGTTGCGGGCACAGCGTTCAATCAAGGCAGCAGACGAAGCGGAGCCAACTTCTTCATCGCTGTTGATCATGATGTCATAGCCGATATGGCTGGCATATTCGCTTTGTTCCAGCAATTGCAACGCGCCGAGCATGACGGATAATCCGCCCTTCATATCGGCCACGCCGGGACCGTTCAGGACGCCGTCGTCAATCCATTCAAGGTTTTGGAAATGGTGATTGGCCGCGAAAACAGTGTCCATATGTCCGGTAAGCAATATGCGGACCGGCGCTTCGGGACGGATGATCCCAAGGAGATGCTGGCCGCGCTGCACCTGATCGAGCGATCCGTCAGGCCGCACCGCATCCACCGGGTCCGGATCAACCAGTTCGATGTTTCCGGGCAAGGCTGAAAAGGCATCGGCCAGATGGCCCGCAATAGTTTTCAGGCCGTCGAGATTAGTCGTTCCGCTATTAACCTCTGCCCAATATTTTGTGCGCTTGAGCAGTGGCAAGTCATTCGCTTTGTCGAGCAGGGGTGTTTCAGATAATGGAGCAGGCATCATAAATTGATAGCATTTGTAACCACCTGCCGCCACCTGTTTCCGCTCGACCAGTTCAAAGCGGACACTCAATTGTGCAATTTTAGCTCAAGCGAGCCTTAGTAGCGGGCATCTGCGATCAGGTCGCTAAGGCCTTTATGGATCTCTTGCCAAAGCGCATGTTCATCCTGATGCGTGTCAGGAATGGTTTCGACAATCACATGAACCGCAGCATCGACCAATCCACTGAACCAGTCCGAATTCACGGCCAATGCTTCTTCATGATGCGGGACAGTGCTGCCAAACATGATGCGGATTTCTTCTGGCCTGTCGAGCCATGTCATCAGACAATATACGACGCTTTCCACCATTTCGGCCTCAAGCTTTACCGTATTGCCCAGACCATGTTCCTGAAAAGATTTACGCGCGCCGGGATGCACGGCATAATAACGGTTCATCACCGGATCTGTAATATCGCCCAGTCTGTCTGCAGCGCGCTCAAGGCTGGTTTCCAGCAGCGCCTGTTTATCTTCCTCAACCATAAGCAATAAGACTGTCTTATTGCGAATGGATATTCAAGGACTAGATTTCAGGCATTTACAAAAATGGCCCCACCAGCCATATGGACAATCGATTCCTCCCCGGAAATTTCGCACCATTCCCAAGCCTTTCTGCCTGGGTTTAATGGATCTGTTATGGAAAAGAGGAAGTATCAATGTCCGAATATGTCAATCACAATGGTATCCAGATAGCCCGGAAACTGTTTGATTTTGTCAACGACCGCGTTTTGCCCGGCACGGGTGTAGACCAGAATGATTTCTGGTCCGGCTTTGCGGGTATTTTGGACCGTTTTGCCCCGCGCAATGCTGAGCTACTCGCCAAACGGGAAGTGCTACAAAGCGCGATTGATGAATGGCATATCGCCCACAAAGACAAACCTGTAGATCAGGCAGCCTATCAGGCATTTTTGCAAGAGATCGGCTATCTGGTGGATGAACCGGCTCCTTTTGCGGTGACCACCGAAAATGTTGATCCGGAAATCGCCACCATGGCAGGGCCGCAACTGGTTGTGCCCTCGCTCAATGACCGTTTCGTGCTGAATGCCGCCAATGCGCGCTGGGGCAGCCTTTATGATGCGTTTTACGGGACTGATGCGCTCGATGCCGCTCCGGCCAAACCGGGGGGCTATGATCCGGTGCGCGGCGCAGCGGTTATCAAGGCAGCAAAAGCGTTTCTGGACGAAGCCTTTCCGTTGAAATCCGGGTCATGGACAGATTATACCGGCGGTGTTCCGGAATTGGCAGATCCGGATCAGCTTGTCGGACAGCGCGGTGAATCCTTGCTGCTGAAACATAATGGCCTGCATGTAGAGGTCGTGATTGATGCCGGTCATCCGATTGGCAAAGATGATCCTGCCCATATTGCCGATGTGCTTTTGGAAGCTGCGCTCACCACCATTATTGATATGGAAGATTCCGTCGCGGCGGTCGATGCCGAGGACAAGGTTCTGGCGTACACCAACTGGCTTGGCCTGATGCGCGGCGATCTGGCAGCCAAATTCATGAAAGGTGGCAAAGAGGCAGAGCGCCGCGCCAATCCGGATCGCAACTATGTTGATATGGACGGCAATGATTTTACCTTGCCGGGACGCAGCCTGATGTTTGTCCGCAATGTTGGCCATTTGATGACCAATCCGGCGGTTTTGCTGGCTGACGGGTCGGAAGCGCCAGAGGGGTTGCTCGACGGCGTATTTACCAGCCTGATTGCTATGCACGACCTAAAAGGACTTGGAGAGCTTCGCAACAGCAAGGCAGGATCAATTTATATCGTGAAACCAAAAATGCACGGACCGGAAGAATGTGCGTTTACCAATGACCTGTTTGACGCAGTCGAAGATTTGCTGCGGCTGGCACGCAATACGATCAAGGTTGGCGTGATGGACGAAGAGCGCCGGACTTCTGCTAATCTGGCTGCCTGCATCCATGCGGTGAAGGACCGGATTGTGTTTATCAACACCGGCTTCCTTGATCGTACCGGCGATGAAATTCACACGAGTATGCAAGCCGGGGCGATGGTAGCCAAGGCGGATATGAAATCGAGCGACTGGATTACTTCCTATGAAGATCGCAATGTCGCCATTGGTCTGGCTTGCGGCATGTCTGGCAAGGCACAGATCGGCAAGGGCATGTGGGCCACGCCTGATATGATGGCGGATATGATGAAACAGAAAATCGGCCATCCCGAGACCGGCGCCAATACCGCATGGGTGCCCAGCCCGACAGCAGCGACGTTGCATGCCATCCATTATCACCGGCTGGACGTTTTTGCGCGCCAAAAAGAAGTAGCGGAGCAGGGGATTCCCTCGCTTGATAAATTGCTCACCATTCCTTTGGCAAAGGGGCACAATTGGTCGGCGGACGAAATCGAGCGCGAGCTGGACAATAATGCCCAAGGCATATTGGGCTATGTCGTGCGCTGGATCGACCAAGGCATTGGTTGTTCCAAAGTGCCGGATATCAATGATGTCGGGTTGATGGAGGATCGCGCAACGCTGCGTATTTCTTCACAGCATATGGCAAACTGGATGCTGCATGGCGTCTGTTCTGCCGAGCAGGTTGATGCTGCGTTGCTGCGCATGGCCGCCAAAGTGGACGGGCAAAATGCGGATGATCCGCTTTACCGCCCGATGGCAAGTGATCCGGAGAACAGTCTGGCATTTCAGGCTGCACGCGATCTGGTGTTCAAAGGCACGACACAGCCCAGCGGCTATACCGAACCGTTGCTGCACGCCTATCGGCGCAAATTGAAAAAGGCGGATTAAGCGCCTGAGCGGATAATCTGAAAGCTGTCAAAAACGCTGTCCTACAAGCAGCGCCTTATGATAGCTTTCAGCCGTCTTTCTCAGACTGAATAGGATTTGCGCCTGTCGCGTGGCCGGAAATGTCAAGCACGCGATATTGCCGCGCATTTGTGTTGGAAATGGGGGAGGCAAGCGGTTCCTTAGTGTGAACTTAGTGAACTTAGGCTGTGGAGCATAGATATTTGTCCCATTGGGACGAAGAAACTCTCTGTCAGCTTTTAGCTTGTCGAGCCGAAGGCCGACCGAAGGTCAATGGTGCTTATGGCCTTGATGCCGCGCCTGATTGAGAAACGTGGTTCGACAGGCTCACCACTAACGGTCTTTTGTTTGAACGGTTTTAGGCCCGCGCCGACAAAAACCGCGCGAGTTCGACAAACTCGTCAACGCTCACGGTTTCGGGTCGGCGCGCACTGTCAATTCCGGCATGGGACAAGGCATCAAGCCCGCCGGGCAGTCCTTTCAGGCTTTGACGCAGCATTTTGCGTCGCTGGCTAAAGGCGCTTTGGGTCAGCTTGGCGAGAATCTCCGGATCAACACCCTCCGGCTGCGCCTTGGGGGTCAGGTGGACGATGGCCGACATAACCTTTGGCGGCGGCGTAAAGGCAGAGCGATGAACCGCCATGGCGATTTTGACATCACAGCGCCACTGCGACAATATTGATAGCCGCCCATAGGCACTGGAGCCTTCCTTGGCGACGATCCGGTCGGCTACTTCGCGCTGGAACATTAGCGTCAATGATTGCCATTCCGGCGGCCACGTCGGGCTGGAAAGCCATTTGATCAGCAGGGCAGACCCGACATTATAAGGCAGGTTGGAAACAATATGAAAAGGCGCGTCAAACAATGCCGCCAGATCAATTTTCATGGCGTCATCATTGATAACGTCCAGTTTGCCCGGAAAATGAGCGGACAGCTCGGCCAGAGCCGGTATGCACCGCTCATCCCGTTCCACAGCGGTCACTATGGCCCCGGCGCTTAGCAAAGCCTGAGTTAATCCGCCCGGGCCCGGTCCGACCTCAAAAACACGGGCGTTCTGCAAGTCCCCCGGAACCGCCGCGATACGGGCCAACAATTGGGTATCGAGCAGAAAATTCTGTCCCAGTGCCTTGTTGGCGCTCAAACCGTGTTTCTTTATGACCTCCCGCAGAGGGGGCAGGGGCGACCTGTCGCTCAAAGGTCGTGTTTTTCGCGATTAGAGGCAGCGATACCGGCCATTTCTATCGCCGCAATCATGGAGCGCGCGTCGGCAATCCCTTGGCCTGCTATGGAAAATGCAGTGCCATGATCAGGAGATGTGCGAACAATCGGCAGGCCCAAAGTCACATTGACGCCGTCAAAAAAATGCAGTGTTTTTAGCGGGATCAGTGCCTGATCATGATAGGCGCATAGCGCGACATCATATTGGGAGCGAGCCTCTTCATGGAACATTGTATCTGCTGGGAAGGGGCCGGAAATATTAAAGCCCTCCGCTAACAACTCATCTATCGCGGGGCGCATGATCGACTGCTCTTCATCGCCCAGATTGCCGTCTTCGCCAGCATGCGGGTTAAGTCCAGCAACCGCGATACGCGGATTTTCGATACCGAAATTACGGATCAATGCTTTATGGGCCGCTTTGGCGCGGGCAATAATCAAGGGACGCGTCAATTGGGATGGCACATCTTTCAATGCGATATGGGTCGTCATCGGTATAACCCGCAGCGAAGGCCCGGCCAACATCATAACCGCATTTTCGCGGGCTATGCCGCATCGCTCGGACACAAATTCGGTTTGCCCGGGATAGCGAAAACCGATCTTATAGAGCTGGGATTTTGATACGGGCGCTGTAACAATAGCTCCGGCATCGCCCGAACGGGCAAGACCGCAGGCGATTTCCAGCGCATAGAGCGCGCATTGTGCACCATCAAGACTGGGCTTGCCCGGAACCGTAGGCTCCCCGTCGTGGATATGAAAAACAGGCAGGGCCGTGTCAAATGCACCAATGGCATCGGCGGGGTTGGATATTTTGATAATAGGAACATCACAAAGCCCGCTGCCATCGGCTTGCTTGAAATCCTCAACATTTCCGACAACGAAAAACGGCCTCAAGCCCCGGCTTTTTCGCTCAAGCCAGCTTTTGCATATGATTTCAGGCCCGATCCCTGCCGGATCACCGCAGGACAAGGCAAAGGGTTTTGTCACCCCCCGTCCCCCTTAATTATATTCAATAATGGCGTCGCGGCGCAGGTCACGCAAATAGGTCCGCGCACGCTTGTTAACGCGCTCATTCTCCAGTTGCGACATGATCTGGTCAAATGATGGAGCCGCGGCAGTTTGAGGATCGTCACGACCGCAAAGGATCAAAACGCGCACACCATCTTCCACTGATCCAAAAGGCTGGCTGGCCTGTCCGATAGGAAGGTCGGCTATGGTGCTTTGCAATGGGCCGGGTAAATCTTTCAGACGCACCTGATCATTGTCAACAACAGCAGCCCCGATAGTGGCAGCGACTTCATTGGCAGCGCCGCACCCTTTGATATTCTGTGTCGCAGTAGCAAATTGTGCCGCACGAGCAGTTGCTTGCTTTTCGGTAGTTCCTTCAGGAAAGCTGATCGAAAGCTGTTTCAGGCTTAAAACTGCGTTACGCGGATCAGCAGTTAAAATCTGCCGCTGGTCAATAAGGTAAAGAATAGAAAAGCCGCCGGGAACTTCCACTGGCCCTACGACCTGACCCACTTGCATCTGGCTCGCAGCTTCTGCCAAGGATTGTGGTAATTGTCCGGGACGAACCCAACCCAGATCACCGCCGGTCACAGCTGTTGATGCTTCGGAGAATTGCCGAGCATAAGCGATAAAAGAACCACCCTGGCGGATTTGATCCAATATTTGCCGCATGTTCGCAGCAATTTGTGAGGCTGTTTCGGGCGTAGCAGCCATGTAAATTTCGCCAATGCGGTATTCGGTCGTGCCCTTGGACGCGTTCAACCGCTCGATAATGGCATTTACTTCTTCCTCACCCACATTGATGAATGGCTGGATATTGCGACGGAGCAAACGGCTCCAAGCCAGTTCACCCTTGATCTGCCGTTTTAAAGTCTCGCTGGATGAGCCCTTGGAGCGCAGATATTCGTCAAAGGCGCTTATATCCTGACCAAAATTCTGTTGGGCGACCTGATTAAAAGTCTGATCGATTTCCGCTTGGGAAATGTTGATTTCATTTGCTTCGGCTTCCTGAATCTGGAGCGTTTCGTCAATCAGGTTGCGTAGCACTTGTACTCGCAGGCGCTGTTTCTCTTCTTCTGAAACCGTGCCGCCATTGGCTGCCACGATAAGAGCAAGCCGGTGCCCGACATCCGTGCCGGTTATAATATCACCGTTGACCAATGCGGTTGCGCGGCGGACGTTGGGATCATTGTTGCCGAAAATGGTAAGCTTTTCAGGGATATTAAGTCCAGCCTGCGGGACCGAATCGTCTGAAACAGTCTGGCTGGACGATGATGTCGCTGCAAATATGGCGGCAGTTGCCGCAAGCGCAAATTTTGCATTTCGGCTATAACTTCTGGTACGCATAAAATTCATTTTTTGTTTCTTTTCAAACTCTAAGAACATTTTGAGGCTAACGGATATCAAAATTTGGCTGAACCCAATATGAGCGATCATATATCGTCATAGCTTGTCTTACACACCCAAATTGCTCAACGCCACCCGGAACAGGAAAGTGCTGCCCCGCTGTGCATCGCCAGAGTCTTCGTAATCATAACGCCAGGTAACACCCATCGACAGGCATCCGTCATCATAAGCGACGCCAAGACGGTGGCGGACAGGTTCAAATCCGTCAGCCGATGACAAGGGGTCTTCCTTTTTTCCGGTAAGATCCACAATCGCAGAGCCGAATACCGACCAATAATCATTAATCTGGTAGCGTCCACCGACGCGCACTTCTTCGCGGTCGCCAAGATCCTCGATCCCTGCTCCAATATTCCGGTCCAGTCGCAAATATCCGATTTGTGCGTAAGTGTTTTTTGAGCCGATCGTGGCGTCAATCTCGTTGCGTCTGATTGCAAGATCGTCTTTATCAAGCCGGTAACGGTGCGTGAATTTTACTACGTCTCTGAAGCGAACTTCCGTGCGTCCGACAATATCGGAGAACCGTTCCGAAAGACCAGTACCCTCAGGAACGATATTGCTATTATTTGCCAGTCGGTAACTTTGGCCGATTATAGCGTCAATCCGCAGATTGGGCCGGTTGAGATTCCATTCCACGCCATAGGTAGCCCGGACGTTATCTTCATAGCGGTCATGGCCGGGAAAACGGTTTAACGCGAAAAGATTAGTGTCTTCCAGATCAACCGAACGCGAGTCTTCGTTGGGAATCGAAATATTGGATATTGCCGGCGTTGCCACAACCTGAAAACGCGGGGTCAGGGTTTGGGTTCCACCAAAGGCTTCACCGATAAAGGGCCATTTTACGTCTATTGCTGCTGTTACAATACCGCGTGTCTGCCAACCGCTATCACCGCTATAAAGCGGAGTTTCGTTAAGAGCGTTATCTTGACTATTATAGACATCACCGCGGGCAAAGCCGGTCAGAATGATTTCTTGCCCCATGCTGGTTAATTTATGCAAACCCCACCGAGCGGAGGCAAAGGCACGCTGGGTATCCTGCCCCCCCGTTCGCCCGATTGCGAGGCTGTTGACCTGTATCTGTGTGCGACCGCCCAATATCGGTTCGGCAAAGCGTTTACGGTAATCAACGACCGGCAAGGCCACAGGAACCTGATTTTGCGGATCTCCGGCGCGTAAGGTTTGAAATGCCCAGCCTGCCAGAGAGAAATAACTGCTTTCGTCTATGCGCTCGACATTGATTGTAGAACGCAGGCTGTCATCATCGCTTATGTCATAGCGGCGCAAAAATGTTCGGTCGGAAGCTACGCGGGCGGATTGCGAAATTGTCCAGTTCTCATCGAGAATGTACCGCCCGCTGGTTTCAAGATAGCCGCGAAAATCATTTTCCGCATCTGGCAATGGTCCCGTTGCCCCGGTAGGAATGCGCGAGCTATATGTACCATATCCGGTAATCTGAAACGCGCCTTTTTCATCCAGAAACCGGTAAGTTCCACTAACCAGTGGAGCGACCTCGCTAAAAACCTGAGTGGTTACTGTGGCGTCCTGATTGGGGGCGATGTTGAAATAATAGGGCACAGATACAGCTACGCCGTTGGTCGAATCAAACCGCAGGTTGGGCACCAGAAGTCCGCTGCGGTTCTCGTCGCCAATCGGATGGGAGAGGCCGGGAAGGGGGATAACCGGCAGTCCGAAAATCTCTATCCGTGCGCCATCATATCGGACCCGCTTTTTAACCGGATCATAGCGGACTTTGACTGCTTTTATTTCCCAGCTCGGCTTTTTGGGACAGCCGTCTTCTGTGGTGACAGCGCAGGCCGTATAAGCCGCATTGTCCAGCGATAGCGAGCCATCTTCAAACCGCTCGCCCTTGCGCGCGGCCAGACGGCTACCATCCTCCATGACGAGCAGCAGGTTTTCGACCATGCCGTCGCGCAGGCTATCTGTAAGAATAATGCTATCACCATAGGCGGTATCACCATCCGGACTGGTTGAGCGGATATTGCCCTTTGCCTCGACGATACCTGTTTTGCGGTTCCAGATGACACTATCGGAACGCAGCTTGTATCCATCGCGGTTAAGCAGAACATCGCCGGACGCGGTTACAACATCTGTCTCGAAATCATATTCGACTTTGTCGGCGCTAAACTCAATTTCGTCTGATTGTTCCGAGATTTCATCAGAGGATTGTTCAGAAAGCTGTCCTGAAGTTGGCCCGATGTCTCCCTGCACGTCTGTTTGTGCAAAAGCGATTAGCGGATGAGCCAGCGGAAGCGTTACTGCTATCAGTGCGATTGAAGATTTCATCGACGAGAATAACCTACCCTTTGACCCTATGATTACCGGTGCTGGTTGTTGTGCAACCAGATCGACTATCGCCCTATTGCATCAGATCACGTCTCCTGCAAATTATCTGTGCCAGAATTTGGGCAATCACCTGATTAGTTTACTGTTGCTGTGAAATGATGCCAAATTGATGCCGATGAAATGATGCCTGAGAAATGATGCCTGAGAAATGATGCCTGAGAAATGATGCCTGAGAAATGATGCCTGAGAAATGATGCCTGAGAAATGATGATTGCAATGATAAAGCCAATCTTTCATTGATCGACAATGAACGGATGACCATATATCCGGGACATTAATGCGACTGACAGATTGAAAAGGACGCTTTACCCATGAAATTCACATTTGCCGCCAGCCCGTCTTCACCAGATGCCATTGCTTTTGCTGTTGGTAAGGATGAACTGGATAATGCGACACTATCGCTGGAGCAGGCAGATATGGTGCGCGCGGCTGCCAAGGCAGCCCGGTTTGAGGGCAAAACCGGCCAGACCTTCCAGACATTTGTGACCGAAGCAAAATCGGTCGTTCAGGTTATCCTGACCGGCATTGGCAAGGGAGAGCGTAGCGATTGTGAAGCCGCTGGCGGCGCAGTGGTGGCAAAGCTGTTAACTTCGGGCGTCAAACATCTTGCGATAGATAATAGCGGGCTTGATCAGGATCAGCTCGCGCGGTTGTTGTTCGGTGCCAAGCTGCGGAGCTGGAGAATCGATAAATATCGCACGACAATGCCGGAACAAAACAAGCCGACACTTGTGGAAATTACCGTGATGGATACCGGCATGGAATCGGCGGAGGTCTGGCAGGACTTGTCTGCCGTGGCTGATGGCGTCGCGCTGACCCGTGAATTGGTCTCGGAACCGGCTAATGTCATTTACCCCGAGAGCTTTGTTGAGCGCTGCAAAGAGCTTGAGGATATGGGCGTCGAATTTACGGTGCTTGGTCAGGAAGAGATGGAAAAACTGGGCATGGGAGCGCTTTTGGGCGTTTCGCAAGGCTCCGTCCGACCGCCGCGCCTGTTGGCAATGCGCTGGGATGGCACCAATGGCGCACAGAAAAAACCGTTGGCGCTTGTTGGCAAAGGCGTGACTTTTGATACAGGTGGTATTTCACTAAAGCCGCCAGCGGGCATGGAGGACATGAAATGGGATATGGGCGGTGCCGGCGCGGTTGCGGGCACCATGAAGGCACTCGCGGGGCGTAAAGCCAGGGTCCATGTCGTCGGTGTCTGCGGACTGGTTGAAAATATGCCCGACGGCAATGCACAGCGCCCCGGCGATGTCGTGAAAAGCATGAGCGGCCAGACAATTGAAGTTATCAATACCGATGCCGAGGGGCGTCTGGTGCTATGCGACGCGCTCCATTGGACGCAGGAAACTTTCGAACCGGAAGTGGTGGTGAATCTGGCGACCTTAACGGGCGCAATCATTGTGTCGCTTGGCAATGAACATGCCGGTTGTTTCAGCAATGACGATGACCTGTCCGACAATCTGTTAGCGGCTGGTAAAACGGCAGGCGACCCGCTCTGGCGTTTCCCGTTGAGCGCAGCTTATGACAAGCAGATCAACTCACCGATTGCGGACATGAAAAATGTCGGCGGAAAAGGAGCGGGTTCGATCACTGCGGCGCAGTTCCTGAAACGCTTTATCAAGGACGGTGTCAAATGGGCGCATCTGGATATTGCCGGTATGGCCTGGGCAGACAAGCCCGGTCCGGTCTGGGATAAAGGAGCAACCGGCTTTGGTGTGCGGTTGCTGGACCAATATGTTGCCGATCATTTTGAGAAATAGGCTAAGTGCAAGGATAGTTTGACCGGTGCAGGTCGATTTTTATCATTTGACCCGCGATCCGGCCGAAAAACTGGTGCCGGTTCTGGCGCAAAAAACCCTCGATAGCGGGCAGAAGATGCTGTTGGTATCCGGTTTTAATGACCAGTTGGACACAATCAGCGGCGCGTTATGGGATGCCGGTCCGACCAGCTTTCTTGCCCATGAGTTGGCCGGAGAAGGGCGAGACGATGTGCAGCCCATCCTGCTTTCCACGACATGCAATGCTCCAAATGGCGCACAATATATCGCTTTGGTTGATGGCGAATGGCGCGATGAGGCGCTGGCATTCGACCGGGTGTTTTTTCTTTTTACAGCAGAGCGGATTGATAACGCCCGAACAGCATGGCGATCCTTGTCCGGGAAACAGGATGTGACACCGCGCTATTGGAAACAGGATGGTGGCCGGTGGGTTCAAGGCCCCTGACAAACAATAAGCCTTGAGATAAAACCCCTCTGACAAAAACTTGCTATGGTTCAAGACTCCCGCTAGTGGCGGCGCAACATTTTTTCCAACTCTCTATTACGGAGCAAATTCATGGCCGGTACACGGACTTTTTCGATCATTAAACCAGATGCTACCAAACGCAACCTGACCGGCGCTGTCACCAAAATGCTGGAAGACGCTGGTTTGCGCGTTATTGCCTCAAAGCGCATTCACATGACGCGTGAACAGGCAGAAGGCTTTTACGCTGTCCATAAAGAGCGTCCTTTCTTTGGTGAACTGGTTGAATTCATGATCAGCGGCCCGGTTGTGGTTCAGGTGCTGGAAGGTGAAAACGCCATGCAACGTAACCGCGACATCATGGGAGCGACCAATCCCGCCGAAGCCGCACCAGGAACCATTCGTAAAGAATTCGCTGAAAGCATCGAAGCAAACACGGTTCACGGTTCCGACAGCGACGAAAATGCCGAAATTGAAATCGCCTATTTTTTCAATGAAGACGAAATCGTAGGATAAGTTTTTCCTAATTAAACACGTCATTCCTGCTTTGGCGGGAATGGCGTGTCTTGGATAAGCGCAATATCCAGACTATAGGCACCCTTCGACAGGCTTAGAGCAAATAGGTATAGCACAATCTGCTAGCTAATATCCCGCACTAATCCTTAGGATTGGCCTCCTCATAGCGTTCCCAATCGTGAAATGCCTCGCGGCGGACAATAATCCATTTGCCATCGCGCTTTTCAAATTTATCACAGTAACGACCAGCGACAATCCAGTCCGTGGCTTTGCCTTGTGTCGGAACAGCAGTAAATTCGGGCGTGCCCTCCTGAATATAATGATAAGCGACGAAATTGGCTTCGGTCGATGCGCTTTTCCCGTCTTCGCTAAAGGTGAAATGCACGTTGGAAATCGAATGATGGGTGGCGGGAACTTTCTTTAATATTTCGCTGGCAAAGCCGATAAATTCATCCGGCGGTCCCGAATATTCGGCATGTTTATGGATATGGTCATCCGCGAAGCAGGATCGCACCAGCGTCCAGTCCCGGCGGTCAATTCCCTTGCAATAGCGATGCAATAGGTCACGTATTTCCTCGCGTGCCAATAATTCATCAACCCTATCCATCATGCTCTCCATCATATTGTTAGGGCCGATGCGTAGCATGTGCTGCTAATCGGAGGATAGTTGGCAAAAAAGAGAGGGATAAAATGGGTAGGCTTGAAGGAAAAATCGCGATCATCACCGGCGCGGCGAAAGGACTGGGAGAGGCCGATGCCCGAATGTTCGCGCGGGAAGGCGCTACTGTCATCCTTACGGATATGGATGAGGAGAACGGAATGCGAGTCGCGTCTGAAATTGGCGCGGCGGCGGAGTTCCAGACACAAGATGTGCGCGATGAATCGGCTTGGGAAGATTTGATTGCTGATGTTGTTTCACGGCACGGAAAACTGGACATATTGGTCAATAATGCCGGGGTTGTGGAGCCGGGAACCATCGAAACCCAGACGGCTGAAGAATGGCGATTCGTGATGGCGGTTAGTGCGGACGGAACTTTTTTTGGATGTAAATATGCGGTTCCGGCGATGAAAAATACCGGTGGCGGTTCTATCATCAATATGGCCTCCATCGCATCGGTTCAGGGCGAACCGGTGGTCGCGGCCTATGCAGCGGCTAAAGGAGCGGTTGAAAGCCTGACCCGCAGCATCGCCGTGCATTGCGCGAATAACGGTTATAATATCCGCTGTAACAGCGTGCATCCAGCAGGCGTGCTCACACCGATGGTCGAAGAAATCGGTCCGAAAATGATGGCAAGAAACGACTTGCGTCCCGCTAGCGAAGGCCCGGCGGCCAGTGCTTTGGGGCATCCTGATGACATTGCCCATACTGTGTTGTTTCTGGCTTCGGATGAATCGCGATTCATCAATGGCGCGGCTATTCGGGTAGATAATGCCAAATCTGTAGTAGAAGGGGTCGTGGCATAGCGCTGGCGCGATTGGCCCTAAAACTGGTCTGCAATATCACTCATTTTGGTGAGTCGTTTTGGCGCGGTCATGTGCCAGCTTTTTTTAAGCCAGCTTGCGATATGGTCCCAGTCTGTTTGCCCGGTATCCAGCCGGATGGCAATCCAGCCTGATTTTCCATAGAATTTTGGAGCGAAATATAATTCGGGATCGGCATCCAGCAGCGCCGACTGTTCATCCAGACCGCTGGTTTTGACAAGCAGGGCCGATCCTGTTTCGCCGTGATGCCTATGCGAGAAATAGGCGAAATATTTGCCTGTCTTTTCGCTTCCGACGCGCCAGCCCGGCGTGCCGAAACTGGGTCTTTCATACGTTTCTGCCAAAGCCAGTGCCCGCATACGAACCTGTTCCAATATCCAGTCGGGGTCCTGTTCGCGCGTGACATATCGGGCAAGCGTAGCGGAATAGAGCTGATGCTCGGCTATCAGCACGCGGTCAGCCAGTATTTCAGGCGTATCGCCCGGCAATATGGCAACTTTTGTCTGGGCCAGCACGGGGCCGTCATCGAGTTCGGGCGTGACCAGATGGACGCTGCACCCGGCATGGCTGTCGCCTGCGTCGAGCGCGCGTTGATAGGTATCAAGTCCCTTGTATTTTGGTAGCAGACTGGGATGAATGTTAAGCATGCGGTCCTGCCACTGGCGAACGAATCTGTCGCTCAGGATTCTCATATATCCGGCCAGCACCACATAATCTGCACCGGCCCGTGTGACGGCGTCATGCATGATCTGGTCATGGTCTTCGCGGGTCAAGCCTTTATGCGGATGGGAAAATGTTTCAATTCCCTCTGCCTCGGCCAATATCAGGCCGGGTGCGCCCGGATCATTAGAGGCGACCAGAACGATCTCGAACGGACAGTTTTCCGCCTTTGCCGCATAAGCCAGCGCAGCCATGTTGGAGCCACGGCCAGAAATTAGGACAGCGATTCTGGCCTTTTGTGCCATCATCAATCAGCCGTCATGAACCGCGGCCCAGTCGCCCATGGCCGACCAGGTTCCCGCGCTGCCTGATACGGTGCAGCCCTTCGTGCCGGCCTTGATAACGCCAACCTGATGCACGGTCTCCCCGGCGGCTTTCAAATCTGCCGTGATAGACTCCACTTCATCCATGGATACAGCCAATATCATCCCGATACCGCAGTTAAACGTCCGCGCCATTTCCTCAGGCTCGATATTGCCCTGAGCCTGTAAAAACGCCATCAACCGCGGTTGATCCCAGCTTGTGGCATCAACATGGGCATGCAGGTTATCGGGAAGAACGCGGGGTATGTTCTCCAGCAATCCACCACCGGTAATATGCGCCAATGCCTTGATTCGTCCCGATTGCATCAGCGGCAGTAATGACTTCACATAGATACGAGTCGGAGCAATCAAGGCTTCGATCAACAGCACTTCTGGATCAAACAGTGCCGGTCGATCAAGTTTCCAGCCCTTATCGTCAGCAAGCCGGCGTACCAGTGAATAGCCATTGGAATGTACGCCCGAAGAGCTTAGCCCAAGTAAGACATCGCCATCGGCAAGTTGCTGGCCGGTTAACGCTTTCTCGCGCTCTACGGCGCCGACACAAAAACCGGCCAGATCATAATCGCCATCAGCATACATGCCGGGCATTTCGGCTGTCTCTCCGCCGATCAGGGCGCAGCCCGAAATCTTACATCCCTCTGCAATGCCAGCTACGACTCGTTCCGCAACGCCGTTTTCAAGTTTGCCCGTCGCAAAGTAATCGAGGAAGAATAGGGGCTCTGCGCCTTGCACGATCAGATCATTGACGCACATTGCAACCAGATCAATGCCAACGCTGTCATGCCGGTCATAGTCGATCGCTAGCTTCAGCTTCGTTCCGACACCGTCATTGGCCGCGACCAGCAATGGGTCGTCATAACCCGCTGCTTTCAAATCGAAAAAGCCGCCAAAGCCACCCAATTCAGCATTAGCACCTGGCCGTGCCGTTGCTTTTGCCAGTGGTGCAATAGCCTTGACCAGTGCATTGCCTGCTTCAATCGACACACCTGCTTTCGCATAGGTGTATGATTCCGGTTCATTTCGCCCGTTATTTTGTTTATCACTCATAAAAGAAGCGATTAGACAAGTCGCGGCTGGATTTCCACGTCATAATCGTCAAAAGAGCGGAAATGAAAATTTTGACCAATTTTAGAGCCCATGTCGTCGCTGTTTTTGCAGTATTTGGTCTGACTGTGGCTGGCGTTGTCTATGCCCAGCTTGAAGGCAGCGATCGCGGTGTTGCGCCGCTTGCAAGCACAGGTGACTTTGAAGTTTCCGGAGTGGAGGTTGATACAACTGGTAAAAATGCAGCCGAAGCCCGTAAAAAGGGATGGGAAGAGGCACAACGCAAGGCATGGAAAGTACTTTTTGCACGGAAGCAGGGCGGTAAAACAAGCGGGCTGTCTGATAGTGCGCTGAATAATATTGTATCTGCCATTGTTGTCGAAAAGGAACAGATTGGGCCAACACGCTATATCGCTACATTGGGTGTGATGTTCGACCGCGCACGCGCAGGTCAAATCTTGGGAGTTAGCGGACAACGTCTGCGATCACCGCCATTGCTTGTTCTGCCCGTCATGTGGAGCGGTGGCTCGCCACAAGTGTTTGAAAATCGAACCGAATGGCAAAAAGCATGGGCGCGCTTCCGCTCTGGCAATAGTGCGATAGATTATGTTCGCCCTTATGGTTCGGGTAGTGAGTCACTGGTTCTGACCGCAGGACAGGCAGAACGTAATGACCGGCGCTGGTGGCGTACAATATTGGACCAATTTAGTGCTGCCGATGTTATCATTCCAATTGCTCGCATGGAACGGGAATATCCCGGTGGCCCGGTGACAGCATATTTTAGCGCGCGCTATGGTCCGGATAATAGGTTTATTGACAGTTTCTCACTTAAAACCAAATCGACCGATGGTATTCCGGCGATGCTGGATCAGGCGATTGTCCGATTGGACAAGATATATTCCAATGCCTTGTCTCGCGGTGTTCTGAAAACTGACAAGTCCCTTACTATCGAGGATCCAATTGATCTGGAGGCCTTGGAGAAAGAGATAGAGGCTGAATTGGCTGCTGAGGGCTATGGCACGGACAGTGTGACTGCGGGCTCCGGCTCTTCTGTAACAGCGAGCGAGGAAAACGCGGTAACTGCTCCTTCAGTTACGGCTATATCCGTCGCGGTCCAGTTTGATACTCCCGATGTCGGCGCGGTCAGCCGTGGTGAAGCATCGGTCCGGTCTGTACCGGGTGTATCCTCTGCCTCTACTGCCAGCTTGGCATTGGGCGGAGTGTCGGTAATGCAGGTTTCCTATAACGGCGATCTGGCGACGCTGGCATCGGCACTTCGTGCCAAGGGGTGGCAAGTCCAGCAAGGAGCTGGTGCACTTAGAATCACTCGGGGCGGGACATCTACTGATCTGCCTAATCCGGGGAGCGGCGAATAGAATCGTGAGCCAGATTGCCCTCCCTCTGGATACTGCCTTGGCCGGGCAAGATGAACGCTATATCATAACGCACTCCAATGCTGAGGCGCATGATCATCTGCAAAATTGGCAAGACTGGCCCAATCTTACCGCCATCCTGATCGGTGAGCCGGCATCGGGGAAAACGGTCATGGCACAGCAGTTTGAGCGTGATAGCGGTGGGTATATTGTCGATGATGCCATGGCGAGCCATGATGATGATCTTTTTCATCTCTGGAACCATGCCAGGCAAGAAAAAAAGCCTTTATTGCTTGTCTCGTCCAAGCCGGTAGCCAGTTGGGGAGTGGAGCTTCCGGATTTAAAATCCCGTTTGGCGGCGTCTTTGCTCATCGAAATCGGTCCACCAGATGAGGCGATGATTACAGGTTTGTTCCAGAAATATTTTACAGCGCGCGGGCTTTCGGTTTCCCAAGAGGCGCTATCCTATCTCGGCAAAAGAATGGAGCGCACATATTATAATGTTCAGCTTTTGTCACAAAATATGGATAGATTGGCTATAGAGAGGAAGCGCCCCATTACACGCGCCATTGCCAAAGCGGCATTAGAACAGCATCAGGCGGCGAACCACAAACCCGGTATTGAAATATATACAGCCGGAAATGGCGAGAAAAGTTAAATGGAAAGTCTTGATCCCCAGGCACCTGTTTCCAGCCAAAATGAGGACATGGTCTATGAAACCCGGTCCGACCGATATTTTAACCGTGAGTTAAGCTGGCTAGCGTTTAACACCCGGGTTATTGAAGAAGCGGAAAATAGCTCGCATCCGTTGCTTGAGCAGCTTCGTTTTCTCTCCATTTCCGGAAGCAATCTTGACGAATTTTTCATGGTTCGTTTTGCCGGACTGGTTGGGCAGTTCCGTCAGAATATTGAGGAGCAATCCGCAGATGGATTAACCCCGAAACAGCAATTGCTGGCGATAGGCGATAGCAGTGAAGAGCTGATGTCAAAACAGCAGAAAGTATGGAGCAATCTTGTATCGGCCTTGGCGAAAGAAGATATTCATGTTCTGCTTGCGACCGATCTTGATGGAGAGCGCCAGGCGTGGCTCAAGCAACATTTTCTGGATCAGATATTCCCGGTTTTGACGCCGCAGGCTTTAGATCCGGCGCATCCGTTTCCGTTCATCCCCAACAAGGGGTTGAGCCTGGTATTTGATCTGGTTCGGCAATCGGATGGTCAATCCATAAGAGAACTGGTCATGATCCCGTCCGGATTGCCCCGTTTCATCCGGATACCCGGTAAGATAGCAACTTACATTGCCGTAGAATCTGTAATCCAATGCTATTCCGACCAACTATTTCCTGGTTATGATGTGACGAACACGGGTCTGTTCCGGATCATTCGTGACAGCGATATTGAGGTAGAGGAAGAAGCCGAAGATCTTGTCCGCTATTTCCGTAGCGCGATTAAACGCCGCCGTCGCGGTGATGTTATTCGACTCGAAATGGGCCCGGGTGTTTCTGATAATGTAGTGACATTATTGCGCGAAAACCTGCTTTCCGAAGGTGCTACGGAAAACCGGGTTGAGGGGCTGGTCGGTATAAGTGATCTGGACCTGCTGGTTGAGGAAGACCGGCCTGATCTTAAATTTACACCTTATAGCCCGCGCTTTCCGGAACGGATTCGCGAGCATGGAGGAGACTGTTTTGCGGCGATCCGTGACAAGGATATTCTTGTCCACCACCCGTATGAATCGTTTGAAGTGGTTATCGAGTTTTTGCGGCAGGCGGCGGCTGATCCTGATGTAGTAGCCATCAAACAAACGCTTTACCGTGCAGGCAAACAGTCGGCGGTCATCCGTGCGCTGATCGACGCGGCAGAAGCCGGTAAATCCGTTACCGCCATTGTCGAATTAAAAGCCCGCTTTGACGAGGAGCAAAACCTTTATTGGGCCAGCGCTCTGGAACGCGCCGGAGTGCAGGTGGTATATGGCTTTATCGAATGGAAAACCCACGCCAAAATATCAATGGTGGTTCGTAAGGAACAGGAAGGGTATCGGACCTATTGCCACTTTGGTACCGGCAATTATCACCCTGTAACCGCTAAAATATACACTGATCTCAGCTTCTTTACCGCCGATCCAAAAGCCGCCCGCGATGCGGCACAATTGTTCAATTATATCACCGGCTATGTCGAACCGGAAAAGTTGGAAATGATATCCATGTCGCCGCGTTATATGCGGCAGGACTTGATGGATTTGATTGACCGGGAAATCGCTAATGAGCGCGCCGGAAAACCGGCTATGATCTGGGCAAAGATGAATTCGCTTGTTGACCCTGCGGTGATCGAGAAACTCTATTGCGCGAGTAACGCCGGAGTGGAAATTGATCTGGTTATTCGCGGGATTTGTTGTTTGCGCCCCGGCGTTCCGGGCATGTCGGAGCATATCCGGGTAAAGTCGGTTGTTGGCCGTTTTCTGGAGCATAGCCGGATCTGGGCCTTTGGAAATGGTCAGGAATTACCTAATAATTCTGCATCGGTTTATATCAGTTCAGCTGACTGGATGCCGCGAAACCTTGATCGACGAGTTGAATATATGATTCCGATCACCAACGCGACTGTGCATGACCAGATTCTTGATCAGGTCATGGTTGCTAATCTGATTGACGATGAGCAAAGCTGGGAATTGAATAGTGATGGTACGTACACAAGAGTCACGCCGTCAGATAAGCCGTTTAACCTGCATCATTATTTTATGACTAATCCATCATTATCCGGTCGCGGCAAGGCTTTGAGCAAAAATAATACGGTTCCGCGGTTATCGTTGCGCCGCCGCAAAAACAAGAGCTGAGCGACTGCTATGTACCGGTTGGGGGATTGCAAATAACCAAGGATAAACAACTTCTGCGCTCGAACCGCCGGACAGCGATTGTCGATATCGGATCCAATTCGATACGACTGGTCGTATATCAGGGCGCGGCGCGTGTGCCAGCGATATTATTTAACGAAAAAGTTATGGCCGGGCTTGGTAAAGAGCTGGCGACCACAGGTGCAATTGCAGCAGATTCAATGGGTACAGCGCTACGGGCTTTGCAACGGTTCCACCGGCTTTGTATCGAGATGGAAGTCGATTTGATCAAATGTTTCGCCACTGCTGCGGTGCGCGAAGCAAGTAATGCGGCGGAATTGTTAAAGGCTGCTGCTAAAATCGGTTTTGATACGCGGGTCTTGAACGGAGAGGAAGAAGCGGAACTTGCCGGATTAGGCGTAATATCAGCCATTCCCGAAGCAGACGGGATTGTCGGTGATCTTGGTGGAGGCAGTCTTGAGCTGGCACGGGTCAAACGTGGAAAAATTCTGGAACGACACAGCTTTCCATTCGGGGTTCTGCGCGTCGCCGAATTACGCCGGAAAGACAAGGATAAGCTGAAGCGTCAAGTCGCCAAAATGCTTAAACAAACTGAATGGGATAAAAACGGCCAAGGCTTGCCATTCTATCTAGTGGGCGGGTCTTGGCGTTCGCTGGCACGGCTGGACATGTTTGATAGCGGTTATCCGCTGCCGGTGATCCACCATTATGAAATGCAGCCTCAGCGCGCACGCAGACTGGTCAGCCAGTTGGCCCGGATGGACAGAACCAAGCTGAAAGCGGTTCCGGGGCTTTCAAAATCACGCATACCGACCCTGAATGACGCGGCTTGGCTTTTGTCCTATCTCATCCGCTATCTGGACAGCAGCACAATGATTGTGTCGGCTTATGGTGTACGTGAAGGCTTTTTGTTTCAAAATGTCAGCAAGGCGGAAAGCAAGCGCGATCCATTATTATTGGCGACCGAAGTATCGGGCGCAGCACAAGCTCGTTTCCCGGCCAATAGCAAGTTGCTGGGCGAATGGATCGCACCAATTTTTGCCGAAGATCCACCGGAATGGGTGCGTATTCGGCAAGCTGCATGTAACCTTGGGGATGTGGCATGGCGTGCCAACCCCAATTTTCGTGCGGAGCGCGGACTTGTTATGGGTCTGCATGGCAATTGGGTCGGCATCACCGGTGCGGAACGGGAGCAATTGGGGCAGGCGCTATATACCAGTTTTGGGGGCGGAAATAATATTTTCCCCGGTGGCGGAAATCTGGCTAGTGATGAGGCGACACAGCGCGCAATTTGCTGGGGCCTTGCGATGCGATTGGGGCAGCGGATCAGTGGTGGCACGCGCAACCCGCTGGAACAAACGCGGCTTCGCAAGACCGACGGTCGGCTGGAAATCATCATGGCCAGTGATTTACGCGATCTTTACGGAGATGCCGTCGCAAAACGGCATGTGCAACTGGCACGAATGTTGGATCTGGAGCCGCGGTTCGTAACGGAATAAATCCCTTATATCGCCCGGCTAAACTATTTTGTTGAATTTATCGGCTCATCCGCAGTGGATACGGGTGATGACCAGATCGTCATCATATTCGATATTCAGACGGTCATGACGATAATCCATTGTCACGGCACTGCGGGGCGGGATCCAGCGCAGGGTTTCTGCACCCGATTGTATCAACGCATTGGCCCCAATTTCGGCGTTTGCCCGTATTCCAACCAGTTGTTCAAGGCTTGCCGACTGGCAGCTTTCACCGGACGGTAATGGGCGTTCAGCAACCTGTGCCTCCATAGTCGAACAAGCCATTATTGCAGAGCAGCTTATTGCTGCAAACATAAGCCGTGTCTTTTTCATGTGTCCTCGCTTCTGGAATCCGTATTATGAGTCATTTTCAATTTGCCATCTTTGACAGTGAAACTCATGCGGCCTTCTATCAGGTCGATGGCATCGCGTCCAAATTCTTCGTAGCGCCAGCCTTCCAAAAGGCCGATTCCTTCTCTTTCCCCGGCAACGATACGCTCCAGATCATCGGCGCGGGCCAATAACCTAGAAGCAACATTCATTTCCGATGAGCGGATTTTTAACAGCAATTTCAACAGATCGACGACCAATGCGTTCTCTTTGCTGAATTTCGCACGGCGGCCACTGCGGTCCGGCATCTCGTCTTTGGAAAGCGGCTTTGCATTGGCCAGGGCGTTCATTAACCGCTCGCCAATATCATTATTCTTCCAGCTGGATGACAGGCCGCGCACCTGTGATAATTTGGCCTGATCTTTCGGGGGGTGGGCGGCGATGTCGGCCAGAGTTTCATCCCGCATGATCCGGCCACGCGGCATGTCTTTGGTCTGGGCTTCATTTTCACGCCATGCAGCCAATGCTTTCAAACGGCCCAATGCTTCTGGATTACGGCTTTGGAATTTGACGCGTCGCCAGGATTCTTCCGGATCATTTACATAGTTATCCGGATCAGCGAGCTTCTCCATCTCCGCATTGATCCACATTCCGCGGCCCGTTTCGATCAGCTTTTCGAGCATATTCGAAAAAATGGACGCGAGATGCGTGACATCACCAATCGCATATTCGATTTGCCGGTCGTTCAATGGACGCCGCGACCAATCCGTAAAGCGCGCGCCTTTGTCGAGTGTGATGCCAAGCCAGCTATTCACCAGGTTCGCATAGCCGATTTGCTCGCTTGGCCCCAAAGCCATGGCGGCGACCTGTGTGTCAAAAATCGGGTGAGGGGTTTTGCCGGTCATATTGTGGATGATTTCCACATCCTGCCCGCCGGCATGAAAGATTTTCAGGACATTTTCATTATCGACAAGCAGATCAAGCAACGGTTGCAGGTCGACACCCTTGGCGAGCGGATCTATTGCAGCGGCTTCTTTGCCATCGGATATTTGAATCAGACAGAGGATCGGCCAATAGGTGTTTTCCCGCATAAATTCAGTGTCCACCGCGACAAATTCAGCCGTCGAAAAACGCTCGCAAATATCGGCAATGTCCTGATTATCAGTCAGCAAGGGATGAATTTTCATGCCGGTTCTATACAAGCTGAGTTCAGTCTCGCAAACATTTCCGATAGACAAATTCTATAATTACAGGTCTGTGTCCCACCTTGGATCAGGAAACAGGCAGGGAATAAGATCGTCGGTTTATAGGCTTCATCCTTGACAAAAGCCCCTTGTGCCTGTGTTACGCCATCATAAGTTTCTTGATCTGAAACATTCCAGATATCAAAGGTTCATCATGCACGCATATCGCTCTCATAATTGTTCACAGCTTCGCACCGAAAATGTTGGCGAAGAAGTCCGCTTATCCGGCTGGATTCATAATATTCGCGATCACGGAAACCTGATGTTTGTCGATCTGCGTGACCATTTCGGTCTGACCCAGATTGTCAGTGAAGAAGGTAGCGATGCGTTCAAGGTTTTGGATGCAGCGCGCAAAGAATCGGTTATTACCGTCACTGGCAAGGTTGCTGCGCGTTCCTCTGACACCATAAATCCGAATTTGCCTACCGGCGAAGTAGAGCTGGTTGCAGAAACTGTTGAAATGCAGGGCCCGGCTGAAGAATTGCCCATGCCGGTATTTGGCGAGCAGGAATATCCCGAAGATATTCGCCTGCGTTACCGTTTCCTCGATCTCAGGCGCGAAAAGGTTCACGCTAACATGATGTTGCGGTCAAAAGTGATCGCCTCACTACGCAACCGCATGATCGAGCAAGGGTTTACCGAATTTCAGACACCGATTCTAACGGCTTCTTCCCCCGAAGGTGCGCGTGACTATCTGGTCCCTAGCCGTGTTCATCCGGGTAAATTCTATGCGCTGCCACAAGCGCCGCAAATGTTCAAACAGATGCTGATGGTGGCGGGTTTTGACCGCTATTTCCAGATTGCACCCTGCTTCCGTGATGAAGATGCGCGGGCGGACCGTTCCCCCGGCGAATTTTACCAGCTCGACCTTGAGATGAGCTTTGTGACACAAGAAGATGTGTTTCGGGCGCTGGAGCCGGTTCTGGCCGGTGTGTTCGAGGAATTCGCCAATGGCAAAAGCGTCACGCCCGCCGGTGAATTCCCGCGTATCCCCTATAAAGAAGCCATGTTGAAATATGGTTCGGACAAGCCGGACCTTAGAAATCCGATCATCATTCAGGATGTGTCGGATCATTTCAAAGGCTCTGGTTTCGGCCTGTTTGACAAAATCACGTCTTCGGGCGGAACTGTGCGCGCTTTTGTTGCGCCGGAAGCCGGTAAGAACAGCCGCAAATTCTTTGACGATATGAACAACTGGGCACGCGGCGAAGGCTATGCGGGGCTTGGCTATATCAACATGAAAGAAGGCGCTGCTGGTGGTCCGATTGCCAAAAACCATGGTGAAGAGGGCACGGCGAAGCTGCTCGCTGACCTTGGCTGTGGTCCGGATGACGGTGTATTTTTTGCCGCTGGCAAAGAAGCGGAAGCGGCCAAACTTGCCGGTGTCGCACGCACCCGCGCCGCCGAACAGCTTGGCCTTATCAACGAAAATGAATTTAAATTCTGTTGGGTCGTTGATTATCCCATGTATGAATATGACGAGGAATTGAAAAAGCTCGATTTCTCGCACAACCCGTTCTCGATGCCTCAGGGCGAGATGGAAGCACTTGAGAATAAAGACCCGCTGGACATATTGGCATGGCAATATGATATTGTCTGTAACGGCATAGAGCTATCATCGGGCGCGATCCGGAACCACCGCCCAGACATCATGTATAAAGCATTTGAAATTGCCGGTTATGACAAGGCTGCTGTGGATAGCGAATTTTCCGGCATGATAAACGCGCTGAAATATGGCGCGCCGCCCCATGGTGGTTCTGCGCCGGGCGTTGACCGGATTGTGATGCTGTTGGCGGATGAACCCAATATCCGTGAAGTTGTGCTTTTCCCGATGAACCAGAAAGCGGAAGATTTGATGATGAGCGCGCCAAGCGGTGTCTCCGCCAAGCAATTGCGCGAGCTTCATATCCGTGTCGTGGAGCCACCGAAAGAAGGATGAACGAAGCGGGGCAACCAATAGAACAACGCTTTCAGCGGGGCGATACCGACCTCTGTTATTTTGAGTGGGGAAATCCCGGCGACCAGACGATATTGATGGTTCATGCCACCGGATTCCATGCGCGTTGTTGGGACAAGACTATCGCTGCGCTGCCGACCGGATATCATATTGTCGCAGTGGACCAGCGCGGCCATGGTCGCAGCGCAAAGCCCGATAACTTGAGTGACTGGAGCCTGGCAGCACGGGATTTGGCAGCGCTTGTAAACGGGTTGGACCTGAACAACCTGATCGGTGTCGGCCACAGCATGGGCGCTCATGTGCTGGTGCAAATTGCCAGCGCTTTGCCGGAACGGTTTGAACGGCTGGTGCTGATAGATCCCACGATTGCCGATCCGAAAATTTATAAAAACCCACCCGGATTCGCAGATATTGATCCCGGACAAAACCCTGTATCGCGGCGGCGGAACCATTGGGATTCTCCGCAAGCCATGTTCACTGCATTCAAGGACCGTCACCCTTTTAATCTATGGCAGACAGACGTGCTGATGGATTATTGCCGATATGGCCTGCTTCCCGCCCATGATGCAGACGGTGGAGAGGGCTTTGTTCTCGCTTGTCCACCCTATCTTGAGGCTTCGGTATACGAAGGTTTCCGTTTGGTCGATCCCTATCCCTTTGTGGAACGCATATCATTGCCGGTGGCGATCTTGCGCGCGCAAATGGCAGAGGATGATGTGACAGCGGTAAGGGATTTTGCCAACAGCCCGACATGGCCCGATCTGGTGAACAGCTTTGCAAATGCAAAAGAGCTTTATATTCCCGAACTGTCCCATTTTATGCCAATGCAGGATCCCGAACGTATCGCTGGATATATAGCCAGCGGACTTTAATCGCGGATTTAAGCCCCGGGATGCTCGTAACGCTATTACAGGGGTAACTACGCTTAGCCAAAACAGGGTTAACCGATTCGTTCTTTTGCTATTCCTATACTATGTAGTGGCTCTCGCTAATTCCGGCTTTGCGATTAAATATCATTGTCCGGTTCGCGGCGAAATACATTGAGGCTATGTATGAACAAACATATTGATCTGTCCGAATATGAAGCGGGCAGTAAATTTGATGGTGATTATTCCGATGCGCTGAAACATGTGCAAAAGCGGCTGGCCCGTGTTCAATTCAAACATATCATATATGGGAAGCGGACAATCTTGGCCTTTGAAGGTTGGGATGCTGCCGGGAAGGGCGGTTGCATTAGAAGGATGACAGCCGAATGGGATCCCCGCTATTATGAGGTGTTTCCAATTGGCGCACCAAACCGGGAAGAACGCGACCGGCATTTTCTCTGGCGGTTCTGGAAACGCTTGCCGGGTAATCGTGAAATCGCTGTGTTCGACCGAAGCTGGTATGGCCGTGTTCTGGTCGAAAGGGTGGAGGAATTATGCAGCAACGCCGAATGGAAACGCGGCTATGACGAGATTAACGAATTTGAAGCGCAGCAAATTGATAGCGGTACGAATCTGGTTAAGTTATTTTTTCACGTCACTCAGGAAGAACAGGATAGCCGTTTTGCCGAGCGGCTGAATACGCCGCATAAACAGTGGAAAATAAACAAGGATGATTTTCGCAATCGGTCAAAACGGTCAGCCTATCTGGCCGCAATGGATGATATGTTCAAACAGACCGATACACGCTGGGCACCGTGGAAGGTGATTGATGGCAATAATAAAAAAGCTGCACGGATCGCGGCTATGACTCATATCGCCGAAACATTGGAAGCTGCTTTGCCGGAAGATTTACCCGAAGTGGACCCGGAACTGGTCAGACTGGCCAAAGATGCTTTTGGTTATGAGGTGGATTAGCCAGTCATTAATGGCACATTGACGATATTCCGCACTCCCGGCAGATGATGCGAAGAGTGCGAAGCATCAAAGTCATCCTTTATAATTTTTCCCGATGTAGCGCGTTAACGGTGTATCGCTTTTGATCCGTGGTCCTCGCGGATTAAGCGTATCGTAAACAACCGCATTTTCCAGCACACGTTTCACATAATTGCGGGTTTCGTAGATCGGAATTTCCTCAATCCATTTTATCCAGTCAATACCGCCTTGTCGTGGATCGCCCTGTGTTCTCAGCCACTTGTTAACATTGCCGGGGCCAGCGTTATAGGCCGCCACTGCCAAGGGATAGCTGCCGCCATAATAGTTGAGCATGCGCTGGATGTAGCTGCTGCCCAGACGGATATTATATTGGGGATCACCTGTTAGCGCAGACATATTATAAGAAAGACCGATTTTCCCCGATTGCTCCCGCGCTGTGCCGGGCATGAGCTGCATCAATCCACGTGCGCCGGCGTGGCTGATCGCGGCTTGGGCAAATTGGCTCTCCTGCCGCGTAATGGCATGAATGATGGTCCAGTTGCTTTCCTGACCTGCGGGAACCGGCATGGTCGGAAAGCTGGTTTCGTCAATTGGCCCGACACCTGCGCCTAATGCGCTGATTCCCTTAATCACGCCAAGATCACGGGCTCCGATGCGAGTCGCCAGATCGCTCAGCAACATATAATCTTTCGGGGTGTTGGCATTATAGGCCAATGCGCGATGGAAGCGGATTTGTTCCTTCCACGGGCCGGTCCGTGTAGAGGCTTTTGTAGCGATAACCAGTGGTTTCTGGTCATAGGCCCGCCGATCCTGATCGGTAATTCTGATTGCCGGCTTACGGTCGAATTTCGGCAATGGCCGTCCCAGTCTTTCCAGCGCCAGTTGACCATAGAAATAAGCCGGAAAAGCGGCTGCATTCTCAAAATAAGCGGTGGCCTTTGCCGTTTGTCCCGCTTCTGCGGCGGCGCGGCCCGCCCAATAATAGCCTTTCGAGGTAATATTGGGGCTGTTATAGGATCGTGCATAGCGGTCAAACATCGCGACCGCCTTGGCGGGTTGGCGCTGGCCCCACAGGGCCGCGTTTCCAGCGAGCCAGACCAGATCAGAATATTTGTCGCGGATAGGGCTGGTTTCTTCCGCTATATTAGTGGGCGCACTATAGGCATCATCCACTTTGGATGCGATGTCATAAGCCAGCGACCATTGCCGGTCATTGGCAGCGGCCTTGGCGTTAATCAGATTGGCTTCATACCAAGTCGCAACCTGGTACGGACTATCGGGCCGAACGCTTAACACCGGACGACGTGCCATGAGAGTGCGCGCTTCATAGCTTCGTCCTTTGCCGCGCAAATAACGTGCCCTATCGGCAATAAAACCGGCGTCACCCCGCATCAGTGAGGCAACAGCATTCGCCTGTGCATCGGCATCGGGTGCATCGGTCAGTTGCGCCAGCCGCGCTTCAAACACGGGTCTGCGCCCGGAAGAGGTAAATCCCAAATGACGCGCCGCTGCTGTCGTCGCTCGTGACCACAGCAGGGCATCCATGCGCGCATCATGATCGGCAATGGTCAATGCGGAGCTGAACCCGCGGAGTAACATGGCCTCTTGTTCGTCCGTCAAAGCGCCGCCGCGCCACGCCTGCCGCGCCATGGCATTGGCTTTTCGTGTTTGGCCCTTGGATTGCAGCGCAAGGGCATAATATGCTGCCCCTCCGTTTGTCAGCGGTTCAAAACGGTTGAAAAAAGTAATAACCCGGTCAGCCGAGAAACTGGAAATATCAATCGCCTTTTCGGCTGTGCGCCGCATCCGGGTGTCATCTGGCCAGCCGGGATAGGTGAAAAGGAAGCCGGCATAATCGTCAAACGAATGTTTGTCCGACTGCGTAAGGACGCGCCAGCGCTGAAGTCCCAGCACCGCATTACCGCCGGTCGGATCGGATAAAACGGCCTGCCCCTGCTGCTCGGCAGCCATGCATGTTACGGGGGCCAATAGCAGACTTGCGAGAATTATTCTTGATACCATACTGGACATATTGGGGGTAGGCTCCTTATCAGGCGCTGAACGAAGAACTATATCACCGTTAAGCTTGTATAAGCATAGGCGATTTTCAAGCTAAACTTAAAGGAGTATTTGCATGTTTTCCGGCTCAATTCCGGCCCTGGTAACACCCTTTCGCGACGGATCGTTCGCGGAAAGCGAGTTTCGGGCACTGGTAGACTGGCAGATTGAACAAGGGAGTAGCGGGCTTGTTCCCTGCGGAACCACGGGCGAATCCTCGACTTTGTCAAATGCCGAACATCATCGTGTAATCGAAATCTGTGTAGAGCAAGCCGCAGGACGCGTGCCTGTTATCGCCGGATGCGGTTCCAATGATACGACCAACGCTTTGCTGCACCTCAGTTTTTCCAGCAAATGCGGAGCAACAGCCGGATTGGTCGTGGCTCCTTACTATAATCGTCCCAATCAGGAAGGCATTTACGCCCATTTTGAAGCCCTGACCAATGGCACTGATCTGCCCTTGGTGCTTTATAATGTGCCAGCACGGACGGTCACTGATATATTGCCTGAAACAGTTGCGCGATTATCAAAGCTGCCCAGTGTTGTGGCGATTAAAGATGCCAGCGGGGCGATTGACCGGGTTACTGACCACCGGCTTGCTTGCGCCGATGATTTCTGCCTTCTTTCCGGAGCGGATGAGCTTTCCCTTGCCTTTAACGCATCGGGCGGTGCAGGCTGTATTTCCGTAACAGCCAATGTGGCACCAAAGCTTTGCAGTGAATTTCAGGCGGCTTGTACGGCTGGAGATTATGAAAGGGCACGGGAATTGAACGACAGGCTCTATCCTTTGCATAAGGCGCTGTTTGCCGATGCGTCGCCGGGACCGATAAAATATGCTATGTCACGCGTTATCGATGATTTTCCGACCGAATTGCGCCTGCCCATGACGCCACCATCGGACGCGGCGCGCAAAGCCGTGGATGCAGCGCTTGAGAATGCGGGCCTGGTTTAATGGCGGGGCAAAAACAACTTTCGTCAGGCACAGGTGATTAAATGGCAAAGCCGCGCCCCGTAGAATTCGACAAACATAAAATCGTCGCTGAAAACCGGCGCGCGCGCTACGACTATCATCTTGATGAGAAGTTTGAGGCAGGCATCGTGCTGACCGGCACCGAGGTTAAATCACTGCGCTTTGGTTCGGGTGCGATTGCCGAAAGCTATGCCGAAGTGAAGGACGATGAAGTCTGGCTGATTAACGCCAATATCCCCGAATGGAGCCACGGCAACCGTTATAATCACGAACCCAAACGCCCCCGCAAGTTGTTGCTTAACCGGCGTCAGATCAATAAATTCTATGGCGCAGTGATGCGTAAGGGCATGACAATTGTGCCGCTATCGGTTTACTTTAATAGCAAGGGCCGCGCGAAGATTGAGCTTGCTCTTGCTAAAGGTAAAAAGGCACCGGACAAACGGGCAACCGAAAAAGACCGGGACTGGAAACGCCAGCAAGGACGGTTGTTGCGCGAGCATGGCTGACCCAAAATCATCGGGCAAGGACTGGGGTGCGCGGTTTATTTTGCGTATATTCCGCTGGCTCGAAGATAAAATGCCTACCCGTAGCGGCATGGCGAATAATCGTTATCTCAAGCCAATAGCGCACCGTTTTTTGCGATCCGATCTATGGCGCTTTACCCGCAGATCCGTGCCACGCGGTGTTGCGCTGGGCATGTTGGCGGCATTTCTAATCCCCGTAGGGCAGATTTTTGCAGCGGTATTTCTGGCGCTGCCGATTCGCGCAAATGTTCCGATTGCGGCTCTGACAACTTTTATCACTAATCCGATCACCTATCCATTCTGGATAGCCGCTGCAAACCAGATCGGGAAGTTTGCTCTGCGGGTCGACGCGCTGACCGATGGGCAGCCATTGAATAGCCATGTGGGCAGTGAATTTGGTATGTGGATAAGCTGGTTTGTGCGTGAAGCGGGTGTAACGGCTTTTGGATTTTCATTATTGGCTATTAGTTTCGCGGCATTGGGCTATGTTGTAAGTTCGTTTGGCTGGCGCTGGTGGACAGCACGAAAATGGCAACGGCGAATGAAAAATATAGATCCAGATAGCAATAAAGATGGCGAGTGAGATTCGGTATAATACAGCGTTGTTAAAGCCCAGTACGCGAAAAAAAGCGAATGACTCACGCTTACGAGCCGCGATATTGGGAATCGCGATAATATTATCGCTGGGGCTGCTCTATTGGCAGGTTCCAAATATTGCGCTGTTGCTGGGCTTTGCGGCTATGGCCGGTACGTTGGGGGCTATTGCCTATTTTCTGAGTCCGAAAAACGCCGCCACTGATGATGAACATGCCACGTTTATGGATTGGGCCGTAACACGGCTGGTCGCGGATCAGGCCGAGGTGGGGCTGGCCATTACCGATCGTGCCGGGCGGCTGGTATGCGCCAATGAGCTGTTCACCAAATGGTTTAATGGCCCGGCAGTTCCCCCAAAACTTCCATTGCAGGATGACGGGAACACACTGTTGGCTTCGGCCGGACGAAAGGCATGGCGCGACGGGCGCGGCTCTGCCGAGGGGCTGAAACGCGGGGTTGCTGAATATAATGCGAAGGTCGAGCGCGCGGGACATGGCGATGAATATCTGCTCTGGCATTTCAAGCCCCGGCGCCGCAACGATATATTGGACGAGACAATCAACATGGTGAGCGGTGCCACTGGCAAGGCTTTATCGGAAGCGGGTTTGCTCGCTGCGGTTATCGGCGGCGAAGGACGGATCAGAGCATTGAATCAGGGCTTTGCGCTCAGGGCCACTGGTCGTGAAGACGCAAATATAGCAGGGCGCAATTTTATCAATTTTCTACGCTCCGATGACAAGGGCACGATTTTTTTCGAACGGGATGGCCGGCACGGCACGCCAGTGCGCCTTTTCCACGTTCCACTGGATCGTAATCAGCAAAAAGGACCGGCGCTGATCCTGCTTATCGACGATGATGGCATGGTGGAACGCGGCAAAGCGTTGGAACAGGTTGAATCGATGTTGTCGTTGCTTCCACTCGGTCTGGCGCTCACAGATCGGGATGGCCGATTTCTCTTCTATAACAATGCCTTTGCGAAAGTGTCGGATATTCAGGAAGGAGAGGAGCCACTCTATCCCGGTGATCTCATGATCCGTGACGACAAGGCGGCGGTGGCGGATGCCGTTCGCCGCTATGGGCGCGGTCCTTCCATGTCGGGAGACCTTGCTGTGCGGCTGCGCTCGGGCGGGGAAGATCCGGTTGCACTGGGCATGGCGAGTATTCGTGGTCTGGGTGATGCTGCGGTTTTGCTCTCGCTCAAGGATAATAGCGAGGAAGCCAAGCTGAAAACGCAGGTAGCGCAAGCTACCAAGATGCAGGCGGTGGGGCAGCTTGCTGGCGGCGTTGCCCATGATTTCAACAATATACTGACCGCGATTATCGGCCATTGTGACCTGATGCTGCTGCGTCATGCGCCCGGTGACAGCGATTATGATGATATTCAGCAGGTCAAGAATAACAGCAACCGGGCTGCTGGTCTGGTCCGTCAACTCTTGGCCTTTTCACGGCAACAAACCTTACGACCACAGGTTCTACAGCTTCCCGATGTGGTCTCAGACGTGTCGAACCTGCTCAAGCGGCTATTGGATGACTCTATTGAGCTAGAGGTCAAACATGGCCGCAATCTGGGACTGGTCCGTGCCGATCCGGGGCAGTTGGAGCAGGTGATCATAAATCTTGGTGTAAACGCCCGTGATGCTATTAATGCCAGCGGAGCCAATGGCGGTAAGATTTCGATCACGACCCAGATGATTACACCTTCTGACGTCCGGGCGTTGAAAAACGATATTCTCCCCGTCGGGGACTATACCGCCCTGTTCGTGAGTGATACAGGGATGGGCATCCCGCCGCAGGTGATTGGCAAGATATTTGAACCTTTCTTCACGACCAAAGATGTTGGGAAGGGCACCGGGCTTGGCCTCTCCACCGTTTACGGGATTGTCAAACAATCGGGCGGTTATATTTTTGCGGAATCCAATCCTGATGAAGGGGCCACGTTCGCAATTTATTTTCCGGTTCATAAGGGACTGGATCACGAAACATCGCAAACAGCCGAACCGCCCAAGGCTCTGGCCAAAAAAGAACTATGGGGCAGTGGTCATATTTTGCTGGTGGAGGATGAGGATATGGTCCGCGCCGTGGCAGAACGTGCATTAACGCGGCAGGGTTATACCGTAGTAACTGCGAGCGATGGCGAAGAAGGGTTGCAGCATTTGACCAGCATGGAAGAGGGCGAAAACGCTTTTGATATGATTGTGTCGGATGTGGTCATGCCGAATATGGACGGACCGGCAATGGCCAAGCAGGCACGCGAACTATATCCTGAAATCCCGATTCTGTTCATGTCCGGCTATGCCGAAGAGCAACTGCGAAAATCCATTGATCTCGACAATGTCGCATTTCTGCCCAAGCCATTTTCTGTTGCACAAATCGCGCAAGCTGTCGGGGAAGTTTTGGCCGAACATAATAAATAGACTATGGATTTGCTCGTAACATACTGAAATATAATGACTATTTGTAATTGCAAGAAAATAATGTTCTCCCCTTGTTCTCAAAGAACAAATGCGGTACATCATATCGGGCATTGATTGATATCGTACAAGCAATTAGCGAAGGGGACAGGCAAATGGCCGGTAATTTAAAAGTCGTAGAATCGGATACTCAGTTGAACTCATCAGACAGACAAAAAGCGCTCGACGCCGCATTGGCACAGATTGACCGTGCTTTTGGCAAAGGCTCGGCCATGAAGCTTGGCTCCCGCAAGGCTATGGAGGTTGAATCAATCTCCACCGGCTCGTTGGGGCTCGATATTGCACTTGGCATCGGGGGATTGCCAAAGGGACGTGTAATCGAAATCTATGGCCCGGAAAGTTCGGGTAAAACGACATTGGCGCTGCACGTTATTGCCGAAGCGCAAAAAGCGGGCGGCACTGCGGCCTTTGTCGATGCGGAACACGCGCTTGATCCGGTTTATGCCAATGCGCTGGGTGTGGATATTGACGAGCTGATTATATCGCAGCCTGATACGGGTGAGCAGGCTCTGGAGATTACAGATACGCTGGTGCGCTCTAACGCCATTGATGTTCTGGTTGTCGACTCGGTTGCGGCGCTGGTCCCACGTGCAGAAATCGAAGGTGAAATGGGTGATTCCCATGTCGGTTTGCAGGCCCGTTTGATGAGCCAGGCACTACGCAAGCTGACCGGATCGATCAGCCGTTCCAAATGTATGGTGATTTTCATCAATCAGGTGCGGATGAAAATTGGTGTCATGTATGGCAATCCCGAAACGACGTCGGGCGGCAATGCGTTAAAATTCTATGCCTCGGTCCGCCTCGACATCCGCCGCACCGGACAGATCAAGGAGCGGGACGATATTGTCGGCAACTCGACTCGCGTAAAAGTAGTGAAAAACAAGGTTGCGCCTCCGTTCAAGCAAGTCGAATTTGATATTATGTACGGACAGGGCATCTCCAAGGTAGGAGAAATCATTGATCTGGGCGTCAAAGCCGGCGTGGTCGAAAAAGCCGGTGCCTGGTTCTCCTATGATTCGGTTCGAATTGGTCAGGGCCGTGAAAATTCCAAACGCTTCCTGCTCGAAAACCCTGAACTGATGGCGAAGCTGGAAAAACAGATCCGCGGCAACGAGGAAGAAATTGCCGAAGATATGATGACCGGCTCTGCTGCCAGCGACAAGGACAGCGGGGAGGGTGAATAAAAGGATTTAGAAACGGGCTTGCCCTTCTTCTGCTTCTTTTCCCAAATTATAAGTTTTGCCGGTTCGCTGCCCCGAGGCGAACCTTGGCACCCGGGCCGTCCTTCTGTCCCCCGATAGTCAGGACGGCCCCCTTTTTACGGTCTTTTTATTGGCGGCTCGGTTGCTCTTTGACAAACTTGGAAGAATCCGGCCCGTTTCTGCTATTTTGGGTTGTGAATTGTGTGAACTTTGGAAGGACCAACGGCTTTTTCCGTTTTAGCCAAATAGCTCTTATGATGAACTCTCTCTCTGTGATGGTTTTTTTCATCAATTCATTCACGGGATTGTCAAGCGGACAGGCGTCGCCTAAGTCGAATCCATGATTACAACCAATGATATAAGACGCTCTTTTCTGGAATTTTTTAACGAGAAGGGACATGAAATTGTCCCGTCTTCTCCATTGATTCCGCATAATGACCCGACATTAATGTTCATTAATGCCGGTATGGTGCCTTTTAAAAATATTTTTACTGGAGCAGAAAAGAGTAAATTTCTCACTGCAACATCTAATCAGAAATGCGTCCGCGCTGGCGGCAAGCATAATGATCTGGATAATGTCGGCTACACGGCCCGCCACCACACATTTTTTGAAATGCTCGGCAATTTTTCCTTTGGTGATTATTTCAAGGAACAGGCCATTCATAACGCATGGGAATTGATCACAAAAACATGGGAAATCTCTCCTGATCGCTTGACTGTGACTGTCTATCATACGGATGATGAAGCTTTTGATTTGTGGCGAAAAATCTCTGGACTTCCCGAAGAGCGGATTATTCGCATAGCCAGCAATGATAATTTCTGGTCCATGGGCGATACCGGACCTTGCGGACCATGTAGCGAGATTTTCTACGACCATGGCGAAAATATTTTTGGCGGGCCACCCGGCAGCCCGGATGAAGATGGCGACCGCTTTGTTGAAATCTGGAATCTGGTGTTCATGCAATATGAACAGGATGGGACTGGCAACCGCATTGATCTGCCAAAGCCGTCAATTGATACCGGCATGGGTCTGGAACGTGTCGCTGCGGTTATGCAGGGCACTCATGATAATTATGACATTGATCTGTTTAAAGCCCTGATTGCTGAATCCGGGACTCTAACAGGAACCGCCACGACGGGCGATAATCAAGCCAGCCACCGTGTAATAGCTGATCATTTGCGTGCTTCATCATTTCTGGTTGCTGATGGCGTGTTGCCGGCCAATGAAGGCCGCGGTTATGTGCTTCGGCGGATTATGCGCCGCGCCATGCGCCATGCCCATCTTCTGGGTACGAAAGACCCGTTGATGCACCGGATGGTTGGTGCACTGACCGGTGAGATGGGCAATGCCTTTCCCGAATTGATTCGTGCGAAACCGTTGATTGAGGAAACTTTGCTGCGGGAGGAAACCAATTTCCGCAGGACGCTCGACAAGGGGCTCAAGCTGCTCGATGCCGAAATTACTGGTATGGAAGAGGGGGACACTTTGCCCGGTGCAACAGCCTTCAAGCTGTATGACACTTATGGCTTCCCTTATGATCTGACCGAAGATGCCTTACGCACAAAGTCTCTGGGGATTGACCGCGAAGGTTTCGATAAAGCCATGGAAGAGCAGAAAGCAGCCGCTCGCGCTGCGTGGAAGGGCTCTGGTGATCAGGCTTCCGAAGCCATCTGGTTCGATATTGCCGAACGCGAAGGTAGCACCGAATTTACCGGATATAGCGCAGAGGCCGGTGATGCCATGGTCATAGCTTTGGTCAAAGATGGTGAAGAGGTGCGCTCTGCTAAGGCGGGGGACAAGCTCATTATGTTGACCAACCAAACGCCTTTCTATGGCGAAAGTGGTGGTCAAATGGGCGACAGCGGTCTGGCAACAGGTGAGGGCGGGTTTGCCGCAGATATTTCAGATACAAGCAAGCCGCTCGGCCGTCTTCACGCACATCATTTAACCATCAAAGATGGCGCTGTTTCTGTAGGTGACACCGTCCATTTGATAGTGGATTGCGCCCGGCGGACCCAGCTTCGCGCCAATCATAGCGCGACCCATTTGCTCCATAAGGCATTGCGTCAACATCTTGGCGATCATGTTACACAAAAGGGCAGCCTAGTCGCGCCGGACCGCTTGCGTTTTGATTTCTCTCATACATCAGCCCTGACGGATGAAGAGATTAAAGCGATCGAAGCGGATGTGAACGCACAGATTCGCGGTAACAGTGCCGTGGTGACTCGTCTGATGAGCCCCGATGATGCCGTCGCGGCAGGGGCGCTTGCATTATTCGGAGAGAAATATGGCGATGAAGTCCGTGTTTTGTCGATGGGATTGGATGATGATAGCGATTATTCAGTCGAGCTGTGCGGGGGGACGCATGTCAACGCTCTGGGTGACATCGGATTGATGGTGATTGTCTCTGAATCCGCTGTATCCAGTGGTGTTCGCCGGATAGAAGCCCTCACCGGGGAAGCGGCCCGGTTGTGGTTGAGCGCGCGTGATAGCAAATTAAAATCTATCGCCGCGACGCTGAAAGCCTCTCCCGATGAACTGTCGGAGCGTGTAGCCGCTTTGGTGGAGGACCGGAAAAAGCTCAATCGTGAGCTGACAGAAGCAAAAAAAGCATTGGCTTTGGCAGGAGATGGCGGCTCTTCGCCCTCTGCTGAAATGGAAATGATCGGTGATGTTACATTCAGCGGACAAGTCATCAATGGCTTGAATTCTAAGGAACTTCGCGGCTTAATTGACGAGACCAAAAAGAAAATAAGTAGCGGTGTCACCGCCTTGATCGCTGTTAATGATGGCCGGGCAACAGTTGCCGTTGGCGTTACCGATGATATGACAGACAGGCATAGCGCGGTTGATCTAGTGCAGGCTGCGGTTGCAGCTGTTGGTGGTAAAGGCGGTGGCGGCCGGCCTGATATGGCGCAGGGCGGTGGTCCTGATGGGGATAAGGCTGAAGATGCTCTTAAAGCTATAAAAGCTATACTTGCGGGTTAAGCTTTTCTGTAGCAATTCTGCTGGAATCCATTTCTGATGATTTCAGTTTGGGTTCATTTTCCAGATCGCCATCTTTTTGTATCTTGCGACGGATTTCATCGCGTTTTTCATGGATTGAAGCAATGACAGGGCCCATGGCTACGCCATTTTCGACCAATATAGCTTCTGAAAGCTGTAGCGAGCCTTCCAGCGCTTCGGGTACAGCATTGGTAGCACCGGCTTTATAAAGCTCCGCTGCATGCTCGGTATCGCGTGCTCTAACGATGATAGGAAGATCCGGAACCCATGCCCGCACCCGCTTGACGATTTGGACTGACAATACCGGCTCATCCATAGTGAGCACCAGTGTTTTGGCATGGCCCAGCCGTAACCGGTCAAGCATGCCATTTCGCGCAACATTGCCAAAGATCATCGGATAGCCGTCCCGTTTAGCCTCTGCAACAACATCAATATTGGTTTCTATGGCTAGGTAATCCTGATCATGCGCTTCCAGCATATCTGCAACCAGACGGCCCACCCTGCCAAAGCCTATGATTATTGTTTTTCCTGCATCAATGACTTTATCATCGGTTGCAGCGATGTTCTCTCCGCGCAGCTCGATCCGCCGGGCCATATCATGTCCAAATCTTGCTAATAAGGGGGTGATGGTCAAGCCAATCGCAGTGACTATCTGCCAAAAAGCAGCCGTTTGCGGTTGGATGAGCTGAGCCTGTGTGGCGGCGGCCAAAACAATCAAGGTGGTTTCTGACGGGCTGGCCATCAATACGCCTGCTTCCGTAGCGGTGCCGGCTCCTGCGCCTGCAAAACGCAGAAGCCCGCCGGTGACGACAGCTTTAATTACAACAACGCCAACAACTGCAATCATCAGGCTAGCCCAGTTTTCCAAAATCACGCGAAGATCAATTTGCATGCCGACCGTGATAAGAAATACGCCTAGTGCAAGTCCTTTGAAAGGCTGGGTGATGACTTCTACTTCGCCATGATACTCTGTTTCTGCGATCAGCAAGCCCGCCAATAAAGCGCCGACAATCGGTGAAAGGCCGGTGGCGGCGGTCGCAAGGCTCGCAAGGATGATGACAAGCAAGCTAACGGCCAGAAACAGTTCAGGGCTTTTTGTCCGGGCCGCCTGAGCAAATATACGGGGCAATAGTAGTCGCCCAAGCACCAGCAGGCCGATGATAACGGCGGCGCCGAGAACCAGTGTATTGACCAGCTCTTCCCACGATGATCCGCTAGCATAGGTGGGAGCAAGTGCACCGAGCAAAAAGATGATCGGGACGATGGCGACATCCTCGAACAATAGCATGGCCAGTGCTGCCCGCCCCACAGGGCTTTTTGTTCCCGACATGGGAAGTACCAGTGCCGTTGATGAGAGAGCAAGCGCAAGGCCAAGGCCCAACGCTCCGGCAGAACTTTGCCCGAGCATATATAGTACAAAGCCGATAATTAGCGCAGAAATGATAAGCTCAGCCGCTCCAACTCCAAAGACGAGCTGCCGCATCGACCATAGCCGCTTGAAAGAAAGTTCTAGACCGATTGAGAAGAGCAGCATGATTATACCGAACTCGGCAAATGGTGCGATAGCTTCTCGATCGTTGATTGTGACAAATCTCAACCAGTCATATTGACCAGATAACGAGCCAAGTGCCGAGGGGCCAAGCAATACGCCTACAAGGATAAAACCTATAATCGGTGTAATTCGGAAACGGGCGAAAGCAGGAATAACTATCCCTGCCGCACCCAAGATTACGATAGCGTCTATAAAAGCTGGATTTCCGAGCGGATTATGCATGCAGCGACTCTATAGGCGAGAACAATGCGATTTGTCAGCAACTTACATGAAAGAAGGATATTATGGTCGATCTAAACCATGATATTCTGATGGTAGCTGATAGTTCTACAGAGATGATAGCGGGATTGCTGTTCGCACGAGTAGCCGATTGCAGCAGTTTCTAATCACCGGAATATAGTGAAGCGATATAGTAACGCACAGTAAAATTATCGTTTGGTTGCTTCGCTGCGTAAGGCCAATTGTAATGCCGCTAAGCCTGTATAGCTTAGTTATGGAGAAGTTCCGAGCGAGCTATTAAATAGGGAATCGGGCGAGTGGATATTCACTCGCCCGAAATTCCCGTTAATCAGGAATGATTATTTCCAGTTTTCCATTTCCGTTTCAAGATTGGAGCGAACCGCTTCAAAGAATTGTTCGGTGGTCATCCAACTTTGGTCCGGGCCAATAAGAATAGCGAGGTCTTTTGTCATATCGCCATTTTCAACCGTCTGGATGCAGACTTTCTCAAGTGTTTCGGCAAAACGCGTGACTTCTGGTGTTTCATCGAATTCACCACGGTAAATCAAGCCGCGCGTCCAGGCAAAAATTGACGCAATCGGGTTGGTCGAGGTCGCTTTGCCTTTCTGATGCTGGCGATAGTGACGCGTAACCGTACCATGAGCCGCTTCAGCTTCTACAGTTTTTCCGGTCGGCGTCATCAAAACAGAGGTCATGAGACCAAGCGAGCCAAAGCCTTGGGCAACCGTGTCAGACTGTACGTCACCATCATAGTTTTTACATGCCCATACAAATTTTCCGCTCCATTTCATGGCTGCTGCAACCATGTCATCGATCAAGCGATGTTCGTAGGTAATTCCGGCCTTATCAAATTTCGTTTTAAATTCGGTTTCAAAAACTTCTTCGAACAGATCCTTGAAACGCCCGTCATACGCCTTCATGATGGTGTTCTTTGTTGAAAGATAAACCGGCCAATTACGATTCAAACCGTAATTCATCGAAGCACGGGCAAAATCGCGAATTGAGTCGTCCAGATTATACATTGCCATGGCGACGCCGGGTGACGGAAATTGGAAAACCTCTTCATCAATCTTGGTTCCATCATCGCCATCAAAGACCAAGCGAAGTTTACCTGGGCCAGGCACTTTGAAATCAGTTGCGCGATACTGGTCACCAAAAGCATGCCGCCCAACAACAATCGGGTCGGTCCAGCCAGGCACCAGACGGGGGACATTGTCGATCACGATAGGTTCACGGAATACGACGCCGCCCAATATGTTACGGATAGTACCATTTGGTGACTTCCACATCCGTTTGAGGCCAAATTCTTCAACCCGGGCTTCATCCGGTGTGATGGTTGCGCATTTAACACCGACACCGTGCTTTTTTATAGCATTGGCAGCATCTACTGTGATTTTGTCATTCGTATCGTCGCGTACTTGAATAGCGAGATCGTAATAATGGAGGTCAATATCCAGATAGGGTTCAATCAATCTTTCGCGGATCCATTGCCAGATGATGCGCGTCATTTCATCGCCATCAAGTTCGACAACCGGGTTTTTGACCTTAATTTTAGACATAGTAGAGTGTTCTTTCCTGCAAGCAATGTTTATCGAAGCATTCAGTGGGAGGATTCTAAGATGAGGGTCTCTTAGCAAAGATCGCAATATGTTCAACCATCTGTTCAAAACTCTGATAGTTAACGCAGCAAATCTACCTCACAGTATTGTCAGGGTGGAACACTACTCCTAAGGAACAGCTATGGCGATAGAGAAATATTCTAACAAGGGGCTTGGCGAAGCTAAATGGGCTTTTCCACCTGTTCACCCTGAGGGTCGCAAGTTCGCGATTATCGCGGCTGCGATTACTGCGGTCTTTGCATTATTCGCGTGGGAAACTCTGGCATGGCCGATGGCCGGTATCACCTTATGGGTTCTGGCATTTTTTCGGGACCCGAAAAGGGTGACGCCACTTGATGATAAATATATTGTCGCGCCTGCCGATGGACTGGTCAATTTAATCATGCCGGTAGTCCCCCCTGTAGAATTGCAGGGTGAGGGTGGTCTGGGTGATGAAGAACTGATCCGTGTTTCTATCTTTATGAGCGTTTTTGATGTGCATATTAACCGCACGCCGATTGAAGGAACGGTAAAAAGGCAGGCATATATCTCTGGCAAATTTCTGAACGCTGATCTTGATAAAGCCAGTGACGAAAATGAACGGCAGCATTTTATGATAGAGCGTAATGACGGCTTGAAAATTGGGTTCACTCAAATTGCAGGACTGGTTGCCAGGCGAATTATGTCTTTTGTAAAAGAGGGTGATTTCGTAGCAGTTGGACAACGAATCGGGCTGATCCGTTTTGGCAGCAGGGTGGATGTTTATTTACCCAAAGGAACAACGCCGAGCGTAGTTTTAGGTCAGAGGTCAATTGCTGGCGAGACTATCATTGCCGAAGTTGGTCAAACAAAAGAGATTGAAGGCGTTGGTCAATGATTGACAGGCCTGCATCACAGGACACCATGACAGATGGTAAATAAAAAACGCATGATACGTAACGAAAAGGGCATTTCTTTACGTGCCTTTGCGCCCAATGCCGTAACTGCATTGGCGCTATGTGTCGGTTTAAGTGGTGCGCGCTTTGCATTCATGGAGAATTGGGTTCTCGCTGCCGGTGCGGTTGTGCTTGCGGGTATATTGGACGGACTTGATGGCCGTATTGCCAGATTGCTCAATGCTCAAAGCCGGTTTGGTGCCGAACTGGATTCTCTCTCGGATGTGATTGCATTTGGTGTAACTCCGGCGTTGATCATGTTCTTCTGGTCGCTGCAGCATATGCCGCAATTTGGCTGGGTGCTATCTTTGACTATGGTGGTGGGCTGCGCATTGCGACTTGCCCGATTCAACGCCCGGATTGACGATGATGACCAGCCTCATAAATCAGCGGGATTTTTAACCGGTATTCCGGCTCCTGTTGCGGCAGGACTTGCGATGCTTCCGCTCTATCTTTGGGTGATTACGGGGCAAGAGCCATTCCGTCATTATGCTGTAGTTGCGCCGTGGATTGTATTAATTGCTTTTTTAATGATTTCAAACACCGCGACATATAGCTGGTCATCGCTTCGGCTACGCAAAAATATCCGTCTGGAAGCGCTGGCCGGTTTTGCTTTGCTTGGCGTTGCGCTGATTACCAATCCTTGGATAACTCTTAGTGCGATCAGTATATTTTATATAATCCTCATCCCGTTCAGCATTCGTAGCTATGCAAAAGTTAAGCGGCAGCGCGCAATGGAGCCGGTTGATACCGAGAGCAGCGTCTAGTCGCATAGGGTTTATTTATGCGTGTGCGATATTGTGGCAAAGATATTGAACCCTTCATGGTTTTTTCGCCAAGCTCCGCCGAAATCACCGCCTTTATTTTATTCTGATAGCTATGGATCATCATAATAATTATGAGAAGTGATCCTGTCAGAGCGAGAGCAAAAAAGCCTGTGATCGCGATTGTCAGCATGTCAATATCCAGTGTGTTCTTAATGTAATCCCTCTATGTTCTATCTCTGTTCTACTTGTCAAGCGCTATATGCCAAGCGCCATATGAATATGGTGCAATGTTATTACGTCCTAAGTTTAACCCGTTAGATCTGAACTATATGTGGTCGCGCACGGATGAGCTCTGGTTTTCTGACACTCTACAGCGGTCTCGTGACGTATCCCTTGTCGCTAACCCAGTAGAACAACGATATGCTTAACTAGTTTACGAAGTTGCCCTAAACCTTTCATTGATACACTTTGTCCTTGCGTTTTACTTCGCTGCGCTTTAACGGCACGCTCATTCCACATGGAAAGCACTCATACCGGTGCCGATACCGATCTTTCAGGTCGCTTGAGGTTCTCAGCTTTCCAGAGGCATAACCGGAAAAGGAGAAATATTATGGCGGCCCCTGTCGTCACCCTACAGCAATTGATTGAAGCCGGATCGCATTTCGGCCACCAAACCCACCGTTGGAACCCAAAGATGAAGCCATATATCTTTGGTGCGCGCAACGGCGTCCATATTCTCGATCTGTCGCAGAGCGTTCCTTTGTTCGCTCGCGCGCTTGATTTCATTGCTAATGCAGTGTCGTCAGGCGGGAAGGTTCTGTTCGTTGGCACAAAGCGTCAGGCGCAAGAGCCTATCGCAGAAGCAGCGCGCGCAAGCGGCCAGCATTTTGTTAACCATCGCTGGCTTGGCGGTATGTTGACTAACTGGAAAACCATTTCCAATTCCATTCGCCGGATGAAGACGCTCGAAGAACAGCTTTCTGGCGACATGGCAGGTTTTACCAAGAAAGAAGCCCTTCAGATGACGCGCGAGCGTGACAAATTGGAGCTTTCTCTTGGCGGTATCCGCGACATGGGCGGTATTCCTGATGTGATGTTCGTTATTGACGCGAACAAGGAAGAGCTTGCAATCAAAGAAGCCAATGTTCTTGGTATTCCGGTTGTTGCTATACTCGATTCCAACGTTGATCCCAGCAATATCGCATTTCCGGTACCCGGTAATGACGATGCGGCCCGAGCAATTCGCCTATATTGCGAATCAGTAGCTGCTGCTGCAACCAAGGGTGGCCAAGACGCAGCTGTCGCGTCCGGCAAGGATTTGGGCGCTGAAGCTGTTCCTGCAGTTGAAACAATTGTTTCCAGTGAAGCCAATGCCAGCGCGATGGTCGCTGGTGAAGCAGCTGCCGTTAAAGAACTGGAAGCTGCTCCTGCTGAGGAAGCGGCCAAAGAAGCTGAGAAATAAGCGCACGGAAAAGCTTGAGCTTGAAGCGCCTTCGTTCAGTAATATATTGAACGCATAATGAATGACGGGGCGGCAATGCTGCCCCCTCATTTTTCGAGAATGTAATTCTCGCACACGAATATTTGAGGAATAAAGAACATGGCTATTACCGCAGCAGCAGTAAAAGAACTGCGTGAGCGCACCGGCGCTGGCATGATGGATTGCAAAAAAGCATTAGGCGAAACAAACGGCGACGTAGAGGCAGCAGTTGATTTGCTACGCACCAAAGGTCTTGCCGCCGCTCAGAAAAAATCAAGCCGAACCGCTGCGGAAGGACTGGTTGGCGTGGCAGTTTCCGGCACCAAAGGCGTCGCTGTTGAAGTGAATAGTGAAACGGACTTTGTTGCAAAGAACGAGCAGTTCCAGTCTTTTGTAAGTAATGTAGCTGAAGTAGCACTTGGTCTTGAAAGTGATGACGTCGAAGCTCTGAATGCAGCGAATTACCCTGGCGGTGACACAGTTCAGGACGCGTTGACTAATAATATTGCAACCATTGGTGAGAATCAGACTATTCGCCGGATGAAAACCATTGGGGTTAGCAGCGGTGCAGTTGTGCCATATGTTCATAATGCCGTAACCCCGTCTATGGGTAAGATCGGTGTTTTGGTCGCTCTTGAGAGTAGTGCCAGTGCGGATGTACTTGAGCCTCTTGGCAAGCAGATTGCCATGCATATTGCAGCTGCCTTCCCATTGGCATTAAATGCTGATGGGCTGGATCAGGATATGCTGGAGCGTGAGCGGTCGATCGCTAAAGAGAAAGCGGCGGAGTCCGGCAAGCCAGAAAATATCGTCGAGAAAATGGTCGATGGCGCAATGGCAAAATTTGCCAAGGAAAACGCGCTTCTTAGCCAGATTTTCGTGATGGATAATAAAACACCTATCGCACAGGTTGTGGAGCAAGCAGGCAAAGAAGCCGGTGCCGAGATCAAGTTGACCGAATATGTTCGTTATCAACTGGGTGAAGGTATTGAGAAAAAAGAAGAAGATTTTGCAGCAGAAGTGGCTGCAACACTTGGTAGCTAGATTTTAATATTGGGTGCCAAATAACGGTTTGGCGCATTAACACTTGGCGCAATGGCGCGGACTATCTATGGTCTGCGCCATTGTTGTATCAGGTGTCGATTTTGGTGCCATAATAGACAATAATATTGCATTGGCGCATGACAGTTTATGGGATATTTGCATGAAAAGACCAGCGTTTAAGCGCATTTTGCTCAAGCTTTCCGGCGAAGCTCTGATGGGTTCGGGGGAATTCGGTATTGATCCGGAGACCGTGAATCGGATCGCCGCAGAAGTGAAATCTGCCAAAGAGGCTGGTTATGAATTATGTCTGGTTGTGGGCGGCGGTAATATTTTTCGCGGGCTAGCTGCGGCGGCCAAAGGGTTCGACCGCACAAGCGCTGACTATATGGGAATGTTGGCAACAGTTATGAACGCACTGGCCGTTCAGAATGCTCTGGAACAAATAGGATGTGATACGCGGGTATTGTCCGCCATTCCGATGGCCAGTGTCTGTGAGCCCTATATCCGTCGAAAAGCTGTGCGACATCTTGAAAAAGGCCGAATCGTTATTTTTGCAGCAGGCACCGGAAATCCTTTTTTTACCACCGATACAGCAGCAGCATTGCGCGCGGCGGAAATGGGATGTGAGGCCCTTTTCAAAGGTACGAGTGTTGACGGGGTTTATAATGCTGATCCGAAAAAATTTCCAGATGCAGTGCGTTATGATGCGCTAAGCTTTGACCAGGTTTTGACCGATAATTTACAAGTTATGGATGCAAGTGCCGTTGCTTTGTGCCGTGAAAATAATATTCCGATTGTAGTGTTCTCAATCCGTGAGCAAGGCAATTTGGCAGGCGTTCTTGGTGGTGACGGAACAGCGACTATTGTTGGCGCAGCAAAATAGAAATCTGGGAGAAATATAGCATGGCGAAATATGATAAGGACGAACTGACGAAACGGATGCGGGCTACAATGGAAGCTCTAAAGCATGATTTAAGCGGTCTGCGGACAGGTCGAGCGAATACCGCTCTGCTCGATAATATTACAGTCGAGGTATATGGTGCTAGAATGCCGCTTAACCAGGTTGCAACAGTATCGGTTCCTGAACCCCGTATGCTGTCGATTCAGGTTTGGGACAAAAGCAATATTCAGCCGGTTGAAAAAGCAGTGCGGTCCGCTGGACTTGGGCTCAATCCCATGATTGACGGACCTAATATTCGGTTGCCGATTCCCGACCTAACCGAAGAACGCCGCAAGGAGCTAGCCAAGTTGACCGGGCAGTTCGCTGAAAAAGCACGTATCGCTATCCGGAATGTGCGCCGCGATGGTATGGATGCCCTCAAAGCTGACGAGAATAAAAAAGAAATCAGCGAAGATGACAAGAAACGTCTGGAAACAGAGGTCCAGAAGCTGACCGATGAAATGATCGCGGAAGCGGACGAGCTATCTGCCGCCAAGGAACAGGAAATACTGACGCAGTGAGGCTTGCGCCGTCCAATAAAGGATCAATGGATCCGGATACCGACGCCGCACAAGTGGCGAATCTTACCCATGGTGCGCGTCATGTTGCTATCATTATGGATGGAAACGGGCGCTGGGCAAAACGCAAGCATCTGCCGCGGTCGCTAGGCCATAAGAAGGGCGTTGAAACCGTCCGTAACATTGTCCGGATTGCGGGGGAGGTGGGCATTGAGGCTCTGACTCTTTATGCATTTTCTTCAGAAAACTGGAGGCGGCCCGCTGACGAGGTTTCTGATTTGATGGGATTGCTCCGTCAATATATTCAATCGGACATTGACGAATTTGACGAAAATGGTGTCCGGTTGAAAATAATCGGCAATTACAAGGCGCTGGATAACGACATTGTAGACTTGATTGATAACGCTCTAGCGCGAACTGCCGGTAATGACCGGATGACGCTGGCTATCGCGCTGAACTATGGCGCACAAGACGAAATGTTGCGGGCGGTTCAAACGATTGCAGCAGCAGTGAAGCGCGGTGAAGTTGAACCAGAACATATTAATGTAAGCCACATGTCTGGCGCACTGGATACGGCAGGATTGCCGCCGCTTGATTTGCTAATACGTACATCGGGCGAACTGCGATTATCCAACTTTCTTCTTTGGCAGGCGGCTTATTCCGAACTGTATTTTACCGAAACTTTATGGCCTGATTTCGACAAATCGGAACTGCTGCGCGCTCTGGAATCCTTCGGGAACCGAGAGCGTCGTTTTGGTGGTCGTTAAATTATGAGTGATCCCGTTAGCCATACAGATAAGCCGGTCAGCGATTTGCCGGTCCGGATTATTGTAGGGATTATATTGGTCGCAGTAACCGTAGCTACTCTAATTATTGGCGACCATCCGATTGGCAAGCATGCGCTCTGGTTTCTGGTGGTTCTCATGTCATTGGGTATCTTATCCGAATGGGCGGGGCTGACCGACCGTTTGAATAATAAACAGCTTGCTCTCTACGCCTTGTCGGTGCCCTTGGCGATCATGTCATTTTGGGCTGCAGGGCCATCTTTTCTGGCGTTGGGGTTAATTATCGGCGCAGCGATGTTCATTGCTGTATTTGATCGCTCCATACAACTTTCTATCGGAATATTTTATGCGGGGTTACCAGCGCTCTCTATCCTTTATCTCAGGGGCGTTGATAATGGACTGCTGATCGTTTTCTGGACACTTGCACTGGTGTGGGCGACAGATATCGGCGCATATTTTTCAGGCCGTGCAATTGGTGGACCAAAGCTGGCTCCGACAATTAGCCCGAATAAAACCTGGGCAGGTTTGGTCGGGGGGGTGATCTTGACAGCATTGTTCAGCTTCGCACTGCATGTATATTTTCAACTGCCTTTCATGCTCGTGATTCTCAGCATGCCTCTAGCCGTGCTCGCCCAGATGGGAGATTTGTTCGAGAGCCGAATGAAGCGTAAGGCAGGAGTTAAGGATAGCGGAAAGATATTTCCCGGTCATGGCGGAATAATGGACCGGCTGGATGGTTTAATTCCCGTAGCGCCGGTCGTTGCGATGCTCATATTGTTTGGCACCTTATGAGCACAGCATTACCAAGAACTGTTTCCATATTTGGGGCCACCGGTTCCGTTGGTACCTCTACGCTGGATTTAATCCGGCTGGATCGCAGCAATTATCGCGTCCTTGCATTGACGGCGAATAGCAATGCAAAACAGCTTGCCAATCTGGCCAGAGAATTTGACGCCGAGGTGGCTGTTATCGCCGATACCAACCAATATGGCACACTTAAAAACCTGTTAGCGGACACCAGTATCGAAGTCGCTGCCGGACCGGATAGCCTGATTGCGGCCGCTGCCCTTGGCGCTGATTGGACGATGGCTGCGATTGTCGGTTGCGTTGGACTGCCCCCGACATTAGCGGCATTACAGAGCGGAAAAACTGTAGCGCTGGCCAATAAAGAAGCGTTGGTTTCTGCTGGTGGACTTATGATGGCTCAGGCAAAGCAGGCAGGAGCGACGCTCTTGCCAGTGGATTCTGAGCATAATGCAATTTTCCAATGTCTTCAGGGCGGTCGTATTGATCAGGTCCGAAAAATAACCTTAACGGCAAGCGGTGGCCCTTTCCGGACGTGGTCCAGAGAGCAAATGGCATCCGTCACGCCTGAACAGGCTGTGGCCCATCCGAATTGGGATATGGGCGCAAAAATATCTGTCGATAGTGCTACGATGATGAATAAGGGGCTTGAGTTGATTGAGGCCCATCATCTGTTTCCGGTGGGCTTGGAGAATATTGACATATTGGTTCATCCCCAATCGGTCATCCATTCCATGGTGGAATATAAAGATTGTTCGACAATTGCGCAGCTGGGATCACCGGATATGCGTATTCCGATTGCCAGTGCGATGGCGTGGCCTGAACGTATGGTGACAGATTGTGCGCCATTAAACTTAGCTAAAATTGCCAAGCTGGATTTTGAAGCGCCAGATTATGAACGTTTTCCTGCGCTACAGCTTGCCCGCAACGCGATTGAGCGGGGCGGTGCGGTACCAGCGATTTTAAACGCAGCCAATGAAATCGCGGTTGCTGCGTTTCTGAAGGGTGATGTTCAGTTTCTCGCAATCACTGAGATTGTATCACGGGTTATTGATAGCTATAGCCCGCCGGAACCCATTAATCTTGCAGATATTTTCGAGATTGATAAAGAGGCGCGTGAACGGGCTATCGCCATGATTGAGGATGCTAGAGTTTGACTGGAAACCCGGGTATATTACTGACTTTATTTGCGTTTTTGCTTACGATTGGCGTGCTCGTTTTTATACATGAAATGGGTCATTATCTGGTTGGGCGTTGGTGTGGTGTAAAGGCCGACACTTTTTCGATCGGCTTTGGTAAAGAAATTATCGGCTGGAACGACAAGCGCGGTACACGTTGGAAAGTCGGAGCATTGCCACTTGGCGGCTATGTTCAATTTGCCGGTGATATGGATCCGGCTAGCACACCCGGTGAAGAATGGCTGAAATTAGCTCCTGAAGAGCGCAACCGGACTTTTCAGTCCAAATCTTTGTGGCAGCGCGCAGCAATCGTATTTGCAGGGCCAGCGATTAATTTTCTTTTTGCTATATTGATATTGGCCGGATTTGCGCTTGCTTATGGTGAAAGCGTTACACCGCCAGTAGTTGGCACAGTTGCAGAAAATTCTACCGCAGAAGCTATTGGTTTGAAAAATGGTGACAAAATTATTGAAATAGATGGCGATTCAATCACCCGTTTTTCCGACCTCTCCCGCAATATCTCGATTATTCCGGACAAGGAAGTCGTGGTCAGGTTTGAGCGCGACGGTTCGGTTATTACCAAAGAAGCAAAAATCGGCGTTCGCATTGAAAAAGACAGGTTTGACAATGAATATCGCATCGGTTTGCTAGGCATATCCCCTGGCAGCATAGAACGGCGGGACGTATCATTATGGGAAGCGCCCATAGTCGCCACACGCCAGACTGGCGAGATTGTCGATATGATCGTTACGACCTTGGGTCAGGTGATAAGCGGTCGGCGTTCTGTGAAGGAATTGGGCGGGCCGTTAAAAATTGCACAGGTTTCCGGTGAGCAATTTGTAGCCGGATTGAACCAGTTCATATTTTTTGTAGCGTTAATCTCAATTAACTTAGGGTTCATCAACCTCCTGCCAATCCCCATGCTCGATGGGGGGCATTTGATGTTCTATGCGATAGAGGCAGTGAGGCGAAAGCCCGCTAATCCTATGGTTCAGGAATGGGCTTTCCGATCTGGCTTTGCACTTGTTGTAATGTTTATGTTGGTGGTGACCTTTAATGATTTGGCTTCATTCGGACTGTTTAGAATATTATCGGGTTAATTGCCCGTTGATTGATCGGCTCGCATGGGGCAGGGGTTTTGCAAAGCATAATGCTATTTTTACACTGGTTTGATTTATTGAGTTTAAGACGTGAAAGCGAGTTTGTCTGTGAAGCATAATAAACGTCTCCTGCCTATATTATTGAGTGGTACTATTTTAGCGGGCATCACGGTGCCGGTGCACGCACAAGAAGCACCGGTCGGACCTGCGGAACCTGTTCCGACTGATCCGTCTGCTGCTGCGGATACTATAAGATCTATCGTGGTAAACGGTTCCCAGCGTCTGGAATCGGGCACGGTGCTTTCGTATATGAAGCTACGGGTTGGCCAGACCTATACTCAGGAAGCAGCGGATCAGGCGCTTAAGGATTTATTCGAAACGGAATTGTTCAAGGATGTGAGCATCCGCAACAATGCCGGCGCTGTAATTATCGAAGTAGTTGAAAATCCGGTGATAAACCGCATCCTGCTTGAAGGTAACAAGCGGATAAAAGACGATAAAATTTTTCCGGAAATTCGCTTGGCACCGCGTCAGATATTTACCCGGTCCAAGGTACGCGCTGATGTTGCACGTATTATTGAGCTTTATAAACGCAAAGGCCGGTTTGCTGCCAGTGTTGAGCCCAAAATGGTTCAGCTTGACCAAAATCGAGTTGATATTGTTTTTGAGGTGAATGAAGGACCAAAGTCCAAGGTTCAGCAAATCAATATTATCGGAAATGAAGTATTCTCCGATGGTGATTTACGCAGTGAAATGGTGACAAAGCAGTCGCGTTTCTGGCGCTTTTTCAGTTCCAGCGACACTTATGATCCGGACCGTCTTGCTTTTGACCAGCAAAAACTGCGTCAATTTTATTTAACCGAAGGCTATGCTGATTTTCGGGTTATTTCCGCTGTGGCTGAACTGACACCGGATAAAAAAGATTTCATCATCACCTATGTGGTCGAAGAAGGAGATCGTTATAAATTCGGTGATGTTTCAGTACAAAGCGAGATTCGTGATTTTACTGCTGAAACACTGACTCCACTGTTGCCGATGAAAGAAGGCGATTATTATAACGCGAAGCAGGTTGAGGATACGGTAGAAACCCTGTCGGAGACAGCCGGGTTGTTCGGCTATGCGTTTGCGGATGTTCGCCCCGAATTCAATCGCGATAAAGAGACCCTGACTATGGGGATCACATTTCAGGTGGCCCAAAGTGAACGGGTCTATGTCGAACGTATTGATATTAACGGGAACACTTTGACTCAGGACAAAGTAGTCCGCCGTGAATTCCGTTTGAATGAAGGCGATGCGTTTAACAGCTTCAAGGTCAAACGCTCCGCCAACCGGATTAAATCTTTGGGCTTTTTTCAGGATGAACTGGAAATTGAACAGAAGCAGGGCAGTGCGCCGGACCGGATCATACTGGAAGCCAATGTTGAGGAGCGTGCGACCGGTGAATTACAGCTATCTGCCGGTTTCTCGAGTGTCGAGAACTTCATTTTGCAGGCATCAATACGGCAGCGTAACTTTCGCGGTAAGGGACAGGAATTGCGCGCTAGCGTGAGCTATTCCAGCTTTTCGCAATCTATCGAGCTTGGTTTTACCGAGCCATATCTGTTCGACCGGAATATTGCGGTCGGGGTCGATGTTTTTCGCCGTGATTTGAACAGCTTTAACTTTATCGGTAATGATCGCAAGACGACATTCGAGCAGCTAACCACCGGCTTTCAGGTCCGTGCAGGTGTGCCGATCACGGAATATCTGTCAGCTTCGCTCCGTTATGGGCTTAGCTATGACGATGTAACTCTGGATAAGGACCGTTTCTTCACTAACGGAGCTTGTAACCCTCTAATCGCCGGACGTTTTCTTTGTGATGCGATCGGTAAGCGTACGACGTCTTCAATCGGCGCTTCGCTTATTTATGATGATCGGGATAATCGTATCCGCCCAACGCGTGGACAAACAGTGGTTGGAAGCCTGGATTTTGCTGGTCTTGGCGGTAGTGTCAAATATTTGCGTGGACGTTTGAACGCTGCAAAATATTGGCGCGTATTAGGGAATTTCATATTCTCGATCAGCGGTGAAGGTGGTTACATCCATCCGCTTGAAAATCGCGGTAGTGCAGCGAATGGTATTGACGATGTTCGTCTGACGGATCGCTTCTTCTTGGGTGAGCCGCAGATACGCGGTTTCGATATTCGTGGTGTCGGCCCAAGGGTTGTTCGCAACACCACAATCCCGGCGCTGGATGATAATGGCAAACCGTTTAACCAGATTGTTGAAACCAAGAACCAGCAAATCGACGATGCTATAGGTGGACGTGCGTATTATCTGACCCGCGCTGAGCTTGAGATTCCTCTTGGTTCGGGCATGCGTGAACTTGGACTGCGTCCGTCAATTTTTATTGATGCCGGTGCGGTGTTCAATGTGACACCTCCCATTCTGCAAAATCCACAAGTTTTTGGCACGCTGAACCAGCGTGATGCCAATGGCGATTTGGTAATGGTGCCTAGCACAGAAGATCCAACACAAATGGTGCCTGTGCCAATTGAAAACTCTCTGGGTTATTTGAGAACCGATTCAGACGGTAATGTCGTCATCACGCCGCAGGCTACCGACAGCAACAATAATCCATTCCCGATCGCAACACAATTTACCGAACGGTTCTTTGGTGATAGTGCCAAGCCTCGCGTTTCCGTTGGCATCGGGGTCAACTGGAACTCTCCATTCGGTCCATTCAGGATCGACCTAGCGCGCGCTCTGTTAAAAGAGCCTGGTGACGATACCAAGCTATTCACTTTCAATGTAGGGACACAATTCTAATGATAATTTCAACCAAAACACTAATGAAGTCAGCCGCGCTGGCACTCGCCACCCTCTCGGTTCCAGCCATTGTTGCTTCTCCTGCCGCAGCGCAGTCCAAAACGGGTATCGCTGTTGCCAATTATGAAGCTGCGGTTGTTCGGTCACAGGCATATCAGACTGCCCTTGAGCAGATGAAGACAACTTATAAAGCGGATATTGATGCAACAAATGCTCGTGCAGCCGCTTTGCAAACTGAAATGAAGCCTCTAATCGATGCGTATAACGCCGCTGTTCAGAAGCCCGGTGCCACTCAAGCCACTGTTCAGCCTCAAGCACAGGCTCTTCAGGCAAAACGTCAAGCTGGCCAACAGGAACTGGCCCGTTTGCAGCAGCGTGTGACATTGGCAACCGCCTATGTTGAAGAGCAGGTAGGCAAGAAATTGAATGACGCTATCAGAACAGCGATGAAAGCCAAAAAGGTCGATTTGATTTTGCAACCACAAGCTGTGGTCGCGCGTGAGCCATATGTCGATATGACGGATGCTATTATTGCAGAGTTGAACAAACTGATCCCGTCAGCAACGATCACTCCGCCAGCAGGATGGCAGCCAGGACAGAAAGAAAACGCTGCGCAGCCCGCTGAAACCCAGCAGCCTTCTGGACGTTAAGAATAATAATGTCTGATCTTTTAGATTATGATGTAACAAAAGTGATGGCGGTGTTGCCGCACCGCTATCCTATGTTACTGGTCGACCGTGTCGAAGAGTTGATCAAGGATGAATCCATTCGTGCGGTGAAAGCTGTCACAATCAACGAAGGATTTTTTCAGGGTCACTTCCCCGGACGTCCGATCATGCCGGGTGTAATGATCGTGGAAGCTTTGGCCCAGGCCGCAGGCGTCTTGGCAATGGAAAGCTTTGGTCTTGTTGGTTCGGGCAAGCTGGTATATTTTATGGCAATTGACGGTGCAAAATTTCGTAACCCTGTTGAACCGGGTTGTCTATTGTCGCTCAATGTTGAATTTGTTCAGAAACGGCCGCGCGTATGCAAATTCTCCGGGAAGGCGATGATTGGAGATAAAATTGCAGCTGAAGCCAGTTTTACAGCTATGATTGCCGACCCGCCTAGTTCATAAGCAGCGTATCGATAATAAAAGAATCTTGCACTTTGGAGCGGCGGCAGCTAATCCGCCGCTTCGTTGAATATTACACGCTTAGGGATCTGGTCGGAAACCAGCCCGTTTTGGAGCAGAAAAATGAAAAAAGATATCCATCCCGACTATCACATGATTAAAGTTCAGATGACCGATGGCACCGTATTTGAAACCCGCTCTACTTGGGGTAAAGAAGGTGACACGCTGCAACTCGATATTGATCCGACATCGCATCCTGCATGGACAGGCGGTAGTCAACGTCTGATGGACACAGGCGGCCAGGTCGCACGTTTCAACAAACGTTTTGGCGGTTTGTCTCTAAAGAAAAACTAAACTGTGTCGGCAGAGCCTTGTGCCTCTGCTCACCACAGGTTGATTGGTCCAAGCCACGGCTTAAGCACTGAGAGCTTTTGTCGGTAAATTTCTACCGCCCGCTCATTTGTGGTTCTAACGAATTGTATTTGCGATCCTGGACGAATTTGCCCGATGAGATGACGATCAGCTCGGATGACTTGCGCTATCCGTGGGTATCCGCCTGTCGTTTGTGCATCAGGTCCCAATAAAAAGGCTTGCCCATCCGGGGGGCATTGAACAGTCCCGGTAAATACCGGAGAGCTGTTAATTTGCGACCCGCTCTGTGTACTTAAACCCGCACCCTGCAAGCCAATCCCCATACGATTAGCTCTTGAGCCGACCATGAATTTTTCTTCAAAAACTCTGGTTTGAGCTAGGGGGCTCAACATGGAAAATTCCGGCCCTATGGTGACGCGGAGAATATAATTGTCAGTCATGGCTAGTTGCAGGTTGTTTGGAGTTCTTTGGCACGACGTGTTTTTGCTCAACAACTTACTGGGCTGCCAACCCAAAATGTCGCCCGCTTTTAATGCGCGGCCATGATACCCGCCAAGTCGGGCGCTAAGATATGTGGACTGTCCGCCCAGCAGTGACTGTGCGACTATTTCTCCGGCGATAGCCAGATACGACCGACAGCCATGCTTCGCAGGCCCGACATGAATTTCGTCACCAGATTGTACGGATAAGACTTTATGTAATGAACGGTCTTGCCCATTAAGCCGCAAAAATTTGGCACTTCCGGTCAGGGCAATGACGGCGGCGTCTGTGAAAGTGAACTTGGCATCATCCAGTGTAATTTCAATCGCTATAGTGTCCGGTGCATTACCGACTAAGTGGTTGGCAAGTAAAAGAGATAAGCAATCGGCTGCTCCGGCCGCTGGCATGCCTAAGTGCCGATGACCCGAAAACGGGGCACCTTGCAATGTGGTTTGCAGGCCGGGTTTAACGACCGTGAGTGTCATGCATCTTTTTCTTTAATATTAATGTCTTCGGTCAGATTATCAAACTCGTCTCGAGTAATTGTCCGGAAGGCAACGGATTGGTTGACGGACAGCAATGCCGGTTTTGACCTTTCTGGCTCAAACAACCGAAATGGTGTGCGACCGATTATCGGCCAGCCGCCGGGACTGTCAAAGGAATAAATGCAGCTTTGATCACCGATAAACCCTATTGACCCCGCACTCACTTTTTGTCTCGGGTTGGGCAATCTTCCGATATTCAATATATTCTCACGGCATATTAAATAAGCAAATCCAGGCATGAAGCCGAGCATTGTCACTCTGAACTGCAAACCGCTATGCCATTCTATAAGTGCTGTCGGTGACAGTCCCATTTTCTCGGCGATCCAGTCTCGGTCCGGGGCTAGATCAGCATCATAACAAACCGGTATAGTGATCGGGGTTGTCTGCATATCACTGGCAATTTTGCGCGACCGCAAATGCTTGCGTAAAAGATTTGTCGCTTCTTGTGGAGAAATAAGTGCCGGGTCAAATTTCACAGCAATATTATCAAGTCCGGAAACGACCTCTTGCCAGACCGATTCCCCGCGCACAGCGGCGCTTGCGGCATGCACTGCATCGAGATCATCCAGACGGCATGAAAGCCAGTCGTCACAAGCGTGAATAGGAATCATAATGCTGCCACTGGCGCTGCTATTGCGATGCCCGCCTGCTCCAGAGCATATCGTATTTCTTTAGCGGTAGTTAATGCATCATCACTATCAGAATGAAGGCACAGTGTCTCTGCCTCAATGATTCTGAACTGATTTTCGATGGTAGTTATTGGTTTTCCCTGTGCCAAAGCCAGTCCCTGCTTTACGCGCATTTCATTATCATGGATAACCGCCCCATCCACCGTGCGGGGTACGAGACGGGAATATTTTGTATATCGTCGGTCGATAAAAGCTTCTGAAACAAAACGGACGCCTTTTTCACGCGCTTTTTGTTGAATGATGGAATCGGCCATACATACCAGTGCGAGTTTTTTACTTTGCGCTAACGAGACCAGAATATCTGCTAGTGATTCATTGTCTTGCGCGTCATTATACAGAGCGCCATGCGGTTTCAGATGGGTTAGCACTGTTCCGACATCCTTTGCGATGGAGTCAATGGACTCTAATTGCTCTAATAAGCTTCTGGTCAAGCTGCTCTTGTCCATGCTCATAGTTTTCCGTCCAAAATTAGCGCGGTCGGGATAGGATGGATGGGCACCAGCCGAAATGCCCTTTTCATTGGCCGCAATCAACATTGCGCGCATGGTTTCAGGCGAACCTGCATGAGCTCCGCACGCAATGTTGCAACTGGAAACAATATCCATAATCGCGATATCGCGTGCTATACCTTCGGCGCTTTCGTCCTCGCCCAGATCGGCATTGAGATCAATCATGTCTGTCATGGCCACCATCCCAGTGCTTTTGCGATTAGCCTTATGCCCAGGAGTCCGGTGACGGCCAGTATTACTGCGCCGGCTATATTGCCTTTCCACCCGTTTACATGGCCGCCCAATAAAGCGCTGTCATTGGCCAGTTTAATCAAGAAAAATGCAATGATCGGCAATAATAATCCGTTGGCAATCTGTGCCACGAAAATGATTTCTACCGGCTTATAGTTTAAAAGCGCACCAAATGTGCCCGATAATATGACCAGCAACGCACCTATTCGAAAGGGCGTACGCGATGATCCAGAATCAGTTTTTCCAAATATTTCTTGCACAATATATCCTGTCGCGAGCGGTGCGGTGATAGCAGATGTCAATCCGGAAGCAAAAAGACCAGCGCCCAGCGTTGCCGCGGCAAAACTGCCAAATAGCGGGCTTAGTTGCTGCGCCATGTCAACGGCGCTCGAAATCTCTTTGCCGGTTCCGAACAGGCTGGCCGCTGCTGTAGCTAATATAGTGATGGAGATTAACCCGCCGAGTCCGATGGAACAAGCACTGTCTGTCTGTGCTTCGGCCAAGTCGCTATCTTCCGCCCAGCGCTGCCTGACGCTCGCGGCGTGGAGAAACAGATTATAGGGAACGATAGTTGTCCCGATCAGCGCAACGGCGGTCAATAATCCGCCTTGAGGAATGCTAGGGATGAATCCTTCCAGAATCGCAGGAATATTTGGCCGGGTGATGAGGAAAGTCACTAGGAAAGATAGGCACATGAACAGGACCATGCCGATTAAAATCCTCTCGACCCATCGCGGTTTTGAAAACAATATTACGGCGCCAGCAAGCAAACCGATTGCACAGATGGCGAAGCTGCGACTATCTGATATACCGTCGTTTAGCGCTTCAAGTCCCAATATTGCGCCAGTAATATTACCCGCTTCATAGGCTGCATTGCCCAGTGCCAATGCCAATATGAGCAGCAGAGCAGCAAGCCACTTTAGTGATGTAGAAGAAACGCTTTGCATCATCGCTTCTGCAAGTCCCATTCGGGATACCAGCGCGACCCGCACTGCAACCGATTGCAGGATTATGGTTGTGAATGTAGCAAAGACCAGCGCCCAGATCAGTGCAAAACCAAAATTGGCACCGGCAAGAGTGCAGGCGGTGACTGTGCCAGGACCAATGAAAGCAGCAGAGACCATCATGCCGGGCCCGGGACGGTAACTGGTCAGTTTCATGAAATATTCTGCAATATCAATGCCCCGATTGCTTTTTTACCGGACCTCAACTTGGGCCGCTCTTTATTAGCTCCATATCCACGGGCGCTCCCTGAACCATTTGGTGATGACATATTTGGTTCCTTTACGCACTTTCATTCCGTGATGGAGAGTCAGCTCGTTTACGCTGCCATCAGGCTGCATATTATTCCAGCATAGAAGATTACCGCTATTAGGAATGAAACTTTTCTTCAGTTTAACAAAGCGAGTGGTTCCGCCAGCAATAGGTTGATTAAGATATATCACGAATGTCCATGTGCGTTGACCGGATTCAGAGCAGAATTTTTTGAAGTCTTGTCCATTGGGATCAAAGAAATCGGTATGAGGCTTGAATTCTTGCCCCTCGGCATAGCGTTGTCCTTGTAGAGGTTCGCCATATGAGGAATCAATATCGGCAAAATCGCAAATTTTTGCATCAATGTTTGAAACGAAACTATCTCCGTGATCCAGGTCGCAGGTTTCGCTGGTGCGGAAATAATCATCGCCATTGGCATCAGCAATTGTGGATGGCCGACGTTTTTCGTCTATGCGCTTGATTAACTGATGACATTCAGCTTTTGTCAGAAAGCCTTTCACTTGGCACAACTCTACATTCTTATCGGGATAACGCTGTACATTGCCTTTTGAACTCAGATAATTGGCGGAAGTGGTGTTTAGGTATGTCATCAATGGGCCTGAATTTGCTCCTGATATCCGGTGTCGAGATTAAATGAAAATACAAAGGCCGCAACCGCTGTTTGCTGTCTGGTAGAATGCGGATATAGAAATCACCATGAAAGGCGCAAATCTTGATCGCTGTGATAACAGCATGGCGCAGCATGGTTTTACGCTGGTCGAGATGATGGTCGCATTGTTTATATTTTCGCTGTTGTCGCTTGCTGGCATTGCTTTGTTACGTGGCGCGGTCAACAGCAATGAGGTGACCGACAAGAAGCTCAGCGACATGGCGCAGATGCAGCGCCTGGTTTCATTGATGGAAGCTGATTTAAGTCAGGCTGTTCCCCGGCCTTATCGTAATGAGAGAGGCGAGCGGATGGCGGCCTTTGCCAGCGAAACGGGGAATCGTGAGCGGGGATTTCTATCCTTCACTCGTGGCGGTCACAGCAATATTAATAATAAGCCGCGTTCCAATATGCAGCGTGTGTCCTATCGTTTGTCCGAAGGGCAACTTCAACGTTTCCAATATGAGATGACAGATGGCGGCTTGATCAGCGAACCGGCGCTATTGCTGGAAGGAATAAGCGGATTAACAATAGGTTTTCGCGACAAACGTGGTCAGTGGATTAGCCATTGGCGAACCGAGCGCATCAGCGATCTTCCCCGTGCAGTAGAGCTTCGCTTTGATCAAAATGGCCGAGCCTATCGGCATGTTTTTCTCGTCGGGACGGGCTATTTGTGAAGCGGCATGGATCAATGCGGAAAGGAGAGCGCGGCGCTGCCCTTTTAACTGTTTTACTGTTGGTGGCTGTCATCGCGGTGCTTGCTGCCCACGGGATTGATCGGTTGTCAGGGGCCACAAAGCTTGCTGCCAATGCCCGTGAGCTTAGTCAGGCCAAGGCCTATCTGATCGCAGCAGAGTCAATCGGGATGAAGTCGGCAGAGCAGATCGTCAGTCTTTCGCCCGGACGCACCACCAATTTTGGTGGCTGGAACGGACAGGAGCGCCGTTTTCCGGTTCCTGGTGGTTTGATAACTGCCGCGCTAAAGGATGGAGGAAACTGTTTCAACGTCAACAGTCTGGTGAAACAGACTGGTGCTGTTTTATCGCCGCGAGCGGAAGGGCAAGCACAGTTTGTGCGCTTAATGACATTGCTTGATGTACCACAAGCACAGGCGATGGACATAATGGGGACACTAACCGACTGGATAGATAGTGACGCGGTACCGTCACCACGAGGGGCGGAGGATGACTATTATATGGGGTTGGATACACCGTATCGCACCGCCAACGCGGTGATAGTCGATATTAGCGAGCTGCGAGCCGTGAAGGGCGTGACGAGCGCTATCTACACGCGGCTTGCGCCATGGCTATGTGCGCTGCCGACCACCGATTTATCGCCCATCAACATTAATAGTCTGCGCCCTGAGCAGGCTGTTTTGCTCGCCATGCTTTCCAACAACGGTGATATTGGCCGTTCGCGGCAGTTTCTGCGCCGCCGTTCCGAAGCGGGATATGGTAGTCTGAAAGATTTTTGGTCAGAATCATTTCCGGCCAGTTTTGCCGCGTCACCAGAGGTTCAGGAGCAAGTAAAACTGGAGACGCGCTGGTTCATGCTCGACCTGGCAGTTGAAATGCAAAGCGCTTTTGTAGAGGAGCGCGCACTGGTTGATGCAGCCCGTAAACCGGCCCGTCTTGTCCACCGTCAGCGGGGCAATGCACTTTGATGCTTGATAGATGACCTCGGGATGCTCTAAATGCTTGACGGCTGCCCCCAAGCATCCCTATGCAGCGGCGCGCAGCAGATAGTTTGTATGTCATGCGATTGTGGCGATCGTAGCTCAGTTGGTTAGAGCGCCGGTTTGTGGTACCGGAGGTCGGGGGTTCGAGACCCCTCGATCGCCCCATTTTTTTCTAAAGCACACCATAATATTATTCTTTGCTTCCCTGTTCACCTCAATTTTCGGGTGACAAATGAGCGTTGTAATATTATTACGTTGTCTCCAAATTATGTTACGCACAAATTGAGGAGCCGTTGCAAATGTCAGCCATATGGGACTTGCGGGATTTTGACGGCCATGAAGCCGTGCATTTTTTTCATGATTCGCAAACCGGTCTTCGTGCGATTATTGCTCTTCATTCTACCCATCTGGGCCCGGCTGCTGGCGGCACAAGATTCTGGCATTATGAGAATCGCGAAACCGCAGTAACCGATGCGCTGCGCCTGTCCCGGGGGATGAGTTTCAAGAACGCGATGGCGGGATTGCCCCTTGGTGGTGGTAAAGCAGTGATATTGGCTGACCGCAACCGGACCAAAGCTGCGGGCATGATGGCTGCATTTGGCCGCATGGTCGATTCGTTGGGCGGGCGCTATGTTACGGCAGAAGACGTCGGTATCAGCACAGCCGATATGGTCGAAGTATCCAAACAGACAAAATATGTCTCTGGATTGCCTATCAGTGATCAGGGTGATGCCGGCGGTGATCCCGGCCCGTTTACGTCCATGGGGGTGTATCTTGGCATAAAAGCCGCCGTAAAGCATAAACTGGGCCGAGATAGCGTGGAAGATGTGCATGTAGCGGTTCAGGGTGTAGGCAGTGTCGGCGGCGGTGTGGCCCGATTGCTGGCCAAAGATGGCGCGCGCCTCAGTATTGCGGATATTAACCGTGAGCACGCGAACAATTTGGCAAAAGAAACCGGGGCTGCGGTGGTCGGCCTTGACGAAATCATGCGTCTGGAAGCGGATGTATTTAGTCCCAATGCTTTGGGCGCGGTACTTGATAAAGTCTCTATCGCGCATCTGAATGTTCCCATTGTGGCGGGTGCGGCCAATAACCAGTTGGCGACGCCGGAGGACGGGCAACGGATATTCGACCGCGGTATTTTATTTGCCCCTGATTATGTTATTAATTCGGGCGGCATTATCAGCGTTGGTTTGGAATATCTTGGTGACGGTGATGTTGACGAGGTAAACCGCAGAGTTGCCAAAATCCCCGAACGTTTGATCGAAATCTGGCAGGAAAGCGATGCGCGCCAACTGCCATCGGCTGAGGTCGCGGACAATATGGCGCAGACGTTATTGGGGCGTTGATATGTTGATCGTTGTTCAGCATCAAAGCGCTTAACCACCAAATCACAACCGCGCAGAATACGACTATATAGAAAAACACTTGTCGGCCAGTAACAGTTCTGCCATCAAAAAATCTGATTTCACTGGTAGCACAGTAGCCAGAGGCAATAACCGTTTTTTTTCATGCATGTTTTCGCCAATCCCACCCGTTTTCTAGCGCTTGCCAGGCCGTTGACGCTTTGGTTCATGGTCGCCGGGGTAATATTGATTACGCTCGGTTCGGCTTATGGCCTGCTTTATGCGCCAGCTGACCGGTTAATGGGGGATAGCGTCCGTATTTTATATATCCATGTTCCTGCTGTCTGGCTGGCCATGGGGGGATGGACGGGAATCGCGGTTGCCAGCATTGTTCAAATTGCCTGGCGGCATCCTTTGGCGGCGGTCGCTGCGCGGGCGATGGCTGTGCCGGGCGCCTTGTTTACGGCGATGGGGCTAATCACCGGATCGATCTGGGCACGGCCAACATGGGGAACATGGTGGGTGTGGGATGGGCGGATTACATCTGTACTGGTGTTATTCTTTCTTTATCTTGCCTATATTGCGCTTGCTAATGCCAGTGGTGAAAAGGGTGGAGTGTCGCGTGTAACCGCGATTTTCGGTATAGTCGGGGCAATTAATATCCCGATCATCAACCGTTCGGTTGTATGGTGGAACAGCCTTCATCAAAAGGCGAGTATCACTGTTAGCGGGTCTTCGATTGATGCTGCTTTTCTATGGCCGCTGGCTATAAATGTGATTGGCTTCAGCTTGTTATTTGGCGCAATAGTATTGATGCGGATGCGTGGTATATTGGCAGAGACTAAAGTGGAAGCCCGATTGAAGCGGATGGCAGCAGAATGAACCATTGGCCTTTTGTCATTGCATCTTATGCGATTGTGCTGCTTGGAACAGCAGGGGTCATGGTCGCGAGCTATATTGCCATGCGTAAATCGGAAGCAAAGGCGGAAAAACTGAAACGCGCCCGCAAGTGAATTGAAAGATAAGCGAGATTTAAAGGTGAAGGCGAAACATCAAAGACTGACACTGGCCGTGCTTGCACTGGTCGCGCTGGTTGGTGCGGGGCTGTTGGCCGCTTTTGCGCTACGGGATCAGGCCAGTTATTTTTATACGCCGTCCGATATTGCTGAAAAACACCCCGCAGTCGGCAAAGCCATTCGTTTAGGCGGGATGGTTGAAGAAGGGTCTATCCGGCATGAAGCGGACGGTGTGACGGTGAACTTCAATGTGCACGATGGAACGGCCAGTCAGGCGGTTGTCTATTCCGGCATTACGCCTGATTTATTTGTTGAAGGGTCAGGCGTTGTAGCAGATGGTAAAATGTCCAGCGAAGGCGTTTTTGTGGCCGATAGCCTGCTCGCGAAACATGATGAAAATTATATCCCGCGTGAGCTGGAAGGAATTGACATGACCAGCAATGCAACGGGTACGCTAATCGAATGATTGCCGAAGCAGGTCTGATCGCCTTGTGGCTGGCCGCCGGACTGGCATTGCTGCAATTTGCGCTGGGCGTCATTGGAGTGCGTTTCGGGCGCGAGGATTATTTTACCGCAATCCGCCCGGTTGCAGTCGCGCAGGGCGTGTTGGTCAGCTTATCGTTTCTGCTACTCATCTGGTTATTTTTGCGGTCGGACATGTCGGTTGCGCTGGTGGTGAAAAACAGTGCTTCGGTCAAACCGCTGCTTTATAAATTTGCCGGAACATGGGGCAATCATGAAGGGTCGATGTTGCTGTGGGTCACGGTCATGGGAGTTGCAGGGGCCATAATCGCGATTTTTGAACGCAGTCTGAAAAGAAATACGCTGGTCACAACATTGGCTGCTCAGGCATTTATCAGCCTTGGCTTCTATGCTTTTCTGCTTGTATCTTCCAACCCGTTTGAGCGGATGTTCCCGGTTCCAGCAGACGGGCAGGGGCTAAATCCTTTGTTGCAGGATCCCGGCCTCGCTTTCCACCCGCCGACGCTATATTTTGGTTATGTTGGCCTGTCGGTTGCTTTTTCCTTTGCGGTTGGCGCGCTGATTACCAAAGATGTTGGCCCTGCTTTTGCGCGGGCGATGCGCCCATGGGTGCTGGGCGCGTGGATATTCCTGACGCTGGGTATTACAGCGGGCAGCTATTGGGCATATTATGAACTGGGCTGGGGCGGCTGGTGGTTCTGGGATCCGGTTGAAAATGCCTCGCTTATGCCATGGCTGGCGGCCACCGCATTGCTCCATTCCGTGACTGTATTGGCAACCCGCGACGGACTTCGCGCATGGACCGTCATGTTGGCGGTTGTGGCATTTTCCATGTCAATGATCGGAACATTTCTGGTGCGGTCGGGCATATTGACCAGTGTCCATGCATTTGCCGTTGATCCGGAGCGCGGGAGCTTCATTCTGGCGCTGCTTGCCATTTATATTGGCGGTGCAATGGCGCTTTATGCGCTCAGGGTCGGCACTGTGCGGGAAGGCGCACGTTTTGAACCTGTTAGCCGGGAAGGCGCTTTGGTTGCCAATAATCTGTTGCTTTCGGCAATTTTGGGTATTGTCTTTGTCGGCACACTTTATCCGTTGGTCGTTGAAGCGTTTACGGATGAAAAGCTGTCGGTTGGCCCGCCCTATTTTAATCTGGCAACTGGCCCTTTGACGCTTATTCTGATTATCATCATGGCGGCCGGGCCGCTGCTGCGCTGGCGGCGTGATAATGCAAAGGCTTTGCTAAGCCGTATATCCTTTCCAATAGTGATAACGGCGGGTGCGCTGTTCCTGCTGGTTCTGCTGACAACCGGCATGTCGGCATTGTCATTACTGGGCATGGCGCTTGCTGCGGGCGTAGCGGTGGCGAGCTTCGCGCCGCTGTGGAAACGTAATTTGCGCCGGACGCCTTTGCACACCTATGGCATGGTGATCGCGCATTTTGGTATTGCCGTGGCTTTGGTCGGCATGGCGTCGGAAAGCAGCTTTACCGAGGAAAAACTGGTGGCCGCGCAGCCCGGTGACGAAATAGCCCTCAACAAGTGGAAATTGAAATTTGAAGCGATAGAGCCGGTAGCCGGACCCAATTGGACCGCACTGGAATCCCGGATTACCGCACAATATGATGGTGGCAAAACGGTAGAGATTTCGCCGCAAAACCGCATGTTTGCTGCGGCCCAGACCCAGACAAGCGAGGCGGCTTTGCTGACCCGTTGGAATGGCCAGCTATACGTAGTGCTTGGGGAGGGCGATGCCCAAGGCCGCTGGCAGATTCGCGTGTGGTGGAAACCGTTTGTCACGCTCATCTGGTATGGCGGCATATTGGTTTCGCTTGGCGGGTTATTGGCACTTATCGGGCGATTACGTCGTCACTATTTGCAGCAAAAACAAAAAATATATGCGGAGCTTGCCGTATGAACCGCTGGTTGCTCTGGTTGCCGCTGGTGCTCTTTGGCCTGTTTTTCGCCGCGGTCGCGGTTGGTCTGATGACGCCTAAAGACAATATCATTGAATCGAAAATGGTCGGCAAACCCATGCCGGAATTTTCATTGCCCGCGGCGATTGAACAGCGTCCGGCGTTAAGCAGCAGCGATCTTGTGGATGGCAAGCCCAAGCTGCTTAATATCTTTGCAAGCTGGTGTTTGCCCTGCATTGCCGAGGCACCCCAACTGCTTGAACTGCAAAAAGCGGGGGTAGAAATCCATGCTATCGCCAGCCGGGATACACCTGAGGATATTGCAAATTTCCTTAATCGCTGGGGCAATCCCTATAGCCGGATCGGTTCGGATACGACCAGCTCGGTGCAATTGGAATTGGGGTCATCCGGCGTGCCGGAAACCTTTGTGATTGATGGGAACGGCATTATTGTTCACCAGCATATAGGCGATATTCGACCGGAACATGTGCCGGAACTGCTTGAAATATTACGGGATTCTCAATGAGGTATTTTCTGGCCCTGATACTGCTTGCCTGTGGATTATCTGTGGCTGCACAAACCGGATTGCCGCCCGCGCCTTATGCAGACCGGCAACTGGATGATCCGGCAAAAGAAGAAGCTGCACGCAATTTGATGGACGAACTGCGCTGTCTGAAATGTCAAAGCCAGTCGATAGCAGACAGCAACGCGCCTATGGCAGGCGATATGCGTAGTCAGGTGCGCGAACGTATCGCCGCGGGTGAAACGCCGGAACAGGTTCGCGACTGGCTGATTGACCGCTATGGTAGCTGGGTGAGCTATGACCCGCCGATGACGCCGACGACATGGCCGCTGTGGATCGCACCGATCATCTTGTTGATCGCGGCGCTGCTATTGGCAAAGGGTCGCTTTCGCCGCAAAAAGGATAAAAAGTGATGGGCTGGCTAATCCTTTTGGGTTTTTTACTGTTGTTATTTGGCAGTTTGGTGTGGCTGGGAAAGCTACCGCGTGGGACTTTTGAGTTGACCGGAGCCGCGTTACTATTCGCGGTTGCAGGCTATGCGTGGCAGGGACATCCGGGGATGGCAGGCGTTTCCGTAGAGCCAAAGGAAAAACCCGAGAGCTTTGATGATAAAAACATCGAGGCCCGCAATGAGATGGGTGAGCGTTTCGGCACAGCGCGCGAATGGCTGGTGTTTTCCGATGCATTGAACCGCAGCGGCAAGCATGGCGCTGCGGCCAATTATTTGCGTAACGGTGTCAAAGAGCATCCCAATGATCCCGATCTATGGGTCGGGCTGGGCAATGCTCTGGTTGTTCATGCGGACGGTATCATCACGCCAGCTGCGCAATTTGCGTTTCAAAGGGCGGCTAATATTTCACCCGAACATCCCGGACCCCCGTTTTTCCTCGGTCTGGCCTATGCCCAGTCGGGAAAAATAGATCAGGCACGGGCGATTTGGACTGAGCTGTTGAAGCGCAGTCCCGACGATGCGCCGTGGCGCAAGGATCTCGAGTCGCGTTTGGCTTCTATGGAGAAAACACAGCCATCGCTTCCCGCTTCCGAGAATATAGATGATAAGTAAAATATAATGTTATCAATAGTATATATGCCATATCGCTTGGCTTTGTTGCTAAGCATGAAGGCTCATGCTAGTCGCGCGCGCTTGTCAATGTGGCTGCGCCGTAATAGCTAACGGTATAGCGCAACTGCTTTGTTCCATTAGGGGTACGGCCAGTACGGCAATCAATGTCTGAATCGGCATCAACAGCAGTTAAGAAACGCAATCGCGTCATCCAACCGCATGGTTCGCGCCAAGAGGGTAGCGCTGTCGCAAAGCTGGCTGCCGGTGCGATTGGCATTGTATTTGGCGATATTGGTACCAGCCCGCTCTATGCCTTTCGCGAAACTTTCGTCGGGGCGCATCCTCTGGAACTGGATCAGATCCATATATTGGGCGTTGTTAGCCTGATTTTCTGGTCGATAATGCTGGTTGTTTCTATCCAGTATGTCACGATACTGATGCGCGCGGATAACAAGGGGCAGGGCGGTAGTCTGGCACTTGTCGCATTGCTGTCCGGTGCGTTGCGAAAATCCAAACTGGGCTGGGTAGCGGTGCTGCTTGGAGTCTTTGCGACATCGCTATTTTATGGCGATAGCATGATTACACCGGCCATTTCCGTCTTGTCAGCGGTGGAAGGCCTAACGGTTGTCCAGTCCGGACTGGCTCCATTGGTGCTGCCGATCGCTGTTGGTCTGCTGATACTATTGTTCATGATCCAATCCCGCGGAACGGCTAAAATCGGAGCGCTTTTTGCACCGATCATGATTATTTACTTCTTCGTAATCGGGACTTTGGGAATAATCCAGATTATCGCCCATCCCGGCATATTGGTGGCGCTTAATCCCTGGTATGCTGTGCAGTTCTTCCTGAACGACGGAACCAAGGCGTTTCTGGCACTAGGCTCGGTGGTCTTGGCAGTTACAGGTTCGGAAGCCTTGTTCGCTGATATGGGGCATTTTGGCAAAAAGCCGATGCGTATTGCCTGGTTCGGCTTTGTCCTGCCAGCTTTGCTTTGTAACTATTTTGGACAGGGCGCCATGATATTGGCGCTAGATTCCGCCGGTGCGGCAGAAGCGATCCAGAACCCGTTCTTCATTCTGGCTCCTGAATTCCTGCGGCTGCCCTTGGTGATATTGGCGACCATGGCGACATTCATTGCCAGTCAGGCCGTCATTTCGGGCGCATTTTCTGTTACGCATCAGGCCATTCAACTGGGCTTTATTCCGCGTTTGACAATCAAGCATACCAGCGCATCGGAAGCGGGGCAGATATATATACCCGTTGTAAACTGGGCCATCATGATAGCGGTCATCTTGCTAGTGCTGACATTCCAGACATCCAGCAACCTTGCTTCGGCTTATGGTATTGCGGTTACCGGCGCGATGTTCATTGATACCTGCCTATTGGCGATTGTGGTGCTGACGCTGTGGAAATGGAAATGGTGGTATGCTGCACCGCTTATCGGTCTATTCTTTGTCGTCGATGGAGCTTATTTTGCCGCTAATTTGACCAAGGTTCCGGACGGCGGCTGGTTCCCGCTCTTGGTCGGAGCCGTAGCATTTATATTGCTTACGACCTGGGCCAAAGGGCGCAAAATCATGCGCGATAATATGGCAGAAGCGGCGATGCCCATAGAGATTTTTACCAAGTCAGCCAAAAGCAGCGCCACGCGGGTTCCCGGAACGGCGGTATTCATGGCATCATCCTCTGCGGGTGTTCCCTCGGCGTTGCTGCACAACATAAAGCATAACAAGGTCATCCATGAACGCGTTGTCGTCTTAACGGTGAATATTCAGGATGTGCCCAGTATTCCCTGGTCAGAGCGGGTAGATGTTTCCGATCTGGGCGACGGTTTTTACCGATTGGTCCTAAACTATGGCTTCATGCAGGAAACAGACGTTCCGGCGGCCCTGAAAAAGGTCAAGGACTGTGGCATGGACTTTGACATGATGACGACCAGTTTCTTCCTGTCGCGGCAGACTTTATTGCCATCGGAAAAACCCAAAATGATGGTCTGGCGAGAAAAAATCTTCTCATGGATGTTGCGTAATGCAGCCACTGCGATGGAGTTTTTCAAGCTTCCCAGCAATCGTGTCGTCGAACTTGGTAGCCAGATGGAGATTTAACACGGCGCATTATGCCAACGGCTGATAAGGCTTTGGCATGTGCATGTGGCAATCAACTATAGAGCTAATCGTCAGGCTTGGTTGAATATAAGGATTAATTGTCCGAAAAGCGCAATATTTTGTGGCCTAAGCTACATGGCTCCACTACATACCGGATCATCGATTCTCACAAGATTAAAGGACATTCTATCCATGCGCGTCGCCATTGCTTCTGACCATGCTGCCATAGAAATGAAAGCCGCTTTGGTAGAGTGGCTTACAGAGGCCGGGCATGATGTGAATGACCTTGGCCCCATGACGACGGATAGCGTGGACTATCCCGATTATGGTTACAAGTTGGCAAATGCTATCGCTTCGGGTGAGGCAGAGCGCGGAGTGGCTTTATGCGGATCGGGTATTGGCATATCCATTGCGGTCAACCGCAACGTTGCCTGCCGCTGCGCTCTTGTTTCCGAAGGACTCTCGGCAAAACTGGCCCGCGAGCATAATGACGCAAATGTGATAGCCATGGGCGCACGCGTGATCGGCATAGAGATTGCCAAGGATTGCCTGAATAATTTTCTGAACACAGAGTTTGGCGGTGACCGGCACCAGCGGCGCGTTGACAAGCTTTCTACCCCCATAGCCGAAGGAGCAGCATGATGAGTAATGTCGCAGATATACAGACTATCCGGCCTACAGGTTTTTTCGATTTCTCCGTTGGCGAAAGCGATCCGGCAGTATTCAGCGCCATGAACGCGGAAATGACGCGTCAACAAAACCAGATTGAACTAATTGCTTCTGAGAATATCGTTTCCAAGGCAGTGATGCAGGCGCAAGGATCGGTATTCACCAACAAATATGCAGAAGGCTATCCCGGACGCCGCTATTATCAAGGTTGCGGTCCATCTGATGATGTCGAAACGCTGGCTATTGACCGCGCGAAAGAGCTTTTCAATTGCGGCTTTGCCAATGTTCAGCCCCATTCGGGCGCACAAGCCAACGGAGCTGTGATGCTGGCACTCACAAAGCCGGGTGATACTATATTAGGCTTGTCACTTGATGCTGGCGGGCATTTGACCCATGGCGCGAAGCCCGCGCAATCGGGAAAATGGTTCAACGCCGTGCAATATGGCGTGAATGAAGACGACCATCTGATTAACTTCGACGAAGTCGAAGCGCTGGCCAAAGAACATAAACCGCAACTCATTATCGCTGGGGGCTCAGCCTATCCGCGCCAGATTGATTTTGCGAAATTCCGTGAAATTGCCGATGCCGTTGGTGCGATCTTCATGGTTGATATGGCCCATTTTGCTGGTCTTGTGGCAGCCGGCGATCATCCCAACCCATTGGACTATGCCGATGTCGTGACCACGACCACGCACAAGACCCTTCGCGGTCCGCGTGGCGGCATGGTGCTGACCAATGACGAAGCGATTGCGAAAAAGATTAACTCGGCAGTCTTCCCTGGCCTGCAAGGCGGTCCATTGATGCACGTCATTGCCGCAAAAGCTGTGGCTTTTGGTGAAGCATTGCGTCCTGAATTCAAAATCTATTCCAAAGCAGTTATCGAAAATGCCAAAGTGCTGGCAGCGCGGCTTAAAGAGCGCGGCTCCAATCTGGTTGCTGGCGGGACGGATACCCATGTGGCTCTGATTGACCTGTCTCCGCTGGGTATTACCGGACGCGATGCGGATGAAGCGCTCGAACGTGCCGGTATCACCTGTAACAAGAACAGCATTCCCAATGATCCGCAGCCACCGATGAAAACCAGTGGTATTCGTGTGGGATCACCAGCGGGAACGACGCGCGGTTTTGGCCCTGCTGAATTTCAGATGATTGGCGACATGGTGGCTGATGTGCTGGACGGTCTTCGTGACAAAGGCGAGGGCGGTGATCCAGACGTGGAAGCCGATGTTCGTGAGCGTGTTCAGGCGCTTTGCAACCGCTTTCCCATTTACCCAGAATAAGCGAAGCCTTTATGCGTTGTCCTTTTTGTGCCCATGATGATAGCCAGGTAAAAGATAGCCGGCCCACCGAAGATGGCACAACCATCCGGCGGAGGCGGCAGTGCGAGGGTTGCGGAGCGCGGTTCACGACATTTGAGCGTATCCAGCTACGTGAAATCATCGTAGTGAAAAGCGAAGACAGGCGAGAGACATTCGATCGGTCCAAGATTGATTTGTCAGTTTCTCTTGCGTGCCGCAAGCGGGGCATCGCACAAGAGCAGATGGATCAGTTGGTTTCCGGTATCCAGCGTCAGTTGGAGACCAGTGGCGAAACAGAGATACCTTCGAAACGTATTGGTGAAATGGTGATGGATGGCCTGAAAAGCCTCGATAGCGTCGCTTACATACGCTTTGCCTCGGTATATAAGGATTTTACCGAAGCGAAGGATTTTGAAGAATTTGCCGGAACCGTAAAGAATGTCGGCATCGGCAATGTTCTGGGGAAATGAGTACCGGTCAGCCGATAATCGTTCTGGTAAAGCCTCAACTAGGGGAGAATATCGGTAAAGCGGCTCGCGCGATGCTCAATTTTGGGCTGACCGAGATGCGGATAGTCGACCCGCGCGACGGCTGGCCCAATCCATCGGCTGGCCCGACAGCGGCTGGAGCGGACTGCATTCTCGAAGAGGCGCAGGTTTTTGCGACAACTGCTTTGGCGGTGGCGGATTGTTCCCATGTTTATGCGACCACTGTGCGTAAGCGCGGGATGACGAAAGACGTGCTGACACCAGCCGCAGCGGCTGAAGACATTTCATCTGCCAGCGGAAAATGTGCAATATTATTTGGTCCGGAGCGATCCGGGCTGGAAGTAGTGGATGTTGAGCTGGCGCGCAAAATCATTACGGTGCCGATAAACCCGGAATTTGGTTCGCTCAATCTGGCACAAGCGGTCATATTGGTGGCTTACGAGCTGTCCAAAATGGATAATAGCGCGACGGTTCAACCCACGATCGAGAAGCAAAAGCGCGAACCCGCACCGCAAGAGGAGCTGGACCGGTTTTACGAACATCTGGAAAGGGCGCTGGAAGGAACCGGATATTTCTACCCGCCCGACCGCGTACCGGCAACTAAGGTCACGCTACGCAATATGATTACCAAACCTGCGTGGACCAACGAAGAAGTGCAGACATGGCGCGGTGTGATAAGCTCTCTGGAAAAGCCGTTTATCAAGAAATAAGAGCTATTCGCTCAGTTATCCCTGATCTGATCCCATTGTTCCAGCTCATAGCTGATTGATGTTTCAACAAGCATTTCCCAGATGGCAGCCATGGTAGGAACCGGAACACCCGCAGCACTGGCCAGTTGTTTGACATTTTCCAGAACTGCGGCTTTCCGTTCTTCGTCCCGCACAGAATTACGGTCTTGTTTGATTCGTGCTGCTGCATCCATGCAGGCAAAGCGCTGGGCAATCAGGGTGATAAGTTCGCTATCAATCCGGTCCACTTGTGTGCGGACATCGGACATGGTTTCCATAGGCGGCAATGAGGATGTTTTGGTCATATCTGCGGCTTTAATCATACATGCCGCGCAAGTCGAGTAATCATGGCGGCTTTGGCACGATTTATCGCTCTATAGATGCTTGACAACTGCCCCCCGGATCGTCATAGGCCGCGACTTGCAATTGGCTCCGCACCCCGGTGAAGCGGTGGCCGCGTTAATCCACAGGATTTTCGGTGCACTCCGGGACCGTATTAAAAGCAAATTAGGAGTCATTGATATGACAAAACGTACCAGTTCAAAATATAAACTCGATCGCCGCATGGGTGAAAATATTTGGGGCCGTCCCAAATCACCTGTAAATCGCCGCGACTATGGCCCCGGCCAGCACGGACAGCGCCGCAAGGGCAAGCTCTCCGACTATGGTATTCAGCTTCGTGCCAAGCAAAAGCTGAAAGGCTATTATGGCGACGTGACCGAAAAACAGTTCAAGCGCGCTTATAAAGAAGCATCCAGCATGAAAGGCGATACCGGCCAGAACCTGATCGGTCTGTTGGAACAGCGTCTGGACATCGTGGTATATCGCGCCAAATTTGCGCCTACAGTATTTGCTGCGCGTCAGCTTGTCAGCCACGGTCATATTCGTGTGAACGGCGTAAAATGTAATGTTGCCTCGCGCAAAGTGCAGCCCGATGACGTTGTTTCATTGAGCGACAAAGCCAAGGAAATGCTTCTGGTTATCGAAGCGCAAAGCCTTCCAGAGCGCGATATTCCGGAATATGTTGCGCCAGATGGCACCGATAAAGTGACCTACGTGCGCGTACCGACATTGGACGAAGTGCCTTATCCGGTAACAATGGAACCAAATCTGGTTGTCGAGTTCTACTCACGCTAATCGGTTCAACGATATTTACAAAAAGGGCGGCCCATCTGGAGCCGCCCTTTTTTGTTCTATTTCAGGCAAGGCTTGCGTCAAAGCCCTGTGAGTGTAAATAGTATCTCCTGAAATTGATAAGCCCGAAAAATCCTTGAGGATGTAAAATGCAAAAGAAATGGTTTGCTCTCGCACTGGTTCCGGCTCTTGCCCTTGCGGCGTGTCAAAAGGTAGACGATCCGGAAACGTCTATGGCACTTCCCGAGGTTGCTGCGCCGGAATTGTCGCTTGATACCATGCGCGACATTACGCAGGAATTATCTTCCGATGCTTATGAAGGGCGCGCGCCGGGTTCTGCCGGGGAAGAGAAAACTCTTGCTCTGTTGACCAAGAAATTTGCTGAAGCGGGCCTGACACCGGGCAATGGGGATAGCTGGTTTCAGGATGTGCCGCTGGTCGAGATTACCGCAAAAAATGTGTCTGACCTGACAGTCAAGGGCGGCTCGCAGGACATGGGTTTCAAATATGGCTCTCAAATGGTTGTCACCACTTATCAGGAACAGCCCAAAATTGACGTTACCGATAGCGAGATGGTTTTTGTCGGCTATGGCATTAACGCACCGGAACGGGGCTGGAATGATTATGAAGGGGTTGATGTAAAAGGAAAAACCGTTGTCATTCTGGTGAATGATCCTGATTTCGGAACAGAAAGCCTGGAAGGTGAATTTGGTGGCCGGGCGATGACCTATTATGGCCGCTGGACCTATAAATATGAAGAAGCCGCTCGTCAGGGCGCAGCTGCAGCGTTGATCATCCATGACACGGCTCCGGCAGCTTATGGCTGGAATGTAGTCGAGTCGAGTTGGAGTGGGCCGCAATTTTATGCACAGTCCGCCAATGGCGGCGCGGATCAGACAAAAGCCAATGGCTGGATCCAAAAAGATGTCGCAGCAAAGATTTTTGCCAGTGCCGGTCAGGATCTGGAAAAGATGATGGCTGCTGCAAAGAACAAGGATTTCAAAGCAACGCCGCTAGGTGTGACGGCGTCGATGTCCTTTGAAAATGACATTGATAAAATGAATAGCAAGAACGTCATCGGGGTCCTGAAAGGCAAGACCCGTCCGGATGAATATGTTCTTTATACGGCCCATTGGGACCATCTGGGCCGCTGTAAACCGGCGGATGATGGTGATGATATTTGTAATGGTGCGGTTGATAATGCCACAGGCACAGCGGCGCTGGTTGCTCTTGCCGAGGCCCATGTGAAAGCCGGAGCACCGGACCGCAGCATCATTTTCCTTGCTGTGACAGCCGAAGAATCGGGACTGCTAGGCTCTAAATATTATGCAGATAATCCTGTTTATCCGCTCAAGCAAACAGTCGGCGGAGTGAATATGGATGCCTTTGGAATGGCTGGGCCAGCGAAAAACATTGTCGTGGTTGGCAAGGGCAAGTCCGAACTCGACAACTATCTGGAAGCTGCGCTGGAGGTTGATGGACGTGTTGCCGAAGCCGAGCCTACACCGGAAAAAGGATATTATTACCGGTCGGACCATTTCAGTTTTGCCAAGCTGGGCGTGCCGATGATTTATTTTGAAGGTGGAGAGGACCTGATCGACGGCGGCAGAGAAGCCGGCGAAGCGATTAGCAAGGATTATACGGAAAACCGCTATCACGGACCAAAGGATGAATTTGATCCGGAATGGAATTGGGACGGCGTTATGGCTGACTTGAAAGTCTATTACACAGTGGCACGGATGCTGGCGATGACCGACGATTGGCCGAACTGGAATGAAGGCGACGAATTCCGCGACATTCGTGACAAAAGCCGCGCCGGTAGCTAGTTACCGGTTCTAGCGACCACATGATGAGATGGCCTGCCGAATGGGAGCCGCATGAAGCGGTGTGGATCGGCTTTCCCGGAAATCCTGCTGAATGGCCCGAAAGATTGGCAGAAGCGCAGCGGGAAGTCGCAGCTTTTGCCAATGCGGTTTGGGATGATGGCGCGGGCGAACGGATCATGCTCGTTTGCCGCGACCGGCATGACGCTGACATCGCAAAGGCGCTGGTTGACGATCAGGTCCAGATAGTCAACGAACCGTTTGGCGATATCTGGTTGCGTGATACCGGCCCGATTATCACGGTGGACGGCGATAAGCAGCTGGCCCATCGTTTCGGCTTTAATGGCTGGGGCGGGAAGTTTGAGATGGCGGGCGATCAGGACATTGGCCTGCGCCTTGCCAAATCGGTGGATATTCCGACCTGTGATCATGCGATGGTGCTCGAAGGCGGCGCGATTGACGGTGATGGGCAAGGGGCGCTCGTCACTACGCGCCAATGTGTGCTGAATGACAATCGCAATACGGGTCTGACGAAAGCCCGGTTCGCAGAAAATATGTGCCCGTTACAGATTGAGAGAATTTGCTGGCTAGGTGACGGATTGCTAGCCGATCACACAGATGGTCATGTCGATAATCTGGCGCGCTTTGTCGGGCCGGATAGGGTGGCGATCCCACAGGCGGCTGATGCAGACGACCCGAACGCCGATATTTTTGAAGATGCAGCGCAAAGGGCGCAGTCAGCCGGATTGGATGTGGTTCGGGTCCCTTCGGTTGGCAAATATGAAATTGACGGTGCTATCGCTCCGGCAAGCTATATGAATTTCTATATAGGAAATGCGGTGGTTGCCGTTCCGCAATATGGCGTAGATAACGATAGTCGCGCAGTTCGGGAAATTGCTGCCTTATTCCCAGATCGTAAGGCTGTCGGCCTGTCTAGTGCCGCATTGCTGCGCGGAGGGGGCAGTTTTCATTGTATATCGCAGCAACTCCCGGAGGTTTGATCCTTTCATAAACCGCTTTGCATGGTTGTTCCGGTGATTTATGATGGCATTTGGAGAGAATGTTCATCAAAAAAGGCCTGATCAAATGACCAAAACGTTTATATTTACCGGATTAGCGACTGCATTATTGGCAACGACGGCAATGGTCGCGCAGGCCAAACATCATGAGAAAGGTGAGGCGACGCACAACGAAGCGCACCATGCCGCCGGTCTGGATGCCGTTCTCGACCATGATCGGCGCGGTGATGACAAAGCACGCGATATTTATCGCCATCCAGAAGAAACTCTGGATTTCTTTCAGGTGAAACCCGGACAGACCGTCGCTGAATATGCCCCGGGAGGAGGCTGGTATACCCGGATATTATTGCCTTATATAAGCCCCAACGGGACGTATGTTGCGATTAATAATGACAGCGGCGAGAAACCAAATGGATGGTCAAAAATGTTCCCCGAAAAAGCGGCTGCTTGGACAGATGTTCCCGCCGAAAAAATCGCCGCTTATGAAAGCGACGAAGTGCCAGAGGAACTTAAAGGGAAGATTGACAGGGTTTTGATATTCCGGTCTATGCACGGATTGCTCAATGGCAATATAGCAGACTCAGAATTACGGGCATTGCGCGGGATTTTGGCTGATGATGGTTTGATCGGCGTGGTCCAGCACCGTGCCAATGCCGATGCACCTTATGCCATGTCAAACGGGAGCAAGGGTTATTTGAAGCAGGATACAGTTGTCGCACTGTTCGAGCTTAACGGATTCGAATTGGTCAATTTTTCCGAGATAAACGCCAATCCCAAAGATACCAAAGATTATCCAAAAGGTGTTTGGACGCTTCCGCCCGTTCTGACGAACAAGGAGGACGGCAAGGCTGTTTATCAAGCGATTGGCGAGTCGGACCGGATGACATTGCTGTTCAAAAAACGGCCATAAAGCTATAAGGCTGACAATGTTCCGGTATCACGCTATGGCGGCGGTATGACACGTCAAATCACCGTCGCCGCGTTGCAACTGGCATTGAACGGCTCAGAATTAGAAAATATCGAAGCAGTGAGTGATCTGGTCGGCAATGCGGCTGAGCAGGGCGCACAGATTATTCTGCCGCCAGAGCTTTTTGCCGGACCATATTTCTGCAAGGCCGAGGATGAAGAGCTATTCGCGCTGGCCAAACCGGTGAGCGAGAGCGCGCCGGTTCTGGCTATGCAAAAGCTGGCAAAGCAACTTAAAGTGGCTATTCCGGCCAGTTTTTTCGAATGCGATGGGCAGCATTTTTACAATAGCATCGCGATGATTGGTCCCGATGGCGAAATAATGGGCGTTTATCGCAAAACCCATATCCCCGATGGTCCGGGATATGAAGAAAAATTCTATTTCCGTCCCGGTAATAGCGGTTTCAAAGTCTGGAATATCTTTGGCACTACAATTGGAGTCGGAATATGCTGGGACCAATGGTATCCCGAAACGGCACGAGCGATGGCGCTATTGGGCGCGGAAATCCTGTTTTACCCGACCGCTATCGGCTCGGAACCCTATGACGCAGACCTTGACACCAGCCGCATGTGGCGGCGCGCGATGCAGGGGCACGCCGTCAGCAATTGCATGCCGGTGGTCGCCAGCAACCGCATCGGAACCGAAGAGGGCCAGACATTTTACGGCCACAGCTTTATTACCAATGAGTGGGGCGATCTGGTGGCTGAATATGGCGGGGGAGAAAGCGGCGTGCTGGTCTCCGGTTTCGATCTGGAACAGGCGCGCAACCACCGGGCGGGCATGGGATTTTTCCGCGACCGCAGACCAGAGCTTTACGGGCGGTTGATTGAGGATCGTTAACGGCTTTGCAGATTATCGCGCTGGACTTCTCGCCGGGCTATGCCGCAACGCACTCTCGAAAACCGCGTGAAACATCTCTGGCGTCAACCGCCGGGTATTCAGATTATACCGGCTGCAATGATAGCTGTCGATCAGGATACGGCCATCTGGCAGACTGTGCTTGGCTCCATGGGCAAACTTATGGGCCGCTAATGTGCTTCCCGTCATTTGGACCACGCTATCATGCGCGATCTTGCCCAGAGCCAATATGACTCGCAAATTGGGCAGAGCTTCCAAAGCCTTGACCATATAGGGACGGCAATTGGCTATCTCGGTGCCGGTGGGCTTATTTTGCGGGGGCAGACATTTTACCGCATTGAGGATGATCGCACCTTTCAGAGTTACGCCGTCATCCACGCGGGATTGAAACCTGCCGTTCGATAACCCTGCCTTCGCGATTGTCTCGAAAAGCAGGTCGCCGGACGCATCGCCGGTAAATGGCCGTCCCGTCCGGTTAGCGCCATCGCGGCCCGGAGCAAGCCCGACTATGGCCAGCCATGCGTCAGGGTCGCCAAAGGCCGGCACAGGGGCGTTCCACCAGTCGGGTTGCTCTTTGCGAAGCGATTGACGCAACTCTACCAAACGGGAACAGCGGCGGCAGTTATCAGGCGCTTCGGCAAGGGAAAGCGGGCTTTTGTTGTGCATAACACCGCCTAAGATTTTTCGGGTGACAGGTCCAGTCCAGCAACAGACGGAAATCCGGACAGTCACTTCCACCGATATAAGCTGCCATTGGTCGTGATTTCTTGCGGTATAGCTTTCAGCTTTGGCCCGGCCTCCATAATGTGCGACCATTGTGTGCGGCTATAATGTGATCCTAAACATAATGATCACCTTAGGCTAAGTGTAAACACTGGTAAAATATTGAATATCCGCACCTTGAGCAGAAAAATCCTGTTAGGGTTTCCCCGAAAAACAGAATGATTGCCCGGCATTGCGGATTAAAGGACAGAAGTAATGGATATTTTGAATAGATTTCAGACATCTGGCGGTATTGATGCGATGGCACGGGAATTGGGCGTTAGTAAAGGCGTTGCGTCTGCCGGGACATCAGCACTGCTTCCTTCAATTCTGGGGGGATTCAAGAAAACCGCGCAAGCACAGCCGGGGGGCTTGGACGGGCTGGGCGGTTTGTTGGACCAGCTTGGTGGCGGCGAATTGCTCGATAATGTTCTGGGATCACAGCCAACTCCGGTTGGTCAGGGCAATGAGGTGCTGGACCAGATATTCGGTTCAAAGGAAGTGAGCCGGACTGTCGCAGCGGGTGCAGAACAGCAAACGGGTATAAGCGGTGATTTGCTAAAGAAAATGCTGCCCATGGTGGCGATGATGGCTGCTGGCTATATGGCAAAGCAGAACCATGCAGGGTCTGGCACTGATGCAGATAGTGAGAGTGGCGGTCTGAGCGGCCTGATAGGCGGCCTTCTCGGTAATGCTTCAAAAAATGCTTCTGGAGGTTTAGGCGGCTTGGGATCGCTGCTCGATCTGGATGGAGATGGTAATCCGCTGGACGATATTATCGGAATGGCCGGTAAACTCACACGTTAATTTTCCTGTCCGGAAATCGCGTCAGTATCTGTTTCAAGGATCAGAACCCCGCTGGCAACGTCAACTATTCGCGCAGTTGCTCCAATGGGCAGGGCAGGACCGCGAGCGGGCCATTCCCCGTCACCCACTTTAACACGACCTGATGTTGAATTGATCGGTTGAACCACTGTCACCGTTGTTCCGATCAGCCGCGCCGCGCGGTCATTGAGCAACGGATCCTCGCTTTTGATGATGTTGGTCAGATACCAGCGGCGACCGATTAACACGCTGGCAATGGTTGAAATGCCGAACAGGGTCAATTGGCCGGCGATTGTCAGATCGATAAATGCGCTTGCCAATCCGGTCACAGCGGCAGCAGCGGCAACCCAGATCAGAAACACGCCCGGAACGAAAATCTCCGCCAGAGCCAGCAGTGCTGCCAGTGATAACCAGAGATATTCCGGCTCGCTACTTATCAGATCGTTCATTATCTCTGATCCTTATTATTCAAACGGGCCTTTTCTTTTGGGTTTTACAGGTGGTTTAGCAGGTGGATTTTTTGGCGGAGAAATCGGCTCGTTTTCGCTAAGCGCTTCTTTCGCAAGCTCTCCAATGCCGCCCAAAGTGCCTATTAACTGTGTTGCCTCTACCGGGAATAATATTGTTTTGGCATTAGGCGATGTAGCAAATTTCTCGACCGCTTTGACATAATCCTGGGCGACGAAATAATTTATCGCCTGAGCATTGCCACCGGCGATGGCTTCGGACACCATTTTCGTTGCTTTTGCTTCCGCTTCTGCTTCCCGCTCGCGGGCTTCGGCGTCGCGGAAAGCGGCTTCTTTGCGGCCTTCGGCTTGAAGAATCTGTCCCTGCTTTTCTCCTTCAGAGCGTAAGATTTCGGAAGCACGCGCCCCTTCAGCATCAAGGATATTGGCGCGTTTTTCGCGCTCTGCTTTCATCTGTCGTGCCATGGCGTTGACAATATCTTGCGGTGGGCGAATATCCTTAATCTCTATGCGAGTGATTTTAATCCCCCACGGCGTGGTCGCATCATCAATAACAACCAGCAAACGGGCATTGATTTCATCACGCTTGGACAGGGTTTCATCCAGATCCATCGACCCCATGACCGTACGCAAATTGGTGGTCACAAGGTTCAGGATCGCGTTATACAGATCATTGACTTCATAAGCCGCTTTGGCCGCTTCCAGAACCTGAAAAAACACAACGCCATCGGTGGAAATCATCGCATTGTCTTTGGTAATGATTTCCTGGCCCGGAATATCCATCACCTGTTCCATCATATTGATCTTGCGACCTACGCGATACAAAAAAGCGGGATAGAAATTAAAGCCGGGCCGCGCAATGCTGGTGAAACGGCCAAAATATTCTATAGTATATTCATAGCCCTGCCGGACAATCTTGATGCTGGCAAAAAGATAAACGATTACTACGATCAGAACGAGTAACAAAAGTGAAACTTCCATGCCCGGCGAGCCTCCTTATCATTTTATCTACCATTGATTATTCCGGCTATAAAGCCAAGGAAAAAGCAAATCTTCCAAAGATAGGGCTGCTCCATCCCATGCGTATTTTTGTCGGGTTCGCCGCCCTGTTATTGCTGTTTCCGTACAGCGGCCATGCAAAAGATATTACCGAAGCGGATTTGCGAGCGCATATAGAAATATTGGCGAGTGACGATTTCGGTGGACGTAAACCGGGAACTGCCGGAGAAAATAAGACGGTTAATTATATCGCTACGCAATGGCAAAAAGCCGGATTGCACCCTGCCACCGGCTCTGATTCATGGTATATGCCTGTTGCGCTAATAGATCGCATACCGTTGCGACAGATGGTGAAGTTCAGCTACCCTAAAAGAAAACAAACGGCATCTATCCGAGTTGATAATGACCAGATCGTTCTGCGCGGGGCGGTGCAATCCGTGAACCTGTCAAACGCGCAGATTGTCTATGTCGGCTATGGCAATTTGCCTGAAGAGGATATGGCCCCGATAATTGACGGAAAGCTGGTTTTCATGCTCATGGGTTCTTCCAAGCGCGAGAATATTTCTGATTATCGGAGACGCAAGGCCAATGTTATCGCAGCGGGCGCGTCCGGCGTGATTACGGTGATAAGCGATAACTCACGCTTTGAGCGTTCTTCACGGCGATTCCGCAGGGCCAGCACCGGCCTGGATTGGGAAAAAAGACATGCTGATGTTGAGGGTATTGTCAGCCGCGCCGTAGCGGATAAAATATTTGATAAAGCGGGACTGGATTTCACACATTTATATTTAGATGCAGAGCAGGAAGGTTTTCGCCCGCAAACCATAGATATCTATGCCGATGTATCGGTTGAAACTCTTATTCGTAGTTATCAATCCCATAATGTGTTGGGCAAGATTGCCGGAAGTAAGCCGGAAAGCGGCGCTATATTATTCCTTGCCCACTGGGATCATCTTGGCGAATGCCGATCGGAACATGCTGCAGACCGTATTTGTAATGGCGCAGTTGATAACGCCAGCGGCATAGCGTTGCTGATTGAAACTGCTAAACGGCTGGCGAAAGAGCAAATGGATCGTGATCTGTATTTTCTGGCAACCACGGCGGAAGAAAGCGGTCTGCTGGGTGCCAGCGCTTTTGTCGAAAGTTCCGGTTTCCCGCTGGGGCATCTGGTCGCTGTATTCAATGCGGATACTGTTGCTGTGTCACCGACGGGAAAACGTATAGCAGTCGTCGGGCGCGGTCATGCGGGTCTGGATGAAGACATTGAAAAGATAGCGCAGGCCGAGGGGCGGGAGATTGATACCTCTGACAAAGCCAACGCTTTTTTGAAGCGTCAGGACGGTTATATGTTCCTCGAAAAAGACATTCCGGCTTATATGATAACCAGTGCCTTTGCCGATCAAGCGCATTTGAACCTTTTTTTGAATGGCCGCTATCATGACGTCGGGGATGAAGCGGACGAAGGGTTGTTGCTTGGTGGAGCAGCAGCCGATGCTAATTTTCACGTTGCGCTAGGGCGCTATTTTGGCAGTGTAGACAGTTTCTCTGAAAAATCCGGTCCGAAAATTGCCATTGATAGAAAGTTACCGGATAGGGTTACCGAATAACACTGGCGAATAGCTACAGAAATGGTTACATGGGCCGCCACAGAATCAAAATTAGCGCATTAGAAAGTGGCCTTCCATGAGCAAAGAAATCCGATCCGGACTTACTTTTGACGATGTCCTGTTACAGCCGGGGCCATCTGATATTATCCCTAGCCAGGCGAACACGCAAACCTGGTTGACCAAGGAAATTACGCTTAACATTCCTATCCTGTCATCGGCAATGGACACGGTTACGGAAGCTGACATGGCGATAGTTATGGCGCAATTGGGCGGTATTGGTGTGCTTCACCGTAATCTGACCATAGAACAACAAGTGGCAGCAGTGCGGCAAGTGAAACGGTTTGAATCCGGCATGGTTGTCAATCCGATCACCATTGCACCTGATGCTGTGCTGGCCGATGCCGAAGCGATCATGGAAGAGAACCGCATTTCAGGTATTCCGGTGGTGGAAGCTAATGGCAAGCTGGTCGGTATATTGACTAACCGTGATGTGCGCTTCGCCGAAAACCCGCAGCAACCCGTATCCGAGCTAATGACCAAGGAAGATTTGGTCACCGTTCCGGTTGGCGTCGGTCAAGAAGAAGCCCGGCGCATGCTGCATCAACGGCGGATCGAAAAATTACTGGTTGTTGATGACAGTTACCGCTGCGTCGGCCTGATTACCGTCAAAGACATTGAAAAAGCCGTCACCTACCCGCATGCAACCAAAGACAGCGCGGGCCGCCTGCGTATCGCCGCAGCTTCTACGGTTGGGGAAGCCGGGCTGGAACGGACTGAAGCGTTGATCGAAGCGGAATGCGACTTGATTGTGATCGACACCGCACACGGCCATAGCAGCATGGTTTCCAACGCGGTGGCGGAGGTAAAAAAACGCTCTCCCCATACCCAGATTATTGCCGGCAATGTTGCAACTGCCGCGGCCACGCGGGCGCTTATTGATGCTGGCGCAGACGGGGTTAAAGTGGGCATCGGGCCAGGCTCGATTTGCACGACCCGCGTTGTGGCCGGAGTCGGTGTGCCACAATTGACTGCAATTCTTGATTGTTCGGAAGAAGCAGATAAATCCGGTATTCCGGTGGTTGCCGATGGCGGGCTGCGTACATCCGGTGATGTTGCAAAGGCTTTGGCCGCTGGAGCATCTTCGGTAATGGTCGGATCGTTGCTGGCAGGAACCGAAGAAGCACCGGGCGGCACATTTTTATATCAAGGCCGCGCTTATAAAAATTATCGCGGAATGGGGTCGGTTGGCGCCATGGCCCGCGGGTCTGCGGACCGCTATTTCCAGCAGGATATTTCGGATCAGCTTAAACTGGTGCCAGAGGGTATTGAAGGACAGGTTCCGTTCAAAGGGCCGGTCAGCGATGTCGTGCATCAGCTTGTTGGCGGAGTGAAAGCGGCTATGGGTTATACTGGCTCCGCGACTCTCAAAGACATGCGCGAGCGGGCAGAGTTTGTTCAGATCACCAATGCCGGATTACAGGAAAGCCATGTGCATGATGTGTTGATTACGCGCGAAGCACCTAATTATCCCACGCGCTAATTATCCCACGCGTTAGGTCCAGTATAAAAGGTTTGATGCGAACGTGATGATCGAAGTATTTGCGCCTTATTTATTGATATTGCTCGGCTGGAATGACCATGCGCCTGAAGCGACGATGAAGATCATCCATGAACTGCATATCAGTGAGGCCGCTTGTATGAAGGCGGGGGAAGAGCGCATGAAAATGATAAATGCAGATCGCCAGAAGAGAACGAAAGAATATGAGGACGGACAAATAAAAACAGAAGCGAACAAGTTTTTCTGTGTGCCCTATCCACGCGATATTCAAAAGCCGCGCGATACCCAGAACCATCTTGAACTGGACGACAATTGACCCCGTCTGCGCGCCTGCAAGCGGCGATTGAGCTGCTTGACGAAATCATTGTCGCAGCACGGGACAATGGCGCGTCGGCTGATAATATCGCAAAAAAATTCTTTAAAGCGCGCCGCTATGCCGGATCAAAGGATCGCCGTGCGGTGCGGGAGCATGTTTATGCTGCCATCCGCTATTTCGGTGATCGTCCGGAAAATGGTCGGGCAGCAATGGCCGGGCTAGCCGAAAGCCAACCGGAATTACGCGCTTTGTTTGACGGCTCGGCTTATGGGCCGGCACTATTGACGGACGGCGAAGCACGGGCCAGCGGCAACGCGATAGCAGGCTGGCTGGAAAGTAAATTCGCGCAGCCGGTAAAAGGGGATGAGCAGACCGCTTTGTTTAACCGCGCGCCTCTGGATATTAGACTGAACTCCAAAAAAGCGGACAAAAATAAGCTCAGGGATATTTGGCCGGAGATAGAAGCATTGCCTTTGCCCGGTGCTTATCGCTTGCCCACCGGAACCAGTGTAGAAAACAGCTTGCCGTATAATGAAGGGCAGATTGAAATTCAGGACATGGGCAGTCAGGCGATTATCGCGGCCTGCTTATCCGGTAATCTGGCCGGTTTGCCGGAACTGGTCTTGGACATGTGCGCGGGGGCAGGCGGAAAAACGCTTGGTCTTGCCGCGCAGCTTCCTGAAAATGTGCGGATTATAGCTGCCGATACGGATCGCGGACGCTTGAGCCGTATTGAACCGCGTTTGCGTCGCTCGGGCACGCGGAATGTCGAAACTATGTTGCTGTCTCCCAATAAAGAAGAAGACGCGCTTCATTCGTTTTCAGGGCAGTGTGATCTGGTGCTGGTCGATGCACCGTGCACCGGCACCGGGACATGGCGGCGTAACCCGGAACTGCGCTGGCGGATGACGCCCAAGCGGTTGGATCAGACGGTTCAGCTTCAGGCGCGATTGCTGGATCTGGCGAGCAGTATGGTGAAACCGGGTGGGCGGCTGGTTTATGCAGTCTGCTCGCTGTTGGACGCAGAAGGCGGCGATCAGACAGAGCGCTTCCTGAAAAGCCACGACGAATGGCGAGATATAGAGGTTGATTTACCGATAGGACGCCCATATCGTAAAGGAACATTACTTACCCCGTATCATGACGGAACAGATGGCTTTTATTTTACCTGTCTCGAAAAAATGTGATAGAAAATCATGACAGGTGAGATCATGTTCACTGAACGTGCAGAAAAACCTGTTAAACAGCACGAGTCTTTATTGGAGCTAATTATGCGTTTTTCGCCCGCAGCCCTTGCCCTGTCCCTGGTTTTAGCGACTGTTTCCAGTGTCAGTTTCGGACAGTCGGCAGATGTGGAAATTAAGGCCCGCTCGGTGGCTTATATGGAGCGCGGAGCAGCAGCACAAAAAGACGGTAATCTGGTGCTGGCTACGGACCTATATGAAACCGCGCTGGCAGTTGATCCGCGTAACGGCTCGGCCTTTATCGCTTTGGCGCAAATCGCAAGGGCACAGGATTTACCGGGTAAGGCCATCCGTCTTTACCGCGAAGCGTTAATCCTTGACCCCAATAATCTGGACGCTCTTGCCGGCCAGGGAGAAGCGCTGGTTCAGCGCGGTGCTATTGAAAAAGCGAAGGTCAACCTGTCGAGGATAGAAACATTGTGCCGGACCCGTTGCCCGCAAACCGCCCAATTATCTGCGTTCATCACAAAAGCGGAAAAAGCGCCGATCATGTCTGCGCAAGCCAGCACATCCAAGCCGAAAATCGGTGATGATCAATCGGAAGAACCCAAGTCTGAATAAGCGGCTTGGCTAAGCTGTTTTACCGCGATTGCAAAGCTTAAACACTGGCTTAAAAGTCATAAACCAGCGTCGCGCGGCTGAGCGTATCGGTTTTTTTACGGCCCACAGGCGGGTTGGTTTCATGTTCGACCACATAAGACAAACGCGCTGATAATTTGCCGCTAATCTTTGCGTCAATTGCTGTCTTGGCGGTCAATGTATTTGTGCCGGATGAGAAAATAGCAGTCGCGCTGCTCAAACTTTGTGCGTCCGACGCTATGGTCGCCCCCGCACCTTGTGTAAGTTTGACTCTTTCGGCAATTTGCCACGCCATATCCATGCCGATAAGTCCGGCAAGTCCACTATCCGTTCCGCCGCCAATATATTCGGTTAATCGCCAAGCCGGACCGGCTTTCACATCCAGCCGGATGTCGTCTTCTTTGATGACGGTATAGCCAATCCCGCCGGACAGGGTGTAGCGGGCAGAAACGCCCTGAAGCCGGTCGCGGTCATATTGCGTTAACCCAAAGAAAAACAGCCGGTCATTCATTTTATATTCCGGCTCTAAAGCGGCGGAAAACTGCTCTTTGCTCGTGCTGCCGTTATTGCGTTGATAATCGGCCCGCGCGTGCAGTTTCAGGCGCCACTTAACGGCGTCTTTAACCAGTTTCAGGCCGGCACTAAGGCCGACATTATCGGAGTTTCCGGTGTTGCGAAAGCCGCCCAGTTCCCCTTCGCCTGACCAGTTATCAAAGAAAGGCGCTTCCATTTTAGCCAGTTTTTTTTCTTCTGCCTGCTGCTTTTTCGCTTCGGCCAGCTGCGCCTTTTTTTCATTATAAGGCGTAAGCATAGTATCGATTTCGGCGCTATCATCGGGATGGGTCAGTTTGGCAAATTTGACCACCGACTGGATTTCGGCGTCATTGCCGGATTCAATGGCCGCTTTGACCATGGCCTTGACTGGCTCAGGCAAGGCCGCATGCGCTGGAGCGGTGACACTGGCTAATGCCACAGGAATTGGCAGAGCTATCATTCGTAACATATTATAATCCCGTATCAATTTTGATGTTACTCAGATAAGCGGTCCAAATTCCTGAAGGAGGGAACGATATAAATCTCTTTTAAACGGCACGATCAAATCCGGTAATTCTGTTGGATCAGCCCATTTCCATTTCAGAAATTCCGGATGGTCCGTGGCAATATTGACATGCTTGTCTTCGCCTGTAAACCGCATGAGGAACCATGCTTGTCGCTGACCGCGATATTTTCCTTTCCAGATTTTTCCCAATAATTCGTCGGGCAAGTCATAAAGATACTGCTCCTTACTACGCGCAATAATCCGGGCGTGATTGCGGGTGATCCCGGTTTCCTCTTCCAGTTCACGGAACGCAGCGGTCTCACTGTCTTCCCCTTCGTCGATACCGCCCTGCGGCATTTGCCAGGCATCGGGATAGGCGCTTTGCGGCGCGTCCATCCTTTGCCCGACAAAAACCTGTCCGCGCGTATTGGCCAACATGATACCTGCACAAGGCCGGTAAGGAAGCGCGCTAAAATCGTTCATGATACTATAAGGTTGCTTTCGCTTAAGTTGTTTTCGCCAAAGTTGCTTTCAGGGCATTGCAAATGCCGTCCACATCCTGCTGCGAAGAGGGTATACCCTTACGCAAACAGATTAATCCATGGACATTGCCCTTTGCCTCGTGGAACATCAGCGGCACACCGGCTGCGACCAGCTTTGCTCCATAAGCCCGTCCCTGATCACGCAGCGGATCAAGACCGCCGGTAATTAACACAGTCGGCGGACTGCTCGCAAGATCACCATGAATCGGATCGCAGCGCACATCGCCCGCTTTACCCGCATAATGTTTGTGGAAATAATCCATTGAGGCTTTGGTTAGCAAGAACCCTTCCGCAAATTCCTCCATTGATCCGCCCGAAGCGGTGCTATCAACCACCGGATAGATCGGAACTTGGGCGATGACCGGAACTGCCGCCGGTTTTTTGGCCAAATCCTGTGCCACTACAATCGCCAGATTTCCGCCCGCGCTGTCACCACAAGGGATTAAACCGTCAATTTCAATGCCAAGCGCGCTGCTTGCGTTTTCCGCGATCCACCGTGTGGCCGCTTCACAATCATCGGGGGCGGCGGGGAAGGGGGCTTCGGGTGCAAGCCGGTAATCTACGGCAATCAGGGGCAAGTCCATCTGCGCCGCCATTTCGGTACAAAAAGGATGGTGGCTTTCCAAATCACCGATCACAAATCCGCCGCCGTGATAAAATATAATAGCCGGACCTTTTTCGCGATTTTCGCGCTTGTCATAATAGCGCAGCTTGATGTCACCCGCTGGTCCCGGACAGGACAGATCTTTGATAACAGCCAGTTCCGTTGGCTCCACATCAACCAGATAGCGCATGGCAACATAAGCCTCACGCGCCGCTGCGGGTTCCAGTTGGTCAAGCGGAGGTTGCTCCGCTGCTGCCAGCATTGCTAGCATTGCTTGCGTATCGGGCCGCACAAAAGCATTGGTCATCCTGTAATCTCCCTATTACATATTGTTTTGCTACTTATCTCTTGGCGAGTAGATCAGCAGAGGCTAACTAGGCAAGGTTAATCTGTGTAAAGCGGATGATGATGAATCGTTTCAAACAAAAACTTTAACCCTAGTAGTTTTTATGGTTTGAAGCAGATGGTGGAAGTGCTTTATCGCTTCGGCCAATCGTGATGGATACGGAAAATTATTTATGGCTACGGCGTTAAAGCAAAAAGATAATGGTAACAATCGACCCGAAGATGCGGAAAACGTCGTCGTACGTTTTGCGGGTGACAGTGGTGACGGAATGCAGCTTACGGGCGGGCAATTCACTTTGTCCACGGCTCTGGCAGGCAGTGACCTTGCGACATTTCCTGACTTCCCTGCTGAAATTCGCGCGCCGCAAGGTACGTTATTTGGTGTATCTGCTTTCCAGATCAATTTTGGTAGCCGCGCCATTGAAACAGCAGGGGATCAACCGGATGTCCTGATTGCCATGAATCCGGCTGCTTTGAAAACCAATGTTGAGTCTCTGCGTGAGGGCGGCTTGATTATCGCTGACGAAGGCGAGTTCGGAAAACGCAATCTCGATAAAGCGAAATATGAAGTCAATCCGCTGGAAGATGGTTCGCTGGCCAAATGGCAATTGCTGAAGCTCGACATTTCAGCCTTGACTTTGGAAGCGGTGAAACCTTTTGGCCTTGGAAATAAAGAAGCATTGCGCTGTAAAAACATGTGGACGCTGGGACTGGCGCTGTGGATGTTTGAGCGCGACCGGCAACCGATTGTCGATTGGTTGAAAAGCAAATTTGCGAAATTGCCCGATATTGCCGATGCCAACATAGCAGCGTTAAATGCCGGTCATGCCTATGGCGAAACGGCTGAGCTTTCGGGTGACGGGCTTGGCAGCGGCCATTTGACTACGCGTAAAGTCGGCGCGGCTCCATCGGTGCCGGGCACATATCGCACCGTGACCGGAGCAGAAGCATTGTCCCTGGGTCTGGTTGCCGGGACACAGCTTGCAGAATTACCAATGTTCTTCGGCGGTTATCCGATTACTCCGGCCTCTGCGGTTCTTCACCATTTGTCTCGCCTCAAGGAATTTGGCGTGACGACCTTTCAGGCCGAAGATGAAATCGCGGCCATCGCTGCGGCCATTGGCGCAAGCTATGCCGGCAAGCTGGGTATTACATCTTCATCCGGTCCGGGTATTGCGCTGAAAGGTGAGGCAATGGGATTGGCGATCATGACCGAGCTGCCCTTGGTCATCGTCAACAGCCAGCGCGGCGGACCTTCTACCGGCCTGCCGACAAAGACCGAGCAATCGGACCTGTATCAAGCGGTCTATGGCCGCAATGGCGACGCGCCGATGCCGGTTATCGCTGCGCGCTCTCCCGGCGATGCGTTTGAATGTGCGATAGAAGCTGTCCGCATTGCGGTGCAATATATGACACCGGTCATGCTGCTTACCGACGGTTATATCGCCAATGCCGCAGAGCCTTGGAAAATTCCTGATGTTGATAATCTGGAGCCTTTTCCGACGACCTTCCTCGATAAAATGCCCGAAGGTGGATTGAAGCCTTATTCGCGTGACGAAAAGCTCGCGCGGCCATGGATTAAGCCGGGTACGCCGGAATTGATGCACCGCATTGGCGGCATTGAAAAAGGGATTGATACCGGCCATATTGAATATGGCGCGGCCAACCACCAGAAAATGACCGAGATCCGCCGTGACAAGGTGTTGGGCGTTGCGAACAGCATTCCCGAACAGGATGTTGCCATGGGCAAAGCTGGCGGGAAACTGGCCGTTGTTGGCTGGGGATCGACTTTTGGTCCGATACATCAGGCTGTGCGCCGGGCCGTGGACGCAGGTAAGGATGTCTCGCATATCCATATCCGCCACATCTGGCCAATGCCGAAAAACCTTGGTGATCTGCTGAAAAGCTATGACCGCGTGATTGTTCCGGAAATGAATGCCGGACAGTTGAAAACATTATTGCGCGATCAATATCTGGTTGATGCCAAGCCTGTTAACAAAATATCGGGTCAGCCCTTTACCATTGCCGAAATTGAAACGGCGATCGAGGAGAATCTGTCATGAACGAGATGACAAAAATCACGACATTGAAAGACTGGGAAACGGATCAGGAAGTGCGCTGGTGCCCCGGCTGCGGTGATTATGCGATCCTCAAAGCGGTGCAACGGACCATGCCGGAACTGGGTGTCCGGCCCGAAGATACGGTGTTTATCAGCGGTATCGGATGTTCCTCACGCTTCCCATATTATATGGAGACATACGGTTTTCACACGATCCATGGCCGCGCGCCAGCGGTGGCAACCGGCGCGAAGCTGGCCAATCCCGATCTGGATGTCTGGATCATTACCGGTGACGGCGATGCTCTGTCGATTGGCGGCAATCATACAATGCACTTGCTGCGCCGTAATCTGGATTGCCAGATCATGCTTTTCAACAATGAGATTTACGGTCTAACCAAGGGGCAATATTCCCCGACATCACGGGTGGGAACAAACAGCCCATCGACGCCATTTGGTTCGGTGGATCGTCCTGCCAGTCCTTGTGCATTTGCCCTTGGTGCAGGAGCGCGGTTCATTGCGCGTGCAATTGATGTGCATAAAGACCTGACCAATGTTTTGAAATCAGCGCATTCCCATAAGGGAGCAGCATTTATCGAGATATTTCAAAACTGTATCGTCTATAATAAAGATGTATTCGAGGAATTTGCTGCCAAGAAAACCGCCGCTTCAACACAATTGTTGCTGGCTGACGGTGAACCCATGTTGTTTGAAAAAGGCGCAAAGGGCATCACGCTCGACCGCGAAACATTGTCGCTGAAAGTGGTTGATGTTGTCGATGGTGACTGGCAGGCGGCGGACGTTATCGTTCATGATGTGACCAACCGTTCGGTCGCGCATATGCTGATCGAAATGCCCTTTGGTGAATTTCCTATGGCGATCGGTGTGCTTTATGATGATCCACGCCCGACCTTTGATGATGCTGTGGTTGAACAAAATGCACAGGCGGCCAAAGGTAAAAAAGCGGATCTACAGGCGTTGCTCAACAAAGGGCAAACATGGACCGTGACCGAGGGTGGGCCAGAGCTTTAGATTGTAATGCCGGGAGCTTTCTTGGTGTGAACTTAGTGAACTTAGCGGGTTGAGTTAGCTGCGTGTCGGCTATCTATCGCACCGGGCTTTTTAGAGCTATGCCCGACAAATGGATAATCTGACTCACAGCCTCGCTGGCGCTGTTCTTGGCCAGCTCGGCCTAAAAAAGAAAACCGGACTTGGCATGGCGACGCTGATCATCGCCGCCAATATTCCCGACATTGATGCGGTAGCGACCTTGCTGGGCGGTGTGCAGCATCTCGCTATTCGCAGGGGCATTACCCATGGTCCGCTTGCGATGTTGATCCTGCCGATCATCCTCGCTGGCATCATGATCTGGTTTGATAATTGGCAGTCACGGCGCGGCCAGAAAAAATGGGGACGTTCACCCACACGTTTACCAGTTCATAAGGGCTGGCTGTTGACGCTTGCCTATATTGGCTGTTTAAGTCACCCTGCGCTGGATTGGCTAAACAGCTATGGCATCCGCTTGCTGGAGCCATTTTCATCGCGCTGGTTTTATGGCGACAGCATTTTTATCATCGACATCTGGATCTGGGCGGCGCTGATCGCCGGTGTCTGGATATCCCGTAGGCGGGAGAAAATGAAACAGGCAGACTGGCAGCGACCTGCATGGATCAGCTTTGCTACGGTTAGCGCGTATATTTTTACCAATGGCCTGATTACTGGAAAGGCGGAAGCAGATACGGCGATAGCGGTTGAGCAAGGCTCTGGAGTAACGCCGGTGCAGGTTGTTGCCAATCCCGTACCCATCACATTTTGGCGACGTGATGTCATCTGGCAAATGACCGGACGTAATGGGAAGATATATGGTGAAGCACAATTTGATCTGATGAATTCAGAAAAGCTCAACTGGCAAGTTCCGCTCGTTCAAAGCAACGCATCGCCGGAATTGATCGAAAAATCCAAGGCGATGAATGCCGATGTAAGAGATTTTTTGTTTTGGGCGCGATTACCAGTGTTCTTAAAAGAAGATAGAACCGGAGCGGGTCCGGGATTTGTGCTCAATATCTCGGATATGCGGTTTCAAAGTCCCGTGGCGCAAAGCCGGTTTTCGGTACAGGCTAATATCTCACTTGATAAATTGTCCACAACAGAAGCAGGTAGCAAATGAACAGCCCCGTTATCATTTGGTTTCGCCGCGATTTACGATTATCTGATCAAGCCGCGGTGACGGCTGCTGCAGCGCGCGGTCCCGTCATTCCAGTTTTCGTGCTTGATGACGAAACGCCCGGAGATCGCAAAATGGGCGCGGCATCACGCTGGTGGCTGCATCATAGCCTAAAATCCTTAGATCAGCGTTTGCGAGAGAAGGACTCGCGGCTTATTTTGAAATGTGGAAATGCTGGAAAAGTCCTTGCTGATATTGCTCGGGAGGCTGGCGCGAAGGAAATCCATGCTTTGCATCACTATGAGCCATGGTGGCTGAATGCTGAAAAAAAAGTGCGGGATGCTTTGGATAACAAGGCGGAACTGGTATTGCATGACGGCAACTATCTTTTGCCTCCGGGCGTTGTAACAACAGGAAACGGTGACCCATATAAAATATTTACACCATTCTGGAAGTCATTGCGCGCTATTATGCCGCCGTCTGACACAGTGCCTGTGCCGCAAAAACTGGAAAGTCCGCAACAATGGCCGTTAGGAGACAATCTGGAAGATTGGAAATTGCTGCCAAGTCCCAATTGGGCTGCCGGCTTTGAGGATGTATGGAAGCCCGGCGAGAATGGCGCTCGTGCCAATGTGGATAAATTTATTGAGAAAGCACCTCACTATGACGCGGGCCGCAACCTTCCGTCGAAGCAATTGGTATCCCGATTATCGCCGCATCTCCATTTCGGTGAGATTAGTCCATCTCATGTCTGGCATCGGATAACGGCTCATCATTCTAATGTGGAAACCTATCTGAAAGAATTGGGTTGGCGTGATTACGCACAAACTGTGATCTATCAATTCCCGCAATATGGTAGTGAAAGTTACCGCGAGCAATTCTGTATATTTCCTTGGCGTGATATGGGGGATGCTCAGGTCAGGAAAGAATTCAAGGCGTGGTGCGACGGCGAGACTGGCTATCCGATTGTCGATGCCGGTATGCGTGAACTATGGTCGACAGGCTGGATGCACAATCGCGTGCGGATGATTGCCGCGAGCTTTTTGATAAAACATTTGCTAATCGACTGGCGTGAAGGTGAGCAATGGTTTTGGGATACGCTTGTAGATGCTGACTTTGCGTCAAACAGCGTCAATTGGCAATGGGTCGCAGGAACAGGGGTAGATAGCAACATGTTCGTCCGGATCATGGCACCCTTGACACAATCAGAAAAATTCAACGCTGGTGATTATATTCGTAAATGGGTGCCGGAGTTAGCTGATATCAGTGATCCATATATACATGATCCAGAAGAAGATGGAGTGAAACCAGCTAATTATCCCACAAAGATAATAAGTCACAAGAATGCGCGCGAACGCGCTTTGACAGCTTATAGAGAGATTAAATAACGGGACGGTTATCAGGAAAATATTGCATCATAACCGGCGCTGCACGTGGGATAGGCAAAGCAATTGCGCGAGCGTTTATCACGGAGGGTGCGAAGGTCTTATTGACCGATAAAGATTCCGAAACATTGACGCAAACAGGGCTGGAGTTGCAATCTCCTATCTTCGTGATGAATATTGAGAGTGAAGCGGATTGGGAACGTCTTGCCGAACTATATCCCGCCGTTGATGTAGTCGTAAACAATACCGGGATAACCGGATTTGAAAAAGGCCCGGCCCCACATGATCCGGAAAATGTCTCGCTCGATGACTGGCGCGCAGTGCACCGTGTAAATCTTGACGGTACATTTCTGGGGTGTCGCTATGCTATCCGCGCTATGAAGGATAAGGGCAAAGGAGCAATTATCAATATTTCGTCGCGGTCGGGCCAGGTCGGCATAGCCGGTGCGGCGGCCTATGCATCATCCAAAGCAGCAATTCGCAACCACAGTAAATCAGTGGCTCTTTATTGTGCGCAATCAGGTTGGAATATCCGATGCAATTCGATTCATCCCGCTGCAATTATGACGCCGATGTGGGAACCGATGCTTGGTCATGGAGAGCAAAGACAGGTTATGAAAAAGGCTTTAGTGCGCGATACACCGCTAAAACGCTTTGGTGAGGCAAAGGAAGTCGCGGCACTAGCGTTGCTACTGGCATCTGATGAGGCCACATATATCACCGGTACGGAAATGACGATTGACGGCGGCATCCTGGCAGGATCAGCTGCGTCACCAGGGTCTTGAGCCACGATTTTAGGGAAGGATAGTTCTGCATTGCCAAGCAGTTACCGCTAGTCCATATTCAAGCCATGAATGCTGAATCACCTAAACGTGGCAGCCATTTTCTTGGCGCGCGCAAGCGGTTCGGAACCGGAGGCGGGTTGTTCGCGCGTATCACAGCGCCGGGTTTCCACCGGATATTGGACCGGATTGATGCCGGGGTCGATCATGGCACGTTTGTTGGCAAGTTGCCCGATGGTACTACCCGGATGATTGGTGGCAGGGGTGAAGGACCCAAGGCAGAAATCACAATTTATAGCTGGAACGCGCTGCTTAGGTTAGTCAATAGCGGTTCGGTAGGCTGGTACCGTGCATGGGAATTGGGGGAGTGGGAAAGTCCTGATCTTGTCCCATTATTTGATCTGTTTACCCGCAATAGAGCCGGATTAAAAGACACGGGTCGCGCTTCCGGAGTTTTTCGCTGGATTGCAAAAATACGCCATTCACGTCGACATAATGATAAGTTTCGTGCGCGCCAGAATATTCAATATCATTATGATCTTGGCAATGATTTCTATCAGCTATGGCTCGATAAAAGCATGAGCTATTCAAGTGCTATTTTTGAGGACAGCACGGGAAAAACCAAGTCTTTGGAGAAAGCACAAGCCAAAAAGATCGCTGCAATAGCGCGGCGTCTGAATAGTAAGGCCGGTCAGAAGGTTTTGGAAATAGGCTGCGGCTGGGGATATCTTTCTGCTACCTTGGCTCGGGAATATGGTCTGGATGTGACCGGAATATCGTTGTCAAATGAGCAAACCCTGTGGGCGCGTAACCGTCATCCGGAGGCGAATTTCCTTATTCAGGATTACCGCGATGTCGCCGATCAATATGACGCAATTGTGAGCGTTGAAATGGTCGAAGCAGTTGGCCAGAAATATTGGCCAGATGTTCTGGATTGTATTGCGCGGAATCTGAAACCCGGCGGTAGGGCAGCAATTCAGTATATTAGTATAGCGGATGATATTTTTGAACAATATGCGGCCAGCGCGGACTTTATCCAGACATATGTATTTCCTGGGGGAATGTTGCTTTCTGAAAGTCGTTTTCGTGCACTAGCTGAGGAGCGCGGACTTAGTTGGTCCGACCAACATGATTTTGGCTCTGATTATGCTGAAACATTGCGACTTTGGCGTGAGCGTTTTGACGCAATTGTCGAGGCGGGAAAACTACCGATAGGCTTTGATGAGAGGTTTGTACGGCTGTGGCGATATTATCTGGCATATTGCGAAGGCGGGTTTAGCGGTGGTGGAACAAATGTCTCGCAGGTTACTTTGATAAAACAATAATATTAGTGGGGGAGTGACTATGAAGTTGGGGAAAAGTCTGATTGTCGCAATGACAGGGGTAGGAATATGTCTGGCTTTGCCGGGCTGTGAGAAGGTCAAGGAAGTCGCCGCAGATGCGGCCGGCTTGCCGACTGATAAAAATATTCTCTTCTGGACCAATGATCAGCGTAACAAAGCGTTCCGGATGATGGATTCGCTGGTCCCGTCCAACACAATCGCGGCTGGCGAGAAACCTCGAATATTGGAACAGGGCAAAGCATTGCCTGATGAGTTTCAGGTGGATGGCAAATCCTTGTCGATAGACCAATATATGGCTGACCAGAATGCTGCAGGTATCGTGATATTACAGAACGGAAAGATCCGGCTTGAAAAATATCGCATGGATTTTGGGAAGGATGACCGCTGGACTTCATTTTCAGTGGCAAAATCTTTGGTTTCAACGATGGTTGGGGCGGCAATCAAGGACGGTTATATAAAATCCCTAGACGATCCGCTGGTCGATTATATTCCGGAACTGAAAGACAGCGGATATGACGGCGTTACGGTGCAACAGCTTTTGACCATGACATCGGGTGTGAAGTGGAATGAAGATTATGCTGATCCGAAATCCGATGTTGCATTGTTCAACAACGCCAAACCCGTTGACGGCGTTGACCCGATCATTGTTTATATGAAAACGCTGAAGAACGAGGCCGAGCCGGGAACGCGCTGGCAATATAATACCGGCGAAACCAATTTGATTGGCGTGCTGGTGGCTAAAGCTACGGGTAAGACTATTTCCGATTATCTCTCGGAAAAAATATGGGTGCCCTATGGCATGTCACATGACGCGGAGTGGCTGTTAAATGAAGGTGGCAAAGAGATAGGCGGTTGCTGTATCTCTGCTACGATCAGGGATTACGCATTATTTGGCCAGTTTGCGATGAACGACGGAAAAATCAGAAATGAAAGCATTGTACCGGATGCTTGGTTTGCCAAGGCTGGCACGAAACAGGCGGATATAGGAGTGCCGGGGCGCGGCTATGGTTATCAGTGGTGGACGTTTGATGACGGCAGTTTCGCTGCTCAGGGTATTTTCGGGCAAGGAATATTTGTCGATCCGGCTCGTAAGCTGGTCATCGCTAGCAATGGAAACTGGCCAAGTGCTTCGCCGGATGACAAGAAAAATCAGCGCATTGCTTTTTACAACGGAGTTCAGGCCTATCTAGATTCAGAGGCAAGCGAAGCAGGGCAGATAGAAGGTACCAGCGACGTTAATTGAGATCGAAGCGTTCACCAGTTTCAAAATCACTTGAGAGTATCTCGGCTATACGATCAGCCACCACCTCTGGCGCTTTGACTGACTGCGGATCTTCGCCGGGATAGGCACGGGCTCGCATTTCTGTACGGGTGCGGCCGGGGTTAATGATGGCAATCCGCAATTTGGCCAGATTGCGCATCTCTTCACCATAGCTCGTCACCAGTGTTTCGAGAGCCGCTTTCGATGCGCCATAGGCACCCCAAAAGGGGCGCGGTGATCGACCAACGCTGCTGGTTATGGCGAGCAGCCGGGCATCCTCACTCTTACGCATCATCGCGTCGAAACCTGCAATCAATGCCTGTTGTGCGATCAGGTTCAGAGTCAAAACATTGTTAAATTCTTTGCCGTCAATTGCCGGAACCGGTGACAATGAACCAAGCATAGCGGCATTCAGCACCATGATATCCAGCGCATCCCAACGATCAGAAATCGCCTGCGCCAGTCTGCCGATGCTATCCCCATCAGTCAGGTCCAGAGGGGCAATAGTTGCATTACCGCCAGCCCGATGGATGATCTCCTCAACCTCTTCAAGGTCTTTGGCGGTGCGGGCAGTCAGTATGACATGCGCACCTTTTTTAGCCAGAGCGATTGCGGTTGCCGCGCCTATGCCCCGACTCGCGCCAGTCACCAGTGCCAGTTGATTCTTGAAACTCATTGGTTGATTTACCTGCAAATGATCAGCTTATCCGGCTTGTCCGGCCAGTATCGGTGCTTCTTTGACGGTCGTTTTCTCATTCAGCATAGTAAGCTGATCAGACTGCAACTGATCTTCCTGATCAGTGAGGTGGGTCGGATATGCTCCCGTGAAGCAAGCGTCACAATATTGTGGCTTAATATCTTGCCGTGCTTCTTCACCAACAGCACGGTAAAGACCGTCGATGGAGATGAAAGACAGGCTGTCAGCCTGGATATATTCGCACATTTGATTAACGGATTTCATCGCCGCGAGTAGTTTTTCACGCTTTGGTGTATTCACCCCATAGAAACAGCTGTGCATTGTAGGAGGGCTTGCAATACGCATATGGACCTCGGCTGCGCCGGCTTCCCGCATCATTTGCACGATTTTCAGGCTGGTTGTCCCGCGAACGATGCTGTCGTCAATCAAGACAATCTTCTTGCCATTCACTAAAGGTCTGTTGGCATTATGTTTTAGTTTCACACCAAGATGGCGGACACCGTCTCCGGGCTGGATGAATGTTCTGCCGACATAGTGAGAACGAATAATTCCGAGTTCAAACGGAATACCTGATTGTTCGGCATAGCCAATTGCTGCTGGAGTTCCGCTATCCGGAACGGGAATAACATAATCCGCGTCAACAGGATTTTCGATTGCTAGCTGTGCACCGATCTCCTTGCGTACACTATAGACAGAGGACCCATCAACGATCGAATCCGGTCGAGAAAAATAAACATGTTCAAATATGCAAGGGCGAGCATTGGTTTGTCCAAATGGTCGATGTGAGCGCATTTCACCGTTGGAAACGACGACTAATTCTCCAGCTTCCACGCTGCGAACATATTCTGCTCCAACCAGGTCGAGTGCTACTGTTTCTGATGCGAATATGTAAGTATTATCAATTTTGCCGATAACCAAAGGCCTTATACCTAGCGGATCACGGCATGCTATCATGCCGTCCGGCGTCAAGCAGATCAGTGAATAAGCACCTTCCACTCTTCGCAGAGCATCAATGAATTTATCGAGCAATGTGCGATATTTTGATGTGGCCAGTAGATGTATTATGACTTCGGTGTCGCTTGTAGATTGAAATATCGAACCATTTTGCACAAGTTCATTCCGAAGCTTTAGCGCATTGGATATATTACCATTATGCGCAATCGCAAAACCACCGGTAGCCAGTTCCGCTTCAAGTGGCTGAATATTCCGCAACGTTCCAGCGCCCGTGGTCGAATAACGAACATGTCCGCAAGCGTAATCGCCGCTGAGTTTGTCCATAACTTCACGGCTATCAAAATTACCGGCAACCGGGCCAAGAGCGCGGTGACTATAAAATTCCTGTCCATTACGGCATGTGATTCCGGCCGCTTCCTGGCCACGATGCTGCAAAGCATGAAGTCCAAGCGCAACCATTGCCGCAGCGTCCTCGGCGCCGGCCACGCCAAATACCCCGCATTCTTCACGAAGCTTGTCATCATCGAACGGGTGAGTTGTAAGCATATCGCACCTTACTGCTAAAATATTAGCGCCATCATGGCTGGAGTTCGCGTATGGCAGCGATATAGGTATGATTAATCGGTTTGTCTCCCCTAGCTTGTAAATAAATTGTCATAATCTGTACTGAGGCAATTCAAATATACGAAAGGTTGGTTTTGCGTTGCGTAGAAGGTTCCGTGCTTCTAATTTAATAGAATGAAAGATAAACATAAAACTGATCGGGAGACCGGATCAGAGCTTAATCCGAAATATGATTCGAACGGCCTCATATCCGCTGTAGTGACGGATTCTTCATCCGGTAATATACTGATGGTCGCTTTTATGAACGCCGAAGCGTTGGATCTGACACTGAAAACTGATGTCGCCCATTTCTATTCGCGGAGTCGTCAGACACTTTGGAAAAAAGGTGAGACTTCGGGAAATATTCTCAATGTTGTCGAAGTGCTGATAGATTGTGATCAAGATGCTTTATGGATTAAAGCAAAGCCTTCCGGCCCGACATGTCATACCGGCGCAGATAGCTGTTTTTATCGGAAAATTGAAAATGGTCAATTGAGAGATGTCGAGTGAAATGGGGGAGGGCCTTAATATTGGTCGCATTCTTCCTTGCATCATGTGATCAAGCCGGGGAGCAGCAAGAAGGAGAAGACAGCATACCTCCGGGATTGAGCCAAAAATTGCCAGTTTTGGAGCAAGCTGCCATTGATGCGGGTATCATTCCTGACGTTCGCAATATGAGTCTTTCCGGAGCTTTTGAGAGACGTAGTGATCTGGGTGAAGATCGCTTTTGTGCCGTAGGCAATGATGAGCATGGTTATCAGGTTGGGCTTCTCGCCGTTTTTGGCCCCGATAGCAAATGCGAAGCCATGGGCGCAGCTGAGCGTGCTGGAGAAAATGTCAGGATCACATTGAATAGTAGGACGGTTGGCGAAGAGAAATGTATCTTTGATGCAAGTTTTGATGGTGTCTCTCTCCGGTTTCCGGGTATCTTACCAACGTCTTGCAATAGTTATTGCACTCCTCCGGCGGTGCTCGATGGTGTGAGTTTTTATCTGGTTGGGGAGGGCAATGCGGTTGCGCGGTCTACCCGTGGTCGGGAAATCGAGAATTTATGTCCGGGCCAATAGGCTTGACGTTTACGTTAGCGTAACTTATACGGTCAATATGTCTATACCGCTCAATCATGCCGAGCTTGATACGCCAGATCTTCAAAATCGCGAAACCTACACGATTTCGGATTTATCGGAGGAATTTGGCGTCACAGCACGCGCGCTCCGGTTTTATGAAGACGAAGGTCTTATTGCGCCCCATCGTAAAGGATTGACGCGTATATATGCAAAGCGGGACCGTGCGCGCCTTGCCTGGATCATGCGGGCGAAAAACGTCGGGTTCAGTTTGACCGAGATTCGCGAAATGATTGATCTCTATGATCTGGGCGATGGTCGTATCACGCAAAAAAAAGTTACGCTCGATAAATGTCAGGAGAAGGTAAATCTTCTGAAGAAACAGCGGAACGATATTGACAGTTCTATCAAAGAACTCACCGAATTTATCAAGATTGTGCAGGACGCTGTAAAACTAACCGAAATGTAACAGGCTTGGCTATCCGCCGATACCTGCTGGCCACACTCGAAATAACAGAAAGCTGTAGAGAATGCCTAATTACCAAGCCCCCGTCCGTGATACGCAGTTTATTATAAACAATGTGCTCGACGTTGAGCAGTTTTCCGCCTTGCCTGGCTTTGAAAATGCAACGCCGGAAATGATTGATGCGATCCTTACCGAGGGAAGCAAATTTATTGAAAATGTGCTGTTCCCGCTCAATCAGGTCGGAGATCAAGAAGGCTGTGTTCGCCATGAAGATGGCAGTGTAACCACACCAACCGGCTTTAAAGACGCCTATAAGCAATATTGCGAAGCGGGCTGGGGAACATTATCGGCGCCAGAGGAGTTTGGCGGACAGGGCTTGCCGCACATCGTTTCAATGGCGATTGGGGAATATATGACAAGCGGCAATATGGCTTTTGCTATGTATCCCGGCCTGACCCACGGTGCGATTTCGGCTATTCTCGCAAAAGGTAGCGATGAACAGAAAACCCGCTTCGTCCCTAAAATGGTGTCGGGTGAATGGACCGGCACAATGAACTTGACCGAACCGCATTGCGGTACGGATCTTGGCCTTATCAGAACCAAAGCTGTTCCCAATGCCGATGGTTCCCACGCGATTACGGGTACAAAGATTTTCATTTCATCGGGCGAGCATGACATGTCCGAGAATATTATTCATCTGGTCCTTGCCAAAACTCCCGATGCGCCGGATAGCGTCAAAGGAATATCGCTGTTCATCGTTCCCAAGTTTATTGTCAATGAGGATGGTTCTTTGGGCGACAGTAACGCGGTATCTTGCGGCTCTATTGAGCATAAAATGGGTATTCACGGCAATAGCACCTGCGTCATGAACTATGACGGGGCGACGGGTTATCTTGTCGGTGAAGAAAACAAAGGGCTGGCAGCGATGTTCATCATGATGAACGTGGCACGTCTGGGCGTTGGTCAACAGGGGCTTGGTATTGCCGAAGTTGCTTATCAAAATGCCGTTCATTATGCCAATGATCGCCGTCAGGGCAGGGCGCTGACAGGACCGGAAGACCCAGAAGAAAAAGCCGATACATTATTTGTGCATCCCGATGTCCGGCGCATGCTATTGGACGGGAAAGCCTTCACCGAAGGCATGCGCGCATTATGTCTATGGGGCGCATTGCAGGCGGATTTGATTCATCAGGCACCTACAGAAGAGGAGCGCCAAACATCTGATGATCTTCTGTCGTTATTGACTCCTGTGATCAAAGGCTATGGCACGGACAAAGGATATGAAGTCGCCACAAATGCCCAACAAGTCTATGGCGGTCATGGGTATATAGCCGAATGGGGTATGGAACAATATGTCCGCGATGCTCGCATCTCCATGCTTTATGAAGGCACAAACGGTATTCAGGCAATGGATCTGGTTGGCCGCAAGCTGGCCCAAAATGGTGGTCGCGCGGTTCAGGCGTTGTTCTCCCTGATCGCTAAAGAAGCAGGCGATGCAAAGGATGATGACAAGCTGAAAGACTTTGCCGAGGCTTTGGAAAAAGCCAATGGCGAGCTGCAAAAGGCTACCATGTGGTTCATGCAGAATGCCATGGTCAATCCTAATAATGCAGGGGCCGGCGCACATCATTATATGCATATCATGGGTATTGTCGCGCTTGGCTTGATGTGGCTGCGGATGGCGAAAGCTGCTGCCAAGGCATTGGCTTCTGGAGAAGATAATGCAGAGTTTTATGAAGCCAAGCTGGTGACAGCCCGCTATTTTTCCGAACGCTTTTTCCCCGACGCTGGTGCACTGCGCCGTAAGATTGAAGGCGGAAGTGAGGCGCTTATGGCGCTATCACCAAAAATGTTCGGTGTATCCTGAAGCTATTGGCCGCCGCTCCTGATTTGGGAGCAGCGGCCATTATCTGACTTTAGGTATCTTAGCGAATTATCGCAGGAAACTCATTCCTCAGGCAAGAAATCCGGGACGGATAAATAGCGTTCGCCCGTGTCGTAATTAAAGCCCAGAACCTTGGCATCATCGGCCAATTCGGGAAGTTTTTTCGCAATCGCTGCTAATGTGGCGCCAGAGCTTATTCCGACCAACATGCCTTCTTCCTTTGCTGCGCGCAGGGCCATTTCCTTGGCATCGGCTGCTTCAACCAATATCGCGCCATCAATGCTTTGCGTATGCAGATTACCGGGAACAAAACCGGCACCAATGCCCTGTATTGGATGGGGGCCGGGCTGACCGCCGCTTATTACCGGTGAACCAGTGGGTTCTACCGCATAGACTTTTAGTCCGCTCCACTCTTTTTTGAGCACTTCGGCAATGCCGCTGATATGACCACCAGTACCAACTCCGGTGACAATAGCATCCAGCGGATTGTCCTTGAAATCTGTCAATATTTCTTGCGCCGTGTTTCGCTTGTGGACCTCAAAATTGGCCGGATTCTCAAATTGTTGCGGCATCCATGCGCCAAATGTGGAATCAACCAGCTCTTGCGCCCGTTCTATGGCGCCCTTCATGCCCTTTTCTTTTGGAGTGAGGTCAAAGCTGGCCCCGTATGCTAGCATCAGACGTCGACGCTCCACCGACATTGATTCCGGCATCACCAGAATCAGCTTATATCCCTTTACCGCCGCAACCATGGCCAGCCCTACGCCTGTATTACCCGATGTCGGTTCAATTATGGTGCCGCCGGGTTTCAAGGCGCCAGATTTTTCCGCTTCTTCAATCATCGCCAAAGCAATGCGGTCCTTAATCGAACCAGCCGGATTGGACCGCTCTGACTTAATCCACACCCGGGCATCACCAAACAGGCGCTGCATTTTGATATGCGGTGTATTACCTATGGTTTCCAGTATGTTATTGGCGATCATTGGTCTGTTCTCCTATCCGTGGTTAAGCGATTGGTGTTTTGTTTCTTTTCAAATTCCCACTAATATTATCGTCCAAATCATCAGGGGGATCAAAAGTTTTGGCCGCGCCCAGTTGCGGGAACAGGCGTGACCAGAGTCCTGTTATGACTATAGCACCTGCACCGCCCGCTACAATGGCTGCAATGGGACCGAACAACACTGCCAGCCCGCCTGACAACGCATCTCCCAATTCATTTGATGCGCTGACCGTTACCTGGCTGACCGCGCCGACTCGTCCGCGCCGGTCATCCGGGGTGTGCAGTTGGATCAATGAACCGCGCACATAAATGCCGAACATATCCGCCGCGCCGCATATAGCCAGGCAGGCCATCGACAGGGGCAGCGAGGTGCTTAAACCAAAGCCGATTGTGGCAAGGCCAAAAATGGCCATGGCGATCAGCATTTTGTTACCAACATTGCGTGATAGCGGTGCAAATGAAAAGATCACTGCGACGATGACCGCGCCCACCGCAGGCGAAGCGGCCAACAACGATAGCCCGATTTCTCCTGCATCCAATATATCGCGCGCAAACACCGGGATCATCGCGGTCGCCCCGGCCAGAAACATGACCAGCAGATCCAGCGTAATAGCACCAAGCACCAGCTTGTTGGTCCAAACATAGGACATGCCGTCCAACACCTGACGCAGCGGGCCTTTGGTGCGGTCAATCGCGCTGCGCTTTACCGGACCGATCATTAGCATCGCCGCTACCGCTAGAATATAGAGCGCGGCACAGACAAAATAGGGCAGAGCAGGAGCAATTTTATAGAGCGGCCCGGCCATGCCCGGACCGGCGATGACTCCCACTTGCCATGCGATATTGGATAAAGCGATGGCGCGGGGTAGCGATTCTTTGGGAACCAGATTCGGCGCTAGCGAGCTTATCGCTGGACCCAGGAAGGCCCGGCAGATACCGAGCAATACGGAAATGAGATATATCGCCCATAACGAGATTTGCCCAGTTACGGTTAATAGCCCCAAAGTCAGTGCAATCGCAGCCTGAACCGCCAAAACAATTCGCGCAATCCAGCGCCGGTCCATATGGTCGGCAACCCATCCAACCAGTGGGGTTAGAATGAATAATGGCACAAACTGAAGCAGGCCGAGCAACCCCAATATGCCCGCAGAGGCCCCGACGCCCATATCCTCACGGGCCAGATTATACGCCTGCCACCCTAGAATAAGCATCATCGCATAAAGCGCGAACATCGCCGAGAGGCGGGAGAACCACAAAAAGCGGTAATTTGAAATTGTAAATGGATGGGGTGCGGTTTGGGAAATGGCTCTGATCTTCTTCTGGAAATTATTCTAAGGCGTTTCTTTCGGGTCGGTAGCCGTGCGCTTTAATTAAGATTCAGTGATTGGCCTAGTTTTAGGCCTGTATGCCTTTACAGAACAGCAATTTTTTATTGGGCGGCATATTGCAACGCTTGTAGCGGCGATGCGCTTATTCCAGGCCCACCCCAAACATCACCCAGTTAACGTTCCTGTATTCTGCGTCCCTTAGCGGCACAGACGCGAATAGAAGATGGCGAGGCGCGCTTATATTTGGTAAATAAATTATGAAGATAAACCGAGCGGCAGCGTTAGCGGCTCAATAACCGGAGTAGAATAATGGCTAACCAGATTGCATTGCGGATCAGCAAGGCGATACTTATTATGGCGGGACTGGCCGTGTTTGTGCTGGCAGTCATGGGCGTGGTTCGCGCAGCAGTCGTTATACCGGCGGTGGAGCAAGGAGCGGAGTTGCCTGCTCTTTCCAAAGCGGATGATGCAAAGCCTATCTTACACCAGCCAGCTGCAGAAACACAGCCTGAAACCGCGAGCGATTTTGTAATTAAACGCGTACTCCAGATTGATGAGCCATTTGTGCACGGATATTATAAATGGGACGATGAGGGCGTGCCCGACGGGGAAATAATCATTACTGTAGATTTGAAAGCGGAATCGCTTTCAGTATTTAAAGGTGGTTATGAAATCGGCGCGACCGTCATCAAATTTGGCGATGCACTAAAGCCTACGCCAACCGGTGTTTTCCCGATCACTCAGAAAAATGCCGATCATGTGTCGAACCTCTATGACGTGCCGATGCCTTATATGATGCGTTTGACCAATGACGGGATTGCAATCCATGGGGCAGACGTGAAATGGGGCTATGGAACGCGCGGCTGCATTGGTGTGCCGACCGAATTTGCCCGCCTGTTATTTGAGCAGGTCAGTCTGGGCGACCGTGTGATTGTCACCAATGGCAAGATAATTGATCTGGGCGATACGATTGCCGCAGGATAATTCCGCAAGCTAATCTTGCAGATCGAAGATCAAACTGCCTTGAATATATAGCCGAGTGATCAATGCCATAACATCATTGGATTCGATCAGGACGGGATCGAGGGAAATTTGTCCTCGCCCGCACAAAATCTCTGCGAATATCGCGGTGTGGCCTGTGCATGGAAAAGATTCGCCATCGACAAATAATATGATCGACTTGTCGGATTGCCGGATAAAGGAAAAACGGCTAGCTGGATTGCGGTGCAATGGATGGCCGCTGGCCAGATGCGCTCGTAGTTGATCGATTCCTGAAGACTGCTGCGCGCGCCAGTCTATATCGGGATATTTCGGCGTGCTGCTATATTCCCCGAACCAACGTGCAAAAGCATCACGATCAGCCAGTTTTCCCAGAATCATCTTATGCAACGCATCAATGGCTTCGGGCCTGATTTCACCCGGATTATTTTGTGCTTGTAATGAAGGGTCCGTGTAGCGGTCATCATCCTTCATATCCGCAATCAAATCATCAGCCCAATAGCCTATAAGTTCACTGCGTGCAGGTGCGCGAAAACCGATAGAATAGGTCATGCACTGTTCGCTGACTGCTGTGCCTTCATGGGCCACGCCCGGCGGGACATATAATATGTCACCTGGTTCGCAAATCCATTCCTCACTTGCTTCGAAATTGGCGAGCAGACGTAAATCATCATGCGGCAACAGCGCGCTATCAGAATCGCAAGCCCCGCCAATTTGCCACCGGCGTTGTCCGGTTCCTTGAATCAGGAATACATCATATTGATCAAAATGCGGTCCGACTCCGCCGCCTTTAGCCGCAAAGCTGACCATTACATCGTCGATGCGCCAGTTTGGAATGAAACGAAATGGTTCGATCAGCGCGGATACTTCCGGCACATAATGATCCACCGCCTGAACCAGCAAGGTCCAGTTTTCATCCCCAAGCTGGTCGAAACGATCTTCTGGCAACGGGCCATTTTCGACGTTCCAGCCGCCGTCCATATCTGTATGGGTAATCAGACGCGACTCGACACCATCTTCACAGGACAGACCGGCCAGATCATCCGGTTCAAGCGGGTCGCTCCACGCTTCCCAGGGGTTTTTAATGAGTAACGGCTTTTTCTGCCAGTAATCACGCAAAAATGCGTCGGTATCGAAATGGGTGAATTGCATTGCTGCCCTATACAAAATCAGGCAGGAAAAATGCCAACAATAATTTGCTGATAGTGTCCACCAGTGTCAAAGGAAGGCGATGGCGAAATTAATCCTGCTCAACAAACCTTTTGGCGTGCTGTCGCAATTTACCGATCGCGGCACGCAGACGGCGCGGCCTACTTTGTCAGATCATATTGATATTCCGGGCGTATATCCGGCCGGGCGGCTGGACCGTGATAGTGAAGGTTTGATGCTGCTAACAGATGACGGAAAATTGCAAGCGCGGATTACTGATCCCAAATATAAGCTGCCAAAAACTTATCTGGCACAGGTAGAGGGAGAGCCGCAAGAAGAAAGCCTTGAGCAGTTACGGCGCGGTGTGAGCTTAAAGGATGGCCAGACAATGCCAGCTGAAGTGGGACGCATTGCCGAACCCGATCTATGGCCCCGCGATCCGCCGGTCCGTTTCCGCAAAAGCGTGCCGGATTGCTGGTTAAAGCTTACAATTCGTGAGGGGCGTAACCGGCAGGTTCGACGAATGACAGCCGCAACCGGACATCCGACATTGCGGCTGGTGCGGTGGAGTGTCGGGGAGTGGACCTTGAAGGGCTTGCAGCCGGGTGAATGGCGGGAAGTGCAGATTTAGGTCGCCAATAGTTTAAACGACTTCGATAAAACTGTCGAGGACACGCTTCTGGCCCGAATTTTCAAATTCAATTTCCAGCTTGTTACCATCTTTCTCCATCACTTCGCCATATCCGAATTTTGTATGGAATACACGCATGCCAATACTGACATCATCGCGGCCTTTATTGCTTTGTGATACAGCGCTGCGGTGAGCGGGCTTTATGGTTTTCGGGGTGCTTTCGAATGTTCCGGCATTGCGCGCGCGTCTCCATCCCGGACCGCGGTTTGATCCGCGTGCGGCATCGGCAAAAGGGCTGCTGTCAAAAGAATCAGCGCGGTCCGACCAAGCGGCACGCCACAGGCTTTCACCTCCCGCCATACTGGATTCTTCTTCTATGTGCTCTGCAGGCAACTCACCAATGAAGCGAGAGGGGATGGAACTGGTCCACTGACCATATATCCGCCGGTTTGCAGCATGGAATATTGTGCATTTTTTGCGCGCCCGGGTGATGGCGACATAGGCAAGACGGCGCTCCTCCTCCAGCGAAGCAATTCCGCCTTCGTCAAGACTACGTTGAGAGGGGAATACGCCTTCCTCCCATCCGGCGCAAAAGACATGGTCATATTCCAGGCCTTTGGCGCCATGCATCGTCATTATCGTGACTTTGGCCTCGTGACTAACTGCATCATTATCCATAACCAGCGATACATGTTCAAGGAAGTCGCCCAGCGTTTCATATTCCTCCATCGCACGAGTTAGCTCAGTCAGGTTTTCAAGCCGTCCGGCGGCCTCGGGTGATCGGTCCGCCTGCAACATCGTGGTATAGTCGCACTCGTCTAGCACTAACCGTGCCAGCTCTGCGTGGGGAAGTCCCTCGACATTGCTCCGCCAGCGCGCGAAATTGCTCATCAAGCCCTGAAGCGTTGTTCGTGCTCGCGCAGGCAGTTCGTCTGAATCGCAGATGGCGATCGCCGCAGCAGTCAGCGGAATAGCTTGCGTTCGGGCCAAGCGATGAATTTTTTCCACAGTTTTATCCCCAAGGCCACGTTTGGGAACATTGACGATCCTCTCAAAAGCAAGATCATCCGCTGGCTGTGCAATGACCCGCATATAGGCAAGCGCATCGCGGATCTCCGCACGTTCGTAAAAGCGAAATCCACCGATAATCTTGTATGGTATCCCGATGGAGATAAACCGGTCCTCAAACTCGCGAGTTTGAAACTGTGCGCGAACCAGAATAGCCATATCGTCGAGCGATACGCCTTTGTCGCGCAGACTTTCCATTTCCTCGCCCGTGCGCCGGGCCTCTTCCGGCCCGTCCCAGACACCGGTGATTTGCACTTTTTCACCGTCTTTTTCTTCGGTCCACAATGTCTTGCCAAGACGACCGCTATTATGGGCGATCAGCGCAGATGCGGCGGCAAGGATATGGGGCGTGGAGCGGTAATTTTGTTCCAGTTTGATGACTTTGGCATCAGGGAAATCTTTTTCGAAGCGCAATATATTGGCAACTTCTGCCCCGCGCCAGCTATAGATCGACTGGTCATCATCACCCACACAGCATATATTTTTGCGATCCTGCGCGAGCAGCCGCAGCCAGAGATATTGGCTGGAATTGGTATCCTGATACTCATCGACCAGAATATATTTAAAACGCTCCTGATAGAGTTTCAGGATTTCGCGGTCCGTTTTTAGCAGGTTGAGGATATGGAGCAAAAGATCGCCAAAGTCGCAGGCGTTCAAAACTTTTAAACGGGCCTGATAAGCAGCATAAAATTCTTGACCACGACCATTGCCATAGCGTTCATTTTCATTGGCATCGAGGTCAGCCGGGTTTAGACCGCGGTTTTTCCACTGGTCGATCAATCCTGCCAGCATTCTTGCAGGCCAGCGTTTGTCATCCAGATCCTCCGCCTGAATCAATTGTTTGAGCAAACGGATCTGGTCATCTGTATCGAGAATGGTGAAATTGCTTTTTAACCCGACCAACTCTGCATGTCGGCGCAGCATTTTCGCGCCGATGCTGTGAAACGTGCCTAGCCAAGGCATCCCTTCAACTGCATCGCCGACAATAGCGCCAATCCGTTCTTTCATCTCGCGGGCAGCTTTATTGGTAAAGGTAACGGCAAGTATTTCCGATGGCCATGCTTTACGCATATATATCAAATGCGCTAACCGCCGGGTGAGGGCAGCAGTCTTTCCTGTGCCGGCACCAGCTAATACCAGAACCGGTCCCTCGGTGCTTAACACAGCATCGCGTTGCGGAGCGTTTAGTCCGCGCACATAAGGCGGGTCGCTTTCAGGGGATATATTGACAGTTTCGGTCACAGGTGAACAGTTAGGGAACATCACCGGCGGCGGCAAGAGCAATTTCTCTCCAATTTCGTATCATGACGACGGATTTTAATATTCTGTCAATCTAGGGCAACTAAGGGTTGCAGTTTATGTTGCAGCGCACCATATGCACCGGATCTAAAGAATAACTCCCCGAAGTGGAACAGAAAATGAGTAAACGTCTATTATTTAGCGCGATCATCGCGACCATAATGATGGCTTCGGCCACAGCTTATACGCAGTTGCAGCATCAGCCGAGTGAAACAGCAGCATATACGGTCGCTAATAGTTAAGTCTTGTAGCCAGTATCAATTAGCGGGGCGCAGAATATGTAGTCGGGCGTTTCCGCTATCGCGCCTGCTTTCCAGATCAAAACCCTTGACCTCAATTTCTTCTTGGCGAGAGGTCTCTATCGCAATCCAGCTTGATGGCGAAAACCATCCATGACGACCCAGCTTGTCAAGAGCCACTGCACCAGCACCGGTTTGATAAGGCGGATCCATTAAAACTAGATCATAAGGCTGCCGCGCGGGACCTAGCGCGAGGACCGAACCAATGCGAATATCCGTATTTTCTCTACCTGATCCGGCTAACGTTTCTATATTCTTTTCCAAAGCTTTCAAAGCAACGCGATCTTGCTCGACAAACGTGCAATGCGCGGCTCCGCGTGACAAGGCCTCCAGACCCAGCGCGCCGGAACCTGAAAACAAGTCAAGCACCTGTAAATCGGAAAAGTCACCCAAGCGGCTGGTCAACATGGAAAACAGCCTTTCGCGCGTGCGGTCCGCGGTGGGGCGGGTAATTTCGCCTTTGGGCGCAACAATTTTCCGCCCGCGCCAATCTCCAGCAATTATACGCATAGGATAAGTGCTCTGTTGATAGAGAAGGGCATGTTGATTTGGTTTATCACTTTAGACTTTTCCGAAATTTTACCAAATCATGGCGCCGAACGGCGTCAATTTCTCCTTTGGGCAGATCACCAAGGATGAACGGACCATAACGGGTACGGATCAGGCGAGAAACTTTCAGACCCAGATGTTCCAATACCCGGCGGACTTCGCGGTTCTTGCCTTCGGTAAGGGTCATCTCGATCCACTGGTTGCGGCCCGTGCGGCGTTCCAGATTGGCCTCGATCGGTCCGTAGTGGATGCCCTCAACCGTGATACCGCGATATAATTCTTCCAATTCATTTTGTGTGATGTCACCAAATGTCCGTGCGCGATAGGTACGCTCGACCCCGGTCTTGGGTAATTCCATCTCTCGCTTGAACTCGCCATCGGTGGTCATCAACAATAGCCCCTCGGTATTCAGGTCGAGGCGGCCAATCGGAATTATCCTTTCCATATCTTTAGGCAGCACATCATAAATGGTTTTGCGACCAGCTGGATCGCGCTCTGCGGTCAGATAGCCGCTGGGTTTATGAAACCGGAACAGTTTTGCTGGGGAAGGTTCTGCAACAGATTTTCCATCAACGGTAATGCCAGTCAGATTTTTCAGCAGCAAAGACGGATGGTCAACGGTGACACCGTTCAAGGCAATGCGCTCTTCACCTATCATCCGTTCGATTTCGCGGCGAGAGGCTACACCTGCGCGTGCCAACAGTTTAGCGATGCGTTGCCCTTCGCGTACAGGTTCCTTATGCGTCGATTCCGATGGTTTAGGCCGGTTAGTTTCTTGCTTTGCCCCGCGCGTGGGTTTGGCTTTATAGACTTTGCCTGATTCTTTGTCGGTCATGCTTTTGCGCATGGCCGAAAATGAAGTTTGTCGCAATCAGTAACCTTGCGGATAATGCAGATGCTATGATTGCGTCAGGCCGCTCGATATCTGAGCGCAGTGGTAAAATCCGGCTGGCATTTGAGCCATTTGCCGCTAGAGTTTCGAATATTTTTAGGGAGAGTAGTGTGAGTGAAGCGGCCCAAGCCGAAGAAAAGCCGGGTTTCAGGAAACTTATTGCATCGCTGGGTCAGCGAAAGACCGGAATGATGTTTATTTTTGGCTTTTCTGCTGGTCTGCCTTACTCTCTCTTGTTGGGCACTCTTTATGCTTGGCTTTCCGATGCCAAGGTCGATTTAGAAACAATGGGCGTATTCTCGCTGATCGGACTGGCTTACGCGTTTAAATTTCTGTGGTCGCCTGTCGTCGACCGGTTGAAAATACCAGGCCTGCACCGTTTGGGCCGCCGTAAAAGCTGGTTGATTCCAGCACAAATGCTGCTCGGGATCATCCTGTTGGTTCTGTCTGTGCTTAATCCGCAATCTTCCATTGGCTGGTTTTCCCTGTTGGCGGGCATGGGGGCGTTTGCATCGGCGACTCAGGACGTGGTGATCGACGCATGGCGTGTGGATGTCGCGGATGAAGTCGCGACGCTCGACATGCTATCGACCGTTTATCAATTGGGATATCGCATTGCCGCATTGGCGGGCGGTGCTTTGGCATTGTTTTTGGCGGATGCATATAGCTGGCCGCTTGTTTATGCCTTGATGGGAGGCACCATGCTCGTAATTTCTATTGCGACTTTCTTTGCGCCGGATACGAAAGCGATGGACGAGGTTGATAGTGATAATGTCTTGCGCGTGACCGGGCAACTTGAGCCTAAAATCCGCGCCTATGCTTTGACGATTGTCGGTGTGCTGTGGGGCTGGGCGTTAATACGGGTTGGCGTATTCATGGTGCAATCGCTTGGCTCTGATCCTGAAACTCGGCCTGACTCGGTGGAGTTTATTCAGTTTAACGGACCGCTGATCGTTATTGCTACCGTCATCATACCGGCGATTATCGCGGCCATTCTGGAGTATTGGCGGCGCAACGGCAAATATGTTTTGCATAACGATACACGCCGCGAAACCGCTTTCGATGCGATCCTCGATCATGGCTATCGGGCATTGGTGCTGCCCCTGGCTGATATTATGGGCCGTTTGGGATGGGCGGCAATCTTAGTATTGGCGCTGATCCTCTCTTACCGAATTACTGATAATATTTGGGGCAGCTTTGCTTATCCGTTCTATCTTGGCGAGCTGGAATACACAAAAAGCGAAGTCGCGGTTGCATCCAAGTTTTTTGGTGTCGGGATGACGATGTTGGGTATCGCGCTGGGCGGCGTATGCTTTGCCTATTTTGGCCGGATGGCGACGCTCACCATCGGCGCGGTAACTGCTGCGGCGAGTAATTTATTATATGCTAATCTAGCAGCGGGCGGCGCCGCAATTGCCACTTTTTCCAAGGTTACGGGCTTCACGTGGCTGGTTAACATGTTTGGAGCGGATGAACGCATGGCAAAGCTGATGCTGGCCATAACCGGCGAAAACCTGGCTGGCGGTCTGGCAGGCGCGGCATTTGTTGCCTATCTTTCGTCGATTACCAGCAAGCACTATAGCGCAGTGCAATATGCATTATTATCTTCCCTGACTTTTTTGATCGGTACTTTGGGGCGCGGCGCTCTGGGTGAGATGATTGAGCGCAATGGATATTTCCAGATATTCCTTTTCACGGCAGGACTTGGCATTTTTGCAATTATTCTATGCTTGATAGAATGGGTTCGGACCAATCGACAAAGAGCACGCGAGAAGCAGGCTAATCTGGCAACTGCCAATTAGCATCCAGAACAGCACCGGCGAGGTAAAGCGAGCCGGCGATTAGTGCAGTTTGGGGGTTTCTGGCTGCGACCAATTTCAAAGCAGCCGCCATATCAGGTGCGCTAGCAATGGTCATATCAATTGCAGCAAAATTATCAGCTACATGGGCCTCATGACCGTCAACCGGAACCACCGTGATGCTCGCGATTTTTGATTTCAGCGGCTTTATAATCGCGGACGGATCTTTGTTCGCCAGCATGCCGATAATGATATGGATAGATTGATTCGGATAATTTGTGAAATGCGCGGCCAGTGCCTCACCGGCATTCACATTATGCCCACCATCAAGCCATGTTTCACAATCAGATGGTAATATATCGCGTAGCGGGCCGGGGCTCAGCTTTTGTAGCCGTGCAGGCCATTTTGCCCATTCCATCGCGGCGCGAAAAGCAGCATCGGAAATCTCTATCGTATCTTGATGGCGCAACATGGCAACGGCAAGCGAAGCGTTTTCCGCTTGATGCGCGCCGGTCAGGGTGGGTAAGGGAAGTGTTAGTTTCCCGCGATCATCGCGGTAATGAAGCTGATGTTCATAAATTACAGCATCCCATTTTTCACCGCGCGGCAGATATTGTGCGCCGGTTTTGACGGCATGCTCTGCAATTGCCGCCGCCATATCATCGTGATATTTTTGGGTCAGCAACGGAGCGCCCCGCTTGGCAATGCCGGCTTTCTCCCATGCGACCCGCACGGATGGGGCATTAGGTGTGTTTTCTTCCGGAGAAAGCAGAAACGCTTCATGATCAATGCCCAATGCAGCAATTCCGGTTGCCACAGGATGGGGCACAATGTTGGTGGCATCCAACCGCCCGCCCAGACCAACTTCCATTATGCACGCATCCGCAGGGGTTTCTGCAAAAGCGAGCATGGCCGCCGCCGTTGTGGCTTCAAAAAAACTGGGATTAATATGTTCGCTTTTATCCAACACTTGCGTCAACAACAGCGCCAGATAATCATCTTCGATAAGTGATCCCGACAGCCTGATACGTTCATTGAAACGGACCAGATGGGGGCTGGAATAAATATGCGTTTTTAGTCCCTCTGCTTCAATCGCGGCGCGTAAAAAGGCACAGGTCGAACCTTTACCGTTGGTTCCCGCGACATGAAATACAGGCGGTAATTTCTGGTGCGGGTTGCCGAGTAGCCCCATGACAGCATTAATCCGTTCCAGACCGAGTACATCTCGGCCAGGAGAAAGGTAAAAAAGACGGTCGAGCTGTTCCTGTACCGCCGGATGATCGGAGCGTGCGCCGTCTGCCATGGTTAGAGGGTGGATTCTATATGTTTATGCAAAACATCGGCCGGGTCGGGTTGAATGGGCAATGTTGGAATTGCCCACGCCCGGCCCTTCCCCTGAAGGGAAGGGAGCGAAATGATCACGCTGCCGTTTTCCAGGCCATTAGGTAACCCATGATATGGGCCAATTGCGCGCGCAAATCCTTGCGGTGGACAACCATGTCGATCATGCCGTGTTCCAGAAGATATTCGGCGGTCTGAAATCCTTCAGGCAGTTTTTCGCGGATAGTATTTTCAATAACGCGCTGTCCCGCAAAACCGATTAGGGCGCCTGGCTCTGATATTTGCACATCGCCAAGCATGGCATAGCTTGCTGTAACGCCGCCGGTTGTCGGGTCCGTCAGCACCACAATAAAGGGTAAGCCTGCCTCCCGTAACATTGAAATGGCTACAGTGGTTTTGGGCATTTGCATGAGCGACAAAATGCCCTCCTGCATTCGTGCACCGCCTGCGGCTGTAAAAATAATATAGGGGCATTGATCCTGCAACGCGCGGCTTGCGCCATCTACGAATGCCTGTCCTACGGCCAGTCCCATGGAGCCGCCCATGAAGGCAAAATCCTGCACCCCAACGACACACGGCACGCTTTCAATCGTTCCGGCAACATTGATTAACGCGTCCTGCTCAGTAGTTTTCGTGCGCGCATCTTTCAGGCGTTCGGTATATTTCTTCTGGTCTTTAAATTTAAGCGGGTCTTCCTTCACTGAAGCAAATGGAAGACGTTCCCAGCTATTTTCGTCCATGATATGCGTAAAGCGGATATCCGGCCCGATCCGTCCGTGATGGTCACATTTCGGGCAGATATGCATATTGTCCTGATATTCCTTCAGGAACACCATAGCCTCGCATTTTTTACATTTGTGCCAAAGATTATCAGGCGTTTCTTTTTTGGTGATCGAGGCGATCTTGTTACGGACATTTCTAAGCCAAGACATGCGTCAGTTTCCCAGGTTTTATAGCCAGATTTTTATCGAGCACTTCTGATAGCATCAGAAAGTGATTTTATATAGTTTTTCACATAGGGCGCAGCATTGGCGCCATGCTCCGCTATAATTTCAACCGTTGCGGACCCCACGATTACCCCGTCTGCAATTCGAGCAATATCGGCGGCCTGATCCGGTGTGCGGATGCCAAAGCCTACAGCAACAGGCAGGTCCGTGCCTGCTTTCAGGCGGTAGACCGCTTCTTCGATATTGACTTGTGCAGCTTGTTGAAGGCCGGTTATGCCCGCGACTGAGACATAATAGAGAAAGCCTGAAGCATTGTTCAAAATTGCGGGCAATCGGTCTGTATCAGTGGTTGGCGTGGCTAGCCGAATGATAGCAATATCCTTTTCCCGCAAATTATCGCCCAGACTATCGTCTTCTTCAACAGGAATATCGACGCAAATAACGCCGTCAATTCCAGCTTTAGCGCAAGAGTCGGCGAACCAGTCTGCGCCGCGGATCGTCATCGGATTGGCATAGCCCATTAGCACTAGCGGGACATCGGGATGGCGCTTTCGAAAAGCAGACGCGATGCTGAAGGTGTCCGCTGTCTTGGTTCCAGCGGCCAGAGAGCGGATATTTGCCGCTTGAATAGTTGGGCCATCGGCCATCGGATCGGTAAACGGCATGCCCAGTTCGATAATATCCGCACCGCCTTCGACTAGCGCGTCCAGGATGGCGGGCATATCCACAGGCGTTGGATCGCCAACTGTTACGAAGGTGATGAGCGCCGCACGATCAGCGGGAAAAGCTTTTGCAAGACGGGTCATATTTTTGTCCCCAATGCCTCTGCAACTGTAAAAATATCTTTGTCGCCGCGTCCGCACAAGTTGGCGAGAATGATCTGGTCCTTACCCATTTTTACTGCTTCACGCGTTACTGCGGCAATAGCATGGGAGGGCTCCAAAGCTGGAATAATGCCTTCGGTGCGACACAGCATCTGGAATGCTTCCAAAGCCTCTGTATCGGTCGCACTATCATAACGCACACGACCGGATTCTTTCAGCCAGCTATGTTCTGGACCGATGCCTGGATAATCCAGCCCAGCACTGATCGAATGAGCTTCGGTAATCTGGCCGTCTTCGTCTTGCAGTAAATAGGTTTTATTCCCGTGTAATATGCCCGGCTTTCCGCCAGCCAGCGATGCCGCATGCTCTTTGTCCAGTCCGTGACCGGCCGCTTCGACGCCCAGCATATCAACATCTTTGTCGTCCAGAAACGGGTGAAACAGGCCAATCGCATTGGAACCGCCGCCAATGGCCGCGACCAGCAGGTCGGGTAAACGGCCGATGCGCCCAAGCATTTGCTCACGCGCCTCGCGGCCAATTACGCTTTGAAAATCGCGAACAAGTTCGGGATAGGGGTGGGGACCGGCAGCTGTGCCGATGATATAAAACGTATCCTCCACATTGGCGACCCAGTCGCGCAAAGCATCATTCATTGCATCTTTCAGCGTCGCCGCGCCGCTTTGGACAGGCACGACCTCTGCGCCGAGCAATTTCATCCGGAACAAATTGGGTTTTTGCCGCTCAACATCGGTTGCGCCCATATAAATGACACAGGGCAGGCCAAAGCGCGCACAGACAGTCGCGGTCGCAACGCCGTGCTGACCGGCCCCGGTTTCCGCGATGATCCGGGTTTTACCCATGCGTTTTGCCAGCAGTATCTGGCCTATGCAATTGTTGATCTTGTGCGCGCCGGTATGGTTCAGTTCATCTCGCTTGAACCAGATTTGCGCGCCTTTGCCCGCCGGTGCATTTTTACGCACTTCTTCGGTAAGACGCTCTGCATAATATAGCGGGCTGGGGCGACCGACATAATGTTCCAGCAAATCATCAAATTCTTGTGCAAAAGCCGGATCGGCTTGCGCTGCGCGATAATGTTTTTCCAGATCAAGGATTAGGGGCATCAGCGTTTCTGCGACATAACGTCCGCCAAATTGGCCAAAATGGCCGCGATCATCGGGCTGGTTACGGAAACTATTGGGTTGGTCGGTCATGGTTCAAAATTCCGCTCATGCTGAGCTTGCCAAAACATATGTAAAAAGGTGGCTTGTCGTCCTGAAACAGGATCAGGATGATTGCTCTTTGTCAAAATCCTGCACCGCTTGGCAAAAGGCAGCGATTCTGTCCACATCTTTGATCCCCGGCTCAGATTCGACGCCCGAAGATACATCAACAAGCGGAGCATTAGTGGCTTGAAGGGCACTGGCCACATTTTGGGGATCCAGACCGCCAGCCAGTCCCCATGGAATCTGGTGGGCATGGCCTGCCAACAGCGACCAGTCAAAGGTAGTCCCCGTCCCGCCGGGAAGCGTTTTGGCCGGTGCATCAAATAATAGCCGGTCAGCTATCCCTTCAAAGCGGGCGCTTTTGGCCAAAGTCGGCTTGTCTTTTACACCAAGCGCTTTCCAAATCTCAGTGCGTCCCTGATCGCGGACGATTTTAAGCCATTCGGATGTCTCGCTGCCATGAAACTGGATAACGTCAGGACGCACAGTGTTGATTGCAAGGCCGGTAGTTTTTGGGTCTGCATTCACCAGCAATAATACTGTTTTCAGCGGCTCTGGCGCAGCTTTGCAAAGCTCGGCCGCTTGTTCCAATGATATATGACGTGGGCTTTTTTCAAAATGCACCAGTCCGATATAATCGGCTCCGGCACGGGCGGCCGCCTCAATGGATTTGATGTTCGACAGTCCGCATATTTTAATAAGTGTTTTCATGGGGCTGGCCATATCGCCTTTGTGTTGGCTCGTCATCCCCAAACCCGTTTGAACAGGTTAAAGCGTCGCCTCAATTGCACGGGCGGCAGCGTTGGGATCGTCAGCAGCAGTAATGGGGCGGCCTATAACCAATATGCTGGCACCATGGTCACGCGCAGCGCGCGGAGTGACAGTGCGTTTTTGATCACCGCTATTGCCATTGGATGGGCGTAGACCGGGCACAACAAAATATCCGTCTTTCCAGTTTTTATGAACAGCCTGAACCTCATTCCCTGAACAGACAATACCATCTAGTCCGGCTTCGGCAGATAAATCAGCCAGTCGGGCTACCTGATCATGGGGGTTACCAGAATAGCCAATGGTACCCATGTCGCTTTCATCAAGTGAGGTAAGCAGGGTAACGCCAACAACCTTGGTGTTGATCCCGGCTGCTGCTTTTGCATCTTCCATCATGGCGCGTCCACCCGAAGCGTGGATGGTTACAATGGCTGGTTCCAGAACATTTATTGCCTGCATCGCTTTTGCAACCGTGTTGGGAATATCATGAAGTTTCAGGTCGAGGAAAATCGGCAGGCCGACTTTTTGGATTTCATGGACGCCGTGATGACCATTGGCGCAGAAAAATTCCAGGCCCAGCTTCAATCCGCCGACATGACCTTCAACCGATTGAGCGAGTGTTATCGCGTCATCCAGCTTGGGTGTGTCGAGCGCAACAAATATCGGGTTAGTCATTTACCGGCCTTTTCGTCTTTATCGGTAGGGGGAATAGGAGGATAAACCTTATTCGATGCAACAGAGCTCGCAGGATCGGCCATCTGGCCTTTTTTAAGATCAAGCGGTGATTTAGGCGAAGTTTCGGGTGTTGTAGCTACGGGCTTCGTAGGTTGAGCAGCCACTTCCAATGTTTTTATCCTGCGATTGAGGCGCCATTTGGTTGTCCGGTGGATCAGCCATAAAGGAAAGAAGCCCAGTAAAAATGCACCTATAACCAGGACCGGCATTTTAGTATCAATGCGGACATCGCCCCATATCTGTACCGAGGTCAGTGTCCAGTTATTGACGGCAAATACGACCAATATAACTGCCAGTATAACCCAGAAAAGCGTTTTTATGAACTGCATTCGAGCCCCTTATTCTCGCAATTTGATTACGTTACGCGTAATTTCGATCAGTGGCCAGACTTCTTGCCACTCGGTATGCAACAAAAACTCTATTGTCCCAATTTTCAACCTGCTTTTCAATCGCCAAAAACCCGATCAAAAATCGTGTCGATATGTTTAAAATGATAATTGAGGTTGAACCGCTCTTCCAGCTCCTCCTCAGACAGTTTTGCAGTTACATCGGGGTCCGCTTTTAACAAATCCAGCAATGCGATCTGACCATCTGATTCCCAGACTTTCATGGCGTTGCGCTGCACTATCCGGTAGCTATCTTCGCGGCTGATGCCTGCTTGGGTGAGCGCGAGAAGAACACGCTGGGAGTGAACCAGACCGCCCATACGGTCCAGATTTTTCTGCATCCGCTCAGGATAGATCAGCAGTTTTTCAACCACACCGGTTAAACGGGCCAGCGCAAAGTCAAGTGTGATCGTGGCGTCTGGTCCGATCATGCGTTCGACGGAACTGTGCGAGATGTCGCGTTCATGCCACAGGGCAACATTCTCCATTGCGGGTAGCGCATAGCTACGCACCATACGCGCCAGTCCGGTCAGATTTTCGGTCAAGATCGGGTTGCGCTTGTGCGGCATCGCGCTGGAACCTTTTTGACCTGGTGAGAAATATTCCTCGGCCTCCAAAACTTCGGTACGTTGCAAATGGCGGATTTCCACAGCCAGCCGCTCCACGGAAGATGCGATAACCGCCAGAGTTGCAAAATATTGTGCATGGCGATCACGCGGGATGACTTGTGTAGAGACCGGTTCAATCTCTAACCCCATTTTCTCTGCAACATGGGCTTCGACTTTGGGGTCAATATTGGCGAACGTTCCGACAGCGCCCGATATCGCGCAGGTCGCGATTTCTTTGCGGGCGAGGACCAGCCGTTCCCGGTTGCGTTCAAATTCGGCATAAGCCTGAGCCAGCTTCATGCCAAAGGTCACCGGCTCTCCATGGATACCGTGGCTGCGGCCAATGGTCGGTGTCAGCTTATGTTCAAAAGCGCGTTTTTTGATAGCGGCAAGCAATTTGTCCAGATCGTCTAACAATACGTCACTGGCCCGTGCCAATTGTACGGACAGGCAAGTATCGAGTACATCACTGGACGTCATTCCCTGATGCATGAAGCGCGCCTCTTCACCGACATTTTCCGCAACATTGGTCAGAAAGGCGATGACATCATGTTTTACTTCGCGCTCAATCTCGTCAATCCGTGCGACATCAAATTTTCCGCGTTCCCATATCGCTTTGGCTGCATCTTTTGGGACGACGCCCAGTTCGGCCAGCGCGTCGGTGGCGTGAGCTTCAATCTCGAACCAGATCCGGAATTTGGATTCGGGCTCCCAGATGGCAACCATATCAGGGCGGGAATAACGCGGGATCATTTTTTCTTTCCTTGAATAACAAAAAGCTGGTTAGAACGATAATCGGAACCGTTAAGAAATTTCCGCCCCGCTAGCATCATGTTGAAGAGTCGGCAATCTGGGATATGGTGGCCTGAAATGATTAACCTGTGAATATGGTCCAGAGAATACTGGTGCGTTGGATAGCATTGCGCCTAGAATTAAGGAGAATGACATGCGTCTGGCAATTTTAACCGGCGGCGGCGACGTGCCCGGACTTAACCCGTGTATCCGTTCAATCACTATGTCTGCCATGCAGCGCGGCTGGGATGTCATAGGATTACGGCGGGGCTGGGAAGGGGTACTGGAAATGGACCCGACGGACCCTCGGTCGCTGGAAAATGGTACAATAGTACTAGACAGAAATAGCGTGAGAGGAATCGATCGGCAAGGAGGGACTATATTACACAGCTCCCGCAATGATCCCCGAACAACGGATGAAGGAGATCAAACGCAAAAAATATTAGACATATTGGATGCATTACAGATTGATGCGCTGATCACCATGGGGGGAGACGGCACGCTGCGCTATTCTGCGTATCTTGCGAGCCTTGGCCGCAATGTTATTTCCATACCGAAAACGATGGACAATGATGTTTATGGTACCGATTATTGCATTGGCTTTTCTACTGCTGTCACTCGCTCTGTTGAAGCTATAAACGCATTGCGCACCACGGTGGCCAGCCATGAACGAATTGCGGTGATAGAGCTTTTCGGCCGGCGGTCGGGCGAAACCGCTTTGCTTTCCGGCTTTCTGTCTCAGGCGGACCGGACGGTCATAGCCGAAGTTCCAGCGGACATTGACAGGTTATTGCCGCTTTTACTGGATGATAAAGCCAACAATCCGGAAAGCTATGCCATTTGCATAGTATCGGAAGGGGCTAAATTAGCGGGAGGAGAGATTTATGATAGCGAGATCAGCAAATCCAATACCAATCGCGTAGGTGTAAATATCGGCACGCAGTTGGCGCGAGAAATTGAAGCGCGTTCTCCAGAGCGTACGATTGTGCAGGAACTGGCCTATCTGATGCGTGCTGGGGAGCCGGACGCTATGGACCGCATGGTCGGTTTCGCGTTTGGCGCGCTTGCGGTACAATTGATCGAAGAGAGGCGTACATCCAACATGGTATGTCTTAACGACGGCAATTACGGCGTAGTGCCGATCAGTACCTTGTTGGAAGGGACCAAGGGTGTGAATGTGTCCGGGCTTTATGATGCCCGGCAATATCGCGCAAACCTTATGCAGATAGAAGGCATGCCGATGTTTCTTTACTGAGCAGATATATTTTCGGTTCTTAAATCAGTCCCTTTGACCGAAAGGATGTGTGGCCGTCTTTACCGATAATGATATGGTCGTGGACAGCAATGCCCAGTTTTCTTCCCGCATCGCATATATCCTTGGTAATTTTTATATCCTGACGGCTGGGCGTGGAATCGCCGCTGGGGTGGTTGTGGACCAATATGATCGCAGCGGATCCGAGTTCCAGCGCGCGTTTTATAACCTCACGGGTATAGATTGCCGCCTGATCGATAGATCCTTCACTCACCAGTTCATCACGGATTAGCTGATTCTTGCTGCTCAGGTGCAGCACCCGTATCCGTTCGTTGACCAGATGGGCCATGTCGGCGCGCAGATAGTCGAGCAGTGCCTGCCAGCTGGTCAAAACCGGATTTTCGCGTACTGGCTCCGAGAGAAGACGAAGAGCCGCAGCTTGAACAATTTTAATTGCAGCGGCGCTCGTTTCTCCCATTCCTGGAAATTTTCTGATCGATTCTCCATCGGCGGTAAGCAGCGCAGATAATCCGCCAAAATTATCGAGCAGTTCTTTTGCTAACGGTTTCGTGTCTCGCCGCGGTATGGCCAGCGCCAGCAGATATTCGATCAGTTCGTGGTCCAGCAGAGCATCTCCCCCACTATGAAGCAACCGTGAGCGTAACCGGGCACGATGGCCTTTTCCGTGATGCTCCTGAGATAAACTTCCGGGGCGAGGTACATTGTCAAAGTCTGCCATGTCCGATTCATAACCTGTTTATTGGGGAATGGGACGAGAAAGCATCTTATTGCAGAAGAATGGCCGAAAATGTCCAAACATCCATGGCAGTAATCAATTAATGAAAAAACTGGCCATCACACGCAGTTGTACATTGCAACTTAAGCGAGAGTTGGGCAATCCATAGCAGATGGAGGATGCGCCGGAACCACATTATCAGCCGAGCCGATCGCGGTTGCGGATATTCGCTTATCTGCTCTTGTTCCTGTTGTTTGCCGGTTTCATTGTCTTGTGGTTTAGCCGCGTTACCGTAGCTGATAATTTTATACGTTCCGAACTCGTTAAGCGGGATGTTCCAGCCAGCTACGAAATCGTGGATATTGGCCTGCGCAAACAGATTATTCGCAATGTGGTGATCGGCGACCCCAAAGCACCCGATTTAACCGCTGATCTGGTTGAGATCGGTAATAGTCTGGGCACGAACGGAGCCGGTATTGACTGGGTGCGCGCGAAAGGCGTGAAGGCTTTTGGCCGATTAAAAGACGGAAAACTCTCCCTCGGTGCGCTTGATAAATTTTCTGACCCGGACGATGACAGCCCATTAGCATTGCCGAATATAACTTTGGTAGTTGAAAAGGCGCAGTTGCGGATCGACAGTGATTATGGCGCAATCGGGCTTTCCCTTAATGGTAGCGGTAATTTGCATGACGGTTTCTCCGGAGAACTGGCAGCTCTGGGCAAAATGCTCACTCTGGGCGGATGCGCTATGACTGACCCCAGCTATTTTGGTGAAATATCAATTAACGACCGCAAACCTTCTTTTGATGGTCCACTGCGCTTGCCAGCGGTCGAATGTCCTGACATGGCACTCTTTGCACAGGATATGGGGATCCAGCTTTCGATTGAACTGGGACAGGATTTTTCAAGTTGGTCCGGTGGTGCAGGTGTGAACGGTGGTCCGCTGCGTTATTCCGAATATGGCGCAAAAACCATCGGAGCTAAAATTGTCATTTCCGGCAACCTGACACACACCAGCGGCAATATCGAACTTACGAGCGGTGGGGTGAATTCTCCTTATGGTAGTGCCGATACCGGTCGAGTTAGTGGTCCGTTTCATATTGGTTATGGTGATAATCCGGTAATCGCCCGTTTTGCGGGACAGCCGGAAATCCGGTCGGCTAAAATCTCTGATTCATTGTTGCGAAAAACCACAGCGTTGATGACTTCGACGAATGGAACACCTGTGGAGCCAATCGCCCGAAAACTTGCGGGCGCCGTGCGTGTAGCGGGGCGCGCTTTCGACCTTAGTGGCGACTTACGTTTTGATATGGGGGCATCTGGAACCAAATTGACGATTAATGGCATGCGAGCGCGGTCACGTTCTGGAGCCGAGGTGATGCTCGATGATCCTCTATTCCTTACATTTACTGATAATGACGTGAAGATGCTGGCCGAAGGCAACCTTATGCTACAGGGTGGCGGGTTTCCGAACGTGCGTATTGATCTGGACGACGGCAGCCTGTCCCGCGGTTTCTATGGCAATGTCCGGATGGCGGCCTATCAAGCAGAGACGGCAAGCCTGAACATTCCGAATCTGACTTTTACTCCAGCGGTAGGTGGCGGCACAAACTTTGATGGGCGTATGATTATTTCCGGCCCCTTGGCTGATGGCCAGATTACCGGGCTGCAAGTGCCAGTTAATGGTTATATTGGAGAAAGTGGCGGTTTTACCCTGTTTCGCAAATGTGTAGACCTTCAATTTGCCAGTCTGCGGCTTGCCACATTTGTTGCTGGCCCTACCCGTACACGGCTGTGTCCGTCCGGACGTAGCGCGATTATAGCCAGCAATGGGGCTGGCGTTAATATCACCGCTTATGCGCCGTCCTTTGATCTGGTTGGCAGGCTTGGTGGAACACCATTGGTGCTTTCCAGTCAGAAACTTGGCTTTTCGATGAAGAATGGAGTTTCGGCGCACGATGTTTCTGTGCGATTGGGATCAGGTGAAAGCGTGACCCGGTTTGATATGGCTCGGATTAACGCCGTTTTTGGCAAGGTGACTAACGGCAAAATCATAGGTGCTGAAGGAAAAATCGCTAATGTACCACTGCTTATGGATAGCGTTGAAGGGGATTGGCGCTATCTGGATGGTATTTTTTCAGCAAACGCAAAATTACGCGTCCGTGACGAGAAGCAGGTCGAGCGTTTTCGCCCACTCATTAGCCGTAATGTTCAGGTAAAATTTGCCGATGGGCAAATATCTGTTGATGGATTGTTACGAGAGCCGGTAACCGACCAGCGAGTGGCGACTGTCGATGTTATGCACAAATTCGGTGCTGGCACAGGCGAAGCTGTAATTGATGTTGCAGGATTGACGTTTAACAAAAATTTGCAGCCGGAGCTGCTAACGCCGTTAACGCTGGGCGTTATTGCAAATGTTGAGGGCGCAGTGACCGGGAAGGGCATTATTCGTTGGGACACAGGTGAAGATGGTGTGAGCAGTAGCGGTAGTTTCCGGACTGATTCGATGAATCTGGCAGCGGCATTTGGCCCGGTAACCGGATTATCGGGCGAGATATCATTCACGGACCTGCTTAACCTTGAAACCGGACCGGGGCAATATGTACAGATGGAAGAGGTTAATCCCGGCGTTGCTGCGTTTAACGGGCAATTATTTTATCGTCTGTTGCCCGGTTATAAAATGCAGATTGAGGGCGGCCAGTGGCCGTTTGCTGGCGGAGTTCTCTATTTAGAGCCAACAATATTGGATTTGAGCGAAGAAGCACAAAGGCGGCTTGAATTTACTGTGGTCGGCGTTGATGCGGCCCAGTTCCTGACCCAGTTTGATTTTGAGAATTTGAACGCGACAGGAATATTTGACGGAAAGTTGCCGATGGTTTTTGATCAGGATGGTGGCCGGATTACCGGTGGTTATCTGATAGCGCGAAAAGGCGGTGGCTCGCTGGCCTATGTCGGTGAACTAACATATGAAGATATGGGAACTTTTGCTAACTTTGCATTTAATGCATTGAAATCTTTAAAATATGAGCAGTTAACTATTGGCATGAACGGTGCGCTTGACGGGGAAATTATTACCGAAGTAAAATTTTCCGGGCTGCAGCAGGGCGAGGGGGCAAGCAAGAATTTCGTGACGAAGCAACTCGCGAAAATCCCGTTGGAGTTTAACGTCCGTATTAAGGCACCTTTCATGCAATTATTGAGCAGCGCAAAAGCCTTTTATGAGCCGGAATTGCTGGTGGGCCAGAATCTTCCGGCATTGCTGAGGGCGCAAGAGGAGCGGGCCAAGGCAGCCGAAAAAGTTTTAAAAAATCCAAGTGAACAATCCGTTCAGCCAGAGGAAAGCGATAATGGTTCATAAAATAAGCCAATTGACGGAACGCATAGGAACTGCGATTCGGGCAATTATGAAATGGATAGATGCAGGCGGTTTGGTATCGGTTTTCTCGTTGGGTTTATGTGCTGCTTTAGCAGGATGTGTGCAGGTTTCTGCGCCTGACAAGCCGATCGTGATCAACCTGAATATCAATATTAAGCAAGAGGTCGTTTATCGACTGGATGGCGATGCAAAAGATTTGATTAACAGTGAAGCGGAGATTTTCTGATGTTTGAGTTTATACGGAAAAATAAAGCGGTCGCCATAGTTGGTGGATTAGCTTTGACCGCCATAGTCACGGCACCGGTTATGGCACAGCGCGACCCTGCTTATGCTGCAGCTAGGGCTTCGGGTGTGATAGGTGAAAAGCCGGATGGGTTTTTGGGCTATGTGACTTCACCGTCTGCCTCTGTCAAAGCGATGGTCGAGGATTTGAACATCAAACGCAAAGCAGCTTATACCCGTAAAGCGCAGGAAACCAATTCGACGGTGGAGCAATTTGCATTTACCTCTGGCTGCAACTTGATAATGCGAACTACTGCGGGTGAGAAATATCAAGCACCGGATGGCAGTTGGCAGACCAGAACAGAGGCTGCGCCAATCCGTGATTCGCGTTGCCCATAAGATTGTTTTTAATAATTTTTAACGATTGGGCGCGCCGGGAATGTCGGCGCGCCCTTTTTATTTCAGATCACTGATATTTCATTGAATTTTCTGCGGTGCAGCATGGCTGTTGACTTGGCGCATCCGCTTTTCTAAACGGGCGCGGTTAGCGGGGCTACTCGCTGTCGTGGGTAGAGCCAAGTTAATCAGCTTTTTGGCTGATTTTCGTTAGTTTTTCAAAGAATCACGACAGAGATTGGGCCCGGTAATTCTGATGGACGATGATGCTAAGATAGAAGCGCTGAAAAAGCGGATCGATCAGGCTCAGTCGGAAGAAGCAGCCAGATCAGGCAAAACCCAAAAAGGGGTCGATGATAATTATCGGCTTGGAAACAGGGTTTTGGCAGATTTGATTGCAGGTATAGGTGGCGGTGCGTTGGTCGGCTGGGTGCTTGATCATTTCATCGGAACCTCTCCTTGGCTCCTTCTGATTTTCCTGTTTCTGGGGATCATCGTTGCATTCAGGAATATTATTAAACTCTCAAACGAGAGCGCAAAAAAAAATAAATGATTTTGCGCACCGTTTGAATAACAGGGGTCCATTGCGTGGCGGCTGAAGACGGTAAAATTGATCCAATGTACCAATTTGAGGTGCAGACGATTTTTGAAGGCTTTTCATTAGGTGGGCAGCAGATTTCTCTGACCAATAGTGCTGTCTGGATGGGCTTTGCGGTTGTCGCATTGTTCATTTTTATGCGCGGCGGGATGAAGCGGGAGCTTGTTCCTGGTCGCTGGCAGATGATGGTTGAGGGATTCACCGGCTTTGTCGACAATATGATCAATGCCAATATTGGTCCGGGCGGCAAGAAATACGCGCCTTATGTGTTTTCGTTGTTCATGTTTATATTATTCTCCAACGTGCTAGGCCTACTTCCGGTTGGTGTATTGGGATTGCATCCCTTCACGGTAACCAGCCATCTAACAGTGACCGGTGTGCTCGCAATTATCAGCTTCTCCATTGTGCTTCTGGTAGGTTTTGCTAAGCATAAGCTTCGTTTTTTCACATTATTCGTTCCTCACGGAACGCCACTGCCAATGATCCCGTTCATCTTTATTGTGGAATTGCTGTCCTTTCTGGTCAGGCCGTTTAGTCTCGCGCTGCGTTTGTTTGTTGCGATGACAGCGGGACATATCCTGTTAAAGGTTCTCGCGGGTTTTGTGATCAATAGTGCCAATGCCGGTGCAGGTTTCGGGGTATTCGTTGGAATACCAAGCTTTACGCTGATGATCGGTATCAGCGCACTCGAATTGCTGGTGGCGGTTGTGCAGGCTTATGTCTTTGCACTGCTGACATCGCTTTATATCAACGATGCAGTTAATTTGCATTGATTTGAATTAAGACTGAATTTTCCAAACGATATTTTTGAACAGGAGTAATTATCATGGACGCAGAAGCAGCAAAATTATTGGGTGCAGGCATGGCAGCTATTGGTGCCGGTGTAGCCGCCGTGGGTGTGGGTAACGTATTCGGAAGCTTCCTCGAAAGCGCGTTGCGTAATCCTTCAGCAGCAGATGGCCAGCAAGGCCGTTTGTTCATCGGCTTTGCCGCAGCTGAGCTATTGGGTCTGCTGGCATTCGTTGTCGCAATGATCCTGATCTTCGTTGCCTAATAAATGATATGAAATGTGCGGAGCGGCAGTGATGCCGTTCCGCTGTTTCAAAATATTGGAGCCTATGGTTCAATGCCTCAAATAGATCAAATCGCAGCAACCTATGCGTCCCAGATTTTCTGGCTTTTGCTGACTTTCGGGTTCACATTTTTTGTCATCGGTTTAGGTATGTTCCCGAAAATCCAGGGCACAGTAGATGCCAGGGATAAACGGATTGCCGACGATCTGGAAGCAGCTCGTGCAGCCAATGTGGCGGCTGATGAGCTGGAAGAAAGCTATCGCGTCAAAATGGAAAAAGACCGTAGCGAAGCGCAGTCAGTGGTAGAAGCAAGCCGGGTGAGCGCGAATGCCGCTGCGGAAAAGCGTAAAAACAAGGCCAATGCAGATATTGCCAAGAAAATAGCGGCAGCAGAGGCAGATATTAAAGCACGTGCTGAAGAGGCGCGTAAAGAAATTGAAGGCGTTTCTGCTGAACTTGCCCAGGATATGGTTGCCAAACTTTCTGGTGCGAAAGTGACCAAAGCGGCAGCATTAAAAGAAACAAAGGCGGCGTTGAACCATGGCTAATCAACTAGATCAGCAAGCAGTCTTATCTGGCGAAGGGGCGGACACGTCCCAGTCTGTACAGGATCGTCTGGACTCTCCCTTGGATAATGAGGGCTTGCCGGTAACGGGACTTGAAGCACTGGAATCCGGATCGACCGAAGCGCATGTTACGCCGACGGTATTTGGTCTGGACGCGACTGTGTTTGTTTCATTGTCAATGCTAGTAGTTGTTGCGATTGTTCTTTGGAAGAAAGTTCCAGCCGCGATTGGCGGAGCACTCGACAAGCAAATTGCCGGTATTCGCGAACAGTTGGATGAAGCGAAAAAGCTTCGTGAAGAATCTGAAGAGATTCGTGCAAAATATGAGTCCCGTTTGCGCGCAGCCGACGATGAGGCTGCTGAAATTTTGGCACAGGCTGAACGAGAGGCAGAACTGGTGGTTGCGGACGCCAAAAAAGCAACAACTGACTTGATTGCGCGCCGCAAGAATATGGCAGAAGATAAAATTGCTGCTGCTGAGCGTTCGGCAATCGCTGAAGTGCGTGCTCAGGCCGCTGGAGCCGCTACAATTGCTGCACGCAATTTGATCGCTGCCAAACATGATGCGGCTGCGGACAAAGCTATGATCGACAAAACGATCAGCGATCTGGGTTCAAAACTTAATTAGGATCAAAATAAGGATCTTGCTAAGGATCCTTATTTCTGAACCTTCGGTAATTATAGGTGCTGGTATTCATCGGTGCCGGTGCTTAGATATAGACTATGCCCGGCCCGCAATCTCCTGACCGTTTTAACGAAGAAAAAGCAACTTATACCCTTCGTGGTAGTGAAACCCCCGACCTTGAAACGGGTATGGCGGCCATACGTGAAACGCTGAACACGCTATCTAAGCGTCCCGGCGTTTACCGGATGCAGGATAGTCGCGGCGATGTTCTATATGTAGGCAAAGCCCGCTCGCTGAAAAACCGTGTTGGATCCTACGTCCAGATAAACCGTCTACCACATCGGTTGCTGCGGATGGTTGCTCAAACCCGGTCGATGACGATTGTAACGACGGGAAGCGAAGCGGAAGCATTGCTGCTTGAAGCCCAGCTTATCAAAAAATTTCGTCCGGCTTATAATGTGTTGCTGCGCGATGATAAAAGTTTCCCCTTTATATTATTGCGTGAAGATCATGATTTTCCACGTATCCAGAAGCACCGAGGAGTTCAAAAGGCAAAGGGCAAGTATTTCGGCCCGTTTGCCAGTGGTGGATCTGTCAATCAAACGCTCAACGCGTTGCAAAAGCTATTCCTGCTTCGCTCATGCACGGACAGTTATTTCAACAACCGATCGCGGCCTTGCCTTTTATACCAGATTAAACGGTGCTCGGCGCCTTGTGTGGGACGGATCAGCAAAGAGGAATATGCTGAACTGGTTAAAGATTCGCGCGATTTCCTCTCCGGAAGATCTACTGATGTGCAGCAAAAGCTGGGTGCTCAAATGGAGAAAGCGGCAGATAAGCTGGATTTTGAAATGGCGGCACTTTACCGAGACCGTCTGAAAGCACTGACCTTCATTCAGGGACGTCAGGCAGTAAATGCCGCCGGATTGCCTGATGCCGATATATTCGGCTTGGCGTCAAAAGGCTCGACTGTTTGTATACAAGCGTTTTTTATACGCGGAGGACAAAATTGGGGGCACCGCAGTTTTTTCCCAGCTCACACGACGAACGTCGAGATTGAAGAGGTCTTTTCAAGCTTTTTGATGCAATTTTATGACCGGATGCCGCCGCCAAAACTGGTGTTGGTCGATCGTGATTTGCCGGATGCAGAATTGCTGTCCGAGGCTTTGGGGACGCGGGCCAATTATAAAGTCAGCGTGTCGAAACCACAACGCGGAGATCGTCTGAAACTGCTTAAGCAGGCCAGTCGTAACGCAGAAGAGGCTCTTGACCGGCGTTTGGCGGAATCTTCAACTCAGGCCAAAATCATGAATGAAATGGTTGAATTGCTAGAACTTGATGGTGTGCCGGACCGTATAGAGGTCTACGATAACAGCCATATTCAGGGCACTAACATGGTCGGTGGCATGGTTGTCGCAGGGCCGGAGGGCTTTCGTAAAAACGCATATCGCAAATTTAATATCAAAAATCCCGATACAAAACCCGGCGATGATTTTGCCATGATGCGTGAAGTGCTGGAGCGGCGCTTTGCCCGGGCCCAAAAAGAAGACCCGGCTAGAGAGCAAGGAGAGTGGCCTGACCTGGTGTTAATTGACGGCGGCAAGGGACAGATGAGCGCGGCTAAGAATGCGCTTGCAAAAATCGGTGTCGAGGATGTTAATCTGATCGGTGTTTCCAAAGGGCCTGATCGTAATGCCGGGCGAGAGACATTCCATTTCATGGATGGTCGCGTGCTCAATCTACCAATCAACAGCCCTGTGTTATTCTATCTCCAAAGGCTACGCGACGAAGCGCATAGATATGCAATTGGTGCCCATCGACAAAAAAGAAGCAAGGCAATGGGTGTAACTCCGCTCGATGAAGTACCGGGCATTGGTCCCGCGCGGAAGAAAGCCTTGTTACTCCATTTTGGAACGTCGCGAGCAGTGAAAAATGCGTCGCTGGAGGACTTGCAAGACGCACCGGGAATATCTGCTGCGGTTGCACAAAAAGTTTACGACTATTTCCATGACTAATTTAAGCACCACTGCGATCATCTGTTCGGTGCGCGGGCATGGTGAACATGGTGCTGTTGTGCGAGCGTTGACGCCGGAAAACGGCTTGATGGCAGGTTATGTACGCGGTGCGCGATCGCGAATGATGCGACCAGTGCTAATTCCGTCCAATCTCGTACAGGCTGATTATCGCGCACGGACGAAAGATCAACTCGCTTCTATGGCGGCGGAATTGCTGCATAGCCATGGTCCTTTTTTGAGCGAGCCTCTTGCTAGTGCCGCCCTGGAATGGGCCACTGCATTAACCGCCGCGGTTTTGCCGGAGGAATATAGCTACCCGCGCATATATGTGGCTTTATCGGCTTTGCTCGATGCGATTTGCGCCGCTCCATCGGCCAAGGGCTGGACTGTAGCGCTGGTGCGTTACGAACTGCTGCTGTTATCGGAATTAGGCTTTGGATTGTCGCTAGACAAATGCATAGTCACGGGAGCTACAGACGATCTGCTTTATATAAGCCCCAAGAGCGCAGCGGCGGTAAGCAACGGGGCAGGTAGGGCATATGCGGACAAGCTTCTTCCTTTACCACCTTTTCTGAAAGACACAGCTATTCCGGAATGGAATGATATTTTTGACGGCTTGAAAGTTACTGGATTTTTCCTCAAGCGCCATTTTTTTGATGATCGCCGTATTGATGTGATGGCTGCGCGGACGGTTTTGGTGGATCGACTAAAAAGGGTGGTTGCGTAATCCCGCGCATCGCGGCAGGGAGTGGCGGAAAGTTACCAAAACTCTATCAAAAGCTCTGGGGAAAATTTATGCATATTGCGGTGCTAGCAGGCGATGGTATTGGCCAAGAAATTATGACCGAAGCGTTGCGCGTCTTGGAGGTATTGAGTTTACCTGATTTGCGTTTAGACCATGCTTATGTCGGCGGCGCTGCATATAAAAAACATGGCCATCCCTTACCGCCCGAGACTCTGGAACTGGTCAAGGTTGCGGACGCCGTTTTATTTGGAGCAGTCGGAGACCCTGATTGTGACAATCTTGAGCGCCATCTTCGTCCGGAACAAGCGGTGCTTGGGTTGCGCAGGGAAATGCAGACATTCGCCAATTTACGGCCTGCCAAAGCCTTTGCTGGTCTTGAAAAACTTTCCGCTCTCAAGCCAGATATCGCAGGTGCGATTGATCTTTTGATTTTGCGTGAGCTGACCGGCGACATTTATTTTGGTGAGAAAGGCCAAAGAACTACAGATGGCGGACTGCGTGAGGGCTATGATGTCATGGCTTATAATGAAGAAGAAATTTCTCGCATCGCCCATGTCGCGTTCAAGGCTGCACAGGGACGGCGGAAGAAATTATGCTCGGTGGACAAGGCCAATGTATTGCAAACATCGGTATTGTGGCGAGAAGTCGTGACCGAGGTGGCAGCCGATTATCCGGATGTCGAATTGAGCCACATGTATGTCGACAATGCCGCCATGCAGCTTGTGCGTAACCCCGGGCAGTTTGATGTGGTACTGACCGGAAATATTTTCGGGGATATTCTCTCCGATCAGGCCAGTATGTGCGTCGGGTCTATAGGTTTGCTTGCTTCTGCATCTCTGGGGACCGGAACAAAGGGACTATATGAACCGATTCACGGGAGCGCGCCTGATATTGCAGGACAGGGAGTTGCTAATCCCTTGGCCATGATATTGTCTGCAGCCATGATGCTGCGTCACAGCTTCAACATGGAAGCCGAAGCGCTACGCATAGAACAGGCTGTTGCGGAAGTATTGCATCAAGGAATATTAGGATATGATCTAGGCGGCAGCGCATCGACCCGAGAAATTGGGGATGCTGTAGTCGCTCAGCTTGCTAGCCAAGGTACAGTTTAGGAGCGTTCAGATGAAGAGAGATACCGGCCAAAATCGCGACGTCACCAAAAACTGGCGCCCGGCGACCAAGGCGATTCGTAGCGGAACAAGGCGCACTGAATTCGGAGAAACGTCAGAGGCGTTGTTTATGACCTCCGGCTATACTTATGATTGCGCCCAAGATGCCGCTGCGCGGTTCAATGGTGAGCAGACAGGCATGACATATAGCAGGCTGCAAAATCCAACAGTGCAGATGCTGGAAGAACGAATTGCGATGATGGAAGGTGCAGAAGCATGCCGAGCAATGGCATCGGGTATGGCAGCCATGACAGCTTCTTTATTGTGCCAGTTAGAGGCGGGGGACCATGTTGTGGCCAGCCGCGCATTATTTGGTTCGTGCCGCTGGTTGACTGATAGCCTATTGCCGAAGTTCGGAATTGAGACAACGGTAATTGATGGCCGGGAACTGGATAATTGGGAACGGGCTATCACACCGAAAACCAAAGTATTTTTCTTTGAAACCCCGGCTAATCCTACCATGGATATTATTGATCTGCGTGCGGTTTGTGAGTTGGCGCGTGCCAAGGGTATTACCAGCATTGTCGACAATGCTTTTGCAACCAGCGTTCTTCAACGACCGCTAGAGTTTGGCGCGGATGTTATCGCTTATAGCGCAACTAAAATGATGGACGGGCAGGGTCGTGTCATGGCTGGAGCTGTGTGCGGGTCTGAAGAGTTTATCGAAACAACCCTTCTGTCTTTTACCCGCAACACTGGACCGACCTTAAGTGCGTTTAATGCCTGGGTCGTCTTGAAGGGACTCGAGACTCTCGATCTACGAATTCGCAAACAGAGTGAAAGCGCACTCGAAATCGGCAGATTTTTAGAGCAACGGGTAGAGAAAATATTGTTGCCCGGCCTTCCCAGTCACCCTCAACATGACCTTGCAATGAGCCAGATGGAAGCAGCGGGACCGATATTCTCCTTATATGTGGGCGGTGGACGTAAAGAAGCACATGCCTTTCTTAACGCATTGAAAGTTATAGATATTTCGAACAATATTGGTGATACCCGTTCGCTTATGTGCCACCCGTCATCCACGACGCATCATGGGCTAGGTGAAGAGTCACGATTGGAAATCGGGATTAGTGAAGATATGCTCCGGATCAGTGTCGGACTGGAAGATCCTGCCGACCTTATTGAAGATTTGGATCAGGCTCTTTCGTCTATCGGTCTTTAACGCTATCATGGGGTCATGATGCAGGCATTTTTTCCGTTCTCAGAAACGACGAGTGGCGTGACGGTCCGCTCGTCTGTTACATTTTTGCCGGAGCAATCCGACATTGATGGCCTTCGCTGGTTCTGGGCCTATCATATCCGGATCGAGAATGAGCGGGATAGCGCCGTGCAATTGATGACCCGCCATTGGCGAATTACTGATGCGCGCGGTGAGTTGCACAAGGTTGATGGTGATGGTGTCATTGGAGAACAGCCGATTATTCAACCGGGTAAATCGCATGATTATGTATCCGGATGTCCGCTCAATACGCCTAGCGGAGAGATGGCGGGCCATTTTCTATTTGTCGGCGTTGAGCCAAACGCATTTGAGGTCAAAATTCCAACTTTTCCTTTAACAGCACCAACTGTCAAACAATGAAACGCACCCATTTACCGCTTAACGGGCTACGTGTGCTCGACGCTGCTGCTCGCCACCTCAGCTTTACGCGGGCGGCGGATGAACTGGCGGTTACGCCTGCTGCTGTCGGGCAACAGATTAGAGCATTGGAAGATATGCTTGGCGTTGTGATGTTCCGGCGTACGCCAAAAGGATTAGAACTGACCGACGAAGCCGCAGCCGGTCTGGATGCCCTGCGTTCGGGATTTCTGGAATTTGAAGATGCGGTGCGCGCTATGCAGGCAGGGCAATCCTCACACAAGCTGACCATTGCGGCACCCCGCGATTTGACCGCAAAATGGCTTAATGCGAAACTGGCAAAATATTCCCAAGAGAATAAGGATGTTAGTTTTGCTTTGGTTGCATCCGAAGATGGAGCAGATTTTACCGAGGCTAATCTTGATGTCGCGATTGGATTGACAGACGGTCCGGGCGACCATGAAGGCGTTATTCTGGGCGATACGATGTTCCTCAAAGTCACCGCACCTGGCGGCAAGCCGGGGCAGAAAATTGACTGGCCTGGCTGTCCGATTTCCGAAGGCGAAGAAACGTTGATGCGGGTTGCCGATGGCGGTCTTGCCATTGAGGCAGCTGCCAATGGCTTTGGCCATGCCTGGGTTCCCAAAATGCTGGTGCAACAAGATTTGCAAGATGGGCGAGTCGAGGCAATCGGAGAAGATAGTAAATCATCACGCGGCTATTGGCTCGTCGCGCCGCTTCCGCAGTGGCGTCAGAAAAAGGTCAGGGCACTTGTAGCCGCACTCACAGACTGAAATTCTGTTGGTTGATGCCAAATCACCTGGATTACTCAATGATGTGATTTGCAGTTCAATATATCAGGCATCAATCGACTCTTCATCAAGACTTGCTGCATTTTGCTGAATAAAGTTGAATCGGTGTTCCGGATTTTTACCCATTAGACGGTCTACAAGATCCTTGACCACTGCACGGTTTTCATATTCTTGTGGTAGTGTGACACGGTATAAGGACCGTGTTTCCGGGTCCATCGTGGTTTCCTTCAATTGCTTGGGGTTCATTTCACCCAGACCCTTGAAGCGGCTGACTTCGACTTTTTTACCTTTGAACGGGCCATTTTCAATTTTTGCGCGAGCCTCATCATCCTGTGCATAGAGGCTTTTGCCACCAGCAGTCAGACGGTATAGTGGCGGGCGAGCCAGAAAAAGATGACCCCGGCGGACAAGCTCGGGCATTTCCTGAAAGAAATAGGTCATCAACAGCGTTGCGATATGAGCACCATCAACATCGGCGTCGGTCATGATAATCACGCGTTCATAGCGTAAATTGTCTGGATCACAGTCTTTGCGAATGCCGCAACCTAAAGCAAGTGTAAGATCGGCAATCTCTGAATTGGCGAAAATCTTAGCACTATTAGCTGAGGCCACATTCAGGATTTTTCCACGTATAGGTAGAATCGCCTGCGTTTTGCGATTACGTGCCTGTTTGGCGGATCCGCCGGCACTGTCACCTTCGACGATAAACATTTCTGTGCCCGCTGGATCGTTGCCAGAACAATCCGTCAGCTTGCCGGGCAAACGGACTTTACGCCCACTGGTCGCTGTTTTGCGCTTTACTTCGCGCTCAGCTTTGCGTTTCAAGCGTTCGTCCATTCGCTCCATGACAAAGCCGAGTAAAGCCTTACCGCGGTCCATATTACTGGTTAGAAAATGGTCGAAATGATCCCGCACTGCGTTTTCGACATATTTGACGGCTTCCGGAGAAGTAAGACGGTCCTTGGTCTGGCTCTGAAACTGCGGATCACGGATAAAGACCGAGAGCATCATCTCTCCGCCCGAGATGATATCATCAGCAGTTAATTGCGAAGCTTTTTTCATCTGAACAAGCTCACCAAAAGCACGTAAGCCTTTTACCAATGCGTTCCGCAAACCCGTTTCATGGGTGCCGCCATTGGGTGTAGGGATTGTGTTGCAGTACCAGCTGTAGCTGCCGTCGGTCCATATCGGCCAAGTTATTGCCCATTCTACGCGACCGGCATTATCAGGAAAATCCTGATTACCGGCAAAAAAATCGGTCGTCACACATTCACGTCCACTCAACTGTTCGCGCAAATGGTCAGATAAACCGCCGGGGAACTGGAATACTGCTTCAGCAGGCACATCATCACTGGCTTGTTCCGGATCACATTTCCAGCGGATCTCAACACCAGCATAAAGATATGCTTTAGACCGTGCCATTTTGAATAAACGGGAGGGTCTAAATTTATTTCCATCACCAAATATTTCCGTATCTGGAACGAAAGAAATGCTTGTGCCGCGCCGGTTGGATGTACTGCCGACTTCTTCCAGTTTTGATACCGCTGTACCTTGAGCAAATGACTGGCGGTAAAGAGTTTTGTTACGTGCGACCTCCACGACTGTATTGGATGACAGGGCATTTACGACGGATACACCAACGCCGTGCAGGCCGCCCGATGTCGCATAGGCTTTGTCAGAAAACTTACCGCCGGAGTGCAAGGTCGTCATAATGACTTCAAGTGCCGATTTTCCCGGAAATTTGGGATGAGGGTCTACTGGAATTCCGCGACCATTATCCGTTACCGTCAGACGGTTTTGGTTATCAAGAGTGATCTCGATCCGGTCCGCGTGACCTGCCACGGCTTCGTCCATACTGTTATCGATGACTTCGGCAGCCAGATGATGAAGTGCACGTTCATCCACGCCGCCAATATACATTCCCGGGCGTTTGCGAACTGGTTCCAAGCCCTCCAACACCTCAATCGCTGAGGCATCATAGTCACCGGATTTCGAAACGGTCGGCGGATTAGCGCCAAAGAGATCATCAGACATAATGATCCTATAAGAGCGTGAGAGTCAGGCTGGCAAGGGGCTTGTTGAGCCTCTTGCCAAATGATTTGTAAAATGCGAACCGATGCCTGAACTAGCGGACTCTGGGGCCGCCAAAGGGTAAAGGTGGCGGAGCACGCCGTGCGCCGCGCGGTAATTGAGCCTGAAAAGCTCGGCCACAATGTTCTACACAATATGGAAAACCGGGGTTTACCTCTTCACCACAGAAATGAAAATCCGGCTCACCGGGGTGGTTCATCGGCCAGCGACAAATTTTATCGTTGAGGTCGAGTAAACTGGTTTTGTCAGCAATCTCCTCACTAGGTTTTGCGGGAACCAGGCGCCGTGGGGGAGCAGGTGGAATTGGAGCTTGCTGATCACCGGGACCTTGACGTAAAAAGCCTCCTGGACCAACGGAAACTATCTTCGGGCCATCGGGCTTTGGCATTTTTGACTGCTGTGCAGCATGGGTGCGAGCAGCAGGTGTTGGCGGTGGCATAGCCCGGCGCGCAACATGCTCTTCTTTTTGCTTCGGCTTTTTTGCCGCTTTTACGGGTGGTTTTTTCGGTTTCGCTGCCGGCTTTTCGCTTTTAGCGGTTTTTGCTTTAGCTTTTACGGGTGAGGGCCGTGATTTCAGTCCAAGGCGATGTGCTTTTCCGATAACCGCATTCCGGCTGACTCCACCCAATTCTTCAGCGATCTGGCTTGCGGTGAGGCCTTTTTCCCACATTTGTTTCAAATGATCGATACGTTCGTCGGTCCACGCCATGTAAAATCCTAACTATTCCAATACTAGACCCAATATAAGCCTCGTGGCTGCATAATCAATCATAGGAGACATCAACCGGGGTGATTTCGGCTGAAAAAATATAAGGCCTGATAATATGGGGTTGTGATTGCTAACAGGAGCCGATAGTCGAAATTACTATGTTAGACCAGCCCAAAAATAGCAATTCTGATCAATCCAATTTTGTTTCGCAAGCCTTTCAGGAACCGGGGGTATCGGTTATCCGGGGGGTTAATTGGAATGGTTTTCTAGCGCTATACTGGAAAGAGGTCCGCCGTTTTTTTAAAGTTCAGCTTCAAACGGTCTGGGCACCAGCAATCACTACTCTGTTATTTCTGGTCATTTTTACTGTTGCATTAGGCCGAGGCGATCGCAGCATATTGGGAGTGTCATTTGCGGATTTTATTGCACCCGGACTGATTTGCATGGGAATGCTACAGAATGCCTTTGCAAATAGTAGCTTTGCTCTCTTGGTTGGAAAAATTCAGGGCACGATTGTCGATTACCTCATGCCTCCTTTATCAGTTGGAGAGTTGCTCGCTGGGTTGGTCGCAGCAGCAATTACACGGGCGGCTCTAGTCGGCTTTGCAGTTTGGACCGCGATGGCTCTGTGGCCAGGGGTGAATGTTAGCGTCAATCACTGGTGGGCGGTTATCTGGTTCGGCTTTATGGGCTCGGCGATGCTGGCTCTACTAGGCGTGTTGACGTCAATATGGGCTGAGAAATTCGATCACTCTGCTGCCGTAACCAACTTTGTTGTAGCGCCTGCGGCATTATTATCAGGGACATTTTATTCGATCGACAGATTGGCTCCGATATTTCAGGTTATAAGCCACGCTAATCCATTCTTTTATGCAATTTCGGGCTTTCGCTACGGGTTTGTGGGTGAAGCTGACTCGCCCGTTTTGGTCGGCTCGCTTGTTCTATTGCTGATTAATATCGCTTTGACAGCATTATGTTATATTTTGCTGAAAAAAGGCTGGAAGATTAAGACGTAGATAGGAGAAATGGTCAGAAGTTTTTAAAAAACTTATTGCCGGTGAATACCGTGCAGCTGATATTTTCCGTCATCCATTGTTTTGAACATGCGCCTGACATCCGGATGCATCACTGGCTCGCCACTATCGTCCTCTAAAAGGTTTTGCTGACTAACATAGGCGGTATAACTACTATCTGCATTTTCGGCTAAGAGATGATAGAAAGGCTGGTCTTTTGAAGGCTGCATGTCTTTTGGTATGGAATCATACCATTCATCGCTGTTCGCAAAAACCGGATCAATATCGTAAATCACTCCGCGAAAATCGAACAGACGATGTTTTACCACATCACCAATCGTAAAATTGGCGTTTAATATAGGCGGCGTATTTTTAGGCAGCGGATTTACGCATACAGGATGTTGGGCTTGAACCATATTTTCAATTTAGTCACTTGCGTGTCAGATGCAAGGCTTCTGAAATAGTTTGTCAATGGGGATTTTGGTCGGTTTCTGACTTGGCAAACCAGAGTTCATAGGTTAGGTGCGCCGCAGATTCGACGCTTATGGCCTTCAAGGCCGTGGTTGCTCAGGCGGTTAGCCAAAGTGCGGAGAGGTGCCAGAGTGGTCGAATGGGGCGGTCTCGAAAACCGTTGTGGGCGCGAGCCTACCCAGGGTTCGAATCCCTGTCTCTCCGCCATAGCTCTTTAGTTATATCACTTTTTCGTAATTTTATCGTAATAAGTCTTGAGCTTCATGCGATGCTTCGCCCACTTCATCTGTTTCTACAGTTGTCCATACCCCATGTTTCTTACGAATAAGATCAAAGATGATGGCTTTAACAATAGAGATCGCCATTAAGGCTACAACGACAGAGAATGGTAATGCTCCAATTATCATAGTGATACGGATTGCTTCTATGCCGCCCAATATCAACATGCTGCCTACCACAAATGCAAGCGCCAAGCCCCAGAAAATAATATGATGCCGGTGTTCACTCTCGTCATCTTCACCGCCAGCGCCATTGATAGTGTTGACGATCAGGATTGCGCTATCTGTTGAGGTGATAAGATATGTGATCAGCAGAATAACGACTAAACATGACATGATCATGGCGATTGCTGGATCAAACATAAATGATAATGTTGCGTAAAGTTGATCGGAAATTCCGGTATTAAGTATCGCCCCTTGTGCCACACCGTTCAATTCAAATTCAATCGCAGTACCTCCGACTATAGCCATCCAGATAAAGCACATAACGGAAGGCACAAGAATCACACCCATCATATATTCGCGTACGGTCCGCCCTCGCGAAACGCGCGCAATGAACATCCCGACAAACGGAGAAAACGCAATCCACCAAGCCCAATAGAAAATAGTCCAATCAAGCTGCCAAGTGGCAAGCGCGTCGCCTATAGGAGTTCCATCTTGGCTCCATATGGAGATCGCAAGGCGCGGTAGGTTAAGGATATAATCATATAAGCCAACGAACAGCAGCTCAAATCCTAATAATCCTGAGCCGACAATCACAAAAACTGTCAATAGCAGCAAGGACAATGCGATATTCAGGTTGGAAAGCCACTTAATGCCGCGACCAACACCTGACAGAGCTGATAAGGTTGATGCCCCGACCAACAAGATCAGTGCGGTTATAATAGCAGATGCAGACGCTGTTCCTTCACTATTCATTAGCCAATCGCCAAAGCCGATTCTGTACAAACCTGCGATAAATTGTTCTACGCCGAGTCCCATGGTAACCGCCACTCCCAATATTGTTGCGACAACCGCAACAATATCGACCAAATGTCCTGCCGGACCAGACATGGATTTGCCAAACAAGGGAACCAAAGCTGAGCGGATAGTGAGCGGTAGATTACGCCGGTAGGCAACATATGCGACCGCCAGTCCGATTAAGGCATATGTCGCCCATGCAGAAAAGCCCCAATGTAGAAAAGTATAGATATAGGCTGGACGTACTGCTCCGGCTGTGGCGGATTCTACAGTCCCGCGAATTATATCAGGATTGTTACCAAAGTGCGCCAACGGTTCCGCCGTCGAATACGTCAGCATACCGATGCCAATACCCGCACCGAAAAGCATCGCACACCACGAGAAGCGTGAAAATTCCGGCTCCTCTCCAGGATTGCCAAGACGTAACGAGCCTGTTTTAGGAAAGATGGCCAGGATAAGAGCAACTAACATTAGGAAAGCGACGAGATAGACATACCAGCCTGAAAATTCGCGAATAATATTCGTGTTGGCTAGTTTCAATACCTGAAGAGCGTGTGTGGGGAACAGGATTGTCCATAGTATCAACAATGAGACAATGAGTTTGGAAGGTACCGTCACAATTGTGATAAAACCTTGGTAGAAGCCTGAATTTGAGGTTTTAATCGGTAAATCTATAATTGGCGGGGCGATTGGTTGGTTGGGAGTTTGACTCATACGGTACACATTGTTCCGATAGTTTGGAGTATAAGATATACCAATAACAGACAGCTTAAACCGTACTGCCAATGATCATTATGGATCGAATGGAGACTATAGTATAGGGTAAGTCTTGCGATATGCAAATATGGGACTGCCCCTGGGGCTAGCTAGGTCCGGCAGGAAATGCTTCGCACCGGATTATGCATAATTCGACAAATGCGTCACAACTTGGTTTCATCTACTTTTAATTATAACTGGTTTGCCTGATATCAGGGAGCGCGCGGAAGCTGTCGGCTCGTGCTGCGGCCCAGAAGCGGGAGTAGGGCGTGGCTTCGGGGGCTTCAATCAGGACATTTGCTTTGAGGAACGGATATATACCGTCAATCGAGCTGGATTTTACCGCATTAAGCCGTTCGTGCAGGTGATGTGGACGGATTTGTGCAGGGTTTTCCAGTCCCATGGACACGACAATATCGCGAAGTGCATTTGCTGTTTGTTTCTGGAAACGGAAAACCCGCTCTGCTTTGTCAGTCACGACCAGGCCGCGCTGTCTTGATGGGTCTTGGGTGGTAATGCCGGTAGGGCATTTATCCGTGTGGCATTGCAGTGATTGAACACAGCCCATTGCAAACATGAAACCGCGCGCCGCGTTGGACCAATCTGCCCCCAATGCCGCGTTCATGGCGAGACTGGCTCCGCTGATGACCTTGCCAGATGCAGCAAGACGGATATCACTACGTAAGCCAGATCCGATAAGCGCATTATTGACCAATATCAGGCCTTCTCTGAGCGGCATTCCAACCCGGTCAGACAATTCAACCGGGGCAGCGCCAGTGCCGCCTTCGCCGCCATCCACGACAATAAAGTCCACTTTTATCTCGGTTTCGATCATAGCCTTCATCAGCGCAAAAATTTCATGAGGCTGGCCGACGCATAATTTAATTCCAACTGGCTTTCCGCCCGATAAATCACGGAGTTGCTGTACAAAGTGCAGCAATTCTATCGGCGTTGTAAATGCGGTGTGCGCTGCGGGAGAAATGCAATCCACCCCTATTGGAATACCGCGCGTTGCAGCGATTTCCGCGTTGACCTTTGTGCCCGGTAGCATCCCGCCCTGACCAGGTTTTGCGCCTTGGCTAAGCTTGATTTCGATCATCTTTACCTGATCCAGCGTAGCGGTTTTCGCAAATTTCTCAGGGTCAAATTTGCCCTCATCATCGCGGCATCCAAAATAGGCACTACCGATCTCCCAAACGATATCGCCGCCGTGTTTCGCGTGATAAGGGCTGAAACCGCCTTCGCCCGTATCGTGATAAAATCCGCCCTTACGCGCACCAAGATTAAGCGTTTCGATGGCTTTTGCACTGAGCGAACCAAAGCTCATCGCAGAAATGTTCAAAATCGCTGCTGAATAGGGTTGTGTGCATTGCGGGCCGCCGACATTAATACGAAATTCACGTGGAGCACCTTCATTGGGATGGATTGAATGGCTCAGCCAGTCATATTCTTCGGAATAAACATTAAGTTCCGTGCCGAAGGGATGCGATGAAATGTCGTCTTTGGCGCGTGCATAGACCAGAGCGCGGTCATTATGATTAAACGGTCTGCCATCAAGGTCGCTTTCCACAATATAGGATCGCAGATAGGGCCGTAAATCTTCGAAAAACCACCGCATGTGGGCAATAACAGGATAGTTGCGACGCAGCGTGTGACTGGTTTGCAATATATCCCATAAGCCCACAAGCAGCAGCAATACAACCGGCCCCAACAACCAGATGAGCCACGGATGTTCCGGTAGCATAAAACCTAATATAATAGCTGCTACTACCAGCAGCATCGGAACAATAAATCTTACCATTTGCCTAGCCCCGTTCGGAGATTAATCAGCCAGGTCACTACATGCGACAAAGCGTTCGTCTATGACTATCTCACCCGGCATAGTAATTACAAATGTTTCTTTATTAGGTTATTATTCTTCTGGTGGTGTTACATTCACGATACGCAATAATCGCTCCGCTCCGCTGCGGTCGGGCCAAGTAATTGTTTCCCCGGCGACCATACCGATCAGGCCGGCTCCCATTGGCGTGAAAATGGATATACGGTCCTTTTCGATGTCCGCATTTTTGGGATATACCAGTTCGAGAACGCGTGTGGCACCGCTGCGCTCATCGACAAATTCGACCTTGCAGTTCATAGTCACTGTATGGGGTGGCATATCATCGGCAGGATGAAGCACTGCACGGTCCAGTTCTTCATAAAGCAGTTCCGCTACTTTGGGGTTGCGCGCTTCCATCGTCATGGCCAGTGCTTCTATTTCGTCACTTTCCTTGTCGATCATGTGTATGACGGGACGATCAGTGTTCTTTTTTGTATTTTCCATGTTGCTGGCTCTTTTAAGCTTGTGGGTAAGCCCCGCGAACCGCGTTGCTTGTTCCTAAATATCTATTTTGAATAACCCGGACCCCGTTTGCCGAAGCCGATAGCGCAAGTCCGGGTCAGCTTCCTGCGGCGAGCTGTCCCGATAAGTGGCGATATCGCCCAAGAGGAATGGTCATAAGCATAAAATGAACATGGTATTGGAACGACTATAAGTCAAACGGTTCTTACGATCGTTCCGTATCGCTGTTTTACAGTGTCGATACGCTGTGATCCAGAAGGTTGCAGCTCGACTTGATATAATCATAATGTGGAACCGCTAACCAGAACAGCACGCTTAGGTGTCCGGAACAAAAGCAGTTTCACTGCGCGGCTCCGGCCCATCTTGTTTAATATGATTGACACCCCATATACATAGTATGGTTATGAAAATAATATCTTTTTGGCTCAGTAGCAGGGAAAAACTGCCAACACTTTAGCCTCCCCCGACCGGGGGAATTATTCGTCCGGCATCGGGGGTATGCGTGCTAGAAATACATAGCACGTGACACTCATGGCAGGTTCAGCTTTTCAGTAGATCGCCTGCTAATTCTAAAAATTAACGTAGAAACAGGTGCATCAAAATGGTGCAGGGTTTTCTGCGGCTTATAGCGTGAGACAAAAAGGTTCAGTGAACACTGGCTACTGATTGTCGGCGCATGTTTACAAGGAAAAGAAAATGATATGGGAAAAAATGTTACAGGATATATCCTCCTCACGAACGCAGGCAGCTAGTGTTTTAATGCCGCAAACATCTCTGAGCGAAAATAAGCATAATGTTATCTTGGCAATGTTTGCTGCTGCAACGACGCTCTCCATAATTGTCTCGTTGCGTCTGATAATGACCATGTGATTATCATTGAAAACTCTAAGAGGAGGGGGATTACTTCCCTCCTCAGCTATATCTCTCACCATTAATAAATGCTCTTATTAAGGATCAAATATATGAAGGAAAATGACGTATATTCACTTGAAATAACCCATCCCGATTGGCTCTCGACAATGGACCGACAAGTCGCTGACTGGGAAAATGAAGGCGGGGCAGTACCGCTTCTCGCTGCAATACACATGCGGCCATCATCCAGTTATTTCGCTCAAACGACCGGCTAAGCACACCATCTAGGACAATTACTGGCCGTAAGGTTAATTCAGGATGCAGCAATCCTATAGATATCTAGATTGGAGAAGTTTATGCTTGTAGAAAATGGTAGTTTCATTCTTGCGCTGAACGGTGCCCGCATGGCACTGTACCAGAACCTTGGTAAAGCGCTTCACGTTGATCTCGAGCTGCTTGAGCAGGATCAGAATCTTGTTCCCGAAATGGCGGAATTGGGGCGGGATAGACCCGGACGCACATTTTATAGCAAGAGCAGCAAGCGTAGTGGCTATGAAGCCACGGATTTGCAAAGCCAGGAAGAAGAGCGGTTTATCAAACAGTCTATTAGCCGGCTAGAAGAGCTTGCGGTAAAGGCGCAAAAACCTGCAATTATTTTGGCACCGCCGGAAGCATTGGGCTTTGCGCGAAAATATTATAGCCCGGCGCTGAGAAAGTTGATTGATGAAGAGATTTACCGCGATTATGCAACAAAACCGGCGTCAGAAATTTCGGCTTTTCTTGCAGAATATTAAAGAAATGAATGTTGGAACCCAAATATCCGCCGGACATTCGGATCGCTAAATAGTTACTCAGAATATCATTGCCATATTCATCGTGGTTGCCGCTTTAATCTAAACCGTGATCCAATGGTTCCCTGAGCAATGAAAATACCTAGCAGAATAAGGGCGATACCGGCGATGTGGAACAAGTAAAGCCGTTCGCCCAGAAACAGCATGGCAAGGCCCGCACCCATGACGGGCAGAATGTTCATATACTGTCCGGTGGCAGCGGAACCGATAAGCTCCACGCCACGATTGTAGAATAGATAGGCAAAGAAAGACGGAAAAATAGAGACATAGGCAATGGCGAGATAGCTTTCGCGTGAAGCGACTATATAGCGGCCGCTGGCGATATCTGCGGCATAAAATGGAGCGATAACAATTATACCGATCATCAGTGTGGCGGCTAGAAAACTTAACGGATGGACGCTTGGTCGCCGCCGAAGCATAACGGCGTATACAGACCAAAGCAGCACCGCAAATGCGATAATGGCATCACCCTGATTCAAATTAAGATTTAACAGTGCCATGACATCTCCTTGCGAAATGATCGCCAGCACGCCCGCTAATGATATGATGACACCGCTAATTTGCCGGACAGACACATGTTCTCTCATCAACACCGCGCCCATTATCAGAATGAGCGCCGGTTGCGCCGCTTGCAGGAGCATAGCGTTAAGCGCGGTAGTTGATTGCAAACCAGAATAAAGAAGCGTGTTAAACGCGCCAATTCCCAATATCCCCAATAGCAACATGATGCGCCAATTTGCTTTAAGCGTCGGCCAGTCGCGTTTGAGGTGCGGCCATGCCAACGGGAGCAAAAGCAAAAGGGCGAGGCTCCAGCGCCAGAAGGCCAGTGAGACAGGCGGCGTCAAATCACGCGCCGCTCTGCCAACTATGCTGTTACCGGCCCAGAATAATGCCGTGAAAGATAGTAAAACATACGCGTTCGACCACAGAGCGGAAGCCATTTTCCTTGATGGAGGTTTTTTGGGTAAGTCGCTCATGGAAGGTCGTTAAACTGCTCGCCTGTTTGCCGAACTGCGCCAAAACGGATGGTGAACCAGTTGCGGGCTGCACGAAACCTGAAGGGATGTTGTGAGTTGGGCATGGCCCCTATTATGAAACCTGTGACAATTAGCAAGCCTCCGGTAATGTCGGCTACACCAAGTGTTTCCCCGGCAAGCCAGCCAATCACTCCGCCAAAAACAGGTTCGGTTGCGTAGATGAGCGAAGCCTTGGACGCATCCACCCGTGCCTGACCCCAACCCATTGCAAACTGGATATAGGCTGTGGAAATGCCAAAGCCTATAATGATCCAGAACAGCACAGGCTGATTAAGCTGGGGCATGGGTTCGCCAATGAGGAATGATGATAGGCCAGCAACAAGCGAGGTAAAGAGTAGCGTCGTCCACGCAAGCGCCATTGTGTTTACGCCCTGTGAAAACTGGCCAAGCACAATGACCTGCATGGCAATAAAACCGGCACTGGCAAGTGCGAAACCGTCGCCAGTGCTTAAAGTTGCCGTAGTGTTGGCAATCCCCGCCATCACACCGACGCCGGTAATGGCCAATGCAACGCCCGCCCAGATATTTCTGCCGGGATTGCGCTTGAACAGGGACCAGTGGAGAAGGGGAACCAGCGGAACATAAAGCGCGGCCAGAAAAACTACGCGCGCACTGGGTTCTGTTTTCAGAGCATAAGCCACACTTACCGAGCCAAAGGCACCGAATAGGGCAACAAAAAAACCTCCGACCTGTTCCCGCCGGGTCAATCGCAAAAGCGAGCCGCGCAGTAAAATTCCCAGAAACAAAGCCGCTGCACCAAAACGCAGCGCGACAATCGCGAACGGGCCGCTATAGTCCAGACCCAGTTTCGTAACAAAAAAGCCGCCACCCCATAGCGCAGCCGCACTTAGCAAGGCCAGTTGTGGCAAAAACATTCCGGCAGAACCAACGGTGCGCGACAGAGCCATTTCCGATCCCTTTAAAAGCTAAATTATGAGTGAGTGCGACAGCGGTTACAAAGTCTGTAATAGCTACATAGCTCTTATAGAGGTTTTCAGCGAAACTAGTAATCGAAAGCATCACTAATCGCCGCAGACTATACGGAAATAGCTTCCGGTTTCAGCAGTATCTGCATTATTCTGTTACTTAATTTTTTCAGGCAGAATCACGCGTTATATCCTTTGTCAGACCGTCGGAAAGCTGTTGGTTGACGGATTGATTCAAGAAATCGGGAACATTAACTGATATGTGTCGTCAAATGGGCAGAAGGACGACATTCCCAATGAACATAAATACACCCATGAATGATGCCACGACCAGATATGAGTCTTTGAGCGACACACAGCTTGCACAGCGTGCCTATGCGCGTGACGGTGCGGCAATCCGGTTAATCACCACGCGCAATAATCAACGTCTTTTTCGAACAGCCTGGAGTGTGTTGCGAAATCATGCCGATGCCGAGGATGTTGTTCAAGAGACTTATCTGAAAGCCTTTGCCGCGATGAACGGATTTACCGGTCAATCGACGCTTTCGACATGGTTGACGCGAATAACAATGAATAGCGCGATAGACCGCCAGCGTTCGATTGCCCGTCGTAAAGCCGCGCTGGATAAGCAGGATATAGCTCTGATGGAACATTACCGCTCCAACTATGCCTCATTAGGTGGCGTGCGGAACCAGCCCAATAGCCAGCTTGCAAGATCCGAGCTTTCCAGAGTCCTGAAACTCGCGATCGCCCGGCTGCCGGATCAATATCGCATGGTTTTTGTCCTACGTGAGGTAGAGGCCATGTCGGTGGCCGAAACGGCTGATGTTTTGGAAATTGGTCAGGCAACAGTACGCTCCCGGCTATTTCGTGCGCGCCGACTATTACGCCGCGATCTGGAAGCAGAATATGCCGACATAGCCGAACATTCGGTCACCTTCGCCGGTGCCGATTGTGAAGCCATGACAAGCCGGATCATCACAGCTCTTGATTGCAAATAAATGGAGAAAGAAATTATGTCTGATATAAAATTGGCAATGCCGTCACGTCGTTCAATCATTGGCGGAGCGGGTAAGACGCTCTCGGTCGCGGCTGTTGCGATGATTGTAGGTGGTTGTTCAAAAGCCGCAACATCAACCGGTGATGGAGATACGGCGCAAGACGTGTCGCTGCTCAACGCGGCCATCGCGCTTGAGCATGAAGGCATTGCCGCTTACCAGATAGCCGCGACCAGCGGACTATTGCAGCCCGCTGTTGTCGAAATCGGAGTGACATTTCAGGGCCATCATAAAGGCCATCGGGACGAACTGGAAAAAGCGGTTAAGCAATTGGGCGGTGAGCCGGTGGCGGCAAAAACCGATGCTGAATATGCCGAGGCGCTTAACGTCGGATCCCTGAAAAACCAAGAAGATGTTCTGCGCCTTGCACTGGGGCTGGAGCGCGGCGCGGCTAACGCCTATCTGGGGCTTATTCCCTCGCTAGGTACCGATTTTCATCTGGTCGCGGCTCAAATGGCAGGTGATGAAGCCTTTCATGCTGCAATTCTTGGTAATGCTTTGGGTGAACCGATTCCTAAGTCAGCCTTGATATTCGGATAAAATATATTTTTCTGAAAGATACAAGATCATCAAGGTATAAAACATGGGTTCTCGACTGGGTTTAGCGCTGGCTATTATTGCAGCCATTATAACCTTCATTTTCATTCAGAGTGATGCAAATGAATCCAAGCCATTGCCTGTGGACGAGAAGAATGGAAGTACCGGTCTGGAGCAAGTGGCATTATTCCCCCCGCTTGCCCGGGCCGCTACGCGCTCTGCATTGTCCGGAAAAAAACTATACACCCGCCGGTGCGGGGCCTGTCACTCGATAGATCAAAACCGTGTCGGTCCCCGTCATCGCGGCGTGTTCGGACGAAAAGCGGGCAGTGTCTCGGGCTTTCGCTATAGCAAGGCACTTAAAAACCTTAATATCAGATGGAATGAGAAAAATCTGGACCGCTGGCTCACCAATCCCACGGCCATGGTGCCAGGAACATCAATGGGGTTTCGGCTGAATAAGCCGGATGAGCGGCGTGCGATTATAAATTATCTGAAATCGGTATCTGATTGACAGTCTGTGTTATTAAAGCACACACTGGAACAATTACTTTTCATGACCGGCAAACATTGGAACGCCGGTCCAGTTCTTTATCCTTCGCATTGATGGAACGGTCCGTATAGTTTCTATTTGAAGTTCACCGTCATTCAGTTTGTCAGCGATAGCGGTCCAATTCTCCATATCGGCGACAAGAAACTTCACCAGGTAATCATAGCTACCTGATACGCGATAAGCTTCAATAGCTGCGTTCATTTCTTGCAAGGTATTTTCGATTTTGCGTCTGCTTGTCGTGTCATGAGCTGAAATGGTTAATTCGGCAAAAATTGTCAGAGTTTGACCCAGTTTTGCAACATCAACCTGCGCTTTATATCCTGTGATGACGCCATTTTTTTCCATCCGCTTTACCCGGGCCAGGCAGGCGCTAGGTGACAATGAAACGCAATCCGCTAACTTGTGATTGGTAATGCGCCCATCATCTTGCAAGACGGCAAGTATCTTGCGGTCAATTCGATCAATGTGGAATTTCTCCGGCATCTGCATTCCTTTTCCGCAGTTTATGCGGCAATTTGTGCAAAGTTCAATGACTTGTTTTGCGTTTTATGGCCCATAGGGCGGTGGTTGGTGCTGCCGATTAGTGGCGGCACAATCTGTTCGAGAATATTATTTTGTCAAAATGGATCAAGGTCACAACTGCAACCCTGAACATTTCCATTTTAGGGCAGTTTAACGACTTCTTGGGTGGAATGCGTAAAAAATCATGGGTGCGATATGCTAAAATCGAATTATGAGGTGCGAAAAACGAAATTGGTTCACAGTTGAAACATTCAAAACGCGTAGATAAGCGCTTTTAAATACACGAAAATCAAGAGAAAGACAGCGCCGGATATGATGGTGCAAATTAAAACCGATAGTCTTACTTCGCTTGCGTGCTATTAATGAATGGCGTGCCATTACCATCACGAATATAAATAATCAGTCTAAAATAAGTGCCGAAACCAATCAGGTTGAGAATATTATATCAGGGTTATGAGATAATTGAGAATTAAATGAGAAAAACGGTTAGTTTAACGTTTGCACTGCTATTGGGCCTTGCTGGTTGCAGCGGCTCCGAATCTCCTTCGGCGCCGCCTCCGATCATGGTCGATACATATGTAGTCAAACCTGTTTCGATTCCTAATATCATAGAGCTGCCCGGACGGATTGAGGCCGTACGGGTGGCTGAGGTGCGGGCGCGGGTGAACGGTATTGTGCAGCGCAGGTTGTATCGGGAAGGTACGGATGTCAGCAAAGGACAACCATTATTTCGTATCGATCCCAGTGAGCTTCAGGCTACTCGCGCACAGGTGAAAGCCAGTCTTGAACGCGCTCAGGCGACAGCAGCCAATGCACGGGCGGTGGTCAACCGTTATAAGCCGCTGGTCGCAGAGCAGGCCATCAGCCGCCAGGAATATGACGCAGCCGTAGCTGCCTCACGCGAAGCAAGCGCAAGCGTGGCTCAGATTAAAGCTGAACTTGCTGCGGCTGATTTACAGTTGGGATATACTAATGTCCGCGCTCCGATCCGTGGACGTGCGAGACGGGCCGAAGTCACTGAAGGGGCTCTGGTTAGTGCAGCCGAGGCGACATTATTGACCCGTATCGAACAATTAAACCCGGTCTATGTCAATCTTTCCCAATCTTCGAGTGAAGTTATGGCGGTAAGGCGTGCGGTTGATGAAGGACTGATTGAATTTGATGAGCGCCAGAAAACCAGAGTGGAGCTTTCGTTTGAAGACGGCTCAATTTATCCCATCGAAGGGTTTCTTGATTTCTTTGATTTTTCCGTAGACGAGAATACGGGAACGGTGAGTTTGCGCGCCGAATTTCCAAATCCCGGAAGCAATTTATTGCCCGGTGAATTTGTGCGGGCCAAAATCTATCTCGGAGAAATCAAAAACGGTATAGAGATTCCTCAGCGAGCAGTTCAACTCAGCGAGACAGGCGCAAGCGTTCTTATCATTGATTCTGAAGGAAAAGCGGCAGTCCGCTCTGTTGATCTGGGGCCACTGGACGGTGACAAGTGGATTATCAAAAGCGGATTATCGGTTGGTGACAAGGTTATAATCAGCAATCTTCAGAAGATCAGACCAGGCGCGGCTGTCAAAATACTCACAAAAGAACAACGCGGTCGCGAGAATAAGCAACCATCCTCGAAGAGTCAGCGCTAACCGATGTCCCGTTTTTTCATTGATCGCCCAATTTTCGCATGGGTAATTGCGCTTGGCATTATCTTGTCCGGCATCCTTGCATTGCGTAGTCTTCCGATTGAGCAATATCCCGATATTGCTCCGCCTTCTTTGACGATTTCTGTCAATTATCCGGGGGCAGATGCCGCGACACTCGAGCAGAATGTCATCCAGCTTATCGAGCAGCAGCTTAATGGCGTAGAAGGCTTTCTCTATATGTCATCGACCAGTCAGTCGAATGGCACCGGTTCGATTACGATCACTTTTGATGCGGGCACGGACATAGATATTGCCCAGACGGATGTCCAAAACCGGTTGAGTACGGTGGAAGCGCGGCTTCCTGCCGATGTTCGCCAGCAAGGTATTCAGGTTCGCCAGGCCAGTAGCGGTTTCTTGCAAATCGTCGCCCTGACATCAAAGACAGGTAAACTTAACGCTACTGACCTCGGTAATATTGCGGCAACGCAGATTGCGGACGAATTGCGCCGGGTCGAGGGTGTTGGTGATATTACACTGTTCGGGTCCGAATATGCCATGCGGATATGGCTGGACCCTGAGCGGTTGGCGTCGTTCAGATTATCTCCTGCGGCTGTGCTCGCCGCTATCAGGGAACAGAACAGTCAATCTGCCGGTGGTTCACTTGGCGCGTTGCCGATCCTGGAAGATACCCAGATCAACGCGACAATAATAACGCAAAACAAATTCTCTACCGCTGAAGAATTCGAGCAGATCATATTGCGGGCGGACACGGGCGGTGGGACTGTTCGATTAAGCGATGTTGCCAGAGTTGAACTGGGCGCGCAGAACTATTCTACATCAACCACCCTTAACGGTCAGCCAATGGCTGGCATGGCGGTCCAACTGGCAACTGGCGCTAATGCTTTGGCAACGGCACAAGGCGTGGATGAACGGATGCAGCAACTGGGCAGCGGGCTCCCCGAAGATGTCGAGTGGGTAGTGCCTTATGACACCACACCTTTTGTCAAATTATCTGTAAAGCAAGTCGCCCAGACTTTGATCGAGGCAATAGTGCTGGTCTTTCTGGTCATGTTTTTGTTTCTCCAGAGCTGGCGGGCGACGCTTATCCCGACCCTTGTTGTTCCCATTGCTTTGGCAGGTGCATGTCTTGGATTGTGGCTGTTCGGATTCTCGATAAACGTGCTCTCGCTGTTCGCCATGGTGCTGGCTATTGGTATTTTGGTGGATGATGCGATCATCGTTGTGGAAAATGTCGAGCGGCTCATGCGCGAAGAGGGATTGTCTCCGGTTGAAGCGTCACGCAAGGCGATGGACCAGATTTCAGGCGCTATTGTCGGGATTACGCTTGTCCTCGTGGCTGTATTTCTACCCATGGCATTTTTTCCCGGATCGACTGGCGGTATTTATCGGCAGTTTTCTGTCACGCTAGCTATCTCAATATTATTCTCTGCACTAATGGCTTTGACGCTCACGCCTGCTCTATGCGCGACTATGCTAAAGCCGATTAAAAAAGATATATCGGACAAGCCGGTTGATAAAGCAGAGCGAGACAGTGAAAATATATATGATGAGCCTGCTTACAGTCGCGAAGGATATAAAGCGGTCTACCACCGCATAATCAGCGGCGGGAGCCGATTGCTTGAAAAATTCAATATCTGGTTTGCCGGGATCACAGAAAAATATGGTCGTGCAACCGACACCATATTGTCTCGGCCTATGCGGGGTTTGGCGGTTTTCATATTGTTGGTGGCTGCGGCGATATTATTGTTTATGCGTTTGCCTACCGCATTTCTGCCGACCGAAGATCAGGGCTTTTTAATCACCGCCATACAAGCCCCGCCGGGCGCAACCAGCAAACGCACTGAGGAAGCGATCAAACCCGTTGAAAATTACTGGTTAGGCAAGGACGAAGTAGAAAATCTGGTCGTCATTCGCGGGTTCAGCTTTTTTGGTCAGGGACAAAGCAACGCGATGATGTTTACCTCGCTGAAACCCTGGGAAGAGCGATCGGGCGAGGGTGGCGGGGCAACCGATCTGCTGATGGATGCGATGGGGCGGTTTTCGCAAATTGACGCGGGCAATGTATTTGTCATTCAACCACCAGCGATTGCTTCGCTTGGTACGGCCAGTGGATTTACCCTGAAATTGCAAGATCGCGGCGGTGTTGGTCGTGTTGCCCTTACCAATGCGCGTAACCAGCTACTAGGGCTGATGGCGCAAAGCGATATGCTATCTGGCGTCCGCCCAGAGGATCAGCAGGCAAGCCCGCAACTTAAAGTCGATATTGACCGCGTTCTGGCTCGTTCACTGGGGCTTGCTATTACCGATGTAAACTCGGCATTGGCGATCAACTTTGGTTCTTCCTTTGCCAATGAATTTGTTCGCAACGGGCGGTCGTTACAAGTCTATGTTCAGGCCGATGCGCGATACCGTATGACACCGGAGGATGTGCTGGCATTACGCGTTCCTAATGATCAGGGTGACTTAGTTCCATTCAGCACATTTGCAACAGTGAAATGGACTGCCGGACCACCAAGTCTTGGACGATATAACGGCTATCCGGCGATGACCATTTCAGGTGAAGCAGCGCCCGGAGAATCATCGGGTGATGCGCTTGCGGAAGTCGAAGGGCTGATCAATCAATTGCCCGCCGGTATCGGATTTGAGTGGACTGGACTCAGCTACGAAGAAAAGCAGTCTGCAGGACAGATCGGACTTCTTCTGGGATTATCCGTGCTGGTCGTTTTCCTGTTACTGGCTGCACTATATGAAAGCTGGGCCATTCCGGTATCAGTATTGCTAATTGTGCCGGTCGGTGTGCTTGGGGCAGTGATTTTTTCAATGCTCCGCGGGTTGTCTGCCGACGTCTATTTCAACATCGGGATGATTACGATCATCGGTCTGGCTGCGAAAAATGCCATATTGATTGTTGAATTTGCCATTGAAGAAGAAGAGGCTGGCAAGCCTGTTGTCGAAGCGGTCAGAGAGGCTGCAAGACTTCGTTTGCGGCCCATCATCATGACTTCCATGGCGTTTATTCTGGCGATGGTGCCGCTGTTTATTTCGACCGGCGCTGGCGCGAATAGCCGCATAGCAGTCGGTACCGGCGTAATGGGTGGTATGATTACCGCCACGGCAATCGGTGTTTTCATGATACCCCTGCTTTATATGCTTGTAAGACAAAAGCTTAGTCGCAAAGCACCATCGGCGACGGGTGAACTGGAAGGGGAGACTGCCCAGTGAAGCGTTTTATCCTTATAGCGATGACGGCTGCACTTAGTGGATGCACCAGTCTGGCCCCGGACCACAATCGGCCGGAATTATCGTCCGCTGCTGTTTATGATCCAGCCTTTCGTCCTGATGGTTCAGTTATAGCATCACAATTGAGCTGGCGTGACTATTTCAAAGATCCCCAGCTAAAGGTTCTTTTGGCTGAAGCGGTTGAAAATAACCGCGATCTTATGGCTGCCACCGCCCGGATTGCACAGGCACAAGCGCAGTATAGAATACAGGATAGTCAGCGCCTACCCGCTATCATTGCAAGTGGCGGTGCTACGCGAAGCCGAACGCCTATTGGTACAAATGGCACGGGTGGCGGAACTAGTGGACCCAATTCGGTCACCTTGAACAGATATAATGTCGGTGTCGCGGTTAGTTCGTTCGAGCTTGATTTTTGGGGGCGTGTAGCCAATTTGAGCGAGGCTGCTCGCGCGGAATATCTTGCCACCGTGTCAGCGCAGCGGGCATTCTATCTTTCTCTGATCGGTGATGTTGCGTCAACATATCTTGAAGTGGTGGAAACACAGGAACAAATCGCCCTTTCCGAAGCCACGGCGGAAAGCCGAAAAGAAGGGCTGAGAATTGCAAAAATCCGAAGTGATGCGGGTGTCACCTCTGCGCTTGATTTTCGTCAGGCCGAGGTTCTGCTTACTCAGGCAGAGCAGGCACTGGCTGGACAGAAACTGACTCTGGCACAGGCCCAGAACCGTTTGACCGTGCTTGTCGGTGGTAAATTACCATCTGATCTATCTCAGAGCGATATGGCGGAAAACAAGATATTTGCTGGTGATCTGGACGCTGGCTTGCCCTCAAACCTGTTATTGGTCAGGCCCGATATTGTTGCAGCGGAAGAGCGACTGCGCGCTGCGCGAGCCAATATTGGAGCGGCAAGAGCGGCTTTTTTCCCTAGTATTTCGCTTACCGGCTCTACTGGTTTTGCATCAAATGATCTGGGTGATTTATTCAGCGGAGGTAGCTTTACATGGAGCTTTGGGCCTTCAATCAATCTTCCGATATTTGATGGCGGCGCGCGCAACGCGCAATTGAAGCTTTCAAAAGCGCGTGAATCCGAAGCTATCGCCAATTACGATAAGGTGATTCAAACTGCGTTTCGGGAAGTTTCTGATGCACTGGCGGGCCGCCGCTGGATCGGTGAACAGGTTGAAACCGCCCGACGCGAAGTAATGGCTCAGGAACGGATCGCTCATATTGCGGGCTTGCGATATCGTGAAGGCGTTTCCAGTTATCTGGAAGTTCTGGATGCTGAACGTAGCCTGTTTTCGGCTCAGCAAAGGCTGCTTCAGATATTGCGGATTAAAAACCAGAATAACGTATCGTTGTTTGTCGCTTTAGGCGGCGGCTTTGAATGAGCATTTTACAACAAACGAGTGGTTTTTCCCGTTAACCCCGTCAGGTAAACCGTCATACGACCGGAAGCGGAGATAGCTGCATGGGCCGCGTGCGATAACCATGCTATCCACCGCATATCTGGCCGCCGCATATTTAGATATATAGACCATGAAAATGATCTATTATCGGATTAACCCATTAAAAGCTGGGAAATACATCCCTTTTTTGGCAGAATATATGCAGGCTGGGTCGCTTTAGTTGTTTTGGGGGTCGTTTTGGGAGTTGTTTTGAGGGGAAATAATGTCTGATCGGGATTCCCATTTGCAAGATGTGCTCAAAGCACCTGAAGGCCCGCATATTGGTGCTTTATTTGACTTTGATGGCACGATCATCGCCGGCTATTCGGCCACTGCTATGCTGTGGGAGAAGATTAAACGGCGCGAATTAAGTGCCGAAGAATTGGTCGAAACAGCAAATGTGATGGCGCAATATAGCATGGGCAGTCTGGGATTTTCCGGCCTGATGATGGCAGCGTCGAAATTTATGAAGGGCGTGACCGAGGAAAGCTATTTCCAGTTCGGCGAAGAATTATACGCAAAACATATCGCGCGCAAAGTTTACCCTGAATCGCGCGCTTTGATTGAGGCGCATATTGCTAAGGGGCACACGGTCGCGATTGTTTCCTCTGCGACGATTTACCAGATTGAACCAACGGCGCGGGATTTGAATATCGAGCATATATTATGTTCGCAATATGAAGTCGAAAATGGCGAATTTACCGGTAATATAATCCGCCCATTATGCTTTGGTGAAGGCAAGGTGATTGCCGCTGAAAAGCTGGCAAAAAAACACAAGCTTGATCTGGACGAAAGCTATTTTTATTCGGACAGCTATGACGATATCGAACTGCTTGAACGGGTCGGAAAACCCCGCCCGTTAAACCCCAGCGGTAAGCTGACAGAAGTTGCTCGAGAGCGCGGATGGCCATTACAGAAATTTGATAGCAGAGGGCAGGGCAAACCTGTCGATTATCTAAGAACAATTTACGCGACCGGTTCGCTGGTAACATCTTTTGTAGCGGGACTGCCGATATGGGCGCTAACAGGTTCACAGCGAGAGGCAACAAATTTTTCGACCGGGCTGTTTGGTGATCTTGCTGCTGCACTTGTCGGAGTGCAACTGGATGTTAAGGGCGAAGAAAATCTGTGGGCGCAGCGGCCCTGTATTTTTGTCTTTAACCATCAAAGCAAAGCCGACGTGATGATAATCGCAAAATTGGTTCGCAAGGATGTTGGAGCTATTGCGAAAAAGGAAATCCGGGACATGCCGGTCATTGGCAAGGTTCTGGAGTTTGCCGGGACTGTATTTGTGGACCGGGCCGATGGCCGAAACGCGATCAAGGCGATGGAGCCTTTGGTTGAGGCAATTACCACAGATGGCAAATCAATTTGTATCGCCCCCGAAGGAACGCGCACTTTGTCGCCGAAAGTCGGGCCGTTCAAGAAGGGTGCGTTTCATTTAGCGATGCAGGCGGGTGTTCCGATGGTCCCCATTGTCATCCATAATGCCGGTGATGTGGCCCCTAAAAATGAATTTGTGATGCGATCTGCAACGGTCAAAGTAGAAGTTTTGCCTCCGGTAGACACCAGTGGCTGGAAACGAGCGACGCTCAATGATCATGTCGCTGAAGTGCGGACTATGTTTCTACAAGCACTGGGCCAGTGGGAGGATGAGAAGTCGCTGGAGAGAGCGATTAAGACAAAGCCTTCCAATCGCAAAAAAGCGCCGCGAGCAAAGGCTTCGGCTGCAAAGACGGCGAAGCGTAAGCCAGCTGCATCAAAAAAACCGGAAGTTATATCGCCGGGAACAAAATCATCCCGGAAAAAGTCAGAAGTGAAGACATAACAGGCGATAAAATTAGGAGCCACGATGAATGAATCAACGGCAATAGCCACAAAAGAGCCCTTGTTCACCAAGGGGCCAAAGCTATTTGTCATTGATGCCCGTAATCGTGTTGAACGTCGATATTTGCTCGATTGGCTTCATGCTTCCGTTGGTGAAGACGGACCGGATGAGCCGATCAACTGGATAAGCCTCCCGATTTCTGATGAACGCGTGCTTTTGCGGTTAAAGGAATTGGCCCGAAAACTGGATGCTGCCCCCGAAACGCTTGTAATACCGGTGCGTATCGCATGGCGGATTCCCGATTTTGAGAAAAGCAGGGCGATGAAGATACGGCATGCCTTATTCGGTGATCCCCGAACGCCGGGCAGTTTTCGCGCCCGCACAATATTGCTTCGTAATAAACGCCGTGCACAATGTCTGACGGGGCGCCCCGCAACCATTGGTGATTTGAGAGAGCGGTTCAATCGCCAGAATCCATTGGCCACCCAGGGAGAAGAGACTACCGAATTTGCCGGATTTGTAGTGCGTCAGGCCAGTCTGGTGCTTGATATAGAAGAACGGGGTTTGCGCGGACGACGCTATAAAGTGCCTCGCTTTGTGTCAGAGAGCCTTCGTACTAGTACGAAATTTCGTACTGCCATGACCAAACTTGCTGCTGATCTGGATAAGCCGGAAACGGCGCTTTATGAAGAAGCTGGCAAATATATGAAAGAATTGGTCGCGCGGCCCAGTGCTTTGTTCATCGACATGAAAGCGCGGCTGGACAGGTTCATGCTATCTCAGGGTTACGAAGACGAAGTGATATTTGACCGGAATGAGCTTAACCAGCTGCGTCAGACTATGCGCGATCATCCGACCTTATTGCTGTTTACGCACAAAACCTACATTGACGGTGTAACCCCGACCGACCTTGCTTATCAAAACGACCTGCCGATGCTGCATGTGTTTGGCGGCATAAATCTGGATTTTTTTGGTCTGGGGTTTGTTTTACGCCGTGCGGGCACGATTTTCATTCGCCGCAGTTTTGAGGACAAGCCCGTCTATAAGCTCGTCCTGCGCCATTATGTCAGCTACCTGCTTGAAAAGCGCTTTCCCATGACGTGGGCGTTTGAAGGCACGCGTTCCCGATTGGGCAAGCTAATGCCGCCGCGTTACGGTTTGCTGAAATATGTTCTGGATAGCGCCAATGTGAATGATATCGAAAATGTTCACATCATTCCGGTAGTGACCAGCTTCGATCTGATCCGCGATGTCGAGGAATATGCCAGCGAGCAGACAGGCCGGGTTAAAAAAGCAGAGTCGCTTAGCTGGTTTGTCGGATATTTACGCAGCCTGCGCGAACCCATGGGCAAGGTTTATGTGGACTTTGGCAAGCCGGTCATTGTCAAAAAAGCGCCTAAGCCCGATGATCGTATCGGCCTATCGAAAATTGCATTTGAAGTGGCAGTGGAGGCCAATCGTGCGACGCCGCTTACCTTGACCTCGTTAATGTGCCTCAGCATGCTTGGCACTGCACCGCGCGCTATGACGGCTGATGAGTTGCAAGCCATCATCAACTTCTTTGTTAAATGGGCAAAAGAGCGAAATATCAGGTTCAGCGATGATTTGACTAAACAAAGTCTGGAGGACATCCAGAATGTTATAGATACGCTTGTCAATAATGGTCTGTTTGTCTGCTATGATCAGGGCTCTAGCACGGTCTATACAATACAGCCTGAAAAGCATCCATTAGCCAGCTATTACCGCAATTCAATCATCCATCATTTTCTCGACAAAGCGATTATCGAGCTATCCTTGTTAAAAGCGAGAGAAGACCAAAGCAAAAATGCAGCAGAAGTATTTTGGGCAGAGACAGATCGGTTACGGGACTTGTTCAAATTTGAATTTTTCTACCCTCCCAAGGAGGAATATCGGGAAAATTTGAAGGCTGAGTTGACCCGCGCTTGCCCTGATTGGGAAATGAAGCTTCAAAAAGGAGGAGTCTTGCTAAAAAGCCTGACCAACCGTTTCCAGCCACTTGTCGGCCATGCGGTATTCCTGCCCTTTGTGGAATCTTATACTGTGGTGCTTGATATATTGTCCCGGTTAAAGCCGGGCCAGACGATCGACCAGAAAAACTGTGTGGATATGGCCCTGAAGGAAGGGCGTCAGGCTTATATGTTGCGGCTTATTACCAGCGAGGCTTCCATTGGTAAAATCCTGTTCGAAAACGGTTTCAAAATGGCAGCTAGTCAAGACCTGACCGGTGAAACTACCGAAGAAACCATCGCGAAGCGTAAGGCCTTACTCCGTAAGTTTAGGGCATTGTCGCGGCGGATGGAGAAGTCACGGCTTGAGGTGTTGAGCCTTGCCGACAAGATTTTTGAATAATATTTGATACAAAGGAACAGGATATGCTGCATCAGCTTAGTGCCCAGGACGCCCAGTTCCTCTATATCCAGACGCCGGAAAACCTGACCCATGTTATGGCGGTCTATGTTTATGATCCTTCAACTGCGCGAGGGAAAACAGTGCGGTTCAAGGATATTATCGAACATGTGCGAAGCCGGTTGCATATCTCGCCGGTATTCAAACGAAAGCTTTATCGCCTGCCATTTGATATTGATCATCCCTATTGGGTGGAGGATGAGCATTTTGACATAGAAGCGCATATCTCTCATGGGAGACTACCGGAACCGGGCGATTGGAGACAATTTTCTATCCATGTCGCGCGGCATTTTAGCAAACCCATGGATATGAACAGACCTCTTTGGGACATGTATGTGGTCGAAGGGCTGGACCGTATCCCGGGCTATGGTAAAGGCAGCTATGCGATTTTGACGCGGGTTCATCATGCAGCGATAGATGGTTCGGCGGCGACCTATTTTTTCACGGCGCTCAGTGACATGGATGCCAAGGGTAAACCGATGATCGAGGTGCCGCCGTCCGATTGGGATTATGGCGATGTGCCATCTGCATCAGAAGTGATGAACCGTGCGATTTCAAGCAATCTGACTTCTCCGGTCAAACTGACGAACGCTGTGTTGAAACTAACCCCGACCCTTTGGGATGCGGCGCGCAAGAATATGTCGGTTGATGAAGATAGCAACGGCCTGACTGTACCTGATACACGGTTTAACGGGGCAGTCTCGCCCCATAAAATGTTCGATGCAGTTACTTTTGATCTGGATGAGCTGAAAGCTATACGCGCCAAGGTTGATGGAGTGACGATTAACGATGTTGTGTTAGCGATTTGCGGAGGGGCGCTACGCAAATATCTGATGAGGCACAAAGAACTGCCGAAGGAGTCGCTGGTCGCGGTTGCGCCCGTAAATGCGCGTAAGCGGGATAGCCAAGATGATAGCCCTGGCAATAAGATTACAGCAATGAGCGTCAAGCTGTGGACCAATATTGCTAACCCACTGAAGCGGTTAGAGGCGATCCGCAAAACCACAGAACAAACGAAGGCGGCCAAATCTGGTTTAAGCGCCCGTATTATGACGGATTTGACGCAGCATATTCCCGGAGCAACCATGGCTGGAGTAGCCAAAATCCTGACCAGTGAGCGGTTTGCGCCCAAGATGAGTAATGTGTTTATTTCCAACATTCCCGGCCCACAAACACCGATGTATATGAACGGTGCAAAGCTAACCCATCAATATGGCATGGCTCCGCTGGGTAATGGAATGGGGCTGTTTATCGCAACGCCCAGCTATAATGGCACGATGTCATTTACGATTACCACTGACAGAAAAATCATGCCCGACATTGTATTTTTCCGGGACTGCATCCAAAAGGCGTTTGAGGAATTGCGGAATGTGAAAATAAAAAACGGCGGTGCTTCGACCAAAAAAACAGCAGCGAAAAAACCAGCTAAGAAGAAGTTAACCGGAAAATCAGCCAGAAAGCCAGAGCAGAAGCTACAGATGGATAAGAGTAAATAATGATCCTGAATACCACTTTAAAAATGGAAAAAGCGATGGCTCAGGCAGAGAATTATTCCGATTGGTCGGATGCTGCCGCTGCACATGATCGTTCGACTGGCGTTGATGAGTGGAAAGCATCCGATGAAAGCAAGCATTTTGATCATATCTCTATCCGCCGCCGCTTAAAGCGCCTGTCAAAGTTTCGAAAAACGCAGAATAATGCCGGACTGCTCTATGCCCTGAACGAGGGGATACACGGAAATATGGATGGTATGGGCAATGGTCGCCTGCACCAAAAAGCCAAATTCGGTACAAAACAACTGATCCAGGATTATGTTGATGCGATCGTTGATGCGCTGGAATATCTGGCAAGTGATAAGGTCGATGATATTCTTTTTGAAGAAAAACTAGATTTCTTTCGGCGAGCGCAGCATTGTTACGGCCGGTCCGCATTTTTGATGAGCGGTTCCGGCGCGTTTCTGTATTTTCATATGGGCGTCGTAAAGGCTTTGTGGTCGGAAGGCTTGCTGCCGCAAATCATGTCGGGGTCCAGCGGGGGATCGGTTGTCGGTGCTTTGATAAGCACCCATGTTGACGAAGAAATTCCTTCTTTTTTTGCTCCGGAAAATCTGGTGTCCGATCATGCGGAAGATATTCTGGCGTCGCGTGGCCTTGGATTATTGGGGGAGGGGGCATTAGGCGGTGCAAAGCGGTTGAAGATCGAAGAGATTCGTAGCCGGATCAATAATCTGATCCCGGATCTTACATTTCAGGAAGCCTATGAACTGACGGGACGCCATTTGAATGTGTCCGTCGCACCTGCTGAAAAACATCAGACATCGCGTCTGTTGAACGCCATTGCTTCGCCCAATGTTTATATTCGTGAAGCGGTAATGGCTTCATGCGCCGTGCCGGGTGTTTATCCGCCCGTTACGCTGGCGGCTAAGGACCATAAGGGAGCGCGAAAGCCTTATTTACCCAATCGCAAATGGGTTGACGGTTCCGTTACCCATGATTTGCCCTCAAAGCGGCTTGCCCGGCTTTACGGCGTCAATCATCATATTGTCAGTCAGGCAAATCCATTAATCACGCCCTTTGCGACAGATGTAAAACAACAAAGAAACCCGGTAACAGCCATCAGAAATGCGACGACTTCGACAATGAAAGCATGGCTGAATGCCAATATTGAAATTATGCAGAGGCCGCTATCTTATTTTCCGCGCCTAAACAGTATCGCCAATATGACCCTGTCCGTGATAAATCAGGATTATACCGGCGACATTAACATTATTCGTCCGACCATGTTCTGGAGCCCGGCAAAGATATTGAGCAATCTGTCGGTGGAGGAAATTGCAGAACTGATCCAATTGGGCGAACGCACAACATGGCCCAAAATAGAAATGGTGCGTACGCAATCAAAGATCAGCCAGACCCTTGAGCGTATCTTGTTCGATTATGAAACCGAACTGGCGCTTGATCATGCTGCGGTTATGAATCGGCAAATCGCATGAAACAGAATGAGGGGGCACTGAAATTAGTGGCTCCTTCTGCCGGAGCGGGCGCAACGCTTTACTGTCAAAGCTGGAGCCCGCAAGATGCTCCAAAAGCGGTCATTATTCTGGCACATGGCTATGATGAACATAGTGGTCGTTATAGTTATTTTGCCGAGCATTGTGTAAAAAACGGCTTCGTTGTTTATGCGCTAGATCATTGGGGGCATGGAAAGTCCGATGGCCAAAGCGGCTTTATACCGGATTTTTCTGTTTATCTTGACGGATTGGACGCGCTGATAGAGCAAGTGCCAGCTAATCAGAAGCGATTACCGATGATATTGGTCGGCCATAGTCTGGGCGGATTGATTGCTGCGACATATTTGCTGAACAACCAGTCACGATTTGCCGCAGCGGTGCTATCAGGTCCGGCGATTAAAGCCACCCAAGAGCCGTCGATTATCATGAGATGGCTAAGCAAATTCCTTTCACGGGTAGCGCCCACCCTCGGCGTATTGGCTCTGGATGCAAATGGTATCAGCCGCGATACCGAAGTAGTGGCTGACTATTTGGCTGATCCATTGGTTTCCGGTAGTAAAATCAGTGCGCGATTGGCTGCTGAAATGATGGTTCAAATGGAAAAGATCCAAAGTGAAGCGGCGAAAATTACGATACCTCTCATGCTTCTCCATGGTGAAAACGATAGTCTGACCGCACCTGAAGGATCAGTTTTTTTGCATGAGCGGATTAGCTCGGATGAAAAAAAGCTAAAAATCTATCCTGAGCTGTTTCACGAAGTTTTTAACGAGCCGGAAAAAGACCTGGTGCTTTCGGATATGACTGATTGGATAAAGCGCACGATAAAATTGGAATAATAAAGAAGTGAACGGGGGAGTTTCATAATGATGACCATTATTTATATTCTGATGGCTTTAATAGCGGGCCTGATAATAGTCCTGTTGTTGACCTATTATGCTTTTCCGAAAATATTGTTCGCGTCTATGACGGGATTAGTCCGTTGGCGCGGCGGTATGCGCGAAAAATCGGTTCGTCTTGGCGATAATATCTGGCCTTATCTGGAAGGTGGCCGCGATGATGGTGTGCCGATTGTGCTATTGCATGGTTTTGGCGGCGATAAAGATAATTGGTCAATCTATGCGCGGCATATGACCCGTCATCACCGATTAATTTTGCCTGACTTGCCGGGCTTTGGCGGCAATGACCGGTCGCTGGATCGCGATTATGATATTCCTATGCAAAGCCAGCGCCTGAAAAAATTTCTTGATACGATGGGCATCGCTAAATGTCATATCGGCGGCAATAGTATGGGGGGATATATAGCTCTGCAATTTGCGCTGGACTATCCCGATAGCACGGCTTCGCTAAGCTTGTTCAATAATGCCGGTATTACCGGAGAAGATAAGAGCGAACTGGTGATTGCCGCAGAAAAAGGTGAAAATGCACTGGCATTGAAAAATGTCTCGGATGTTGACCGCTTAATGTCTTTCATTGCCTATAAGCCCGTGCCGATGCCAAAAAACTTCAAGAAACTTTTTTTCGCAGAGGCCGATGCACACCATGAACTGCTTGATAAGATATTCTGGCAAATAGTTGATGGGTCTATCAATCACCCGTTGAACGACCGGCTTGACGAAATCGCAGTGCCAACGCTCATTGTGTGGGGACGGCATGACCGGCTGATTGATGTTAGCTGTGTTGCTGTATTGAATCAGGGGATACGAAATAGCGAAGCAGTAATCCTGGAAGAAACCGGACATGTCCCGATGATCGAAAGACCCAGAGAGACCGCAGCTATACATCGGAGCTTTTTTGCTAAACATTAAATGAGCCGGTTAATTCCGTATTTCAGTGATCTTCTTGCGCCTATGTTGAAAGCATCCCATTTGTTCACCATCGTTAAGCTCTGAAACAGAAGCCGGAAATATAGGTAATAAGAACGGCTTAGCGGCTAAAAGAAACTAATTTGGAAATAGTAAGCCGGTACAAAATATCATTCAAAACGGCTTTATCTACTCAATTCCCATTTTGCTTGTTAACCCTTGAACATCGCTAAATACGTAGGGATCTTCATATTGATTAGCTGTAATGGTTAATATTTTGGCTTTTACTTGCTTCTTTTTGGGGCGTCACATAAAAATGTTACTCAGGCACGCTAATCAGGGTTACGTCAAAGCAGCAACGTATTCCAAACATGTAGCTGAATAAATGGGGGTCTTATGGATTCAAGAAGCCAAGCCGTGAATGACTATAACGCCGATCCGGTTGGTGAAGATGATTCCCTGATCATTCCTAAACATGGTTTCGGCAGGGATATACTCTCCCATAATTTTAACGAAATTGACTTGAGGTTTGATAAAACAGACCAGATTTTCTGGTGTTACATGAATCAGAAATCCCGGCCCAGTTACACCTATGAACTGGGGGACGAGATTCAACAGGTACAGGATTGGGTGCACACAAACTATGCCATTGACGGCAGACATGCAGTTGATCCGCTACGCTATTTTGTCTGCGCTTCCCATACGCCGGGTATTTATAATCTTGGGGGTGACCTGAAACATTTTGCTGATTGCATCAGACGGAGTGATTTGGGCGCATTGAAGAAATATGCGCGAACCTGTGTTCACATGCAATATGCCAATAGCATCGGTTTTGGTGCGCCAATCATTACTATGGCACTGGTGCAGGGTGATGCGCTTGGTGGCGGATTTGAACATGCGTTGGCGTTTGATATTCTGGTCGCGGAAAAAAGCGCGCGGTTGGGATTGCCGGAAATTTTGTTCAATCTATTTCCGGGTATGGGAGCCTATAGTTATCTTAGGCAGCGATTGAGCCGCCGGGAGACAGAGCAGTTTATCCTAGAAGGGAAATTATTTTCTGCCGAAGAGCTATATGACATGGGCGTAGTCGATATTCTTGCGGAGGATGGCAAGGGTGAGGAAGCTATAGTCGAATATACCAGACAAAACCGGAAGCGCTTCCATGCCGAACGTGCTGTTTACAAGGCGCGGCGTCTGGCCAATCCGGTCACAATTGATGAGCTGTTGGACATCACCGACATGTGGGCGGAAACGGCGCTTTACCTCGAAGAAGCCGACGTTCGCAAAATGGAGCGGTTGGCAATGGCACAGGAACGTCGGATAACACGCTCGCTCCAGACCGTGTGACAGGAAGTTAACGCGCTGAACTGAGACCGTCACTGATTACGTTATAGCGAGCGGTTTCCTTGTCGTTCAGGAAGTTTGTTATCCGTGATACTTCCTGCTCAATCTGTGTGAGATAATCTGCGCTCCGTTCGATAAATTTTGCTTCGGTGATGACTTCCAGCTTGCCGCACATTTCTGCAAGCTTTGTTGCGCCGATATTATTGGCTCCGCTTTTAAAAGCATGGGCCTGAAAGCGGAAAGCTTCTACATCATGGTCACGAACAGATTTATCGAAATCAATCATGATGTTGACCATGTCTTCCTGATATGCATCTATGACAGACTGGACAAAAATATCGTCACCGATAGATTTTAAATAGTCTAATTGTTTCATATCAATCGGAGGCTGAGTATCTTTTGATGTGTCGGCTTTAATGGCTTGCACGACATTAAACGGATCATCATTATCTGATATATCCGACTGACCTTTTCTAAGAAAATTACCCGTTTGCTCTGCCACTGTATCTAGCAAAGCTCCGGCTTCTATCGGCTTGGTGAGGCGCAGGTCCATACCCGCATCAAGGCATTTTTTCTCGGTTTCCACTGTCGAGTCCGCCGTCAATCCAATGATCGGAACATGATGGCGTGGACCTTCGATCTGGCGCCATAATTTGCAACATTCAATACCACCAATATTAGGCATGTTTACGTCAAGAAACACTATATCAAACGCTTGATTTTCAAGCTCGTCCAAGGCCTGTTCACCATCCGAAACAACAGAAACTTTATGGCCTGCGTTGACTAAAATTGTTTCCAGCACCATCTGATTTGTGCGGTTGTCATCAGCAACAAGAATATTCAGAGAAACTGCCGGGCGGATTATCTGGCTGGTATCGTCTTCTGTACTACTGCTGTTGCGGTTGAAGGAACAGCCAATCTGAATAACACTTCGTACGGTATCAAAGTCGGGAGAGGCAGGTAAGACTGATGCAAAAGCGGCGCGTAGCTTAATCTCTTCAAGGTTTTTACTGCTATCATGGGAAAGCAATACAGGCGGCAGGTTAGCCTTGCGAAAATGATTCCAGAAGCTGGAATCATCTTTGAGCTGTTCTGCGATTTTATCATCCAGCACTGCCAGATCATAAGTCGAAAGCTGCCGCTCTATCAAAATGCTTTCCAGGCGGTCCACTTCTGTGCACTGAACATGGTCTATAAGGACTTCGCTGGCTTCACTCCCCGAGATGTTCGGGCCGTGTACCCCATAGCCAAGCGATAATATCCGGTAATTTTCCATGATTGCTGCGGGCTCATCACTGGCAACCAGATCAATCGGGCAAGTCAAAGTAAAGCTGCTTCCTTCTCCAACCGTACTTTTCAAGCTGATATCGCCTCCAGCTTGCACTGCCAATTGCTTACATATGGCCAAGCCCAGTCCTGTGCCGCCAAAATTGTCAACAATACTGTCATCGGCCTGCTGAAAAACGCCGAATATTTTTTCATGGGCTTCTTCTGGTATGCCGGGTCCGGTGTCGGTCACACTGCACCACAGGTGCGGTACGCCTGATTTATCATTTATTCCACACTTCAGGGTGATCGCCCCGGTTTCCGTAAACTTTATAGCGTTACTGGTCAGGTTGATCAGGATATTGCGGATGTAATCAAGTTGACCGGAAATGGACTGATCGCTCAAAGCTTCAGCCTGAAGATGGAATTGCAAACCTTTATCCGCGGCTTCCAATTGCAGAATATCGCGTACTTCAGTCAGAACATCGACAATCGTAAACTCTTTTGGTTCCGGAAGGTCTTCTTGCGTATCAGACCGAGCAAAGGTCAATAATTGATTGATAAGATACAGCAAATGCTGACCGGCAGAGACACTGGTTCCGATCATTTTTTTCTGATCTTCAGGAAGTCCCATGTCGAGTAAATGTGTGCCATAACCGATGATCGCATTTAATGGTGTTCGCAGTTCGTGACTAACGCTGGCCAGAAAAAGGCTTTTCGCTTTATTTGCATCTTCGGCCTCTTTTGTGGCCTTTGATATTTTGATAATCAGAGTTGAACAATAGGCAGGTACCACCATCAACCCGACTAATAAGCCTACTGATAACGATAGATTTTCCTGCCAATAGGGCACCGTATATACGGTCCAGCCGAATGAAATTGTTCCTAGCACTGCGGCAATAAAAAGCCATTCAATACCGAAGCGGAACCCGTAGCCCAATATGACCCACAGGTATAAAGGGTATATAGCAGCGACGGCCCCGCCGCCAATCGTGAACAAATATACAGCGACACCAAAGTCTACTATTAGGCCACCAATACGCCTTATGGGGCTGGGTGCTGGACTGAAACAATAATAGATCATGAGTGCCAGACTGCCCATCAGGTGCAGTTGAAACCCCAGCATTAGCTCTGAACTACCGTCAAGTAGATATGCTAGAGGAAGTGCAATCATAATCAAAACCAACCGGTTGATTATCATCTCGCGCTCTCGATTGCGGCTGCGTTCTACAATGTCACCAGGCCGCACGTGATGATGGCCGACTTTGCGATGTCCGCCACTATGTTTTATGTGGTGATTGTCCAGACGAAAATATGACATGACGACTAGGCTTTCGCCGGACTGGCAACCTGTATTTGTCGTGACGGGAACAACTTGTTTAGATCATGAGCGCGTTGAGGCCGGGAAATACGGAATCCTTGAATTTCATCACAGCCTGAAGCTTGCAACAATTCAAGCTGCGCGTCATTTTCGACACCTTCAGCAACAACCCGCATGTTTAGTGCATGAGCCAGATGTGAAATTGTACCAATGATTGCCCGGTCCGCTGCGGAGTGCTCAATCCGTGATATGAAAGTACGGTCAATTTTCAAGCAATTGGCTGGCAGATCACGTAGATATTGCAACGAGGAATAACCGGTTCCGAAATCATCGATTGAAATGCCAACGCCTACATCACGAAGCCGGATCAAAGAGCTTTTCACATGATCGCTATTGTTCAGTAGTAATTCTTCTGTAATCTCAACGACGATTTGAGAAGGGTCAATTTGATTTAGCTCGATATTCTTTATTATCTCTTCGCAGACATGCTGATGTTGAAATTGTCGTGGTGAAACGTTGATTGCCACGCGAGGTAGATCAATACCTTCATCCGCAGATCGCCGGATCTGGCTACATACTTCAGAGATAACCCATTTGCCGAGCGCATCCATTATTCCAGTATCTTCTGCTACCCGCATGAATTGGACCGGCAGTAAACGTCCGCGTGTCGGGTGGTCCCAACGGATCAGCGCTTCCAATCCTACATAATCCAAGCTCTTGGCATCCACAATTGGTTGATATTCCAGTGCAAACTGATCCTGCATCAGGGCATCACGTAATTCGATTTCCAGAGCAGCATCTGCCTGAGCAATCTGGTTCATACCTTCGGAAAAGAATCTGTGACAATTGCGGCCATTGGCTTTTGCATCATACATCGCGAGATCGGCGAGCCGCAGTAACTCTTCATATTCATTGCTGTCGTCAGGTATCAAGCTGACACCGATACTGGCACCGATAACCTGTTCCACACCGCTTATCGAATAAGGCTCGTTAATCGCTTTTAATATCTTGGTGCAACGGGAGTTAATTTCATCAGGGCCATCAACTTTACCCAATATTATCGCAAATTCATCACCGCCAATACGGGCTGCAAAATCATTTGGTCCAATAATATCTAACAGACGTTCTGCGATTTCCCGTAACAATGTATCTCCGCTGTGGTGGCCACGTGTGTCGTTTATAACCTTGAAACGGTCGAGGTCGAGCAATAGCAACGCAGCTTCATGACCATCTTTTTTACAAAGATTAATTGTATTACGTACTTTTTCGGCCAAAAGAGCGCGGTTGGGCAGACCGGTCAGCATGTCGTGAAGTGCCAGATGGGTGCGATGTTCTTCGGCAAATTTCCGGGCAGTAATATCGACCGCTGTTGTCAAGACGCCGATTGTTTCGCCCTTGTGGTTTAGTAGCGGTGATTTATTGCAATGAAAAATTAGTTCGACACCGTCACTGGAAAATTTCTCTTCATAATGCGGGATCGGTTGCTGGGAATTTAACACCAGCCGGTTTCTGCGTTCGGAATGTTCTGCCAGTTCCGGGCCTAGTATCTCACCAAAGTTACGGCCAACCATATCATCCGGAGTTCTGTCAAAAAGCGCAGATTGATAGGCATTTGTAAATAAACAGCGGCCTTCACGATCCGTAGCATTGATCATGATCGGTATCGTATCGATAATCTGTTCCAGCATACTCTTGCTTGCCGGAGCTTCATTGTCGGGCATGTCCCGTACAGACGCATGTTTTCGTTCAATTTTTGAAGCACGTTTCCGTAAATTGTCGCTTTTTTCACTTTTGGTCAGCAGCGACATTGCTCGCCGGCAAAATTCTACGTGGGAGACCGGGCTTTGTAGAAAATCTGTTGCACCTGCATCCAACGCGGAGAGACGACATTCACGGTCTTGATGTGCAGTGATGACAATGGCCGGTACGTCACCACCTTTAGACATTTGACGCACGTTTTTGATAAATTCTGCGCCGTTCATTTTCGGCATGCGATAATCAACAATCAACAGTTCAGCGCCATTGGCTCGCAGCCACTCCAGTGCTTCTACAGGATCGGCAAACGTCACCGAGGAGTATTTCTCTCCCATCATACTAACAAACTGGGCATAAATCCGGAGATTTGTTGGCCGGTCATCGACGATTAAAACACGCGTGGTCATAAGCTCGCAATAAGAGACGAAACTCAAAATAAGGTTAACGTTCTGTTGGTTTTGTTGCGATTAAGTGTTTTTGTGCTTCAGTATTGAAACTAAAGGAAAATTATTTTGTGTGTGTTGCGTAAGGCTTTCGTCTCTCGCTATGTGGAGGAAGCAATAGTAAATGTTTGATTGCTTGACAGTCGATATATTTTGTAAGGCCAACCCACTAACGGTGCTAATCATTCTTGATACCGTAAATGGGGTATAGCACGTGGCCATTAAGTATCAGAACAAGAACAATGATGTTCACCATTGGTTGTTATATCATGACTGATTGAGTTCAAGGGGAAAACAGTGGAATTTACCTATGCAGAGATATGGGATATCTTGTCTGCCAAGCATAATATAACTCACAGCAAAAAAACCGCATTCCGTGGACGATTACAGCATTTTCAACGCCTTGGATTTCCGGCAGGTGCGAATACGGGGAAGGGTAATGGTGCCCCTTATTCATGGCGTGAACTTTTCCTTATCGGGCTGGCGTTAGACTGTCTGGAAATCGGCTCGACACCTGATCGCAGCGCTAACGAGATAATTAAATTCGAAGATGTATTTCTTTCCGCAGTGGCAAGTGTAGGCTTGGGCGATAAAACGGAAGATCAGGAAGAGTTTAAATGCTTCCTGATTGTAGAACTTTCTAACCTGATGTCATTGAAAGAAGAAGCCGATTGGAGTCAGGTCGTCAATCTGCTTTCGCATCAGGATTTGATGAAAATCTTGTCCAGTGACGGAGTGGATGCCCATCGTTCGCCCTACGCGTTGATTGATCTGCGCCAGTTTTTGGCTGCTATCCTGAACGGTGTGTTTGATTGTGTGAATGAGCCCAGAAAATTAATAATTAGCGATTTGAAAACATGGGCCAGAGAACAACAATAATTTTCACACGATTATCTGGAAGATCAATTGCTCAAGCTTTTAAGCTTGGATAACAGATTGTTAAATACGCTAGGCGTTAAGGCCTGACTGAATTGACATCCATAATCTTTGAAGCCTTCCCATCTGATGGTAGCGCTCAGGGATTGAATCCCGGGTATCCTTATAAATATAGGTTTCAAAGGGTCCAGACTGCCTTTGCTTGTCATCCTGAATCCCGAGGATGAGATATCCGAAAGCGTTACGCGTCTTGGCTTATTACCGGATTGCTGGACGAAAATTTCGGTATTGAGTAGTTCTCTGACTGCCATCCTGTTCTCGCAAGAGTGTGCATTGTCTTTGAGAGCATGGTCTACAGAGCAGTCAATATCTTCTACATTAAGCATTATACATTCCGATATTATGTTGTTCATTTACCAGAACGGCATACCGAACAAATTTTAAAGGAAATGTTACAAAAAATACGTTTATTTCGTGAATATATCTATTAAGCGTTCAACGAACTATGCGCTGTTTCAATAAAAAATAGTGAAGATAATGTACAATCATCACGGCGGCAAGTTAACCATTATTATGGCAATCGTCTAAATTCTCATGATAAATATGATTGGTCGGGAAGAGAGGATTCGAACCTCCGGCCCCCTCGTCCCGAACGAGGTACTCTACCAGGCTGAGCTACTTCCCGAATGACATAATATATTGTCTGTATTTGCGGGCATAAATTACTAATTTTGCCAGATCAAGTTGAAGTGGAGCAATTTTTATCGGAACCGACTGTAATTTGTCCGGTTGAGCATGGTCGAAGAGGGGTATAGTCACCTGTTATTGATATGGAGTAAGCGTTGTGATTCCCGGCCCACATTATGAACAGCAATATCTTGACCTGATGCGGCACATCTGGATGCATGGTGATGAACGGGTGGATCGTACCGGCGTCGGCACAAGAGCCGTGTTTGGCGCAACGATGCGCTTTGACCTGGCGGATAATGCTATCCCGCTTCTCACTACCAAAAGGGTGTTCTGGAAAACCGCGACGCGGGAAATGCTCTGGTTTCTGACAGGCGATACCAATATCCGGTCGCTGGTGAAACAGAAAGTACATATCTGGACCGATTGGCCGTTGGATAAATATCGTAAGGAAACGGGCGACAATATTGACCGGGAAACATTTGAACAACGTATCATAGAAGATGACATGTTCGCTGAACAATGGGGCGATCTGGGTCCGGTCTATGGCAAACAGTGGGTTAACTGGCCGCGCTATACACCAGCGGGGGAGGGATTTTTCCGACGCGAAGATAAAGGCATTAATCAGATAGAATTGCTGATCGACGGGCTGAAAAACAATCCCGGTTCGCGCCGCCATATATTCACCGGCTGGAATGTTGCCGAGCTTGACCAGATGGCTTTGCCACCTTGTCACAAGACTTATCAGTTTTATGTCGCAAACGGGAAATTATCAGCCCTTTTATATCAACGTAGCTGCGATCTTGGACTGGGTTTTGCGTTTAATGTCTATTCTGCGGCTTTGCTGCTTCGCATGATAGCGCAACAATGCGATCTGGAGCCTGGCGAATTGGTCTGGAATGGTGGCGATGTACATTTATACTTAAATCACGCAAAGCTAGTAGAAGAGCAATTGTCACGTCAGCCTTCAGGTAAGCCCAAATTAAATATACTTCGCAAGCCAAAGTCCATTTTTGAATATGCTATTACAGACTTTGAAGTGCTGGATTATACGCCGCAATCTCATATTTCAGCGCCTGTAGCAGTCTAAAAAGCAGTAAACACGGCCTGCGTTCTTTATGTCTGGAGGTTGTGATTAGACGTTAGTTTTTTCTTTATTTCAAAGCGGGAATGTAAATTCATAATTACATGTGATACTAGTAATGCCTTGGTGAGTCGTAATGGTCTCCAAGAAGAGTAGTTCTGATTAGTACAAACAACTCTTAGGGGAGAGCTAGAATGTCACGTCTCATCTTCAATCGTTCATTGTTAATCACAGTATCCTCAACCGCATGTCTTGCCGGGCTGGCATTACCGGCCCATGCGCAATTATCGCCGTCTGTTTCTGATAATCACGTTGCAATGGCGGCTGATGACATTTCGCAAATTGTCGTGCGTGATGACATAACTTTAAATGATCCGCCTCCCGGGGGTGCGCTTGATAATTTGGTAGATGTTACTGGCATTGGTCAAATGGCAACGCGCCCGGACCAGAATAGTTTTGGAATAGGGCTGTGCACTGGCAGTTTGATTAATCCACGAACGGTTATATTCGCCGCTCACTGCGTAAATGATCAACCAGCTAGCAGCTATGGTTTTGATTCTGGTGGAACGGCGATCAGTTTTGGATTTGGCGCTGATAATCTACCGGGCGTTCGCCGTTGGGTAGGTCTTGATGGTGGAACGGCAAATGCCACTGATGTTGGCTTCAATATCTATAATGTTGAACAAGTCTGGTATGATGAGCGGTCACTGCCAACCGGCTTTCTGGAAGGGGATGTGGCCTTGGCTACGCTGGATACCCATGCCGGGGACATCCCGACTTGGACGATGCACTTCTCTCCGCTTACCGAAGAAACGCATGCTATTATAAATGGTTATGGTTCGCGCGGGCTTGGTTCGGATGGTGCCAATCTGGGCATTGATTTCCGTCGACGTATTGCCGAAAATATGATTTCATCACTCAGTTCACTGAACGACCGGAATAATTTTCTGTTTGGGCCGGATGATTATGGCCTGCCGCAGAACCTGTATAATCTGGATTTTGATAGTCCGGATGGGGAGGCAGTTTTTGACCCTAATAATGGGCGATTTGATTTTGACCTCTATGATGGTGGTGCCTTGCCGAGAGAAGGAACCACAGCAGGAGGAGATTCTGGCGGCCCGCTGATCGCGGACGAAGCATTTGATACGCCTGTGGTTGTAGCTGTTTTATCGGGGGGATCGCGCTTTTTCGGTACTCCAAATGACCCCGAGCCCGACAAAACATTTCAACCTTTCTCGTCTTATGGAACGCAAAGTTTTTACCAACCACTGTTTCTGTTCTGGGACGAAATTGTAGCAAATAACAGCTATGTCTACGCCTCTGCTTTAGCCGGCAATGGTGACTGGACCGATCCGGGGCACTGGATTCAGGACATGGATCCGAATTATAGTATTTCCGTGGACGGTGAACTGGTCAATGCCTTGCCGGGATTTGAGGCTCCGGGTGTGACAGGGGAAACGCCGAAATTCGGGAATATCTGCTTCTTGACTGATTGCATGGACATATCAACTGAAGGAACACCTTTGGTAGAGGGTGATCCGAACAGTATATTTGTCGAAGGTGGTCCAGGAAGCACGAACTTTGTTCCGAACAATGTCGTTGCAGACCCGGCGAACGGCGTCCGGGCGCGTTATTATGAGGTGACACTCAATAAACCTGGCAAAACCAAATTGAAAGATGATGTGACGATTGACCGGTTGAATGTCGAAGGATTTTCATGGTTGCAAATAAAGAATAACGGCTCGCTGAAAGTTTGGGGCGATTATACCCAAACCGGCGGCTGGGTTGATGTCAAAGGGTCATTGACAACCGGAGAGGCATTTCTTGGTAGCGGATTATTGACTGGTTCCGGTTTATTTGATCCGACTTATCTGACTTCTGTCCGAGGCATTATCGCACCGGGTGGAGTGGCCCGCAGCGGAGAATTAACCATTGCTGGTGATGTAATATTATCATCGCTATCATTGACATATTTTGATGTAAGTCGCCGTCGAAACGACTCACTTTCCGTGATAGCAGATGATGATAATGACGGGATTATCTCGCTGGGCGGAACAGCTGCAGTTATCAATGCTTTCGGACGCAACAGCGCGCGCTATGGTCAATCGTTTGTGATTATCACAGCCGAAGGCGGTGTTGAAAACAGCTTTGATCATGTGATCGGACGCATTGGTGTTCTTTACCCCGAACTGCAATATGAACCCAATTCTGTGATCGCCAATATGCGGGCAATACGTTTCTCTGACTTTTTTGGTTCCAATGGCGTTGGAAACCCGTTTTCCCTAGCCTTTGGCCGTGCTTTGGATGGGCTTAGAGGACGGCATTATTCCGACCTTTCCAATGTTTTTGGGCTGGTTGATGTCATGGAAGTGGGTGAATTAAACGCAACCTTCCAAAGTCTCTCAGCATCGCAAGCGGGCCGGACAACCACTCTCGATGAAAAACAAAGCGCGTCAATGCGAACGTTGGTGTCGGACCGTTTATCACTATTGGGTTCGCGGCACGGGGGTGCCGGTACAATCAGCATTATTGGCGCTCCAGAGGTTTTTGATAGCCGCCGGCAGTTGACGGGAAGCACGGCGTCACAGTTGAGTTTCGCCAAAAACTATCAATCGTCCAGTTGGAATGCAGTAGTTCTACCGGAAAATATGAGCGGCTTTATGTCTGCCGGATATGATCGGTCCTCACTCGCATTTTCGGATAATAATAGCGGCGCGGAGCAAGGCAGTTGGCATATCGCCATGGGTCTGGAATTCGGGTTGGATGATAGCACGACCTTAGGCAGTGCCTTTGGCTATGCTGACGGTGTTCAGCAAGTCGGCGGCAGCATCGCCAAAGTGAAAACGAACCAGGCGTCAATTTATGGCAATTACCGCGTTGACGGGAATTTTTATATTGGTGGACAGGCTTCGTTGTCCCATTCTCGAATTGATTCCAATAGCAGGGTGTCTGGCGGCCTTTCTCTTGGTAGCCTGAATACGACATCTTTGTCTTTCGCGAGCGAGGTTGAAGCAGGCTATAATATCAACCTCGACGGTTTGATGCTGACACCGCGCGCCAGCATCGGATATTCTTCTTATACCGTGGATGGCTTTCGCGATAATATAGGCAGCTTGGCCATGGCAGTAGATGAGATTAACCGTTCAGGTTTCGATGCAAGAGTGGGTCTGAAAATCTCTGGTAGTAAACAATTGGGATTCATTTCCGATTGGACGTTCCAGCCGCAGATGAACCTGGATTACGTTAATCGGCTTTCCGGGAATGATACCAATTTCCTTGTCCGGTTTCTGGATGCCGAAAACCTGCCGTTCGCATTGCCGATAGGATTGCAAGACGCCTCTTATGGTGAGGTAAAGGGTGGATTTAACTTAAGTAACGGGCCTTTAAGCTTTGGTGCTGCAGTTGAAACCCGGCTGGGGCAGCAGATATATCGCGACGATCGGGCGATGGTAAATATGGCTGTTCGTTTTTGAACATAATAGTCGTTCGGGCAATTTGGAAAAGGGAGGGGCAGGCTTCTGCCCCTCTTTTTTATCAGGAGGTATAGGGCAGCTCTATTGACCTTTCTAGCAAGGTGAAATAATATAACAGCGGATTGAAATAAATGATGCGCGATGATAATGCGTTAAAACAGGAGACTTGGATGGCTGACAATGAAAATAAGTCGAACTTACCGCGATTATCTTTGCATATCCCCGAACCAAAATTTCGCCCGGGCGATGCAGTGGACTATAGTGATTTCGAAGTCCCAACAGCTGGCGAGCAACCTAGGCCGGATATAAATAGTGATCCGGCGACCATGCGCGATCTGGTCTATGACATGGTTCGTGTGCTGGATGATGATTATAAAGCCGTTGGCCCATGGGACCCAAAGCTGTCAGACGACACGCTTTTGACAATGTTAAAAACCATGGCTCAAGTGCGCGCTTTTGACGATCGACTTCACCGGATGCAGCGTCAGGGTAAGACCAGCTTTTATATGAAAAGCACTGGTGAAGAGGCAACCTCCGTTGCTGCTGCTATGGCGTTGCATAGCGATGATATGTGTTTTCCCAGCTATCGCCAGCAAGGCATATTGTTCGTTCGCGGTTATCCGATGGTCGATATGATCAACCAGATATTCTCGAACCGCAAGGACAAGCTCAAAGGCCGTCAACTTCCGATCATGTATTGTTCACGCCGGTTAAGTTTCTTTTCCATTTCAGGCAATCTGGCTACACAGTTTCCACAGGCTGTGGGCTGGGCGATGGCCAGTGCGTCCAAAGGCGACACGCGTATTGCCGCAACATGGTGCGGAGAAGGGTCAACCGCAGAGGGCGATTTCCACAGCGCGATGACTTTTGCGACCGTTTATAATGCGCCAATCATCATGAATGTCGTGAACAATCAATGGGCGATATCTTCCTTTTCCGGTTTTGCAGGCAGTGAACGGACTACATTTGCGGCAAGAGCAGTCGGCTATGGTATCGCAGGTTTGCGTGTGGATGGTAACGACCCTCTTGCTGTTTATGCCGCAACACAATGGGCTGCGGAGCGAGCGCGAACCAATAATGGCCCAACATTGATCGAGCATTTTACCTATCGTGCAGAAGCGCACAGCACGTCGGATGATCCCAAAGCCTATCGTAGCGCGCAAGAACGCGAGGAATGGCCGCTAGGCGATCCGATTACCCGTTTGATGCGCCATCTGATCCAGCGCGGTGTGTGGAGCGAGGAGCAGCAGCAGAGCTTGGATAAAGAATGTATCGAGGCGGTTAAGATAGCCACCAAGGAAGCCGAGAAAAACGGCATTTTGGGTCATGGTCTGCATCAGCCTTTTGAAACCATGTTTCAGGATGTGTTCGAAGAGATGCCTTGGCATCTGAAAGAGCAAAGTGAGCAGGCGAACAAGGAGCGGGAAATCAAATGGCCGTCATGAATATGATAGAAGCCATTAACAGTGGCCTTGATACGATGATGACACGCGATGACGATGTCGTCGTTTTGGGTGAAGATGTTGGCTATTTCGGCGGAGTGTTTCGTGCAACTGCTGACCTTCAGGAGAAACACGGTAAAACGCGCTGCTTCGACACACCAATTAGCGAATGCGGGATTATTGGCGTATCTGTCGGTATGGCGGCTTATGGAATGCGGCCAGTAGCAGAGATACAATTTGCTGATTATATATATCCGGGACTGGACCAAATCGTGTCGGAAGCGGCGCGGCTGCGCTATCGGTCGGCTGCGGAATTTACCAGTGCGATCACTATTCGCGCACCATTTGGCGGCGGTATCTTTGGCGGGCAGACGCACAGCCAGTCGCCCGAAAGCATGTTTACGCATGTTTCCGGCTTGAAGACTGTTATTCCCTCGACGCCTTATGATGCAAAAGGGCTGCTGATTTCCGCTATCGAAGATAATGATCCGGTCATGTTCTTTGAACCCAAGCGGATTTATAATGGACCATTTAGCGGCTATTACGATAAACCAGCGGAGCCTTGGTCAAAGTTTGAAGCTGCCGAGGTTCCGGAAGATTATTACAAGATACCGATCGGCAGGGCGAATATTGTGCGGGCCGGTGAGGACGTAACGGTTCTGGCTTATGGAACCATGGTGCATGTCGCCAAGGCAGTTATCGAGGCGCATGGTGTTGACGCAGAGGTGATTGATCTACGCACCCTTGTCCCGCTTGATATTGAGACGATTGAAGAATCGGTTAAAAAAACGGGACGGTGTCTGATCATCCATGAAGCAACCCGCACCAGTGGCTTTGGCGCAGAGCTGTCGGCGCTGGTTCAGGAGCGTTGTTTTTACCATCTGGAAGCCCCCATCGAGCGCGTTACAGGTTTTGATACACCTTACCCTCATTCGCTGGAATGGGCGTATTTTCCCGGCCCGGTTCGGATCGGGGAGGCTTTGGACAAGCTAGTCGGAGATCTGACATCATGAGCATTTATACTTTTAATCTCCCAGACATTGGCGAAGGCATTGCGGAAGCAGAGATTGTCGCCTGGCACGTAAAAGTTGGTGATCGGGTTGAGGAAGACGACCAGATTGCGGACATGATGACGGATAAGGCAACTGTTGAGATGGAGGCTCCGGTAACCGGAACGGTCGTAGCGGTAGCGGGTGAAGAGGGTGATATTATCGCTATCGGTTCCATGCTGGTTCAGATCGAATATGATGAATCCGATGTCACGCCTGAAGCAGAAGAAGGGGAAGCCCGGTCTGAATCTGATGATAGTAAAAAAGACATCATGGAGTCTAATCAGCACCCTGAAAATAAATCTAAATCAGAAGAATTGGATAGTCCGGATATTGCGACACACGAAGCTAGGCCACCGGAAAATGACGCCAAGGCTTCAATGCCACCGCCTTCCGAATCAACGGATACTAAATCGAAGCCATCGACCAAAGTGCGGGCTACGCCCGCCGTGCGTAAACGCGCCCGCGATCTGGGCGTTGATCTGGCTTTGGTGAAAGCTCAAGGCGATCACATCCGCCACAGCGATCTGGATGCATATCTTAACTATGGCAGCGGGCAGGGCTATAAGCCCGCCGACACATCCCAAAAGCGTGAGGACGAGACAGTCAAGGTCATCGGCATGCGCCGCAAAATTGCTCAGAATATGGCCGAATCCAAACGGCATATTCCGCATTTTTCCTATGTTGATGAAATTGATGTGACGACCTTGGAAGAAATGCGAGCCGATTTAAACCTCAATCGCGGCGATCGGCCCAAGCTAACCATGTTACCGCTGATGATTGCTGCAATTTGCAAGGCTTTGCCACAATTTCCGATGCTGAACGCTACCTATGATGACGAGGCAGGATTGGTAACGCGGCACGGCGCGGTCCATCTTGGCATGGCGACGCAGACCGATCAGGGTTTGATGGTTCCGGTTATCCGGAACGCGCAGGACAAGAATATCTGGCAACTGGCCAGTGATATAGGCCGTTTGTCGGCGGCTGCGCGTGACGGCAGCGTGAAACCAGAAGAATTAATGGGTTCTACGCTGACGCTGACCTCGCTTGGTCCTTTGGGCGGTATTGCGACCACCCCGGTGATCCAGCGGCCACAAGTTGCGATTATCGGGCCGAACAAGATTGTAGAGCGCCCGATGATCATCGACGACGAGATTCAGGCACGCAAACTTATGAACCTGTCGATTTCATGCGATCATAGGGTCGTGGATGGCTATGATGCTGCCAGCTATGTGCAAGCGTTAAAGCATTTTCTGGAAACGCCGGTTTTGCTATTTGCGGATTAATTGTTGCCATAGGCCTGCTGCGGGAGGAAAATGACGGGTAAATACCATGCTAATCTAGGGAAAATGAAATTTCTTTCATAGATTGTAAGAGTAGTGGTTGACAGTCAGGCAGACCTCTTCTACTTGGCCATCTCCACTGCAGAGATCGGCAAGTAAGCTGGTTCATAAGCGGGTGTAGCTCAGTTGGTTAGAGCGCCGGCCTGTCACGCCGGAGGTCGCGAGTTCAAGTCTCGTCACTCGCGCCATTGCCTTGTTCAGCAGGCATTGGCGCTTCTGGAATGAATTTCATTATATTGTTCCATCAACATATATTTTGGTAGCTAAGTTCCGCTATTCATCCAGCGCAGCAGCGGCTTGACCGGAAATATCCAGATGATTCCCGCAAAAATATATATCGGCAGTTGCAGCCAGAAGTTCAGGCCGCTGATCCAGTCCATCATAGTGACGACAATACCGCACCAGAGCAAAATCAACCCAAGTATCAGGAAGATTCCAAACGGCTTGCGCCAACTCGGAGCACTTGGAGGATTATAAGGGGTTGGATTGTCCGGATTAGCATTCATATCGTCATATCAACTTTTTGAATTATTTCGGCTTCTGTGACTATCATGTGCAAACCGAAGTCATGAGCCTGCATCGGGATATGGTCAGCTTCCTGTATAGACCAGGCCAAGCCGACGCGCGTCGCTTGAGGGTGGTTTTCAAATGCCCGGTCATAATGGCCGCCCCCTTGCCCAAGACGCCCCAGTGACCGGTCAAATGCAACCAAGGGGGCAATGATAAGGTCTGGCTTGACAACAGGGCAGTCTATGCCGGGTTCTGCTATGTCCCTATAGCCCGATTCCAGCAGATCAAGAGTATCGACCTGTCTGAACTGCATGGTGGAACCCGTGGTCATCGCTGGCAAACATATTATTTTGCCGGATTCGATCAGATATTCGATTAGCCTTGCCGTTGGCGCTTCTGATCCCGCGGCGCTATAAAGCGCGATGATTTCGCTTTGTTCGATAAGTTTTGCCAGAGGTGAGGGCGGTCGGCGGAAAGCCAGCCCTTTTGTCGCCGGATCGAGTTGGCGGTAAAAAGCATCGCGTCGCCGCCGATACTCCTGACGCAGCATTTTTTTTTCGTCGGATAATTTGGTCAAGCAAGTATCTTTCTTAGGTGACGGGACCATCAGGGTCGTTTGCCGGAAAATCCTCTGACGCCTATTACGTCAGGTGGGCGCCATATGCATCGGACCCGACTTCCAAAAAGTCCGCAATCCGGGCAGGGACAGCTCCCTTTGTTGTGATATCGCCTCAGGGATGTTCGCTTCAAGCTCGTGCCAGACAGTACCCGTCACAATCTATTTAGGGATGATTGGCGCTATGCTCAAGGCTGTTTGCAAACGCTTCGGCGCGATCAGCCAATTTTTCAAGCGCCAGAAGCGCTTGTTCATCATCCGCAGACTTTGATTTATCCGGTTTGCCTGTCGCAGGAATAGCAGCCTGGGGAGCCGGTTCATTGCCTTTGGTGTTTTTTGCTGCATAAAGTTCATCAGCAAGCAAGAGCGATGTAAATAACAGCATCCGGTTTTCTGTCAGTCTGGCAGGATCACCAGAATCCCTTGCTTTGTCGTCAACCATCGCGCCTAATTTGCCAAGATGTTCTTCTTCACCATCCTGGCAGGCCACCATGAACGAGCGACCACCTATCTCCAGTTTCACCTGTGCCATATCAGCTCTCTTGCCGGGCGATTAGCCCGTCGATAGTGTGGATAGCCTGTTTCATTTCGTCTTTCAGGGCAGCATGGCGTTTTTCCAATGCTGCATCAGCTTTTCCGCTGGTTGATGCCTTCGTGGCTGTTTCAATACGGCTGAGCGCCCTCTCTATGCGACTGACCGCTTGGATCACTCGTTCATTTTCCATGACTTGGCTCCGACATATAAGTTATTATATCTGTTTGGTATCAATCTAACACGGCTGCGTAAACAAGAGATCGGTGAAGCGCAGCCTTGACGATATGGGCCTAGGCCAGCAAAGGGTGTGTCAAATTGGCGAATCGGTAGATTTTCAATGTCCACCGTTGTCATCACTTGATCACTTCTAGGGGTTCTGAAGAACATGGCCGTTTCCGATAATATTTCCGAGATTACATCCGAAAAAACGATGGCTAACGCAATTCGTGCATTATCCATGGATGCAGTGCAAGCAGCCAATAGCGGCCATCCAGGAATGCCGATGGGGATGGCGGATGTTGCAACAATATTGTTCAAAGACTTTCTGAAATTTGATCCCAAGGCTCCAAAATGGGCGGACCGTGATCGCTTCGTGCTTTCTGCAGGGCACGGGTCCATGTTGATTTACTCGCTGTTGCACCTGACGGGATATGAGCGTCCTACGCTTCAGGATATCAAGGATTTTAGACAATTGTCGTCGCCTTGTGCGGGGCATCCCGAAAACTTCAAGCTGGAAGGGGTTGAAGCGACCACGGGACCATTGGGACAAGGGTTTGCGATGGCGGTCGGCATGGCAATTGCCGAGCGGCATTTGAACGCGAATTTCGGTGATGATCTGGTGGATCATAAAACATGGGTCATTGCCGGAGATGGCTGTTTGATGGAAGCCATCAACCATGAGGCTGTGGGCTTAGCCGGTCATTTGGGCCTTGGGCGGCTTAATGTTCTATGGGATGATAACGGCATAACTATTGACGGTGGAACGGAATTATCGACCAGTGAAGATATCCCGGCACGTTATCGTGCTTCGGGTTGGCATGTTGTGTCCTGTGACGGGCATGACTTTGATGATATCCGCAAAGCGCTGAAAGAAGCTGAGGCTGATCCACGGCCATCTCTCGTCGCTTGTAAAACGGTCATCGGTTACGGTGCGCCGACAAAGCAGGGTACATCCGCGACCCATGGTGCGCCACTGGGGGATGAGGAGATTGCCGGAACTCGCGCTGCTCTGGGTTGGGAGCATGAACCTTTTGTCATTCCCGATGATGTGCGGGATGCATGGTTGGCTGTGGGCAAAAAAGGTGCTGCTGAACATGATGCTTGGAACAAACGGCTGAGCAGCCATGGCGACAAAGCCGAATTTGAACGGCGTATGTCAGGTAATCTCCCAGATGGTAGCGCGATGCAGGATTATCTGAACGGTCTAGCTGAAAACCCGCCAAAGGTTGCAACGCGCAAAGCGTCGGAAATGGCACTGGGCGCGATTACCGCTGCACTGCCGGAAATGGTCGGCGGAAGCGCGGACCTTACCGGTTCAAATAATACCAAAACAGATGCGACCAAGCCACTGACAAAGAACGATTATTCCGGGCGTTATATTTATTATGGTATCCGTGAATTCGGCATGGCTGCTGCAATGAACGGCATGGCGTTACATGGTGGTATCATTCCTTATGGCGGAACGTTTCTGGTCTTTACCGACTATTGCCGCGGCGCGATGCGGCTTTCGGCCATTCAGAATACGCGTGCCGTTTATGTGATGACCCATGACAGCATTGGACTGGGCGAAGATGGCCCGACCCATCAGCCGATCGAGCATCTTCAAAGCCTGCGCGCCATGCCGAATATGCATGTGTTCCGGCCTGCCGATGCGATTGAAACGGCAGAATGTTGGGCGCTGGCGATCAAGCGGTCGGATGGACCATCAACCCTTGCTTTAACCCGTCAGGGCCTGCCGCCGCTGCGTAATGATGTCAGCGTGAACCTGTGTGAAAAAGGGGCTTACACTGTCAAACCGGCTGAAAATGCCAAGCGGGTTGTTCTCATCTCCACTGGTTCTGAAGTGTCATTGGCTATGGAAATCGCTGCACAGTTGGAAGCAAAAGGCGTCGGCGCAGATGTGGTGTCCATGCCTTGCACCGAACTTTTTGACGCCCAATCAGATGATTATAAATCAACATTATTTGGCGGTGATGATGTCTTGCGGGTTTCCATCGAAGCCGGAACGACATTCGGTTGGGAACGCTATACCGGCTTAAATGGTCTGCGTTTTGGAATAGACAGTTTCGGCGCTTCGGCACCGATTGACGATCTATTCGCGCATTTCGAACTGACCGCGGATAGCATTACGCCGCAAATTTTGGCAAAATTAGGTTGAAACTGGCTATATTCTGGAAATCAAAGGAGCAACATTCATGACAAAAGTAGCAATTAACGGATTTGGCCGTATCGGTCGCCTCGTCGCTCGCACAATTCTTGAGCGTCCGGACTGTGGTCTGGAACTGGTAGCGATTAACGATCTTGCCGATGCGGAGGCAAATGCGCTTTTGTTCGGTTATGACAGTGTGCATGGCCGCTTTCCCGGTGAAGTCACTGCCGATGGCGACAGCATTTCGGTCAATGGCAAGAAAATCGCTGTTACGTCAGAGCGCGATCCCGCCAATCTTCCCCATGGTGAAATGGGCATTGATATCGTGCTGGAATGCACCGGATTTTTTCAGTCCAAGGAAGCATCCCAGCCACATATCGACGCTGGTGCAAAGCGTGTATTGATTTCCGCTCCGGCCAAAAATGTCGATAAAACGGTCGTCTATGGGGTAAACCATGACGTTTTGACGTCATCGGATCTGATTGTGTCCAACGCATCCTGCACCACCAACTGTCTTGCGCCGGTTGCCAAGGTAATGAACGATACTGTCGGTATTGAGCGCGGCTTTATGACGACAATTCACAGCTATACCAATGACCAGCGTATTTTGGACCAAATGCATAGTGATATGCGCCGCGCCCGTGCCGGTGCAGTCAACATGATCCCGACCACCACCGGCGCTGCCCGTGCGGTTGGTCTGGTGTTGCCGGAATTGAATGGCAAACTTGACGGCTCGTCGGTGCGTGTACCTACGCCCAATGTCAGCCTGGTTGATCTGGTATTTACACCATCACGCGACACCACGGTTGAAGAAGTCAATGACGCCCTGAAAGCTGCTGCTGAAGGACCGATGAAGGGTGTGATGGTTTATGAAACCAAGCCGTTGGTATCAAGCGATTATAATCATCAGCCAGCCAGCTCTTCTGTGGATAGCCTTGAAACCACAGTGATGGACGGCAAGCTAGTTCGCGTTGTTAGCTGGTATGACAACGAATGGGGTTTCTCCAACCGGATGATCGATACCGCCAGCGTCATGGCAGGTTTGCTCTAAACAGAAAGGTTCTGAGCAATGGCTGGCAACACATTCAAAACGCTCGATGACATTGGCGATATAACGGGAAAAGTCGGTTTGGTCCGGGTCGACCTGAATGTGCCCATGTCGGATGGTAAGGTTACTGATGACACGCGGTTGCAGTCGGTTATTCCGACAGTAACCGAACTGGCGGATCGCGGTGCCAGAATTTTGTTGCTGGCCCATTTCGGGCGACCAGAGGGCAAGGCGGATATGAAATATTCGCTGGAACCTGTGGTCGCGCCGCTTGCAGCGGTCCTGGATCGTAAAGTCGGTTTCATGCAAATACCGGATGCCGATGCGATTGATGCTTTGCCAAATGGCAGTATCGTGGTTGTAGAAAACAGTCGCTTTGCACCGGGTGAAGTCACCAATGATCCCGCCATGGCCAAGGCCATTGCCGCTTATGGTGATTTTTATGTCAATGACGCCTTTTCTGCCGCGCACCGCGCCCATGTAACGACCGCCGGATTGGCGGAGCATTTGCCGGCCTTTGCCGGGCGTGCGATGGAACGCGAGCTTAGTGCGCTGGACAAGGCTTTGGGTAATCCGGAACATCCGGTTGCCGCGGTTGTCGGCGGCGCGAAAGTTTCCAGCAAGCTGGATGTTTTGCGGCAGATGGTCGAAAAAGTGGATCATCTAATCATCGGCGGCGGCATGGCCAACACTTTTCTGGCAGCGCGCGGCGTTGATGTTGGAAAATCGCTGTGCGAGCATGATCTCACCGACACCGCCAATGAAATATTGGAAGCAGCCGACAAGGCGGATTGCACTGTGCATCTGCCTTATGATGTGGTCGTGGCGAAGGAATTTGCCCCTAATCCGCCAACCCGCACAGTGAATGTGCATGAAGTGACCGCGGACGAGATGATATTGGACATTGGCCCTGCGGCGGTCGAGGCTTTATCCGATGTGTTGAAAACCTGTAAAACGCTTGTCTGGAATGGACCGCTGGGCGCTTTTGAAACGCCTCCTTTTGACCGGGCGACGGTTGCTTTGGCACAAACGGCGGCGGCTTTGACTAAAGAAGGTTCCCTGCTATCAGTAGCTGGCGGCGGTGATACGGTCGCTGCGCTCAATCATGCCGGAGTGGCAGATGATTTCAGTTTTGTTTCAACCGCTGGCGGCGCTTTTCTGGAGTGGATGGAAGGCAAAGAATTGCCCGGCGTTGCAGCATTGCGGTGATATTAGGGTTAAAAGTAATCAATAATAATGGCTTATTAGATTAAGGAAGTAGTTTCATGCATGATCCGAAGATGATGGATAAAATCGAAAATGGTCCTGGTTTTATCGCTGCGCTTGACCAAAGCGGTGGCTCTACGCCGAAAGCACTTAAAGGCTATGGCATTAACGAAGATGCCTATTCTAACGATGAAGAGATGTTCGCCCTGATTCACGGTATGCGTACCCGGATTGTGACAGCGCCAAGCTTTAATGGCGATAAAATCATCGGTGCCATCCTGTTCGAAAAGACCATGGACGGTGAAGCTGATGGAAAGCCTGTTCCGCAATTACTGTGGGAGCGCGGTGTCGTACCATTTCTGAAAGTCGATAAAGGCCTGGAAGCCGAAGCTGATGGCGTGCAGATGATGAAGCCGATGCCCGGTCTTGATGCTCTATTGGTCCGTGCCAAAGCAAAAGATGTTTTTGGCACCAAAATGCGCTCTGTCATTAACAAAGCCTCCCCGTCCGGCATTGCTGCTATTGTAAAACAGCAATTCGACGTTGCAGCGCAGGTTCTGGACCACGGTATGATGCCGATCATCGAGCCAGAAGTGAATATTAAAAGTGATGAGCGGGCGGAATGTGACGCTCTGGTACTCAGCGAAACCAAAAAGCAGCTCGATGCGCTTCCCGAAGACCGTAAAGTCATGTTGAAGCTGTCCATTCCGGTCGAGCCTAATCTCTACGCGCCGTTGGTTGATCACCCCCGTGTCGCCCGAGTTGTCGCTCTTTCTGGTGGATTTTCACGCGATGAGGCTTGTGATGAGCTTGCCAAAAACCGCGGTATGATCGCTAGTTTTTCCAGAGCGTTGCTACAGGATCTGCGCCATTCGATGAGCGATGCTGAATTTGACCAGTCCTTGTCCAGCGCCATTGACCAGATTTATCAGGCGTCGATCAAGGGCTGATGTGGCTGAAATCCTGCCCTGCCAGCTTTATCTGATTTCACCGCTGAATGTCGGCGGTGATTTTCCGGAGCAGTTACAATCTGCTCTGGCGGCAGGGCCGGTGGCTGCGTTCCAGTTTCGCGTTAAAGATATTGATGCGGATGAGGCCGGGCGGCTTGCCAAGCCGCTCAAAGCTATTTGTGACGCGCATGATGTAGCATTTATCGTGAATGATGATGTCGCACTGGCCAAGCGGCTAGGCGCTGACGGGGTGCATCTGGGGCAGGGCGATGAAGACCTGAAACAGGCCCGCACCCAACTTGGTGATCAGGCGCAGATTGGTATTACCTGCCACGACAGTCGGCATCTTGCCATGGAAGCTGGCGAGGGCGGGGCAAATTATGTGGCTTTTGGCGCATTTTTCCCTACGCGTACCAAGGAAACCATCTATCAGGCCGATCTCGATCTGGTGCGTTGGTGGACAAAAATGATGGAAATACCATGCGTAGCTATTGGCGGTATAACGCCGGATAATTGCCAGCCGCTGGTTGATGCAGGCGCAGATTTTCTGGCCGTTAGTGGTTCCGTGTGGAATGATCCCAAAGGTGCGGGACATGCCGTTAAGCGCTTTGATGAAATTCTGTCAAAAGATTAGCTTTTAACCAAGAGCCAGGCGTTCAGGACGAGCTTTTGGTAATACCGATATTGGAACGGACATATTGCGCCACAAACCGGTCGACCGATGGCGGTGTGTAATTCGGCAGCTGCTCTAATTCCCGGATGTATCCGGCTTTTGATGTGAAAGAATACACTCGGTTATAGCGCAGGGAATGACCAAATACGCCAGCAGCGATCACCGCACATTGCTTTGTTGAGCATGGCTTAGACAGATGGGATCCCGTTTGGGATGTGTCTGTCTCAAGGATGTCCGCTTTTTCCATGCTTATTAGATATATGATATTACTCATGTTGTATTGTATGAAAAAGACAGGTCGGATTATATGCCACCCCTATCAACTATCATTGACGAAAAGAAATGGCCGATTTGTAAGAAAGTTTCGCAGGAAGGTCTCGCGCGACGGGATGTTAAAATGGGGCATGCGTTCAATTTCACTAAGAAACCCTGCATTAATGTCCGGTGGTGAGGGGGCACGCACCTCCGTTCCGCTGAATAATCCTGCAGCGGGAGTGTTGGTTTCGTCGATTAGCAAATCAATCGGTTTCAGGTCAGTGGCATTTTCCATTTATCGCCGGGTAAACCGTGCATAAAAAAATCTATTGTATGAAAACGCCATGTTGCGCCTTTGCTATGCTTGCCTATCTTCGCTCCGCGTTATACAGGGCCGCTACACAAGATTTCCGAAAGCGAGATGTCCCATGAAAATTAGCGGTGTAGATATTCGTCCCGGTAACATACTGGAATATGAAAAAGGTCTGTGGAAGGTTGCCAAGATCCAACATACCCAGCCCGGAAAAGGCGGCGCCTATATGCAGGTGGAGATGAAGAATCTGGTCGATGGTCGCAAAACCAATGTCCGCTTCCGTAGCGCCGACACGGTCGAAAAGGTTCGCCTCGATACTAAAGAGTTTCAATATCTGTTCGCTGATGGTGAAATGCTGACCTTCATGGACAAGGAAAATTTTGAACAAATTACCCTGCCAACCGATTTGCTTGGCGATGCGGCTGAATTTTTGCAGGATGGCATGGACGTCATGTTGGAACTCTATGAAGAAAAGCCGATTTCCGTGCAGCTTCCCGACCAGATCGAAGCCGAAATTGTTGAGGCGGATGCAGTTGTAAAAGGCCAGACTGCCTCTTCCAGCTATAAGCCTGCGGTGCTCGACAATGGTGTGCGCGTAATGGTACCACCATTTATCTCTGCCGGAACACGGATCATTGTGGACGTCTACGCCCGCGAATATGTCGGAAAAGTGTCGTAAGGGCTGCAACAGACCTCCCCTCCACAAGCCTTGATTTTGATACTGAAAGCTTAAGACATGCCAGCACATTCCGCTCTCATAACCGTCATGGAACGCGCCGCGCGCAAGGCCGGGTCACGCCTGCGCCGTGACTTTGGCGAAGTTGAACATTTGCAGGTATCGAAAAAGGGACCGGCTGACTTTGTATCAAAAGCAGATATGCGCTCGGAACGCATCTTATATGATGAATTGATGAAAGTCCGTCCGGGCTGGGGATTTGTCTTGGAAGAGGGCGGTATGATCGAAGGCGAGGAAGGCAAGCCACGCTGGATTATTGATCCGCTCGACGGCACGACCAATTTTCTTCACGGTATTCCGCATTTTGCAATATCTATTGCAGTGCAGGACAGGTCTTATGATGGCAAAAGCTGGGGCAAGATTACCAGCGGTTTGATCTATGAGCCGGTATCTGACCAGACCTGGTGGGCAGAAATGGATAAAGGTGCTTATCTGGGCGATAAACGCTTGCGCGTGTCGGCGCGGCGGGATTTGTCCGATGCGGTTATCGCCACCGGTATTCCGTTCAGAGGACATGGCGATCTGGGCGAATGGTCCCGGATTTTTGGTTCGATGGCGCCGCAAGTCTCCGGTATACGCAGCAACGGCGCGGCTTCGCTTGACCTTGCGTGGTTGGCTGCTGGCCGCTTTGACGGCTTTTGGGAGGCCGGGTTACAGGTGTGGGACGTAGCCGCTGGTATCCTCATGGTACGCGAAGCAGGCGGTTTTGTGAGCGACTTTACCGGCGGTGATCAGCCTATCGGGCAGCGTGAATTACTGGCGGCAAATGAGGGGCTTCACAGCAAGCTACACAAGATACTCGCCCGGTCGCTGTTGTAACTGCGTAAACAGCAATATATACAGCAAAAATATATAGCGAAAATTCAGGTCATTTGGGCCTTGCAGCTGGGCCAGCCTATCCCTAGAAGCGGCCCTGAATTCTAGAGAAACGAGTCTATTGTGGTTGATCTATCCGAATATGCGCCGATACTGCTTTTCTTGGCAGTGGCTCTCAGTCTGTCCGCCCTGTTTGTTTTTCTGCCTATGGGCGTGTCGCGGCTGACCGGAACTCATAGTCCGGACCCGGAAAAGCTTTCCGAATATGAATGTGGTTTCCCGGCTTTCGAGGATTCCCGCAGTCAGTTTGACGTGCGCTTTTATCTGGTGGCCATATTGTTCATCATCTTTGACCTTGAAGCGGCATTTCTATATCCTTGGGCGGTGTCTCTGGGGCAGATTGGCTGGGTTGGCTGGTCGTCGATGATGATCTTTTTGGTGATCCTGACGGTTGGCTTTATTTATGAATGGAAAATGGGAGCGCTCGATTGGGAGTAGAAACCAGCAATAACGTCATTTTGAATGCGGATGGCACGCCAATGGCTCCCAATACGCAGCCAGATGAAGCGTTTTTCAACGACCTGAATTCGGAAGTGAATGACAAGGGGTTCCTTGTCACGTCTACCGAAGAACTGTTTCAATGGGCGCGGACCGGCTCGCTATGGTGGATGACCTTTGGTCTGGCCTGTTGCGCGGTGGAAATGATTCATGTGAACATGCCTCGCTATGACATGGAGCGATTTGGTGCTGCGCCACGTGCTAGTCCGCGTCAGTCGGATGTGATGATCGTTGCGGGAACTTTGTGCAACAAAATGGCACCTGCGCTGCGCAAGGTTTATGACCAGATGTCGGCGCCCAAATATGTGATTTCTATGGGGTCATGTGCCAATGGCGGCGGATATTATCATTACAGCTATTCGGTGGTTCGCGGCTGTGACCGGATTGTGCCGGTCGATATTTATGTGCCCGGATGCCCGCCAACTGCGGAAGCTCTGCTTTACGGCGTTATGCAGTTGCAGCGGAAAATCCGGCGGATAGGGACATTAGAGCGTTAATATGGCAAATTCTGCTCCTATAATCTCGAGTAACGAAGGCGTTGCTGCGGCGCTGACTCAATCATTAGGCGCGGCTGTACTTGATACGGTCGAAGCCTATGACGAGATCAGTTTGCGGGTTGATCGCAAGGCGCTGCCCGCTGTGATGGAAAAGCTGCGCGAAGAGCATGAGTATCAGCAGCTTGTCGAGATTGCCGGTGTTGATTATCCAGAGCGCCCGGAGCGCTTTGAAGTTTGTTACCATCTGCTAAGCCTGACCAAAAACCACCGTATCCGCGTAAAAGTCAGCACGGATGAAAATACAGCGATACCGACAGTGACCCATATTTGGGAAGTCGCTGGCTGGCTGGAGCGTGAAGTATTCGACATGTACGGTGTATTGTTTGACGGCAATCCCGATTTGCGCCGCATATTGACCGATTACGGTTTTCAGGGACATCCTTTTCGTAAGGACTTCCCTTTGACCGGTTATGTAGAAATGCGTTATTCCGAGCAGGCAAAGCGTGTGGTTTACGAACCCGTGAAACTTGCACAGGATTTCCGCAGCTTTGATTTCATGTCACCTTGGGAAGGGGCGGAATATATTCTTCCCGGTGATGAGAAAAGCAGCGATGATGGTGAAGAAGGGGGCAAGAAATGACCGGTTTTTGCCGCAACTGTCACATCGCATCAGGATCGATGGAGGTCGCCCGTGGCTGATTATCTCGAAGAAATGCACGGATTGACCGACGAAGCGGATAATGCTGTCGGTGATGTGGAAATTCAAAATTATACGATAAACTTCGGTCCTCAGCACCCGGCTGCCCACGGGGTTCTTCGTTTGGTGATGGAGCTGGACGGAGAGATTGTCGAGCGTGTTGATCCGCATGTCGGACTGCTTCACCGCGGCACCGAAAAATTGATCGAGCACAAAACCTATTTGCAGGCTCTGCCCTATTTTGACCGACTGGATTATTGTTCTCCGCTCGCTCAGGAGCATAGTTATGTATTGGCGATTGAAAAATTGCTTGATCTTGAAGTGCCGTTGCGCGGTCAATATCTGCGGGTATTGTTCGCGGAGTTGACGCGCATTTGTAATCATATGCTGAATATCGGCGCGCATATCATGGATGTTGGCGCGATGACGCCCAACCTGTGGGTTTTCGAGATTCGTGAACAATGCCTGGAGTTTTTTGAGCGGGCCAGCGGTGCGCGGATGCACAGTGCATGGTATCGCCCCGGCGGCGTGCATCAGGATGTTCCGCTGAAACTGCTGACCGACATGGCTGATTGGCTTGACGAGTTTCCGACTTTGTTTGAAGATGCGATGAGCCTTGTCATCGACAACCGTATTTTCAAACAGCGCAATGTTGATATTGCCACCGTGTCCAAAGAGGACGCAGTGCGCTGGGGCTTTTCCGGTCCGATGATCCGCGGTAGCGGGATTGCGTGGGATTTACGCAAATCCCAGCCTTATGATGTTTACGACCGCATGGAATTTGACGTGCCTGTGGGGACGCGCGGTGATTGTTATGACCGGTTCATGGTACGGGTCGAAGAAGTGCGTCAATCTGCGCGGATCATGCGGCAATGTCTGAATGAAATGCCGGAAGGTCCGGTTGCCAGCACAGACCGCAAGGTTGTTCCGCCCAAACGCGCCGAGATGAAGCAGTCGATGGAAGCATTGATCCATCATTTCAAACTTTATACCGAGGGTTTTCATGTGCCCGCTGGTGAAGTTTATGTGGCGACTGAAAGTCCCAAGGGCGAATTTGGCGTCTATCTGGTCAGCGATGGCACCAACAAGCCTTATCGCTGCAAGATCCGTCCGACCGCGTTTTCGCATTTGCAAGCGATGGATTTCATGACCAAAGGGCATATGTTGGCAGATGCCACCGCCATTTTGGGCGCGATGGATGTCGTGTTCGGAGAGTGTGACCGGTGAACGACACAGGTAAAGTTTCCAAGCGCTGGACATTGGGCGGCGGCGGAGCAGGAATCATAATTGTTGCCGCTATGCTGTTATGGGAATTGTGGCAGCCAGAAAATATGCTGTGGAATATTATATTGTTGATGATGACAGTTGGCATCGCCATTGGTGGTTTCTGGTTAAGCCATTATTTTTCAAAGAATTGGCAAGAAATTGGGGAAGCGCGTTTTGATACGCGAAATAAGAGTGAACTAGATGGCTGAAGCTCCGAATACACCTGATGAAATCGAAATACGGGCCAAATGGGGTAATTTTAAATTTACGCCCGAGAATGAAAAAAAGGCCAAGTGGGAAATTGCCAAATATCCCGACGGGCGTCAGCGTTCCGCGGTTATGGCGCTGCTGGACATTGCCCAGCGTCAGGTTGGCGCAGAAACGAAAACGCAAGGTTGGCTGCCTGTTCCGGTGATAGAATATGTCGCAGACTATTTGGACATGCCCTATATGCGCGCCTATGAAGTTGTGACTTTTTACACAATGTATAATCGCGCGCCGGTAGGCCGTTTTCATATCCAGGTTTGCGGCACCACACCCTGCATGTTACGCGGAAGTGATGACGTTATCGCCGCTTGCAAGAACAAGGGCATGGCAAAGGGCAAAACGACACCGGACGGACTGTTTACGCTGACCGAAATTGAATGTATCGGCAATTGCGCCAACGCGCCGGTGGTTCAGATCAACGATGATAATTACGAAGATCTCGATTACGATATCATGTCTCGCATTCTGGAAGATCTGGCCGAAGGTAAAGAAATTCCCGTTGGTTCGCAGATTGGGCGGAAAACCAGTGAACCACAAGGCGGGCCTGTGGTTCTGAAAGAAATGGTCAAGACCAATCACGATTACCGGAAAGACTGGTGATGATCATGCGTTTGGCAAATATAAACATGCGTCACCGCGCAATTTTTTGCGGCTTTACAGGCCGCAGGAGTGAGAAATAATGGGTTTTGACTTTCTTCAGGACAAGGACCGCATATTTACCAACGTCCATGGTTTTCAGTCATGGGACTTGAAGGCGGCGCAAAAGCGCGGTGATTGGGACAATACTGCTGATATTATCAAGCGCGGCAATGACAAGATCATCGAAGAGATGAAGGAAAGCGGACTGCGTGGCCGTGGTGGCGCAGGTTTTCCGACCGGCTTGAAATGGTCATTCATGCCCAAAGAATCGCCTGATGGGCGGCCAAGCTTTCTTGTTGTAAATGCCGACGAGTCAGAGCCGGGCAGTTGCAAAGATCGCGAAATATTACGCAATGATCCCCACAAGCTGATCGAGGGCGCATTGATTGCCGGTTTCGCGATGCGCGCGCGGGCGGCGTATATTTATATTCGCGGGGAGTATATCGTTGAAGCCAAAGTCATGGAGGCGGCCGTCAAGGAAGCCTATGATGCGGGCCTGATCGGTAAAAATGCGGCGAAATCCGGCTATGATTTCGATGTGTTCATTCATCGCGGTGCTGGCGCTTATATTTGCGGTGAAGAAACCGCTATGCTGGAGAGCCTTGAGGGCAAAAAAGGGCAGCCGCGTTTGAAGCCGCCATTCCCTGCCGGTGCGGGTCTTTATGGCTGTCCGACGACTGTGAATAATGTTGAATCCATTGCGGTAGTACCGACCATCTTGCGGCGCGGTGCGCCATGGTTTGCCAGCTTTGGCCGCGAAAATAATCACGGCACGAAACTGTTTCAGGTTTCTGGCCATGTCGAAAAGCCGGCTGTATTTGAAGAGGCCATGTCAGTCCCGTTCAGGGACATGATCGAGAAGCATTGCGGTGGTATTACCGGTGGTTGGGACAATTTGCTTGCGGTTATTCCGGGCGGATCGTCCGTACCATTGGTTCCTGCCGAGCAGATTATGGACGCCCCGATGGATTTTGACGGGCTGAAGGATCTTGGCTCCGGCCTTGGTACCGCGGCGGTAATCGTGATGGACAAGTCCACTGATATTGTTCGTGCGATTTCAAGAATCAGCTATTTTTACAAACATGAAAGCTGCGGCCAATGTACCCCATGCCGCGAAGGTACGGGCTGGATGTGGCGCGTGATGGAAAAAATGCGTGATGGCAGCGCCGATTTAAGCGATATTGATACGCTCTATGATGTCACCAAACAGGTTGAAGGTCATACGATTTGTGCGTTTGGCGATGCAGCGGCATGGCCGATCCAGGGTTTGATCCGTCATTTCCGTCCTGAAATGGAGCAGCGCATCCGTGAAAATGTGGCCAGTAAAAATGCCGGTAATGAAGATATATTGGAGGCGGCGGAATAATGCCTAAAGTCACCGTAGATGGCATCGAACTGGAAGTGCCACAGGGCGCAACAGTGCTTCAGGCTGCCGAGCTTGCTGGCAAGGAAATCCCGCGCTTTTGTTATCACGAAGGCCTGAGTATTGCCGGTAATTGCCGGATGTGTCTGGTCGAAGTAAAGCCCGGACCGCCAAAGCCACAGGCGAGCTGTGCGCTGCCTGCTGCTGATGGTCAGGAAATTCGCACCGACAGCGAAATGGTTAAAAAAGCCCGCGAAGGGGTGATGGAGTTCCTCCTTATCAACCATCCCCTTGATTGCCCGATATGCGATCAGGGCGGTGAATGCGATCTTCAGGATCAGGCCATGGCCTATGGTAGAGGCGGTTCGCGCTTTGAAGAGAATAAACGCGCGGTCACCGAAAAATATATGGGGCCGGTGATCAAGACGATCATGACCCGCTGTATCCATTGCACCCGCTGTGTCCGTTTTGTCGAGGAAGTCGCTGGCGTTGAAGAAATTGGCGCGATCAACCGCGGGGAGAATATGGAAATCACCTCTTACCTCGAACGTGCTGTGCATAGCGAGTTAAGTGGTAACGTAGTGGATCTATGTCCTGTTGGTGCGCTTACGAGCAAACCCTATGCGTTTGAAGCGCGTCCGTGGGAGCTGACCAAAACAATCGGTATTGATGTGATGGACGGCGTTGGCACCAATATCCGTATCGACAGCCGCGGGCGCGAAGTGCTGCGCGCATTGCCCCGTAATAATGATGATGTGAATGAAGAATGGGCCACTGACAAAACGCGGCATGCGATTGATGGTCTGATGAAGCGCAGGCTTGATAAACCATTCATCCGTCGCAACGGTGCTTTGGTTCCGACGAGCTGGAGTGAGGCTTTCGATGCTATTGCAGCGGTAAAAGCAGGTAGCTCGGTTGCCGCGATTGCCGGTGATCTGGTCGATTGCGAAACCATGTATGCGACCAAAAAGCTGCTGAAATCCATGCGCTCCAATATGTTGGAGGGGCGTCAGACCGGCCTGTCTTATGATGTGTCAAATCTGGCGGCGGTTAATTTCAATTCGACTATCGCGGGCATTGAGCAAGCAGATGTCATCATTCTGGTTTCAACCAACCCGCGTTGGGAGGCTTCGCTGGTCAATACACGTATCCGTAAAGCGGTGCGTAAGGGCGACGCGAAAGTTTTTGGTATCGGGCCGGAAGCGGATCAAACCTATCCGGTGGAATGGCTGGGCGATGACATGGGCCTCTTGGCCAAATTGCCCAAGGCGGCTACAGATGCGCTGAAAAATGCCGAAAAACCGGCACTAATTCTGGGCGGCGGAGCATTGAGTGTCGAAGGCGCACATGGCGCGGCCTTGAAACTGGCGAAAAAGTACAAGTTGATCCGTGATGGCTGGAATGGCTTTAACGTGCTGCATATCGGCGCGTCTCGCACTGGCGGGTTGATGCTTGGCTATGCCTATGATGGCGGAATAAAAGCTATCGCTGCGAAAAAGCCAAAACTGCTGTTTTCGCTTGGTGCGGATGAGATGGATTACGAGCCGTTTGAAAAAAGTTTCAAGGTTTATATCGGACATCATGGGGATGCCGGGGCGCATGCTGCAGATGTCATTCTGCCAGCCTCCGCCTATACCGAGAAAAACGGTACTTATGTGAATCTGGAAGGCCGTGTGCAACGCTCTGCCAAAGCGATTTTTGCGCCCGGTGATGCACGTGAGGACTGGAGCATTTTGCGTGCCTTGTCCGATGTACTGGGTAAGAAACTTCCATTTGACAGCTTTGCCGAATTGCGTGTTCAAATGTTTAAAGATCATCCTGAATTGGCCCTTGAAGGTCTTGTTCCATTTGAATGGGCGCCGCCCTCTGGCTTGCCCGACAAACCTGCGGGGCAGGGTGTTCACCCGATCAAGGATTTCTATCTCACCAACAGTATCGCGCGCGCCAGTGCGACGATGCAGCGTTGTTCGGCAGAATTGCTGCATGGGGATGATATGCTGGAGGCGGCAGAATGACCGAATATCTGCAATCAACTTTTCTTGGGCCAGAACTAGGCTGGTTTGTCGCCACACTAGCGCTGATTTTGATGATTGCGCTGCCACTTATGCTGGCGGTGGCGATGGTTATTTACGCTGACCGCAAGATTTGGGCATCCATGGCTCTGCGGCGCGGTCCCAATGTGGTCGGGCCTTTCGGGCTTTTGCAGTCCTTTGCTGATGGTTTGAAGGTTTTTCTGCAGGAAACAATCATTCCTTCGAGTGCGAATAAAGGCCTGTTCCTGCTCGCGCCGATTATCACTTTTACCGTAGCGTTGCTTGCCTGGGCAGTTATTCCGTTCAGCGAGAACATGGTGCTTGCCAATATCAATATTGGCCTGCTCTATATTCTGGCGATCAGTTCGCTGGGTGTTTACGGTGTGGTGATTGCCGGTTGGGCGAGTAACTCGAAATATCCGTTTTTCTCTTCCATGCGCGCAGCGGCGCAGATGATCAGCTATGAAGTTTCCATCGGCTTCATATTGATTTCTGTGGTCCTGTTTGCCGGGACATTTAACCTTATTGATATAATCAAGTCCCAACAGGGGCATATTTTCGGTATCGTCAATGTTTATGGCCTTAACCCGTTGTTATTTCCAATGGCGGTAATGTTCCTGATCGCATCTTTGGCGGAAACAGCGCGTCATCCGTTTGACCTTACAGAAGCGGAATCAGAATTGGTCGCGGGTTATCAGACAGAATATAGCTCGATGAGCTTCGCGCTTTTCTGGCTTGGTGAATATGCCAACATCCTGTTGATGTGTGCGCTGAATGTTATCCTGTTCTGGGGCGGATGGTTGCCGCCGATTGACTGGGAACCGCTTTATGCCGTGCCGGGTATCATCTGGCTGTTTGCCAAAATGTTTTTGTTCTTCTTTATCTTTAGCTGGGTTATGGCCACTGTGCCGCGCTACCGCTATGACCAGCTTATGCGCCTGGGCTGGAAAATATTTCTGCCGATATCAATCTTCTGGGTGTTTCTGGTAAGCGGCTATCTTATGCTGACGAGGTATGGATAATGTCCATCGCACAAACGATAAAAGCCTTTACGTTGTTCGAATTTATCGGCGCACATATGCTGACGCTGAAATATTTCTTCAAAAAGAAGAAAACGATCAACTATCCTTATGAAAAAAACCCGCTGTCTCCGCGGTTCCGTGGAGAGCATGTGTTGCGGCGCTATCCTAATGGGGAAGAGCGTTGCATTGCCTGTAAATTATGTGAAGCGGTGTGTCCGGCGCAAGCGATTACGATTGAAGCCGAACCGCGCGAAGACGGCTCTCGTCGTACCACACGCTATGATATCGATATGACCAAATGCATTTATTGTGGATTTTGTCAGGAAGCATGCCCCGTAGATGCAGTTGTCGAGGGACCGAATTTTGAATATTCGACCGAAACACGGGAAGAACTGATTTACGACAAAGCAAAACTGCTTGAAAATGGTGACAAATGGGAGCGAGCCATCGCATCCAACCTTGCCGCCGACGCGCCCTATCGGTAATGGGCGGGCAGAACGGGGGCACGAAATAGTGGAGCACGATTCTTTTATCGCCGCTATTTCAGAAGAAACCGGGGTTTATCTTCGGTTTCTTGCCAGAATTCATAAGTTCCCAGCATTCGCTGGGGTGACGCAATAAGAAAGAAGTCGCAGAATAAACATGCAAATATTCGCTTTCTATTTGTTCGCATCCATGATCATTGCCAGCGCGGCTTTTTGTATTTTTGCGCGCAATCCGGTGCACAGTGTTTTGTGGCTGATTCTGGCATTCTTCAATGGTGCCGGGTTGATGCTGCTGGTTGGTGCAGAGTTTATCGCGGCGTTGTTGATCATTGTATATGTCGGCGCAGTCGCGGTTCTGTTCCTGTTCGTCGTGATGATGCTGGATATTGATTTTGCCGAATTGCGTGCAGGCTTTATGAAGAACCTGCCGCTGGGCATTTTGCTTGCGCTTGTTTTGCTAGCGGAAATTATCTTTGGTGTCGGCGCATGGAACGCCGGCGGTATGGGAGAAGCAACAGCGGTTATCGGTCTTCCTGCCGGTGGCCCCTCCAATATCGAGACACTGGGATCGTTGCTTTATACCAAATATATATTCCTGTTTGAGGCCGCCGGTCTTGTCCTGTTGGTCGCCATGGTAGGGGCAATCGTCCTGACCAGTCGTAAGCGTGGCGGTGTCAGAGCTCAGAATATACAGGATCAGGTTAGACGGCGGCCAGAAGATGCGACACGCAATATACAGCCTGAAGTAGGTAAGGGGGTCGAATTGTGATCGGTATTGAGCATTATCTGGTGGTCAGTTCCATCCTTTTTGTGATGGGTATGCTAGGCATTTTCCTGAACCGTAAGAATATTATCAGCATTTTGATGGCGATTGAACTGATACTGCTTTCGGTCAATTTGAATCTCGTCGCTTTCAGCAGCTTTTTAGGCGATATGAGCGGACAGATTTTTGCCATGTTCGTATTGACTGTTGCTGCAGGAGAGGCAGCCATCGGGCTGGCAATATTGGTAATCTATTTCCGTCAACGCGGTACAATTGCCGTTGATGACGTCAACCGGATGAAGGGTTAGGAACTTGACGATCCAGCTTATCGTTTTCCTGCCCTTGTTGGCAGCGATAGTCGCAGGCTTTGGCAATCGGATGATTGGCAATGTTCCGGCAAAATTAGTCACAACTGTAGCGCTATTTATATCATGTGCACTTAGTTGGCCGATATTCATCGACTTTATCATGCTATCTCGCGCTGCCGAGGTGGTACCAGTTCTGACATGGATCCAGTCGGGCGATCTGAATTTTGAATGGGCCCTGCGCGTTGATGCGTTGACGGCTGTTATGTTGGTCGTGGTCACCACGGTTTCGGCGCTGGTCCACCTGTATAGCTGGGGCTATATGGACGAAGATCCCGATCAGCCACGCTTTTTTGCCTATCTGTCGCTGTTTACCTTTGCGATGCTGATGTTGGTGACGGCTGACAATTTGGTCCAGATGTTCTTTGGCTGGGAAGGGGTCGGCCTAGCGTCTTACCTGCTCATCGGTTTCTGGTTTAAAAAGCCGAGTGCCAATGCTGCGGCGATTAAAGCATTTGTCGTCAACCGTGTTGGTGACCTTGGCTTCATGCTGGGTATTTTTGGCACCTTTCTGGTATTCGGCACAGTGTCTATTCCGGAAATTCTGGAAGCTGCGCCAGCAATGGCAGGATCAACAATTACCTTTGCAGGCATGCGTCTGGACACTATGACTATCCTGTGCCTGTTGCTGTTCATCGGGGCGATGGGTAAATCGGCGCAATTGGGACTACACACATGGCTACCCGATGCGATGGAAGGGCCGACGCCTGTGTCTGCGCTTATCCACGCAGCGACAATGGTTACTGCCGGCGTATTCATGGTTAGCCGTCTGTCACCAATGTTCGAAACCAGTGATGTGGCGTTGACCGTTGTTACTGTTGTCGGTGCTGCCACCGCTATTTTTGCTGCGACAGTCGGCCTGGTCCAAAATGATATAAAACGCGTCATCGCTTATTCGACCTGTTCACAGCTGGGCTATATGTTCTTTGCCGCCGGTGTCGGAGCTTATAGCGCGGCTATGTTCCATCTGTTCACACACGCTTTCTTTAAGGCTTTGTTGTTCCTTGGCGCCGGTTCGGTCATTCATGCGATGCACCATGAACAGGATATGCGCTATTATGGCGGTCTGCGGAAAAAGATACCGTTGACTTTCTGGGCCATGATGGCGGGGACGCTGGCTATCACTGGAGTTGGTATTGTCGGCCTTGGCGGGTTTGCAGGATTTTATTCCAAGGATGCCATTATCGAAGCGGCCTTCGCCAGCGGAACAACCACCGGGCAATTTGCCTTTGCGATTGGTGTGCTCGCAGCGTTGCTGACCAGCTTTTATAGCTGGCGTCTGATGTTCCTGACCTTCTGGGGCAAGCCGCGCTGGATCCAGTCGGAGCATATTCAGCACAGCGTGCATAAAACACCTGAAACGGCGGAAGATGCGACGGGTGGCTATCACCCGCATGAAAGCCCGCTTTCAATGTTGATCCCGCTTGGCCTATTAAGTTTTGGCGCCATTGCCGCTGGCTTCCTGTTCCATAACCAGTTTATTGACTCTACCGAAGGTTTCCGTTTCTGGGCAGGTAGCGTAGCGTTTGACCGGCACCTGATGCACGCCATTCATGAAGTGCCATTATGGGTTAAGCTGGCTTCAACCGTAGCAATGTTGAGCGGATTGCTTGTGGCGTATCTCATGTATTTGCGAGGAACAAATCGTCCGGCGCGTTTGGCAGAGACGTTCCAGCCGCTCTATAATTTCTTCTTCAACAAATGGTATTTTGACGAGCTTTATAATCTCATCTTTATACGTCCGGCTTTCTGGTTTGGCCGACTATTCTGGAAAACAGGGGATGAAGGCATGATCGACCGCTTTGGTCCCAATGGGGTTGCGGCTGTGGTCGCTAGCGGAACCGGGATCGCTAAGCGGTTCCAAACCGGATATTTGTTTAGTTATGCGCTTGTCATGTTGCTGGGACTGGCGGCTGCGGTCACGTGGCTTATAGTGCGGGGAGCGAACTGATGAACCAGCTTGATTTTCCGATCCTGTCATTGATGATGGGACTGCCGATGCTGGCTGCAATAATTTGTATGTTTGTTGGCGCACATAGCGCACGTTTGATTGCGCTGGTCACGACGCTGGTGTTGTTTGCGCTTGGCGTGGTGCTGTGGGCCAATTACGATATTGGCGGTGCACAGTGGCAATATGTTGAGCGGGTAGACCTGTTCGGTGATTTTGCATGGGCGCTGGGCATAGACGGCATTTCTATGATGCTGATCATGCTGACAGTTTTCCTGATGCCAATTTGTATCGGCGCTAGTTGGGAATCTATCCAAAACCGCGTTGGTGAATATATGGCGGCTTTCCTGTTCATGGAAGTGCTGATGATCGGTGTTTTCGCTGCTCAGGATATATTCCTGTTCTATATTCTTTTCGAAGCTGGCCTGATCCCGATGTATCTGATTATCGGTATATGGGGCGGATCGAACCGGATATATGCGAGCTATAAGTTTTTCCTTTATACGCTTCTTGGTTCTGTCGTCATGCTCATCGCGATGCTGTGGATGGTGCAGGATGCAGGGACGAGCGATATTCCGACCTTGCTCAACTATGACTTCGCTCCAGAAGCACAGACATGGTTATGGCTGGCGTTCTTTGCCAGTTTCGCGGTAAAAATGCCGATGTGGCCGGTGCACACCTGGTTGCCAGATGCCCATGTTCAGGCACCGACTGCCGGTTCTGTGATATTGGCGGGTGTGCTGCTGAAAATGGGTGGTTACGGGTTCCTGCGCTTTTCGCTACCAATGTTTCCCGAAGCATCAGAGCAATTCATCTGGTTGATTTTTGCACTATCCATGGTCGCAGTCATTTATACATCGCTGGTCGCTTTGGTGCAGCAGGATATGAAAAAGCTGATCGCTTATTCGTCCGTTGCCCATATGGCGATTGTGACGGTCGGCCTGTTCGCATTCAATCGTCAGGGCATCGAGGGTGCGGTCATCGTTATGTTGAGCCACGGATTAGTGTCTGGTGCTCTGTTCCTTTGCGTAGGCGTGATTTACGATCGCCTCCATACGCGGGAAATATCACGCTATGGCGGTCTATCTATCAACATGCCGCAATATGCGATTTTATTCATGCTGTTTACTATGGCTTCGGTCGGCCTACCGGGTACCAGCGGCTTTGTTGGAGAGTTCCTGTCGCTTGTCGGTCTTTATCAAGTTAATAGCTGGGTCACGTTGGTCTGCGCCATCGGAATTATTCTAAGCGCAAGTTATATGCTGTATCTCTATCGGCGGGTCGTTTTCGGTGATCTTGTGCATGATGATGTCAAGGCCATGCCGGATCTATCGGCTCGCGAGATTGCTTTGCTGGCACCAATTGCGGCTGCCGTTATGTGGATGGGCGTATATCCGGAAAGCTTTATCGCACCAATTCGTGATGATGTCGGAACATTGGTGGCCCGTATTGATCGCGCTGCGCCAGAGGGGGATGCACATTTGAAAATCGGGCAAGTAACGCCTACCCAAAAAGGGGCGATAGCCCATGAGACAGTTGCTGGTCATGGGGAGTCGCACTGATGGATTACGGTCTTTCACTCATATTCACGTTGCCAGAGATTATCCTTACGGTCAGCGGTTTGATCTTAATTCTGGCTGCTGCATGGGGCGGAGTTAAATCCGCCCGGCTAGTCACTATATTGGCGGTCGCCGCCATATTTGGTGCATCGGCTTCTGCTTTGGACTTGATCGTCAACCCGTCTTTTGCGGCGGGGGGTGATGCTTTTAACGGGCTGTACCGCATGGACAGCTTTGGTAGCTTTTCCAAGCTATTGATCTATTTCGCCGGGATAGTCTCGCTTATCATTGCTCCGCGCTTCTTTACGGATATCGGGACTTACCGTCCGGAATATCCGGTGCTCATTCTATTCGCCACAGTCGGCATGGGCATGATGGTGTCTGCGGTTGATATGATGACCCTTTATATCGGCCTTGAGCTAAACAGCCTGTCAGCCTACGTTCTTGCCAGTTTCATCCGCAATGACATTCGGTCTTCCGAAGCGGGCCTGAAATATTTTGTGCTCGGCTCCTTGGCGAGCGGGATGCTCTTATTCGGCATATCACTGGTTTACGGTTTTGCCGGATCGACCAATTTCTCGGTTATAGCCGAAACGTTGAGCGGGGATCTTGCTACCGGCCCATTGATCGGAATTGTTCTGGTGCTTGCCGGTTTGGCTTTCAAGATCAGCGCAGTGCCTTTCCACATGTGGACACCCGATGTTTATGAAGGCGCTCCGACTCCGGTAACCGCGTTTTTCGCAACCGCTCCAAAGGTCGCTGCCGTAGCGCTAACTGTGCGCGTCATTATCGACGCCTTTGGTGGTCAAACTTCGACATGGCAACAGATCATCGTTTTCGTTGCGCTGGCTTCGATTGTGTTCGGGGCTGTTGCGGCTATCGGACAGCAGAATATCAAACGTCTGCTTGCTTATAGCTCGATCAATAATATCGGTTTCCTGTTGATCGGCTTGGCAGCCGGCACGGCGCAGGGCGTTTCCGCAATGCTTTTCTATCTGGTCATTTATGTTTTGATGACCTTGGGCAGCTTCATTTGCGTAATGGAAATGCGCGATGCAGAAGGCAAACCGCTTGAATCTTTATCAAGCCTGGCTGGCCTGTCACAGACCCGTCCGGGACTGGCGGCTGCATTTGCAGTGTTTATGTTCTCGCTTGCAGGTATCCCGCCGCTGTTCGGCTTCTGGGGCAAGTTTCTTGTCTTTGATGCTGCGGTTGCCGCAGGGATGTTCCCCTTGGCCGTAATCGGTATAGCAACATCGGTAATTGGCGCTTTCTATTATATCAAAGTCGTCAAGATCATATATTTTGATGATCCTGCTAATCAAATTGTCCAGACCGGCCACAAGACCGAGAATGGTGTGATTGCGTTAATGGCCCTTGCTGTTTCTCCACTGGGTTATCTAGCTATTCCGCTCTTGGCTCCGGTAACAGCTATGGCAGCACAGGCAATATTCTGACTACCCATATTGAAACCATAGCCGAAACCGCATCTACCAATGCGGATATGAAAATACTTGCCCGCCAAGGGGTTGAGGAAGGATTCTGGTTACGCGCAGAAAAGCAAAGCGGCGGTGTGGGCCGGTTGGGACGCAAATGGGAAAGTCCTGTGGGTAATCTTTATTGCAGCACATTGGTAACGTGCCGCAGCGCCGACCCGGCTCCATCAAGCCTGTCTTTCGTGGCTGCTTTAGCGGTGCATGAAGCGATTAGCGCGCATATTCCCCATGATGATATTTTGTTGAAATGGCCTAATGACATATTGGTTTCGGGCTTAAAAATCTGTGGTATATTGCTTGAAGGTTCAGGCGATGCGGTCATTGTCGGCATAGGTGTAAATATAGCGGTAGCGCCGCAACTTGAAGGGCGAACCGTTACCAGTCTTTTTCAGGAAGGCGCGGACCGAAATGTGACGGCAGCATTATTTTTGGAGACTCTGGCCCCGATATTTGCTGATATGCTAGCTGAATGGCGGCAAGCGGGATTGGCTGCTATTTTGGCTAAATGGCAAGAGCGTGCCCACGTAGCGGGAACACGCTTGTCTACCAGTGATGCAGACGGCAAGCGCATAGACGGTGAATATGCCGGATTGTTTGATGACGGCGCATTGCGTTTGAGAAAGGCCGATGGAGCGCTTATTGCGATACATGCCGGTGATGTTCATTTTGGGTAATAGAAAGAAACATTCATGCTGCTTGCTATAGATGCCGGAAATACGAATGTTATATTCGCAATTTTTGACGGGGACGAGTTAAAGACGCGATGGCGCATTGCGACTGACCCGCAACGCACAGCAGATGAATATGTCGTTTGGCTGCGGCAATTGCTGGATCTTAACGGGCTGGACGTTGATGCAATTGATGCTGTGATTATCAGCACGGTTGTTCCGCGTGCTTTACATAACCTGACGGTGTTGGCAGAAAAATATTTTCGCACAACACCGCTGGTGGCTGGTCGCGGCGATGCAAAATGGGGTGTGGCGCTGGATGTCGAACAACCGGACTCCGTTGGCGCGGACCGTGTGTTGAATATCATCGCTGCACATGAAACCTATAAACAAGATGTAATCATTATTGATTTTGGCACGGCGACAACTTTTGATGTGGCCGATTATGACGGGGCTTATAAGGGCGGAGTCATTGCTCCGGGTATCAATCTGTCACTTGATGCGCTAGTCGGTAAAACAGCGCAGCTTCCTCGTATCGCTCTGGAAGCACCCGATGATGATAATGTTATCGGTACTACTACCGAAACCCAGATGCTGATCGGTATTTTCTGGGGCTATATTGCAATGATCGAAGGTCTGGTCGCACGGACAAAAGCACAGATCGGACGTCCGACCAAAGTGATCGCGACTGGTGGTCTTTCGATATTATTTGACGATCATACTGACGTATTTGATCATATTGAAGCCGACCTTACTTTGCGCGGCTTGTTAATCCTCTACCAGAGAGCAACTAACATCTGATGATAAAACCGAAAAATGAACTTCTCTTCCTGGCCCTTGGCGGATCGGGCGAGATTGGAATGAACGTCAATCTTTATGGCTGTGATGGTAAATGGGTGATGGTGGACTTGGGCATGACCTTCGCCGATCCGGGTTATCCGGGCATTGACCTGATACTTCCCGATCTTGAGTTTATTGAAAAACAATCGAAAAACCTGCTCGGCATCGTGCTAACCCACGGGCATGAGGATCATATCGGCGCCATTCCCTATTTCGCGAATGAGCTTGAAGTTCCGCTTTATGCAACGCCATTTACCGCAGGTCTGATCCGCCGGAAACTGGCGGAGGTCGGGCTTGAGGACAATGTGGAGCTGAACATCATTCCCAATGATGGCAGTTTTGATCTTGGCCCGTTCGGTTTTCGTTATATTCCGATCGCGCATAGCATAGCAGAGGGTAATGCCCTGTTGATCGATACGCCTTACGGCAAGATTTTCCACACAGGGGACTGGAAACTAGATGACGAACCTTTGTTGGGTGTTCCCGCTACGCCAGAACAGTTGAAAACCATTGGTGATGATGGCGTTCTGGCAATGGTGTGCGACTCGACAAATGTCTTTAACGAGTCCGCTTCGGGGTCAGAAGGTGACGTATATCGCAACCTGATGCGGGTTGTAGAAAATCTTGAGAACCGGGTTCTGGTGACAACTTTCGCGTCCAATGCGGCGCGGCTTCAAACACTCGGTGAAGTGGCAAAACAATCGGGGCGGCAATTATGCGTTGCCGGCAGGTCGCTGGACCGGATGATCGAGAATTGCCGGGAAAACGGCTATCTAAAGGATTTTCCACCCACTGTTGATTTTGAAGAAGCGATGACCATACCGCGTGATGAAATCATGATTGTAGCGACAGGCGGGCAGGGCGAAGCAAGGGCGGCGCTGGGCAGAATTGCAGGCGATAGCCACAAGATCAAGCTGACCGAGGGCGATAATGTACTGTTTTCGTCCAAGCAAATCCCCGGTAACGAGATTGCTATTGGTCTGATCCAGAACCAGCTTGCTGCCAAGGGGGTTGTGATGATCACTGACCGGCAGGAACATATCCACGTATCCGGACATCCCGGCCGCCCGGAACTGGCCAAAATGTATGAATGGATCCGTCCGGAAATATTGGTCCCGGTCCATGGTGAAATCCGGCATATGAAAGAGCAAGCCCGTTTTGCCGAGCAGCAGGGCGTTCCGAAAACTATTTTTCAACAAAATGGCGATGTGGTTCGTTTAGCCCCTGATGGACCAAAGATCGTGGGACAGGAACGCACAGGGCGACTTGTTCTTGATGGGGATGTGATCATTCCTGCCAATGGAAAGACGCTTAACGACAGGCGCAAGATCGGCTATAATGGCACTATCTCGGTTGCGGTAGGTCTTGATCAGAATGGAAAACTCTCCGGTCAGCCGGTATTGCGTCTAATGGGCGTGCCATTGGAAGAGGATGAGGAAGATTTCCTCGACGAGATTTGTGAAGCAATTTTGAAGAAGTTTAAAAAGCCGGTTGGCGATTTGAACAGATTTTCCGAGGAATTGCGTTTGCTGGTCCGGCGTAGTGCCACCGAGTGGACAGGCAAAAAGCCGGTTGTATCTGTGATGGTAGTAGAGGTTTAGCCAATGGAATGGACGTCAATCATTGCTATTTATGTTCTGTTTTGGGTGCTTTCGGCATTTGTTATACTGCCCTTTGGTATCCGCAGCCACGCAGAAACAGGCATAGAGATGGTCAAGGGACAGTCTGACGGAGCACCGGTTGAGTTTAAGCCCGGTCGAACGCTAGTGCTCACCACAGTGCTGGCGACGCTCATGTTTGTGTTTTTCTATTTCAACTATACCAATGAGTGGATAACCGTCGCGGACATCGACTTTTTCGGTAGCCGCGAACGATTAGAAAGTCTCCAGTAAGTATTTGTCCGGGTGCCCGACCGGGTTTCGGGCTGTCCGTTTTAAGCGCGTCCCGTTAATTGCGGAGACGTTCAATAGCCTGAGCGAGCGCAACATAGAGTTTGCCTATATCCGATGACAATAGGGTGATGCTGATCGCGCTGCCATCTCTGGTTGCCAATATACCGCGCAGCATTGCCTCAAAATCATGGATGTAGCGATTAACATGCTCACGAAATTCTGAATTACTGTCATATTCCGACAATATCTCGCGGACCTCTCCGGCATCAAGCAAACGGACAGCGCGCCGGGCAAATATACCCCTGTCGCCTTTTAGATAAGCCGCCCATTCCGTATCGGTCACTTCGTTCGAGAGCAATTTGGTGACATCAATCGCGGTTGAATTAAGCGATTCGGTCAACAAGGCAACGCGGCGCGTGAAATTCTCGTCATTGCCCTGTTCTGCTTTTTCCTTGGCGAAAAGGATGCGCTGTTCCAGCTTGGTGGTCATATCCTCAATCGCCGTAAGCTGAGCAGTCAAATGCTCTGCCGTAATTTCTGTCGTAGCCGCGGCTTTGGATACAGCTTGCTCCAGCTTGGGCGCGATAGAAGATATTTTCGTGTCGATAATTTTGCTGAGCGCTTCTTCGCTGACTTTTTCAAATGTTTCTGCAGAACCGGAAATCGAGTTTTCCAAAGCCCGACGGGAATGTTCGGATGCCTGTCTGGCGGTATCTTTCACACGAAGCAGGGCGCTGATCAATTTTTCGCCAGCACTTTCGGCCAGGGCTTCATTCTGATGACGGACGTTCTGCAATTCTTTTGCCAGTTCTTCAATCTTGCCCAGAACATTGTCGGTTGCGATATTGCCATCTTCGCTGAGTTTGGCGAGCCTGACGCGTTGTTCTTCAATCGCTTCATCGGATTTTTCAATTTTAGCCGTGACATCATCTGTTACACTGCCGACGTTTCTGGCTTCATCGGCCATTCGGGCAAACAGGGCGGAACTGGCCTCTGACTTTTCGTTCATCCGCTCAAAGGCAGCAGGCAGTGTTTCATCGAGCTCACGCGCCCCGCTATCAAGCGCGACAAGCAACTGCTCTACCCGTTCGATCATACTATCAGCCGTGCCGTGCCCTTCTTCGATAGAGGCTTTAAGCGCTGCGCTGTTTCGCTCCAGAGCCGTCATTGCAAAGGCAAGTTTTGCGGTCTTTTCACCACCCTCATTGTCCAGTGTCTCGACTTTGGCAGTGATTTCGACGACGCCTTGATGAAGCTCGGCGACCATCCTTTTAAGCCGTAACTCTTCTTCATCCGCTGTGGTGCCAAGCAATGCCAAAGTGTCTTCCAGAGCTAGCAGCTCGGTTTTAATCGCCTGGGAGCTGGCAGAGGTTTCAGTCGCCAGTTCTTTGCGCGTATTATGCAGGGCCTCTATAACCTCCGCAGATGTGTCTTTCAAAAGGCCGGCAATACGGTTCGATCCCGTTTCCGCTTCGAGCAATTGTCTGGTGAATTTCTCTTTGACTGCTTCGGTAGTCGTTTCAAGATTGGTCAGTGATTGTTCCGATCGCTGGGTCAACTCATCCAGACTATTCTTGGCCGCAGTTCCAACTTCACCGACTTGCTTCAATGTGTTGACCATAGCGGCCATTTCGGCTTGCGCTGATCGACCTGTATTGCCGATCTGATTGGTAAGATCTTTCGCTGTATTAATAATGAAAGGCAAATGAACGCGAAGCTGGTCAAGGTTCGTATATGCCGTTCCGCCGACCTCATCGAGTTTTTTCATTTTCGATAGACCATCGCTTAACGCAGATTTGATATTATTTGCCGCCTCGTTAAGTTTTCCAGATGATTGTGCGCCCAGCGTTTCGAGCTGTTTCGTCTCAACAGTCAAAAACTCGCGCGCCATCGCCAACTCGTTATTCACGGATTTTAAGCGATATTCCAATTGTTCGGATGCCATTCGTAGTGATGTTGCCACATCATCAAAGCGTTCGGCTTCCCGGCTGCTGTTGCGCATATAAAGAATATAAAGGACAATTAAGGTCACAACAGGCAGGCAATATTGGGAAAGCAGCTCAATTCCCGTTTTCATTGTCGGAACCGCCGTAAATATTTCACGATAGGCCCAAAGAAAAACCCCGGTCCAAATCGCTATAGCAACGCCCAGTAACACCGGCGCGATATATCGCGTGCCGGGAGTGGAAATAATGTCATCATCGGAATAGTGACTCCATTCCTCATCGCTGTTGATTTCATCATATTCTGCAATGATTGCATTATTTTCGGTCAGAAGATCATCAGCGTCGCTTGACGCCAGTGGTCCTTTGTCATCAGTTTCGTCAAATTCGACATGCTCCACATCGGACTCTGTGTCCTGGCCACGCCTTATACCGATAATTTTTGATCTGCTTGTCATGCCTCTATTTACCACAAAAATTGCATAGAGAAACTATAAGTTAACCCGGTCGTCCTATGAATCGCTCATGACATTCGATTATGGAGCGCTTGATGCGGCTTTGACCGCTGCTGTCGGAAACGATCAGTCACTTGTAGCTGACTTGCGTGAGGCTTTTTTGAACAGTGCCAAACGGCAAGTGGATTTGCTTCAGCGAGCGCGTTGTGATGCCAATTGGGAATATGCTGCGCTTCGTTTGAAAGGATTGGCGGCAAGTTTCGGTGCCACCCATATGATGCATTTGGCTCAAGAAGCAGCCACATCTGCACCAGGCGAACCGACCGTGCTTACAAAACTTGAACAGGCGATCTGTGCGATAGAGGATCACCGCGATTAAAAAGCTGGGGTTGGTGATTACAAAGATATCGCTTTGATGTGCTGCAGGTAAATCATATACAATGCTCTGGATAATGCCGATGCTATATGGCTGGCAAACCGGAGTATTTTTTTGAGACTGGCACTTATTTCTTTATCTATTGAGGATGATACGGGGCGCGGACCGATAGGCTTGTTGCCACTGTTCGACGGTAATATTATCGAAAAACAGGTGGAATCCGCGCAAAAAATGGGTGCGGAAAAGATTATATTGCTCAGCCCGAAAATGCATGTCGGCTTATTGCGCTGCTTTGATGCGCTGAAAGCCCGGAATATTGATGTTGAAATTATCCGCGACGCGGCGGAGCTTGGGCAATTTGCTTTGCCAGAGGACGATCTGATATTTTTGAATGATGGTGTTTTTCCCGGTGAAGGCATTGAAAAATATCTGGAGCATGAGCAAGGCGAATTTATCTATGTTGTCGCCAATGCCGATATATATGCTGATTTTGAGCGCATTGATTTAAACCATCGCTGGTTGGGAATCGCATTGTTAAAAGCGTCCCGTCTAGATGAAATATCGCAAATTCCCGAAGAGTGGGATATAGGATCAGCCCTGCTTCGCACAGCAGTACAATCGGATTGTGAACGCAAACTGGTGACCGATGCGGATATGCAGAAAGACGCTGTGCTACAATTACTCGATAGCGATCTGAGCGCGTCCTACGCGCATAGACAGCTTGGTAATATGCATATCCCCGGGCAGAATTTTCTCGACCGTTATATTGTCTGGCCAGCAATGCGCCGGGCCATGCCCCTATTGTGGGAAGCGCATGATGCAAAAAGATATGCCAGCATGGCCAGTATTATGTGTGCCGCAATTGCTTTGGGATTTGCTTTCATCGATTGGAATATAGTCTCGCCCATCATTTCTCTGGTCTTTTTACTGATCGGTGCATTGACCCTACTACTCCACAGGCGAATTTCGATTTTTTCCTTTCAACACAGCAATCGCCGCATGACCGGGCCTGTCTTTTATGCTTTGGGGGCGACGGCTTTGGCGGTTAATGTGATCCGGAATGCACCAGCAGAGTCCCTGTTCGCTGATGTGACGCTATTGGCGATATTGCTCGGTAATCTCTGGATTATCCAAACGGGTAATGACTATGGAAGGTTGAACTGGATGAGGCCTGATGTTGTGTTGATTCTGGGCATTTTTCTGGTGGCCGGTGCATCGGGATTACTATCAATAGGGCTTTATTCCTCGGCTTTGCTTTGCACTTCATTCCTGATGGTCACGCAAAGCCGCCGTTTATCTTCTCATTCGTAAGCATGCGCTACAGAATTGATAATATTGCGCTTAGTCAGATATTAACCATCTCCACCTACGACCATAGCTATGGTGAACCGAGATTTTCTAATGCATCAGAACCCCGGCGTTGGTCTTGTCCAGCAAGCAGCTGCGACAGGGATAACCAGTGCCTATATTTCCGATGATTTTGCAGCCGCGCTGTTTCCCAAATCGGACATAATTTTATCTGATCGCATCCTGTCCAATGGCCGCCAGTATCTTCAAGCCATTGTCCGGCAAATAGAAACCGAAATCTGTGTCATCGCTGCGGAAGATTTTGGCCTGACGCATGACATGATTATAGAGATTGGCAATAATGACAGAGGGCACAGCTATCCGCTGCTTCAGAATGCTGGATTGCTGGAGACCAAAATACTGTTGGAGCATGTTTTTACCTGTGTGCAACGGGAAGAACTTGGCGCGCGCCTTTTGCGGAAAATATCGCAGGCAGAGTTAGAGTCTGTGCTTGTCCGGCATTTGGACAATGAGGACCAGGCCATTGCCGATGCCGCCATGGCGTTACTGGTAGCGCAAAGCCGGGACAATAGCGGTTCTGCTGCTATACATGCCCATATTGCCAATCTTCCCGCAGAAATCTTATTCGCATTGACTTGGCCCATTGTCGCAGCAGTTCAGAAACTCTCCGGCTATGACGGGCCGGACCTGAAAAAAGCGGCGGAAAAACTTCTTAGCCGTCATGACGAAAGCGGCGGAACTCAGCGCCGTGCGCAGCGTCTGGCCCAGTTTGTCGATCAGCTGGATGAAAACCTGCACCCCTTGCATGACGGGCTTGACCTGTTTCTTGCCCGGATGGCCCTGCGTTCGGGATTGTCGGTTAACCAATTGATCCTGTTTACCGCCGAACCGCAAATGATGCGACTTGTTCTGGCTATGCGAACCATGGATATGTCCGCCGATCAGGCCATGTCGATATTTGGTGTGCTAGAGGGGGGCGGGCAATTGCTTACACGTGCATCCTATAACGAGATTGACCGTGAACAAGCTGCCGATCTTGTCAAAAAATGGTCGAGCAATATATTATATCAGGATGCCCAGCGCCGATTGAACACCCCTTACACAGGATTAGCCGACTGATGACTATAACCGGCAATCTGGCGGAGCCTGTGCGCGGGCAATTGGATGCTGATGGCCGTTTAATTTCGGCTGATCCGCCGTTAATGGGTTTGCACATGCGTGCTGGCGGTGATGAAAATGGTCCGTTGGCAGTGCCGCAATTAGCAGAGCTTTGCCGGTTGAGCCGTCAACTGGACATGGTGTTGTCACGTCCGGTTCAGGCGGCTGACGATGATTATCTCATCAATATGTGGGTTGAGATTCGTCCATTATCCGATGAAAACCCGGGGACCATAGCTATTAATATTATTGATTGGCGAGAAGCTCCGGTTTCAACCGCCAGAGGCGAAATATTAGAGCGGCAACGTGATTTTGAACGGCTGAACGGGCGAACTTCTATCCGCACAGATGCATCTTTGCGGATCATGGGACTGTCTTTGCCGGGCGATCTGGGCTCTGTTGAGCAATATATCGGACAATCGCTGTTAGATGTTTTTGATTTTGTCGCACCGTCAAAGCAGACTGTGCTGGTAGAATCTATCTCCGAAAGACAGCCAGTGCGGGCACAACATGTCCGCCAAAGATATGGCAAAAAATCCTGTTATACTCTCTCGGGTCAGCCTTTGATTGATAATGACGGCTTGTTCTCAGGCTATCGGTTCACGCTTGAGCAAGAGGATGAACCGGAAACGCAAGACACGGACAAAGAAGCTGTCACGGACATGGAACAGGACGGTTTGATCAGTGACTCCCTGTTCGGTTCACAATTGGGACCGGCATTGCGGCAACCTTTGGGTAAAATTATTGCGAATGCTGAAACCATTGGCAGTCGTCTGGAAGGCCCGCTGCGCGGAGATTATTCCAATTATGCCAAGGATATTGCATCGGCTGGCCGGCATCTGATGGATTTGGTAAATGATCTGTCTGATCTGGAAGCGATACAGCGTGCAAATTTTACCGTTGCTGTGGATGATATTGATCTGGTTGATCTGGGCAACCGGGCTGCCGGACTGCTCGCAGTAAAAGCTACCGATCACCAGATCCGTATTGATCCCCCGGACAAGAATATTAAAGCTCCGGTAAAGGGCGAGTTTCGCCGGGTATTGCAGATATTGGTCAATCTGATCGGTAATGCGATCCGTTATTCTCCCGACGGATCAGTGATAAAATTGCGCGTCGTTCATGAAGGCGATACGACCGCCATCATCGTGCAGGATCAGGGAGACGGTATAGCAGCCGAGGACCAAAAGAAGATCTTTGAAAAATTTGAAAGATTGGGGCGTTCGGGTGACGGGGGCAGCGGGCTGGGATTGTTCATTTCTCGCCGTCTTGCGGATGCGATGGGCGGTAGCCTGACGGTTGAAAGCGCGGTGGGTAAAGGGTCGAAATTCAAGTTGAGCCTTCCAACGCGGGACGTCACGGAATCAGAACCAGATCTAGACCAGTCATAAAAAAAGGGAGCGGTTAAGCTCCCTTTTTTATAATAGTTTTCGCAGGATTAGCGCTTACCGATTTCCACATAATCGCGGTGCTTCGGTCCGGTGTAAAGCTGGCGCGGGCGGCCGATACGCTGGCCGGGATCGGAAATCATCTCGTTCCATTGCGCGACCCAGCCAACTGTTCGGGCTAATGCAAAGAGCGCGGTGAACATTGATGTCGGGAAACCAATAGCCGACAAAATAATGCCCGAATAAAAATCAACATTCGGGAACAGCTTTTTCTCTTTGAAATAAGGATCGTTGAGCGCCATTTCTTCCAGTTGCAGGGCAACATCAAAGACCGGATCAGATACTTTCAGCGCGTCAAAAACTTCACGGACCGTCTTTTGCATGACGGTCGCACGCGGGTCATAATTTTTATAAACACGGTGGCCAAAGCCCATCAGACGGAATGGATCGTCCTTGTCTTTTGCGCGCGCTATATATTCTGGAATCCGGTCGGGATGTCCAATTTCATGCAACATATTCAGGGCCGCTTCATTGGCGCCGCCATGGGCCGGACCCCACAGGCAAGCGATACCAGCAGCAATACAGGCAAAAGGATTAGCACCCGAAGAACCGGCGAGCCGTACGGTTGAGGTGGAAGCATTTTGTTCATGATCGGCATGGAGGATGAATATCCGGTCCATTGCGCGTTCGATAACCGGGTTCACTTCATAAGGTTCTGCCGGAACGCCAAATGTCATACGCAGGAAATTGCCGGTATAGCTCAGGCTATTATCCGGATAGAGCGGAGGCTGACCAACCGCATATTTATATGCCATGGCCGCGATGGTCGGCATTTTTGCGATCAACCTGTGGCTGGCGATCATCCGTTGCTGCGGGTCATTAATGTCCGTGCTGTCATGATAAAATGCAGACAGAGCGCCAACGACACCGCACATGATCGCCATCGGGTGTGCATCGCGGCGGAAGCCCTTGTAAAAGCCGCTTAACTGGTCATGCAACATGGTGTGGCGGGTGATGGTGTTGGTGAAATCGTCATATTCGTCTGCTGTCGGTAGCTCACCGCGCAACAGCAAATGGGCGACTTCCATGAAGCTGCTATGCTCGGCCAGTTGCTCGATCGGATAGCCACGGTGCAACAATATGCCTTCATCGCCATCAATGAAGGTTAGTTCGGATTCGCAGCTTGCAGTTGATGTAAAGCCAGGATCATAAGTGAACGCACCGGTTTTGGCATAAAGTTTCCGAATATCGACGACATCCGGTCCTTCGGTTCCCTTTAGCACTGCGAAGTCATGATTTTCGCCGTTTAAGTTAAATCCTGCGCTATTGTTGCCCACAATAATGTCCTTTCTGATCCTGATGATTCAGGTTATTTTATCTGGTCTGCTAAACGATTTAATGACTCTTCCTTGCCCAAGAGTATCAGCACGTCAAAAATTCCGGGTGAACTGGTACTTCCCGTTAAGGCTGCCCGCATGGGTTGTGCAAGCTTTCCTAACCCCAATTCCGCAGCTTCCGCTATAGCTTTCACCCGTTCCTCGGTTGCCTCGAGCGTCCAATCGTCAAGGTCAATCAATTTAGAGTGAATCGTTGCAAGCAGTTGCCTTGCGTCAGCATCTAGCAGAAGTTGTGCCTTCTCGTCGAGGTCAAGTGGTCGATTTTTATAGAGAAAAAGGCTATTACTGGCCAATTCGATAATGTTTATTGCGCGGCTCTTCAAAACGGGCATGGCCTGAGCCAGCAAATCCCGATCAGAAACCGATAATTTTGTGCCTAGCTCCGCTTCGACCCATGGCGCGCTCAACTCCACCAGCGCGTCATCATCGGCTTCGCGGATATATTGGCCGTTTAGATTCTGAAGCTTTTTAGCGTCAAAGCGGGAAGGGGATTTGCCCACGCCGGACAGGTCGAACCATTGTATCGCCTGCTTGCGCGAAATAATCTCGTCATCTCCGTGGCCCCAGCCCAGCCGCAACAGGTAATTAAACATCGCATCGGCCATGATTCCCATGTCGCGATAGGCATCTACGCCCAATGCGCCATGACGCTTGGACAGTTTTGCGCCGTCATTTCCGTGGATTAGCGGGATGTGTGCGTAAACAGGCTCTTTCCAGCCCATGGCCCGGATCATCGCCAACTGGCGAAAGGCATTGTTCAGATGATCGTCACCGCGGATCAAATGGGTAACGCCCATATCATGATCATCGACCACTACCGCAAGCATATAGGTTGGGGAGCCATCGGAACGCAGCAGGATGAAATCATCAATTTCACTATTTTGAACAGAGACTTCGCCCTGTACCGCATCGGTAACCGTCATCTTGCCGCCAAGCTCGGTTTTAAGGCGGATAACATAGGGCGCGCCCTCCGATGCTTCGGACGGGTCGCGGTCCCGCCAGCGGCCATCATAGCGCATAGGCTTTTTATCAGCCTTTTGCTGCTCGCGCATGGCGGCCAGCTCTTCGGGCGTTGCGAAACATTTATAGGCATTTCCGTCTGCGAGCAGTTGATGGGCCACCTCGGCATGACGGTCAGCGCGTTTTGATTGAAAAACCGGTTCTTCGTCCCAGTCCAGACCTAACCAGTCTAGCCCCTCGATTATCGCATCAATCGCTTCCTGAGTAGAGCGTGACTTGTCCGTATCTTCGATTCTTAGCAGCGCTTTGCCGCCGTGGTGCCGGGCAAACAGCCAATTGAACATCGCAGTGCGCGCACCGCCAATATGCAAAAATCCGGTTGGCGACGGCGCAAACCGCGTGACGACCTGTTCTGTTTCATTAAGAGTCACGCTTGATCTTTCCCTGTGTTAAGCGAATCCGATGCAAAGTGGCATAGACCCGAACAGCCTTGGCAAAAATACCGATTCTTCCGGCATTACTGCTATTCCTGGTTCGGATCACACGGCCCTTAGCACGCGTATTCTCGCTCGACAATTCCCTGATTATATCAAGAATTGGCGAATAGCCGAACGGCTTGAAAGGCAGTTGGAAAAAGAACGCGATCGGTTGGCTTTATGGGTGCCGGTTGCTGTCGGGACCGGCATTGCTGGCTGGTTTTTGCTTGCAAAGCCAGCATTCTGGATCGCTCTCATCGCGATGTGCACTGGATTGGCGCTGTTAGCTAAAGTCAGGGACCAGGGCGGAAGAATCGCTAATGCGCTGATCTGGTTTTTGTTGCTTATTGCCATCGGATGCGGGGTAATGTGGTTCCGGTCCTGGGTAGTTGCTGCGCCGGTTCTGGAACGACCGATAGTGGCATCTTTCTATGCGGAAGTAGAAAAGACCGAAGTGATAAGCGCCCGGGATATGGTCCGGTTGACGCTGGCGACCCATGGTAAACAGAATCTACCTCCGCGGGTCCGTGTGAATGTGCCAATCGGGACTTATGCGACAGCTTTGCAGAGTGATGGTGTTGCATCCAATGAAGCGCAGGCCAGTGATTTACAGGTTGGCACTGTCATCCAATTGCGTGCCCGTCTTGTGCCACCGGGAATGGCGACACTGCCCGGCGCCTATGATTTTTCCCGCCGTGCATGGTTTATGGGGTTGGGGGCTACTGGGCGGCTAATGGGAGACATCCGGATTGTTCAGCCAGCAAGACCGGTAGGGGGAATATTTTCTGTCATTCCGCAATATCGCCAGATGCTTTCCGATCATGTCCAGTCCCGCATGGACGACGGGGCAGGGGCGATTGGCGCGACATTGGCTACCGGAGATCGTGGGTCGATTAGTGACGAGGACGCAAAGGCCATGCGCCGCAGTGGGTTGGCGCATCTTTTGTCGATCAGCGGGCTTCATGTGACGGCGGTCGTGGGCGCAATCTATCTTCTGGTTTTGCGCCTATTGGCGCTTTTCCCGCCCTTGGCGCTGCGTTTTCGATTGCCGTTAATCGCTGCCGGTTGCGCCGCCATTGGTGCGCTTTCCTATACGTTACTGACCGGAGCGCAGGTGCCGACAATTCGCGCCTGTGTCGCCGCGCTGCTTGTATTGGCGGCGCTAATCATGGGGCGCAGCGCGATCACATTGCGTATGGTTGCGGCGGGCGCCCTGTTCGTGTTGATCCTCTGGCCGGAATCCCTAGTCGGACCAAGTTTTCAGCTAAGTTTTGCAGCGGTGACTGCGATTATTGCCATGCATGACCACCCCAAAGTGCAGGCTCTATTTGCAACGCGGGAAGAAGCTGCGCTCAAGCGGCTTGGCAGGATGTTAGCCGGGCTTTTCCTGACGGGACTGGTCGTTGAAATGGCGTTGATGCCGATTGCCTTATATCATTTTCATAAAGCGGGTATTTATGGATCGCTGGCCAATATCATCGCTATTCCGTTGACAACATTTGTAATTATGCCGCTGGAAGCATTGGCGCTGGTGCTTGATATTTTCGGTCTTGGTGCACCGATATGGTGGATATGTGAAAAATCCCTAAGTGGTTTGATCATTCTGGCCCATTATGTGTCCAGTCGCCCGGGGTCGGTGACTATGTTGCCAACAATGCCGCTTATGGCATTTGCGTTATTGGTATTTGGCGGTCTGTGGCTCTCTCTTTGGGGTCAGCGCTGGCGGATTTGGGGAGTTCTTCCCGTCATCATCGCTATTTTAATCATTAACCTGTCCCGCGCGCCGGACGTTTATATTACCGGCGATGGCCGCCATGTCGGGTTTCGCTCTGACGAGGGTGAACTGGCCATGTTACGCACCCGCAGCGGGGGTTTTGTCCGTAATATGATATTGGAAAATGCCGGAATTGACGGTGAAGCGGCCTTGCTGGAGGATTGGCCCAATGCCTCTTGCAATGCAGATAGTTGCACAGTGACAATAAGAACGACCGATAGAAACTGGGTGATCCTCGCTACGCGCAGTTCTTATCATATTCCGGCGCTGGCATTATCAGCCGCTTGTCGACGGGCTGATATTGTGATCAGCGACCGTTATCTTCCGCGCAGTTGCCAACCGCGCTGGATTAAAGCGGATCGCGCAACATTAAGTCAGGTTGGCGGCATGACAATAGATTTGGAAAACCGGCAGATCACAACTGTTCGGGACCGTAACGGACATCATAGCTGGATGCGCTTTGCTGCGCCGGAAAATTCAGCAGCGCGCCGGGCATTCACGGGACCTGCGGACTAAACCGCGGCCCGTCAGGGTCAATCCGGCTATCAGTTATAACGCCGCAAAAGTCCGGCCATTTTGCCTTGTATCTGCACTTCATCAGGACCGAATATCTGTGGTTCATAAGCGCTGTTGGCGGGGTTCAGACGCACCGTAGCGCCTTCTTTGTAGAGATATTTGAGTGTCGCTTCCTCATCATGAACCAATGCGACAACAATTTCACCGTTCCGTGCGGTTTGGGTGCGCTGGATTAGGGCATAATCGCCATCTAATATGCCAGCCTCAATCATCGAATCGCCCGACACTTCCAGCGCATAATGTTCACCAGAACCCAGCAGGGCCGCAGGAACCGAAAGAGCTGACTGACCTTCCAGTGCCTCTATGGGTGCACCAGCGGCAATCCGGCCATGGAGAGGAATTTCAATCACATCATTGGAAACAACAGTAAGCTCTTTCGCGGCGGCGGGTCGCGGCGAACCGGAGGAAATACTAACCACATTTGATTCTGCCGCTTCCGGAAGTTTGATATTCCCGCCTTCGGGCATTTTGGTCACTTCCAAGGCGCGCGCCCGATTGGGAAGGCGCCGCAAGAACCCCCGTTCTTCCAATGCGCTGATCAATCGGTGGATACCGGATTTGGATTTCAGCCCCAGCGCATCTTTCATCTCTTCAAAAGAAGGAGATACACCTGATTCTTCCAAGCGATTATGGATGAAGCATAAAAGTTCATGTTGTTTCGGGGTGAGCATAGTATATGTCCTTATCGGGAACGTATAAAGAACAATTATGAAACATACACAGGTAAGTCAAGTGCTATTCAAATAGTAATATAGGAAACGGCCATGCCTTCTGGCTGCACAGGGCTATGAGGTGGGCGATAGAGCAGGGCGTTGGCAGCAGCGAGCACGGAAAGTTTGGCGCTGTCCTGACTATTCATTGCCGTAATCCCACTATTATCGACCTTTGCCCGCAGAAATTCGGCGCGGTGCGTGGTCGCAGGCAAAGCAGTGCGCGTCTCAGCAGTTTGCATGACGGGCAATGGCGAGCGGGAACCCGCGATATGCCGGATCAGCGGTAGCAGAAATAATGTCGCCGTAACAAAAGCAGACACCGGATTGCCGGGCAGGGCAAGAACTATGCTGTCACCAAGTTTTCCGGCCATTAACGGCTTGCCCGGCTTCATGGCTATTTTCCAGAAATCTGTCTGTCCGCCCAGCCGCTCAAATGCCGGAGCTACCAGATCATGATCGCCCACTGATGCCCCGCCGATGCTTACAATGACGTCACAATCATCAACGCTGGCAAGGGCGTCACAAAGGCTATCCAGATTATCTTTTATCCTGCTGATCGTGTGGGTTATAGCAGGTGTCTGTGATAGCATCGCAGCTATCATGACGTCATTACTGGCTGGTATCTGATGCGATAGGGTGTCGGTGCCTGGCGCAACCAGTTCATCGCCGGTCGAAAGGACCGCTACCTTCGGGCGTCGCCCGACTGTAATGCTGCCCGCGCCGGCCATAACAGCTTGTCCTAAAGCGGCGGCGCTAAGATATGTTCCGGCCTGTAGCATTATATCGCCGGCATTAAAGTCCCCGCCTTTGCCGCGAACATGATGGCCTTTGCTCGGTGAGGGGTCTGATATCAGGCGGATAATATCATTCCCGCCATCTTCATCCTGCGTCACATTTTCCTGCATGACGACGGTATCGGCCCCGTCCGGCATCAACGCACCGGTAAAGATCCGCGCTGCTTGTCCGCTCTTGATAGGCGGGCAAGGCGGGCTTCCGGCCTTACATTCTCCGGCCAATTGCCATGGCCCCTCGCGATCGGCAAAGCGGATGGCATAGCCGTCCATCGCTGACATATCGCCAGCAGGCTGGCTACGCCGGGCAATGAGGTCTTCAGCAAGATAGCGTCCCAGTGCTTCCGCGACCGGAAGCGTTTCTGACGCCAAGGGCTCCGCCATGGAAATTAACCGCTTCTGTGCATCTTCAAAAGGCAGCAATGACGTCATTATGCGGTCCAGTCTCCCGATTTGCCGCCGGATTTGGATAATAGGCGAATATCGCTGATTACCATATCTTTCTGCATGGCTTTGGACATGTCATAAATGGTTAGAAGCGCCACAGAAGCCGCTGTTAAAGCTTCCATTTCTACGCCGGTTTTTCCGGTCAGACGCGCCATAGAGTGAACGGTGATACCAGCGTTTTGAAATATAAAATCCACAGTGACTTTACTTAAAGCAAGCGGGTGGCAAAGCGGAATGATGTCACTGGTTTTCTTTGCTGCCATGATCCCGGCGATACGGGCAGTGGACAGCACATCCCCTTTTTTCATGCTATTCGCCCTGATCGCGTCCAGAACATCGGGCTTCATACTGATAAAACCCTCGGCATTTGCTTCACGGACCGTGTCTTGCTTGGCCGATATATCGACCATGTGCGCCGCGCCCTTTTCATCAATATGGGTGAGTTTGCTCATGTGTTTATATATTCGCCTGATAGCAACAAACGGGTTGCCGCTTCGATATCGGCCTGTTTCATCAGTGACTCTCCGACCAGAAACGCACGGGCGCCCGACTGCGCCAGTCTCTGGCAGTCTTCATGGGTAAATATACCGCTTTCCGATACCATGATCCGGTCTTTGGGAACAAGTTTCGCCAGACGTTCGGTTTGTTCAAGGCTGGTTTCAAAGGTCTTGAGGTTGCGATTATTGATACCCAAAAGCCGTGATCGCAGTTTAAGCGCGCGTTCCAGTTCGCTTTCGTCGTGGACTTCAACCAGAACATCCATGCCCAGTTCATGGGCTGCCGCCTCGATTTCGAGAGCCAGACCATCATCCAGAGCGGCCATGATAACCAATATTGCATCTGCGCCAAGCGCTCGCGATTCTTCCACCTGCCACGGATCAACCATAAAATCTTTTCGCAAGCAGGGGAGGTTGCAGGCCGCCCGTGCTGCGACAAGATATTCATCCGCACCCTGAAAATAGGGCGCATCGGTGAGCACCGACAAACAGGCCGCACCGCCCGCTTCATAAGCAAGGGCATGGGCCGGAGGATCAAAATCAGCCCGGATCAGACCTTTGGACGGGCTGGCTTTTTTAATTTCTGCGATAAGGGCAAAGCCGTTGGCCGACTTTTCTTCAATAGCGCGAATAAACCCTCTGGGCGGGGTCTGTTCCATCACTCGATCACGCAGGGCAGATGGGGACATAGCGGTCCGGCTCTCGCGCACATGCTCGCGTTTCGCTTCGCAAATTTCGGTGAGTTTATTCATTATCTATATCTTATTGATTAGCGATCCAGCAGTCCAATATGGCATTGGCCAAGCCTTTGTCGAGCGCTTCGGTTGCTTCTTCAACGCCCTCTTCCCAACTTTCGGCTGCTCCGGCAACCATCAAGGCGGCTGCGCTATTAAGCAATACCGCATCGCGATAGGCAGAGCGTTCACCCTGTAACAATTTCCTTAGGGCAGCGGCATTATAAGCCGCATCGCCGCCTTTTATCGCGTCGGCATCGTGGCGCGAAAGGCCGAGGTCTTCGGGTGTAATCCGGCTGTGGATAATGGACTGCCCCTCGACAATCGCTAACCGGGACGGCCCGGAAATGCTTAGCTCATCCAAACCCTCTTCACCGGACACGATCATGATTTTTTCATAGTCCAGCTGCGCCGCTGCTTGAGCAAAAGTTTCCACAAGGTCGGGGGTAGAAACCCCGATCAACTGACGCCTGACCCGTGCCGGATTACACAAAGGACCGAGCAGATTAAAGATTGTCCGTCGGCCAATAGCCTTGCGAATAGGGGCCAGCGGTCCCAGCGCAGGGTGATGATTGGGCGCAAAGAAGAACGCGACACCAATCTCGCGTAAAAGATTCTCTCCGCCCGACGATGCTTTGTCTAAATCAAGGCCCAGAGCTTCCAATGTGTCCGCTGCGCCGGATTTGCTGGACGCAGCGCGATTGCCATGTTTGGCCATCGGGATGTCGCATGCGGCAACGATCAGCGATGTCGCTGTTGATATGTTGAGGCTGTGGCTGCCATCTCCGCCGGTTCCGCACACATCAATGGCACCGGCAGGCGCGTTAACCGGGATCATGCGCGTACGCATTTCTTTCGCTGCTGCGGCAATTTCTGTTGCTGTCTCTCCGCGGTCGGCCAATGCGACCAGAAAGTCTGTGATACTCTCGTCATCAACCTTGCCGTCAAATATGGCGGCAAAGGCAGCTTGTGCATCTGTGCTGGACAGCGGCGCAGCCGGATCGGGAAGGGTGGTTGTCATTATTTCTCTCCTCGCATTCCGGAAACCGGAAGCTGCCGTATCAGTCTGTCAATCATGCGATTTGCTTTGGGGTCAGTCCGGCCAGTTGTATGAAATTGGCAAGCAAGTCATGGCCATATTCGGTAGCGATGCTTTCGGGATGGAATTGAACCCCGTGAATTGGGAGGCTTTCATGGCGAAAACCCATGACAGATCCGTCTTGGGCAGTCGCATTGACGATCAAAGATTGTGGAATATCCTCAACAATCAATGAATGATAGCGGGTGGCGGTAAAGGGGGAGGGAAGTCCCGCAAAGACTCCGCTATTGTCATGGGTGACTGGAGATGTTTTGCCGTGCATTAACCCGCCGCGCACAACTTTTCCGCCAAAATACTGCCCAATGCTTTGATGCCCCAGACATACGCCAAGCAGCGGCTTTGCTGCATCCGCGCAAGCCGCGACAAGATCAAGCGATATGCCCGCTTCATCGGGCGTGCGGGGGCCGGGAGAAATGAGGAACGCATCCGCTCCTGTAGCCAATGCCTCACTTGCCCGCATTGCATCATTGCGCTCTACCCGGACCTCTGCGCCCAATTCCATAAGATAGTGGACGAGATTAAAGGTAAAGCTGTCATAATTGTCGATAACCAAGATCATGAAATGCTGCCTAATCATAAAAACATCGCAGGCCAAGTTTTTCCGCTGCATAGCCCGCAGATCGTTTGACGGAGAGAATCAGAGTGATAATGATGAAGAAAGAGAGATTAGATCATGAGTGAGCCTGTTACCATTACCATATCGCATAAATTGGGGCGAGCAGAAGCACGCAGCCGGATTGCGGGTGGTATCCACAAGTTAAGCGAAACCATCCCCGGCGCGACTTTATCTGACCACCGTTGGGAAGGCGACACGCTGCATTGCACACTGGAAGCAATAGGTCAGCGGATTGGCGGTGAAATGCAGGTTCGCGACGAAGAGGTTTACGCGATATTCGATCTACCGCCCATGCTGGCGATGTTTGCGAACAAGATTAAAGCCAAACTTCAGGAAAAAGCGCCTAAAATGCTGGAGTGAGGATGTAAGAGGATATAAAGCGCCTTTCCTACATGGCGGCGTCCATGATACGCACAGCGTGGCTATTTCTCAGAATATATATTGTTCCGCCCGATATTGTTCCGCCTGATATTGGCGTAAACGCGGCCGGCAATTTTACCGAGACTGGCAAAGGGTTGAACAATTGTTGGAAAATCCTACGATAATCCAAGAATCAGCGAAAAATAAACCTTCCTTGGTGTGAACTTACTGAACTTAGGGCATCTGCTACCCGAAAATACAGCTCGGCCCTATTGTCCGAAATCACTATCCTGAGAACGCCGCACGGCTTCTTTTGCGGCGGCCAGTAATGCACCTGATTTGGCTTCGCACTCACGTTGTTCGCTGAGCGGATCGCTATCGGCGACGATACCGGCTCCGGCCTGAACATGCAGGGTGCCGTCTTTCACAATGCCGGTACGCAAAACGATACAGCTATCCATGCTGCCGTCGGGTGAGAAATAACCGACACCGCCCGCATAAGCGCCGCGGGTTTCCGGCTCCAGCTCGGCAATAATCTGACAGGCGCGCACTTTGGGCGCTCCGCTAACGGTTCCGGCGGGAAAGCCTGCGAACAGGGCGTCGAGCGCGTCTTTATCAGGGGCAAGCTCACCGACAACATTCGATACGATATGCATGACATGACTGTAAAATTCGACGGTATAGCTATCGGTGACCTCTACGCTATTCGCTTTACTGACACGCCCGACATCGTTGCGGCCAAGATCCAGTAACATCAAATGTTCGGCGCGTTCTTTGGGGTCGGCCAGCAAGTCCTCGCGGTTAGCCTTGTCTTGTGCAGCATTGGCCCCGCGCGGACGGGTTCCGGCAATTGGCCGGATGGTGACTTCACCGCCCCGTGCCCGCACTAATATTTCCGGGCTGGACCCGATCAAGGCAAAGCCGGGCAGGTCGAGGAAAAACAGAAAAGGCGACGGGTTAATCCGGCGTAACGCACGATATAGCTCTACTGGGGGCAGGGCGAAGGGCGTGGTAAAACGCTGCGCCAAAACCACCTGAAAAATATCACCTGCTTCAATATAATCTTTGGCCTTCAGGACCATATTTTCATATTGTCCCGGTTTCAGATTGGTTTGAAACACAGTGTCATCAGGATCAATGTGATGTGGTGAACGTATCGGTGACGGGACTTTCGCGGCGATCTGCCGCTCTACTTCGTCCAGCCTTTCTTCGGCCAAGGCTATCTTGCCATCCGCATCACCGTCATCTTCCGGCCAGACCGGGGCGACAAGAAACATCTCGTCCGCCAAGCCATCAAAAATCACGATAACGGTCGGACGGACAAACAGCATGTCCGGCAAAGCCAGTTCGGACTGTTCCGCTCTGGGAAGTTTTTCGACCAGGCCAATGGTTTCATAGCCAAAATAACCGACAAGACAGGCAATCCCGCTGGGCAGTCCTTCGGGCACATCCATCTGGCAGCGTTTGACCAGATCGCGCAATGCATCAAGGCTTCCCGCTTGTTCCGGTTCAAACCCGTCACGATCAACCAACCAGCGCGGATTAATCGCAGCTTGTTCGCCATCTGCCCGAAAAACAAGGTCGGGAGCCAGACCGATATAGCTGTAGCGTCCACGGATTTCGCCGCCCTCAACAGATTCGAGCAGAAAATCACCACGTTCGCCCTGCATGAGCTTCAGCGCAGCAGATACCGGCGTTTCAGTGTCGGCAATCTGTTTGCGCCAGATAAGTGCGGGCTTGCCAGCGGCCAGTGAATCATGTGCGGCCGTCACATCAAAGCTACGCATCATTCAGTCTGTAAGGATCGATCAGTTTGGAAAAATCGCGCAGAAAATGGCTGGAACATTATCATCAATTGCGGCCCAATAGCTGGTTTTTCAATGTCGTCAGCGCCTTGTCATTTTTCTCTACTCCGACATCGGCTTTCATCGCATTGATAAACTGAGCGGTATATTCATTACCAAATACATTTTTGAACTGGTTGCGGGTGGCGTCCAGCAGACTCTTTTGCTTCGAAGCGTCACCGGGATTAATATTGTTCAAGCTGACAATAAACCACCCTTGGTTTTGCGGTGCTTTCAGCTTTTTAGCGGTGCCTTCGGCCATGCTGAACATCAATGTCAGGGGAGGGGGAACCTGTCCCTTCTGGCTTTGTGTCGCCAATTCTGCGCGAGTGCTATTTATGGATTCAACTGCGGGTAATCTGACTTTCGCATCGGCAACTGCTTTGGACAGGGACATGCCTTCGCTGACCTGCTTGGTGATTTTTTCTGCAACGACCTTGGCCTTCTTTGAACCCTGCTCGAGAATATAATCGCGTGCTACTCTTTGTTTGATTGATTCCAGCGGCGGCGGCGCAGCAGGAGTAATCTGGGTTACGGCCATAATCGCATATTGCTGGCCCGGAATAATTTCGACCACTTGGGGATCGGAATCCTCTTCCAAAGAAAATGCGATAGGCAATATACGCTGCATTTCCGGTATCGGCTTATAATTTGGATCTTCCGGATTTTGGCCATTGGCAAGCAGCATCGGGGTTGATTCTATTTTCAGGTCTTCTGCTTTCGCCACATCATTCAATGATGATCCGGCGGCAAATTCATCTTCCATTTTAACCGTTAGCTCTGCCAAAGCATTGTTGATCTGGTCACGGCTGAGTTCGGCAATAATAGCGTCGCGGGCCTGCTCCAAAGTTTTGGCCGGAACCTTGTTAATGCTTTTAACCCGGGCAATGTGCCAACCCAATGCGCTTTGCGCTGGTTTTGAAACACCGTTTAAGGGCGCGGCGAACACAGCGTCGGCAACCGCTTGTGAAGCCGTTCCGGCAAGCTCGGTTTTACTGGTGGATCCGATATTTGCTACGGAAAGCCCAACAGACTCTGCGGCGGCAGCAATAGTTTGACCACCGTTTATTTTATCGGCAAGCGTCTTTGCCGCTGCTTCGGTCGGAAGGATAATCTGGTCAATATTGCGTGTCTCGCTGGCCGCATATTTGGCTTTGTCGAGCTTATATTTTCCTGCAATTTCTTTTTCAGTCGGCTTTATCTTGTCATTAAACCGGTCTTTGGAAAATAACGCATAGCTGATCGTGCGGCGCTCGGGGATTGTATAACGTGAACCATTTTTACTATAAAATGCTGCAAGGGCAGCATCAGCAGGCTTCACATTTTCGACAAAGGCCGCAGACGGAACAATAGCAATCTGTCCCTGCCGCGCTTCCAAAAGTAAAGAGGCATAAGGTGTTACCATTTTTTGCGGAACAGATGTGCCAAAACCGGCAAGAGGAAGCAGTTGTTCAGCAAGCAGGTTACGAGAAAAATCGTCCCGAAGCTGTTGCTCCTTTATCCCCTGTTGTTGAAGGGCACGGCGGAAATTTTCTTCGCTAAACTGCCCATCAGCTCCTTGGAAAGAGGGGATATCAGCAATTTCCCTGTCAACCAGCCGTTTGCCAGCAGCCATCCCGTATTTCTCGCCAAAAGCGGAAATGGAAAAACTGTTTATCAGCCTTTCCAATATGCCTTCAAACCCGCCACCTTCAATGAAGGTTTTCAGATCCAGACCTGTGTTTTCACGCTGCTCTGCCCGAAAGGCATTGTTCACCGATTGGCTTAGTTCCGATGTGGTCAGTTTTTTATCACCGACCTGAGCCGCTGTGCCAGACCCTGTCACACCGCCAAAGGCACCCGAACCTGTTACGTCCGCCGAGGCAAAGGCAATTGCGATCAAGCCGACAAAGCACATGGTCAGAAACAGGCCGAGCTTTGACGAGAAGATATTGCGGAAAAATGTGATCATGAAATGGCTGCAATTCTGTTAGGACAAATATATTCCTACCGGCTTTAGGCGGCTTGTGTTTTTCGTTCAAGCAAAAGGGCAAGTGCAAAGGGCGAAAATGACTTGCCGGGCTATACGATATGGCGGCACAAAATAGAGGTGTCCGGTTGTCGTGAATAGCAAATAGTCTGTTTGGCACTAATCCTAATTGGCAGGTAGCAACTTATTTGATAGCGCCAGACCGGATTTAGAAAAAGGGCAGAATCACTATGGCTAATCGTAAATTTATCGTCGGTAACTGGAAAATGAACGGTCTAAGTGAACAACTAACCGATATTGCCGAGATTGCAAAATTTGCTGATAAATATGAAGGCGTTGACGTTGCTATTTGTCCCCCTGTGACCTTGATCGCGCAAGCCGCAGAGCATAATCCGGGCTTCATGATTGGTGCACAGGACTGCCATTATGCCGATAATGGCGCGCATACAGGCTGTTTGTCTGCTGCAATGATACGGGAAGCTGGTGCAAGGTTGAGTATTTTGGGCCATAGCGAACGCCGGACGGATCAGCATGAAACAGACGCAGAAGTAAAGGCCAAGGCGCAAGCTGTTCATGCCGCCGGATTATCAGCAATCATCTGTGTTGGTGAAACCGAACAGCAGCGCGATGCTGGACAGGCCGTGGAGATTGTATGCGGGCAGTTGGCAGGGTCATTTCCCGAAAATGCGGACGCGAGCTGGCTGACTATTGCTTATGAACCGGTTTGGGCGATTGGCACAGGCCGGGTACCAGAAGTTGCAGATGTTGAGGAAATGCACGCGGCCATCCGGAAAAAGCTGAATGAGTTAATGGGTGAAGGTGCCGGGGGAGTGCGTATCCTTTACGGCGGATCAATGAATGGCGGAAACGCGGCGCAATTGCTGGCCGTTGCCAATGTTGATGGCGGTCTTGTCGGAGGAGCGAGCCTGACCGCCGAAAAATTCGGGCCGATCATAGAAGCTGCTGCCGCAGCCTGATGCCAGAAAGCCGCTTTTTTCGCTTTCCTACATCGGGTTTGTGTGGATAAGAATTATCAGGATTTATAGCAGAAAAGCGCGATATTGCGACGAAATGAGGTGTGTGATTTGTGTGAACTTTGGAGCCGTAGGGTTGGGGTTTTTGCTGACGGTAAACCGTAATAAGTTTGGAATAAAAGTTTGGAATAAAACTATGTGCAGATTGTGAATTTGACCTCCCGGGTTTAGATTGGGGGTGAATATATGCTATGCAGACACGCGCGTTTCCCTGCTTGAACTCACACCTCGCAATCGCTATGTGCGCTGCTCATTCGTAAATTATCAGGTTCGGACCTTTTACATGTTTCTATTTCTCACCGTTGTTCAGGCGATTGTCGCAGCCGCTCTTGTCGGCGTCATCTTGATGCAGCGATCTGAAGGCGGCGGACTGGGCGTTGGGGGAAGCCCTTCGGGAATGATGTCTGCGCGCGGTGCAGCGGATTTATTGACTCGCACAACCACGGTTCTGGCGGCGTTATTTGTAATCCTGTCCATTACTCTGGCATTTCTGGCCGCTTCAGCAGGGCAGCCCTCCACGATTGACCAGAGTTTAGAGCGTGATACCGGTGCTGCTATTGCTCCGGCTGAACCTGCTGGTGCTGATGTTCCTCTGGTCGGGGGCGATGATCCACTGGCTGCTGCTGCGGCACAGGCGGAAGCAACCAAGGATCAGGCACCTGCAGATGGCTCCGTTCCCCTCGACCAGTAAAATTCGATAATCTTTCATATTGGCTGTGTGCGGTTTCTGAAAATCATGCACCTGAAAAATCAGGGCCTGAGAAATTAGAAGCAAGTAAAATATAGTTCGGATTGAAAATATATTTTACTTTTTCGGATTCGCACGCTTGCCATTTCAACCAGACAGGTCTTAAGCCTTTCCTCCCATGGCGCGATATATATTTATTACCGGCGGTGTGGTCTCCTCACTTGGCAAAGGTCTTATGGCAGCGAGCCTCGGCGCGCTTCTTCAAGCACGCGGATATACCGTACGCATCCGTAAACTGGATCCATATTTGAATGTCGATCCCGGAACCATGTCACCCTATCAGCATGGTGAAGTCTATGTGACTGATGACGGAGCAGAGACTGATCTGGATCTGGGGCATTATGAACGGTTTACGGGCGTTCCGTCGCTTCAATCAGATAATGTGACCTCTGGCCGGATATATCAGTCGATTATCAACAAGGAACGCCGCGGCGATTATCTGGGCGCAACGGTTCAAGTGATCCCGCATGTTACCGATGCAATACAGGCCTTCGCGCAGGATAAGCTCGACGGCATAGATTTCGTGCTATGCGAGATAGGCGGAACAGTAGGTGACATTGAAAGTCTGCCCTTCATCGAGGCTATCCGGCAATTGCGTAACAAAGTTGGTCGCGCCAATGCGATTTCAGTGCATGTGACACTGGTTCCTTATATTGCCGCTGCCGGAGAGCTTAAGACTAAACCGACACAGCATAGTGTGCGCGAACTGACTTCATTGGGAATACAACCCGATATATTGCTTTGCCGGTGTGAGCATGACTTGCCTGATAGTGAGCGTTCCAAGATCGCGCAATTCTGTAACGTCCGCAAAGAAGCAGTCATTCCTGCTTTGGACGCCAGCAGCATTTATAACGTGCCGCTGCAATATCATGAAGAAGGACTCGATCGCGAAGTCCTGAATGCTTTTGGTATCATTAACGCTCCTGATCCTGATCTGACCCGCTGGCACGATGTGATGGACCGGATTGAAAATCCCGAAGGTGAAGTCATCGTCGGTGTCGTCGGTAAATATGTCGGCCTGCAAGATGCTTATAAATCTTTGCAAGAAGCCTTATTCCATGGAGGATTGGCGAACCGGGTTAAAGTTCATGTTCGCTGGTTGGACGCAGAGCTTTTCGAGGATGACAGCGATCTGGCAGCCAATCTGGAACCATTACATGCCATTTTGGTGCCGGGCGGTTTTGGTGAGCGTGGCAGCGAAGGTAAAATCGGTTCGGTGAGATTTGCGCGCGAACATGATGTGCCCTTTTTCGGAATTTGTCTGGGCATGCAAATGGCTTGTATCGAAGCGGCACGAAATCTTGCGGGAATTGAAACGGCATCGACCACAGAATTTGGTGAAACGGATGAGCCGATTGTCGGGCTGATAACCGAGTGGATGAGTGAAGAGGGGCTGCAAAAGCGGGAGGCAGGCGGTGATCTGGGCGGGACCATGCGGCTTGGTGCTTATGACGCTCGTTTGCGCGAAGGCTCAAAGGTTCATGAAATCTATGGCTCCGATGTGATTAGCGAACGGCATCGCCACCGTTATGAAGTGAATAAAGGCTATGTAGAGAGGCTGGAGAAAACAGGTCTGATATTCTCTGGAATGTCACCGGATGGTGAGCTTCCCGAGATTGTGGAGCGTCCGGATCATAGCTGGTTTGTCGGTGTGCAATATCATCCAGAATGGAAGAGCAAGCCTTTTGATCCACATCCCTTATTCGCATCTTTTATTGCTGCGGCATTAAAACAAAGCCGACTTGTCTAATTTATCCAATCCTTTTTGCAGTAAATGGCTATAGTCGTATTTAAGCAATGCAAATCAGCTGCAAGTCAGCTAATGACTGTTTGAAATTAGCAGTCAATTTGGAATGGGGCGAAGTAGGTGAAAGCCGAAGAACTTGCTGAGATATTAGCCGAGCACAGCTTGTTTGCAGACTGCACTGAAGCAGAGCTGGCAGACTTGATATTGCGTGGGCATTTTACGCAATATAAAAAAGGGGATGAATTAATCATGCAGGGCGATCCTGGAGATTCATTACTGATATTATTGTCAGGTAATGCGCGCACCAGCATGATCGCCAGCAATGGGCATGAAATTGTTCTCGATTATGCTGAGCCGGGGGATGTTCTGGGTGAAATTGCCCTGCTTGATGGTGGTGAGAGAACGGCAAGTGTGACGGCGATAGAGCCTACAACAGCCCTGACTATTACCAGAAGCGCCTTTGAAGAGATTCTGAATAAGCACAAAACTATGGCATTACGGCTGCTCAAGGTCATGGCAAATCGTATCCGGACAGCGAACACCATGATTGAAGGGGATCGAGCCTATACTTCGGGACCTCGGTTAGCACGATATTTATTGAGATTGTCCGTCGTCGGCGCAGAAGAAGGGCGCTTGAAACTGGATTTAAGCCAAAGTGAGCTCGGTAACTTTGCCGGGATGTCACGCGAACATATTAATCGGCAACTTTCAACCTGGTCAGAAGATGACATTGTATCGGTTGAGAGCGGGAAAGTGCGGATATTAAATCATGCTGTTCTTTCCAATATTGCCAATGCGGATTCTTGATTGAAGTTGGCCTTTTGCGACCCGGGTTAATTTCGTCAAGAGTGACACCACGCGGGTGTCAGAGGCAGTCGGATCCTTATCTGGCTGCCTCATTTTTATGGATTATATAAAAAAGGCAGCCAAAGTTAATTGGCTGCCTTCATTCAGGAGGGCTTAGAAATTAAGCCGCTTGTTCCTTGGATCCTTTAGGTTTGTGATCGATTTGGGTGACATTATCGCCCCCGGCATTGATAGCAATTTTTTGCGGTTTCATAGCATCGGGAATCTCGCGAACCAGATCAATGATCAGTAGGCCGTCACTCAATGCAGCGGCGTCCACTCGAACAAAGTCGGCAAGTTCGAACCGGCGTTCAAAATTGCGATTAGCGATTCCCATGTGCAGATATTCTTTTCCTTCATTTTCGTCGCTGTTCTTGTTGCCAGTTACCAAAAGAAGGTTTTGCTGTGCTGTAATTTCAACTTCGTCCTCTTTGAAACCTGCGACTGCAAGCGTGATTCGATAATGATCTTCACCGCTGCGTTCGATGTTAAAAGGAGGGTAGTTTTCGGATTGCTGGGCACGAGCATTGTTTTCCAGCAAATCAAAGAGCCGATCAAAACCAACGGTTGAACGGCGGTATGGTGTAAAATCAAAACGGTTCATATCTTCATCCTCTATTGAGCAATTAAAATTGTGGACCCAAATGGCGTCCGGTTTTGTATAACGAAATCCAAATTGGCATTTCGCAACACCGAGATATTATCTAATTTTGTAATTTCAAGAGGCGGATTACGCAGAGTACCCCAAAAATTAAAAGCCCAAGATAGGTTTCTGATAGGAGGGGAAGCACGAAACCAAAAAACGCCCGGAGCCATTGCTGACCCCGGGCGAAATATGGTGACGATAATATCGCCCCCTGTTTTCCTGACTTATTCAACGCCGATTGTCCCCCAACATCCGGCGGAACCAGAAAGGATCCCTGAACCATGACCATTTAGGATGGTGATTGATTCTGTAACTAACTCTGATCGGGAAATCAGCTGTTGTCATGCAATTTCTTGCAAAAATACAAGATCAGTTCACGCTTGTGTCATAATGGCAACAGCATATTAGATCGTATGACACTTGCTTGCGCGGCTTCGCAACTTTAAAGCCACATTAGTTTTTTTAGGAAGATCAAGCCTCTATGCTACTATCCCGGTACGAATGGGCCATCGCCAAACGTTATCTTTTGCCTGGTAAGGGTGAAGGTTTTATTTTCCTTGTTGCCAGCATCAGTTTGGTCGCGGTCATGCTGGGCGTTGCAGCTCTTATTGTTGTGATGAGCGTGATGAACGGTTTTCGTGCCGAGCTGTTTGATAAAATTGTCGGTCTGAATGGTCATGCCGTTATTCAGGGTTACGGCGGACGGTTACCGGATTGGCGAGATTTGCTTGAGGATACGCGTGACACCAAAGGTGTGGTATCGGCTTCGCCTTTGATTGAACAACCTTTGCTGACCACGTTTAATGGCAGGGTTGAGGCAATTTTGGTGCGAGGGATGCTTGTTCCAGATATATTGGAGAATGACACACTGGACGGAAAGACCATTGCAGGTGATTTGAGGGGGTTGGAACCGGGAGCAGGGCGTGTAGGAATCGGTAGCCGGCTGGCAACAACATTGGGTGCTCAAGTCGGTAGCCGGATTACGGTGATCAATCCGCAGGGAAGATCAACGCCCTTCGGGACCGTACCGCGTGAAATTTCTTATGAAGTCGCCGCTATCTTTGAAGTCGGCGTCTATGATTATGATAAAGCCTTTGTGATCATGCCGATGGAGGATGCACAGACGCTGTTATTACTGGGCGATCAGATAGGCATGATCGAAATCAAAACCGTTGATGCCGACAAGGTCACTGACATTATTGCACCGCTTCATTCGAAAGTGGCTGACCGCGGAGTGATTGTTGACTGGAAATCCATGAATGCATCATTGTTTGAAACACTTCAGGTTGAACGCGTCGTAATGTTTGTGATCCTGTCGATCATCATATTGGTCGCAGTGTTCAATATTCTGTCATCGTTAATCATGCTGGTCCGCGCCAAGACAAGGGATATTGCAATATTACGCACTATGGGCGCGTCACGCGCTTCATTGACGCGTATTTTTGTTACCGTTGGTGTTTCCATCGGCGCATTAGGAATAGGTGCAGGAATTATTCTGGGATTGATTGCGATATATTTCCGTCAAAATGTGATCAATTTTGTTCAGATCATCACGGGCCAAAACCTTTGGGATCCGTCAATTCGCTTTTTGACCGAATTACCTGCAAGAACAGATCCCATGGAGGTATTTGGCATAGCGATGCTAGCTCTGGTTTTCAGTTTTCTGGCAACTTTATATCCTGCCTTTAAAGCAGCCAGCACCGATCCTGTTCAGGTGCTTCGTTATGAGTGATACGAGGAATATCATCACTGATATCACCACCACTAAGGTCGTGGAATTACGCGGTGTAAAACGCAGCTTCAAACAGGGCGGTGTGCAGATAGATGTGCTAAAAGGCATTGATCTGGATATCAGGCCCAATGAAATTGTCGCCCTATTGGGCCCTTCTGGCTCAGGTAAATCGACACTTTTGCAAGCGGTAGGATTGCTTGAAGGCGGGTTTGAAGGCTCGATAAAGCTGGACGGGGAAGAAACAGCGCATATGTCGTCCAATGGCCATACGCGCATCCGCCGGGAGTTGCTGGGCTTTGTATATCAATTCCATCATTTGTTGCCTGATTTTTCCGCTGAGGAAAATGTCGTGATGCCGCAACTCATCGCGGGTATATCCCAAAAAGATGCGGAGTCGCGGGCGAAATCATTACTTGGCAGCCTGGGCCTTAGCGCACGGATGGACCACAAACCGAGCAAGCTATCTGGCGGAGAGCAACAGCGCGTTGCAGTAGCAAGGGCGCTGGCAAATGCGCCAAAATTAGTGCTTGCGGATGAACCGACCGGCAATCTTGATGAAATGACAGCCGACATAGTGCTCGCAGAACTTATGTCATTGGTACGCGAACAAGGCAGCGCCGCTTTGATTGCCACCCATAATGAGCGATTAGCAAAAAAAATGGACAGGATTGTCAGATTACATGACGGTATTCTTAGCTGATCCTGTAAATTCCGAAGCAGATATTCTTTGGTATTTAACAAACTACAATGGATTTGATATTAGGTGCCGTGGGGATAAACGAGCAAATATGGGGCGCATCGATGCAGATTACAGATTTTGAAGTTAAGCAGGCAGATGGCTCGATGACGGACCTGTCTGAATATAAAGGTAAGATATTGCTGATCGTGAACACTGCATCAAAATGTGGTTTTACACCGCAATATGACGGACTTGAAAAACTTTATCAGGATTATTCAGACAAAGGTTTTGAAATATTGGCATTTCCTTGCAATCAATTTGGCAATCAAGAGCCCGGTGATGCGGAAGAGATTAAAAATTTCTGCACGCTCAATTATGATGTCAGCTTCCCGCTGATGGGAAAAATTGATGTTAATGGCAAAGATGCTGATCCGTTATGGCAATATTTGAAATCTGAAAAATCCGGTTTGCTGGGATCACGAATCAAATGGAACTTCACCAAATTTCTGGTTGATCGTGACGGTAATGTCGTCGCGCGGCACGGACCAGCCGTGAAGCCGGAGCAACTGAGAAAAGATATTGAGGCGCTTCTCTGAAAAAAGCCCGAACTAACTGTGGAAAACCGGTAGATAGGTGCCACCACGACAATGTGGTCGTGGTCAAAGCTTTTTTATCGCGTTAAAGCGTAATGATGTCACAAATTCCCTTCGTCCATCTGCGCGCTTTTTCAGCCTATACTATTTTGGACGGTGCAATGGAGCCAAAAGCCATTGGCGCTGTTGCGAGGGAACGGGGTTTTCCGGCGGTTGCACTAGCTGACCGAATAGGCCTATTTGCTTCGATGGCGTTTGACGACGGCTGCCGTGCTAATGGAGTGCAACCGATTACAGGCTGTTTCCTGCGGGTTTCGCGGCCAGGCGGTTCCGGTATTGATAATCCAGTCATGGATTGGGTCGCACTATATGCACAAGATGAATCGGGATATCAAAACCTTTGCCGATTAGTATCGGCTTCTCATCTTGAACGTCCGATAGAACAGGATGCCCATATTCCACTTGAGATGCTGGAGCAACATAGTGAAGGACTGTTAGCCTTAACCGGAGGCGGGGAGGGTGCAGTTACAAGGTTGCTGGCGGAAGAGCAGCTATCTGATGCAGAACATTATCTATCACTGCTTCAGCAATATTTTCCGGACCGGCTTTATATCGAGCTTTCGCGCCGGGATGATCCGGTAGAAATGGCAGCAGAGGCTGGTCTGATTACCTTGGCGATGGACCGCAACATTCCGTTGGTGGCGACCAACCCCAGCTGTTATGCGGAACCGGACTTTCATGAAGCACATGATGCGATGAAATGTATCGCGAGTTCAGCTTATCTGGAAAATGACGACCGCGATAAACCGTCACCGCATTTATGGATAAAAAGCGCGTCGGTGATGGAGGATTTGTTTGCAGACATACCCGAAGCGCTTGAAAATACATTGGTCATTGCAAAGCGCTGTGCCTACTCTCCGCCCCGACGTGCTCCGATTTTGCCGAGCTTGGCAGGGGATTTAGCTGGCGAAGCAGAACAGCTGCGCCGCGATTCTACAGCAGGTCTTGAGGATAGGCTGGCCCATCTTGGCGTGACCGATGAATCAGAGCGTCAGGAATATTTTGATCGGCTTGATTTTGAAATCAGCGTGATCGTCAATATGGGCTTTCCGGGTTATTTCCTGATCGTTGCTGACTTTATCAAATGGGCCAAGGAACAGGATATACCGGTGGGGCCAGGCCGCGGATCCGGTGCTGGTTCTGTCGTAGCGTGGGCGCTGACGATTACTGACCTAGATCCGATAAAGCTTGGTTTGCTGTTCGAAAGGTTCTTGAACCCTGAACGTGTTTCAATGCCTGACTTTGACATCGATTTTTGTGAGACCCGCCGCGGCGAGGTGATCCGCTATGTGCAGGACAAATATGGCACGGGTCAGGTCGCTCAGATTATAACTTTCGGGAAGCTGAAAGCTCGCGCTGTTTTGCGAGATGTAGGCCGTGTCTTGCAAATGCCCTATGGTCAGGTGGACCGGCTAACAAAATTGGTACCCAATCATCCCACGGACCCATGGGATTTGAAAAGGGCTCTGAACGGCGTTTCGGAATTGGCACAGGAGCATAAGCAAGCGGATGTAAAACGCTTGTTTGACCTTGCCATGAAATTGGAAGGATTACCGCGTCATAGCTCGACCCATGCGGCTGGCGTAGTGATTGGTGACAGGCCGTTGGATCAGCTTGTGCCGCTCTATCGCGATCCGCGTTCGGATTTGCCGGTCACACAATTTGATATGAAGTTTGTCGAGCAGGCCGGTCTGGTAAAATTCGACTTTTTGGGTCTGAAGACACTTTCTGTTCTGAAAAAGGCGGTAGAGCTTCTTGCGGAGCGAAATATCGTAGTTGATCTGGATTCTCTTGCTTGGGATGACCCCAAAGTGTTCGAGCTGTTACAGCGGGGTGATACGGTCGGCGTGTTCCAGCTTGAATCAGAGGGTATGCGGCGGACACTGGCAGCAGTAAAACCGACCAATTTTGGTGATATTATCGCGCTCGTCTCGCTCTACCGGCCCGGTCCCATGGATAATATACCGCTCTTTGGCGATCGTAAAAACGGTCGTGCAGAACTGGCTTATCCACATCCTTTGCTGGAGGATATCCTGAAAGAGACCTATGGAATCATAGTCTATCAGGAACAGGTAATGCAGGCTGCGCAGGTTATCGCAGGCTATTCTCTTGGCGAAGCGGATATGCTGCGACGGGCCATGGGTAAAAAAATTCAATCGGAAATGGATGCACAACGCAGCATTTTTGTCGAGGGCGCTGCCAGAAATGGTGTCGAGAGTGGTCAGGCAAATGAGCTGTTTGATCTGATTGATAAGTTTGCCGGCTATGGTTTTAACAAAAGTCACGCCGCCGCCTACGCCCTTCTTGCCTATCAGACCGCATGGCTTAAAGCGCATTATCCACATGAATTTTATGCCGCTTCCATGTGTTTTGATATGCATCAGAGTGACAAGCTCAGCATTTTTGTTGACGATATGAAGCGGTTGGACGTGACAATATTGCCGCCGTCCATCAACCACAGCCGACCAAATTTTGCGGTTGAAGAGCAAGATGACGGTTCGTTGGCCGTTCGCTACGCATTGGCGGGGTTAAAAAATGTGGGTGAGAAATCCATGCAGGCGGTTGTTGCCGAGCGTGCGAGAAACGGGCCGTTCGAGTCAATGAATGACTTTGCTAACAGGGTTGACCCGTCAGGCATGAATAAAAGACAGATCGAAAGTCTTGCCGCTTCAGGCGCATTTGACACGCTTGAGCCGAACCGGGCCGCTGTTCACGAAGGGGCCGACATGTTGCTATCGGTTGCCAATAGCGCCGCAAATGCCCGGATCAGCGGGCAGGGCGGTCTGTTCGGGGACGGCGGGGATATGCAGGCCATCCGTTTGTCCGCAAGTAAGGATTGGGGGCTGAACGAAATCATGGTGCGTGAGCGCGATGCCTTTGGCTTTTACTTTGCTTCCCACCCCGTAACACAGTTTCAAGCAATCACATCCTCGCATGGAGCTATGACTTATGCAGCTTTGTGCGAAGAGGGACCAATTACGGAAGGGCAGCGCAAGCCTGCGGTGATGGCCGCTCTGATCGAAGGTGTACGATGGCGCGATAGCAAGCGGGGTAAACGCTTTGTGCTGGTGGACCTGTCAGATAGTAGCGGCCAGTTTTCCGGTAGCTGTTTCGAGGAAGACCAGTGCGAGCTTTTGGCAGAAATGGCCAAGCAAGGCAGCTGCGCTTTGTTAAATGTCGAACTGGATCAGCGTTCTGATGACGAAAGCCCCCGGGTCGCAATCCGCCGGGCGCAGCCCATGGACGGACTTGAAAAATCAACCCGTATCCGGATGGAGCTTGATGTGCTTAGTCTGGACGGGATTCAGGAACTGAAAAACTTCATTGCGCCCTTGTCCGGCGGTAGAAGCGAACTCATCGCCCGTGTGCCTAGCTTTGAAGGGGAATACGTCCATATTCGCCTCGGTCGGTCATTTCAGCTGGATGCACAAGTAGCTGAAACATTAAGCCATTTGTCTGGATTATCTAATGTACGTCTGGGACCGGCTACAGGATCACGGTCCGTCCGGCACGATAAGCCGAATTTAAGACTTGTAAGCTGAGCCGTTTCAGTTGAAAAACAGCTAAATATTAAACGGGAGAGACTAATGGCCGGAGCTATGCAGGGCAGTGCGCTTAAAATCACCAATCTGATTGATCATGCGGCACGAGAACATTCCACGCGTGAAGTGGTCAGCTATTGGGCTGATGGCACATTAACGCGGAGCAATTGGGGAAAAGTTGGTCAGGATGCGCGCAAATTTGCACAGGCAATGCAACGGCTTGGCATAGAAAAAGGCGACCGGATCGCTACTATTGCAATGAACCACGAGCACCATCTTGTCAGCTGGTATGGCTCTGCGGGTATAGGTAGTATTCTTCATACGGTGAACCCGCGTCTGTTTGAGGAGCAGTTGGTTTACATTATCAACCATGCTGAAGACCGGGTTTTGCTGTTCGACAAGATGTTCACACCAATTATCGAAATGCTCAAACCCCAGTTGAAAACAGTTGAGCATTATATCCAGTTTGATGGTGAGAAAGGAGATTATCCTACTTTTCGCGAACTGGTTGATGCCGAGGATGGCAATTTTGAGTGGGTAGACGTGGAAGAGACTGACCCTTGCGGTCTTTGTTACACTAGCGGCACAACGGGTAATCCCAAAGGGGTTTTGTACGAAAACCGCTCTAACATGTTACATGCCCTGACCGAAGTGCAGCCGGACGTTCTGGATTTGGCGACCCGCTCCGTCATGCTGCCAGTTGTTCCGATGTTCCATGCCAATGCCTGGGGCGTACCATTTGCTTGCGCCGCGGTTGGGGCAAAAATGGTTTTTTCCGCGACCAATGAAGCGTCGGTTTTGTGGAAACTGATCCGTGACGAAGGTGTAACCCATAGCGCCGGTGTGCCGACGGTTTGGCTCTCGATGTTCGCTGATATGGATGAAAATGGCGGAGATTATGGCAAATTACAGGTGGTCGTAATAGGTGGTTCAGCCTGTCCCCGGTCTATGGTTGAGCGGTTGATGAAAGAAGATATCCGCGTCGCCCATGCATGGGGTATGACGGAAACCTCACCAATTGGAACCGCCGGTTCGCGGCCTGCTAATTGGGATGATCTGAGTTTTGATGAGCAGGTAGATGTTATATGTAAACAGGGGCGTCCGCCCTTCGGTGTCGAATTGCGCGTAGTGGACGAGGATGGCAATGTCTTGCCGCGCGATGGAGAAACCAGCGGCACGCTTGAAATACGGGGGCCATGGATCATTCAACGCTATTACCGCGCAGATGAGGACGCGGTAGAAGATGATCTGTGGTTCGATACCGGCGATGTTGCAGTGCTGCATCCTGACGGCACCATGCAAATCACGGATCGCGCCAAGGATGTGATCAAATCGGGCGGAGAGTGGATCAGCTCGATCGAACTGGAAAACGCAGCAGTCGGTTGTCCCGGTGTAGCAGAAGCAGCGGCGGTTAGCGTCTATCACCCCAAATGGGATGAACGACCGTTATTGCTCGTTGTCAAAAAGTCAGGCGCAGATGTGACAAGCGAGGATATTATTTCCTATCTGAAAGACAGGGTCGCGAAATGGTGGTTGCCGGATGAAGTGAAGTTCGTCGATGAATTGCCGCACACTGCTACGGGTAAGTTGCTCAAACGGGCGCTGCGCGATGAATATAAGGATTATAAGCTGAAAAGCCTGACCGAAACCTAAAGCTTCGCGGATCATTTTTTGCCTGACGTTTTGCAGTCAAAGTCAGGTGATCGACAATATTTTGCTGATTGACTTGATTAAGCGGTCAACATCCTCTGTGTCATGATAGAGGCCAAAACCGATGCGCAGCACATCTCCGCGCACATCGGTGATTATATTCCGTTCGGTAAGAGCGTCATGCAGCGATGATGCATGCTCGCTTTGGAACGCCAGAAACCGGGCATGCGCTTCGCCATCTAGCGGATTAAGCAAGCGCATATCCGGTAACGGATTGTGGCTGAGGAATTGCTGTTGCAATGTCGCGACATGAGCGGAAATCACACTTGTCGAGAGCTTCGCTTCAGCTAACATTTCTTGCACCGCATTGAAGCGGTAAAGTCCCGATGGATCAAATGTGCTACCCAAAAACCGGCGACCGCCCGGAGCATATCCGGTTCTGCCTGGCGAAAGCGAGAGGTCGTCAAAAGCAGCAAACCAACCCGTGACAGGGGGGCGTGGTGCATAGCCGGGCGCAGCGTGCAAGAAGCACACGCCTTCACCAGCCATGGCATATTTATATCCGCCAGCCAGATAGAATATCCTGTCAGCGACGGTAGAAAGGTCAGTATCAAGCGCCATGAAACCGTGATAGCCATCTATGACAACCCATGGCCCCTCCGGGCGTGCCAGCGCGGCCAGCTTGCCAATATCATTCAGGACGGTGCCAGAGTTAAATAGCACCTGACTGGCAAATATAAGGTCATGTTTGCTGGATGTTGCTTTATCAACCAGTGCGTTTGCTGGCACGGCTTCGACGATCACCTGACCATCTTCGCTCCAACGGTCCATTTGCCTACGAAAACTGTGAAACTCGCCATCGGTTGTTAGAACGCGAACCGGGCGGGTCGGAATAGCGGACATGATACGCACAAGAAAGTCATGGGTATTGGGCGCAAAAGCTATCGTTTGCCGGTCCGGTAAATTAAGTTCCAAAGCAATATAATTCTGTGCATCTGCCCAGACTGGCCCCATTATCTTGTCCCACTTCTGATCGGCCAGTTCCATAGCATCATTACAAGCCACCAAATGACCCGCACAAGCGGCGTCTGGCCACAAGTGATGGCTATGGGCCGCGAAATGCAAGCGATCGGGCTTGGCAGCCAATGCTTTGGAAAAGAGCGGTTTCCAGCTCATAAAGCAGTTCTTAGCGACCAAAGTTCGGGGAACGCGCGTTTGGGAACCGTGGATTGCAAATAGGAAACGCCTGCGGTTCCGCCGGTTCCCATTTTTCCGCCAATTATTCGTTCTACCGTCAGCACATGTTTATGCCGCCATGTCGCCATTGCATCATCAAGATCGACTAGCTTTTCGCCAAGTTGATAAAGCTCCCAATAGCGTTCCGGTTCCCGGTAAACGGACAAAAAGGCGTCTTCGACCTCTGATGAGGGGACATGGGTTTTGCTGAAATCACGGTTTAGAATTTCCGGTGATATATTAAATCCTGCACGCGCCAGCGCGGCAATCGCATGATCCCAAATGCTTGGTGCTTCTAACGCGGCTTGCATGGCCGCCTTTGCCTCTGGCCTGTCATCCTGATATTTCAGAAATGTCTTGTCCTTTAGTCCCAGAAGATATTCGACCGTCCTGAACTGATCGGATTGAAATCCAGAACTGGAGCCGAGCACATGACGAAAGCGACTATAGTCGCTGGGTGTCATAGTGGAGAGCACATCCCAGCTTAATGTCATAACTGCCTGTATCCGGCTAACCCTTGCCAGTGCTTTATAAGCAGGAACCAGTGCATCACTGGCGATTTGGGAGATTGCGAGATTCATCTCACGGATTATCTGTTTCAACCATAATTCTTTTGTCTGGTGAATGATGATGAAAAGCATTTCGTCATCCAGATCCGAATGGGGGTGCTGGGCAGAAAGAAGCGTGTCGAGGGCGAGATAATTTGCGTAAGTGACATCTGGTTTTTTTGACATGCCGGAATGTAACCCTGTTATAGGGCGATGAAAAGAGATAAGCTATGGTCCCGCAGAAAGCGTTAGAACAGCTCCAACTGGGAACCTTTGATAACGGGCCGACGGAACAAATCTGTTCTGAGAGCAAATCTCGCTTTGTCCAGGCCATTTTTTCGCGCTGCTATAGCAATCCGTCGGTGCAGTAATTCTGCCCATGGGCCTTGGCCCCTCATGCGGTTATAGAAATCCGGATCATTTTTCCGGCCACCGCGAAGCGATGCGATTATGGCCATGACCTTTTGCTTGCGGTCTGGGAAATGGGCCTCAAGCCATTGTTCAAATAATGGTGCGACTTCATGCGGCAGGCGCACCGGAATGACGGAAACGCTTTGCGCGCCGTGTTTCGCCGCAGCGTCAACTATGGCCTCAATTTCATGATCGGTGATGGCGGGGATGACAGGTGCAATGCTGACATGAACGGGAATACCACGCGCGCGCAACTGGCGTACAGCGTCCAGCCGCTTTGCGGGGGCGGGGGCGCGCGGCTCCAAGATGCGAGAAACACCACTGTTCAGACTGGTTACGGAAATGGCGACGGCGGTAAGGTCTAGCGCTGCTAAACATGAAAGGGTTTCAATGTCCTCTAAAACGCGGTTCGATTTGGTAGTTATACCGATGGGATGTCGGGTTTCCAACATGACTTCCAATATCTGGCGGGTGATATGGAAACGCTTTTCAATAGGTTGATACGGATCGGTATTGGTTCCGATAGCAATCGGCGCAGCGCGATAACCCGGCTTTGCGAGTGTTTCGCGCAGCAACCGCGCGGCATCCGGCTTTGCAAATAATTTGGTTTCAAAATCCAGCCCGGGCGACAGATCGAGATAGGCATGACTTGGCCGGGCAAAGCAATAGACACAGCCATGCTCGCATCCGCGATAGGCATTTATCGAACGATCAAACGGAATATCCGGTGATTTGTTGAAATTCAATATCGATTTAGCGGCCTCGACAGTGACCTGTGTGCGTAATTTCGGTGGAGCATCATCGAGTGATTCGCGCACGTCCAACCAGTCGCCGTCTGCTTCGTGGCTAGATAGATTGAATCGACTGCTTTCGTTATTGGTAACTGCCCCGCGCCCCTTTCGGGGCGGGAGGCCTGGTCGCGAGTCTTGTTCCATTAGCCTTGACTAGCACAAGAACAAACTAAGAACAAATGTCTATTTTTCCCGCAGCCGTGGCATTAACTCCACAAAATTGCACGGGCTATGGCGGCTGTCTAACTGGCTGTCCAATATTCCGTCCCAGCCATCTTTGACCGCTCCGTTTGATCCTGGTAGCGCGAATATATAGGTGCCACGCGACACAACGGCGCAGGCGCGGGACTGGACAGTAGAGGTCCCGATCTTGTCATAGCTTAACCAGCGGAACAATTCGCCAAAACCGGGAATATCCTTGTCCTTTACAGCATCCAGTGCTTCGGGAGTAATGTCCCGCCCGGTCAGCCCGGTTCCGCCAGTAGTAATGATGGCATCGACGCTTTCCTCATCAATCCATTGATGAAGCTGCGCGATAATTTTTGATTTATCATCGCGGATCAGGTTCCGGTAAACCAGCTTATGCCCTTTTTCTTCAATACGCTCTGCAAGGATATCCCCTGATGTATCTTCTTTTAGCGAGCGGGTGTCAGACACAGTCAAAAGAGCAATGTTAATCGGTTTGAATGTTCGGCTTTCGTCGATAGGCATAGCTATACTCCGGTAGTTTTTCGGCTGTTGTATACCTCATATCATCCGACTTTTCTGTACCACAATGATTAGGGGCTTTGCGCCGCCGATGTAACCGTCTAATTGCTTATAGCAATGTCGAACGTTCCGGATTTAACCGCTGTTATATTGGGCCTGATTCTTGCCGCTTGGCTAGGAGCTTCAGCGTGGGCGGTGTGGACTGGTCTGGCTATGAAGAACCGTGCACGATTGGTGCTGCGCCAGTCTGGTCGGTTGGGCCGGTTATTGGAAACATCTCCTGCATTGCCATTGTTGGTGCGCCCCGATGGAAAGCTAGAGGCATCACAGCGTTTGATGCACTGGTTCGGTTTTGATTATTTGCCGGCCAATATTTCCGAACTCCACCATCGTGATGCAGGACTGAACCAAGCGGATCTGGAATCCCTTATACAAGATGTTCACCACATCCAGAAATCGGGAGGCAGCTTTACCCGCGCTATCAAGGTTACGGGATCGGACCGATCCTTACGCATCCAGGGAGGATTGGCCGATCAACAGGTCGCCCCCAATGGCAGTGCCCTGTTATGGATATTCGACGCCACGGAAAGCCAGATGCGTATAGAAAAGCTACAGGCGGAAAACGAAGAGGCACGTGCGGCTTTTGATGCGTTATCAGCGTTGATAGAGGCGGCGCCGGTTCCGATGTGGCACAGGTCGCCGGATTTGAAGCTGACACTGGTGAACAGCGCTTATGTAAAAGCGGTGGACGCCAATGATGGAGCCGAGGTTGTAGAGCAAGGCATTGAGCTTATCGAAACGATCAACGGGGTCAGTCCGGTTGATGCCGCCGCGCAGGCGGAGAAGCACGGCGAACCTTATGAACGGGTTGTCGCAACGACGATTGGCGGACAACGCCGGACAACGCAGGTGGTTGATGTCCCTCTCGGCAAGTCGGGCATTGCGGGTTACGCTATTGATATTCAGGATTTGATAGATTCGCGCAAAGAACAACGGCGGTTCAATGAATCTCAGCGCGACATGCTGGATAAAATATCGGCGGCGGTGGTGCAGTTTGATGCCGATAAATCCTTGCAATTTTGCAATTTACCGTTTCAGCGCATCTTTTCCATGCGGCAGCAATGGATCGCAGAACGTCCCGAATTTCCAAGGGTGTTGGATCGCATGCGGGAGATGAACCGGATACCCGAGATGCGTGATTTCCCTGAATGGCGGGAAGAGCGCACACAATGGTTTAAGTCGACCGATTCCATGGAAGAAAACTGGTTGCTGGCGGACGGAACCCATTTACGGGTCCTCGCCAATCCAACGCCCGATGGCGGGTTGCTGATGATTATCGAGGACCGCACCGAGCAGGTACAGCTAGCCAGTGCCCGTGACACTTTGCTGCGTGTCCGCACAGCGACTTTTGACAATTTGTTTGAATCAGTGGCCGTATTCTCCGCTGACGGTAAATTGAATATCTGGAACCATCAATTCGTTAAAAACTGGGATCTTGATGAAGAGGAATTGAACCAGCATCCACGCGTTGATTCCCTGATGCAGAAAATGGCCGTTCAGCTAAAACAGCCTGAGCGGATATCAGCAGTTCGTGCCATGGTAAGAACGGCTACATCCGATCGGGTGCAGCAAAGCGGACAAATCGCGTTTCAGGACGGTCGCCGCTTTGCGTTTGCCGCTATTCCGTTGCCCGATGGCAATGCGCTATTCACCATGCTTGATATTTCCGACAGCAGCCGGATCGAGCTGGCGCTTCGTGAGCGCAATGAAGCATTGGTCGAGGCCGATTCGATCAAGGCGTCTTTCCTGTCAAATATGAGTTACGAGTTCCGCACACCGCTGACGTCGATAGGCGGATTTGCCGAATTACTGGATAATGAAGTAGCAGGGCCGCTAACGGAGCAGGGGCATGAATATGTGCGTGCCATTTTGCAATCGGTTAAACGGCTGGGGATGCAGATCGACAATGTGCTTGACCTTAGTCAAAGCGAGGCCGGCGCCTTGCCGATTGCCAAGGAAAAAGTGAATCTGAACAAATTGGTTGAAGAGGTTGCAGCGCAATTTGCCGATGAAGTTCAGGCACAGGATATGGAAATGGAGTTACAGCTTGATGGCACGCTGGGTTCAGCATTGGCGGATAAAAAGCGTCTGGCACAGGCCATCGCGCAAATCATTGACAATAGCGTCAGATATACCGGCAAGGGGGGGCGTCTATTGATACATGGTAGCGGGAATGTACGACAGGCTGTCATCCATATTTCCGATAACGGACCGGGCATGAGCGCCGGACAGCAATCCAAGGCATTTGACAGCTTCGCGCGATCCCGCGACAGGAGCAACAATAAAGCCGGAGAAAACACCGGCGGATTGGGCCTGCCGCTCGCGCGGCAATTATTGCTGGCTCACGGCGGTGAGCTTAGTTTGACCTCTGAACCCGGACAGGGGACGCTGGTCACTATTCATCTGCCTCGTCAATAAATGGCTAATAATTTAGGACGCAGGATATTGCCGATGAAACTGGATGATGAGGCTGCCGCCATGGCATTGGGAAAACAGATTTCCCATATTCTGCGGCCGGGAGACAAGATTGCATTGACCGGGACGCTGGGAGCCGGAAAGACGACGTTGACTCGCGGTATATTACGTGGATTAGGCTTTGAAGAGGACGTGCCAAGCCCGACATTTGCAATTGTCCAGCAATATGAGCCACCGGAGGTACGACTTCCAATAGCCCATGTTGATTTCTATCGTATCGAGGATACAGAGGAAATTCAGGAACTGGGGCTTGATGATATATTGATCGACGGGGTGATCGTTGCGGAATGGCCGGACCGTATGCCTGACAGTTTCTGGCGTGATGCCTTGCAGATTACACTTGAAATACAAAATGATGATACTCGCCAGTTGACTTGGGATGCTGGCCCCGCTTGGGAAGATAGATGGCCAATAATATGATACCGCCTGCGTCAGCGCAGGTTTTTTTGAACGCACTAGGCTGGACGGATGTCGATATTCTGCCCGTTGCCGGAGATGCATCTTTCCGGCGCTATTTTCGCGTCGTTTCAGGAAATCGCAAGGCGATATTAATGGACGCCCCGCCACCGCATGAAGACCCTCGGCCGTTCATTAACATCGCTCGTCACTTAAAGGCGCAGGGATTCGCCGCACCGGAAATTTTTGGAGAGGATCTGGATCATGGTCTGGTCCTGCTTGAAGATTTCGGGGATCACCGGATGCGCGAGCATCTTGACGATCATCCCGAAGATGAAACAACCATATATCGGCAGACGATTGACCTTATAAAAGCGCTACATCAAAAACCGGCGGCGGATGTTCCCGAATATGATCTGGTGCAATATCAAAGGGAAGTGAACCTGTTTACCGAGTGGTATAGCCCGGCGCAGTCTCTGGACGTTGATAAACCCGGTTTTGTGGATATTTGGCAGACAGTTCTACAGCCCGTCATTGCCGCGCAATCAACTCCGGTAACGGTTCTTCGGGATTATCATGCCGAAAATATCATGTTGCTCGACGATAACCGTTTGGGTCTGCTTGATTTTCAGGACGCCTTAACAGGACATGCCGCTTATGATCTTGTGTCGATGTTGCAGGATGCCCGCCGGGACGTTTCGGATGAATTGGAAGAGGAGATGCTGCGATATTATCTGGATGACCGATCTGACGCAGAAACTGCTGAATTTCGTAAGCATTATGCGATATTGGGAGCGCAGCGTAACACCAAGATAATCGGAATATTCACGCGGCTTTATATTCGTGACGGCAAAAACCGTTATCTGGATTATCTGCCGCGTATGTGGCGCCTGCTGGAAAAAGATCTGGCCCATCCCGATCTTGCGCCGCTAGCCGAATGGTTCGATCGAAATATTCCGGATAATATCCGCAGCAAGCCAATTGTCGGAGCGCCCGCATGAGTAAAGTTGAAACAGCGATGGTTATGGCGGCGGGGCTAGGCAAACGGATGCGCCCGCTGACTGCGACCCGGCCAAAACCGCTGGTGAAAGTGGCCGGGAAGGCAATGATTGATCATTGCCTTGATAAATTATGGGAAGCAGGGGTGATGAAGGTTGTCGTCAACGCCCATTATCTGCCCGATGCACTTGAGGCGCATCTCAAATCAGTCAATTACCCTTTCGATATTCGTATATCGGATGAACGGGCACAATTAATGGAAACCGGTGGCGGCATGGTAAAGGCTGCGCCGTTAATAGACGAAGATCGCTTTTTCGCGGTTAATAGTGACAACCTGTGGACGGATGGTCCGACCAACAGCCTGCAACGGCTGGAAGACCGGTGGGATGATACTCAAATGGATGCGTTGTTGCTACTGGTGCCGCAAACCAAAGCCTTTAACCACCGGGGTGCCGGTGATTTTACCATGGATGATCTGGGCCGCATATCACGCCGTGAACCGGGGCGTCAGGCTCCATTTATTTACACGGGTATTCAGCTTGTTTCCAAACGCTTGCTACGCGATGCGCCTGATGGCCCTTTTTCGACTAATATTTTATGGGACCGGGCTATCGAGGAAGGTCGTTTATTTGGTCTGGTGCATGAAGGCAATTGGTTTGAAGTCGGATCACCCGAAGCGATTGCGCCTACTGAGAGAGCTCTTACCAATGATTAATTCCCTATGAGCGCGAGGCGACAGCCTGCTATTTACAATATCGCTGCGCATGGCGGTTTTGCCGACGCGCTGGCACAAGGTCTGATTGATCGATTTGCTAAAGATCCTTTGGGGTTGGCGAGGGGACTGGTTATATTGCCCAATAACCGGGCGCGGCGCGCAGTTCATGACGCTTTTGTCAGGCTGAGTGAGGATGGTTTGCTCTTGCCGCAAATGGCGGTGATCGGTGATTTGGAACTGGACGAATCAATCGGCGTAGCGCTGGACCGTGGGGAACTGGCACTGGACATTCCGCCCGCGATTGACCCGCTTGACAGATTGCTGATGCTGGCGCGTCTGATAGAAACTGAGAGCGCGGCTAGGGGCAATGCTCTATTGTCTAAAGACGCTCTGCGGCTGGCGCGTGAATTCGCGCGGACTATGGACCAGCTTACGGTTGAAGAAATCGCGCTCAAAGAGCTTTTTGACATTGATGTAGAGCCTGAATTATCCAGCCATTGGCAGGATTCACTCGCTTTCTTTCGTGTTGTTGCCGAGCAATGGCAAGAAAAATTGCAGGAAATGAGCGTCGTTGATGAAGCGGCGCGCCGCAATGCGATTTTCGATCAAAGTGTAAAGACCTGGAAAAGCAGACCGCCTGACAATTTTCTCGTGGCGGCGGGTATCACAACCTCTGCACCGGCCATTGCGCGCTTTTTACGGGCTATCGCGTTTTTGCCAGACGGTATGGTAGTGCTGCCTGATCTTGATATGGTCATGGACGATGAAGAATGGGGTTTGCTTGGCCCGTTCGTGCCTGATCCCGAAAGCGGAAAAATTAAGCGCGCACAGGAAACCCATCCGCAATATCATATGAAGCTGCTGCTTGAGCGTATGTCGATTGCGCGCGCAGAAATCATGCGTTGGCCCAGAATCGGAACCAGCGGTGCTGCAGCAAAGCGTAGCCGGGCGCTCAGCAATGCCTTTGCTAATCCCCAGCTAACGGATCGGTGGCAGCTTCTTGAGACCAATGACCGCAGCTTGGCCGGTGTGCAGGTTATCGAGGCACGCAATAGTGCCGCGGAAGCCCAGATGATTGCACTATTGGCGCGGGAAGCTCTGGAAACGCCGGAGCGCCGTGTTGCGATTATTACGCCGGACAGGGCATTGGCAGGACGGATATCAGCGCATCTGGAACGCTGGAAAATTACAGCAGATGATACGGCCGGGCAGCCTTTGTCGAAAAAACCGCAAGGCATATTTTTTCTGGCATTATTGTCGGCTACTACAGACGGCTTCCCTCCAGCAGAATTTTTGGCCTTGCTAAAGCACCCATTGGTTAAGGCGGGGGATGAGCGGCTTGACTGGCTGAGACAGGTTCGCAAACTTGATCTGTTGATGCGTGGTCCCCGATCTGCGCCGGGACTCTCGGGCATTGATAATTTGTTCCACAGCGAGAACGGTAGAACCATAGCGTTGCGTAAGGATTTGTTGCCCTGGTGGAAGGAAGTACGCGCGATATTCGCGCCAGCGGAAAAGGCGTTAAGCGGTGCGATTGGTTGGGCCGAAATGCTTGCAGAAATTCGCAAACTGGCAGAATTGTTGACGGGTGGTCAGGTCTGGACGGGGCCTGCGGGGCGGCAATTGGCTGACTTTCTGGCCGAAATGGAAGAACGCGCAGCATTGGGGCCGATGAATATCCAGTCGCGGGAGATCGCCAGCTATTTTGAGACATTTTTGGCTGATATTCCGGTCCGTCCTCCTTATAGCGGGCATCCGCGTATTGCTCTTTATGGCCTGTTGGAAGCGCGGCTTCAACAAGCTGATCTGGTCATTTGTTGTGGCCTCAACGAGGGCAGTTGGCCGCAAGCCATAACGCCGGACCCGTGGCTGGCCCCGATGGTGCGAAAATCGCTGGGCCTACCGGCGCAGGAACGGCAAATCGGTCTGTCAGCGCATGATCTGGTTGGCGCAATGGGCGCGCAAAATGTTGTGCTGACCCGCGCAGAGCGTGACGGCTCAGGTCCTGCTATCGCATCACGGTTTCTGCTTCGTTTGAAAGCCATGTGCGGCGATAGTTTGAAAGAGCATCCTGCCGCCCAAAACTGGGCACAGCGCATTGACCAGCCGGAAAAACTGATCAGGATCGAGCAGCCCGCGCCAATGCCGAGCGCGGAGCAGCGTCTGGTGAAACTGTCCGTCACCAATGTCGATCGCCTGATTGCTGATCCTTTCGCCTTTTATGCTGCAAAGATCATGGGGCTTGGCACACTGGACATGATTGATGCGGAGCCAAGTCCGGCGTGGCGTGGTTCGATCATCCACGATATATTGGATAAATGGGCGAAAGAGGATGACTATGAGCCTGATGCGCTGAAAAAACGCGCCCATGATTTCCTCAACGAACGGTCATCTCATCCCTTGATGCGGACGCTGTGGACTCCCCGGTTGATTGAAGGGCTTTTATGGATAGCGCAAACCGTGGCCCAGCAACGGGAAGAGGGGCGCATACCGATTAAATCCGAGCAAAGCGGCAACGCGAACATAGCCGGTGTCGATCTGTTCGGCATAGCGGACCGGATCGACCGTATGCCGGATGGCGGACTGGGCATTGTCGATTATAAAACGGGCAAACCACCATCAAACAAGCAAGTGAGCGAAGGCTTTGCCCTGCAACTGGGTTTATTGGGCGCTATTGCGGAGAAGGGCGATTTCGGGGGGCTATCAGGCAAAGCGAGTGGTTTTGAATATTGGTCGCTGGCAAAGCAAGGCGGCAAGGATAATTTTGGCTATATTGCTTCCCCTACCAACTCCCGTAGCCGCGACAGGATTGAAACAGACCGGATGGTCGATCATGCTGTGGAAGAACTGGCCAAAGCCGTGGATAGCTATATTCTGGGCAAAAAACCTATGATTGCCAAGCTCCATCCGGAATATGCGCCTTATGCCGATTATGATCAATTGATGCGGCGTGAAGAATGGTATGGCCGCGCTCCAGAACCAGCGGAGGGCGATCATGAGTAACGCAAAAACCCTGCACCCTCTGGCTGATAAGCAAAGTGAAGCGGTGCAGCCGGACAATAATATCTGGCTCAGCGCCTCTGCCGGAACCGGAAAAACGCATGTTCTTGCAGCGCGCGTTTTTCGCCTATTACTGCGCGAGAATGTAAGCCCGGAACATATTTTATGCCTGACCTTTACCAAGGCAGGAGCCGCGGAAATGGCGGACCGGATTCACAAGCAACTGGCAAGCTGGGTACGGCTTGATAATGCGAAACTGGCAGAGGATTTGTCGGCTATCGGCGCTCCGGTTGATCCGGATACCCGGGAATATGCGCGGACATTATTTGCCCGCGTTCTCGATGCACGCGGTGGCGGCTTGCGGATTATGACGATCCACAGCTTTTGTCAGGCTTTGCTGGCCAGCTTTCCCGCAGAGGCGGATATTCCGGCGCTGTTCAAGCCGATTGAAGAACGTGACCAGAAAATTCTGGCGCGTCAGGCATTAAGCGACCTGCTGCTTGACGAAGAGGCGGCAGGCAGCACCGATATTATTCAGTCTATTCAGGCGCTGAGCATCCGTATGGGTGAAGAAGCAGCCGAACAATATCTTATGAAATGCGCGTCCAAGCCGGATGCGATGGAAAAGCTGCCTAGCGGCGTTCTGCCCTTTGTTCGGGGATTGCTGGATTTGCCCATAGATGGCGATGCACAAAACTGGTTAGAGCAAAATTGCAGTGACGATATGTTTGATATTGCCTCTTTGGAGGAAATGTCTGGAGCGCTGGCCGATTGGAATACAAAAACAGCCAAAGGATATATCGAGCAGATACAAGATTGGCTCGCCGCCGATATACCCGCTCGCGCAGCAAGCCTGTCTGACCTTCATAAAATTTGGGCTAAGACCGATGGCGACATGCGCGTTGTTGCAAAGGGGCTGGATAAAATCGCTCCCCATTATGCCGATCTATGCACCGCAATGTATGACCATTGCCGTCAGCTTATCGAAACCAGAACGCTGTTTGATTATGCCGACCTTTTTGCCGGCGCTTTGAATGCAGGCCGTGCTTTTTCCCATCGCTATGCAGAGGCCAAAAAACTGCAAGGCGTGGTTGATTTCGATGATATGATCCGGATGACGGCAAAGCTGTTAAATCAGGGGAATATGTCGGAATGGATCCGATATAAACTGGACCAGCGCACAGACCATATTCTGGTCGATGAAGCGCAAGATACCAATCTGGCGCAATGGGATATTGTCCGGGCACTGGCCGGGGAGTTTTTCGCTGGCTTGGGAGCCAATGCTGACAAGGTTCGGACGTTATTCACCGTCGGGGATTTCAAACAGGCTATTTTTGGTTTTCAGGGAACCAGTCCGCATAATTATGTCAAAGCGAGGGAGGAGTTTTTTGATAGAGCAAAAGCATCGGAGCGTGATTTTAGCGACCTGTCCCTTGACCGCAGCTTCCGTTCCATGCCTCCGATATTGGCAGTAGTTGATAAGGTGCTGAGCTATATAGGCGAAAAAGAACTGGGCCTCGACAAACCTATCCCACCCCATAAAAGCCATCATGCGGAAGGCACCGGAAGCGTAAGGCTGTTACAGCCGGTTGCCCATAATATGTCTGGTGATCCCGACGATGAAGAAAACTGGCTAAGCGAAGAAAAGCTTATTTTTGCACAAAGGCTTGCGCTGCAAATCAAGGAATGGCTTTCTCCGGAAGCACCTTTGTGGCTCAATCATCAAAACCGTCCGCTGGAACCTAAAGACATCATGATCCTTGTCAGCAAGCGGGACGAGTTAAGCAATCTGATTGTGGCCCGTCTGTTTGCCGAAAATGTTCCGGTTGCAGGTATTGACCGCATAAGGCTGAACCAGCCATTGGTGGTACAGGATATGTTGGCCACCATTCGATTTGTTTTACAACCGAATGATGATCTGAACCTTGCTTCTATATTGGTGTCACCGCTTTTGGGCTGGTCACAAGAGGATTTGCTTGCGCGCGGATATCGCGGGAATGATCACAAGGACCAGAGCCTGTGGGAGTTTTTGCGTAGCCAAAAAGAGCTTGCGGAATTTATAGAACCGCTGCGTGAACTTTTAAATATGGCGGATTTTAACACGCCTTATCAGTTTTTGGAAAATATTATGTCCGGCCCGATTGAAGGGCGCAAAAAACTGACGGCGCGGCTTGGTCATGCGGCGCTTGATCCGATGGAAGAGCTGCTGAACACTGCACTGGCTTTTGAGCAGGACCATATTCCGACCTTGCAGGGATTTCTCGACTGGTTTGATCGCGGAGATGTGGAAATTAAACGCGACCAGATGGAAGGGGGTAATGAAGTTCGATTAATGACGGTTCATGGTGCCAAAGGGCTGGAGGCTCCACTGGTTATCCTTGCCAATGCGACTTTTGATCCGGCAAACAAGAAAAGTGGCGGGTTTGATATTTCCGATCCCAGAGAAAAAGAGGCTGAATACGAATATCCCGTTGTGCCGATCCGCAAAGCAGAGCGTATCGGATTGCTCGATGCCTATGCGACAGTGGCGGACTCACGCGAACGTGAAGAGCATTGGCGGCTGTTATATGTGGCGATGACACGGGCAGAAGAACATCTGGTCATTGCCGGAACCTTGGGACCAAAGGCCAAAGGCGTTGTGCCGGAAGGTAGCTGGCATCATGCCGTTGAGCAGAGTTTGATCGCGCTGGGAGCAGAGCAGACGGATTCGACCCGCTGGATTTCCGAACGCATTTATGCTGGCCCGCAAGCAGTAGGCAAGCCCAAGGGGCAATCAAAAGCCATTAAAGCGACTGATAAACCGATGGTTCTCCCTGAATGGATGTTTGCTCCAGCGCCAGAGGAAGCACGGCCTCCACGCCCGTTGACGCCGTCCGACCTTGGCCCCGATGATGCAAGTAATCCGCCGCCCGCCCAGGCAATGCGCGATGCAGCGGAGCGGGGCAAGCTGCTCCATAGCCTGTTTGAGCGTTTGCCAGACATTGCGCCTGAAAAGCGTGAGCATATAGCAGACCGCTGGTTAGAGAAACAAAAGCGCGTAAAAGATGTTTCGCAACGTAAGTCGTTGATCGATACGGTAATGTCGGTTTTGAACAATCCCGATTGGCTGGATTTATTTTCGTCGGAGAGCTTTGCTGAAGCGCCAGTTGCAGCGGTTGTCGATCAACATGTTATTTCAGGAACGGTGGACCGATTGTTAATCACCGATGATTTGATAACGGTTGTTGATTTCAAAACCGGCCGTTCGGTGCCGCAGAACGCAGCCGCGGCACCGGTGTCCTATCTGCGCCAGATGGCTGCTTATGTTGCTGCGCTGGAGAAAATATTTCCCGGGCGCGAGATAAAGGCGGCTTTGCTCTATACCCACGGGCCAAGTTTATTGGAGCTTTCAGCCGACCTTGTCGACACCCATAAACCGGGCCAATAAACCTGCCCGACAATCCAAACTATGAATGCCCATGCAAAAGCTTTTGAGGCTAATGCTTGAGCAATGAAGTCCTCGGCCCTAAATAGGGGTTAAACCAGCAAAGGAGGCCACCTATGGCTACAAAAGCAATTACCGATGAAAGTTTTGAACAAGATGTTTTGAAAGCGGACGGGCCTGTGCTTGTCGATTTCTGGGCAGAATGGTGCGGTCCGTGTAAGATGATCGGCCCTGCGCTAGAAGAAATCAGTGATGAGCTGGGCGAGAAGGTGACTATCGCCAAGCTGAATATCGACGATAGTCCCGATGCACCCGGTAAATATGGTGTACGCGGAATACCGACGATGATCTTGTTCAAAAACGGTGAACCCGTAGAAACCAAAGTCGGGGCCGCTCCGAAAAGCCAGTTGAAATCATGGCTTGAAAGCAATCTGGCTTAATCGCTGAATATATGACTTAATTTTTCGGCAGCCTCATCCCAAAGTGCAGGGGATGAGGCTCCGAGTAATCCGGTTTTGCGATCTGCTGGCCGGTAGCCATCTCCGTTCCAGCGCGCGGCCTTTCCGCCAGCTTCGTTCAGGAACAAGATACCTGCGGCATGATCCCACGGCAAGGTCCGCTCAAACGTAGAAATATGGTTGGTGCCTAACGCCAGCCGTGGATATTGTTCGGCGGCGCAGCGCGGAATATCAACGATCTGATAACGGCCCTCTGCTGCGCGGAGGAGCTTGTCACGTTGCGGGGGTGACATAAAGCCGGTGGCGAGCGCAGCGACCGGTTTCTCAGCGTGCCTTTCAGGCGCGGTGCATCTCTCGCCGTTAATGAAGGCGCCTTGTCCTTTGGCTGCATAACACATGCGGTCGTTTAGCGGATCATAGAGCCAGCCTGCGACAGTCTCATTCGCCTCCGACAAGGCAACGATGATTCCGAATGGCGGTTTTCCGGCGGCAAAATTTCCTGTGCCGTCAATGGGGTCAATTATCCACGCCTGATCATCCGTCAGATGGTCCATGACAGTCGGATCAAGCGCGCTAGCTTCCTCACCAACAATGGCAGCGCCGGGGAGCAAGGCGGAGAGTTCTCTGCCAAGCATTTCCTCGCTCAGCTTGTCGGCTACTGTGACCAAATCGCCGGGAGATTTCTCTTTAATATCAGTGATTTGCAGGTTCTGATAATGCGGCAGGACAACCTCATGGGCAACACGCCGGATGATGGCTTGAACCGATTTCCCAATCATGCGATAGTGACTCCATTCGTTCCACTAAGCTCTAGCTTCGGTAGTCGGCATTGATCGCGATATAGCCATGGGTCAAATCACAAGTCCAGACAGTGGCTTTCCCTCTACCGATGCCAATATCAACGCTGACATCAATCTCGGTTCCCTTCAAATGCGCCGCAACCGGTGCTTCATCATAGTCCGGAACCACCAGTCCATCACGTGCTACTGTAACGCCGCCAAACCCTATTGATAGCTTGTCACGGTCCGCTGGTTCTCCTGCTTTGCCAACCGCCATGACAATCCGGCCCCAATTGGCATCTTCACCGGCAATGGCGGTCTTTACCAATGGGGAATTCGCAATCGACAACGCAATCCGTTTGGCACTGTCATCGGTTTCCGCCCCGGTTACAGCGATCTCTATGAACTTGCTCGCTCCCTCACCATCGCGAACCACAAGCTGAGCCATTTGAAGGCAGATGTCACTTAAAGCAGCCTGAAAAGCATCTGCACCCGGGTCATCAAATGAACTAAGGGCAAGGGCACCATTCTGACCTGTCGCAAACGCCAAGACAGTATCGCTGGTAGATGTATCACTATCTACAGTAATGCAGTTAAAGCTCTTTTCGGTCGCAGCGCTCAACATCTCCTGCAGAAAACCAGCATCCACAGCCGCATCTGTAAAGATATAGCCGAGCATTGTCGCCATATCAGGCGCAATCATACCAGACCCTTTGACAATGCCGTTCAGCTGCACGGTTTTACCATCCACAACCGCACTGCTAGTCGCCATTTTGGGGAACGTATCGGTAGTCATTATAGTGGCAGCGGCTTGTTCCCAAGTGCATGGCTCTGCACTGAACGCAGAGTTCAAACCCTTTTCAGCTTTGTGTTTTGGTAACGGCTCACCGATGACACCGGTTGACGATACGAAAATCTCTTCCTTCGTACAGTTCAAATGTTCACTTACCAATGATAGAATAAGCTCAACTGCCTCTTTGCCACGGTCCCCTGTGAATGCATTGGCATTGCCGGCATTAACAACAAGGCCACGTGCCTTCCCTTTGGTTAGAGCGTTACGACACCACTCTACTTCGGGCGAAGGGCATTTGCTCTTTGTCAGAACTCCCGCAACAGAACTATCCTTTGGTAGCTCGATATAAGTTAGATCGCAGCGATCCCACTGCTTGTACTGTGCACGAGCTACGCGGCATATCACCCCGGAAATTACTGGAAGTATCGCTCTATGAGTTGGCGCAAGAGGAGATATGGTTTCTGACACTTAACTTGCCTTTATCTATTGGTTTGCTAAAAAGCTCGCAATCTGACAAGGCCTTATTGATGAACGTCTACATTGCAAGTTTTATGTTGCTGCTCTTCAATGCAGTTGGTGTTTATATGCCGACTGCTAATGTAGCTACTGAGACAGCAGAGGGTCAGGATGCTTCTCTTACAGAAATGGCACAATCAACGGTTCTGGATGATGCTGAGCGTGTTTTGACCATTAGCAGTACTATCACTCCTGCATGGGTTGCTAGTGCATATAGTGCAAAACCAATTTGGCCTGTTACGCCAGTTAACATGACATCCGGCGATAAGCTTGAGCATGAAGAGGGCGCACCTTAGTTTTTGTATTGGACTATCATAATATTGATCTGTCCCTGATCATCCTTAAATACGAACGAGAATTGGGCTTTTAATACGCCCATCACCTATTTGAACATCGGAAATCATTATGCTCGGCAGTCTTGCCAAATCTTTATTCGGGTCATCTAACGACCGTTACGTGAAATCAATTATGAAAGTGGTTGATCAAATCAATGCTTTCGAACCGGAAGTTGAGCCACTGACTGATAGTGAGTTAGCGGCAAAGACACCTTATTTTCGAGAGCGGATCGCTAAGGGTGAAACGCTGGACGATATATTGCCGGAAGCATTCGCGGTCGTCCGTGAGGCCGCGAAACGAACCTTAGGGCAGCGTCATTATGACGTGCAGATGGTCGGTGGTATCGTATTGCATCGCGGTGAAATTTCTGAAATGCGCACAGGTGAAGGTAAAACGCTGGTTGCAACATTAGCCTGCTACCTTAATGCCATTGAAGGCAAGGGTGTTCATGTTGTTACAGTGAATGATTATCTAGCACGCCGCGATGGTGAGTGGATGAGCCAGGTTTATAATTTCCTCGGAATGAGTGTTGGCATCATTGTACCAAATATCGGTGAAGATCAGCGACGAGAAGCTTACGCTGCGGATATCACCTATGGCACGAATAATGAGTTTGGGTTCGATTATCTCCGCGATAATATGAAGCATGACCGCGATCAGATGGTGCAGCGGCCATTCAACTTTGCGATAGTCGATGAAGTGGATTCAATTTTGATTGATGAAGCACGGACACCGCTCATCATATCAGGACCAACCGACGACAAGTCAGAGTTATATATATCGGTGAATGCAGTTGTTCAGGATATCACCGAAGAGGATTATGAAAAGGACGAAAAAAGTCGCACTATTTCCTTGACAGAAGAAGGCACAGAAAAAGCTGAGCGTTTGCTTGAGGCTGCAGGGTTGCTCGAAGGTGACAACCTCTATGATTATGAAAACACTCAGGTTGTCCATCACCTAAACCAGGCCTTGATGGCAAATGTTATGCGTAAGCGTGACACTGATTATATCGTCAAGGATGGTAAGGTTATAATCATTGATGAATTTACTGGTCGTATGATGGAAGGACGCCGTTGGTCGAATGGCTTGCATCAGGCTGTTGAAGCGAAAGAAGGTGTTCAAATCGAGCCTGAAAACCAGACAATGGCATCAATTACTTTCCAGAATTACTTCCGCATGTATCCCAAATTATCAGGGATGACCGGTACAGCTGCGACAGAAGCTGCTGAATTCTTTGAAATCTATAAGATGAACGTTGTAACCATTCCTACGAATAAACCGATTCAACGAATTGATGAGAATGACGAGTTTTATAAGAATACCCATGATAAATTCGCGGCAATTGCAAAGAAAATCAAAGAACATAGTGATAGAGGGCAACCTGTTCTAGTCGGCACTGTTTCCATAGAAAAGTCAGAGCTTTTGTCTGACTTTCTTAAAAAAGAGAATGTCGCACACAATGTTCTCAATGCTCGTTTTCATGAACAGGAAGCACATATCGTTGCTCAGGCTGGTAGCCCGGGTGCAGTTACAATCGCGACTAACATGGCTGGTCGCGGGACGGATATTCAGCTTGGCGGTAATATTGATTTTCGTATTGAGCAAGAACTGGATGGAATGGAGGAGGGGCCAGAGCGAGATAAGGCCATTGCCAAGATCGAAGAGGAGGTTCGGGCGCTGCGTGAGGAAGTACGCGCGGCGGGCGGATTGTTCGTATTGGGAACGGAGCGACATGAAAGTCGCCGTATTGATAACCAATTACGCGGCCGTTCCGGTCGTCAAGGTGACCCCGGTCTCAGCCGTTTCTACCTCTGTCTAGAAGACGACTTACTGCGAATCTTCGGGACAGAAACAATGTTCGCCAAAATGATGAATAAAAATCTGGAAGATGGTGAGGCAATCGGTGGAAAGTGGCTATCAAAAGCGATTGAAACTGCACAGAAAAAAGTTGAAGCGCGCAATTATGAGGCCCGTAAGCAGGTCGTTGAATATGACGATGTTATGAATGACCAGCGCAAGGTAATTTACGAGCAGCGGTCTGAAATTATGGACGCTGAGACCGTTGGTGATGTTGTAGAAGATATGCGTCATGAAACGGTCAATGCTATAGTAGCGGACAGTTGTCCTCCGGGCAGTTATCCGGAGCAATGGGATATAGAATTACTCAAAACCCGTGTTGAAGAGGTTTTTGGCCTTACTCCAGACATTGACGCTTGGTTAACAGAAGATGCTGTCGAGCCGGAAATACTAGAAACACGTATTGCCGAATTGGCCGATGCAGATTTCAATGCGAAGATTGAACAGATTGATCCTGAAATCTGGGTTCAGATTGAAAAATCAATCTTGCTAGAATCGCTCGACCACCATTGGAAAGAGCATCTTGCTACACTTGATGCATTGCGTCAGGTAGTCTTCCTTCGTGCTTACGCCCAGAAAAAGCCTTTGGATGAGTATAAACAGGAATCTTTTGGCCTATTTGAACGCATGCTGGAGGTGATCCGTGAGAGTGTGACCAAGACGATTGCGGTAAGTCAGTTCCACCGTCAGGAAGACATTGAGATTCCGGAGTTGCCAGAGCTGCCCGATTTCTTGACGACACATATTGATCCCTTAACTGGTGAGGATGATAGTAACGATATAGATGGTGGTTCGCTGGGAACAGTCTCTACAGCTTTACCGCCTAGGCAGGCGGGAACTCTTAATGTTCCGTCGGAGGCATTTGAAAACGTTAGCCGCAATGCTCCTTGTCCATGCGGATCTGGCCGGAAATATAAACACTGCCACGGTAAATATTGACGCTATGACCGGTACCCGCTGACATGGGCATAGGCCTAGTCGGTATTGCATTGCTTTTTGCGCTGACAGCTGCACTTTATGCTTCTGTCGGCTTTGGCGGCGGTTCTACTTATATTGCTTTATTGTCTCTGGCTGATTTTAATTATCGCGTACTGCCAATCATAGCCTTGCTCTGCAATATCATTGTAGTGATAGGCGGCACTTGGCGGTTTCAGAAACGTAAGTTGATAGATTGGCGCCGGATAGCACCAATATTCTTGCTATCCGTTCCCGCTGCTTGGGTGGGCGGGCGTTTGTTAATTGATAAAGAAAGTTTTCTAATTTTGCTGAGTTTATCGCTCGCAATTGCAGGATTGTTATTGTTGGCCGAGCCCACCTTTCGCCGGGAAGTCCTAGCTAGTAAAGCCCACTGGACTCAGGGTAGCTGGTTTGCACCTGTTTTAGGCGCTGGTATCGGGTTTTTATCTGGAGTAGTGGGAATAGGAGGCGGTATATTTCTAGCCCCAATATTACTGCTCACCAATTGGGCAGATAGCCGAAAAATTGCAGCAACGGCGAGTGTATTTATACTGGTTAATTCGATTAGCGGACTAGCCGGGCAATCAATGAAAGTAGACTGGGAGACGGCTGCTGATATATTGATAGGCTCCTGGCCATTGTTTATAGCAGTATTACTTGGTGGTCAGATCGGGAGTTTCATGGCTAGCAAGACGCTTCCTGAGATATGGATAAAGCGCTTAACCGCAATGCTTATACTATATGTTGCAGCACGTATTATCTGGCAGCAGTTTATTTAAAATTCCAACAAGCTTCAGTGCTTATTTCAAAACTACCGATTCAAGCAAAAGCTGAAACATTCCGTAGTAAGAAAAGTGGCTCCCCGGGACGGATTCGAACCATCGGCCAATCGATTAACAGTCGATTGCTCTACCACTGAGCTACCGGGGAATAGCTACGATTTGCATCGTAACGAGCGGGGCTATAGCAACGTCATTCGTGTCCGGCAAGCCATCAAACAACAAATTGTTCCATCGCAATCCGATCATCCAGAGCATGCTCCGGATCAAACAGCATGGTTAGTGTCTGATTACGGTCAACGGAGATTGTAACCTGTGCAATATCACGTACTTCTTGTTGGTCGCCAACCGCACTTACAGGCCGTTTTTCAGGGTTTAAGACGGTGATTCTGATCGGCATTTTATCTGGTAATATGGCACCTTTCCAGCGTCTTGGGCGGAACGGACTGATCGGGGTGAGAGCTAACAAATTTGATCCTAAAGGTAATATCGGACCATTTGCGGACAGATTATAGGCTGTTGAACCTGCAGGTGTCGCGACTAGCACACCGTCACAGACAAGTTCTTCAAGCATGATTCGGTTATTAACTTCAATTTCCAACTTTGCTGTCTGGCGTGTCTCTCTTAGCAATGACACTTCGTTAATTGCGGGTAGAACAAAGCTAGCCCCGGAAATTGTCTCGACCTCCATTTTCAATGGCTTAACTTTAAAAGAACGTGCGGATTCGATCCTTTTGATCAAATCGTCTTCGTGCCAGTTGTTCATCAAAAAACCGACTGTGCCCAAATTCATTCCATAAACCGGCATTATTTTTCGTCGGTTAAGCATTTGATGTAAGGTTTGCAGCATAAAGCCGTCACCGCCTAAGACAACGGCTTGGTTCGCCTCCTCAACGGGCACCCAGTCTATTAGCGACTCTAGTTTCTTACCAGCCTCTTGTGCCGGGGCAGTGGGGGAGACAATTAGCGCCCACCGTATTCCATTCATCCGCCCGTGACGTTCATATGACGCTCCAATATCTTTGCGGACCCTTCTAACTGGTCATTAAAATCATGTCGTAATGGTTTGAGCTTCAATGCCTTTTGTAGCATTTGGTCAACCGCTTCAATTCCTTCATTGCGTACTGCGGCGCGTAAATCAACATGCGCGTCGTGTCCGAGACACATATATATTTTGCCATCGGTCGTCAGACGCAAACGGTTGCAACTGTCACAGAAATTATTACTCAAAGGGGTAATGAGCCCTAGCCGTAGCCCTAGTGGTTCCACGCCCATATATCGCGCTGGTCCTGCGCTTTTATACTCTATCGGATTTATGGAATAGCGTTCGAGCAATGGAGAAATAAATTCTTCAGCTTTGATATGTTCCAGTTTTCTATCTGCGCCAACATCGCCCATCGGCATAGTTTCGATAACTGTCAGATCGTGACCGTGTTCCGCACAATACTCCACCATGGGTATCAAGTCATCTTGATTGAAGTCTCGCAAAGCAACCATATTAATTTTTACTTTTATGTTTGCTTGCCGGGCGGCAGCGATGCCTGCCAATACTTGATCTACTTTTGCACCACGGGATATTTCTGCAAATTTTTCTGGATGTAATGTATCCATGCTGACGTTGATCCGCCGCACATTGTGGTAGGCGAGATGCTCAGCATATTCCGTTAGCAAAGAACCATTGGTGGTTAGCGTCAATTCCGCTAGCTCACCGGTTTTGACCTTTCGTCCAAGCCGTTGAATTACATCCCGCATGTCTCGCCGAACAAGGGGTTCGCCACCTGTCAGGCGAATTTTTTTTATGCCATGACCGATAAAACGTTCCGCGATCAGAGTAATTTCCTCGAGAGATAGTAGCTCTGTCCTAGGCATGAAGACCATGTTTTCGGCCATGCAATACTGGCAACGAAAATTGCATCGATCGGTGACCGAGATACGTAGATAGTCAATTTTGCGACCGAATCCATCAAACATGATTTCATTCCGTTCAAAAGTTGAAGTGAATCGTAACGTTTTGTTTGGAGGCAAGCAACGGCCTATAAAGATTTACATGCTATGAAAAAGCGTAGGGGAGGCCGGACTATTGTTGGGTGAAACAATAATATTGGTAATAGGGGTATAGTAACAGGGGTATATTAGATCACTCAGAAAATCTCATCTTTTTATGATCAAAAAGCTACCAAAAATCTGTTTTTATTGTCTTTTTATGATCGGGACCCTTTGGCAGCAAAAATATCTGCTATTGGATGGCGGGTTAGTTCTGCCCGACGCAAGGAAGGTTTGCAGGGTCGGTTCTTATCATCCAATGCGTTAATAGCGGTGATCGATTTACGCGAAGCAACTGATGATGGTCTGCGGGCTATTTCAGATATCTCAGCATCAGTCGATAAATGCGGTATTGCTATTTTGGCTTTGGCAGATCAAGGATCGCAGGATGACATCGCTGCAAAATGTCATGATGCGGGCGCAACTCATTTTCTGGATATTGCCAATCCGAATGCTGACATCCAGCAATCCTTAAATTTTGCTTATCGCTATGTTGAAGATATTCGTGGAGGTATCGAAGAAACCCGGCAGTTGAATAAACTATTGTCGAAAGCTGATGAACAATGGTTTTTATCGAAGAAGGCAGCAAGCCAAAGCTGGGTAAGTGAGAAGTTAAATGCCAGTCTTAAAAAAATAGACTTTAACAGCTATCCTGCCACTGGCATCTACCGTTACCTTTCTAAAGAAGAGCGGTCCCGTGTGCGTGGCGCTATGGGACGGTTACGAAACGGGTCAGCACAAGCAGCTGTAGTGCATATGTTGAACGATGAAAAAGTCATTCATCATTTACACGATACAGGAGCCCAAATCCACGGACGTTTAGAACGGGTAGAACAGAATGAAGCAAGCCATGGATGGGTGGGCCGTGATCTTTTATCAGGTTTACGTAATGGTATTGTAGCTCGAAGCTGGATGCGGACACGTCTAAAGCGTGGCAATGATCTAGGGTTAATAATCCTCGGCATCAGAAATTTTGAGACGATAAATGCCGCTTATGGTAGGACAGTCGGTGATCAGGTCATGCGCCGAATAGGACAGCGACTCATTACTGAAACGATCAATGAGCAATCAGATAAGTGTATGGTCGCAAGAATGGACGGTCAGAATTTTGCAGTCAGCAAAATATGGGATGAGTCATCTGATGATAATATTGGGAATCTTGTTAACGATGCTGAACGGCTATTGTTTCGTTGTTTTAAGCCAGTTAGCCTTGAAGGCCGTAAAATTGGACTAGATGCGCGAGCCGGTATTGCATCCGGACCTGATGCAACTGACGAGACATTATTAATCAGACGCGCAAGCCTAGCATTGGCTGAAGCTATGTCTTCCGGTGCATCGTCTGTTAAAATCAGTAATTCTTCCAAAGATGATCTACTACTGGAGCAACAATTGGAAAGCGATTTGATCCATGCGCTTGAGCGTGATGAAATCGCTATTGTGTTGCAACCACAGATAAAGGTTAGCACCGGACAATTAGTAGGCGCTGAGGCTTTGGCCCGATGGAATCACCCTAGGCTAGGTTCTCTTGGGGCAGCTATATTATTCTCGGTGGCTGAGCGAGCTGGCTTAATGAAGCTGCTATCATCACATATACAGAAACAAGCTTTTGCAACGGCAGCAAGATGGCCAGAAAGTCTTTCTTTTCTGCGCCTATCTGTCAATGTTACCGCCGAAGACATCGCTAATGATGAATTTGTGACAGATATGAAGCAGAGCATTGTTCGATCAGGATTTTCGTTAGATCGTACTACGATTGAAATTACCGAGTCCCATTTGATCGGAAATCTCTCAAGCGCTGCTCTACGACTTTTAGCTATCCGAAAGCATGGAGTCCGCATAGCGATTGATGATTTTGGTACAGGGTATAGCAGTCTGGCTTACCTTAAAAATTTGCCGCTTGATTATCTTAAAATTGATAGCGGTTTAACAGGAGATATTAGTGGGTCAGTCAAGGATCAGGTAGTTGTAAAATCTGTAATTGATATGGCACGAAGCCTTAATCTTAGCATTATTGCCGAAGGCGTTGAGACGGAAGCTCAATTGAGTATGCTAGCCAATCAAGGCTGCGATTATTTTCAAGGGTTTTTGCGATCGGGGCCGATATCACCCGAAGAATTTGAAATATTTGCTTTGAGAAGCAACTAACAGACTTGTGATAGGGTTACCCGGTCTTCTGCTGTGCCAGTTTTGACAGTCCGCTAGTGAGCTGTGTTAGGCCGTGGAGCCGTGATTTTGGATCACGCCAGCGACGTTCAATAAAAAGTTTATTGTCCGGCCTTAAACGTGCTGTCCCTTTCAAGCGCTCTGCATAAGCAAGAAGGCCCGATACATTAGGGAATTGATCATTATGAAAGCTGACTAGCGCGCCGCGCGGACCCATTTCAATCTTGCCGATATGAGCTTTGACACAATTTAATTTGATTTCCATCAACTTGAGCAGATTATCAGTCTCCACAGGTAATTCTCCAAAACGATCGATCATTTCGGCAGCAAAAGCCTGTATTTCCTGATGGGTTTCCAGATTATTCATGCGGCGATAAAGCCCCATACGCAGTGACAGATCCGGAACATATTTCTCTGGGATTAAAATGGGGGCATCGACCGTAATCTGCGGTGAGAAGTTTTCCGTTGCAGCATCCAGTCCCGCGCTTTTGGCTTTGGCTTCAAGAATCGCATCTTCCAGCATGGATTGATAAAGTTCAAACCCAACCTCACGGATATGACCGGATTGTTCATCACCAAGCAGGTTACCCGCACCGCGAATATCAAGGTCATGGCTTGCCAATTCAAATCCTGCACCAAGGCTATCCAGATCGCTAAGAATCTTCAGCCGTTTTTCAGCCTTCTCAGTGATAATTCTGTCTTTTGGCGTCACCATATAGGCATAGGCACGCGTCTTGGATCGTCCAACCCGCCCGCGTAGTTGATAGAGTTGAGCAAGACCAAAACGGTCCGCGCGGTGGATTATTAAGGTGTTGGCGCTTGGGATATCAAGACCGCTTTCGACAATAGTGGTAGCCAGTAATACATCATATTTTTTGTCATAGAAGGCAGACATACGCTCTTCGACCTGTGCTGCGGGCATCTGTCCATGAGCAACTACATAGCTTATCTCTGGCGCATATTCCTTCAAAAATCTTTCAATATCCGGTAGGTCAGCAATACGCGGCACGACGATAAAACTTTGACCACCGCGATAATGTTCGCGCATGAGCGCTTCGCGTAGCGGAACCGGATCCCACGGCATTACATAGGTGCGAACAGCTAATCGATCTACTGGTGGTGTCTGTATAACCGACAAGTTTCTTAATCCGGTCATAGCCATTTGCAAGGTTCTGGGAATGGGAGTCGCGGTAAGGGTTAGGACATGCACATCCGATTTCATCGCTTTTAGACGTTCTTTATGCGTCACTCCAAACCGTTGTTCTTCATCTACAATAATCAATCCAAGTCTTTGAAACTCAATTGATTTTGCAAGCAATGCATGGGTGCCGACTACAATATCTATATTGCCGTTTGTCAGACCTTCTTTGGTTTTCTTGGATTCGGCCGCAGGGACGAGCCGTGACAATCGTCCTATGTTTAAAGGGAAGGGACGGAAGCGTTCCTCAAAATTGGTAAAATGTTGCCGTGCCAATAAGGTAGTCGGAGCGATAATCGCTACCTGCATTCCGGCCATTGCCGCTGCAAAGGCCGCCCGCATTGCCACTTCCGTTTTTCCAAAGCCGACATCACCGCAAACCAGACGGTCCATCGCCTGACCGGACCCCATATCACTAAGCACTTCTTCGATAGCTTGCTGTTGATCATCGGTTTCCTGATAAGGAAATCTGTCAACAAATCCGGCCATGTCACCAGATTCTATACGTGCCGGTGTTGCAGGTTGAAGGGCGCGCGCCGCCGCTGTTTTCAGTAACTCATGTGCAATCGCTCTAATACGTTCTTTGAGCTTGGATTTACGGCGCTGCCAGCCTTCACCGCCCAACCTGTCAAGCACCACGGTATCACCGCCTTCACCATAGCGGCTAAGAACGTCAATATTTTCCACAGGTACGAAAAGCTTGTCGCCACCAGCATATTTAAGGGAAACGCAGTCATGGGGACTTTCACCGACAGGAATTGAGACAATTCCCTCATATAAACCAATGCCATGTTCCAGGTGGACTACCAGATCACCCAGACTGAGTGCTGAAAGTTCTGCGATAAACGCATCACCGCTTTTTCGACGTTTTGACTTACGGACGAGGCGATCACCGAAAATATCCTGCTCAGTCAATAAGGCCAGTTCATCAGTGCGGAAACCTGCGGATAAAGGCAGAATGGTCAGGGCAACAGTCGCACTGTCAGCACGACATGACTCCCAATCATCGCACAGTAATAGTGATTTAACTCCATGATCCGTCAACAAATCAAATAGTCGTGCTCGAGAGCCTTTGCTATAACTTGCTATAACGACAGTGGTGTCGGAATTGGTTAAAGTATTCAGATGAGAGGTAAGTGCTTTATAGACGTTTTCGTTGCGGGCGCGTTCTGGTGAAAAATCGCGAGGCGAAGATACGGAAAGAGATATTGTGGTGCTGGATTCCGGTTCATCAAATTCACTGATGATGTGAATAGGCCCATCTACTTGTTGTTTGCGCCATTCTGATGAATCCAGATAAAGCATTTCCGGCTTTAATGGACGGTAACTTGATAGATTCGCCGCATCGGCTTCTTGCCGGTTTTTATAATAATCCTGAATAGACGAAAATTGTGCATCCGTAGCCGATGTAACTGCGGCATCTCGAAAAACCAAGGCATCGTCAGGGATATAGTCGAAAAAACTGGCAAGCTGCTCTTCGATTAAAGGAAGCCAATGTTCCATGCCAGAAAGCCGTCGGCCTTCCGAAAGGGATTGGTATAGGGGATCGCTCGTGGATATGGCACCAAATAACTCCCTGTAGCGAGTGCGGAAACGAGTGATACTGGCTTCTTCAAGCAACACTTCGGACACTGGCAATAAATTAAATTCATCAATATTACCAACGGTGCGTTGATCAGCAGGATCAAATTGCCGCAATGTTTCAATTTCATCACCAAAAAGGTCAATACGTAAAGGCATGTCTGCGCCCGGTGGGAATAGATCAATAAGACCTCCGCGTGCCGCAAACTCTCCGCTATCAGCGACAGTATCAACCCGCACAAAGCCATTAGCATAAAGAAATGAAACCAGTTTTTCCTGCTCGATGACTACGCCGGGTGCCAGCCGCGTAACTAGTTCATTCAATCGCGCTGGCGTTAAAACTCGCTGTGTAACTGCATTAGCAGTGGTGATAACAAGTCGATCGCCGCTAGAAGGTTTCGCTAGTTGAGACAGGGCGGCTATGCGTTCGGAAGTTATATGCAGCGCAGGAGAAGCCCGGTCATACGGTAGACAATCCCATGCTGGAAATTCAATGATTTCTAGGTCGGGTTGAAAATAACGAGCAGCCTCGGCTACCGCACTCATTGCAGTGTCGTCTGTGGCTATGAATACTGTGGGTTTGCCCGATTGTACAGCTGTATCCGCGATAAAATAAGGACGATAACCGCTTGTTACACCGGCGATCGTTATCTCATCTGCTGAGGATAATAATTTTTTTAAATAGGACACGTGTAGGTGCTATATCCGATTATATAGGATTATTCATTTGGTAAAATCAAAATAATCCAGCTTTTGCATGGCGGCCATCTGCTCATTCTGGAATTGAGCGGGCGGAATCTGCTTACCGATTGCCCAAGCCATGATATCGACATCTTCTTGTTCGAGTAGCATTTCAAACCAGTCAATTTCGGTGTCCGACCAACTATGGCCCCATTTATCAAAAAATCCGCCTATCATATTATCGGCTTCACGGGTGCCGCGGTGCCAACTGCGGAAATGAAGCCGTTTAAGCCTTACTTCGCGTTCCATATCTGCCACTGACTTTCTGTTATATTTTAAAATTCATGCACGGTGTTAGTGTCTGGTATATTGACCTTGCTTTCATATAAGGCGGATAGACATGCGGCCCGAGATACTCAATCCATTATTTGGTGAAACACAATCATTAAAAGGTGTCGGCAAGGTGCTTGCCAAGCCATTAGAGAAATTGCGTCTGACCCGGATCAAGGATTTGCTATATCATAAACCTAGCTATTGGATGCGGCGCAAGCGCGTCCAGGAACTTGATGAAGCAGATGTTGGCCTGACAATTATAGCTGAAGTGACACCGACAGATTATCGCTCTGGTGGCCCCCGTAGTCCCTTTCGAGTGCAGGCGGTCGATACGCAGGGTAATCATATCAGCCTGACTTTTTTCGGTAAGAACACAGGCTGGCCAAGAAAATTGCTCCCTTTGGGGGATAGCAAGATCATATCAGGCAAGCTTGAGCGTTATGGTGACGAACTTCAAATGCTACATCCCGATGTGTTGGAAACATCAGAAGAGAACGAAATTGCATTGATTGAACCCATATATCCACTGTCCGATGGATTAGGTAACAAACGCATGGGGCAATTGATCGCGCAGTCGATAGAATTGGCACCAGATTTACCCGAGTGGATTGAACCGAGTCTGCTTGAGTCCAGTAAATGGAAAAGTTGGAGAGAAACCATTATTAGCCTGCATCGACAGGATAATACGGACAACTCTGACCGGCTCGCTTATGATGAGATATTTGCCAATCAATTAGCCTTCATGCTTGTTCGTGCCAGCAATCGTCGGAAAAACGGTATTCCGATCCAAGGAACCGGGCGATTGCGAGATCAAATTAAACTGCCGTTCGAGCTTACCGGCGCGCAGAAACGCTGTATTATGGAAATTGAAGGTGATCTTGCACAATCATCACCCATGCTTCGTCTTCTGCAAGGCGATGTTGGGTCGGGAAAAACTTTGGTCGCGTTGATGGCGCTGCTCAGTGCAGTAGAGGCGGGCTATCAAGGCGCTTTTCTTGCTCCAACGGAAATATTGGCACGCCAGCATTATGACGGGTTACGAAATCTGCTCAATGGATTACCGGTTAATCTTGCGATATTGACCGGCCGTGACAAGGGTAAAGTGCGGGAGTCAACCTTGATGGGGCTTGCGGATGGCTCCATTGATATATTGGTGGGCACACATGCGATTTTTCAAGAGAAGGTGCGCTACAAAAACCTCGCTGTGGCAATTATTGATGAGCAGCATAAATTTGGGGTATCGCAACGACTGATGCTAACCCAGAAGGCAGAGCACACGCCGCATCTTCTAGCAATGACCGCCACGCCGATTCCGCGCACGTTGACGCTTAGTCAATATGGCGAGATGGACGTGTCTCGCATTGATGAACTTCCGCCAGGAAGACAAACAATTGAAACCCGAGTAATCTCGAATGAGCGTATACCGGAAGTGGTTGAGGGTCTTGAACGGCATATTGCCGGTGGTGGTCAGGCCTATTGGGTCTGCCCCTTGGTGGAAGAGAGCGAGAAAAGCGACCTTGCAGCAGCGGAAGAGAGGGCCGCTGCTCTGAAATTCCGATTCGGAGATCAGGTCGGGCTTGTCCACGGACGGATGAGCGGACCTGAAAAAGATGCGGTAATGGAAAGGTTTCAACGCGGAGGGGTACGCCTTCTGGTTGCTACCACCGTCATCGAAGTTGGGGTGGATGTTCCTAATGCTAGTCTGATGATCATAGAGGCCGCTGATCGATTTGGTCTGGCGCAATTACATCAGCTCCGTGGTCGTGTGGGGAGAGGGGATATCAAGTCCAATTGCTTGTTGTTGCGTGGAGAAGCATTAAGCGAAACTGCCCGGGCCCGATTGTCATTGTTGCGTGAAACTAATGACGGATTCAAAATTGCCGAAGAAGATTTGCGGTTACGCGGTGCCGGGGAGATATTAGGTACCAGACAATCCGGTGATGCTGGCTTCCGGATTGCAACGCCTGAACAGATATCTCAGCTAATTTCTTCGGCTACCGATGACGCTCGATTACTGCTCGATCGAGACGGCGGCTTAGATGGACAGCGCGGTCAAGCTGCGCGCATAGCGCTTTATTTATTTGAAAAAGACTGGGGAGTCAGTTTGATCCGTAGTGGTTAAGCTTGTGCTTGTTGCGAATATCCAACCTTGTTCAGTATAGCGTCAAGGTCTGCCTCCCTGATAATACGTTCAAACTTAAAGCCGGAACGACCATGATGTGACCAGACTAAAAACGCCTCTATTCGGCCTACCACAGGAAGTCGAACAACGACCCGATCACCTTTGTTTAATTCTACTTCATGAACGAATTGGCAACCATGAGCAGAAATATTGCTCAGTTTAATTAAAAACTCACCATATTTACGAGTTTCGCAAATTGTTTCGAAATCGACAGCAAACCGGGTTGCGCGACGCAATTCTGGCATGTGCTTATTCGATACGCATAGCATTAGGGGGGCTCCATCAATGTGTGAGGCCTCTGAATAGCTTGGGTTCACGAACAAATCGTAAATTCACGTAACAGTTTATAAAATGACTGAACTCAAATTGTCTTTGCGGGCCTACGTAAAAGCCCATGCTTTTTCTTGCCAGCAGAGATTTTGATGTCTTGGTCGGTTATCGCAATCATCGCTCCGGCATCTTTTACCTGCTCGTCATTGATGCGTGCACCGCCGCCTGCAACCATACGTTTTGCCTCTCCCTTCGAAGCGCAAAACCCAATATTCACTAGAGCCTCGAGAATCGAAATTTCGCCGCTTGAAACTTCACATAGTGGTAAATTACCACCAGCCTGACCTTGTTCAAAGGTTTTCTGTGCAGTGTCGGCAGCGGCTTTCGCTGCATCTTTGCCATGCGCCATTTCTGTTGCCGCATCGGCGAGAATTTTCTTCGCTTGGTTAATCTCGGCCCCTTGTAGGTTTTCAAGTCGGGCGATTTCGTCAATGTTAATATCAGTGAAAAGTCTTAGAAACCGACCAACATCAGCATCTTGCGTATTGCGCCAAAATTGCCAATAATCATAAGGAGCAAGCTGGTCGCCATTGAGCCAAATGGCCCCACCTGCTGTTTTGCCCATTTTTGCACCATCGGCGGTGGTGATTAAAGGTGTTGTCAGGCCAAATAGCTGAGTACCATCGACCCGGCGCGTAAGTTCCATTCCATTGACGATATTACCCCATTGATCGGACCCGCCAAGCTGTAACCGGCAACCTAGATTTCGTGACATCTCCCGAAAATCATACGCTTGGAGTATCATATAATTGAATTCAAGAAAGGTTAGTGGTTGCTCCCGGTCAAGACGGAGCTTCACCGCGTCGAACGTTAACATACGATTGATTGTGAAATGTGGTCCAATATCTTGCAAGATATCAAGATAACCCAAGCTATCAAGCCAATCGGCATTATTGATCATCATCGCATCGGTTGGCCCATCGCCAAATGTAAGAAAATTATCAAATACTCGCTTTATGCTGGCGATATTATTACTTATATCGTCCGGACTGAGCATTTTGCGACTCTCATCCTTGCCTGACGGATCTCCGATTTTCGTGGTACCACCGCCCATAAGGACAATTGGTTTGTGGCCCGACTGCTGAAGCCGGCGCAGCATCATGATTTGAACCAGACTACCTACATGAAGTGAAGGTGCAGTAGCATCAAAGCCAATATAACCGGGAACAATTGTCTCAGAGGCAAGCTTATCCAGCCCGTCAGCATCAGTTAATTGGTGGATATATCCGCGATCATCTAGTAAGCGGAGGAGGTCAGATTGATAGTTTGTCATAGGATGGTCCGTTACATGCAACAGAGGGAACTCGCAATATGCGTTTGAACCTGCACTGCCATCCGTTGAGTTGGGTTACCGGTGTAGATGAATTCTGGGTGAGCTATTCATGGGAGCAGGGCGACAGCTTGTGTATTAAATATGTTCTGAAAGGGTCGCTGGATAATCTGAATGTACCTAGTAGAGTCGAACCTGAACGCGCAGACGGATTATGGAAAAACACCTGTTTCGAGTTGTTTCTTCGGAAGTCTGCGGAAGATGGTTATTGTGAGTTTAATTTTTCACCATCTGGCCGCTGGTCTGCATATCAGTTTTCGGGTCATCGTGAAGGTATGACAAATCTTTTTCTGCCAAAGCGGCCTGAGATTGTTCTTGAGTCAAGTGATGTCCATATCACTCTCGATGTGACTCATTATTTGCCCGATAGTTGGCGTGAGAATATTCTCATTGCTGCTTTTTCGGCTGTGATAGCTGACAAAAGCGGTGCTAAATCTTATTGGGCTTTATCGCATCCGCCTGGAAAACCGGATTTTCACCACAAAGATGGTTTTGCCCATCAACTGAAAGCAGCAGATAGTATATGAAATTTGGAATTGATCGACTTCTTGCAGAACCGGAACTGCGTGCACCTCTGGCCGGGAAGCGGATCGCGTTACTAGCGCATCCGGCATCTGTTACTGAAAATCTTGTGCACTCACTCGATGCTTTAGCCGAGTGTAACGATATTAAACTAAGCGCTGCTTTTGGTCCCCAACATGGTTTGCGCGGGGACAAACAGGACAATATGATCGAGTCCCCGGACTATGACGACCCCGATCTCGGCATTCCGGTTTTTAGTCTTTACGGAGAAGTGCGCCGTCCGACTAAAGCGATGATTGACAGCTTTGATGTTATTCTGATTGATCTTCAGGATTTAGGCTGCCGGATTTACACCTTCATCACGACCCTGCGCTATATATTGGAAGCTGCCGCTGAGCATGGCAAAGCTGTTTGGGTGCTTGACCGCCCTAATCCAGCTGGTCGGCCTGTCGAAGGAATGATGCTGGAGAAGGGCTGGGAAAGCTTCGTCGGCGCTGCCCCTATGGTGATGCGACATGGGCTGACTTTGGGAGAAATGGGCCATTGGTTCGTCAATTATTTCAACCTTGATGTAGATTATCGAGTTATTGAAATGAAAGGCTGGCAGACTGAGAAAGATGGCTTTGGCTGGCCGATGGACCGTGTTTGGATCAATCCCAGTCCGAATGCTCCAAACCTGTTTATGGCGCGCTCTTATGCTGGCACTGTTATGTTGGAAGGCACGACATTGTCGGAAGGGCGCGGAACGACACGGCCCCTGGAATTGTTCGGAGCGCCCGACATTGATGCCAAGGCGCTTATTGCAGAAATGCATCGCATGGCTCCGCAGTGGCTTAGAGGGTGTAAATTGCGGGAATGCTGGTTCGAACCAACTTTTCACAAACATGTCGGTATGCTGTGTAATGGCGTTCAAATTCATGCCGAAGGTCCGTTTTACGACCATGCTGTCTTTTCTCCGTGGCGGCTCCAAGCCTTGGCGCTAAAAGCGATTCGTATTCTTTATCCGGAATATCAGTTGTGGCGAGATTTCCCTTATGAATATGAAGAAGGAAAACTTGCTTTTGATGTAATCAATGGCGGGCCTAAACTACGTGAGTGGATTGATAGTTCATTGTCAACGACCAACGATCTGGATGCGATTACGGTTCCGGACGAAAAATTATGGGAGCAGTTGATAAAAGATTATCTGATATACTGAGCTAATCCACCGAAAAATGTGAAAAGCATGCTGCAACGCAACATAGCTGTTGCACCGCTCTGCAATTTTGTTATCTAGCGGCCATGTTACCAAATAAAGAATTTTTTGAAGGCATTGCCCTTAAGAAGTGTGTGACTGCAACCTATAACAAATTGCGGGTCACACTTGCCCCCCACATTCTATATACACGTCATGATGAAATGCATGTCGATGCAATCACGGTTGAGAGGGAAGGGCAGCCACCCCGTGAATTAAAACTCGGCACATTCAAACTTTCAGGTTTGAAAGATGCGGTTGTAGAGGATCGCCACTTTGAGCTTTCTGAACTATTTGACGCTACAGCCGAAAAATATAAGGATACAACATTGCTAATGGTCGAACTGTAACCTTTTGTTACGCATGCTTGCGGGTAAGTTCCTTCATTGCATCACTCAATCCTTCAAGCGTTAGAGGATACATCCGATCATTCATCAATTCCTTGATGATTTTTACACTTTGCGAATAGCCCCATTGTTTTTCGGGCACAGGGTTTAACCACGCGGTTGCGGGGTAGGTGTTGGTCATTCGCTGAAGCCACGTGACGCCAGCTTCTTCGTTAAAATGCTCAACAGATCCGCCGGGATGAGTAATTTCATAGGGGCTCATTGATGCATCACCGACAAAAATCAATTTATAATCATGACCATATTTATGAAGAATATCCCAAGTGTTTGTTCGTTCCGAAAAACGTCGCCGATTATCTTTCCACACCCCTTCGTAAACGCAATTATGAAAATAGAAAAATTCTAGATTCTTAAATTCGGTGGTCGCGGCTGAAAATAGCTCTTCGCATAGTTTGATAAATGGGTCCATTGATCCACCTACATCCAAAAATAACAGTAACTTTACCGCATTATGGCGTTCCGGACGCATGTGAATGTCGAGCCAGCCTTTTTTAGCTGTACCATTTATAGTGCTGTTGATGTCGAGCTCATCCGCAGAACCTTCGCGGGCGAACCTGCGTAAGCGGCGCAGCGCAACTTTAATATTTCGGGTACCTAGTTGCTTCGTATTATCGAGATTTTGAAACTCTCGCTTGTCCCAAACTTTAATCGCTTTCTTTTGGCCACCTTCACCGCCAATACGGACGCCTTCAGGGTTATATCCACTATTCCCATAGGGTGAAGTTCCACCGGTGCCGATCCACTTATTACCGCCTTCATGGCGCTTTTCTTGCTCGGCTAGACGCTCCTTCAAAGTCTCCATAATCTCGTCCCAGCTTCCGAGAGCCTTGACCTTTTCCATCTCTTCTTCAGAAAGATATTTTTCGGCCACTGCTTTCAGCCAGTCGAGCGGGATATCTTCTTCCTGCGTTCCGTAACTGGTTTCAATGCCCTTGAACACTTTTGAGAAAACCTGATCAAAGCGGTCAAGAAGACCTTCATCTTTTACAAAGGTCGCGCGGGATAGATAATAGAATTCTTCAGGACGTCGCTGGATAACCTCTTTGTCCAGCGCTTCCAAAAGCACCAAATGCTCTTTTAGGGAAGCCGTAATTCCAGCAGCCCGTAGTTCGTCCATGAAGTTGAAGAACATAACTATCGCTCCGTTAGCGCGCTTCGCGTTTTGCCATGAAAGCCAAACGTTCGAACAACATCACATCCTGTTCGTTTTTAAGCAATGCGCCGTGCAACGGAGGAATAGCTTTGTTTGGGTCCTGCGATTGAAGCACGTCAAGGGGCATATCTTCTGCGAGAATCAGTTTTAGCCAGTCGAGCAATTCAGATGTGCTTGGTTTCTTTTTTAGGCCAGGAACGTCGCGAACTTCATAAAATATATCCATCGCTTTCTTGACCAAAACCCCTTGAATATTAGGGAAGTGAACGTCGATAATTTCCTGCATCGTTTCCCGATCAGGAAACTTAATATAGTGAAAAAAGCAGCGGCGCAGGAATGCGTCTGGCAGTTCTTTTTCGTTATTGGACGTGATTACTACGATCGGGCGTTCTGTAGCTTTGATGGTTTCTTTAGTCTCGTAAACATGGAACTCCATGCGGTCGAGCTCCTGAAGCAGATCGTTTGGAAATTCGATATCTGCTTTATCAATTTCATCAATCAGCAGAACAGGCAGTTCGGGAGAGGTAAATGCTTCCCACAATTTACCTTTACGAATGTAGTTGGAAATATCATGAACCCGCTCATCTCCAAGTTGACCATCGCGAAGACGCGCTACTGCGTCATATTCATATAGCCCCTGATGTGCCTTGGTCGTAGATTTAACATTCCATTCAATTAATGGCGCACCAGTAGCTTTTGCAATCTCATGGGCTAGAACTGTTTTGCCGGTACCGGGCTCCCCCTTAACTAAAAGTGGCCGACGAAGTGTAACTGCAGCATTGACTGCAACCTTCAAATCATCTGTTGCTACATAATCTTTTGTACCATCAAAACGCATATTCCATAATCCCTTGCCATAAACGCTAATAGATTACTGATAGGGAAAAGGCTGTTTTGTGGCAAGTTAATCATTTAGTTAATCAACTTTATGGTTGCTGTCATCGGTTAATCCACGCGACGAGCATTTCTGCGGGCTTCCAATAGTTGCCAAAGGCCACGATGCTGAGTTAATATTTGATCCACACCAAAATTTATAGCTCGTCCTAAGCTACCTGATTGAGTGAGTTCGGAGTGAAGATTATTCGTCGTTTCCGATGACGGTAAGGTCAAAGAGAAAGGCTCAACACCAATTCTTATAGCTATGTTATTCAGTAATGGCCGGATTGCGTGCCAGTCCAGAATAAGCGCAAATGATGCGCCTAGAGCGCACCCATTTCGATCAGATTGCGCGAGCATTTCTAGTGCCTTGCGTTGGGCCAACACAGCTTTATTGCTCTGATCCTCGATAGGTAAGCCCATAATTGGCCCGGCAGAGACAGTTAATTTCGTTAATAAGGCCCGCTCTGCTGTGAACCCATCAATAGCGCGAGTGAGCCAGTCACGAGTAAGGGTATCAGTAGACCTAGTGGCAGTATGGTCCACAATGCTGGGATGTCGACCGTGAAGAACGCAGAGGAAATGAGCTATGTCAGCAATGTCTCCACCGTTTAGAATCGTAAAATCATCACTTATTGCCCGCGCATAACTTGCTGATTTTGTGCCGTGTTTGGTCACGAATTCCATCAACGATGGGTGCGCGTATGGAATTGGGCTAAGTTCTGGCATTACACTCACATCACATTAGAGTTCCTGATGATTTTTCCGGCTTGCAACTTCCAGAAAGATCCCGTTACAAAATGTGATTATCACGCAAATCTAAAAACCCGGTTTATGCTTCGTTAGTTAAGTGCAAACCATGTTGCGGAGTAAAGGGCACCGAGTTTTATTGATCCAGAAAACTACGCATTTTACGGCTGCGGCTTGGGTGTTTTAGTTTACGCAAAGCTTTCGCTTCAATTTGGCGTATACGTTCCCGTGTCACGCTGAATTGCTGACCAACTTCTTCCAATGTGTGGTCAGTATTCATGCCGATACCGAAACGCATACGTAAAACGCGTTCTTCACGAGGCGTCAAGCTAGCTAGAACCCGCGTCACAGTCTCTTTAAGGTTGGCCTGGATTGCGGCATCCACAGGGATAATGGCATTCTTATCTTCTATAAAATCACCAAGGTGCGAATCTTCTTCATCGCCAATGGGTGTTTCAAGGCTAATCGGCTCTTTGGCAATTTTCATAACCTTACGCACTTTTTCAAGTGGCATAGAAAGGCGTTCAGCCATTTCTTCAGGTGTTGGTTCCCGACCTTGTTCATGAAGGAATTGCCGCGAGGTCCGAACAAGTTTATTAATCGTTTCGATCATATGCACCGGGATGCGGATAGTTCGGGCCTGATCCGCTATCGAACGGGTAATTGCTTGGCGAATCCACCATGTTGCGTAGGTCGAAAATTTATAGCCACGCCGATATTCAAACTTATCGACTGCTTTCATCAGGCCAATATTACCTTCCTGAATCAGATCCAAGAATTGCAGGCCGCGATTGGTATATTTTTTAGCGATCGAAATAACGAGCCGTAAATTGGCTTCCACCATTTCTTTTTTAGCGATTCTAGCCTCACGCTCGCCCTTTTGCACCATATTGACGATACGGCGGAACTCATCAAGTGATGTCCCGGTTGCAGCTGATATGTCTGATATCTCTGATCGGATTCGTTCTACTGACAGTGCTTCTTTTTCAGCAAAGGCGGCCCATTTTTTATCTTTCTTGGCCATATTGGCTAGCCAGCCATCGTCCAGTTCATGGCCGACATAGCCTTCCAGGAAAGCTCGGCGCGGGACTTTATGACGTTCAGCCAGACGCAACATTTGGCCGCCCAGTGCGGTTAGGCGACGGTTAAACGAATAAAGTTGGTCAACTAGAAATTCAATTTTATTAGCATGAAATTGAACGCTTTCTACCAATGCAGTGAGTTCTTCGCGAAGATTCTGGTATTTTTTCTCTGATGCAGCTGGGAAGTCATCACCTGCTGAAAATGCTTCCATGCGTGTTTTTTGTAGCTTGGAAAATTTTTTAAAAACCGATGTAATAGTTGCAAATTTTTCCAATGCTTCAGGTTTTAGCGCTTCTTCCATTTGTGCGAGGGAAAGAGTGTTATCTTCTTCCTCTTCTTCCACCACGCGCTTGGTGCGGCGTTCGGTCAATTCATCTTCGTCATCGCCCTCTGATGCGTCATCTTCGTCTTCAACTTCATCATCATCTTTAAAAGAAGGTCCTGCGGTTTTTTCACTGATTTCACCGTCGTCGTCGTCCTCATCTTCGAGATTTTCCGGCACAGGATCCTTGGACAGCATGGCATCAAGATCGAGTATTTCCCGCAATTGCATCTCACCATCATTTAGAGCGGTGGACCATTCGATAATAGCGTTAAATGTAGTCGGACTTTCACATAAACCCCAGATCATAGTATCTCGGCCAGCTTCAATGCGCTTGGCAATGGCAATTTCGCCTTCGCGGCTGAGTAGTTCAACAGCACCCATCTCACGCAGATACATACGAACCGGATCATCAGTGCGGTCGCCAGCAGCTTTTTTCGGCGCAGCCGCAGCCGCAGATTTTTTGTCTTTTTCTGAACCGTCTATGGACTCGACTTCATCACCGCCCATTTCTTCAGCGGCTTCATCGTCATTTTCGACAATCTTGACACCCATTTCCGAGATTGACGACATGACATCTTCGATTTGCTCACTGGACATCTGATCCTGTGGCATAGCTTCATTTAGTTCATCGTAGGTTAGGTAACCGCGCTTTTTAGCCTTCGCTAGCAGCTTTTTAATACCCGATTCATTCATATCGATAAGCGGTGCGTCTTCGGTTGCTGCCGATTTTTTTGCTTTACTTGCCAATGCCTAAGGCCCTTACTTTTAAAACTAAACTACATCATCGATTTGGGTGAGTTCAACCAATCGTTCGTGAAATTCCTGCTTTGCTTTCCTCAACCTTTGTTGCTCAGCATAGCTTTCTTCATCAAGATTCTCTTGTACTCGCCGTGTTGCTTCTGCCAAAGCTGCTTCCAGTCCTGGTCGTGCCGTAATCACTTTAATTGCTTCTGCCAAATCATGATGCGCCCGTTCGACAAAGTCTGAGGGAGCAAGTTCTGGCAGTCTGCGGTTGAAAGTGAAATTCAGCGCGTCGGCCCGTAACAGCCCTTTTGCGACATTATAACAATCTGTCTTTTCCAATATGGTAAGAAGGCCCTGCATATCAAGCATTTCTTTCCTCATCGCGGTGCGGATTAACTCAGAAAGCAATCCCTGCATTTGCGAATCGGGGAATTGAAGCATGGTTAGCTCTTCAAAATGCTTGGAAATTTGAGAAGGGTGGCGAATTAAACCGCCCAGAATAGCTTTCGCAATTCTCATGCTGTATCCATCGACAAGGACAGATTTAGTATCGTCCATCGGAGTTAGGGAAACATATTGGGATTTGAATGTGCTTTTCGGACGTGGAAATTGTTTTTGCCGCGCTTGATTATCATGTCTTGAGAAAAAGACATTCTCATATCTTTCCTGAAACTCTTGTCGATAATGCTGAGCGATGTCCTGATCTGCTATATCACGCACATGATCAGACAACCGTTTTTTCAGACCAGCCTTGGATTCTGGTGTGTTCAGCGGTGCGGCATTCAGTTCTACTTGCCAGATTTTATCGGCCAATGTCTGCGGTTGATCAATTAAGGCTTTAAAAGCCTGAGGACCAGCAGAACGTAATAAATCATCAGGGTCCTGTCCCTTTGGCAATGCAATGAAATTCAAACTGTAAGACGGTCGTAAGATAGGTAATGCTCTTAACGCCGCGCGCATAGCCGCTTTTTGTCCAGCATTGTCACCATCAAAGCAGAGTATGGGAGCTTCTACCATTTTCCAAAGGCGCTCAATCTGATGTTCTGTGAGCGCGGTTCCCAGCGGAGCGACAACGTCCTGAAAACCTGCCTGAGCGAGTGCAATAGCATCCATATATCCTTCAACAACCAAGATACGCGCAGTCTGACGTGCTGCTGGTGAAGCTTTGTCCAGATTATACAGCGTACGTCCTTTATCGAACAGCGGAGTGTCGGGAGAATTAAGGTATTTGGGTTCGCCTTCACTTAATAGACGGCCACCAAATGCTATGACTCGTCCGCGCGGGTCGCGGATTGGAATCATCAGTCTGCCGCGAAAACGGTCATATGGTTCTCGGTCATCGACTTTGATAAGTAAACCCGCTTCAACCAGCTGATCAACCCCATGGTCAGATAGCGCGTCTTTTAAATGTCCTCGCGAATCGGGGGCATATCCAAACCCGAACGCGCGGACAGTGGTTTCTGATATTCCTCGATTTTTTAGATATTCGCGCGCGTGAGCGCCTTCAATTCCATTGAATTGTGTGACAAACCAATCCTGCGCGGCTGCCATGACATCATGAAGTGTTGCGCGGGTTTCCTGACGCTGCGCTGTGCGGGGATCGGGAGCAGGTACTACCAATTGCGCCTCAGCGGCCAAGTCCTTAACCGCATCCATGAAGCTGAGTCCGCGTTGGTCAGTCATCCAGCGTATGGCGTCACCGTGGGCGCCGCAGCCAAAACAATGGTAAAATCCTTTTTCGTCGTTAATCGTAAAGCTTGGTGTCTTCTCATTATGAAATGGGCAACAGGCTTTAAACTCGCGCCCTGCTTTTTGGACCTTTACCGTTCGGCCGATTAGCGAGGACAAAGTGGTCCGGCTACGCAGTTCATCAAGCCATTGCGGGGAGAGGGCCATAAGTCTGGATTCAGCTAAGCGCTGCCTTTACCAGGCTGCTTGCTTTGCTCATATCGATTTCGGTGCCGTGCCGTGATTTCAGTTCTGCCATCACGCGGCCCATATCCTTCATTGATTCTGCGCCAAGTTCGTTTTTAATATCATCGATTAAAGCGACGGTTTCTTCTTCACTCAATTGAGCAGGCAGGAATTCCATAATTACGGAAAGTTCCATTTTCTCAGCTTTGGCTAGTTCTTCTCGACCACCAGTTTCGAACATCTCTATGGATTCGCGCCGTTGTTTTGCCATTTTCTGCAACACATCAGTGACCATGACATCATCATCAAGCTTGCTATCTTTTGTGCGTAGCTCGATATCCTTGTCTTTAATCTTCGCCAATATAGCGCGGGTGGCCGTTGAGCGATCCTTATCTCCAGCTTTCATGGCCGCAATTTGTGCCGCTTTCACGTCATCGCGAATCATAGCGTTCTCCATATTTTTGGAATAAGCTATCAACATAGCCGGAACTTTCTTGTTTTCATAGATTGCGAGCGACCTTTTCGTCCTCTAGGGACGGCGAAATTTGCTTGAAGCGCGGGAGTGCCGCGTGTGCCTGATACTCAGGCCAGATATTAAGGAGTAAGCCCATGACCGATACCAGCATCCCCGCCGCACCCAAGGGCGCCACCGGGATATTGGTGTTGGCGGATGGTAGCATAATATGGGGCAAGGGCTTTGGCGCAACCGGCAGCGCGGTTGGCGAGGTTTGCTTCAACACAGCGATGACCGGCTATCAAGAGGTTATGACCGACCCTAGTTATGCGGGGCAGATCGTTACTTTTACATTCCCCCATATCGGCAATGTCGGCACGAATGACGATGATGTCGAGGCGGACGCGGCGCATGCGCTTGGTTGTATCGTTCGCGAAGATGTGACGGAACCGAGCAGCTTTCGCAACAGCAAGCCGTTTGACCAGTGGATGACCGATCAGGGACGCATTGGCCTGTCAGGTGTTGATACACGCGCTTTGACGCGGCGGATCAGGGAAGCGGGAGCGCCCAATGCGGTGATTGCCCATGATCCCGATGGCCAGTTCGACATTGACGACCTGCTTGCCAAGGCTCGCGATTGGGCGGGCTTGGAAGGCATGGATCTGGCTTCACAGGTGACGGGGCATCAGACCCGTATTTGGGGTAGCGGTATCTGGCGTCTGGGGCATGGCTATGCGTCAATGGACGAGATGGAGACGCACAGCCATGTCGGGAATGGCACGGGGGAGCGGCCTCATGTGGTTGCTATCGACTATGGAGCCAAGCGCAATATCTTCAGAAATCTTGTGAAGGCTGGCGCAAAAGTCACTGTTGTTCCTGCACAAACTTCGCTCGACGAAATCATGGCGCTGGAGCCGGACGGCGTGTTCCTTTCCAATGGTCCGGGCGATCCGGCGGCGACAGGGGAATATGCGGTTCCAGTGATACAGGCGCTGTTGGAGAAGGATGTTCCGATTTTCGGCATCTGTCTGGGCCATCAAATGCTGGCGCTGGCGGCGGGTGCGAAGACCATTAAAATGTTTCAGGGGCATCGCGGCGCCAATCATCCGGTTCAGCGGCTTGAAGATGGTCCGGATAACGGCAAAGTAGAGATTACTTCGATGAACCACGGCTTTGCAGTGGACGGAGCAAGTCTGCCTGACACGATGATGGAAACCCACAAAAGCCTGTTCGACGGCAGCAATTGCGGCATACAGATTATCGGCAAACGCGCCTTTGGCGTGCAATATCACCCCGAAGCCAGCCCCGGCCCGCAGGATAGTTTTTACCTGTTTGAAAAATTCGTCGGTGGGTTGGCATAATGAGCAGTGTTGATCCCGAATATCTGGCTCAGGAATGGGCGACCGATGACGAAATCCTGCAAAGCATGGCGACGGGCGGCGATCTGGCGCATGTGGTCAGGGAGGTTAACGTGCAGTTTGTCGGTGAACTTGCGAACCTCAACAAGCTGAAAAATGATGCGAAGAAACTCGGCTTTCACTCTGCGATTGTTGAACAAGATGAAGACAATGAAGACGGTGGGTGGCAGATCGAACTACAAACCGACGCGGATACGCAGCGCGATACCATCCGCGAGCTAACGCGCAAATGCCTGCAAATCGAACTGGATTACGACATCGACCATGATGGTTGGGGCTGTTTTGCATGTAATGAAAATGGGCCGATTTCCGATGAGAATCCGGCATGATTGTTGAGCAGTATAACTATGCACACTGCTCCAGTTCGAATAATTATTGTTATTTGTTAGAAAAGTATGTGGGGTGGTTATGAAAAGATTTCCAAAACCCCCTAATTTTCAAGGCGAGAGTGACAGGTATTTAATGGCGACTTACAACCGCGCATTAGATGTTAGTTCATGGAAGGTCCCCATGGCTAATTGGGCGCTTTCTAATATGCGCTATGATCGAGGTGAGATTTTTTCTGACTGGGAGTCTAAAGGATATGGGGAATTCACTATATCCCGGAATGAATTTGGCGAGGAGTTTTCATACTTTGAGTTAAGCGAAAAGGGTAAAAAGCGTGGGAAGAAAATTATTCGGCGGAGTTCAATCCGACGCCTGATAAAAACTACATGGTCTGCCGTGATTTCTCTTTCTCCTTTTGTGGCTGCTGTTGCAGCTTCAGCCGCTGCATATTTTTCTTATTTGAATCTACAAGGTCAATAAATGCCCAAAAGAACTGATATAAAATCCATCCTCATCATTGGCGCTGGCCCGATTGTTATCGGACAGGCCTGCGAATTTGATTATTCGGGAACACAGGCGTGTAAGGCGCTGAAAGAGGAGGGCTACCGGATCATCCTGGTCAACTCCAACCCCGCGACGATCATGACCGATCCGGAAATGGCCGACGCAACCTATGTTGAGCCGATTACGCCCGAAATTGTCGAGAAAATTATCGAGAAAGAGCGCCCCGATGCGATCCTGCCGACCATGGGCGGACAAACGGCGCTGAACACGGCGCTGACGCTTAATAAAATGGGCGTGCTGGAAAAATATGGCGTCCAGATGATCGGCGCCGATGCCGAAGCCATCGACAAGGCGGAGGACCGCGAAAAGTTCAAAGCGGCGATGGACAAAATCGGTCTGGACAGCCCGCGCTCTGCGGTCGCGCATAGCGAAGAACAGGCTCTGGAAATTCTGGAAGATATAGGCTTGCCCGCAATCATGCGGCCCAGCTTTACCATGGGCGGCACCGGCGGCGGCGTGGCTTATAACCGCGAAGAATTTATTCACTATATCCGCACCTCGCTGGAAGCCTCTCCGACCAATGAAGTGCTGATTGATGAATCGCTTATTGGCTGGAAAGAATATGAGATGGAGGTTGTCCGCGACAAAGCGGATAATTGCATCATCATCTGTTCGATTGAAAATGTGGACCCGATGGGCGTGCATACAGGGGATTCTATTACGGTTGCTCCGGCGCTGACGCTGACCGATAAAGAATATCAGATCATGCGTAATGCCTCTTTGGCGGTGCTGCGTGAAATTGGTGTTGAAACAGGTGGTTCCAACGTACAGTTCGCAGTTAATCCCAAGAACGGGCGGCTTGTCGTTATCGAAATGAACCCGCGTGTTTCGCGCAGTTCAGCCTTGGCGTCAAAGGCCACCGGCTTCCCGATTGCGAAAGTCGCGGCGAAACTGGCGGTTGGTTATACGCTGGATGAAATTGACAATGATATTACTGGCGCAACCCCTGCGTCCTTTGAACCGACGATTGATTATGTCGTCACCAAAATCCCGCGCTTTGCTTTTGAAAAATTCAAAGGCGCAGAGCCATTGCTTTCTACCGCGATGAAATCGGTCGGTGAAGTCATGGCGATTGGTCGGAATATCCATGAATCGCTGCAAAAAGCGTTTCGCGGTCTTGAAACGGGATTGGACGGTTTCAACCGGATCCCTGAGCTTATCGGTGCGTCGCGTGATGAAATAGCGGCGGAACTTGCTCGCCCGACGCCCGACCGCTTACTGGTGGCGGCACAGGCGATGCGCGAAGGATTTACTGTCGCGGAAGTGAATGAAATTGCCCATTTTGATCCGTGGTTTCTGGAACGGATAAAGGAAATATTGGACGCCGAACAGGATATTCTCGACAACGGCTTGCCCAATGGAGCGCAGGCGCTTCGCAAGCTGAAATCCTTGGGCTTTTCCGATGAACGGCTTGCCAAATTGGCGGTAGATGCCGTTCATGTTGCCGGCGGAGCAGGGCGCACAGTGGCCGGTGGGCATGGGTTGGTCCATGACGCCGTTGCCGCCATGGCCGGTGCGACAACCGAAAAAGAAGTCCGCGCTTTGCGGCATAAGCTGGGCGTGCGGCCTGTGTTCAAGCGTATAGATACCTGTGCGGGAGAATTTGAAGCCAGAACCCCCTATATGTATTCCACCTATGAAACGCCGGTTTTCGGGGAACCGGAAAGCGAAGCCATGCCTTCGGACCGCAAAAAAGTTGTCATATTGGGCGGCGGGCCGAACCGGATCGGGCAGGGGATCGAATTTGACTATTGTTGTTGCCATGCGTGTTTCGCGCTGGGCGATGCCGGTTATGAAACGATCATGATCAATTGTAATCCCGAAACCGTATCGACCGATTATGATACGTCGGACAGGCTGTATTTTGAACCTTTGACGGCGGAAGATGTGCTGGAAATCCTGCACGTTGAACAAAGCAAGGGAGAGCTGGCCGGTGTGATTGTCCAATTTGGCGGCCAAACACCGCTCAAGCTGGCTTCTGCGCTGGAAGACGCGGGAATACCGATCCTTGGCACAACGCCCGATGCGATTGATTTGGCCGAAGACCGGGAACGCTTTGCGAAACTGGTCAATGATCTAAAGCTCAAACAGCCGGAAAACGGCATGGCACGGACCGAGGAAGAAGCGGTTAAAATTGCCGACCGCATTGGCTATCCCGTTTTGATCCGGCCCAGTTTTGTGCTCGGCGGGCGCGCGATGGAAATTGTCGATGGTCCGGCGCAGCTCGAAGATTATATCAACACTGCGGTGCAAGTGTCTGGAGATAGCCCGGTATTGGTCGATCAATATTTGCGCGATGCCGTGGAAGTGGATGTTGATGCAATTTGCGACGGTGATGAAGTCGTGGTTTGCGGTGTACTTCAACATATCGAGGAAGCGGGCGTGCATAGCGGCGATAGCGGCTGTTCTATCCCGCCTTATAACCTGAGCGATGATATTATTGCAGAAATGGAGCGTCAGACCGAGGCTCTTGCTCTGGGATTAAAAGTGCGCGGGTTGATGAACATCCAGTTCGCGGTGAAAGATGGCGAGGTATATCTTATCGAGGTTAATCCCCGCGCCAGCCGGACCGTGCCTTTTGTCGCCAAGGCGATAGGCGTGCCGATTGCCAAAATCGCTTCACGCGTGATGGCCGGAGAGAAGCTGAAAGACCTGCCGGTGATTGACAGGCATATTGATTATATCGCTGTAAAGGAAGCAGTATTCCCCTTTAACCGCTTCCCCGGCGTTGACCCCGCATTGTCACCGGAAATGAAATCCACCGGCGAAGTCATGGGCATTGATAAAAGTTTTGCGATTGCCTTTGCGAAAGGCCAATTGGGTGCGGGCAGCATATTGCCGCAAGGCGGCACGCTGTTTGTCTCGGTCAAGGATACCGACAAGAAGGTGGTTGAACCGGCTGTGAGATTGGCTGAAAAACTGGGCTTCGAGATTATCGCGACCAGTGGCACTGCCGAATATCTTGTCAGTCAGGGGATAAATGTCCAAAAGGTCAATAAAGTCGCCGAGGGGCGCCCGCATATTGTAGACCGGATGATCGACGGGGATATTGACCTGATTTTCAACACGACAGAGGGTTGGCAGTCGCTGAAAGACTCCAAATCCATTCGGGCAGGGGCGTTGCAAGGCAAAATCCCCTATTTCACAACCGCAACGGCCAGTGTCGCCGCGATGGATGCAATTGCGGCCATGCGCGATGAGTCTCTTGAAGTTCGTTCCCTTCAGTCTTATTATAAGGCTTCGCAGGAATAACTTCCCGACATTCTGTTACACTGCGGGCGATCTCGATTTGAGCAACGCCGGGAAACTGTTTTTGACGCAGCGGGGGTAAAAACCTGCTGCGAATTTACAAAGGAACGCCTAAAATGGCTGTTGAAAAAGTACCGATGCTGGTCGAAGGCCAGAAAAAATTGGAAGCCGAGTTGAAGGCATTGAAGGAAGAGCGTCCACGTATCGTTGATGCGATCGAGGAAGCGCGTGCCCATGGTGATCTATCGGAAAACGCCGAGTATCACGCAGCAAAGGAACGCCAGGGCCAGGTCGAAGCGACGATTGCCGACCTTGAGGACAAGCTGAGCCGCGCGCAGGTTATTGATCCCGCTACATTATCAGGTGACAAAGCCGTTTTTGGCGCAACCCTGACCTTGCTCGATGAAGATGACAAGCCGGTGAAATATCAACTGGTCGGTCAGGCCGAAGCAGACGCCAAAGCCGGGAAAATCAGCTATAACAGCCCGATTGGCCGTGCTTTCATCGGACGTAGCGTCGGTGATGAAATTGAAGTGACCGTGCCGTCCGGTGACAAATATTATCTGCTCGAAAAGATCGAATTTATCTGATCTGATATGAACATGCCGGATGGAAAGCTGACCAACGGGTTGATTATCGCTAATGTCGTGATCTTCCTTTTCGTCTGGCTTTCCGGCTTGCAGGGCGAAGCGATACTGCGCGGCGGGTTCTTTCCGATACGGTTAGGCAATGAGGGGTACCCCGCGCTTGAAGCTGTTGGCGGATTGGTTCCGGCGTGGTTGACGCCGATTTCCTCTGCTTTTCTGCATGGCGGATTTTTGCACATCGCGTTTAATATGCTGATGCTGCTATTTTGCGGACGCTTTGTTGAGCAGGCGCTTGGCCCCCGGCTCATGGGGTTCCTTTATGTGGTCGGCGCTTATGCAGCAGCATTGGCGGAATTTGCATTTAACAGCAGCTCAATGATTCCGGTTGTTGGCGCGAGCGGAGCGATTTCAGCAATTCTTGGGGCTTATGCCCTATTATTCTCACGCAACGAGGTGAAACCGGTTGGCCCCATTCCGGGCCATGTCGTGCGGGTTCTCTGGCTGTCGGCTGCGTGGATAGGAATACAGCTAATGATCGGGATCGCCACGCGCGGTAATCTGGCGGGCATTGCGATTTTTGCACATATTGGCGGGTTTGTAGCCGGGTTGATCGCTACCCGACCCTTGTTGCAATGGCGGTTCAGGAACGCTTGAATTTCAGAAATGCTCAGTCATCGACGGGTGTCTCGGGCGGCAATTCTGGTTCAAGCAACCGGTGCAGATGCACAATGACATATTTCATCTCGGCATCGTCAACCGTGCGCTGGGCATTGGATCGCCAGACTTCTTCGGCTTCTTCATAATTGGGGTAAACTCCAACGAGATCAACCTGATCCAGATTTTCAAAATCCAGCCGACGCGGGTCTTTAACCCGTCCACCCATGACCAGATGAATTTTACTGCTTTCACTCATGGGCTTTCCGTTCATTTTATTTGTCCGTTCTGTCGGATGTGACTGTATCACCAGCGGTTTCGGCGGCGCTCTTAACAGCTTCGATCACTTTGCCAAGCAGATCTTTAATCTGCTCCTGAATGCTGTTTTTACTAAGGCCCAATGTTTCAATCTGCTGCTGCCCGGCATCCTTCGCGGCATCATAGGCTTTTCTCGCCGTTTGATTGATCCTTTTTCCTGCGCCGCCAACATATTTACTTTCGGCATTGCTTTTGGGTAGTAATGCACCCACCAGTGCGCCCAGTGCCAAACCACCGGCAATAACTGCTAGCGGGTTTTTGGTGATGGTTTCTTCTGATTTGCTGGCTGCAGATTTCGCTATATCTCTGGTTGCTGCCACTCCTTCGGCTGCTTTGGCTTTGCCATCTCCCAAAAGTGCCGCTGCACGCTGTTTGCTTTCTGACATTTTCTCCAGAGCGATACCGGCGCTGTCGCCTGCTTTTTCTTTCACGCCATCAATCCGGTTCCGTGAAGCGGTGCGTGCTTTTTCAATATTATCCGATAATTTACTCATCACTCAATCCTCGGCATCATGATGTTCGCTGTTTGCATAAGCTTTGCGCTTGGAATAATGTTTGGTCAACGGTTTACGTAATGCCATCAACGCAGCCGCCGTAGCCACAGTGGCAACTTTCCCCGGGTGGTCCTTGACGCCTTGCAGAGCATCTTCGCTAACTTTTTGAATGCGATCCAAAGTTTTATCCTTGGCTTCCTGAATCAGATTTGCCGGACGAAGCCGTTCTTTGGTGTCCGAGAGCTCTTTACGTACATTATCTCGCGCCAGTTTCTTTTCTATGGCCAGCGAACGCAACCGGAATATGTCATCATTATTTTGGGTCATTGATCATTCTCATCCAATGGTAGTTTGCGCGCCCGTGTTATTGCCATATTCATCAAAATTGTGGTGATAAGCAAAGCGCCTCCGGTCAATAAACAGGTCGCCGCCACTGGTCCCCAATAATATGATAATATCAGCAATATGCCCAGTATGAGCGCAATAATAGTGGTTATACCTGTTATGACAGCCAGGCTGAATAACAGCAGAACAGTTTTTGTCGCAGCCAGATTGACAGACAATTTGATCCGGTAATATTCAATTTCCGCTTCAGCCAGTTTGCGAATATCCGCGATCAGATCATTGATCTGTCCCTTGATTGAAGCATCTCCGGAAGAGTTGGAAGAACCAGAATTGCCGGTGGAGTCAGGATCTCCCGGATTAGGGCTGTCCGAATAAGGTGTATTAAACGGCTCGGCTCCGTCATTGCTATGCGGCGGATTTTCTATGCCCACGGTTTTGTTGTCCAATATTTATTTTCTGACTTGATCTTGCAGATATGGCGATACACCGTTTAATCGCAGACTACGCGCGATCATCCATCCCCGATTTGATTAACCGCGCAACAAGCAGACCAACCACCGCCGCGGCGCCAATGGCGACAGCGGGTTTCTTGCGAACAAATTCGCGTGCTTCTTCGACCATTTCGTCAACATCCGTAGAATTGACCTTGTCAGCAAAGGAGGACACGGCGTCGGCAGTAGAACGAGCATAGTTGCCATATTTTTCGCCAACACTATCGTCTAGGGATTTTGCGCTCCCTTCGATCATTTCGCTCAAACCGCCAATGGCTGCACCGGCTTTGGTTTTGCCTTCATTGGCGGCAGTGCGAACAGAATTAATTGCGCGATTTTTCAAATCATTGTCTGAAGCTGCTTCCGTGGAAGCAGCCCGTGTCGAGCCAGCCTTGAGCGGGGCTGCCGGCTTGGGGTGGGTTGTTTTTTTAACGCTAGTATCTTTGGTAGAGGCTGATTTGGTGGACGCTGATTTTTTTGGCGTCGTTTTCTTGGCACCGGTCTTTTTCTTAGCCGTTGTGCGGGCAGGAGATGCCTTGCTGGCGGGTGTTACATTGTCTGTATCGGCGACCATGGTTAAAATTCCTTCCTTAAAATCCGTTCCGTTGACGGGGCAATTATAATCTTACCGATATGCTTACCGACCGGTTATCTCATATCATGTAGATGGTATATAATCACTATGATTCAAATGTGAAAAGGTTGCATTACTTTTATGAAAAGCTGTATTTTCTCTCAATATTATCCCGGTAATTTCTGTGTCTAGCGCATTGCCATATTCTGACGGTCGCGATAAGGGCTCCACATCAAATACACTTCCTCAGGAGCCACTCGCATATGACCGCTATAATTGATCTTCACGCCCGCCAGATTCTGGACAGTCGCGGCAACCCGACGGTCGAAGTGGATGTCTTGTTGGAAGACGGAAGTTTCGGGCGGGCTGCTGTTCCTTCGGGGGCATCAACCGGTGCTTATGAAGCTGTTGAACTGCGTGATGGTGATAAAAGCAAATATCTTGGCAAAGGCGTTCTGAAAGCCATTGATGCTGTAAATGGAGAATTGACCGAGGCGTTGCTTGGTCTTGATGCAGAAGATCAAGAAGAAATTGATGCGACAATGATCGCGCTTGACGGCACTGAAAATAAAAGCCGTCTGGGTGCCAATGCTTTGCTGGGTATCAGTCTCGCTACAGCGAAAGCCGCTGCTGATGCCCGCGGTTTGCCGCTTTACCGTTATGTGGGCGGCGTTTCTGCGCGGGTATTGCCGGTTCCCATGATGAATATCATCAACGGGGGTGAACATGCCGATAACCCGATTGATTTTCAGGAGTTCATGATCATGCCTGTAGGTGCAGGCAGCATTGCGGAAGCCGTGCGCTGGGGGGCGGAAATTTTCCACACCCTTAAAGCCGGTCTTTCCGAAAAGGGTCTGGCCACAGCGGTCGGAGATGAAGGCGGCTTTGCTCCTAATCTGGGTTCGACACGCGATGCGCTTGATTTTGTAATGGCTTCTATCGAGAAAGCCGGATTTAAAGCCGGTGACGACGTTGTTCTTGCGCTCGATTGTGCTGCCACAGAGTTTTTCAAAGATGGCCAATATCATATTTCGGGTGAGGACAAGATTTTGTCCCCTGCTGAAATGTCCGACTATCTGGCTGCATTGTGCAAAGATTATCCCATCAAGTCGATTGAAGACGGCATGGGCGAGGATGATTTCGAAGGATGGAAATTATTGACAGATGCTGTGGGGGATAGCGTTCAACTGGTCGGGGACGATTTGTTCGTGACCAACCCGGCGCGCCTGTCACAAGGAATTAAAGACGGGCTGGCCAATAGTCTGCTGGTAAAGGTCAATCAGATCGGCACTTTGTCCGAGACTCTGGAAGCGGTGCGGATGGCTCACAACGCATCCTATACTGCTGTCATGTCCCATCGCTCTGGTGAAACCGAGGACGCTACTATTGCCGATCTGGCCGTTGCGACCAATTGCGGTCAGATTAAAACAGGTAGCCTCGCACGTTCGGATCGGCTTGCAAAATATAACCAGTTGATCCGAATTGAGGAAGAACTGGATAATGTTGCCCATTATGCCGGACGTTCGATTTTTTCCTGAAACGGATTTAGTCAGGCAGCGCTTTAACGGTTTTACGTGGTTTTTTAAGGAAAAAGCTGTTAATCTGCTTGCCAGTAAAACAATATTCTGATTCAAGAGATATATGGCGCGTAAAGGGAAAACTGGTAGTTTAATCAAAGCGGCTATTGGTCCGGGCTTTGCACTGCTGACCTTGCTGGCTATCGCTGGCTATGCGGTGCTTGGTCCTACCGGTGTTCTGGCGTGGGGCGAATATCGCGCCGCGCTGGATGAACGCAGCACGCAGCTTGCAAAATTGGAAGAACAGCGCGCCGCGTTAAAAAACCGTGTTGACTTGCTCGACCCCGCCGGGGCGGATCCGGATCTGGTAGGCGAATTGCTTCGCAAAGAAGGAAATTTTGTGCATCCGGACGAGATTATCGTCCCGCTAAAATAATTTACTTGATACCGAGTAAATTTTGTCGCTGTTTCCGGCGTATAAGGCTTGGGAAAATAATCCTATCTGTTATGGTATTGGCATAATCAAAATAGACAGGAAGTTGCAAGCGTGGCCAAATCTCCCCAGAAAGCACCATCAAAAGCGGCATCAAAAAAACCGCAAGCACCCAAAAACCATCAGTTACCAACCTTGAAAACACCGATTTACAAGGCTTCCAAAGCAGAGCTCATGGAGTTTTATGAGGAGATGCTACTGATCCGCCGGTTTGAAGAAAAGGCAGGGCAGCTATACGGCCTTGGTCTCATTGGCGGTTTTTGCCATCTCTATATCGGTCAGGAAGCTGTCGTGACCGGATTACAATCTGCAATTGATCCCGGCAAAGACAGCGTCATTACCGGCTACCGCGATCATGGTCATATGCTGGCATGTGGTATTGATCCCAATATCGTGATGTCTGAATTGACGGGGCGGGCATCGGGCATCTCAAAGGGTAAGGGCGGCTCTATGCACATGTTCTCGGTCGAGCATGGCTTTTATGGCGGTCACGGTATTGTCGGCGCGCAGGTGCCATTGGGCACAGGCCTTGCCTTTGGCCATAAATATAAGGACGATGGCGGAGTGTGCCTGACCTACTTTGGTGATGGGGCCTCCAACCAGGGACAGGTTTATGAGAGTTTCAACATGGCAGAGCTTTGGAAGCTGCCTGTTGTTTATGTGATCGAGAACAACCAATATGCGATGGGAACCAGTGTCAATCGCTCATCAGCCGAAGATCAGCTTTACCGGCGCGGGGAGAGTTTCCGCATCCCCGGTGTGCAGGTTGACGGAATGGACGTATTAGCGGTGCGCGGCGCGGCTGAAGAAGCCTTGAAATTTGTACGTAGCGGCAAGGGACCAGTTTTGCTGGAACTTAAAACCTATCGCTATCGCGGCCATTCCATGTCCGATCCTGCAAAATACCGCAGCCGCGACGAGGTGCAGGATGTACGGGAAAAATCCGATCCGATTGAACGGCTGAAAGCCATTTTGATAGAGCAGGGCGTCAAAGAAGAAGATTTGAAAGCACTCGACAAAAAAGTGCGTAAGATAGTTATGGATGCGGCGGATTTTGCCGAAGAGTCTCCGGAACCAGAGCTCGATGAACTTTATACAGACGTTTTGGTGGAGCAATATTGATGGCGATCGAACTGAAAATGCCCGCCCTGTCGCCCACCATGGAAGAAGGCACGCTTGCCAAATGGCTGGTCAAGGAAGGCGATGAAATAAGGTCCGGTGATGTTATCGCGGAGATTGAAACAGATAAGGCTACCATGGAGTTTGAAGCGGTTGATGAAGGCGTGATGTCAAAAATTATCGTGGCAGAAGGTACAGACGGCGTTGCGGTCGGCACGGTTATCGCGGAAATAACAAGCGAAGACGAGGATGATAGCCCTGCATCCGCATCTGAAAAAGAAGCGAAGAAAAAGCCAGCGGAAAAATCGGAAACAAAAACCGACTCCAAAGCGGATGATGCATCTGATTCACAGCCGGAAATTACCAAAAAGGCTACGGCAGCGCCGATTTCTCGCGCTAATGATCCGGATTTACCGGAAGGGACAAAAATGGTCACAATCACTGTCCGCGAGGCATTGCGCGATGCGATGGCAGAAGAGATGCGCGCGGATGAGAATGTCTTTGTAATGGGTGAGGAAGTCGCTGAATATCAGGGCGCTTACAAGGTTACACAGGGATTGCTCGACGAATTTGGTGGTAAGCGGGTAATTGATACGCCGATTACCGAGCATGGCTTTGCCGGCATTGGCGTTGGCGCTGCGATGAGCGGCCTGAAACCCATTGTCGAATTTATGACTTTTAATTTTGCGATGCAGGCCATTGACCAGATAGTTAACTCGGCAGGCAAGACCAATTATATGTCTGGCGGTCAAATGCGCTGTCCGATGGTTTTTCGCGGACCCAATGGCGCGGCATCGCGTGTTGCGGCGCAGCATAGCCAGAATTATGCCTCATGGTATTCCCATGTTCCGGGATTGATCGTGATTGCTCCCTATGATGCGGCAGATGCCAAAGGCTTGCTAAAGGCTGCGATTCGCTCCCCTGATCCGATTATATTTCTTGAAAATGAATTGTTATACGGGCGTTCATTCGAGATTCCTGATGTGGATGATTACGTTCTGCCAATCGGCAAAGCGCGAATCATGAAGGAGGGCACGGATGTCACAATCGTAAGCTACTCCATCGGTGTCGGTCTCGCTCTGGAAGCGGCGGAAGCGCTTGCTGATGAAGGGATAGATGCCGAGGTAATTGATCTGCGGACATTGCGCCCCATGGACACTGAAACAGTGCTAAAGAGCCTGGCCAAGACTAACCGTTTAGTAGTCGCCGAAGAGGGCTGGCCCACTTGTTCAATTTCCAGCGAAATTATCGCACTCTGTATGGAAGAGGGCTTCGACGATCTCGACGCGCCTGTTCTGCGTGTCACGAATGAAGATGTTCCGTTACCTTATGCTGCCAATCTGGAAAAGGCGGCATTGATAGAGAGCGACCGGATCGTCGCAGCAGTGAAAAAGGTCTGTTATCAAAAATAAAGGAACAAATGCAGCCTACAGCTAATCAGCTACCCGGCGGATTATCAATCGTTGCGTAGGTGTCGCATGTCCAAAGCTTTGATGCGGGGATGTTGCTTGCGTTGCGAAGCACATGATCATTGCGTTCGCGCGCAACAAATGCGCTTTGATAACGCAGAACGACATCCCCGAAAAACCGTTCGGAAATTAGGGGTTTATAATCATAAATGACTTCAACAAAATTGATTCCGTTTGAACCCGATGTCGTTAATTTATTGCCAGCTGGTCCAATACCATCTTCAAGATCGGGGTTATAATTTAACGGAGAGCTGGCACCATTTTCCGATGTGTCATTTTCTGCACCGAAACTAGAACTATATTTAGTGTTACCACCATAGCATCTTTGCCACCGGATCCAGTAACCCTCGTCTGCGCCGGACTTTCCATTATGCTCAAAATTGGATAAAATAACGCGCGCATTTTCAGAAAAAATAATACTGTCGCCCGTCAGGTCAAGTCCGGTAAAAATTTCGCGAATATCTGCTTCATCAATAGTTTCACGAGCGCGAGAAGCATTGTCGGCTGCCAGCATCGCGATCTGGCTGACCTGCATATGAGAAGTTGCCAGATGCGCGGTTTCCAGTCCGGTCAGGCCTACGGTAAGCAGGATTGGTGCCGTAAAAGCAAATTCAATCAAGGCAAGTCCGCTCGTATCCTTAACGAGGCTGTGTTTTTTGTACCTTTCCGAGATAGCTTTCAATTGTGTTTTTGTTGTGTTCAAAATCATAGCTTTGACTCGCATGTTTCAACCAAATCGGCCTGTGCACCATAAGGTTGATTACGCACGGCGGTGCTATTGGAGCTTGTCATCGTGTCGCTCCAACCAAACATCTTCGCTAATGGGAAAAGCCGTTTCGTTGTAATTTCTATCTGATAGCTCACGATATCATCGGGGCCACCGGTACCGGGAATACCATAGTCGACGTCGAACACGCCATTTTTGTTATTGTCGATAAAACAATCCCCTGGATCCACTGCACCATTACCGTTCACGTCGACAGTGAGTTTTTCGGGTTTGCCAACATTGGTAAAGTCAAAATAGCTTTTAACAGTGACGGTTACCGTGGCATCTTTCAGTGTCAAAGGAGCCAATCCATCCTTAACCGCTTTCTCGATTTGCTCGACAGTCATTTCCCCGGTCGCTGCATCACGGGCGACTTCATGCAATTTTGATTTGGCAAGCGTATCAAGATACCCCTGATAACCCACATCCATGATACCGAGCATGATCATCAACAATGGCCCGACCACAAGACCGAATTCCATCAAGGTCGCGCCATCTTCATTGTTGACAATTTGCCGTTTCAATTTGTCGAGATACCTCATTTTGATAACCTCAAACCACCTATGGTTTTCGCAATATTACCAAAGGCATTTTTTAGTGCCTCGTTACTGGTCGCGGCTGCAGCATGTTTGGGACTACTGGCACAGTTCAAAAGATTTGAACCAATAGTAGAGCTGTTGGTGAACTGGATTGTCCAGATAGTGATACCCTGTGATTTTGCCGCATTGCACATTAATTGAAAACGTTGTGCCTGCCGTTTTTCATACTCGCTGCGACCTATTGACGTAGGTCCTATACGGCCATCCAGATCATTATATCCGTATACATTATATCGGTCGGGAAAGACGTTCAAATCACCATCCGTCATGAACACCAGATGTCGGCTAATGTTAAACCCATTTGGCGATTTGGAATTTTCCGCAGCAAATAACCCCGAGTCTGACAGGAAACGAGCACCCCAGATCATGCCGATCGTGTGGTTCGTATTACCGTTGGGAGTCAGGCTATTAATGTAATCCTGCAAATTACCGGTCGTAATGTTACCGGCGGTATCAGTGCCACTTGAGTCATATGTCAGATATGTTGCCAAACGTCGTCCCGGCTTAGGACAAGGGGAAGAAGACGCATTTGAACCGTTGCGACGATATTCAACGCCTCGCCAATAAGGCCTCCAACGTGTCGCCTTGCTCGATGGAATGAGGTCAATGTCCAGATCATAGGCATTGGCGGGAATGGCGTTGGTGGTCGGCTCAATATTGGAATATGTATCGCGTTCCTCGATACACCCATCCCACCTATCTTTGGGACCATGTGATGCATTATTGGGATTATTATATAGCGTTGGACGCAACGCTTTTGGATTGGCTGACTTTATTGATGCTACATAGGTCGAAACATCGTGTGGAAATTCGTCATATTCCCAGAAATCAAATTCTGCACCTGGCTGCCATACTGTTGTTTTTATAGGCGGAGAGTCATATTTCTCGACCTTGCGAATACATTCCTTGTCGCTGCTGCTATTCCGACGATATTTATAATAGCTAAATTCGTAATAATCACCATTATGAGTGATGTTATTGCCTGACGGATATCCGCTATCACTAGGACGCCATACATCTGGGGTACGCAAGTTTTGACCGAATTTTCGTTCACATGCGCGTCTATCACTACCATCGGCACCAGCCACATTTATTTTTTCGAAGGTGACGACAGGGTTATTCGAATAGATTTTCCAATGCGCCCGGCGCGTTTGATAATTCCACTCATCTTCTTCGGCTATACCAGTCCCGCCTACAAGCCAGCTTGGGTCCTTGTCATATAATGTTTCACCGACATTGATCATCGCATTATACGGCATGAAACCATAGCGGATCTGGCTGCCGGAAGTCCCGCCGCCGGGGCCTAAAATGTCGTAAAATTCTTTAACCGCTTTTTTTAGTCCGGTAATCCGTTTGAGGGATTCGTCACTGGTAGAGGAACCATCGGGTTTCCGTCTCATCGAACCGGTGACATCCAGTACCATCATGACATCGACGTTACCGATATCCAGGCGACTTGTGCAATCCACTTTGAGCGTCATCTGTGTATAGCCAAAAATTCTCATGATTGATGTATCAATCGTCGTTTGGGCAAAGCCTTTGACGGTGCGATCATCCGGTCCATCAACGAAGCGCGGGTTTTCTTCACCACCAACCGGCTTAAACGGATTGGTACCAAAGACGCCTTCTTGAAAGTTGAAGTTGAAATATTTGAGCGCCTCCGCTTTGTCCGAGGCTGACATGACTTCCCCTGACATGGCGCGTCGTCCCGCAAGCGCACCAGCATCGCAAGCCTGCTGTAGCCGTGCTTTCGCCATATAGGCACGGCCTATATCAACGCCTCCGCCTATCATGCCGGCAATTGGTAATAGTGCTGCAGCTCCCAGCGCCATTGTGTTACCAGCGGTGTCACTGAGCAACCATTGCAAAAATGATTTGCGTGATTTTCTCTTGCTTTTGTTAACGCTGCTTTTGTTAACCATGCCCCTGGCCTTTGATCTGGGCGCAAGTCAGTCGCGCCGATGAAATACAAGTCACGGTATCTGATAGAGATAAAAGGGTTAGCGGCTGACCAAAGCTTATGGTTAAAGTGATCTTTACCTTGATTTTCAGCGGAAAACTGGCAACGGCGTGGTCATGAATGATACGCCTTTTCCGTTTGATCCTCTACACAGGTTGATCATAGCCTATGCAAAACGGTCTGATCGACTGCGCCATACGCTTGTTTTTGCGCTCGATAACAGATTAGCAGACATTATTCGCTCTACTTCGGAAACTTTGATTGGACAAATGCGGTTAACATGGTGGTGGGAAATTTTAACCAAAACTATCACCCAGCGTCCGGTTGGCGAACCACTGGTGGCACTAATCAATGAAGTGGAAGAACAGGGAGCCGATTTTACCCCTTTGCTTTCACTTCTTGAGGGGTGGGAATATCTGCTTGATGACTTTCCTTGGGATGATCGGCAGTTTGACCAATATGCGATGAAGCGCGGGGAAGGGGTCTTTGCGTTTGCCCGTGGCGGATATGCGCTATTGACCTCTGATCAAAAAACAGCAGCGCAGGCATGGGCTTTGTGGGATTTTGCACGACATTGTTCCGACACAAAAATGCGGGCACAGGCTTTTGTGAAATGCCGACAGCTCTTTCAGACTGTTTCACCGGTTCGTTTTGACAGAAACGGACGAGCGCTCTCAATTCTCTGTAAATTGGTCGAGCGAGATGTAACAAAGAAAGCGTTAACAGCTGATCTGTATCAGCCAGTGGTCGCGAGTAAGGTTGTTTGGCATGGGATGACCGGCTGTTAACACCATAAAATATCTTGGCTAGAATAGCTTGGGGAGAAACTGACGGCATATGAAATCTTATATTGCTGGCGCTGGCAGTATGATGCTTTTAATGACCGCAGGGCTGTTTCTATGGATAGGTGCCAGAGGACAAGAGGTCGTCCTACCCGACGCGCCGCCTCCACCAGAAGAGGAAGAGGGCTTGCCTATAGCGGATGATAGCGCTCTGATTGGACCTCCGCCTCCTACTCCTCCTAAAGCCCATGTAACATCTCGAGAAGAACGGCGTTTCAACCGATATGATCGCAATCGTGACAATATTATAACGCGGCTTGAAATGATGAGCAGTCGGACAAAGGCATTTAAAAAGCTCGACAAGGATGGCAATAATCTACTGACGTTCGAAGAATGGGCGGTTTCGACGAGCGAGCGATTTGACGAAGCGGATAAGGACGGCAATGGGCAATTAACCCGCGCCGAATTTCGCACGACGCGCGGGAAATAAGTCATTTAACGCGATCTTGCAGGCTATCGTTACGCGACTTGCGATTCATACATGCTCTGATGCCAGTCGGCAAAATCTTTGCGCGCGCGCGCGGTATAAGCCTCTTTACGTTCCTTTTTCTTCACCCGCTGTTCAAAAGGCGGAAATAAACCAAAATTGATATTCATTGGCTGATAATCTTTTGCGTCAGCGCCGCCGGTAATATGGGATAGCAATGCTCCGAAAGCTGTGGTTTGCGGCGGATAAGCAAAAGTCTCACCCTTGATCTCAGCTGCCACCATACGGCCAACCATTAAACCGACCGCAGCGCTTTCGACATAGCCTTCACAGCCCGTAATCTGCCCGGCAAAGCGAATATGGGGTGCCTTTTTAAGACGCATTTCTTTGTCGAGAAGTTTGGGCGCGTTGATAAATGTGTTGCGGTGCAATCCGCCCATGCGTGCAAATTCGGCTTTTTCCAATCCGGGAATTGAACGGAGCAATTCCGTTTGAGCGCCATATTTCAATTTCGTCTGAAATCCGACCATATTCCATAAAGTACCCAGCGCATTATCCTGACGAAGCTGGACTACGGCATAGGCACTCTCGCCGGTGTGTGCATTTGTGAGGCCGACCGGCTTCATCGGGCCGTAACGCAGCGTCTCGGGTCCGCGTGATGCCATGACCTCGATTGGCATACAGCCTTCAAAATAGGGGGTGTCTTTTTCCCATTCCTTGAAATCGGTCTTTTCCCCGTCGAGCAACCCTTGAATAAACGCTTCATATTGATCGCGGTTCATCGGGCAATTGATATAATCTTTGCCATCGCCTTCGGGGCCAACCTTGTCCCAGCGTGATTGCATCCAGGCGATGTCCATGTTGATGCTGTCTTTATAAACAATGGGTGCAATAGCGTCGAAAAAGGCAAGTGAGTCCTCACCGGTTGCAGCCCCTATATTTTCTGCCAATGTCATAGCGGTAAGCGGTCCTGTTGCCACAATCGTCAGTCCGCTTTCAGGTAGTTCGTCAACCCGTTCCCGGACAATTTCGATATTGGCATGCTCGCTAATCGTATTAGTAACACCAGCGGAGAAATGGTCGCGGTCTACGGCCAGTGCGGAACCGGCAGGGAGACGGTTCTTGTCACCCTCTCCGATGATGATCGAGCCCAAATCGCGCATTTCGGCATGTAGTAATCCGACGGCGTTTTTCTCTGCATCATCGGAACGGAAGCTGTTGGAGCAAACCAGTTCGGCCAGCCCGTCAGTTTGATGCGCTGGCGTCATTTCCCCGCCTCCGCGCATTTCAGACAGGCGCACTTTGATACCTGCCTCTGCCAATTGCCATGCTGCTTCTGATCCGGCTAATCCGCCGCCAATGATATGTACCTGTGTCATGAGCGCCTGTGTGTTGCCGCAAGTGGTAAAAGTCAATCTGGCAGTGTGCCCGGGAGCGTGATAGGCCATGGTGATGAAGCGTGCGATCATTGATTCTCGTCCCTATGTGCTGCTCAGCCTGTTGTTCGGGATCAGCTATTTTTTTGTGTTTATACTCGGTGAACCGGAATTACCCGATCCATATAAAATGCTGTGGAAGGGCGCAGGAGTCGGGTTTCTGGCGATTTATGCACTGCATCGGCTTCATGGTTTTGAAGGTCGGTTGATTGCCACCGTCATGGCGTTTGGTGCTCTTGGCGATATGTTGATTGAATTGGACATGATATTGGGAGCCTCGGCTTTTCTGATCGGCCATTGTTTTGCGATCGCGCTTTATTTGCGTCACCGCCGGTCTGAAACGTCCTTTAGCCAGAAATTATTTGCTATATTGCTCGTTCCAGTCACGGTTTTTGTGGCATGGTCATTACCTTTTGATCGTGCAGATGCTCTGGGTTTTGCGATTTACACGCTGTTTCTTGCGGTAATGGCTGCCACAGCATGGACCAGTGAATTTCCTCGGTATCGCGTGGGTATCGGTGCATTGCTTTTTGTTATCTCGGATCTGTTCATCTTCTCACGGACCGGGTTTTTGCGTGATTCAATAATCCCCGACTGGACTGTCTGGCCGCTCTACTATGTGGGACAATTTCTGATCGCAACCGGGGTAGTGCGCGCATTAAGAGATAAATTGCACGTCGCGAATCCATAGTGAAAGATCATGCATTATGGGCCGCTATGGTTGTACGATGGAGCAGCCGGTCATGCCCTTCATAGCCGCCAGTGGCGCAATGCAGAACAGAACGGTTGTCCCACATGACCAGCATGTCCGGTTCCCATTTATGCCGATAGACAAATTCATCGCGGCCTTGCCAAGCGTATAATTCCTGTAGCAAGGGCAGGGCGTCTTCCTGTGCCATGCCTTCAAATCCGATAATATAGCCCAGACAACTGAACAGACCCGGACGCCCGGTTTCCGGGTGTTCCCGGATCAGGGGGTGCAATTGTGTTTCCCGTGCCGTTTCATCAGGACGGATGGCCATGCTACGCTCTGCGTCCTTGTCACCATAAGTTCCCTCTGGCGCATAAGCAAGCTGAGCACTGTGAATTGCCGTCAATCCTTCATATTTGGCGCGCATCTCGGCAGGCATATCATCAAGCGCAGCATGTTGATTGGCGAATAATGTATCGCCGCCCATTGGCGGTATTATAATGCTCCGCAAACATGTTCCGGCGGGTGGATGCTCTTGGAAGCTCCAGTCACTGTGCCAGTTTTCGGCAAAGAGAGGCGATTTTTCGTCGGCATCACGGCGGATAGCAGCAATATGCTCGCGGCCATCTACCGGCGCGAAAAACGGGTCGTGGCCAAAGTCACCGAAATAAAGCGTGAACCGTTCCAGATCATCGTCAGACATTTTCTGCGAGGGAAAAGACAAGACATGATGTTCCAGCCACGCGTTCCGGATTTCGGCCACTTGTTCCGCATTGAGGGGCTTTGTCAGGTCAATGCCGGTAACAGTGGCACCGCAAGATTGGTTTGATGGTGTGACGATCATGGACATCATCTCCTTTTATTTGGTAGATGCTATTTTTAGCATTCTATATTTCTTAAGTTCACTAAGTTCACACCAAGGAACCGTTTTTTTCCGCCATTTCCGCTTTTTTGGGATTTTCCAACATAAGACTAAGCTATCTCTGGAATAAAGGAAATTCTTTCCAGCACGGATAATGTAACGAAACAATTATATATTGTTGAGAACGGGGCGCATCCTATCATTAGCGCAGCATTGTAGGAAAGCGTTTAATAACCTGATACGTCTGCGTCACGCACCGTCATTCCCGCAAAAGGAATAACGGTGGCGGGATTATGCTTCGCTATCGCCTTCCGGGCCCGTTTCCTGATGCGGTTCTGTCGCCAGTTCTTCCGCTACCAGCTCTTCGGCTTCGTTTTCCGGTTCATCTTCTTCATCAATTTTGGCCGCGCCAACTACCTGTTCGCCGGGCGATACATCGAACAGTTTTACGCCCGAGCTATTTCGGCCAATCACTCGCATATCGGCAACTTTCATGCGGATCAGCTTGGCCTGATCGGTGACCAGCATTATCTGCTCTTCATTAGTCGCTTCAAAGCTGGCGACAACCGTGCCGTTACGTTTGATGTTGTCAATATTGAGGATACCCTGACCGCCTCGTCCGGACTGGCGATATTCATAGGCACTGGATCGCTTACCATAGCCATTGGCGCAAACAGTCAGGATGAAATCTTCGGTTTCAGCAAATTCGGCCTGACGCTCGGGTGACAATTCCGAAATATTATCATTGTCTTTCCACGGTGCGGCTTTCAAATAGGCATCACGTTCTTCGGTAGATGCTTCCATTCCGCGAAGGACCGAAAGCGAGATAACCTCGTCGTCGCCTTTCAGAGTAATGCCGCGCACACCCGTTGATGTGCGGCTCTGGAACACGCGAACGGCATCGCCGGCAAAGCGAATAGCCTTACCGTTTTTCGTCGCGAGCAAAACATCATCATTTTCACTGAGCAATTCTACACCGATCAGGCGGTCATCGCTATCATCATCAAATCGCATTGCAAATTTGCCGTTGGAGGGCACATTCGTGAAGCTATCCATGCTGTTACGCCGCACGCTGCCTTGAGCGGTCGCGAACATAACGTGGAGTTTGGCCCATTCGTTTTCGTCTTCCGGCAACGGCAAAACTGTCGAAATGGCTTCGCCATCAGCCAAAGGCAACAGGTTGACCATAGGCCGTCCCTTGGTTTGCGGTCCGCCTTCCGGTAATTTCCAGACTTTCAGACGATATACTTTGCCGTGGTTTGAGAAGAACAGCACCGGCGTGTGTGTTGAAGTAACGAAGAGCGCGGTAATCGCGTCCTCTTCCTTCGTCGCCATGCCAGCGCGGCCTTTGCCGCCACGGCGCTGTGCACGGAACGTATCAAGCGGGGTTCGCTTGATATAACCGCCATGGGTAACGGTGACGACCATTTCAGCGCGCTCCATCAGGTCTTCATCTTCCAGACCATCCCATGCAGCGGTGATTTCGCTTATCCGGGGCGTTGCAAATTCATCACGCACTGCTTCCAGTTCTTCGCGCATCACAGCGTAAAGTTTTGCCCGATCAGCCAGTATCGCGAGATATTCTTCAATCGCGGCCGCCAGCTCTTTTAATTCATCGCCAATTTCTTCGCGTCCAAGCGCGGTCAGCTTCTGTAAGCGAAGGTCCAATATCGCCTTCACCTGAATGGCGGATAATTTATAGACATCACCCTCAACATCGGTTTCAACGGCTTCTACCAGCTTGATATAACCGGCGATTTCCGCAATCGGCCATTCGCGTGCAAGCAAAGATTCGCGCGCCTCGGCGGGGGTTGACGATCCGCGAATGATGCGTACGACTTCATCCATATTGGTGACGGCAACGACCAGCCCAAGCAAGACATGCGCCCGCTCACGGGCTTTATTAAGTTCAAACTTCGTGCGCCGGGTGATGACTTCTTCACGGAATTTGACGAAGGATTCGATAATATCGCGCAGGTTCAGTACTTCGGGCCGACCGCCGCGAATGGCCAGCATATTGGCCGGGAAGCTCGATTGCGCCGGGGTGAAACGCCAGATCTGGTTCAGCACTACATCAGTGGTTGCATCACGTTTCAGGTCAATGACCACGCGAACACCGGCGCGGCTTGATTCGTCGCGAATGTCGGATACGCCTTCAATCCGCTTATCCTTTGCCGCTTCGGCAATTTTTTCGACCAGACCGGACTTGCCGACCTGAAAAGGAATCGATGTCAAAACAATTGAGCGCTTATCGCCGCGTCCTTCCTCAATTTCATGACGTGCACGCATCATGATAGAACCGCGGCCCTCTTTGTAAGCAGATTTCGCGCCGGATTGCCCCAATATCAGCGGAGCAGTGGGAAAATCGGGGCCGGGGACAATCTCGATAAGTTCATCCACAGTAATGGCTGAATTTTCCATATATGCGAGACAGGCAGTTATGACTTCGCCAAGGTTATGTGGCGGAATATTGGTCGCCATACCAACGGCAATACCGCCAGCGCCATTGACCAGCAGATTAGGAAAGCGGGCAGGGAGAACCGACGGCTCTTTACGGCTGCCGTCATAATTATCGACAAAATCGACTGTATTTTTGTCGAGGTCGTTTAGCAGGCTGTTCGCAACCTTGTTAAGCCGCGCTTCGGTATAGCGCATGGATGCTGGCATATCGGGGTCCATCGAACCGAAATTCCCCTGACCATCAATCAGCGGCACCCGCATTGACCAATCCTGCGTCATACGCGCCAAAGCCATATATATAGCGCTGTCACCATGCGGGTGATAATTACCCATCACATCGCCAACAATTTTGGCGCACTTGCGATAGGGGCGTCCGGCAACAAAGCCGCCTTCTTGCGAGGCGAATAAAATTCGCCGGTGCACTGGTTTCAAGCCATCACGGACATCAGGCAATGCGCGGCTGACAATGACCGACATGGCATAATCCATGTAGCTCGATTTCATTTCATCGACGATATCAATCGGTTCAATACCAGACGGTTCGGGTGCAGTGGTTTGTTCGTTCACAAACAGGCCTTTTTCATGGGTTATTAAATTGCTGTTCTTCTAGGACAAGCAGCAAGGAAAAGCCAGCTTTTCAAGGCCGTTTTCCATTAATAATCAGGACCGGATTTCAAGGGACGGATTTTGCTTACGAGCGGATAAAACGCAGGCTGTCATCGGTGCTTGATTGCGCGTCAAATTGATAGCCGTCACTGTCGAACCCTTTCAATGCTTCGACAGTGTCCAGATGGTTCTCGCAGATATAGCGCGCCATCATTCCGCGTGCGCGTTTGGCTTCGAAACTTATAAACTTCGGGCCATCGGGGCCGTCCTTGCGAAAGTCCACTTCTATGATCCGGGCGTTTAATTTATCGGTGTGTGGTTTGACCGCGGCCCAATATTCGTTGCTGGCCAGATTGATAATTACACGTTCGTGCATATCATCAAGATCACTGGCAAGCGCGTTGGCTATTTTATCTTTCCAGAAGTCAGTCAGTTTTTTGTAGCGTGGCGCCCATTTTGTCCCCATCTCAAGGCGGTGGGGTCTGATCGGGTCCAATGGCCGCAGCAGCCCGTATAGTCCGGACAATATACGCAAATGGTTCTGGGCAAAATTCAATCCCTCTGCCGACAGGCTTTGGGCTTCAAAGCCGGTGTAAACATCACCATCAAATGCAAAAATTGCTGCGCGCTCCGGCTGTTCGAAAAATGCGCTATACCGGCCATGGTTAAGCGCAATCAGATTATCTGATACGGGCATTATCTCTTTGAGCTTTTTCTTGGATAGATTTGAGATTGCCCCCGCAAGCCGTGCCGTCTCTTCGGGAAAGCGGTGCTCGGTCAGTTCATGTGCGGGAAGGGGGCTATCATAATCCAGCGATTTGGCAGGGGAGATAATGGCGATCACGGCTAACCTCGATAAGTTTGGGATAAGATTGGGAATTTACACTTTTATACATGTAAGCCATATCAGCTTACAGGTTGGGGACGGCTTCGTTCAAGGTTCATTCAGTGGATTTACCCTATAAAAGCGAGTGAAACTTGGTAATAAGGCCAAGACGCTTAATGGTGCAACCATATTCGGGCCAGCGACGTTGGTCTGATGACAACAGAGTTTTAATCGGAGGATTTATATGCGTTTTTTATCTAATTTTTCTATGGCTGTAGCACTTGCTGCTGCTGGAACACTAGCCGTTTCAGCCATGCCGCAAGATGCACATGCCCAGAAAAAGAAGAAAGCCCCCAAACTCAAGATCAGTAATGAAATTAAGCCAAAAATTGCTGCTATTCAAAAAGCTATGGGAACTGATACACCGGCTACGGCAAAACCGCTTGTCGAGGCACTTTTGGCCGAACCACTGACGGGTGATGACCAATATGTTGCCGGTCAGCTTGCAATACAGCTTGGATCGACCCTGAAAGACACAGATTTACAGGAAAAAGGCATAAATGCCTCTTTGGCCAGCGGCAGGACACCTGAAGAACAAAAACCTGCCTTCTTATTCTATTCCGGTAATTTTGCTTATGGCGCAGGACGTTTTGATGACGCTGCTCAAAAATTGCAGCAAGCATTTGATGCCGGCTATACCGATAATGGCGTTGGCGCTTTGGCCGCTGAAGCCAATTTCAAACTGAATAAGTTTTCAGAAGGCCTGTCCATGCTGGACCGCGCGATTGAACTGGAAAAAAGCAAAGGTACCAAGGCTCCCCAAGACTGGTATCGCCGCGGCGCAGGCATAGCGATGCAGAATAACACCAACGGTGCTGCTGCAAAATGGACCTATAATCTGGTTGAAGCCTATCCATCCGGTGAAAATTGGCGCGCCGCATTGTCGGTATATCGTGATTCAGCAAACCCGAAGCTGTCAAACCAGGAAAATCTGGAGTTGATGCGGTTGATGCGTAAAGCTGATGCAATGGAGAGCGAGCGGGATTATTTTGAATATGCGGATGCCGCAGATCCACGCAGATTGCCAGGTGAAGTCGTTTCACTGTTGGAAGAGGGACTTGCCAAAGGTAATGTTAAGCCATCCAGCACCTATGTGAAAGAAACTCTGGCTGCTGCCCGCGGTGCTGTTTCGGCAGATAAAGCCAGTCTGCCTGCGTCCGAACGTGACGCAAAAAGCTCGGCTAACGGTAAAATCGCTTTGGCCACTGCCGATGCCCTGCTCAGCTATAAAGACTATGCAAAAGCAGCGGATTTATATGAAGCTGCGATATCCAAGGGCGGCGTAGACGTGGCACGCGCACAGATGGGCCTGGGGATAGCCAATGTCGGTCAAAAGAACTGGGCCGAAGCAAAGCAGGCTTTTGCAGGTGTGACTGGCAGCCGCAAGACGATTGCTGATTTTTGGTCATTGTGGATTGATCAGCAGGCAGCGGGATCAGCTAATCCTGCAACAACTCCTGCTTCAGATGCAGCGGTTGCGGGAGAAGAAACGCCCACGACCGAATAAATATGATACAGATATGGAAAAGGGCGCTTCTGGCGCCCTTTTTTATGTTCCGTTCTGAAGCATCCAGAAAGCCAGCAGGGCGCATCTTTCTATATAGTTGTTAACCAGATAGGCTAACCAACTGCTATAGGATGGGCACACCCGGTAGATTTTTCGCTGACCTTATAGTCAATGACGTTTTGACACTGCCGACATTGGGGGCAGATGTTAATTTTCTTGTCAAAAAACTCTGAAACTCCTGAAGATCTTTTGCGACAACTTTTAGCATAAAATCAATTTCACCGTTGAGCATATAACATTCACGCACTTCGGGTAATTGATCGACATGATCTTCAAAGGCTTTCAGATCCTCCTCAGCCTGACTTTTTAGGCTGACCATTGCAAAAACGGTGATCGTGAATCCCATTTTCGCGGGGTCAATCGCAGCATGGTAAGAGGTAATGATCCCGCTGTCCTCTAATGCGCGCATCCGCCGCAAACAAGGCGGAGCGGTTAATCCCACACTATTCGCCAGTTCTACATTGGTAACGCGGCCTTCATTTTGTAGACGTTCCAGAATCTGTCGATCAATTTCATCCAGATTTATATCAGACATTATTTTGCAATTTCCATTCACGAATCAATATATTGTTATAATATAATTAGTGCGGCAAGCAATAGCTGCTCATTTGTCCCACATTGTGACGAGAAATATTCAGGACTTACGATAAGTCGATATCGCGGTTATCAACTTGTTAATGATTTTTAACCCTACACACCGGAATAGTTCGTGCGCTACGATGATCGCTTGAAAACAGTGCTAAAAGGTCCCCTTCCAGAAGGGAATACTGCTTCGTTGCAATGGTGTCAGATCGTTGATCTCCTGGCTCAAAACCCTGAACGCCTGACGTATGACGATATTCGTTCGGGATTTGACCGATTACATGAATTACATGAACGGGTTCCTGAGATTGAGAGGGTTTCTGCGATAAAAGCGCTCCATGGCCGTTTGCGATCTGCTACGCTTCTGGTTTATCTTTGTAACGATAGTGACCCGATATGCGATGCTGCCATTCACGCAGCGGATTTGACCGACGGTGAATGGAGGGATGTAATCCCGCGATTGCCGCAACAAGGGCGCAACAGCTTGCAGACCAGATCAGACTTGGGGCCATTAACGAGGGATGCGATAACGCGCCACGCGTCAGCGCGGGTAGAATTGCCCTTTCTTCTGTCATCGGCAAATGACGATACACCGGAGGATACGCCTGAGGATACACAGGATGATGTTTCAGAGGCCGACAATATAGTTTCGGACCCATTGGCAGAGAAGGAAATCGTCGATCCCGATATGGGCGAGATTTCCCAAATCAGTAATTTAGTAACGAAAATTGCGGATTATCAACGCAAGCGCGAAGGTAAAAGCCCTCGATCCCTTGTTTCTGATTCTGAACTGCACGACTATCTCGCCGAAACGATTGATATAATCCGCTTTGAAACAGACGACAGCGGCACTATCATCTGGGCAGAAGGTCCGCCGAAGGGCGCAATTGTCGGCGTAACAATAGCAGAACCGACGTTCGATGACGGTCCTGGTCCTGATGCTTATGGTGCCGCAGCATTCCGGCAAAGAATGCCACTTGAAAATGCGCGTATGCGCCTTTGCGGAGCCGCAGTCATTGCCGGGGATTGGCGGATTACCGCAATTCCGTATTTCGGTGAAGAAACTGGCCGTTTCAGAGGATATCGCGGTATTATGAAGCGGCCTAATGCTGCGGAAGATGTAGCCCCTGACAGCGTGGATGTAGAGCGGCGCGAACAGTTACAGCAATTAATTCATGAATTGCGAACTCCGCTTAATGCAATCATGGGGTTTAGCGAGATCATCGAGCAACAGATTTTTGGTCCTGCATCGGCAGAATACCGGAGTCTTTCACATAATATAACGCAAGAAGCGCGACGATTGCTGACCGGATTCGAGGATTTGGATATCGCTGCGAAAATTGATGCAGGCCAAATGGAAAGCCAGTCCGGGCTAACCGATCCCGATTGGCTGATTCAGCGCCTGAAACAACGTTTGCAAAGTTTAACGGTAAGCCGGGGTGTGGACTTCAACTTTTCTGTTGCCGAGCCGATGTTGTCTTTTGCTTCCGATAGTGACTCGGTGGAGCGGATATTTACACGATTATTATCGGCTGCAATTCTGGGTTGTGAAAACGGGGAAGAATTGAAAGCGGAATTGCAGACCCGGTTCGGATCATCGCCGGTCAATTATCTTAGTCTGAATCGCCCATCGCGTATCCGCGAAATATCTGAAGAGAATCTGCTCGATCCTTCCTATGGTATCGACGGGGACATTAGCGACGCCCCTCTTTTAGGGCTTGGATTTTCGCTCCGTCTGGTACGCAATTTAGTCAAATCGGCAAATGGAAAACTCATCATAACAGATGACAGGATAGGCTTGACCCTTCCAGCTGCCGAGACTAGCGAAATGGCTGATAAAGAAACAGAATACGAATAATCGAACAATAAGTGCGATCTGACATAAGGGGCTGCTATGTTTACAAAGTCGGAACTAGCCTCTGAGAATCGCGTAGATTTACCAATGGATTTTGGTCGTCGCTTCCTCATCAGTGTTGACACCGAAGAAGAATTTGATTGGGATGGTCCTTTCAGTCGCACGGGCCACAGCAATATTTCGGTTGGGAAGCTACAACGATTCCAGTCATTTATTGAAAAATATGATATTAAGCCGGTGTATTTTGTAGATTATTCCATCGTTGAAAATGATGAAGCGGCTGCATTTCTGAAATCTGTTATCGCTAAAAACACTGCATCAGTTGGTGTTCATTTGCATCCATGGATCAATCCTCCTTTTGAAGAAGAAGTAAATTCTCACAACAGCTTTGCGGGTAATCTCCCGAAGGAACTGGAAGAAGCAAAAATTATCGCGCTACGAGATTTGATTGAGGATACAACAGGGGCGCAGCCGATAATTTATCGGGCAGGGCGCTATGGCGTGGGGCCAAACAGCATCGAAATTCTGGCAAAACATGGCTTCCTTATTGATAGCAGTGTGCGCTCCCGTTTTGATTATCACGATCAATCAGGGCCAGATTTTTCAAATATAGGTCCAGAACCATTTTGGCTTAGGCCAGAAAGCCTGTTGGAAGTGCCTCTGACAACCGTATATTCTGGTATTTTTCGCAAACAAGGGGATATGCTCTCACCTTTATTCAACCGGTCGAAAACGGCAAGCGCGCTCCTTTCAAAATCAAAAATGTTACAGCGTATTCCGTTGACGCCAGAAGGCGTGTCTGCCCGCGAAGCCAAGGAAGCAATAGATGTTGCTCTGGATGACATGCTCAAATTGCTTGTTTTTTCTTTTCATTCGCCGTCGCTTTCTGCCGGACATACGCCTTATGTTCAGACGGACGCAGATCTTGACCGCTTTTATGATTGGTGGCGTGAGGTTATTGATCATCTGCTGGAGCGCGAGGCTGCACCGATTAGCGTGGATCAGTTAATTGAAGCGGCGGGCCTGAACGGCCAGTAATGACTGCCAGATTATCAGATGATTATAGCAGAGGGATTTTTTTCGTTTAGTTGCTTGCCAAATCATCCGCCTATCCGCTATCGGGTCGGTCCTTGAAGAGCCAAGTTTCATTGAAACACGGTTTTTCCGGGGCCTGTAGCTCAGTTGGTTAGAGCTGGCCGCTCATAACGGCTAGGTCGGGGGTTCGAATCCCTCCGGGCCCACCATTACCCCCCGCATTGCTATAGCTTTGCGCGTGCTATCGCGAGACTGGACATCTAATTTCTAGCCAATCGCCCATGCGAGGAGAGCTTGATAGATCGCAGGGCCGAGAAGTAACAATCTCATCGCTGTTTCTATCCGTCCTTGGTTTGATGTGTTGATTCGTCAGCCCAGCGCTCAAGGCTGAAAGAATCGCCCGTGAATGGCTCGTTCAGAATCCGTCCTACGGTATTTTAATTTATATATGAAAGCTGGACAGCATTTGCTGTGTCGCACTAGATACGATTAAGATTTAATCTGTAAGGGACGTTTCCATGACATTGCAACGGCTGATCCAAATCGGGTTTTGGTCTACATTGGCCGTTGTTTCGTGGTTTGCATTTTCTCCCCATCCGCCACAGATCGCCGTTGGGGACAAGTTGCAGCATGGATTTGCTTTCATGGTGCTTTGCATAATGATGGCGATTGCCTATCCGCGTCTGCGTTGGTTCCATCTGTTCCTGCTATTATCAGTGTTTGGCGCTGTGATTGAACTTATACAGGCTATTCCTGCATTGAATCGCGACAGCAGTTTTGCTGACTGGATTGCAGATATGGTGGCTATAATTCTGGCATTGGTGATGATTGGCGCGGTGCGAGTTATCTATAGACAGTTTCGCACACCCTCAATCCACAGTTGATAAGCAAAATTAGCAAAGGCGGAATGCCTTAATCGGCGTCCAGACATTCTAATCCTTCGTCAGTCCAGAATATTAGTCAACCACAGGGGGCAGAGCGCATTTGCTCATGTCTCCTCGTTCGCATGCTTCCACATCCTTACGCCATTGGTCCCGGGCATTTTCATAATCAGCCTGCTGTTGCAGAACCTGCTGCTTATACGCGGCCTTGCTCGCTTCATATTCTGCCACAGCCGCTTCATGGGCGCGCTGATTGTTGGCAAAGGCTTCATTCTGGGCATTCGCAAAAGCTATCATGCTTGAATTTATCGAGCAGGTTTTGATCATTTCTGCCATCGTCAGCCGCTTTTTTTCTTGTGGGTCAAGCATAGCATAGCGGGAGGTTACTTCTGCTGTGCAACTTGCTACAGTTTCAGCAGAGGGATTCTCTACGGATGATGGCGTAAGTGGCTGCGCTTGCAGCGGTGATGTTACAGTTATAGCTAATGTAGCTATGATTAGACTTAGGGAGTATTTCACAAGCACACCTTTCTCTATCTATCTTCATTCTGTCACCTGACTATCAGGATTTTCAGCCCTCATAAAACTAAGCGGGATAGGGGCATATTGTAGAATATTTTTAACTCCCGCACTAAAATCACATCTTAAAAACAGCACGATCCAATAAGCTTACAACCTTTGCTGAAGCGGCCCGGCAGGACATAGTTTTAAATTATGCTAAAAAAGACATAAAAACTCTTTGCTTTTCCTTTAGTCACGTCCTAGGGGAGGCGCGCGTCGGGGAGTGGCGCAGGCTGGTAGCGCACCTGGTTTGGGACCAGGGGGTCGCAGGTTCGAATCCTGTCTCCCCGACCATTTTTCAAAAATGGTCAATTTTTGTAATTTTCAGCCGAATATACATGGTTGAAAACTGTTGAAACATGCGCCCTATTCTTTCCCGCTATAAAAAAGCCCCTTTCCGGACCAGAGGGTCCAGAAAGGGCTGTTAATTTAGTAAGTCCGTTCAAATTCATCGATTTCACGCTCAGCAGCTTCCTGACTACGACCGTATTTTTCCTGAATTTTCCCGGCTAGAATTTTGCGATCTCCTTGGATCTGGTCAAGCTCATCATTGGTAATCTCGCCCCATTTCTTCTGGACGTTACCTTTGACCTGTTCCCAGTTTCCTTTGATAGTGTTGTTATTCACTTTAGATCTCCATTTTTGTTGGGGGTATTTCATCAACCGCTTGCTATCTATTTGGTTCCATTGGACCGGGTGCATTGGAAAAATCCACGTTGATCCGTGGAAGTTGTTCAACGATGCTTCTCAATCGTCATCAACCTTATCCGGTAAATCTTTGCGGTCGGTACTGGCATATTCTTCCAGTTCATCTTCCGTCATGCTGTCGTACATTTCTTTGGAAGCGCCCTGCAAATCACCGACTTTAGTATCTCCGCGTTTTGCTGAGAGAGCGGCTCCCGCTGCTTGTTGTTGAGCTTTTGATTTGGCTGGCATTGCTAATCTCCTGAATTGTTTGCACAGAACCAACGCCAAAAACACGATTTAGATGCAATTTTGTCAGGAAGAGACAGATTCTGCTTTGCGCGTAAAGCCAGCCAAACGGTTAAACGAAACCATCATCATTTTCTCAGGCGCAAATATATCTGGTTTCAAATCTATGGGGAGATAGCTGCATTATACGGGTGAACAGCGATTCTTCTCGCTTCTCTACTTGCCGAATGATGCCTTCCATCCTTATGTGAGGATAAACGAAATTGGTAATTCCGGGATATAAAATGACTGAAACACATCGTACAAAAATGTTGATCCTTGGCTCCGGTCCTGCCGGATTAAGTGCCGCTATATATGGTGCACGAGCAGGATTAGAGCCAATAGTGGTGCAGGGTCTGCAACCGGGTGGCCAATTAACCATCACTACGGATGTGGAAAATTATCCCGGATTTCGTGACGTCGTGCAAGGGCCATGGTTGATGGAGGAAATGCAGGCGCAGGCAGAAAATGTTGGTACGCGCACGATATTTGATACGATCGTTGATGTTGATTTGTCCCAGCGCCCTTTTCGTATGACGGGCGATGGCGGTACCATTTATGAAGGTGATACGCTTGTCATCGCGACCGGAGCGCAGGCCAAATGGCTAGGAGTGCCGGGCGAAGAAGATCTGAGCGGGAAGGGTGTTTCGGCCTGCGCGACGTGCGACGGCTTTTTCTATCGCGGAAAAAAAGTAGTCGTGATCGGTGGCGGTAATACGGCAGTCGAAGAAGCGCTTTATATGACCAATCACAGCGATGATGTCACTCTTATCCATCGCCGGGACAGTCTGCGGTCGGAAAAGATTTTGGAAGACCGGCTATTTGCGAACCCCAAAATAAACGTCTTGTGGAATAAAACTGTCGAAAAATTTGTCGGTGGCGGCGACCCTGCCGGACTGGTCGGAGTTGATCTGGTCGATACGCAAACCGGTGAAAAAAGCCATTTGGCAACCGATGGTGCTTTTGTCGCCATTGGCCACGCTCCGGCAACAGAGATTTTCAAGGATCATCTCGACCTGATCGACGGCGGCTATATTGAAGTGGAGCCGGGAACGCCCAAAACCAAAATTCCGGGAGTATTTGCGTGCGGGGATGTGATGGATCATGTCTACAGACAAGCAGTGACCGCGGCAGGCACAGGTTGTATGGCGGCTTTGGATGCGGAACGCTTCCTTGCGGCCCAAGAGTTCGAGCTGGTGGCTGCCGAATAATCAGGCCTTTTTGAGCACTTCCAGAATCTGGTTTTCCAGCCATTTTCGGGAAGTGTCATCGGCAAAACCATGAGACGCACTCTCTATGGTGCCTGTGGTGATGTCTGGCATTTTTCTGATATTCGCAAATATTTTGCTATTCCATGCTGCAAGAAAAGCAAGGGCGGTGGTATCATGGTTTGCTAGCAAGATTCTGCAAGGTTTGTGCAGCCCGGCAAGCCCGTCTTTGATACGGATGGATAATTCCGTATTTTCATGCTTTTGACTAGCTTGCTTGAGGCCTTTGACCAGTTTCCCCAAATCTATTTTACCTGTCAGCAGGTCGATTATCGACCGGGGGTTTTTAATCCTCTGCCAATAGCGGGAGCGAATGGCAGAGGGAGGCGGAGCCGTTGCTGTTTGGTTGTCTGCTACGGTTTGTTCAATCACCCAGGGGTTTGCGAGTATGAACCGATCAACGGGCAGACCTTTACCAAATAACGTCAATGCCGATGCGGCATCACAATTGCCAAATGCTACTAGTTTCGTGATGCCGGGACACGTTTTGCGAAAATATTGTGTCGCAGCGTGAATATCCGCGCTGGATTCCAGAAAGCCTTGATTGATACCGCTGCTGTCTCCGATCCCTCTGCGGTCGTATCGGAAAACCGGGTAGCCTTCCGCTGATAATTTCTGGGCCAGTTTTGCCATTCCTGCGTGAGCACCGGCTCGTATCTCGTTTCCACCGCTAACGATCAATAGCCCGCAAGAGTTGTGCCCCCCGTCCAGTGTTCCGGCCAATATTTCGCCATGGCAGTCAAATTGATGAAACGACCGCATTATACGGCAACCCATGCCAATATATCATCGGCTATCGCTGCGGATAATATAGTGTCATCATCCGGTTCTGCACGTAACCACAAAGCGGAGCCGGGTAGCTTTGCATCTGCGGCTTGTGAGTTATTTGCCAGTTGGACGGTGCGAATGTTTGTTGATTGCGCCGGTATCGCAGTTTTCAGCTCAGCAAACATTGCCGAACCAATTGCGTTACCAGCCAGATTGACATTCCCGCGTTCCGCTTCAGCAGAGAGGTTCGTCATGTTTGTTACCACGCCCGCCTCTTTATCAGACGCTATGCGTGTACGCATCATGGTTCGGAGCAAACTGGAGCCTTTAGCAGGGGCAAATCTCCATTTTTCTACTATTTGATTGCATGATTCATCAGCAAAATTATCGAGCAAACACCCTCCGCGAAACGATGCGACATATCGCTTGTCTGTTAGAGAGCAACTGAGAAGAGCTTCCTTCCAGATAGTGAGGTTGGCTCCCTCTTGTGGGAAAATGCTTTCGTTCGTGCCGGGAAGATCAGGCAAGATACTACCCACGCCGCCCTTATCCAGCAAACGCATAACATCGACGATCATCCGCCGCATACGGTTCATTTCATCGAAAAGGGGCGGGATGAATAAAATTGTTTGCTGATGGCCAGTTCCTGCTCTCAGGCAAAGCTCATCATAGCCTTTAAACTTGTAACCCGAATAATCGAGCGTGGCCGTCACGCAGCAACTTTCATCTCGGCAAAGGCGACAAGATTGCCAAATGTTTCAAACAGCTCTCCGTCAATTTCCTCATCCTCGATCATTATATCGAGGCGATCTTCAAGCTCTGTCAACAAACCGGCAACAGCCATACTGTCCAATTCGGGTAAGGCCCCGAAAAGTTCAGTCTCTGCGGTAAAGCCACTGACCTGATCAGCGCCCAGCCCTAAAATGTCCTGAATTACAGCCCGCACGGCGGCCTCAGGTGTCAAATTAAGATATTCCGCCATCAATAAAACCCCCGAATCCGGATAAACGGCGCATCCCTAAAACGATCAGCGCTTTCCTACAAGAGCTGACATTAAGTATCGCAGAATAGGTAGCCATGAAAAGGGATTAATCGGTCTGAGCATATCGAGATGATATCTTGTGCGAACATCTTCCATCCATTCGCGTTTATAAGGATCATTACCCGTTCCGAAATCTATTAGACTGACGCCATCTTTTTCAATGACATGCTGAAACATAGCGAAAGAAAGCAAAGTACCCGGCGATGATTTTGTCGCATCCTCAACATGCGCTAGTTTGTGGATAAGTGCTTCACCATTTTCGACGGTCCAGAATTGGGCCGCAACCGGCTCGCTATCAATATAAGCAAGTCCCAGTCGCAAACATCCTGCCCGTGCTTCCTGTTTTGCAAGATTTTTCAAGAAATCCGGATTGCCTTCTTCCGGTTTCCAGCTTTGTGCATAGACTTTAAGATAGTCGGCCCAATGTTCTTCGGTAAAAATTGTTTCAATGCGGGTAGAAACAATATTCTTCTTTGCTTTGCGGCGAACAGTGTTACGCAGCCGTCCCGGACGCTCAGTCCAATATTGATCAAACGTTCGGCCATTTACTGGTAAAATATGATTATCATCTGCCTTCGATTTAAAAACAATCCATCCGGCTTGCTCAAACGCCTGTTTGACGAGACTTGCCGACAAATCTTCTTCTGGCACCGGTGAAATCTCTATACGATGGGAGAAGGACCTGAGTTTTTTGGCTAAGCCCGTAAGCAATGCCAATTTAGTGTTTTCGTCATAGTCATCAGCAAAAACGGGGCGATAGGTAAAATTATACCAGTTGGCGAGGGCGGTGAAATGTCCCGCACCCTTTTTCATCAGAAACAACCAGGCTTGCGTTTCATTGTCGGTGCTTTGAATAATGACGGGCTGTTTTTCTGGCAGACACAGCTCATGGAGATATTTTAACCATTCTAACCGATCAAAAAGTGATTTTTGAACAGCTCTACCAAGTTTTTCGCCAGCTACTGCTTGCACCGACTGGAAATTATCATGATATTCACTGTTCACCTTTAAGGTCGTATCTTTCATATTTTGCTCATTTCCCATAGGCTAAACATTTGAACACTCAATTTACAAACGCGGCATTTCCCTTGGACCATCTTGCCATTGGCAAAGACCCACAAGCCCCGGCACTGGTTACGCGTTCGGGTGCTCTTACCTATGAAATGTTAAATCATCGTGTTGGAATATTGGCGCGTTGGTTGATGGATCAGGGATTGGCCAAGGGCGAGCGGGTCGCTACTTGGCTACCAAAGACGGAGCTGGCGTGTATCATGCCTCTGGCCACAGTTAGAGCGGGCTTGGTACATGTGCCAATCAATCCGGTGCTGAAACCGGCGCAAGTGCGTCATATTATCGCAGACAGCGGTGCAAAACTAATGATAGCGAACGCCGGGCGAATAAAGCCCGTTACCGAATCCACTCAAGACAAGCCATTCGGTCAGGATTGTGAGATCCGGGACGAGGCCGGTGTTTCGGCTATTATTGAGCAGATGGGAAACCCTCTCGAACCATCTGCGCTAACCCCGGATACAGAGGCTTTGGCGGCGATCTTATATACAAGCGGTTCAACCGGACGACCCAAGGGAGTTATGCTTAGCAATGATAATCTAGGCCTCGGTGCGATTAGTGTTGCACAATATTTAAAGCTGGAACCGGATGATCGGACATTATGTGTCCTCCCGCTAAGCTTCGATTATGGTCAAAATCAATTGCTTTCCACGTGGTATGCCGGAGGATGTGCCTATCCGTTAGACTATCTTATGCCACGCGATGTTATCAAAGCCTGTGCCCATAACCAGATTACGACATTGGCCGCTGTCCCGCCGCTTTGGGTGCAATTGGTTGATCAGGACTGGTCACAGGAAGCAATTGAATCAATGCGGCGATTGACCAATAGCGGCGGGGCGCTGACCCCCTCATTGGTTGGGCAGTTACGCGGAATTTTTGGCAGTAAGACAGATATATATGCGATGTATGGGCTGACCGAGGCTTTTCGCTCTACCTATCTTGATCCAGCCCTGATTGATGATAACCCGACAAGTATGGGCAAAGCTATACCTTTTGCCGAGATCATGGTGGTACGCGCTGATGGTGAGGTCGCGGAAATTGGTGAAGAGGGAGAACTTGTTCATGCAGGCCCGCTGGTCGCAAAAGGCTATTGGCAGGATGCGAAGCGCACTGCCGAACGGTTCAAACCGGCACCAGCGGCGTCACAATATGGCGGAATAGCCGTTTGGTCGGGGGATACTGTTCGTCGGGAACAGGATGGGCTACTCTATTTTGTGGGGCGGACTGATAATATGATCAAAAGCTCTGGCAATCGCATTAGTCCGACGGAAGTTGAGGAGGTTGCCGTGGAGTCGGGTTTCGTTGCAGAAGCGGTGGCCGTTGGTGTGCCGGATGAGCGTTTGGGACATGCGATCTGCCTTTATGTTCGCCCGGTGAAATCGCAGGAAAACGGCACTGTAGAACAAAAATTAGGCAAATATCTGAAACGGAATTTACCCAATTTTATGCACCCGCGCGATATTATTGTGCTGAACGAATTTCCCAAAAACCCTAATGGCAAACTAGACCGCAATGCTCTGGTTAAGAAACAAAAATATGAGTAAAATAAAACCCATTGGTCCGATACCTGATGGCTATGAAAGCCGGGATGGTGAGCTTTCCATCGGCGGGGCAAAAGCCAGCGCGCTGGTCGCGGAACATGGATCGCCGTTGTTCGTTTATTCCCGAAGTCTGTTAAGTTCGCGCATCTCCACCTTACGCGCCGCTATGCCAGAGCAATTGAATATTCATTATGCCATGAAAGCCAACCCCTTTGCGCCGTTGCTCTCGCAAATGGTTGAGCTTGTTGACGGGATTGACATTGCGTCGGGCGGGGAACTGGCCATGGCGATAGAAGCGGGAGCAGCCGCGGAACATATCAGCTTTGCCGGTCCCGGAAAGCGCGACGATGAATTGTTGGAAGCTATTCGAGCGGGTGTGACCATCAATATTGAATCGCCCACAGAATGTGACCGCGCTTTGGCGATAGGTGCAAAAGAGGGGCTTCAACCGCGCCTTGTCGTGCGCGTGAATCCGGATTTTGACCTTAAAGGTTCGGGCATGAAAATGGGCGGCGGCGCAAAGCAATTTGGCATGGATGTCGATCTGGTCGCGCCGACCGTGCGCCAGATTCTAGATGCAGGCGCAGACTGGCGCGGCTTTCATATTTTTGCGGGGTCGCAGGCGTTAAAGGCCGATGCTATCATTGAAACACAAGCGCAGACCATTGCACTTGCCGCGCGTCTGGCGCAGCAGATCGGGCAAAGTCCGGTACATGTCAATCTGGGCGGCGGCTTTGGCATACCCTATTTTCCCGGAGATACGCCGGTCGATGTTGCTCAGGTCGGAGTGGCATTGAAAGAACAGTTCGCTGAATTGCCGGAAATATTGTCCAATACGCTTTTTGCCATTGAACTGGGCCGTTATCTTGTCGGTGAAGCTGGTGTGTACCTGACCCGGATAGTTGATCGCAAAGAAAGTCAGGGGGAAATATTTCTAATTGCGGATGGCGGGCTTCATCATCAGCTAGCGGCTAGCGGAAATTTCGGGACGGTCATTCGCCGCAATTATCCCGCCGCAATTGCCACGCAATATAGAAAGCCAGCCGAGGAAGTTGTCTCTATTGTTGGCTGCCTCTGCACGCCACTTGACCTGTTAAGTGACCATGTAGAGATGCCAAAAGCGCAGGTTGGCGATATCGTCGCGATTTTCTGTGCCGGAGCTTATGGCGCTACTGCAAGTCCGGCTAATTTCCTCGGACAGGGACCGGCAAAAGAGATAATCGTTCGCTAAATCGGCAAAATAAAATCGATATTCTGCATTGTTTCAGACCGTCTGGACAGCGGCCATCTATTCAAATTTCAGTCATTACTAACGCTATCTTCACTATTTTCGTTGATAGCTTTCCCATGATCATGCGCGACTGGCCCAGATTCTATATGGAATTGGCCATTTGTGACGAGCTGTTTGTGAGGAAATAAATATGACTGCTGCGTTCAAGAAAATGACCCAGAAGAAATTTTTGTCCGGGCCAAAATATATGATTGGCGCAGGCCTGCTATCTATCCTGCTCGCCGGATGTTCGAGCACGGCTTCAGCACCAGAGCTTCCGCCCGCGTCTTTTGTTTCGGAACAGCAAGGCCCCGGTGAAGAATATGTCATCGGACCGCTGGATGAGTTGACAATATTTGTATGGCGCAATCCGGAATTGGGCGCAAAGGTACAGGTGCGGCCTGACGGGCGTATTACTACGCCGCTAATTACCGATATGACCGCAGTTGGCAAAACCCCGGCAGTGCTGGCCGAAGACCTGAAACTACAATTGTCGGAATATATTAATGATCCATTGGTGTCGGTAATCGTCAACAATTTTTCCGGTACATTTTCACAGCAAATCCGGATTGTTGGTGCGACCGAAAAGCCGGCATCCATACCATATCGTGCCAATATGACTTTGTTGGATGCCATGATTGCGGTTGGCGGCCTTTCCGAATTTGCCGCCGGAAACAAAGCGCGTCTGGTTCGCTATAGCCAGGAGACAGGCAAGCAAAAAGAATATGCGCTGCGTATTTCCGATCTGTTGGATCGTGGTCAGACAAAGGCGAATGTCATGCTGAGTCCCGGTGATGTGATTATCATACCTAAGAGTATGTTTTAACGGCGGTTTTAAGCAGGGTTCGCTAAACAGGATCGTTTAACAGACAGGGATCGAAAAGACCAATGAACGGCCTTTATGATGAATTTCGGGTAATAATACACAGCGTCTGGAACAGGCGCTGGCTTGCATTGGCCGTGGCATGGGGCATTTGTCTGCTTGGCTGGCTAGTGGTTGCGCTGATCCCGAATAGCTATGAATCGCGGGCACGGATTTCTGTCGAGATGCAATCAATCCTTTCTGACAAAGTCGGGATTGAATCGCGCGATCGTAAAAGGGACTTGGACCGGATTCAAGAAACACTGACCTCGACAATAAACCTGGAAAAAGTTGTCCGTGGAACAGACCTGAACCTTTCAGTGGAAAGTGACCGCGAAATGGCAGGCAAGGTCGAGATGCTACGCAAGAATATTGAAATAAAATCAGAAAAAGACAATCTGTTTGAAATAATAGCTACATCATCGGCCAGCAATTTTTCGGATGCAGAAAATGCCGTTCTATCGCGTAAAATTGTCCAGAAGCTCATTGATATTTTTGTAGAAACCAACCTCTCCGGTGATCGGAATGAAACCAAGGAAACTCTAAAATTTCTGGATGAACAACTCGCTGCCCGGGAAAAAGCCTTGCAGGAAGCAGAACAGAAAAGGGTGCAGTTCGAGACAGAAAATCTGGGATTGCTGCCCGGGGTTGGATCGATCAGCCAGCGCATGGAGGCATCACGCGCAGAGTTACAGCAGATTGAATCGCAACTGGTTTCGGCTTCCAGTGCGCTTGCCGCATTAAATGGTCAGCTATCCGGCACACCTGCGACCATTGCCACTTCTGGCTCTACTGGCGGCGCGCGAAGCCAACTGGCGCAAGCGCAGGGCGAATTGGCCTCGGCGCGCGCGCGTGGATGGACCGATAGCCATCCGGACATCATTGCCCTGAAAAACCAGATTGCTGCGCTGAATAAACAAATTGCCGCAACCCCCAAAGGTAGTGGGGCCAATTATGGAACTCCCAATCCCGCTTATAGCAGTTTGCAATCTATGCGTGCGGAGCGTCAAGCTGCTGTCGCGGCCTTGCAAGCACGGAAAAACGCCATTCAAGCGGATATGGCGCAATATGCGTCCCAGCAGACATTGGAACCGGGCGTGGCTGCTGAAATGGCACGGATTAATCGCAATTATGATGTCCTGAAGGCCCAATATGATAAATTGCTACAGGATAGGGAGCAGATTAAATTGCGCGGACAGGTAGAAACGGAAACGGATGCAATAAAGTTTAAAGTTATTGATCCCCCGTCCAGTCCCCGCACGCCTGCTGCGCCGAACCGCCCATTATTGCTTGCACTGGTCCTGTTCGTCGGATTGGGCGGAGGTGTGGGTGCGGCATTTGCCATGGGTCAATTGCAGACCACTTATCCGACTGCCGGACGACTGGAGAAAGCCAGCGGATTACCGGTTATCGGGTCAGTATCGCAGGTTATGACAAGTGAACAACGCGCCATCGGACAAAAGAAAATGCGGCTGTTTTACAGTGCAGGCGGAGGCCTGCTGGGCGTATTTGCACTACTAATGGTCGTTGAATTTATCCAACGCGGCATGGTCGCCTGAGGAAAGCAGATGAATAAATATAAACCCCTCAGTAAATCCGGATCGTTGCTTGAACGCGCAGCACAGATTTATGATTATGTGCCGTCAAAAACAGGCGGACCAAATCAAAACTATGGTCCCGAAATTTTACCGCCCGAAACTTTGTCACCAGAAAGCGGGGAAGGCCAGGTTGTGCCGACCACATCTTGGCGCGCGCCCGATCACGCCAGTGCTTATGATGGTCCGCGCGTTATCGTTGATCGTGATAGACTGCGCGAGGCCGGTTTTGTGGTGCCGGATGGTCCTGTTACCTCAATCTCAGAGGAATTTCGTATCATCAAACGTCAATTGCTATTGATGGCAAAAGGCAGTGCGAAACACGAGCCGGTTCGCCATGGTGAGCGTATATTGATATGCTCGGCCCATCCCAATGAGGGCAAGACATTTTGTGCACTGAACTTGGCGCTATCCATTGCGGCAGAGAAAGATCATGAAGTCTTGCTGGTCGATGCTGATTTCGCCAAGCCAAGCATATTGTCGAGCCTTGGTCTGGAGGGCAGCAAGGGATTGATGGATGTACTTGCCGATCCGCAATTGTCGATAGAGGATTGCATTATCCATACTGATATTGCCGGTTTGGCAATCCTCCCTGCGGGGGAACAGACCAATGCCGACACAGAATATCTGGCATCTTCGCGAACAGGTGAAGTGCTTAACCGATTAACCCGCAACAATCCGAACCGGATCGTAATTTTTGACTCGCCGCCTGCGCTATCCGCTTCTCCCGCGTCCGCTCTTGCGGCCCATGTCGGTCAAGTGGTGATGGTCGTCAAAGCGGATGAAACTACAGAAACCGCATTGCGTGATGCGCTGGGCCTACTGGCGGTCTGTGACAATATACAATTGCTTTTGAACGGCACGAAATTCTCTCCCACCGGACGGAATTTTGGTTCCTATTATGGTTATGGGGGGGAGTCTTGACTAAGACTATGCACGTTTTGAAAGCCGGAGCAGTTTCGGCAGCCCTGATGGTTGCGGCTGTGCAGCCATTGCAGGCTCGTGACCGCAATGTTGAAGTGGTGCCCTATCTGGAAGTGCAGCAGATATTGGTCGCGGACCTGAAAGATGGTTCGGACGTTTTGACTTATAGCACTGTTGCTGCCGGGGTTGAATCATCCATCCAGACCCGTCAGGCAGAGGCGCAGGTGAACTTGCGCTATGAACGCCGGTTTTTCTATCAGGATGATATTGGTGATGATGACATCATAAGCGGACTGGCGCGGGGACAGGTACAGATTGTGCCAAATGTTCTGGCGATAGAGGCGGGTGGACTGGCAACGCGTAGCCGTGTTGATCTACGCGGGAGTGCGCCAACTAATACGGTCGGAAATGTCGACAATGTTACTCAGGTTTATTCGCTTTATGCTGGTCCGTCGCTGACGACCAATATCGGTATGCTAGGTGTCAGTGCCAATTACCGGGTCGGCTATACCAAAGTGGAGAGCGAAGATTCCGGTCTATTGCCACCTGGCCAATTGCCGATAGACATTTTCGATGACAGCGTTAGCCATTCAGCCAGTGTCAGCGTGGGCATGCGCCCTGGCGAACTCCCCTTTGGATGGAGTGTCGGAGCCGGATATGAGCGCGAGGATGCCGGTCAATTGGATCAGCGGTTCGAGGGTAAATATATAAGCGGCAATATCACGCTACCCGTGTCACCCACTCTCGCAGTGGTTGGCAGCATTGGCTATGAAGATATTGAGATTACCGAACGCGATGTTCTGCGTGACATAAACGGCGATCCGATAACGGATGATGACGGGCGGCTGGTGACAGATGAGGCATCCCCGCGCATGCTGTCTTATGATCAGGACGGGCTTATCTGGGATACTGGCGTATTATGGCGCCCTAGCAGCCGGACGTCGTTGGAAGCCCGGATCGGACGACGCTATGGCAGCACAACATATACCGGAAGCCTTGGTTACAGGCCGAATGAATATACATCGTTGAACGTGGCAGTATATGACACGGTATCGGGTTTCAGCAGTTTGCTGAACGACAATCTGGCATCCTTGGGAACCAGCTTTTCGAGCGTCCGCAATCCGCTTAGCGGGGAGCTGAACGGCTGTGCATATGGCCAAACGAGCAACTTGTGTTTCAATGATGCGCTACAATCAGCATCATCAGCATCCTTTCGCACTCGCGGGGTAAATGCTCAGCTAGTCTATAATTATAACGGCTGGAATAGCTCGGTCGCTGCCGGATATGCCCGCCGTCGCTTTTTTGCCTCGCAATTGGGTGGATTGGCAGGAGTGGATGGCTTGGTTGACCAAAATTATTTCGTGAACCTTTCAATCGGTCGCCAAATTGATGCCCGGTCGAGTTTTGGTACAAATGTTTACGCCAATTTGCTTGATAGCGGCTTCGCCGGTGCAGCTAATGTGTTAGGACTTGGCATGAACGCGGCTTATTATCGCCGGATAATACCCCGGCTCAATGGAACCGCGGCGATCGGCATTGATAGCTTTCGGCAGAAGGGCTTTGACAGCGAGCTTACGGCTTCGGCTCTGTTAGGCCTGCAATATGAATTTTAACCCAATCACCGCTAGTGGGAGACATCGGTATGTATGAAACCTTTTATGGACTGAAAAGCAGGCCGTTCCAACTGACACCGGATCCGCATTATTATTATGAAAGCCTGACCCACAGGAAGGCGCTGTCCTATCTTGGCTATGGTCTGGCACAAGGAGAAGGTTTTATTGTCATTACAGGCGATGTTGGCGCTGGTAAAACGACATTGGTCAGCCATCTGATGGCAACCATAGACCGGCAACGCCTGACCGCTGCCAATATTGTAACCACAAAGCTGGATAGCAAAGATATTGTCCGGGTCGCAGCGAATCATTTTGATATTGATACAGAGGGCATGAATCAGGCGCAGTTATTGAACGCGTTTGAAGAATTTCTGCACAATGAAGCCCGCGCCGGACGCAGATGCCTGTTAATTGTGGATGAATCGCAAAACTTGCCGACCGGCGCATTGGAAGAATTGCGTATGTTATCGAATTTTCAACTCGGTGGTCAGGCGCTGTTGCAAATCTTCCTGCTCGGCCAACCTGAATTTCGTGATATGCTTCAACAATCCGACCGGCTGGAACAATTGCGTCAGCGAGTGATCGCGCATCACCATCTCGACCCGATGGAAGCGCATGAGGTAGAACCATATATCACTCATCGATTGTCTAAAAGCGGTTGGTCCGGTAGCCCGAAAATAACTTCGGATATATTCGCTTTGCTCTATGATGAAACAAAAGGTGTTCCGCGCAAAATTAACACTTTGATGAGCCGTGTTATGTTGATGGGTGCGGTTGAGCATGCGGACTTAATTGATCAGGCGCTCGTCCGCCGCGTGCTGGCGGATCTAAACGGTGAAGAAGTCGATATCGCTGATCCTGAAAACGCTATTGATACAAATGCGTTCGATACGGCGAGCGTAGAAGATATTTCAGATGACGCAATATCCGGGAAAAGCCCGTTATGGAAAAAACCCGAGCGGAAAGAACCAGCACATGTGCCCGATGCTAAGGCTTCTGAGGAACTGATCGATCAGACCGCGGCTGTCTCGCAAAATGCTTCTCAGCCAGATGGAGAGCCGGTAGCTGCTGCCATAGCAGAACCGGATGATAAAATTATGGCGCAATTAGACAGTATAAACAGCAAACTGGCGTCGTTGGAATCGCGAATGGGTGATCATGAACAAAATGTGCACCGCGTTCTGACTATGCTGGTCGATTGGGTCGAAAATGATATCCGCAGCAAAGAAAGCTATGTTAATGCAGGACGCGCGGCTTGAAACCACTGGCTCTAAATCCAGTATCCCTCAGCCTATAAGTTCTGATTTCGCGAAAGATAACAGGAAATCAGAAAGCGCACTGTGTAACGCTATGTCCGTGGATATTGAGGACTGGTTTCAGGTTGGTGCGTTTGAAACGGTAATCAGCCGCGCCGATTGGGACAATCTGGAGCACCGGGTCGAGCGCAACAGCAACGTCGTTCTCGATCTGTTTGAAGAAGCGGGAATAAAAGCCACATTTTTCACGCTAGGTTGGGTGGCGGAACGCTATCCGGCGTTGATGCAGCGCATTGCATCGGCAGGGCATGAGGTAGCCAGCCATGGCTATGACCATGCGCGTATATATACACTGACGCCGGACCAGTTCCGCGACGACCTGAACCGCAGCCGCAAGATTTTGGAAGACAGTTCAGGACAGGCGGTGACAGGTTATCGCGCACCAAGCTTTTCAATCGACCAGCGCACGCCGTGGGCGCATGAAATACTGGCAGAGCAGGGCTATCGTTATTCTTCAAGTGTCGCACCGATCAGACATGATCATTATGGCTGGAACGGATCACCGCGTTTTGCGTGGAAGCCGGTTGCGGGATCGGATTTGATCGAACTGCCCGTGACAACGGTAAGGGTTGGAAAAAGGATATTGGCGGCAGGCGGGGGCGGTTTTTTTCGTCTGCTCCCTTATGGTCTTTATGATCGGGCCATCCGCAAGATGCAAAAGGAAGATGGCCGCAGTGCGATATTCTATTTCCATCCATGGGAAATAGATCCCGGCCAACCGCGAGTTGGTAATGCACCGATCAAATCAAAGCTGCGCCATTATAGCAGATTAAGCGCGATGCACTCCAAGCTGGTTCGTGTGGGTAAGGACCATATCTGGGGCAGAATGGATGAGCTGGCCGCATCAGAAGCCGGGCGGATACAATGAATATGCCTTTCACACCAAATGCTATGACGGTTCGCATATTGGACCGGGAAGATCGCAATGAATTGGCCCGGATTGATAAGTTCGTCAACGATCATGCAGACGGCACGGCTTTCCATCGCCCGGCTTGGCTGTTGAGCAGCGCAAAAGCATGCGGCCATGACTGGCGTTATATGATGGTCGAAGATATTGAGGGAGTATTACAAGGCATAGTTCCGCTAACCCTGATCCACTCCGCTTTGTTCGGTCGGGCGCTGGTATCATCGGGATTTGCTGTTGGCGGCGGAATATTGAGTCTTACTGATAAGGCGGCACAAATAATAGCCGATGCTGTGTGGGATTTTGCAGAGATACATAGTTTTCCGACCGTTGAGCTACGCGGCGGGCCGATACCGCGCGGTAAATGGCAGAATGATGCGGGTGTCTATGCAGGCTTTGCCGCGAAACTGGAAGATGATGACGAAAAGCAATTACTGGCTATTCCGCGTAAACAGCGGGCAGAAGTCCGCAAGGGGTTAAAAAACGATCTGGTCGTTCGGACGGGAACGCAGGAAGTTGATCGCTTAGATCATTACCGTATTTATGCGGAAAGTGTTCGCAATCTTGGCACACCTGTATTCCCCAAAGCCCTGTTTGATAAAGTCATGGATGCTTTCGGCCAGGATGCTGACATATTGACTGTGCTGAGCGGGGGGGAGCCGGTCGCCAGCGTTTTGAGCCTTTATCATGGCGGAACTGTCATGCCTTATTGGGGCGGTGGTACATATGATGCACGGCGCCTACGGGCCAATGATATTATGTATTATGCGCTGATGAACCATGCCCGGCGGCGCGGTTGCCGGCGGTTTGATTTCGGGCGCTCCAAGATTGGGACGGGCGCTTATGCATTCAAGAAGAATTGGGGCTTTGAACCGGAGCCATTAACCTATGCCATTCGCACAGCAGATGGAGAGGCCGCGCGGGATGTTAACCCGATGAGTCCGAAATATCGGCTGCAAGTCGCTCTTTGGCAAAAGCTTCCGCTTTCTGTAGCCAATCGTCTTGGCCCCTTCATTGCCAAAGGTCTTGGCTAGTGGGAGAAATATTATTTTTGGCCCATCGTGTCCCGTGGCCACCAAATCGCGGAGATAAGATTCGTTCACATCATATTTTGCGAAAGATGGTCAAACATGCGTCGGTGCATCTGGCTTGTTTCGCCGATGACGAAGCGGAAGCGCTGACAGATAGCGATATAAAATCATCATTGGCTTCAGTGCAGATTGTCCGGCGTAACAAGGCGAATTGGCGAGCGGGGATTGAAGCTCTTGCTACCGGAAAGCCGGTCTCATTGACGTCATTCGATAGTGCAAAGATCCGCAATTATGTGCGCGACACATTAAATATCGGGACGATTGACTGCATTTTCGTGTTTTCCGGACAAATGGCGCAATTTGTCCCTGCGGAATATTCGGGCCGTCTGGTAATGGATTTTGCCGATGTCGATAGCGCGAAATTTGAAAGCTATGCGGAAGCAGGTTCCGGCCCGATGGGGTGGATCAACCAGCGTGAAGGAAGATTGCTACGTGCTTTTGAACAGAAAATAGCGATAGCGGCTGACTATTCGCTTTTTGTTAGCGAAGCCGAAGCGCAGTTGTTCCGGTCGCGGTCGGGTCTGGATGACAAGGTGAAGGCAATTGGCAACGGTATTGATCTTGATTTTTACGATCCGGATATAGTGCCAGATGCGTCTAATGAAGTAGAAGCCATCATGCGGAAAAAGGCCCATGTTCAGAATGGCCCGCTGATATTATTTACCGGGCAGATGGATTATCGCCCGAACGTGGAAGCCGTCACCAGTTTCTCGGCAAAGGTGATGCCAAAGATATTGAATCATTATCCGGATGCCCATTTTATCATAGCCGGGCGAGCGCCGAGTGCTGATGTGCTTCGGTTCGATGGAGTGAATGGCACGATAGTGACAGGCGGGGTTGATGATATTCGCTGTTGGTTAAAAGCTGCGGACATAGTGGTCGCCCCGCTACGCATTGCGCGCGGTATTCAGAATAAGGTGCTTGAAGCGATGGCCTTGGGCAAGCCTGTCGTCGCCTCTGTCGCAGCAGCGCAGGGGATTGAAGCGGTGGATGGCAAAGATTTTTGTATCGCCCAAAATCCCGATCATGAAGCTAAGCTGGTGTGTGAATTGTTGGCAAATCACAAAAAGGCAGCGTCCCTTGGCCGAAATGCCTTTGCGCTTATGCGAGCAAAATATTGCTGGGAAAGCAGGCTAGCGGACATAAATAGTCTGTGTGGCATTGATGCACGCGATATGAGCGAAACGGCGAAATGAGCAACGCAGTGGTCAGCCAGCAAGCAAATATAATAGACTCGCCTGTTTCCAGTCGTTCGGATCTCTGGACAAAGCATTTACGTCTACTGGGATTTGCGACAGCGGGAATCCTCATTCTGTTCTCGCGTGATGCTTTGAATATGATTGATAACTGGTGGAATATTTCGACCTATAATCATTGCTTGTTGATCCTTCCGATCATCATCTGGTTAGTTTTCCAGCGGCGGAATGAACTGGCAAAAATTACTCCGACGATTTGGACCCCAGGATTGCTGTGGATAGGAGCTGCCTCTACGGGTTGGTTGCTGGGAGAAGCGGCGGGTGTTTCCTTTGCGCGCCAGCTTGGGCTTGTAATGATGCTGCAAGGCGCGGTTATGACTTTACTTGGGGCCAAGGTTGTACGTGGTCTTATTTTCCCACTGTTTTACAGCTTTTTTCTTGTACCTTTCGGAGAGGAGTTTGTTCCGTTCCTGCAGACAGTCACCGCGGATATGGCGATGTTCCTTTTGGGCTGGGTAAATATTCCAGCCTTCATTGACGGCATTTTTATCTCGACTCCGACGGGCTATTTTGAGGTGGCGGAGGCTTGTTCGGGCATTGAGTTTCTGATTGCGATGATTGCTTATGGTGCGCTCGTTAGCAATATCTGCTTCAAAAGCTGGCGGCGGCGCGTCTTGTTTATGATTGCGGCGTTTATAGTGCCAATTATCGGCAATGGCATCAGGGCGTTTGGAACAATCTATATAGCCCATCACACCAGCACGGATTTTGCGGCGGGATTTGATCATATCTTCTATGGCTGGTTTTTCTTTGCGTTCATATTGGTGTTGTTGATGGCGATTGGCTGGCCTTTTTTTGACCGTAAAGTTGATGAACAGATGATTGATGGTGATGCGATAGAGCAAAGCCGTTTCCGCCAGTCGAAACTGCAACCCGCCGTGGCAATGATCGCTATGGCTGTGATTATTGCGGTTCCGGTGCTCTGGACTTCTGCTCTGGCTACACAAAGCTCTCCGGTGCCGGATCAAATCGCATTGCCAGAAGTGGCAGGCTGGGAGCGTGTAGACTATCGACCGCGATATGATTGGGCACCGCGTTTTGACGGAGCGGACCATCACTTGCTGGGCCGCTACCGTAACAAGACTAGCGGCGATGAGGTTGATCTGGCCATAGCTGTTTATGATCGTCAGGAAGAGGGGCGCGAAATAGTAGGATATGGGCAAGGCGCTCTTGATCCCGGCACCAAATGGTCGTGGACGCGTAACTTGCCGAATCCGGTATCTGGTAATGCGATCCAGATTACCGCTCCGGGGCCGGTGGTTCGCGATGTTCAATCCTTCTACCGCGTTGGCGGCATATTAACGGGCAGCGGAACGGCTGTGAAGGTCGCCACCCTGAAATCCAGACTGTTTGGGGGCAACCAACAGGCAGTGGCTGTGCTGGTCTCGGCTGAAAAGGTCGATGAGAAGGGGCCAAGGCTGGCAATGGATAGTTTCCGGCAAGCACTTGGTCGGATTGATAAATTGGCTGACGAAATGGCGGGGCTGCGCTAGGGCGCAATTCATGTGCGGCATTGCGGGAATATTTCATCTGGAAACGGCCAAGCCGGTTGATCCCTCGCGCCTGCGTAAAATGACCGATAGCCTGACGCACCGCGGCCCTGATGGATCGGGTATCTGGACCGCTCCGGGTGTCGGTTTGGGCCATCGCCGCCTGTCGATCATTGATCTGGAAGGCAGCGCACAGCCGATGCTGACCACCGACGAGGCGCAGGTTATCAGCTATAATGGAGAGATTTATAACTTCCACGAGGTTCGCGCCCAGCTCGAATCGCTTGGCCACCGATTCTCGACCAGTGGCGATACAGAGGTTATTCTTTATGCGTGGCGGCAATGGGGAACCGATTGTCTTAAACGGCTTAATGGCATGTTTGCCTTTGCGATATTTGACCAGCGCACCAAACAGATGTTTCTGGCGCGGGACAGGCTGGGCGTAAAACCGCTTTTCTATGCGCCAGTATCGGATGGCAGCATAATTTTCGGGTCCGAGCTGAAAGCGTTGCTTGCCAATCCCCTGTTGCGACGGGAACCCAATGTTCGCGCGGTCGACGACTATCTGGCGTTTGGATATGTGCCGGATCAGACTTCGCTGGTTAAGGGCGTGAAAAAACTACCCGCCGGCCATTATCTGTTGCTGCAACAGGGCAAGAGCGAACCGGCCCCGATCCAATATTGGGACATGGATTTCAGCGGACGAAGCAAGGCTTCGGCGGCGGAACTCGAAGAAGAGTTGATAGCGTTGATGCGCGATGCGGTTAGATCGCGGATGATAGCAGATGTGCCGCTGGGCGCGTTTCTGTCCGGCGGGGTAGATAGTAGCGCGGTTGTCGCCCTGATGTCCGAGGAAAGCCGTCATCCTGTCAAAACCTGTTCCATCGGCTTTGATCAGGCCTCACTGGATGAAACCGGCTATGCCGAACAGGTGGCCCGGCGGTTTCAGACCGATCACCGCTCACGCATGGTTGCGGCTGATGATTTTGGCTTGATCGATATATTGGCCGATCATTTTGATGAACCTTTTGCCGATGCATCGGCATTGCCGACATATAGGGTGGCGGAATTGGCCCGCGAGAATGTGACCGTGGCTCTGTCAGGCGACGGAGCGGACGAGGCGCTTGCCGGATATCGCCGCCACGTGTTTCACCATGCGGAGGAGCGGGTGAGGGGGCTGATCCCGCAATCCATCCGCGGGCCCGCTTTGGGATGGCTAGGCCGGATGTATCCCAAGGCCGATTGGGCACCGCGCCCCTTGCGCGCGAAATCGACGTTACTGTCACTCGCCCGCACCGGAGCGCAGGGCTATGCCGAAGCTGTTGGTGTGACCACTCCTGCGCGGCGACATACGATATATTCCGACAGCATGGCGCAGCAGCTCTCCGGCTATCAAGGGGAGTCCCGCATGATAGCGCTGATGGAGCAAGCCCCCGCGCGTAACGGGCTGGATCAGGCGCAATATGCCGATATGAAAATGTGGCTTCCCGGGGACATACTGACCAAAGTGGACCGGACCAGCATGGCTGTAAGCCTTGAAGCGCGGGAGCCTTTGCTGGATTACAAGCTGATGGAATTTGCTGCCCGTCTGCCAACCAACTTGCGGGTTCGCGGCGGGACGGGCAAATATTTGCTGAAAAAGTCCATGGAGCGCTATTTGCCGCAGGACATTCTCTATCGCCCGAAAATGGGTTTTGTGACACCGATCGCGCAGTGGTTTCGTGGGCCGCTGGCCGATGAAGCGCGTCAGATTTCCGGTGCCGGGGCGCTGTCCCGAACAGGCTGGTTTGACCAAAAAGCACTATATAAAATTGCCGATGACCATATTGCCGGAAAGTCCGATAACAGCCGTTTGCTTTGGCAATTGCTGATGCTCGACAAGTCGCTTTCGCGTTTATTCCCGCTCTAATCGGGATAAACCGCCTCGACAAAATATAGCCCGTCGGGCGGCGCGTTAAAGCCCAGTGCGCCGCGGTCTTTGGCTTTCAGCGCCTTGTGCAAATCATCGCGGGTCCATCGCCCTCCACCAACCAGTTTCAGGCATCCGACCATTGAGCGCACCTGATGATGCAGAAATGATCGCGCCGCGACTTCGATTTCTATTTCTTCGCCAAAGCGGGTCACGGAGATATTGCTCAATGTCTTGACCGGACTTTGCGCCTGGCAATGGGTCGACCGGAAAGTCGTGAAATCATGCTGTCCGACCAATATTTGCGCTGCATCATGCATTTTACCCGCATCCAGCGCAGGTGCTACCTGCCAGCTAAGCCCCTTGTCGAGCGTTAACGGTGCGCGGCGGTTGGTAATTTTATACATATACCGCCGACCCGTACAGCCAAAGCGGGCATGCCAGTCATCATCCACAATTTCGCAAGCCAGCACCGCTACCGGATGCGGGCGTAGTCCGGCATTTATCCCTTCTTTCAGGCGAAAGGGCGTTAACGCAGTATCGAGATCAAAATGCGCCCGCATGGCCAAAGCATGGACGCCCGCATCGGTGCGACCCGCGGCATGGACGCGCACATTATGCTGTGTGATGGACAATATGGCTTCTTCCACTGCCTGCTGGACACTGGGGCCATGGTCCTGCCGTTGCCAGCCCATGAACGGGCGGCCATCATATTCAAGCGTCAGCGCAAAGCGGGTCATCGGCTTTGCTCCGTTAATACTGATTTTGGCGAAGGGTGTTTCGCGGTTGACAGGCGTGGTTCGACAGGCTCGCCACTAACGGTTAATACATTGGCGGATGTACCGCTAACGGACGTTATTATCAGGAAAAAATCAGCCAATTTTTGCGCCCTCAGGAATATTTGTCCCGCGAAGAAAGTCCGCCAAAGCCATTTTGGGCTTTCCGGCTTTCTGGATCAGGGCCGGTGTAATCGCGCCGGTACTGCATTTGATTGTGAGCTTGTCGTTAATTACGGTGCCCGGTGCGCTATTATCGTGGGCCTCGCCATGTTCGCCGTGGGGCGGTGTGCTGTGGATTATGGCACTATGTATTCTGTAGCGCGCGCCATCATATTCAAAAAAAGCGCCCGGCACGGGGTTAAAGGCCCGTATTTGACGCACCACCTGTTCCGCGCCTTGGGCAAAGTCGATCCGTGCCTCTTCTTTGGTAATTTTTTTGGCATAGGTGGCCAGTGCGTCATCCTGTGTTTCGGGCGAATATCTGGCTGGGTCCGACAGATATTGCACCATCAGGTCTGCGCCGGTTTGTGCGAGTTCATCGGTCAGCTCGCCAGCGGTTTTCTCGGCCACGGGAGTTTGTGCCTTAAGCAGCATTGGTCCGGTATCTAGCCCGCGCTCCATTTGCATGATTGTAATGCCGGTTTGTTCGTCACCGGCCAATATAGCCCGCTGGACCGGGGCCGCTCCACGCCAGCGCGGTAACAACGATCCGTGAATGTTCAAACAGCTCATCCGCGGCGCGTCCAATATTTCCTGCGGCAAAATAAGACCATAAGCGGCAACAATGGCAGTATCCAGATCTAGCGCTGCAAATTCCGCTTGTGCATCTGGGTCTTTCAACGAAACCGGCACGCGAACGGTCAGGCCCAATTCCTCAGCTGCTTTTTGCACGGGGGAGGGGGTCAATTTCTTTCCCCGTCCCGCACGGCGCGGAGGCTGTGAATAGACGGCAGCAATCTCATGCCCCGTCTCATGCAGTGCGCGAAGGGCGGGAACCGCAAATTCGGGCGTGCCCATATAGGCAATCCGCCGCTTTCCAGGATATTCTGTCGTCATAATGCTACCCGTTGTAAATTATTCAGAGCTTCAAAGTTCACACAATTCACAGGTGGTATTTTGTGCAACTTCCCGCTTTTGCCTTCATCAAAGTTCACACAATTCACAGGTCGATTTTGACGCGGAGGCAATCCAAAGTTCACATATTTCACACGCCCTCTAGCCGGGGCATCCGGCGCGGAATCCATTTTTAATTCGTTGGATATAACGGTTTTGCTGATGCAATGTCTCATGTCGCCTCCCTACCGAAACATGCCGCTGTAGGACAGCATGATTTTGTCTTCCAAGCAGTGGATAGCGTTTTTTGTTGGCAGTGCAGGGGCCATGGCCCTAATGGTCAAACCATGGCATCACAAGAGATTGAAAATCTGGTTCAGGCCCTTTCCAGACTTCCCGGTTTGGGGCCACGCTCTGCGCGGCGCGCGGTGCTATATCTGCTCAAGCGTCCCGAAGCGACGATGAAGCCGATCTTGGCAGCTATGGAACAGGTTCACGCCAATCTGGTCACTTGCTCGGTTTGCGGCAATGTCGATACGCAGGACCCCTGCCAGATTTGTAACGATCCGCGCCGCGATGAAAAATCGCTTTGTGTGGTAGAGGAGGTTTCGGACCTTTGGGCACTCGATAAATCGCGGCTGTTTCCCGGCAAGTTCCATGTGCTGGGCGGGCGGTTGTCAGCGCTTGACGGTGTGCGGCCCGAAGATATTGCGATAGACAAGCTGATAAAGCGAGTGGAATCGGGCGGCATCGATGAGGTGGTTCTGGCGATGAATGCGACGCTGGAGGGACAGACGACCGCGCATTATATCGCTGAACGGCTTGAAAATTATCCGCTCCGCCTCAGCCAGCTTTCCCACGGGATTCCGGTGGGCGGAGAGCTGGATTATCTGGACGAGGGCACATTGGCGCAGGCGCTGCGCTCACGAAGGCCGATAATCAGCGGTTGAGCAATAGAGGAGCTTGACGAAATCGGGCACAATGCCTAAATTTAGGTCATGGCCATTTTACCGATCCTTGAAGTTCCCGACCCGCGTCTGAAAACTGTTTCAGAGCCGGTTACCGCGTTTGACGATGATCTGAAAACGCTGATCGCTGACATGTTTGAAACCATGTATGATGCGCCGGGCATCGGCTTGGCCGCGATTCAGGTGGGCGTGCCCAAACGGATACTGGTTATCGACCTTCAAGAGCCGGTGGAGCATGACCACGAGCATGGCGAGCATTGCAACCATGACCATGAAGTAGTGCGCGATCCGCGTGTTTTCATCAATCCCGAAATTATTGACCCTTCGGAAGAGCTGAACGTCTATAGCGAAGGCTGTCTGTCGGTGCCCGAACAATATGCCGATGTTGAGCGCCCCGCCACCATCACCGCGCGCTGGCAGGACGAAACGGGCAAACATCATGAAGAACAGCTGGACGGCCTGCTTGCCACCTGTTTGCAGCATGAGATGGACCATCTTGAAGGGATATTGTTCATCGACCATCTGTCTCGCCTGAAACGGCAGATGGTATTGAAAAAACTGGCGAAATACCGCAAAGAAGCGGCCTGACCGCTCGGTTTGCAAACCTGCGACCCCTAAACTTCTGAACCAAAAAGCCTTCTTGCAAGTGGTGCAATTCCAATGTAGGTTCTTGTTTCGTTCCGCTTAAAGGGGGTTGTCTTGGACGCTATCACTGCACTGCTTATTGCTGTTTTCACGCTGGTTATCGGTCTGGGGGCAGGCTGGTTTGCCGGTAGCCGTATGGCTGCCTCTGCGACCAAAGCGGCGGAGGATACCATTGCGTCGCTGCGAACGATGCTGGACGGCGTACAGGCGGAACGTGATGAAGCCCGTGCAGAACGCGACGCGATCCGTGAAGACCGCGATACCGCGCGGCAAACAATCGCAACATTGGAAGCAGACGCCCGCAACCATGACAAACAATTGAAGCAACTGGTTGAAGCGAAAGAAGCGTTGTCAGCCCAATTTTCCGAGGTGGGTGCAAAAATGCTTGAAACAGCGCAGCGCCAGTTCCTGGAGCGCGCGGATCAGCGGTTTGACCAAGCCAATGAGAAGGGCGGAGCAAGAATAGCAAAGCTGTTACAGCCGGTGAACGACCGTCTGACCGCCTATGAAGAAAGCATCCGCAAAATCGAAAAGGAGCGCACCGAATCCTATGCCGGGATCACTGCGACCATTGAACAGGTGCGACAGGGGCAGGACCGGGTGCAGCAAGAGGCGGCGAGACTTGTTAACAGCTTGCGTAACGCGCCGAAATCGCGTGGCCGCTGGGGCGAGCAACAGTTGAAAAATGTGCTCGAAACCTGTGGTTTGGCGGAACATACCGATTTTGTCACAGAGCATAGCATCGACACCGATGAAGGGCGGTTAAGGCCGGATGCGATAATCAATGTGCCCGGTGGCCGCAAGCTGGTGATTGACGCGAAAGTATCGCTTAATGATTATCAGGATGCCTTTGAAGCAGAGGATGATACCGCACGCGATTTTGCAATGGCCCGGCATTGCACCTCGATGAAAGCGCATATCGATGGCCTGTCTAAAAAGGCATATTGGGACCAGTTTGAAGATGCGCCCGATTATGTGATCATGTTTGTTCCGGGTGAGCATTTTCTTTCTGCTGCGCTGGAACATGAACCGGCGCTTTGGGATCATGCTTTTGAGAAAAAGGTGCTACTTGCAACGCCTACTAATCTGGTCGCGATTGCACGGACTGTCGCTGGTGTCTGGCGGCAAGAGAAAATGGCCGCAGAGGCCAAGCAGATTGGCCAATTGGGCAAGCAAATGTATGATAGGCTTGCCGTGGCGGGTGAGCATCTTAAACGCATGGGGTCGGGACTGGGCAGCGCGGTTGGCAATTATAATAAATTTGTTGGCAGTTTTGAACGGAATGTCATGGCAACAGGCCGCAAATTTGCGGAACTGAACATTGAAACGGGCAAGAAAGACCTCGACCCCGTCGCCGAGATTGAGGCTCTACCGCGTTATTCGAACGAAGCCGAAACCGCGATGATCGAAGATGACAGCGATAAAGATAGTCCGACGTCCAAAAATGAAGCAAGCGAATAGGCGGTTTTCTGTGGATAGCCGGGTTTTTAGCTAGGGCTATCCGCACTGGTTTCGGGACCGGATAATATATCGCCGCCGCAACCGGTAAGATAACCGGCATTGCTGACTGCTACTTTCACCGAGTCCGCATATTGGCGGTCACTCATACCATCGCTGCATTTTTCATCCGATGCGATGGTGAGGGTGATATTATGCTGATCGCTAAAACCTCTGATTTCCCATCCGGTTGCGGTTTTCTTCATCCGTTCGACAGGGAGAGAAAAGTCATTCGTGCCCTCAACCGATGTATAGATGATTTGACCATCCTTGAGCTCAACGCCCCAAAATGGTTCTGTTCCAAGAGCTTTATAATCAGTCAGTATTTCTTCTGCTGCCGGAGGTGTTTGTGGCTCTGCGCCACAAGCAGTCAAATAAAAAGGCAGAACTGATATAGTCAATAAAATCTTTTTCATGTCACTTTCTCCCGGTGACATGATAGCATATAGAGAAATATTAAAATATATTATTATTTTCTGCTTTGATTAAGCACTTCATAAGCCATGACAGCGCTTGCAATAGCGGCATTCAAACTGTCTGCTTTGCCCATCATCGGTATTTTGACCAGCAGATCGCAAGCCGCTTCATATTCCTGTGGCAGGCCCTGCGCTTCGTTTCCGATCAACAGAAAGGCCGGAGCATTATATTGAACGGACTGGTAATCTTTGTCGGTATTCAGGCTGGTCCCGATAAGTTGTCCCTCTCCGCTTCGCAGCCACTCCAGAAAATCATCCCACGGCGCCTGGGCAATTTTCTGGGTAAATATCGCCCCCATGCTGGCGCGCACAGCTTCAACCGAAAAAGGATCGACACAATCGTCAATCAGTATCAATCCGCCAGCCCCCACGGCATCTCCGGTGCGTAAAATCGTGCCTAGATTACCCGGGTCGCGCAGCGCCTGCGCTACCATCCAGATGCCCGACGCGCTGCGATCCAGAGTATCCAGAGCAGTTGGATGGTCTTCATAAATGCCGATAATGGATTGCGGATTGGATTTGCCGGACAATTTGGCAATAATCGCTTCGCTGGTTTCAATGACTTCGCCGCCGCTTTCAAAAGTTGCCTGCTCAATTTTCTGTGCGAGGGGGTGAAGTTCTGTATCCTCGACAACGATCAACAGCTTCGGGGTTTTTCCCGCGTCCAGTGCTTCGGTCAGGATACGCAAGCCTTCAGCAAGAAAATGGCCTTCCCGTTTGCGATGTTTCTTCTCGCGCAGGCTTCTCAGCCGTTTGATCGTCGGGTTGGAAAAGCCGGTAATCTGGCGACGTTCTGTTTGGATCATATCGGAGTGGGCCTTTCGGGATGGACTATATCAGCCCTTAATCTTCACCAAAGCCATCGACGACCAATCCGGTGAGCTTTTCCAACGCGGTTTCGGCATTTTCTCCGGTGACAATGATGTCAACATTATCGCCCTTGGCTGCGCCCAGCATCATAAGCCCCATGATGGATGTGCCGGTTACTTCAACACCGTCCTTGCTCACTTTGACGGACAGGCCATCAGGAAACTTACTCACACAGGTCACAAATTTTGCGCTGGCTCTGGCGTGCAGACCGCGGTTGTTGGAAATGGTTACAGTCTTGCGATGCTCGCTCACGCGTCGCTGCCCAATATTTCCGAGGCGACACTGATATATTTTTGACCCGCTTCCTTGGCAGCGGCAACAGCATCTTTCACGTCCATACATTTACGCGCGCCATCAAGCCGGATGAGCATAGGCAGGTTTACCCCTGCAATCACCTCGACCTTGCGCTTGTCCATCAAGGAGATAGCGAGATTGGATGGCGTACCACCGAACAGATCGGTCAGAATAATAACGCCGTCCCCGCTTTCGACTTTTTCGATGGAGTCGGCAATGTCCTGACGCCGCTGTTCCATGTCATCATGAGGGCCGATGCAGACAGATAAAATCGCTTTTTGCGGGCCTACAACATGTTCCATGGCCGTGATAAATTCCACAGCCAAGCGGCCATGGGTAACAAGAACCAAACCGATCATTGCTATTAAATACCCTTATTTCTACCGTTCAAGTCATGCATGGCTTCTAATGCTTCCATGGGGCGCGACGCCAGATTGCGATGGAGGACAGTGGGCGAAAACCCCGCCTCATGCAACCTTTTGCTAAGCTCTTCGGCAATATGTACCGATCTGTGACGTCCGCCGGTGCATCCTATACCTATGTTGACATAGGCTTTTCCCGTTTTGATATAGCGGGGAAGCAAGAATTTCAGCATATCTTCAAATTTTTCCAATGCTTCGTCATAGGCCGGATCTTTGGAAATATATTCTGCGACCGGCGCATCCTGTCCGGTCATATGTTTCAAGCCGGAATCCCAGAATGGATTAGACAGAAAGCGCACATCAAAAAGCAGATCAATATTATTGGGCACGCCGCGAGAAAAACCGAAACTGGTTATCGTGACAGTCGTGATGTCACCATAATTGATGCTGAATTCTTCCCTGATCCGTTTCTGCAAGTCGTTGGCGGACAGGCTGCTTGTATCAATGAGATGATCTGCCCAGCGGCGGATCGATTCAAACTGGTTGCGCTCTGCGGCAATGCCTTGCTTGGCCGGACGATCTAGGGCGAGGGGGTGGCGTCGCCGCGTCTCGTCATAGCGGCGTTCCAGTTCGCTTCCTGCACAATCGAGATAAAGTGTCGAAATGTGATAATTTTCATTTTCCTGTAATTTTTTGATACTTTTGATCAGATTATCATGATCAAAGCCGCGGGTACGGCTATCAAAACCAAGCGCGAGCGGCGGGTCGCCATCGCTTCGCGAGCTGGACGGCGGTGTATTTAACAAACCCTCGACCAACCGGATCGGAAAATTATCTACGGTTTCCCAGCCAATATCCTCCAGCGTTTTAAGCGCCGTGGTTTTGCCTGCACCGGACAGGCCGGTAACCAACAGAACATGTTTTTTGCTCATAATGATCTATCCTTCGGCATCTGTGTCGCAGATAATTGTAAAAGCCGGTCCAAAACCATTTCCACCTTAATCGGCGCACTGGCCTCAACAGGGTTAAGGCTTATTGTCGGAATACTCATTTTCATGATTGTCTCTGTCCGGCTATCCATCGGATAGCGCTCTGTTTTTGCTTTTAACTTTACTTGCAATCTCAAGGGAATATTTGAAACATGCTCGCAGTTAAAAATACCAAGTGAACGCACCTCTATCTTTCCTGCGATACTAACAGGTGCTTCCATACACAGGTGGTCATCATCGCGGGAAAGTTCAACATAGTCATCACTAATCAGGGTGGCGCCCCTGTCGATGAGCCGTAAGGCAAGGTCGGATTTTCCGGACCCTGACGGGCCGGTTATCAATATGCCGGCTCCGTTAATCGCGACTCCGCTTGCATGGCGTGTTTCTTTTTCCATCCCAAGTCAGCTTATCATATTTCGGCTTTGGGCAGGCGGATTTCAAAACATGCGCCTTGCTTGCCATCGGGACGATCAATTACGTTTATCGTTCCGTCATGGCCCTCGATAATGGTTTTGGCGATTGCCAGTCCAAGGCCGCTATGTTTTCCGAACGCTTCACCTGCCGGTCTGTCGGAATGGAAGCGTTTGAAAATATTCTGCCGATGCTCAGGCAAAATACCCGGTCCGCGATCGGCAATTTGAACCACGACCTCTTCGGCGTCCGGAGTCGCAAGAATTTCGATCAGCCCGTCTGGTGGTGAAAAAGACACCGCATTATCCAGAATATTGCTAAACACCCGTTCCAGACGGTCATCATCCCCCATAACCATGGCTACACCGCGGCCCGGACGTGCAAAGGCGATTTTAGCGCTTTCGTTTGTGTCGCGTTGCTCGCGAGCGGCAAGCAACTGGTCCATCATCTTGCCGATATCAACCTGTTCAAATTTAGTACGCGCGAGTTCGGCATCGACCCGGGATGCTTCGGAAATATCGTTAATCAACCTGTCAATGCGCCGCACATCATCACTGGCAACGTCCAATAGCTGTTTTCGCAAGTCAGGATCATCAACCCGTTCCAGACTTTCCAAAGCGGATCGCAGAGAAGCAAGCGGGTTTTTGATTTCATGGCTGACATCTGCGGCAAATGCTTCGGTCGCATCTATGCGATAGCGCAATGCGGCGCTCATGTCCGCCAGAGCGCGGGCAAGCTGGCCGATTTCATCGCGTCTGTCGGGCATCCGCGGCACGGTGATTTCCGGTGCCCGGCCTAAACGCACACGAATGGCTGCGCGTGCCAATTTGCGGATTGGACGGACAATGGTGCGAGCAAGAAACAGCGATAATAATATCGAGACTATGGCAGTAAGGAAAATGACAAAAACGACGTTGGCGCGTTCCGCTCTTACGATCCGGGTGATATCCCGTGCGTTACTGGTGAGCAATAATGTGTGGCCGCTGTTTGGCACCGGCGCAGCGGCAATGATGACCGGTGTGCGATCGGGAGCATAGCGCACTGCACTATTTGGCTCAGGGTTTTTCGACAATAATCTTATTTCCGGCCAAAATCGGGCAATATCTTCCTCTGGCTCCTCATAATCGCTGATCGGTTCGCTAAGCACCAGAAAATCAATAGATTTGTCGAGCATCCGGGCGACATCTTTTTGCCAGGGCTCCGCTTCGGGATCGCGGAAATCATAGGTGGGTTTTGCCAGTGCAAAACTATCGGCAATCTTAGTTCCATCAGCATCATAAAGCCGCAAACGGCCTTCGAGATATCCGGCGAAATCAATCAGTAAATCCTTGCGGTTAGCGGGCGTTTGCCGGCTCAAGGCGTCACTGATAATCTGGGTTTGCAAATGGGCCTGATGCAACCGTTCCCCGGTCAGCTCATCGCGGTAATTATCGAGATAGAATAAACTACCCGCGAGCAAAGCGATTGCCAGAATATTGACTACCAATATCCGGGTCGTCAGCGACAATCGCGCGGACCAGCGCAGGGACAGATCAGAATCACTGATGCTGGCCAAAGGTTTGTCCCCATCAGGCTTTTCTAGGGCAGAGCCATTTCTTACAGGCTTATTCCTGATAGCGATATCCGGCTCCATATAGCGTATCAATGGCATCAAACTCCGGATCCACTTCGCGGAATTTACGGCGCAGACGCTTTATATGGCTGTCTATGGTGCGGTCATCGACATATACATCGTCCTGATAGGCGGCATCCATTAACTGGTTGCGGCTTTTAACCACTCCGGGACGATTGGCGAGCGTTTCCAATATCATAAATTCGGTAACGGTCAGCGTTACATTGTCGCCCTTCCACTTTACCAAATGCCGTGCCGGATCCATCTCCAGTGCACCGCGCACCAGTGGCTCAAGTCCTTCGGTATCGGCTTCTTCATCCGATAGCTTAACCAGTTCGGCACGACGGAGAATGGACTTGACTCGAGCAATCAACAAACGCTGTGAAAACGGTTTTTTGATATAATCATCCGCACCCATCGCGAGGCCAAGCGCCTCATCCAGCTCTTCGTCTTTTGACGTCAGGAAAATAACGGGCAGATTGCTCTTCTCCCGTACCCGGCGCAAAAGCTCGAGTCCGTCCATTTTGGGCATTTTAATATCGAAAATCCCCAGATCGGGTGGATTGTCGAGGATTGCTTGTAAAGCTGTTTCACTATCGGAATAAACCCGTGTCACATAGCCTTCGGCCTGCATCGCGATGGATACAGATGTTAATATATTCCGATCATCATCAACAAGAGCAATATTTGCAGCCATCGAATATGTTCATCCTGTTTCTTGCCTGTGACTCAGGCCGTTATCATTGGTTAAATTCAAAAACTTATCGAGCTTATCGGAATGTTTGTTGAATCTCGCAGATTAAATGAATCGCAGCTGTTGCACAAGGAGACAAGTTATCAAGCAGCTGTTTTGCCATAGAGTATCAGGATTCTATAGATGGCAATTCCAGATAGATTTATGACATCCCGATCTGGTGATTTGACCAACGCCTTATGGTAGGATAAGCGCTGCATCAACCTGCCGAATCCGGTAATCATCCAGTCCTAATTCCAGCCTTAGGGGAATAATCGTGCCACAAGTTTCGTCCGTAACATTAAAAGATCAGGGCTTTGCCACAGCGGCAAAACAGCACTGGAACCTTGGTACTCCCGCATTGGTTGAAGCGGCTGTATCGCGCGGCGAAGGGCATTTGGCCAAGGACGGCCCACTTGTCGTTGAAACAGGAAAGCATACGGGCCGCTCTGCCAAGGATAAATTCATTGTCCGTGATGATGAGACAGAAAACAGCGTCTGGTGGGGACAGACAAACGTTAGCATGACACCGGAGCATTTTGCTGCCCTGAAAGAGGATTTTCTTAAAGCTGTTGCTGAAAAAGATGATCTGTTTGTTCAGGATCTTTTCGGTGGTTCTCAGCCCGAGCACCGCGTGAATGTTCGCGTAATCAATGAACTGGCGTGGCATAACCTGTTTATCCGTACGATGCTGGTCCGGCCTACCGGCGATGAACTCGCTGCATTCGAGCCGGAATATACAATTATTGATCTGCCAAGTTTCAAAGCCGACCCCGATCGCCACGGAACACGCAGCGAGACAGTTATTGCGGTTAATCTGACGGAAAAACTGATCCTGATCGGTGGCACTGCTTATGCCGGTGAGATGAAAAAGTCGGTATTCGGCCTCCTCAACTATCTGTTGCCACTTGATTCGGTCATGCCGATGCATTGTTCGGCCAATATCGGGCCCAATGGGGACACCGCGATTTTCTTTGGTCTGTCCGGTACAGGCAAAACAACTTTGTCCGCTGATGCCAGCCGCACCTTGATTGGTGATGACGAACATGGATGGTCCGACACCGCCGTGTTCAATTTTGAAGGTGGCTGTTATGCCAAAATGATCCGCCTGTCCGAAGAAGCGGAGCCGGAAATTTTCGCAACCACGCGGCGCTTTGGTACCGTGCTTGAAAATGTTGTGATGGACCCGGAAACACGGGAACTGGATTTTGACGATGGCAGCAAAGCGGAAAATACCCGCGGTGCCTATCCGATTGATTTTATCCCCAATAGTTCCGAAGAAAATATGGGGCCAGTGCCCAAGAATATCATCATGCTGACAGCGGATGCCTTTGGTGTATTGCCTCCCATTGCCCGGTTGACGCCAGAGCAGGCAATGTATCATTTCCTCTCCGGTTACACAGCTAAGGTAGCGGGCACGGAAATCGGTGTGACAGAACCGGAAGCAACTTTCTCAACCTGTTTTGGCGCACCCTTCATGCCGCGTCATCCTTCCGTATATGGTAATCTCCTGAAAGAGCGTATTGCTAAAGGCAATGTGCGTTGCTGGCTGGTAAATACCGGATGGACCGGCGGCAAATATGGTGAAGGTAGCCGGATGCCGATTAAAGCAACTCGCGCGTTGCTCAACGCAGCGCTTGACGGCAGCCTGAACAATGTCGAGTTTCGTATTGATGACAATTTTGGCGTTGAAGTTCCGGTCTCGGTTCCCGGAGTGGATAGCGCTATTCTTGATCCGCGTTCCACTTGGTCGGATGCCACGGCTTATGATGAAACAGCGCAAAAACTGGTCAAATTGTTCATCGACAATTTTGAACAATTTGCTGAGCATGTTGATCAGAATGTCAGGGAATCCGCTCCTACCTTGGCATGAGCTAACGCTCAGCGTGAGCAGAAAACCTGCATAGCGCCGTTTCAATCGTAAAGACGCTATGTAAATAAACCATTATACCCTTAGTCCCGTTTGTTCGGGACTGGGGGTTAATGGCTTAGCAAAGCAAGTGAATATTCACTATAGGTCATGCAGTGGTTTGCTGATGATCGCTATCTCGACCCATTGACCATCTTCACCGGGCATGATGGACAGTTTTTCGCCGGGAATAAAACCGTCCTGTACGCTTTTTTCCTCAATCCGGCCATTTGTGGCCATGTCATGGGCAATGCGTACTAACCGTTTCGCTACTTCATTTGCAGCATAGTTATCAGGTGCGCGAAGCCGAATTTCCTGATCCGCGAAATAGGATAAACCACAGGTTTCCATCTCTCCTTCGGGAGTTTCCGAAATGGCTATTTGCACCAAAACGGGAAATGGGCCGTCCGAAATATAATGCTCAATCGCTCCGGCAAAATAATCAAAACCAATATGGAGCTGTGCCGGTTGCCAGATAATGCTGCTTGCCTTGATCGCTTGTCCGATATGCTTTGCAAGATGCAGCAGAGCGCGATTCACTGTCCCATCCTGACGCCCCACGGTAATATGTTCAGAAAGGCTGATGCCGATTCCGGATATTTGTTCCACGGGTGGTTCGCAAAAAACCTGTTGCAAATCCTTTGTAGCAAGAATTGTTTCTGTTTCCGGCGCGCTATAGCAGATCAAATCAAACGTCATGCCGCTAACTGTCGCCCGTAACTTGTCCAGATTTTGATATTGTGACGGAGCCAGTTCAATAGTTTTAGTCGCCTGTTCTGATAGGGCCAGGTCCGTCAGGGAGAAATCCTTTGGGATATCAGCCAAAATCAATAAGGGTAGATCTCTTTGCATCTCTGGTCCTTATTTGTAACAATCATTGTGTTCTATTTATGTTCTGCGACTTTTTTACTCATAGCACAATGATATAAGTTGTCGATAATCATCCTTATCGGACCTTTAACTATGTTTGCTTGAAATCAATATAATATGGATGCAATGTTCTAAGAAAGGAGCGAACTATTGGCTGATTGGATATTGTCTGTATTGATGCTGGCCGGTGCAGGATTACTGGCAGGCGGCATATATTTGATCCGTAGCGGAAGAAACAAAAAACAGGGCGCTCTCATGCTGGCAGCATCAGCGGTCATGTTTATCAATGTCGCAATATGGACTGTGCCAACGGCTGATCCTGTGCCGGATGATACGGCACAGGGCGACAGCGGGCTTTCCGATAAAATCGAATAGCAGCCTATTTAATCGGTGAATCAGGTGCCAGACGCATATCCAGATAATTGTCTACCGACCCCATCAGCAAATCCATTTCATTTTCATAAAAATGGTTAGCGCGGGGGATTTCATCGTGATGGATAGTAATATGCTTTTGTGTCCGCAACTTGTCGACTAACTTCTGGACAGCAGCCGGGGTGACTACTTCATCATTCACACCCTGAATAATAATCCCGGATGACGGGCAGGGGGCTAAAAAGTTAAAGTCATACATATTGGCAGGCGGTGACACAGAGATAAATCCGCGCACTTCGGGGCGGCGCATCAAAAGCTGCATACCGATCCATGCGCCAAAGCTGTATCCGGCAATCCATGTGGTCTGGGCTTCAGGGTGAATAGATTGCACCCAATCCAGAGCGGAAGCTGCGTCGGAAAGTTCACCTATGCCATTGTCAAAAGTGCCCTGTGAACGGCCAACCCCCCGGAAATTAAAGCGTAATGTCGCAAATCCGCGGCGGACAAATGTTTTATACATCGCTTGTGTGATACGATCATTCATCGTTCCCCCTGCTTGAGGATGGGGATGCAGGATCATAGCTACTGGTGCACGGTCCCGTGGTCCGGGGCTGAAACGGCCTTCCAGGCGTCCTTCGGGTCCGGCAAAAATTACGTCAGGCATGGTTTTATCGACTCCACGGTCAAGATTACTATATGAATGGCGGCAAAAGGCGGTTTAGCTTTTACGCTGATTGAAGCGCCTATATAGGGAGAATCCGGTAATTCGCAACTCTATCCGGCAACCGTAAAGGGGTTTGACAGCATTTATGTTCGAAAAAAAACGCATCTATCTTGATTATGCTGCGACCACGCCGCTTCTGGACACTGCCCGTCAGGCTTGCCTGGAGGGATTTGAGCAATGGGCAAATCCGTCATCGCCACATGCGGACGGGCGCGCTGCTGGCACATTGCTCGAGAATGCAAGACAGCGTTTCAAAACCGCTTTGAATTGGGAAGGGGACGTTATTTTTACCAGCGGAGCCAGTGAATCTACTGCAATTGCGCTCAATCATACGAAACCGTCGCGGCAATTGGTTTCCCCGGTCGAACATGATGTGGTTTTGCGTTTCTCTAAAGGTGCCACTGTGATTCCGGTCGATTCCAACGGCTTGATCGTGGCGACACGGCTTGATGAGATGCTCAAAGATACCGAGGAGCAAATGCTGGTCGCGGTGCAATCGGTGAATAATGAAACCGGTGTGATGCAGGATATGGAAATGCTGGCCAATGTAACGCAGGACAGGGGAGCTGTCCTGCTAGCAGATTGCGCGCAGTCTGCGGGGAAAATACCATTGCCGGATGCGGATATGATTGTGATCGCCGCGCATAAATTTGGCGGGCCGCCGGGGGTCGGGGCTTTGCTGGTAAAGGATTTGCAAGTGCTTGATCCCCGAGGTGGTCAGGAGCAGGGCTATCGCTCTGGCACCCAGAACCTGCCCTATATCATGGCGATGGTTGCAGCGCTGGAAACGCCGAACAATTGGCTGGATCACGCAGCGGAACTGCGCGCGCTGCTGGACGATGCTATTAAGTCGGAAGGCGGCGCTATCATTGCCGAAGATGCACCGCGCATAGCGACCATTGGTAGCTATCATATGCCCGGAGTAGCCGCCAATGCACAGCTCATTAAATTTGATATGGCCGGTTTCTCGGTGTCCGCGGGCAGTGCTTGTTCATCCGGAACATTAAAGCAGAGCCATGTGTTGGGCGCTATGGGTATTGATGAAACAACCGCGAAGGAAGTGATCCGCGTGAGCATAGGCAGAGACACAACGCGTGAGGATATTCGCGCATTTATTGAGCAGTGGAAGTCTATTTTTCACTCGGCCAATCGCGTTTGATATGATGGCAAATACCCCCATTTATCTGGATAATCAGGCCACAACCCCCCTCGCGCCGGAAGTTTTTGACGTCATGGTGCCATGGCTGCGTGACAATTTCGGTAATCCGCATAGCTCTCACATCCTGGGTCGCAAAGCGGCGGCGATTGTTGATCTTGCCCGCGATCAGGTTGCCGGGCTTTTGCCAAAAGACGGAACGGTCCTGTTCACCGGCACTGCGACAGAAGCCCTGAATACGGGTTTCGGCGCCGTCCATGCCGCGAAGGCCAAGGGACGCAATAAAATAATCATTCTGGAAAGCGAACATGCAGCGGTTCGTGATACCGCCATGTCCTATGCAAAGCGTGGATTCATGGTTGAAAGACATGCCGTTGGGCCTGACGGCATAGTGTCGCTGGAGCAATTGCGCGCTTCGATTGACGATAAAACGGCTTTGGTCGCGGCTATGCTGGTGAATAATGAAATTGGCGTCATTCAGCCGGTTGAGGAAATTGCCGAACTGGCGCATCAAAACGGGGCGCTCATGCTGTGCGATGTGGTGCAGGGCTATGGCCGGATCGCTATACCGGGCAATATCGACATCGCCGCAATCTCCGCCCACAAGATTTATGGCCCCAAGGGAATAGGGGCGTTGTGGGTGCGAGGCGGAATTGATTTGCCACCGCTCATATATGGCGGCGGGCAAGAGGAGGGCATACGTTCCGGAACATTATCTCCAGCCTTATGTGCCGGTTTCGGGCAAGCGGCGGCGCTTTGCAAGAAACGCTGGGACAGTGATGCCGCGCATATTGCTGCGCTGGCAGACAAAGCACGAAGCTGTTTTGCGGACTGGACAGTCAATGGCTCAATCGCGCATCGCTATCCGGGCAATCTGAATATCCGCAGGGACGGCTTAGACGTCGCACGGTTAATGTCGGATGTGCGTAACGTGGCATTTTCAGCAGGATCAGCCTGCGCCAGCGGATCGGGCAGCCCTAGTCATGTTCTGGCGGCATTGGGTCTTGAACCAGCCCGGATAAAAGCCTCTATCCGTTTGGGATTTGGTCGTTACAACAGCCTGAAAGATATTGAGATAGCAGCAAAATATATTAACGAAGCGGTTGAGGTACAGCTTGCATGAGTGACATCACAGTGAATTTTATCAGTGCCGACGGCAAACATATTGTGACCGCAAAAGCATCCGAGGGCGATGATCTTCTGACGATCGCCCAGATAAATGACCAGCCCCTTGAAGGCACATGCGAGGGGCAGATGGCTTGTTCCACCTGTCATGTCATTGTCGATGCAAAAGATTTTGAAAATTTGCCCGAAGCGACAGAGATGGAAGAGGATATGCTTGATCTTGCAGCCGGAGCGCGGCGAACAAGCCGTCTGGCATGCCAGATTATACTGACTCCGGCACTGGATGGGCTGACAGTCCGTATCCCGTCCGAAAGCCATAATATGCAGGGATTATAATCATGCTGGATCGCCGGACCTTGCTCCTTTCAAGCAGCTTGCTTCTTGCCAGTGGCTGCATGATGGCGGGGCGAAATCAGGCGAGCATCATGACTAATCCGGAATTTGCATCCATAGAAAAGCGCATAGGCGGGCGGCTTGGTGCGGCGCTGGTCAATTGGGAGGGCAGCCTGATAACCTCGCACCGCGGCACAGAACGGTTCGCTATGTGTTCGACGTTCAAGGCGCCACTCGCATCGGCATTGTTCGCCGCACATGAGGCGGGCAGGGTTGATATGCACGCACAATTTACGCTCAAGAAAGAAGATGCTGTGCCCTATATGCCATTTGTCGAACAGCGACTGAAAGACGGCAAGCCGGTTACACTGTATGAACTGGCACGCGCGGCGATCATAACAAGTGACAATGCGGCAGCGAACCTTGTTCTAGAGGCTATTGGCGGCCCGTCGGGCTTTACCGATTTTGTCCGTACACAGGGCGATGCTGTAACACGCCTTGACCGCATGGAACCGGATCTGAACGAAAATGCACTTGGCGACCCGCGAGACACAAGCACGCCAATTGCGATGGCGAGGTTGATGCAATCACTGGCCATTGAAGGGGCAGTGAATGATGAGAATGGTCTGACATTGCAAAAATGGTTGAAAGAAAGCGTAACAGGCGGAGCGAGGATCAGGTCGGGCTTACCCGCTGGCTGGCCGGTTGGTGACAAAACCGGCACGGCACCGGGCGGAAGCGCATATAACGACGTTGCTATTATCTGGCCTTCAGCTTCAAATCCTGAAATTAAGCCCGTTATATTAGCCGTTTATACAGATCGTCCCAAAGCATCGGCCAAGCGGGTGGATGCGGCTATTGCAGACGTGGCCAAGGCCGCTATGCGTCTTATTGCCCAGTAAATTGGTGAGCATAATAAGACGGCTGAATTTGCTGTGATCGATATTTCCACCACTTGCATTTCGCTCCCACTATCGCCATATGCAGGGCGGGAGTCGGGCGGACGTAGAGTTCGCCAACCCGGTCAGATCCGGAAGGAAGCAGCCGTAACGATTTTTCTGCGGGTCGCCCGTCTCCTACTCAATATAATACAGGCTTTTAGGCCCAACCGATGTTTAGGCTTCGACAAGCGGGCAGTGAGGGCTTAACATAAAAAACATGTCCGATTCACCTGACATATTCGCTGCTGGAGGCGTGGAAGCGCCTCTTGATCCTGCTCCGGTTGCGGCGCAACCCTATCGCGTGCTTGCACGTAAATACCGGCCTTCCAGCTTTGATGAACTTATCGGGCAGGATGCCATGGTTCAGACACTTGGCAATGCGATAAAGCGTGACCGACTGGCCCATGCTTTTTTGATGACCGGTGTGCGCGGGGTTGGTAAAACATCGACTGCCCGTTTGATTGCCAAAGCGCTTAATTGCATCGGAGAAGACGGGCAGGGCGGCCCGACCATTGATCCTTGCGGTAAATGTGAGCCATGCCAGTCAATTGCCACGGGCAGTTTTATCGACGTTATCGAAATGGATGCGGCAAGCCACACTGGCGTCGATGATGTGCGCGAGATTATCGAAGCCGTACGCTATTCCTCTGTTTCTGCCCGTTACAAGATCTACATTATCGACGAAGTCCACATGTTGTCGAAAAATGCGTTTAACGCGCTGTTGAAAACACTCGAAGAACCACCCGCGCACGTGAAATTTATTTTCGCCACGACAGAAGTCAATAAAGTGCCAATCACGGTGCTGTCCCGGTGTCAGCGGTTTGACCTGAAACGCATCAAGGCGGAGCAGCTATCGGCTCATTTTGGCTATATCGTCGAGCAAGAGGGCGTTCACGCCGAACAGGAAGCCCTTGATCTGATTGCTCAGGCGGCGGAAGGATCGGTCCGGGACGGCCTGTCTATTCTCGATCAGGCAATCGCCCACGCTGATATGGCGAGCGTCAATGAAGCCAACAATGGCGAAAAGGGTAAAAGTGACGTCAAGGCATCACAAATTCGTGAAATGCTGGGGCTTTCCGACCGCAGCGCGGTGCGCCGCCTGTTTGGAGTGTTGTTAGAGGCAAATTCGGAAGCGCTTCTTGACGCCATTGACGAACAATATCGTGTCGGTGTTGAACCATTGTCGCTGATGAACGGACTATTGTCGCTTTGCCATCAAGTGACATTGTTCAAAGTGGGGCGAGCCAATGACCCCAGCCTGTCCGATGAAGCAAAAGCGCAATTAAGCTCATGGGCCGAGCAATTATCTTACCCTGTTCTCCATCGGTTATGGCAACTTCTTCTCAAAGGCTATGAAGAAGTGCAGCAGGCGCATATGCCAAGAGAAGCGTGTGATATGGCATTGCTGCGAGTGCTTTGCGCCGCAGAAATGCCTGATCCGGGTGAATTGGCGGCATTGTTACAACGCGGGGCTGCCGAGGCTTCTCCGCAATCAATACCGGCGCCAAAAACTACGTCAAAAACTGAACCTGCATCAACAACCACCCAGTCTTATGAGGCAGTAGCTGCTCCGGCGGTTGAAGCCTCAGCCGAGCCTGTCAGATTACAGGATGCCACGCCAAATGCGTTGCCGCAGGATTTTCAGGATGTGGTTAATATTATCGGGAAAATATCACCTGTGCTGGAAAGCATATTGATAGCGGACGTCCGTATTATCAATTTCTCTGCGCCAGTGATAGAATATGAACCTGCTCGGCCTATCGCCGCATCGGACCTTAAAAAAATTACCGATGCGTTGAAAGATGCAACCGGCACCGTCTGGACTATGAAAGAAGGACAGGGTGGAGCGCAGCCCAGCATGGCAGAACAGGTCCAGCTTGACCGTGATGCCGCCACCCAGGCCATATTGGATACACCATTGGTAAAAGCTGCATTTGAAGCTTTTCCCGATGCAGAATTATTAGAGAATGACATAGATAATGTCATTCCTGAAGCAAGGAGCTCACAAGCATGAAATCTATGGAAGAAATGATTAAAGCAGCTCAGGAAGCTGCACAGACAGTGCAAACCCAGATGGAGGAAGCCCAGTCCAAACTCGACACTATTGAGGTCGAGGGGAAATCCGGTGGCGGACTGGTATCTGTTAGAGCGACTGCCAAGGGCCGTATTCTTGGCATCAGCATTGATGACAGTCTGATAAAGCCCGAAGAAAAAGGCATTTTGGAAGATCTCGTCGCAGCTGCATTTAATGACGCTCGCGACAAAGCCGATGCTGTCAGCAATGAAGAAATGAGCAAAATGTCTAGCGGAATGGGATTGCCAGCCGGTTTCAAGCTGCCATTCTAATGACATCGATGACTCGCTGGGCCGCTCTTTATAGTGATTTCAAAATGCTTGAAGTCATTTGCGCGGCCCCCATATAGCTTGTGAAGCGCTCTGCGCCATAGTTTGGAGTATCAATGTCCCAGTCTGAATCTACACCGCCCGTCACCCCTGAATCAAAAGCACTGCCGCTATTACCGCTACGCGACATTGTCGTGTTTCCGAATATGATCGTTCCGCTGTTTGTCGGACGTGATAAATCGGTAGTCGCTCTGGAAAAGGCGATGGACGGCGACAAGGAAATATTTCTGGTTGCCCAGCTTGATCCTGCGGAAGATGATCCTTCGCGTGAGCAGCTCTATGATCTGGGCGTGGTCGCGACGGTATTACAGCTTTTGAAGCTGCCCGATGGCACAGTTCGTGTTCTGGTCGAGGGGAAACAGCGCGCCAAACATATCTCCATGGATAATCAGGATGAAGGCTTTGTTCTGGCCAATGTCGATCTGATTGAAGAGCAATCCGCAGAAGGGCATGAAGCAACTGCGCTGATGCGCTCTGTGGTCGAGCAATTTGAAAATTATTCCAAACTCAACAAGAAAATGCCTGCGGAAACCGTGGTGCAGCTTGGCGAGATTGATGAAGCATCCCGTCTGGCGGACGCTGTTGCGGCCAATATCAATGTTAAAGTGGCCGATAAGCAAAGCCTGTTGATCGAAGCTGATCCGGTCAAGCGTCTGGAAATGGCCTTTGCCTTCATGGAAGGCGAGCTTGGTGTTCTTCAGGTTGAAAAGAAAATTCGTGGCCGCGTGAAGCGTCAGATGGAAAAAACCCAGCGCGAATATTATCTGAATGAACAGATGAAAGCGATCCAGCGCGAGCTTGGCGACGGTGAAGAAGGCGAAGTCGATGAAATGACGGCGCTGGGCAAGAAAATCGAGGAGATGAAGCTCTCCAAGGAAGCCAAGGCCAAAGCGACTGCAGAATATAAAAAGCTGAAAGGCATGCAGCCTATGTCAGCGGAAGCCACGGTCGTGCGTAATTATCTTGATGTTCTGCTTGGCCTGCCATGGGGCAAGAAATCCCGTCTCAAGAAAGATATCAAGCAAGCCGAGAAGGTTTTGGATGATGACCATTTTGCTTTGGAAAAAGTGAAAGAGCGGATCATTGAATATCTTGCCGTGCAAACACGGACGAACAAGCTGAAAGGCCCGATTCTTTGTCTTGTTGGACCTCCCGGCGTGGGCAAAACCTCGCTTGGCCGGTCTATTGCGCGCGCAACAGGTCGCGAATTTGTTCGCCAGTCACTGGGCGGGGTACGGGATGAGGCCGAAATTCGCGGGCATCGCCGGACCTATATTGGTTCGCTCCCGGGTAAGATTATAACTAATCTAAAGAAAGCAGGGACTTCCAACCCGTTGTTCCTGCTCGATGAGATTGATAAGCTGGGACAGGATTTCCGCGGTGATCCGGCGTCAGCGCTACTTGAAGTGCTTGACCCGGAACAGAATGATAAGTTTCAGGATCATTATCTGGAAGTCGATGTCGATTTGTCAGACGTGATGTTCGTTACTACGGCCAACTCATTGAATTTACCACAACCCTTGCTGGACCGGATGGAGATTATCCGGCTTGAAGGCTATACGGAAGATGAAAAGGTCGAGATTGCAAAACGTCACCTGATCGAAAAACAGGTGGATGCACATGGCCTGAAAAAGGGCGAATTTTCCCTGCATGATGACGGGCTGCGTGATCTGATCCGCTATTATACGCGCGAAGCCGGTGTGCGAACATTGGAACGCGAAATAGCAAAGCTGGCCCGTAAAGCGCTGCGCCGGATATTGGAAGGTGAATATAAAAGCGTTGAAATTACGCCGGAAAACCTTTCCGAATATGCCGGAGTTCGCAAATTCCGTCACGGTGTTGGTGAAGAAGAAAATCAGGTCGGCGCAGTAACGGGGCTTGCCTGGACAGAAGTGGGCGGTGAATTACTCACCATCGAATCTGTGACGGTTTCGGGAAAAGGTCAAATCAAGACCACGGGTAAATTGGGCGAAGTCATGACTGAGTCGGTTCAGGCCGCTCTGTCCTTTGTAAAGGCGCGGGCGCCATCCTATGGTATCACGCCCAGCGTATTTCGCCGGAAAGATATTCACATCCACTTGCCCGAAGGGGCTGTGCCCAAAGATGGCCCGTCTGCCGGCGTTGGTATTGTGACCGCTATTGTCTCGACGTTAACGGGCATTGCTGTCCGCCGCGATGTCGCCATGACTGGTGAGGTGACATTACGGGGCCGTGTCCTGCCGATTGGCGGTTTGAAAGAAAAGCTGCTCGCGGCGCTACGCGGTGGCATTACGACTGTATTGATACCGGCGGAGAATGAGAAGGATCTGGTGGAAATTCCGGATAATATCACCTCATCGCTGAAAATCATTCCGGTCAAACATGCTGACGAAGTTCTTGCAGAGGCATTGACGGAGAAGGTCGAGCCGATTGAATGGAGCGATGCTGATGAATTGGCGAGTCATGCTACGGCCCCTGTTCCAGAAGATACGGGGTCTGCAGCGCGGCATTAATGGCGGATCAGCGCGAGTCGTCACTGTGTTCATGCCCTATGAGAAATGATAGTCGGCCATGAAGTTGCACTGAAACCGCCTGATTGCGGATGAAATTTCACGATTTTCCGTGAATATTACATCTTTGAACCAAAATTGGCTATTTTCCTTTGACTCAAGGGCCATTCTTGTTGTTACTGCCTCCGGACAAAGACGTTATTCAACCAATTATTGCTTTTAGAGAAGGGGGGATTCCCAATATGAATAAACAGGATCTTATCAGTAGCGTTGCAGATCACAGTGGTCTCAGCAAAAGCGATGCCGGCAAAGCCGTGGACGCCGTTTTCGATTCCATCACAAATTCGCTCAAGAGCGGCAATGAAGTCCGTCTTGTTGGTTTTGGTACTTTTTCAACATCAAAGCGTAAAGCTTCGACAGGCCGTAACCCACGCACGGGTGAGCCAATGCAGATTCCTGCATCTACTCAAGCTAAATTCAAAGCCGGCAAGGGCTTGAAAGACGCCGTTAATTAATAAATGATCCAGAGGGGCGCTTGATAGTGCCCTTCTTTTTTCGTTCTTTGTTTGAAAATTGCAGGCGGGCTCCCGGTGGAGCTCGCCTTTTTCATGGGCTATGGATTCCGCTTGACAATGGTCCATGTCAGTTTGTCGAAATATAGCCCATTTTAGAAGCGGTTATATGTGATGTAGGATCATAGGGTAATAACCTGCTTGCCCATCTGTTCTCTATATGTTCTATACCGAATCCCCCTACGATTTGGTATGAGATATGTATAAGCCTGACATCATTGAGCATCTTTACCTAGATTTTGACGGTTTTTTTGCCAGCGTTGAACAGCAGCGCGACCCTCGTTTGCGTAAGCGTCCGGTAGGGGTGATCCCCTATGAAGGGGCCGGGCGCACCTGTGTCATAGCGTGTAGCCGGGAAGCCAAGGTGCGCGGCGTTAAAAATGTCATGATGGTTGATGAAGCTAAAAAGATTTGCCCTGACCTGATCCTTGTCCCTCAAAAGCCCGATCTGTACCGGCGTGCACATAATGCCCTGATCGCAGAAATAGGTTCGGTGCTGCCTATTGATACGGTTAAATCTATTGATGAATTGGCCTGCCGACTGGATGCTAATCATCGACGCGATCCGGTTTCGCTATCCATGCGGATCAAACAAACCATCCGTCAAAATATCGGAACATCAATTACTTGCTCCATCGGATTTGCTGCTAATCGCCATTTGGCCAAAATTGCTTGCGCCACGCAAAAACCTGATGGCACGACCATCTGGTCGCCGGATATCATGCCTGCACCTTTGTTCAAGGTTGCGCTGAAGGATATTCCCGGCGTGGGCAAGCGAATGCAGCGCAAGCTATGGGCCAGCGGGATTATTTCTACAGAAGATCTTTACAACACACAGCCCAAACAGATGCGGGCTATCTGGCGTAACGTGACAGGCGAGCGTCTTTGGTATGCGCTGCATGGTTACGCTATCGAAGCACCTGCAACGCAGCGCGGCATGATTGGCCATACACGCGTGTTACCTCCAGAAAGCCGCAGTCTTCCCGAAGCCCGGAAGATAGCGCGATTATTGCTTATCAAGGCAGCGCGACGCTTGCGCCGTGGGGGCTATTATGCAAGCGGCCTGATGTTCTGGTTACAATTGTTTGACCGGCCATATTCACGGATCCGCACCCTGCCGCAAGTACAGGATGATCAGGCGCTGCTCAGCGCTTTGACAATAATGTGGGCGGATATGGAGCGCCAAGTCTCGCCACGATCAAAAGCCATGCGGGTCGGTGTAACCTTATGCGATCTCACCCCCGCGGCTATGCGACAGCTCGATATGCTGCTGGATGATGATGAAGAGCGGCAAAAATGGGAGCGGATTGGCAAGGCCATAGACAGCCTTAATAGCCGTTATGGCCGTACGGTGGCTAGCTTTGGTCAATGGGCTCCGCCCAAAGGTGGTAATATTGGCGGAAAGATCAGCTTCACACGCATTCCTTCAGCGGAAGATTTTCTATGAGCTGGAAAACCGCCATTCAGCTACGCGATCTTGATCGGCAAGACCGACTGGAGCTAATTTGCCGCAAATGTGGCCATCTGCGTTACCTGACTGCCAAAGAACTTCTTGCCCACAAAGGAGCGGCGCAACTCTATCTTGACGAAATCGAGAGTCGTGCCCGCTGCACCCAGCGCGGATGCAAGGGATTGATGCGACTATCCATGCCGGCGCAAGGGGAAACCAGCGGCTTTGTTGGAGGTATTTCGTGAAAGTGCCTTTTCCCGTAAAACTCCAAAAAGATGCAATTTTCGCAAAACCGTTCATCATTGAAAATGGTGGACGCTACAGGGATCGAACCTGTGACCCGCTGATTAAGAGTCAGCTGCTCTACCAACTGAGCTAAGCGTCCATTGTTCCGGCGCTATAGTGACTATGCTCTCTCAAGCGCGGAATATTGTCTTTAACCGAAAGTCCCGCTGCGACGACCTGGATGCCGGTCTATTGACATGAGGATCCCGATACAAATCATAATCGTCATCATAGAGGAACCGCCATGACTTAGAAAGGGCAGGGGGATACCAACGACAGGCGCAAGGCCCATAACCATCATCAGGTTGATAGCTACATAGAAAAAAATCGTTGTCGAGAGACCGACAGCCACAAGTTGTGAAAAACGGGTTTTGGCTTTCATGGCCACACCAAAGGCCCAGCGGAATAGTAAAAAGAAACCGAATAAAACGGCGACACCGCCCATCAGTCCCCATTCTTCCGCCATGGTAGCAAAAACAAAGTCTGTATGTCCTTCGGGTAAATAATCCAAATGACTTTGCGTTCCGTTCATGAAACCTTTGCCAAAGACTCCGCCGGAACCGATTGCGATTTTGGACTGGCTGATATGATAACCGGCGCCCAGAGGGTCATTCTCCGGATTAAGGAAAGTAGTAACGCGGCGCTGTTGATACTCCTCCAGCCCGAAGAAGAAGGCCAGAGGCGCTATTACGGCAATGGCCGCAGCACCGCCCACGAACAACCGCATAGGTAATCCAGCCAGAAAAGCTACAGTCATGGCGCCAGCGAAAACAGTAATTGTCGTGCCCAGATCCGGTTGAAGTAAAATCAATCCGCAAGGAACAACGAGCAGGACAAGCAAAGGCCAGATCGCGCTCCATGTCTTGATCTGGTTGGCTGGTAAAATGTCATAAAAACGCGCAACCGCAAGAATGATCGCAGGCTTCATGAGTTCCGAAGGCTGTATCCGCACGAAACCAAAATTCAGCCACCTTTGGCTTCCGCCGCCAACTGCGCCGATAAGTTCGACGCCCAGCAACATGATAACCACAACGATATAGACCGGAAAGGCAACCGACTTCCAGAAATGTTCCTTTAACCGGGAAAAAACAATCGCCATCATCAGAAAAAGCAGAAAGCGAACCATGTGCAATCCAGCCCATGGGGTCAGGCTTCCGCCCGCAGCGGAATATAACACGACAAAGCCAAAACTGGCCATGACGAGCAACAATAATATTGTTTTCCACGGTAATTGCGCGATAGGTGCGGGGATAAAATCGTTCAACGCTTACTGCCCTGTTTCGCCATCTGGATTATTGCCAGCCTCTTTCGCATTTTTTTGAGCGTTCAGATTGGAACGATATGCCGCCAGCTTTCTGGCCATGCGTTCAGCAATGGTTCCGCCCCAGCTTTCCTCAAGATCCGTTAGTATATTCATTGCTTTTTCTTTGTCGTAAAGAAACGTCATGACGTCACGTGCAATCGGATAAGCGGAGCTGGACCCGCCGCCATGTTGTACCACCACGGCTGAAGCATAACGGGGGTTGTCCACGGGAGCGAAGCTGACAAACAGGCCATGATCACGAAATTTCCACGCAACATCCCTGCCGCCACGGCCAAAATCAAGATTGACGACTTGCGCCGTGCCGGTTTTTCCGGCCAGTTTTACATCCTTCAATGGCAAGCGGGCGCGACCGGCTGTGCCCCCGCCGTTAACGACCTGATTCATAGCATCGTGAATATAAGCGATATGCTTTGGATCAATGTTAAGCGTCTCTGCAGGCTTGCGTTTTCCGCCCATTATAAGATTCGGCATCAGCTTTTTACCTGTCGCAATACGCGCAGACATAACAGCGAGTTGCAATGGGTTGGCAAGCATATAGCCCTGACCAATGGTCGCGTTAACGGTGTCAAACGCCTGCCATGATTTATTGAATTTCTTCATCTTCCATTGCGGGTCGGGGACTGTTCCATAAAACTGACTAGGCACTGGTATAGGAAATTCCTGACCCAGACCCAGCCGGTTGGCCATTAACGCAATCGGGTTCATTCCTATTTTTTGCGCGAAATAATAGAAATAGACGTCGCAGCTTTGATAGATACCTTTGGCTAGATCGACACGCCCGTGACCACGCCGGTTCCAGCAGCGGAAAACCCTGTTCCCTACTCGCAGGCCGCCGTTGCAATTTACTGTATCATTAGGGCTTAACCCGGCTTCCAGAAAGGCTAGCCCTACCATGGGTTTAATTGTTGATCCGGGCGGGAAAAGACCTTTCAGGGATTTGTCACGCAAGGGCACATGATCATCATCCCGTAGCATCCCGTATTCGGTTTGACCGATGCCATCCGAAAAACTGTTGGGATCGAAAGAAGGCATGGATGTCATGGTCAATATATCGCCGGTCTTACAATCCAGCACTACGACAGAGCCGGATTCCGGACCAAGACGGCGAGCGGCATATTCCTGTAAATCTATGTCGAGTGTAAGTTGTAACGCTTTGCCCGGTGTATCCGGTCTGCTATCCAGTTCCCGGACAATTTTGCCGCGTGCTGTGACTTCGACCCGTTTCGCACCGGGCTTCCCTTGCAAATGATCCTCAAATGTTTTTTCCAGGCCGGCCTTGCCAATCTTATATCCCGGCGTAACCAGAATGGGATCGGGCTTTGCTTTATAATCCTCCGCCGAAGCAATGCCGACATAGCCGACCAGATGACCCACGGCCTCTGCGGTGGGGTAAAACCGGGAGAAGCCCTGTCGAGGTGATACTCCGGGTAAATCCGGCAGACGGACGCTGACAGCGGCAAAACGTTCCCAGTCCAGCCCGGTGGCGACCTGAACGGGTTGAAAGCTGCTGGCCTGCTTCAATTCCTTGTTTATGCGGTCGACTTCTTCCTGATTGAGTGACAATAATTGAGCCAGCGTAGCAACGGTCTTTTTCTTGTCACGCATCCGGTCAGGAATAAGGTCAACCCTGAAATCGGTCTTGTTATTGGCAATCGGCTTGCCATTGCGGTCGATCAGCCAACCGCGCCGCGGAGGCACCAGTGTCAGATTAACGCGGTTGCTTTCGGATAAAAGTTGATAACGCTCATTCTCGGCAACCGTAATATACGCCATACGTCCCGCGAGAAGCACACCTATGCCCATTTGTAGACCGCCGACAATGGTCGCACGGCGGGAAAAGGTCATGGCCTGAACGGCGCTGCTAATGGTTTTTCCGCCCGATATACTCATGACGCTACCCGCCAGTTATCAATCGCCCCGATCAGACGCGTGACAAATGGATAGAGTAAAACAGAGAGCAAAATTTGCGGCATTAATATCTCGAGCCTTAATAAATTGCTTTGAAAGTCAATGATTAACATGCCGCATATTAGCACAAAAATAATCGAAAGGGAGGCGATAAGCCAGTCCAGCCAATAATCCCTGCCGACGATTCGTCGATCAAGAGCTTCCAGAGCAATGAAAATCAATGACCATAAGAATGCGGCGCTACCAAAAGGTTGCCCGCTGAATATATCATCAACCAAGCCAAGTGGAAAACCCGCCCAGACCGGCCAGTAACCGGGGCGGATCAATCGCCATGAGAGCAGGATTAACAGCCCCATAGGAGGTAATATGGGATAGTCTGTGATGATTGGCAGTGCGGTAATCATTGACCCCAATATAACCGTGATGGTCGGGATAAATTTAATCCGGAATTGCGAGGGACGCCGGTTAATACGAGAACGATAGGATCTCGCCATTATTCACCGCCCGTAGTATCGGTTTCAGCTTCGGTTTCATCAAGCTGTTCCTGCTTGATGGCTGCTACGGTTTCTGCCTGAAATATCGGCTGCACGATGACGTGGCTGACTTTTGCTGAATCCGCCAATATTCTGGCAATAGCTCCGGTATCGGTTTTGCGGATAACCACAGCAACGGGAATGCCCGGCGCATATAACCCGCCACTGCCCGATGTAATAAATAAATCGCCGCCTTTAAACGGATTACTGCCGACGTTAATGGGCCGTACTTCTACTGTGCCATCGCCACGGCCCGTTGCAAAAGCAGGCAGTTCATCGCTGGCTCTTTTGACCGGTGTTACATTTTGCCCGTCAGAAACCAGCAATATCCGTGCTGTGGTTGGCCCGGTTTCCAAAACACGCCCCACCAGGCCTTCGGGTGCGCGAACAGGTTGGCCGGTTAATATTCCGTCAGTGGATCCCAGCCCCAAAGTGGCAATACGCCGGGAACTCGATGATGTAGAGCTTATCAATCGCGCCATGCCGATTGATTCAGGAACTTCCTTGTTAAGGCCAAGCAGCCGCTTTAATCGTTCATTTTCCTGTTTAAGGGCGCGGGCTTCCAATATTTCTATACGGTTCTTTTCCAACTCGCGTTTCATCGCAGCATTTTTGGAACCCGCGTTAATATAAGCGGAGATATTCTCTGTGGCATTGCCGGTCACGCCGCCGATATTGGCGAGAGTTCTGCTAACCGGAGCAGTGATCTCAGCTCCGATAGTACGAAGGGCTGAAAAACCATGCGGATCAAAAATGGATATAAGCAGCAGGAGAAGCCCGACTATGGCTCCCAATATGCCCAGTAAATAGCTTGCGAATATGCTATATTGCGCCCGCTTGGAAAATCCTGGGCGCCGGTGATTTGACGGCGCCATTCTTGCTTATCCTTCCGCTTTCATCATTCCGGACCGATGATCCATCAAGCTGTCGTCAGAACGCCGCGGAACATCTCGTCTTCAAGCGCACGGCCAGTGCCAATTGCCACACAGGCAAGGGGGTCTTCGGCCACAGAAACCGGCAATCCGGTTTCATCGCTTAATGCTTCGTCCAGACCAGAGATTAACGCACCGCCACCTGTCAGAACAATGCCCTGATCCACAATGTCTGCGGCCAGCTCAGGCGCCGTATTTTCCAAAGCGATCCGGACACCTTCGATAATAGTGCCGATCGGTTCGCTTAACGCTTCTGCGATTTGCCCCTGATTGATCGAAATTTCCTTGGGAACACCGTTTACAAGGTCGCGGCCTTTAATGTGGATCGTATGGCCCACGCCATCGGCAGGTGCTTGCGCTACACCAAAATCTTTCTTGATTCGTTCTGCTGTGGTTTCCCCGATCAACAGGTTGTGATGACGGCGGACATAAGAAACTATGGCCTCGTCCATCTTGTCCCCGCCGGTTCGAACTGAGGTCGTATAAGCCAGACCGCGCAAGGACAGGACAGCTACTTCGGTCGTACCACCGCCGACGTCCACAACCATGGACCCGATCGGTTCAGTGACAGGCATATCGGCGCCAATAGCGGCGGCCATTGGTTCTTCGATCAGGAAAACCTGGCTCGCTCCGGCATTGGATGCGGCATCGCGGATTGCGCGGCGTTCAACAGAGGTCGAGCCACTGGGCACACAGATCACAATTTCGGGATAGCTGAAAAGTCTGCTCTTGCCATTTACCTTTTGGATGAAATGTTTGATCATCTGTTCCGCGACATCAATGTCCGCAATCACACCGTCGCGCAGGGGGCGAATCGCTTCGATGCTATCAGGTGTTTTACCCATCATCATCTTGGCATCGTTACCAACGGCTTTGACCCGTTTGACCCCGTTAAGGGTTTCGATTGCTACAACCGATGGTTCATTCAGAACGATTCCCTGACCACGCACATAAACAACAGTGTTCGCTGTCCCCAGATCGATGGCCATGTCCTGAGACCTGAACTTGAACAGATTTCCAAATACCATAGTACTACCCGTTTTGTTGTATTTACAGCGAAAGCTGTTCCCTCAATTCATAGCGACATTTTGGCCGAATGGTAGGTGAAGTTAACCATTTGAAACAGCCGTGCGTATGACCCGGCAAAACTAAGTCATAAACAAGGGTCGCCTAGCATGTTCGCTTGGGCTAGGAATACTGATATGTCAATAAGAAGACTCCCTAATAATCTTATCAATCGTATAGCCGCCGGTGAAGTGGTGGAACGTCCGGCCAGTGCGTTAAAAGAGCTGGTAGAAAATGCGATTGATGCCGGTTCGAATCAAATCAATATTCGCCTGAAACAGGGCGGTCTTGACCTGATTGAGGTCAGCGATAATGGCTGCGGTATGGCACGGGATGACATTGCACTGGCGCTAGAGCGTCATGCAACATCCAAATTACCCGATGAGGCTATTGAAATGGTCGCTACGCTGGGTTTCCGCGGGGAAGCGCTGCCATCTATTGCCAGTATTGCGCGACTAACCATTGAAAGCCGGGAGAATGGTGCGGATGGCTGGTCGCGAATCGTCAATCATGGCGTTTTGGAAAATGATGGCCCCGCCGCGATACCGCCCGGCACAAAAGTTCGGGTTGAAGAGCTTTTTGCCAAAGTGCCAGCCCGGCGGAAATTTTTACGCACAGCGCGCAGCGAATATGCCGCTTGTGTAGATGTTGTCCGGCGGCTTGCGATGGCGCGACCCGATATTGGTTTTATACTAACTCACGAAAACCGCAAATCCATAGCCGTGCAAGCGGGAGAAAGCGGCCCTGACCGGGTTGCCGCATTGACCAACAAAGAGTTACGCAACAACAGTGTGGCTGTTGATCTATTACGTGAAGATGTCCGGTTAACGGGTGTCGCGGGCCTGCCAACCTATAATCGCGGAGTGGCGGATCATCAATTTTTATTCGTAAATGGGCGGCCTGTGCGGGATCGGCTTTTGGTTGGCGCGGTTCGCGGGGCCTATGCCGAAATGCTGGCGCGGGATCGCCACCCGATTGTTGCTTTATTTATCGACATGCCGCCTGAGCAAGTTGATGTAAATGTCCATCCGGCCAAAACTGAAGTGCGCTTCCGTGAACCCGCGATGATCCGCGGTATGATAGTCAGCGGACTGCGCCGGGCATTGGATGAGGGAGGCTTCCGCGCGGTTCAGCGTCCGGCGGAATCTGCCCTGGCCAATTGGCAAACAGAACCGCAAGCGCCTGATCCTCAATCTAGTATTTTCACGGCGCAGGGGCCAATCGGGAGCAGGGAAACCTTTCAATCCCAACCCTATCCATCAGCAGTCCGGGATAATGCCAGCAGTTTTAGTGCGATGCGCCCTGACGATCTGGCCCCGCTTATGGGACGCGCCGAAGAGGCCGCAGAGCCGGTTCCCGATGCGGTAAACCATCCGCTCGGTATCGCACGCGGGCAGGTATCGAAAACTTATATTGTCGCGGAAGCAGAGGACGGGTTGGTGATTGTCGATCAACATGCCGCCCATGAACGATTGGTGCTGGAGCGTATGCGAAAAGCGGTAGATGGCGGCGCTGTCCCTTCTCAGGCGCTGCTCATGGCAGAAGTGATTGAACTGGACGAAAACGCCTGTGATCGTCTGGAAAACCGTATCACCGAGCTTTCCGAATTCGGGTTGATATTGGAGCGCTTTGGACCATCGGCCATGCTAGTGCGGGCGACGCCGGCCATGCTTGGTTCGGGTGATGTTAAAGGTTTGGTTACCGATCTGGCCGATGAACTGGGCGCCTATGATGAAGCCCTCTCGTTAAAGGAACGGATTGACCATGTTGCGTCAACAATGGCCTGTCACGGATCAGTCAGGGCAGGGCGGGTGCTCAATGTTGCGGAAATGAATGCGCTGTTACGCGAAATGGAAGTGACGCCCCATTCGGGCCAATGCAATCATGGTCGCCCGACATGGGTGAAACTGGCCCATGGTGATATTGAAAAACTCTTTGGCAGAAAGTGACGCGGCTGTTTAGTCTCCGCGCACTTGAATTAGCCCCGTGCTTTCCATCGTCATGACTTTTTCATCATGCTGGTTAAACACCGTTACACGTCCTTTCATAAGGCCCATTTCCGGGCGGCTTTCGGACCGGCGCTTTTCCAATGTTATTTGTTCGCAGTATAATGTATCGCCCGGATAAACCGGTTTAATCCAGCGCAGGTTCTCAACTCCCGGTGAGCCAAGTCCAGCTTGTTTATTGGCGCTCATCTCATCGACCATCATCCGCATCATCATCGCCGCGCTGTGCCATCCACTGGCGGACAGGCGGCCAAAATGGGTTTTGGCGGCGGCTTCTTCGTCGAGATGAAAAGGCTGTGGATCATATTTTGATGCGAAGTCGATTACCTCTTCGCGGGTGACTTCATATTTCCCGAATGTTTTGGGCACATTCAGCTGAATATCTTCGTAATAGAGCATGGATGACCTTTCTAAGGGCTTTTATGCTAATCAGACGTTAAATTTGAAATTCATGATATCACCGTCCTGGGTAATATATTCCTTGCCTTCCTGACGAAGTTTACCTGCTTCACGCGCTGCGCTTTCCCCGCCGAGTGATATATAATCATCAAAGGCTATCGTTTCCGCGCGAATGAACCCGCGTTCGAAATCCGAATGGATCTCGCCAGCAGCTTGGGGAGCCTTTGCTCCTTTATGCACTGTCCATGCGCGCGCTTCCTTTGGCCCGCAGGTAAAGAATGTCTGAAGGTTGAGCAGTTGATACCCAGCACGTATCACGCGGGCGAGACCAGATTCTTCCAAACCCAGCTCAGCGAGATATTCGGCACGTTCATCGAGTTCCATTCCGACCAGTTCGGATTCTATCGCCGCCGAAACAATAACCGCTTCAGCGCCTTCGGCTTTGGCTTTTTCGAAAACGGCAGCGCTCAATTCATTGCCATTGGCCGCATCGGCTTCATCGACGTTGCAAACATATAGCACTGGCTTGGCAGTCAGCAATTGGGATTGGTCAAAAATCCGTTGTTCTTCATCATCATTGGGCTGGGTAAGGCGCGCAGGCTTACCCTCACGAAGCAATTCCAGCGTCTGTCCAAGCACATTGGCCGCAATTTTTGCTTCCTTGTCACCGCTTTTGGCTTTCTTTTCAAAGGCCGGGACGCGTTTTTCAAGACTTTCGAGATCGGATAACAGCAATTCGGTTTCGACTACTTCTGCATCGGAAATCGGATCGACTTTGTTTGACACATGCTGGATATCGTCATCTTCAAAGCAGCGCAAAACATGCACGACCGCATCCACTTCGCGGATATTGCCAAGAAACTGGTTCCCCAGTCCTTCACCCTGCGACGCGCCTTTGACAAGGCCGGCAATGTCAACAAAGGCCAACTGTGTCTCGATGATTTTCTGGCTACCGACGATCTTGGCAATCTGGTTCAGCCGCGGGTCCGGAACAGCCACCTGGCCGACATTGGGTTCAATGGTGCAAAAAGGATAATTGGCCGCTTGCGCCGCCTGTGTTTCGGTAAGCGCGTTGAATAAAGTTGATTTTCCGACGTTGGGCAAGCCAACAATACCGCATTTAAAACCCATTATTAACTCCCGCTCCTCTTAAAAGGAGAGGCCGAAATACGGGGGAGTCCCGTTCGACCTGTTGTTACACATTAAATCAGGGCGACTTTCCCGCCCGAAACGCTTGCTGGATCAATCATCCTTCATTCTAAGCGCCAATTCGCTCATAAACCTTGGATTATCGCCCTTGACCAGCCAATCGGCTTCTGATGCAATAGCGCCGAGCATATGGGCCAGTGGATCAAATTCGGCCTTGGTATAATTACCCAGCACATGCCCGTGCACCCGGCTTTTATGACCGGGATGGCCTATTCCAATTCGCACACGGCGAAAGTCCGGGCCAATATGGGCGTCAATAGATCGCAATCCATTATGCCCGGCATGACCGCCGCCCATTTTGACTTTGACTTTGAACGGATCAAGATCAAGCTCATCATGGAAAACTGTAACGTCCGCAGGTTCCAGCTTGTAAAAGCGCATGGCTTCACCAACGCTGCGCCCGCTTTCGTTCATGAAAGTTGCTGGTTTCAAAAGCAGGAGCTTTTCTGAGCCGAGCCGCCCTTCGACGGCCCAACCCTGAAATTTTTGTTTAGGCGACGGAAATCCATGCACTTGTTCCAAGGCATCGAGCACCATGAAGCCGACATTATGGCGGTGCAGCGCATATTGCGCGCCGGGATTGCCAAGGCCGACCCAAAGTTGCATCAATCTTTCTCCTGTTCAGGGGAAAGGGCCCGAGTAAGGAAGCGCTATTCCTCAATTCCAATAGCCCCCGCTTTCGCAGGGGCTAAGAATCAATTTTCCGAACCGCCTTCAGCTTCTTCACCACCTTCAGCTTCTTCGCCTTCAGCTTCTTCGCCTTCGGCTTCTTCAGATTCATCATCGGAAGATTTCAGCGCGGATGGTGCTGTCACACCAGCAATGGTAAAGTCCCGATCCGTGATCGTGCTTTCGGAACCTTCTGGCAATGTAACATGGGAAATGTGAACAGAATCACCAATCTCAAGGCCGGTAACATCGACTTCGATTTCGTCAGGAATCTTGTCTGCATCACACATCAGGTCCAGTTCAAAGCGAACAACGTTCAACACGCCGCCACGTTTCAAGCCAGGCGATTGTTCTTCGTTTACGAACACAACCGGAATATTGACCTGTACCTTTGCGCCTTTTGCAAGACGTAAAAAGTCAACATGGAGCGCGCGATCAGTTACCGGGTCCAGAGCAAGATCTTTGGGGAGCGTGCGTGTTTTTTTGCCATCAAGCTCAACCATGACCAGCGAGTTCATGAAAACTCCCGTGCCAAGCAGCTTGTCCAGCGCGCGTTCTTCCACATGAATTAATTCGGGTTCTTTTTTATCGCCATAAATCACAGCGGGGATGCGGCCTTCGCGACGTAGTGCACGGGAGGCTCCCTTGCCAGCCCGTTCGCGAGGCTCGGCTGATAGTGTCAGCTGATCACTCATAATGTTGCTCCAATATATTAGTTTTTACGATTTTCCGCCACGCCTCCAGGGTTGCTCATGGCAGGAAAGTGCGCGCTATAGGCATCAGGCAGGATAAAAGCAAGGCAAATTGCCGCTTGCGGGTTTGTCAATGAACTAACGGAAAAAGCCGATTTGATTGCTGGTTGCGAGCAAGGTTCCGTTCTGAGACCAAAGCTCGACACGCTGGTCAGTCGCGCTATTTCGTGACGTCGCGCCATCAACACGCAGCAAGAGATAATCTGAACCCGCAGCAGCAATATCCTCTTCACTGGCGTAAATATAAGTGCCCATGGAAACCGTGGCACCCATTCGCAATTCATCAGAAAGGAAAAATGTGCGGGGCATAGGTGTGTCGCATATTGATACAATATTTAGCCGGTCCAGCGGTCGGCCATCCGTTTCTTTTATCCAGACCAGGGATTCCGGATTTTCATTGACGCTGAACGGAACGCCTCTGGCAATTTTCTGTTCGTATGTGCTGACCCAGAAAGGGGGATTATCTTCTCCCTGACGCAGAGTGGGCGACTCCGAAGCCGGTTTAGCCACCGGCATGGGAATCTGGTAGTTTAAGTCCGTAGGTCGCCGGTTGCTGGAGACAATATCCGAAACAGCAACAATGCCTACTGTCTGTGATAATTCCACCCGCCAAAACTGGGTTGATGCACCTGATTTCAGCAAGCGGACTGTCACATTTACTTCACCGGGGCCAACCCCTGCGATAAAGGTGGTCTGCACAGAGACTACCGGCCCCGAACATTCTTCGTGATCCTGAACCGCTTTGGTCATAATTGCTGCCACCCAGCCGCCAAATGCCGCGCCGGTAGGATTGCGATATATCTCGCTGGCCTCAATATAAAGCGAACCGTCACCCCGCGAGACAAGCGCGGTTTCACGATCAAACACAAATGTCATGAACTTACCCCAGAATCAAAAATTACTAATCAAACTACTGTATTTTTTGTATTTTATAGCCACGCTTCTCTAGCATTGTCTGAACAGCATCCGGTCCTACCAAATGTGCTGCTCCCACGGCTACAAAATATATTTGTGGATTTCGCAGCTTTTTATCCAACTGCTCTGCCCAGTTCCGGTTTCGCAAAACGAGCAATTTCTCACGAGTCTGGGGATCTTCCAATATTCCGCCACTGGAAAGCTCTAACATGGTATCAGTGTCCCCTGAAATCCAGGCATTGAACAGCTTTTCAAAAGATGTTTTGGCCTCACCGGCTTCTTCTACAACACTGGCCAGCATGGCGCGTTGTTGTGTTTCAGGTAACGTATCAAAATAGCCAAGCTGTTGCTCGATAGTCTCAAGCCCTTCGATCGGTTTTTTGAAACCTTCAAACTGTGCGACTAGCTTTTTCTCTACGCCTTCGCTTGATTCCAGTCCGAGATTATTGGTTTGCGCCGATGCCAAGGACAATGCCGCAGCCCAGCTTTCCATACGGTTCAAGGCGAATGTGGGTATTTTGCTGTTATTGATTACTGTATCAAGATCGGCGTGGAGCGACGGCTTGACGCGCTTTTCAATTTCGGGCTGGTCCGGTGATATTGCGAGCTTACTGAATATTCTTGCCGCATTGGCTGTGTCCTCAAGGCCCAACACCTCGATGACAAGTGTATCGGACTCGCTGAGCGCTGTTTCCAGTATCGGCGTTCGCCAATTTACACCTTTTGGCAATATATGGATTGTCCCGAACATAAAAGCGGTGCCCGTCTGCTCCGGTTTGGTTCCCGTGATTTTCCAGAGCGCTGGCTTTCCTTCGGTGACTGTGTCCAGTTGGACTACTTGTGACGCGTTAGAGCAGGCGCTTAAACTAACTGCGGCGATCAAACTCAGCAAGATTTGAAAATATTTCATAGCTATTATCTGGTAATGAGCATGTTAAATGGGAAGATGCTTATACGCATTAGTCTAATATTTTACACGCTTTACTGTAATGTTCCGTTCTTTGAGTTTTTCTTGCAAGCTGTCATGCCCGGCTAAATGTCCGGCCCCCACAGCCAGAAAAAGAGTCCCTGGTTCTTTCATCCGTTCATCCACCCACGCAGCCCAATTGGCATTGCGATTGGAAAGCAGTGCCTCGTAAACAATTTTTTCTTCCAGTCCGGCATTCATCAGTTCAGCTAGCGCGCTAATATTAGCATTGGACCAATGCGTGATAATATCTTCCATGCCTTTTGACATATCGCTAATGGTTGCGACGTTGAAATTCAAAAAGCGGATTTGAACCTCTTCGGGCAGATTATCGAAAAAGCCCAACTGCTGCTGCGGCGTTTCCAGACCGACGATTTTCTTATTTTGTGCTTTGGCTTTGGAGAGAAGGGAGCTTTCCACACCGCTACTACTAGCATAGCCGCTTTTCATAAGGGGAACGAGTGACATGCTGACACTGGCGAACCAGGGTTCATAGGGATCAAAGCTGTTCACCGGCAGGTCCAGCGCTGTCATCGCTGCTTCATAATTAAGCCTGTCCTCTTCGCTCAGCTTGTCACGCAGACTGACGCCGGATTTATCAATTGCTAAATCATTGACAATGCTGGCCATTGTCACCGGGTCAGGTTGAATCATTTCAACCACCAGCTCGTCCGACTCGTCAAATGCATCTTTTACGGCAGAATCAAACCAGTTAAGGCCGGGTTTGAGGATATGGACTGTGCCAAACAGATATATCTTCGTGTCTTCATCCTTTATGACCCAGAGTGCCGGCTTGGGAGCATCCTCAACCGTGGCAATCCCTGATTCCAAAGGCGCGCTTTGACTGGCAGATTGCGGAGCAGCCAGAGGACGGTCTGCTTGACACGCCAGCAGACTCAAAGCGACAGGCAAATAAATTAATGAAGAAATCCAGCGGCGCAACATGGGCAAATATTCCATTTTCATTGAAAGACCAAAGGCCTGATAGAAGCTGGTTCATCGGGCATTTGGAGAGATAATCCCAGCAATTTTTTCAGTTTGCGAATAAACCCGTCCAGACGATAGTATTGTTTGAGAGTTTAACATGATGTTCACGGTCACAGGTTAAGGGGCAGAAACAATATATGGTAAATCACGACATGATCGAATAGCGGAAAAACGCCAATCACGGCTTGACCCTTTAAGTCGCATTCGCCAAAGCAAGCGCGAAACTTCTGCACATCGAATTTCATTGGCGAAGAAAGCTATCACATTGACCGACCAGAAGCCTCTCAGCTTCCAACAGATCATTCTTAAACTCCATGACTATTGGAGTAATCAGGGATGCGCGATATTGCAGCCTTATGATATGGAAATGGGCGCAGGCACATTCCATACTGCGACCACCTTGCGCTCGCTTGGGCCCGATCCCTGGAATGCCGCGTTCGTGCAGCCTTGCCGCCGTCCGACGGATGGTCGCTATGGTGAAAACCCCAACAGGCTCCAACATTATTATCAATATCAGGTGGTTCTGAAACCGTCCCCGCCCGATATTCAGCAGCTTTACCTCAACAGTCTAACCGCCATCGGTATTGATCCGATGCTTCATGATATCCGCTTTGTCGAGGATGACTGGGAAAGCCCCACGCTTGGCGCCTGGGGATTGGGCTGGGAAGTCTGGTGTGACGGCATGGAGGTGACGCAGTTCACCTATTTTCAGCAAATGGGCGGTTTTGACTGCAAGCCGGTATCCGGCGAGCTGACCTATGGGTTGGAACGTCTTGCTATGTATATTCAGGGCGTTGATAGCGTCTATGATCTGGATTATAATGGCAATGGCGTAAGTTACGGCGATATCTTCCTGGATAATGAAAAGCAGATGTCGGAATGGAATTTCGAGGTTGCGAATACCGAAACGCTGTTTGATCTGTTCAATAAGGCAGTTGGAGAATGTGAAAATTGCCTCGACGCGAAATTACCCATTCCCGCTTATGAACAGGCCATCAAGGCGAGCCATGTTTTTAATCTGCTGCAAGCGCGCGGCGTTATCAGTGTGCAGGAACGGGCTAGCTATATGGGCCGCGTGCGTGATCTCGCCAAAGGTAGCTGTGAAGCCTATATGACGAAAAACGCCGAAGACTGGCAGGCGCGCCATCCAAAATGGAGCGCGGCATGACTCATTCAACCCGTCATCCTGAACTTGTTTCAGGATCTCTCGAGGCAGGCACAACATCTGACGAGATGCTGAGCCGCAAGGCCACCGGAGGTAAACAAGTTCAGCATGACGAAATTTCGGAAGAAACAGGGGTAGGCCAATGACTGACTTCCTCCTCGAACTACTCTCCGAAGAAATTCCTGCACGCATGCAGGCAAAGGCGCGTACTGATCTGGAGCGGCTGTTTGTCGCGCAATTGGATGAAGCGGGCCTGAAATCTGGCGAAATCACCGTATATTCGACGCCAAGGCGGCTCGCGCTGATCGCAAAAGATTTGCCGGAACAGACCAAGGCCGTCAGCGAGGAAGCCAAAGGACCGCCAGAAGGCGCACCGGATCAGGCGATTGACGGGTTCTGCCGCAAAAATGGTGTAACCCGCGACCAATTGGAAGTGCGCGACGTCAAGGGGCGAGCGACCCTGTTCGCCGTGATCAATAAGCCGGGCAGGGCGACCAGCGATGTGCTCTCCCAAGCGATACCGGCAATTATAAAAGCCTTCCCATGGCCAAAATCCATGCGCTGGGGCGATGCCAGCCAATCGACCGAAAGCCTGCGCTGGGTGCGGCCTCTATCGGGCATAGTTGCCATTTTAGGTGATGACCTTGTCCCGTGCGAGATTGATGGCGTGGCGTCAGGCTATGAAACCATAGGCCACCGTTTTCACCATGATGGCAAGATTACCATCGGTAATGCCGGGGATTATGCGGAAAAACTGCATGCCTGCCACGTTTTGGTCGATCAAGCGGAACGGGAAGCGATTATTCGCGACGGCGCGGCCAAGGCGGCATCGGATGCGGGGCTGGAACTGGTGGCTGACGAAGGGCTGGTTATCGAAAATGCCGGCCTGACCGAATGGCCGGTGCCGCTTTTGGGCAGTTTTGATCCGGCGTTTCTGGATGTTCCGGAAGAAGTTATCCAGCTCAGCGCGCGGGTGAACCAGAAATATTTTATCTGCCGTGATAAAAACGGTAATCTCGCACCGAATTTTGTCTGCACCGCCAATATTGACGCCACTGATGGCGGCAAGGCGATTGTTGCGGGTAATGAAAAAGTGCTGGCGGCAAGATTGTCCGACGCCAAATTCTTTTGGGAGCTTGACCAGAAGACGGCTTTGGAAGATCATGCCAAGAAATTGAGCAACATTGTGTTCCATGAAAAACTGGGAACCGTTGCCGACAAGGTAGAGCGTGTGGCTAAGCTGGCTGAGTGGTTGGCGTCTTTAGAAGGGACCGGGTTACTCCATGCCAACCCGGAACAGACCAAGCAGGCCGCACGTCTCTGCAAAGCTGATCTCGTCACCGAAATGGTCGGCGAGTTCCCCGAGCTGCAAGGCTTGATGGGCGGCTATTATGCAGAGAAAGAAGGGCTTCCGGTTGAGGTCTCACACGCGATCAGAGATCATTACAAACCGGTCGGGCAGGGTGATGATGTGCCGACCGATCCGGTAACGGTGTGCGTGAGTTTGGCGGATAAGCTGGATACGTTGGCTTGTTTTTTCGCAATTGGTGAAAAGCCTACAGGTTCAAAAGATCCTTTTGCTCTGAGGCGTGCTGCTTTGGCGATAGTAGCCCTCATCATGAACAATGGCTTAAGATTTAATTTAAGTCATATAATAAAGTTTGTTTACAACTTACTATGCGATCAGTTGTCAATTCGACTATATCCCGAACAGATAAGTTATCTAGATGGCTTAGAATTTCAAACCTTGTATAATCGACCGATAAAATATGATGCATCTCGCCCAATCTACTTGCAATATTTGCCCAGAGATCATGAAGGGAGGCAAGTGGCAACTTCTAGAGCAGAAGTGGAAAAAACGGATGCTTATGCAGAAGTTATGCTCCTACCACTAGATGATGTTACGCATGGTGTGTTAGGATTCATGGCCGACCGCTTCAAAGTTCAACAACGCGAAGCTGGCGTTCGTCACGACCTCATCGACGCTGTGTTCGCTCTTGGCGGCGAAGATGATCTCGTCCGCTTACTCGCCCGTGTAAAGGCTTTGCAGGCATTCGTGGAAACGGAAGAGGGCACTAATTTACTCGCCGGTTACAAACGCGCATCGAATATATTGAAGAAAGAGGGCGATACCTTATCCAACACTCGTCATCCTGAACTTGTTTCAGGATCTCCCGAGGCAGGCACAACATCTGACGAGATGCTGAACCGCAAGGCCACCGAAGGTAAACAAGTTCAGCATGACGATTATGATAGAGAACCCGCCGAAACCGCACTAATCGAAGCACTTGATACCGCCGAACCCAAGGCTGCCGCCGCCGTTGAAGCGGAAGATTTCGAGGGCGCTATGGCGGCGCTGGCGTCACTGCGCGCACCCATTGATGCGTTTTTCGACAATGTTACTGTAAATGATGACGACCCCGCCAAGCGCACCGCCCGGTTAGCCATGCTGGCCCGGGTTCGCGAAGCGGTTCACACGGTTGCTGACTTTTCCAAGATTGAAGGCTGAAAAATGACCCAATATGTATATCGTTTTGGCGGTGGTATGGACGCGGATGGAGCGCCATCTGATAAGACCGAGGCCCGCAATCTTTTGGGCGGGAAAGGTGCCAATCTTGCCGAAATGGCGAATATCGGACTTCCGGTTCCTCCTGGGTTTACGATCTCCACCGAGATGTGCACCCGCTTTATGCAGGACAATGGCGTCTATCCGGAGAGCCTGACCGCGGAAGTCACGCAGGGCGTGGCGCATATTGAAGCTGTGACTGGCAAGAAATTTGGCAATGCAGCCGATCCTCTGCTTGTATCGGTGCGCTCTGGTGCGCGCGCTTCTATGCCTGGCATGATGGACACGGTGCTTAATCTTGGCCTGAACGACGAAACCGTTGAAGGGCTGGCTAAAACCTCCGGTGACGAGCGTTTCGCGTGGGACAGCTACCGCCGCTTCATCCAGATGTATTCCGATGTGGTGCTGCAACTGGACCATGATGCTTTTGAAGAAGCATTGGAAATTGCCAAGGAAGATAATGGCTTTTTCACGGATACCGAGATGGAATCTCAACATTGGAAGGCGCTGGTCACGGAATATAAAGGCCTTGTCGAAGAACAATGGGGCAAGCCATTTCCGCAGGATGTGAATGATCAGCTTTGGGGCGCGGTCAGCGCTGTATTCGGTAGCTGGCAGGCCGAGCGGGCGAAAGTATATCGCCGGCTTAACGATATTCCCGCCGAATGGGGCACCGCCGTCAATGTGCAGGCGATGGTTTTCGGCAATATGGGCGAAACATCGGCAACCGGTGTTGCTTTTACGCGCAACCCGTCAACCGGCGACAGCGCTTATTATGGCGAATGGCTTATCAATGCACAGGGCGAAGATGTCGTCGCCGGTATCCGCACCCCGCAATATCTGTCCAAAGCCGCGCGTGAGGAAGCCAATGCGAAGCCGCTTTCGATGGAAGAGGCCATGCCGGAAACTTATGGAGAACTTACTAAAGTTTTCGACCTTCTCGAGCGTCATTACCGCGATATGCAGGATATTGAATTTACGGTAGAGCGCGGCAAACTGTGGATGTTGCAGACCCGCTCGGGCAAGCGGACTGCAAAGGCAGCACTGAAAATCGCTGTGGATATGGCGGGGGACGGCCTTATTACCGAAGAGGAAGCGGTCGCCCGGGTTGATCCGATGGCGCTTGACCAGTTGCTCCACCCCACGCTTGATCCCGAAGCAAAGCGTGATGTTCTGACAACAGGATTACCGGCCTCTCCGGGGGCGGCTTGCGGCATAGTTGTTTTTGATTCCGATACTGCTGAACGGCGGACGGAAATGGGTGATGACGTCATATTGGTGCGGGTAGAAACCTCGCCAGAGGATATTCACGGTATGCACGCTGCCAAGGGCATATTAACGGCACGTGGCGGCATGACGTCACATGCGGCTGTGGTTGCGCGTGGCATGGGGCGGCCTTGTGTCTCCGGTGCTGGCAGCCTCAGCATCAATAAAGAGACAAAGCTGCTGAAAATCGGTGATCGCGAACTGAGAGAAGGCGATGTCCTGACGATTGACGGTAGCAATGGTCAGGTGATGGCCGGGCGGGTGAAAACGATTCAGCCCGAACTGGTTGGAGATTTTGCTATCCTGATGGATTGGGCCGATAAAGTCCGCCGTCTGGGTGTTCGCACCAATGCTGAAACCCCGCTCGATTGCAAGATAGCACGGGACTTTGGCGCAGAAGGTATTGGCCTTTGCCGGACCGAGCATATGTTTTTTGACAGTTCACGGATTACTGCCGTGCGCCAGATGATTCTGGCCTCCGACGAAGCGGGCAGGCGCGAGGCTTTGGCCAAATTATTGCCGGAGCAGCGTGAAGATTTCCGCCAGATTTTTGAAGTCATGGTTGGCTTGCCGGTAACTATCCGTCTGCTTGATCCGCCGCTACACGAATTTTTGCCTCATAATCAGTCGGAGTTTGAGGAAGTAGCCGATGCAGCGGGTGTAGGTGTCGAGACATTGAAACAGCGCGCAAATGAATTGCATGAATTCAACCCGATGCTGGGCCATCGTGGTTGCCGTTTGGGCGTTACCTATCCCGAAATCTACGAGATGCAGGCCCGCGCTATATTTGAGGCTGCGTGCGACGTCGCGCAAGCCAGCGGCGAGGCTCCGATTCCCGAAGTGATGATTCCGCTGGTCGCTACCGAGCGCGAACTGGAATTGATGAAAATTGTGGTCAATCGCATGGCTGAAGAGGTTTTTGCAGAAAAAGGACGTCGGATAGAATATCTGGTCGGCACCATGATCGAATTGCCACGAGCAGCTCTAATGGCCGGAAAAATTGCCGAACATGGCGAGTTTTTCAGTTTCGGCACCAACGACCTTACCCAAACCACTTTGGGCGTGTCACGTGACGATGCTGGCCGTTTTCTAACCCAATATGTCGATAAAGGCATTTTCCCGCGCGATCCGTTTGTCAGCATTGACATTGACGGCGTTGGTCAGTTGATTGAACTGGCTGCTGAACGCGGCAGAGCCACGCGCAATAATATAAAACTGGGCATTTGCGGCGAGCATGGCGGTGATCCGGCATCAATTGCCTTTTGTGAAAAAACAGGTTTGGACTATGTTAGTGCATCGCCATATCGCGTTCCGATAGCCCGGCTTGCAGCAGCACAGGCGGCACTTACAAAAAACCTTTAGAAAAACATATAAAATGGCTTGCCAGATAAGACTTCACCTCCTATCTGACGGCCTTCAGTACGCGCCCGTAGCTCAGCTGGATAGAGTACTTGACTACGAATCAAGGGGTCGGGAGTTCGAATCTTCCCGGGCGCGCCATTTTCCCTTAGATTGTTTTCCCACGCAGCCTTATTACAGATGCGGTTTTCCTGCATCTAATGGTGCAGACAGAGCAAGGGTAACTCATTGTCATAGCATTTAACGCTTTTGCCAACTTGCCTACAGGCTATCACAAGCAATTATCAGATTCGTTGACGGGCTTGGCCGAAAACTAAAAAGCCGGAGACAATGATTGTCCCCGGCCGATTCGTTACGCAGGATTTAACCCTGCATTGGGTTGCGATGTTTAGAAACGCAATCCTGCCATTACAACGCCCTGGTGGCGCGAAGTGTCAATATTTGGAAGCAATCCATTTGTGGAATATGAACCATAATCGGAATAACGATATTCCAAGCGCACGAACATATTCTTTGCGGAAGCCTCTAAACCGCCACCGACGCGAAAACCGTCCAATTCATCAGAATAGGAAGTGATCAATTCAGCATCATCATAATGCAATTTTGCTTTGGCGTTTGTATATCCGCCTTTCACATATACCATTGCGTTAGGATCAAACTGATACCCAATACGTGCTCCGGCATAAAGATCGCGTCCGGCATTCAAACGTGCTTCGTCGCCCTCAACCAGAATATCTTTGGTAGAATATCCTACGGCGGACTCTGTATATTCAGCTTCGGCACCGACGATAACGCCGCCCAGGTTCATATCATAACCGATAACGCCACCATAAACAGTGCCATTATCGTCGCCTTTTTGACCGGCTACTTCCTGTTCAACGCTATCAAAGCCAAGGACGCCGCCTACATAAGGTCCGGTGAATGGGGTCGCGTCCTGAGCAAGTGCTGGGGCCGATACGCAAGCCGCTATTGCTGCTAAAACTAAAACGCATTTTTTCATAAAAAATCCTCGTTGTATAAGTTGGGGGAAATTGCCTTAATCAAGGCGAGGGAGCGGCTAGGCTTTGTACATTCCATTGTCACGGACAGAAGCGCTCAGTTCATCGCTTTGCTTCAAGGTGTTGTAAAATTACAGCAATCTGTCTGGGTCAGCCATGCAACGGGATTAGCCATCGCGTTGAACTTCTGGTCTGACCGGATTTATGTGGATCGCTATTATTTCCAGAATGCCTGACTATTCTGTAATATGCCAATATAGCTGATGCTTAAAATATCCATGCGAGTTATCACTGCATCTTACATGAAAAACGGTCTGTCCGATTGGCCTTAACAGAACGCTTCCTATGACTATCTGTATCTCTCAAGTTTAAGGAGAAATTATATGAAGATCACTTCCATTTTTGCTGCTAGCTCGCTCTTTGTAGCTGGTGCCGCAGTGGCTCAAGACACCGCACCTGCCGCAGCCGATAATCAGGCTCAATCTGCAACATCAGCCACTGAAGCACCCCAGGCCGCCGAAGCAACGCCTACCACGAATTCTGCCAGTGTGACCGATAGCGAAGTTGATCTTTTCGCTCTTGCAGCCATGAAAGTCGAAAAAATTGCCGCTGACGAGACTTTGGACCAGACGCAAAAGCAGGCATCTATGTCTTCTGCTGTGCAGGATACCGGCCTTGCACCACAGCGGTTCAATGAAATTGCTATCGCTCTACAAACAGATCAGGCTTTGAACGAGCGGGTTCAATTGGCAGCGGCAAAGCATGCACAGCCTGTAGAAGCAGCAGAGCCAGCTGAGGCAAGCTCTGAGTAAACAGAGTTTCTATTCGGAAACGGAGGGGGTGTAACTAACATCCCCTCCTTCGAAATTTTCTTATAGCCCGCTGAAAAGCTGACAAATCTTCTTGGGCATGTGCGACCTTTTACCATCAGCATATTGACGATATAATCTCAGCCGCCCTTGCGCTGAGCTACGGGTGTGCTTAATCTATTGCTATTGTATATTTGCTCCACCCGTAAAGGATTATTTGTTGGCTGACTATTCTGACACTTTTGAAGATGCTCTCGCTGCGCGGGAGGCCTCTAAACTTCCCGTGCCGGATGATGTGCAGGATGCTATAAAAACTTTGTTGCGTTGGGCCGGTGAAGATCCAGAGCGCGAAGGACTTCGGGATACTCCAAAACGGGTAGCGCGTGCGTGGAAAGAATATTGCGAAGGATATGAAGAAAATCCTGCGATCCATTTGGCCCGCACTTTCGAAGAAGTCGGAGGCTATGACGAGCTAGTCCTGCTTAAAGACATTCCGTTCCATTCGCATTGCGAACATCATATGGCACCTATCATTGGAAAGGCGAGTATCGCCTATATGCCAACCGACCGCGTTGTCGGCATTTCGAAACTGGCACGCGTACTCCACGGCTTTGCAAGGCGTTTACAGGTGCAGGAGCGTTTAACCGCTGAAGTTGCCGAATGCATTTGGGATAATTTGAAACCGCAAGGGGTAGCGGTGGTGATTGAAGCCAGCCATAGCTGTATGACTGCGCGCGGTGTGCGGACTCCAGGTGTCGGTATGACGACGAGCAGGCTCTTGGGATGTTTTCTGGATGATTCACGCAGCCGGAAAGAAGTTCTCAGCCTTATGGGTTATTAGGTTAATCGATCCACATACGCATGAGGTTATACTGCACAGCCTGCATACGGGTGTAATTTTCATATTTCATATTTAACCCCTCCAGAGCGGCGACTTCATTTAATTCATATAGCAGGTTGCGTTTCATTACGTCGGCAATCTTGCTTTGAATAAAGGTGATGGCCACCATCCTTTCCCCTTTGGATATTGGTTCAACTTCATGCAAAGTGTGGGAAGGGTATACAATTCCAGCACCAGCCAGTCCCTTGAAGCGCATTCCTGCTTCGCCTTGTGTAACATGTAATGCGCCGCCTTGATAATCATCAGGATCATTGAGGAAAATTGTGCAGCTTAGGTCCGATCTAATAGGACCGTCTGCTAGTGAAATAATCGCACTGTCCGCATGTAGGCCATAATGCATGCCCGGTTGGTAACGGGTGATAAGCGGCGGTGCGACCCGTTCGGGAAAAGCAAAGTCGTTAAATTCCCGATTTGACATCAATGCATCATGCAGGAGCTTGGAAGTCTTGTTATATGCTTCCATATCATGAAGCTGGAGATTGTTTTTTACTTTAGAATGGGGGTTGCTGATTTTCCCATCCACAAATTTCCCCGTTTGGGCAATAGACTTGATTTCATTGATCTGGCTTTGGTCCAGTATTTTAAGCTGTTTGAACATTATTTTCCGTTTCATCAATCCATTGCATGGCTTGGGTTACCAAAGGAAACTCTGCTGCAATAGTATCGGCCCATCGCAGTGCTGCAAGAATATCGGCGGCATGATTGCGGTTCGCTTGTTCCAATAATTCTTTTCGCAGGTTTGGACTATAATCATGTTCGGGTGCTTTGGAATAGGTTGCCATGATTGGGCCTGAGACCAATTCATCCGCTTTATTATCGGAAAGTTTATGCCCGAAATGCCTTGCGGCCTTCACTAAATTTTCGGTTGGATTTTGGAGGAATGATTCAAAATTCATCCACATTATATTGGCGGAAGAGCTTGCTTTGTGCGCTGCGAAAATTGTGACCAGTTCGCAAATCCAGCTCATGGCGACACGCTGGGCCAATGATAATTCCCACAAGCGGGCAGGCGGGTTGCCGAGATGGCGGGTCAGCCTTTTTAGCCGGGCGCCAGCCATGGCGTGGGTTTCCTGAACCGAGGCTTCACCAGCCAATATCGTAGGGATATAGCGATCTAAGGGCGCGTATAATATCATCGCATCTGTTGAGCCCGTCAATAATTGGGGCGCTAGTTCGCTGACAAAGCTGCTTGCTTTGACCATTACCCGTTGATCTGCATGGAAAGTTCGCGATAACCAGCGGATAACTTCGGAAAAGCGATATTTATAAACGTCCGGTGACCAAGGGCTCTCGGGCTCATCGCGGATTTGCGAGATTTCGCACAAAGTTCTTAGTAATTGCGGCTCCCGTAGTGCGAGAACCGTATCAATCTCTCCCAACAGCCGTGAGAGCAATGTCGATCCAACATGTCCGGTGTGAAATATATATTGGGGAGGATCGGCTTTGGCGACGGATAATTGAGAAACTTCTGACCACGGGACAAACTGTCGTCGCAATTGCGGTGTGACAATGCGCTGGTCAAGAAAGCTGGCTTTACGATAATCTTCTTCGGTCAGACGGGATAATAATATCTGATCGGTCGGAAGATCGACCAAATGCGGCAAGAGGCCGGCATCCTGAATGTATAGATTTTGCCAGCTATTGGTCAATATGGCCTCATCCCAATGAAAAAGCCCGAAAGCGGGTTGTTACCATCTGTAACGCACCAGCCTCGGGCTTTTCAATCATTTACTGACAATTATGCTTTGTCTTCGGTGCTTTCCTCAGACTCTTCGGATTCTGCTGTCTCAACAGCTTCCGCTTCACCTTCCAGCTCAGCTTTTAACTCTTCGTCACCTTCTTCACCATCTTCGATGACTTCAAGAGCTGCAGCAGCCAATTCAGCCTGCTCTTCTTCGAACATCTGGGCGATCACGTCGATGCCGTCTTTCTGCAACTCCGCTTCATCATCGGAACGGGCCACGTTGACCTGTACGGTGACAGAAACTTCGGGATGCAGGCGGATACGAACGTCGAAAACGCCAAGTGTCTTGATTGGTTTTTCGAGGATCACCATGCTTTTTTCAACATTGGCACCATCGGCATTCAGTGACTCAACAATGTCACGAACCGAAACCGAACCATAAAGCTGGCCGCTGGCCGAAGATGCGCGAATCAGAACGATCTGTTTGCCATCAACATTGCCGGAGGCTTTCTCAGCTTCCTTACGCTTTGCTTCATTGTCTGCTTCAATTTGTGCACGGTTGGCTTCAAAAACCTTTTTATTGGCTTCGTTAGCGCGCAATGCTTTTTTATTGGGCAGCAGGAAGTTACGGGCATAGCCGTTCTTCACGGTAACAACGTCACCAATTCCACCCAGCTTTTCTACTCGTTCGAGCAAAATAATATCCATGTCTCTTGCTCCTATTTCACGAGGTAAGGCAGCAGGCCGAGATGGCGAGCGCGTTTGATTGCTTTGGACAATTCACGCTGTTTTTTCGCGGAAACTGCGGTGATACGACTTGGTACGATTTTGCCACGTTCGGAAATATATCCTTGCAGCATCTTTACATCTTTATAGTCGATTGGCTGTGCATTTTTGCCGGAAAAGGGGCAGCTTTTGCGGCGACGGAAAAATGGACGTCCCATATTATTTACTCCTTCTCTAGCTTAACTGTCGGCGCGTTCACGGCGAGGGCGATCTCCGCCGCCACGGCGCGTGTCACGGTCAGGCTTACGCATCATTACTGACGGGCCTTCTTCATGCTCATCCACGCGGATGGTCAGAAACCGGATAATATCTTCGTTGATACGGATTTGACGCTCAAGCTCCGCAACCACGTTGGTTGGCGCATCGAGACGCAACATCACATAATGGGCTTTGCGGTTTTTCTGAATCTTGTAAGCCAGCGTACGCAGACCCCAGGTTTCAGTCAAAACGACTTTGCCTTCATTGGCTTCAACAATTTTAGTAGCTTCCTGGGCCAGTGCATCGACTTGAGACTGGCTCAAATCCTGACGCGCGAGGAAGACATGCTCATACATAGGCATGTAGTATTTCCTTCATGTTACCGATCGCTGACGCCGCACCATGCAGACACGCCCCTCCGGCTTTCTGTAATTTCCGCGCCTGTCGAGACAAATCCCTGTCGTAACAAATGATTGTGCCGAATGACGTGGAAGCGGCGCCTATGAAGGATTTTTCTCGTGAATGCAAGTGGTAGTCCGGGGAAGTCTGAATATTACGAACTATAAGCACGGAAATATGGCTGCAATTGAGGCGCGTTTATCCATTTTTGATGCAAACCATATAAAGCAACTGGCCAAAATCACCGGCCAAAGCCATGCTCATTTGATAAATTTGAACATATGTCCGCCTATTTTACGCATCTGGATTTCCTCTGCTCCTTCGGTAATACGGTAACGGCGGTGATGGCGGTAAATATGCTCAAAAGGTTTATGGCGGGAATAACCGATACCACCATGGACCTGCATTGCGCGGTCAGCGGCGTCACAGCACAGACGGTTAGCGCGATAGTTACACATGGAAACTTGCGCTGACAAATATTTGGCAACGTCTACCTTTGCCATTTCGTCCATTTGTGATGCTGTTTTATATATAAGCTGACGCAGCATTGCCGCTTCGGTATGTAGCTCTACCAGCGGAAATTGTATCGCTTGATTGACTGCAAGCGGTTTGCCGAACGGTTTGCGGGTTTGAGCATATTTAACCGCTTCGTCGATGCAATATTGCGCTGCACCAAGAGAGGATGCAGCCTGACGAATACGGTTCTCATGGACAAAATGCTGAGCGGCAGAAAGTCCATTATCGAGATCGCCCAAAATCGCGTCTGCGGGTATCCAGACATTTGTATAGGAGCATTTCGGGTGATCTGTGGGCATATTGAACGTCCACATATATTCACCAACTTCAAAGCCTTCGGCATCAACAGGGACAATAAAGCAGCCAATACCCCGTGCATCGCCATCTTTGCCGCTGTGCCGGGCAAAGGTCATCACATGGGTGGCGACATGCAGGCCCGTGGTCCACATTTTATTGCCATTTATCAACCAGCCGTCCACGCCATCACGTTTTTCCGGTTTGGCCGTCGTGTCCATCCACGTAGCGTCAGAGCCATGCTCTTCCTCGGTCAAGCCAAAACACCATCTCATCTCCCCTTTCAGCATCGCGGGGATATATTCCTGTTTCTGTTGCTCGGTACCAAAATCACGGAGCATCAACGGCTGAACAAGATTGCCGACGATCGAGTTTTCATTCTGAAGATCATTGTGCAGGCCAAGGCCTTTGTGCGCCAGATGTTCGCGGATTCGCGCCATGCCCAGATTGGTTCCGTCCTGACCACCAAATTCCTTTGGCAGGGCGTAGCGAAAGTGCCCTGCCGCATCGGCAGCGCGGCGCATTTCACCGAGCAAATCCTCCCATTCTTTTGTCGGAAGGCCCTGATTATCCCAATCAGTCCGGCTATTCTCCCGGCGATGATCGAAAAAGCGGATATTGTCATCACGCTGTTCAATCGGCTTGATCTCGGTTTCGATAAAATCGTCAAGGACGCTAAGATAGTCTTCAATCTCTTGGGGAATGTCAAAACTCATGTCATTGGCTCCATTTGCTGAGTGCGACCTTCAGACCCGCATATTTGGGCTGGTCAATAGTAAGACGTTCGAGGGCAGAGAGCCTGAGATGGTCCCACAGGCCAGGATATTGTGCGTCTATATCTCCTTGTGAAAGCCGCGTGCAGAGCTGTCCATGGTCAAATCCAATAGCGGCTAATCGTTCTTTCGCAGCAGCCTGAAAACGGGGACCATAGCTGGCCTGTCGCCGCGCGATGCCAAGTGCGTTGCCCGCAACTTTGGACTGAAAACGGTCATGGCCTTTCAGGTCGGGCTGCACAATTTCCTGATTCCATTCGCCCAGTGCGGTAAGCAATTCGTCATAGACGATTTCTCCCCGATTTGCAGGCAGGGCAGGAGGATGCCAATCAAGCGGCGTGCATGTTTCGGGGGGTAAAATTTCTTCAAATAGCAATGCGAGGTCAATCTCTACTTCCGAAACCCGGCGGCCGATGACCGTGCGCTCCAATGATCTGTCGCCGTGACTGCGCCAGATTTCACCCATGACCAAACATGTGACGCCCCACCAGAGCGTTGAGTAAATAAGCCAGAAACGGAAGCGGTCAGGATCAACAGCTTTGCCGCTATGGCGAGCATAGGCAGTCAAAAGAGCTTCTGCACTATCAAATCCGCCTGCGACCTTCTTATAATGGCCGAAACGCCAGCTAGGTGTGCACAGATAGGCAAGATCGTGCACTGGGTCGCCTAGTCTCGCAAGCTCCCAATCCAGCACAGCCGATATGCCTGATGGCACGATCATCAGATTGCCCATCCGGAAATCGCCGTGGACCAGTGTTTTTATATGATCTGATGGTATGTTTTCCCTCAACCAGCGAAAAGCATATTCATAAATGGGAATGGCGCCGCCAATCTCGTCATATTTGTCTTTTTGCTTTCCAATCAGTTCCAGTGGTGGCAAATATTCCAGATTATCGGGTAAATCCTCAAGTTCAATATTGTGGATATTCCAGAGTTCAGCCGCACATTGGTCGGTCAGCTTACTTTCGGCTTCAGCATATTCAGGGTTGCCGAGAATTTTGTGGGGAAGAGTTTCCCCGTCCGCCTTTTCCATTACGAATCCTTCGCCAAGGCCGTCTTCTGGTGTCAGGCGAGCGCGAACAATCGGTGCTGTCACTCCCGAACATACTGCAAGATCAATAATATCTGCCTGAGTCGCTAGCGGAATACCACTCAGGCCTTCATCATCGGAAGAGATACCGACGGGCAATCTGCGGAGCACAAACTCTTCACCGCCATATTCAAAGGCCCAGCTTTCCATACTGGCTCCGCCAGATAAGCGCCGTAAACCGGAGGGCGCGCTACCAGATCCTAATATTCTGTTACAAAAATCGGAAAGTTTCTGCTCGGAAAGTGATTGATCCATTGCAAGAGTTTAATCGGTCAATTAAAGTTTGGCAATCCCGCATCCGCAAGCTATTTGGGCAGCAAGGCTTGCAAGCAGGGTCATTCCCTTTTAGCTGCGGCATCTACAGATCAATAAATCGGTAAAGGATCGACATGAGGGCATTTATTTTTCCGGGGCAGGGCAGTCAGGCGGTTGGCATGGGCAAAGCACTGGCCGAGTCCAGCAGCACAGCGCGCGAAGTGTTTCAGGAAGTCGATCACGCACTGGAACAAAATCTGTTCAAGCTGATGTGCGAAGGCCCGGAGGACGAGCTTACCCTTACCGAAAATGCACAACCGGCAATCATGGCCAACGCAATTGCAACATTACGGGTCATGGAAAAAGAAGGCGGAAAGTCGCTTGAAGATCTTTGCACTTATGTCGCGGGGCACAGCCTGGGGGAATATACAGCACTATGTGCTGCCGGAGCATTTGACCTGACAACGACGGCGCAATTGCTGAAATTACGCGGTCAATCCATGCAAAAAGCTGTGCCTGTGGGTGAAGGCGGCATGGCGGCGTTGCTGGGCGCGGATAAAAAGAAAGCCTCCAGCTTAGCAAATTCTGCGGCTCAAGGTGATGTCTGCACTATCGCCAATGATAATGACCCGACACAAGTGGTCATATCAGGACATATGGCTGCAATAGAACGCGCGATCGCCTTGGTAAAAGAGCATGAGATAAAACGCGGTATTCTTCTGCCGGTTTCCGCGCCGTTTCATTGTTCGTTGATGCAGCCAGCGGCGGAGGCCATGGAAGAGGCGCTGGATGAGGCAAATATTCTGCCGCCTTCGGTTCCGCTTTTTGCCAATGTTACTGCTGATATGGTTAGTGACACCGATGAAATACGACGGTTGCTGGTTGATCAGGTGACGGGAACTGTCCGCTGGCGCGAATCTGTAATCAATCTTTCCGAAGCGGGTGTAGAGCAATTTGTCGAATTTGGCGGTAAAGTGCTTGGCGGCATGGTAAAGCGGATTAATAAAGAAGTCGAAACGAAGAGCCTGATCTCAAGGGACGATATCGACAGCTTTTTGGCTTCTATTTAGCCATTCTCTCCAACTATCTTCTGACTTTCTATTCTGATTTTATAGACAGGAACAAAAATGTTTGATCTCACAGGAATGACCGCGCTGGTAACGGGTGCATCCGGCGGAATTGGTTCTGCCATTGCCAAATCATTAGCCGGTCGCGGCGCAACAGTAGCTTTGTCCGGCACACGCAAGCTCGCGCTGACAGAAATGATTTCGGAACTGGAAGGCGACGGGCATGTCATTGCTCCGTGCGACCTTTCCGATGCCCAGCAAGTGGATGAACTTGTTCCTGATGTGATTAAAAAGCTCGGCAAGCTTGATATATTGGTCAATAACGCCGGAATTACACGCGATGGTTTGATCATGCGGATGTCCGATGAAGACTGGTCTGATGTGATGAATGTCAACCTGGAATCCGCTTTCCGCCTTGTCCGCGCCGCGACACGTCCCATGATGAAAGCACGTCACGGACGGATAATTTCGATCACTTCGGTGGTCGGGGCTACCGGCAATCCGGGGCAGGTTAATTATGTCGCCTCCAAAGCCGGTTTGGTCGGCATGTCCAAAGCATTGGCTCAAGAAGTCGCTTCGCGTGGTATAACCGTGAACTGTGTAGCGCCCGGGTTTATTGCCACGCCGATGACCGACGCGCTGACCGACGCGCAAAAAGATGAAATCAATCGCAAGATTCCTGCTGGGAAAATGGGAACAGGCGATGATATTGGCGCTGCCGTTACCTATCTTGCCAGTAACGAGGCATCCTATGTCACAGGCCAAACCCTGCATGTTAATGGCGGAATGGCAATGATTAGCTAAGCAGGCTTAATCATCTGTAATTCAGGAATAGTCAGTGAATATTCGGGTCTTACTGCCCCTGCCTGTTTGCTTTTGCCGATAGCCGCCAGTATGGCGGGGTTGGTAAATGAAAATATCTGATAGTGGCACGTGCCATCATTCATATTATATGATGCACAAAGCTGCGCGTCCCCTCTTGCAAGCAGGGCTTCATGCCAGTAGGACAAAATGGAAATTAATATCAAAGAAGAAGGAACTCTCATGAGTGAGACTGCAGACCGCGTAAAAAAGATTGTTGTTGAACACCTTGGCGTAGAAGCCGACAAAGTGACCGAAGAGGCAGCATTCATCGATGATCTGGGCGCTGACAGCCTCGATATTGTTGAGCTGGTAATGGCTTTCGAAGAAGAATTCAGCGTTGAAATTCCTGACGATGCAGCGGAAAAAATCGCTACTGTTAAAGATGCGATTGATTTCATAAATAAAAACAAAGGTTAATTGATTTTGGAATGCGGCCCCTATGAAAGGCAGCATTCCGGGGCCAATGAACGCTAAATAACTTTAAAGCGGCTCACCGGCCTGGGAAGTATTTCCTGAACCGGGAGCCGCTTTTAAATTAGGGCTGAAGGAATTAGGGTCGAGGCAGACCCGATAAAAGGAGTATAGCATGCGTCGTGTTGTGGTGACCGGACTAGGACTGGTAACGCCTTTGGGCGGAGATGTGGAAACAAGCTGGAAGAATATTCTAGCTTCAAAATCCGGTGCCGGACCAATTACGCGATTTGATGCCTCCGATCAAAAATGCCGTATTGCCTGTGAAGTGAAACCGACAGACCATGAATATGGTTTTGACCCTGATAAACGCGTTGATCACAAGGTTCAGCGTCAGGTCGACCCATTCATTGTTTACGGCATTGATGCCGCCGGACAGGCATTGGAAGATGCCGGCCTTACCGAAATGAGTGACGAGGACAAGCTACGCACAGGCTGCTCAATTGGCTCAGGTATTGGCGGATTGCCGGGAATTGAAAAAGAATCTCTCGTTCTTCATGAACGCGGACCGGGCCGGGTTAGCCCGCATTTTGTTCATGGGCGCTTGATCAATCTGATTTCCGGTCAGGTTTCGATCAAATATGGTTTGATGGGGCCTAATCACGCGGTTGTTACGGCCTGTTCCACTGGTGCTCATAGTATCGGTGATGCTGCGCGTATGATTGCGCTGGATGATGCCGACGTGATGTTGGCTGGTGGTGCGGAAGCGACGATTTGTCCGATCGGCATTGCCGGCTTTGCTCAGGCAAAGGCACTGTCCACTAATAATGATAATCCGCAAGCCGCCTCCAGACCCTATGACAAAAACCGCGATGGTTTTGTTATGGGTGAGGGTGCCGGTGTGGTTGTGCTCGAAGAATATGAACATGCCAAAGCACGCGGCGCGAATATTTATGGCGAAGTTGTCGGCTATGGCCTCTCAGGCGACGCGCATCATGTTACCGCGCCGCATCCCGATGGTGTTGGCGCATATCGGTCAATGGAAATGGCGCTGAAACGCTCTGGTCTCAGCACCGCAGACATTGATTATGTCAACGCGCATGGCACATCGACCATGGCCGATGTTCTGGAGCTGGCCGCAGTACGCCGTTTATTCGGTGATGATATCAAAACCATGTCGATGAGCTCGACGAAATCCGCGATCGGGCACCTGCTTGGCGGAGCAGGCGCTGTAGAGGCGATTTTCTCAATTCTCGCGATGCGGGATCAAATTGTCCCGCCGACATTGAACCTCGATGATCCTGAAGAAAGCTGTGAGGGCGTTGATCTGGTTCCTCATGTCGCCAGAAAACGCGAAGTGAAAGCAGTGCTTAGCAACAGTTTCGGTTTTGGCGGAACCAATGCCAGTATCATTGTAAAAGCTTTATAATCCCGCCATGCGGCGCCTCGGTTGCCTGGTCCTCATAGTCGGGGCTGTCATCTTTGCCGTTTTTGCGGCTAACTTCCTTTATGGCTGGAATGCTAGCGGGCCATTGGAAAATGATACCGAGATTATTATTAACCGGGGAGCAACCCTTGGCCTAGCGGCCAAACTCCTTGAGGAAGAAGGCGCGATTAAATCAGCGGACAGCTTTTTGAATCGCGCCAAAATTCTGGGAAGTTCCGAACCGATCAAAGCCGGTGAGTTTTTGGTTCCCGCTGGAGCAAGCAACGCGAATATATTGGCGCTGTTGCAAAGCGGTAAAACTATTCAGCGCCTGATAACCGTGCCTGAAGGGATGCCTTCGATCATGGTACATGAAACGCTGATGGCGGAAAAATTATTGACCGGAGATATTCCGGTTCCCGAAGAAGGTTCGATTTTACCTGATAGCTATAGTTTTGAACGCGGAGAAAAGCGCGCGGACGTTGTCGGGCGGATGCAACAGGCTATGAAGGATACAATCGCAGAACTCTGGCCGAAAAAAACGGCTGAATCTGTGGTAAAAACTCCGGAAGAGGCGATAATTCTGGCTGCGATTGTTGAAAAAGAAACCGCTATCGCCAGCGAGCGGAGAACAGTGGCAGCCGTTTATAGTAACCGGATCCGGCGCAATATGATGCTTCAGGCAGATCCGACGATTATTTATCCGATTACCAAGGGCAAACCATTGGGTCGGCGAATACGCCGGTCCGAAATCGCGGCTGTAAATGACTATAATACTTATGCGATGGTCGGTTTGCCGAAAGGCCCAATTGCCAATCCGGGGCGCGCTTCTATTGAAGCTGTTCTCGATCCGGTAAAAAGTGATTATCTTTACTTTGTTGCAGATGGCAAGGGCGGGCATATTTTCGCAAAAACGCTCGAAGAGCATAATGCCAATGTCGCGAAATGGTTTGCAATCCGCCGTGAACGGGGGGAAATGTAGTCCCCCCCCCGTTTAAGCTGTATTAGTTATAATATTGATACTGCTTGAGCAGAGAGTTTGCCCTGCTCAATAATCGGACCGCATTTTCAAGCTGTCCCGCGCCTCACGATATTCTGTTGTCAGACGGTCGACCATTTCCTGTACCGAAACCACTTCGTCAACGGCACCCACGCCTTGACCACAGCCCCATATATCTTTCCAGGCTTTCTTTTCCGTATTTCCGCCAGAACCAAAGTTCATGGTTTTATAATCACCCTGCGGAAGATTGTCGGGATCAAGCCCAGCATTTTCAATTGACTGGCGCAAATAGTTGCCGCTGACACCGGTAAACAGGTCGGAATAAACAATGTCACCTGCACGACCTTCAACGATTCCCTCTTTATATCCTTGGTCGGCATTGGCTTCTTTGGTCGCAATAAATGCAGAGCCCATATAACCAAGGTCAGCGCCCATCGCCTGTGCGCCAAGAATTGATGCACCGCAGCCAATTGCACCGGACAGGGCAACCGGACCGTCAAACCATTGGCGAATTTCCTGCATCAGAGCAAAAGGAGAAAGCGTTCCGGCATGTCCGCCAGCGCCAGCCGCCACCGGAATCAGGCCGTCGGCTCCTTTTTCAATCGCCTTGTGGGCAAAGCGGTCATTGATAACATCATGCATCGTAATTCCGCCCCAGCTATGAACAGCGGAGTTCAAATCCTCGATAGCGCCCAATGACGTGATGATCAGCGGCACCTTCCATTTTTCACAGGTTGCCATGTCCTGATCCAGACGATCATTGGATTTGTGAACAATCTGGTTCACTGCAAATGGCGCTGCCGGCTTGTCCGGATTATCCCGGTTCCATGCGGCCAGCTCCTCAGTGATCTGGTGAAACCATTCATCAAGCAGGGATTGTGGCCGTGCATTAAGCGCGGGGAAAGAACCGACAATACCAGCCTTACATTGGGCAATGACTAGTTCAGGGCCGGATACAATGAAAAGCGGCGATCCGATTAATGGCAAGCGAAGATTATCAAATATGGCTGGTAAGGTCATAGATTTCCCGTTTCAAAAATGTGTAATCCGCCATAACCGATGCGCTGACGGATTCCACTCTTATTTTAATCGGTTGCTTAAAAAGCTATGCCTATATCCGGTTGACCGCACTTAATAATGCTTCGACCGATGCTGTGGCGACATCGCTGTTGATGCCAACACCATAAAATTCACGGCCATCGCCGGTTTTACATTCGACATAGGTCGCGGCTTTTGCATCTTTACCCGAACCGAGCGCATGTTCCTGATAATCCATGATTTCCAAGGATACACCCAACGAAGAGGAGAGGGCGTCTACAACGCTTGAAATAAGGCCATTGCCGCGGCCACTAACCGAAATCTCGCCGTCCGGGCCTTTCACTTTGCCGACAAAGATACGCTCGGTACCAGTCTGGCTTTCCTGATAATCAATCAGACTATATTTACCACTGCCGTCCAGATGATAGCGTTTCTGAAACGCATCCCAAATATCTTCGGATGACAATTCGCGGCTTGTCTGATCTGCCAGCTCCTGGACAGTCCGGCTGAAATTGGCTTGCAGACGTTTGGGCAATTTCAAGCCCTGATCCTGTTCCAATATCCAAGCGATGCCACCTTTACCGGATTGGCTGTTAACCCGGATTACCGCTTCATAATCACGGCCAATATCGCGTGGATCAATCGGCAGATAGGGCACATTCCACAGGTCGTCGTTACGCTGTTCCTGTGCAGCGAATCCTTTTTTGATCGCGTCCTGATGCGAGCCGGAGAATGCGGTAAAGACCAGTTCACCAGCATAGGGATGGCGAGCCGGAACAGGCAATTGGTTGCAATATTCAACGGTGCTGACAATTTCATCCATATTGGAAAAATCAATCTTCGGATCAACGCCTTGCGTGTACATATTAAGGCCCAATGTCACCAAATCCACATTGCCCGTCCGCTCGCCATTGCCGAACAGACAGCCCTCAATACGGTCGCCGCCAGCCATCAGGCCAAGCTCCGCCGCCGCAATTCCAGATCCGCGGTCATTATGCGGGTGAAGACTGATCACAACATGGTCGCGCTTGCTGATATTATTGCAGATCCACTCAATCTGGTCGGCATAGATATTGGGCGTTGATGCCTCAACCGTGGCTGGCAGGTTCAGGATCAACGGCTTTTCGGCTGTTGGTTCCAGAATATCAATGACCGCTTCGGACACTTCCAGACTGAAATCAATTTCAGCGGTCGAGAATGTTTCGGGCGAATATTCAAAATGCCAGTCGGTATCAGGATATTTTTCCGCCTGTTCGCGCAAAATAGTCGCGCCTTGCTTGGCAATATCCTTCACGCCTTCTTTATCAAGTTTGAAAACAACTTCGCGCCACGCCGGAGACACAGCATTATACAGATGGACAATCGCCTGTTTGGCCCCTTCCAGACTGGCAAAACTGGTTTCAATCAGATCGCGGCGAGATTGGGTCAGTACCTGAACCATAACATCATCGGGAATATTGCCGGATTTCACCAATCCCGAAATAAAGTCAAAATCGGTCGCGCCAGCAGAAGGGAAACCGACCTCAATCTCCTTGATCCCCATTTTTACGAGCAGATCAAAAAACCGCTGTTTCTTGTGCGCGTCCATGGGATCGATCAGCGCCTGATTGCCATCGCGCAGATCGGTGGAGAGCCAGCGCGGAGCCTGTGTTATTGTGCGGGAGGGCCATTGGCGATTGGGCAAATCAATCTGGCCAAAGGGACGATATTTTTGTGATGGATTAGGATGCATGATAATACTCTTATGCTGCAAGCAAGGTCACGCAAAGCGCAAAATGCCTGTAAATTTCAATTTTTTCGAAAATAACCCTTAGACGGATGCAGCCGCGGTCGCGCAGCAGCTCAGGTACGCCTAAGGGCGCATAAGTCGTAGTAGCTCAAGGGTCGAGATACGTGTCATCGCAGACACTCATATCCGTTGGGGCGCAAAAATCAACCAGCTAGATATATTTTTTTGGCAATGGAACCAGTCATTCCAAAAGCAGGAGCCGCGCCACTATGCTCCCATAGCTGCGCGGCTCCGTAACGCTTTAGTTCTTTTCTTTGTCGACCAGTTTGTTGGCACCGATCCATGGCATCATTGCACGAAGCTCTGCGCCGGTTTTCTCGATCGGATGCGCTTCGGCAATCTTGCGGGCAGCTTTCAATTCCGGCTGACCTGCACGGTTGTCGAGAACGAAGTTTTTGACAAAGCGGCCAGATTGAATGTCAGCCAAAATACGCTTCATTTCAGCTTTTGTTTCGCTGGTAATAACGCGAGGGCCGCTTGTAATATCGCCATATTCCGCTGTGTTAGAGATGGAATAGCGCATGTTGGCAATTCCGCCTTCATACAGCAGATCGACGATCAGCTTGGTTTCGTGCAGACATTCGAAATACGCCATTTCCGGAGCGTAGCCAGCTTCGGTCAGGGTTTCAAAACCGGCTTGGATCAAATGGGTGATTCCGCCGCACAGAACAGCTTGCTCGCCAAACAGGTCGGTTTCGCATTCTTCGCGGAAATTGGTTTCAATGATGCCGCTGCGACCGCCGCCAACACCGGACGCATAGGCCAGCGCAACATCATGGGCATTGCCCGAAACATCGCGATCAATAGCGATAAGGCAGGGGACACCGCCGCCGCGCTGATATTCGCTACGAACCGTGTGGCCGGGGCCTTTGGGAGCGATCATCATAACGTCAAGATCGGCACGCGCCTCGATCAAGCCAAAGTGGACATTGAGGCCATGGGCAAAAGCGAGAGCAGCGCCTTGTTTCATGTTGTCGTGCAGGTCATCGGCATAAATTGCGGCCTGATGCTCGTCGGGAGCAAGGATCATGACAATATCGGCCCATGCAGCTGCTTCGGCATTGGTTTTAACAGCAAATCCGGCAGCTTCAGCTTTCTTCGCAGTCGCAGAACCGGCGCGCAGAGCAATGGCGACTTCTTTTACGCCGCTGTCACGCAGATTCTGTGCATGGGCATGGCCTTGACTACCATAGCCGACAATGGCGATCTTTTTGTCTTTGATAAGGCCAAGATCGGCATCTGCGTCGTAATAAACTTTCATTTTCTTTCTCCAGTATTTTTCGCCACCCTGAACTTTATTCGGGATCTGCCAGTCAGTGAATGACGCTTTGGATGCCGGAACAAGTCCGGCATGACGAGTGATTGAATAATGTAATCGACAAATTTTAAGCGATATCCGGACCCCGTCCAATAGCAACGACTCCGGTGCGGCCAACCTCAACCAGCCCGACTTCGCGCATCAGGCTTATGAAGGTTTCAATTTTACCAGGCGCGCCGGTAATTTCGAACACGAAACTTTCGGTCGTAGCATCCACAACCCGCGCGCGATAGATATCGGCAAGCCGCATGGCTTCTATGCGGATATCCCCTTTGCCGGCCACTTTGACAAGCGCCAGTTCCCGCTGGACATGAGGGCCGGATTCGGTCAGGTCACGAACGGTATGGACCGGCACCAGCCGATCAAGCTGAGCGATGATCTGTTCAATGACATGGGGCGGACCAGAGGTTGCTATCGTGATTCGGCTAATCGCATGATCGGCGCTGATATCAGCTACGGTCAGGCTTTCGATATTATAACCGCGAGCTGTAAACATGCCTGCAATACGCGCTAATATTCCGGCCTCATTATCGACCAGAACCGCAAGCACATGGCGTTCAACCTGTTCTTCGTTAATATGCATTAAACAAGCGCCTTTGCGTTATCGTCCATCGTTCCCTTCACATCCTTTTCCGACAAAAGCATTTCGGTATGCGCTGCGCCGGATGGGATCATCGGGAAACAATTAGCCAGTTGTGCAACCCGGCAATCAACCAGTACCGGGCCATCAGTTTCGATCATTTTCGTGATTCCCGCGTCCAGATCATCAGGGCTTTCAATCAATATTCCGGTCCAGCCATAGCTTTCCGCCAGTCTGATGAAGTCGGGAAGGCTTTCGGAATAGCTGTTTGAATAGCGGCTTTCATAGGTCAGTTCCTGCCATTGACGGACCATGCCCATATATTGATTATTCAGAATGAAAATCTTTACAGGAAGGCGATATTGGCTCGCCGTGCCCAGTTCCTGAATATTCATCTGGATCGAGGCTTCACCGGCAATGTCGATAACCAGTGCATCGGGATTGCCCAATTGTGCACCAATCGCCGCGGGCAGGCCATAGCCCATGGTGCCAAGTCCGCCGCTGGTCAGCCATTTGTTGGGCTGCTCGAAATCAAAATGCTGGGCCGCCCACATCTGGTGCTGTCCGACTTCTGTCGTGATGATCGGGTTACGTTCATGCGTGGCTTCCCACAATTTGCGAATGGCCTCTTGCGGCATGATTTCGGTTTTGCTGTCGGGATAAGCAAGACAGTTGGTCGCGCGCCAGCCCTTGATCCGCGCCCACCATTCCTCATAGTCGGGTTCTTTGAATTTACGGCCTTTCAATACGGCGAGCAATTGCTCCATCACGCGGCCAACATCGCCTATAACCGGAAGGTCAACGCGGATTGTCTTGTTGATCGACGACCGGTCAATATCGACATGTATTTTTTTACTGTTCGGAGAGAAAGCGTCAATCCGTCCCGTAATACGGTCATCAAAGCGCGCGCCGAGGCATACAATAAGATCGGCGCGGTTCATTGCCATATTGGCTTCAAATGTTCCGTGCATGCCAAGCATACCAAGCCATTGATCGGACGATGCCGGAAAAGCACCAAGGCCCATAAGCGTTGATGTCACCGGCGCACCCAGTAATTCGGCCAATTCGCGCAGAGTCTTGCTGGCTTTCGGGCCGCTATTGATAATGCCGCCGCCTGTATACAGAACAGGTGCTTTGGCCTGCATTATCATTTCAGCAGCTTCGTTCACGGCTTTGAATTCGCCGTCAACCTGTGGCCGATAACGTGTGTTTTTTAACTTTCTATGGGCGCTAAACTCGGCTTCCGCGACCTGCACGTTTTTCGGGATGTCGACGACAACCGGGCCAGGGCGGCCATTTACCGCGATGTGGAATGCTTCAGTCAGAACATCGGCAAGATCTTCGGGCTTTTTGACCAGATAATTATGCTTTGTGCAGTGGCGCGTAATGCCGATAGTATCCGCTTCCTGAAAGGCATCGGAGCCGATCAGATTGGTTGCAACCTGTCCGGTGAGAACAATCATCGGTATGGAGTCCATCAACGCATCGGTTATACCTGTAACCGCATTGGTCGCACCGGGGCCGGATGTGACCAGCACAACGCCCGGCTTGCCAGTAGAGCGCGCATATCCTTCAGCAGCATGCGTCGCAGCTTGTTCGTGCCGGACCAGTACATGTTTGATCTGGTTATGCTTATAAAGTGCGTCGTAAATTGGCAGCACAGCACCACCGGGATAACCGAATACGGTATCTACACCCAGATCAAGCAGGGTTTGAACCAATATCTCTGCACCGCTTTTCTCGGCCACTTTAAGCTCCATTATCACAAATTTACCCAGTTCACCCATGAAGGGCGGGCGTTTAATAGGCGATGCTGCACTGCAAGGCAATGAGCAACATCCACTCGAACTCGGCGCGCTACATATTTATATATGTTGTGTCAAGCATCAATTTTGTAATTATATAACAATATCTAGAATATTATCGTCATTTATTACCATGTTATAGTGTGGCCAATCTATGGGGCACTGATTCCGGAACCAGGTATATTGCCGTTTGGCATATTGGCGTGTGGCTGCCATCGCCTGTGACTGCGCCGCTTCCTGAGTGATTTCTCCCTTGATCAACGCGCGGATCTCCCGCACACCTATCGCCCGCATGACCGGACAAGCCTCCGGAAGGTTTCTATCCATGAGTGTCTCCACTTCATCCATCGCCCCTTCAGCAAGCATCATTTGAAAGCGACGATCACACCGCTCGTATAACCACTCTCGCGGCGGCAATAAGACTAATGGTCGCAAGCTGATCTCATCTGCAATACCGCCACTCAAACGGGCATGCCAATGATGCATCGGCTTGCCAGAGGACCGTACAACTTCAAGTGCGCGCATTATCCGGCTTACATCGCGAGGATTTAATCGCTCCGCCGATACCGGGTCTTCTGTTTCCAAAGAGGAATAGGCCTTGCTTACATCCAATTCCCGTACCTGCGCCCGCACGACAGGATCGATTTTCGGGATCGGAGCAATCCCATTGAGCAATGTTCGGACATAAAGTCCGGTGCCGCCAACCATAATAGGCAAAATATCATTCGCATGTGCGGCTGCAATCTCGCTTTTTGCATCCCTTGCCCAGCGAGCAGCAGAACAAGTTTCCGCTCCATCTATATAACCGTAAAGCCGGTGGTCTATGCCTGCCATTTCTTGTTTGCTAGGTCTTGCGCTCAATATACGCAGGTCGGAATAAACCTGTGCACTGTCGGCATTGATGATTACAGAGGGTTGCTTTTTTGCAAGTTGCAATGCCAATGCGGACTTGCCGCTAGCCGTTGGCCCAACGATTAATACGACATCATTAAACTGTTTAGACTTGTTATCTTTTGGAGAATTTATGCTCATCGCTACATTAATAGCAGCAGATCAACTGAAAAAGGGAGAATTAAGTTCGGCTGCAGACCGGTTGACTGATTCAGGTGCTGAAATTAGCCGGATTGGCGACATTATTGATGGCAAAGCCGCTGATATTTATTTTAACGGTGATTTGGCAACAGCGCGCCAAGCTCTAAAATTTGAGGGCGCAAAGACTGACTATGTGGTTCAATCTGCAACCAATCGGGAAAAAAAGCTGCTCATATCCGATATGGACAGTACAATGATCACGGTAGAATGTATTGATGAACTGGCAAGCTATGCTGGTATCAAAGAGCAGATTGCTGAAATTACCGAACAAGCCATGTTAGGCGAACTGGATTTTGAAGAAGCATTGCGGGGCAGGGTGGCTTTACTTGCCGGACTAGAACTCTCTGCGATTGATCAATGTCTTGATGAAAAAGTCCAAATCATGCCCGGCGCAAAAATATTGGTGCAGACTATGGCTGCACGCGGGGCAAAAACTATATTGGTTTCAGGTGGTTTTACCAGATTTGCCGACCCCGTCGCACGGGATATAGGATTTGCTATGGCAGAAGCGAATATTCTGGCAGAAGCAGATAGTCGTTTGACCGGTAAATTGAACGGCAATGTTGTTGACGCAGAACGAAAAGCAGAATTGCTTGAACAAAGCGCTCAAGCCGCCGGACTTTCGCTCGACCAATGTTTGGCTGTTGGAGATGGCGCAAATGATATTCCGATGATTGCATTGGCGGGCATGGGCGTTGCCTATCATGCCAAACCAAAAGCAGCTGAAGCCGCAGATGCAGCTATCAGCCACAATGACCTGACCGCTTTACTTTATATTCAGGGCATTGGGGCGAGCGAATGGGTAAAAGGTTAACCTCTGGTCAGAAACTGTCAGCGCGATTTTACAATACAATCGTTGCCGGAAGCTTTAACCTTGGTGCAAATATCGCTAGCTTGAGCCTTCGTAGCAAACGGACCGGTTTGTAGGCGAGTAATGGACCCGGCTTTAACCAAATAGGATTGTAGACCGTTGAGAGCGGCTACTTTTTTTCCAAGGACTTCCCAAAGTGCCTCAGCCCTTTTTTTATCACTGAATGCACCTAATTGTACGCGCCATTTGCCTTCTGTTGTTGGTCGGCCCTGAGCGGATTTTGTACTTAGCTTCGTAGCCGGCTTTGTAGCAGACGCAGTAACCGCTGGTTTTGCAGGTTTCGCAGGTTTTGCTTTTATTGTCTCTGGCGCTGCTCCAAGCTGGCTAGACGTTTCAGAGGGAGATGTGGGTGCTGGTGTTACAGTTTGTGAAGCCGGTACATCCGCTGTTTGAATTGCACCAGTCGATGCTGCGGGGCGTAAGCCACCGACTTGAGCGGTAAGAGTCTGTCTTTCACTTTTCTCCATCTGGCTCGCAAGTTTAATGCCGCGCCGTCTTTGATCCAGCGGAATATGCTTGTCCATCTGAGCCATGTTAGATGTAGCTTGCGATAGGCCTGCCGCAGAAGCACGTGTTATAAAGGCATAGGCTTTGACCCAGTCTTTTTCGACAAAATCACCGTTGAAATAACCTGTGCCCAGTACATATTGCGCCCGTGGCTCACCGCGGTTGGCGGAAGCTTGCAGATAGGGCAAAGCCTCTTTGCGTCGCTGATTCTGAAAAAGAATCAGTCCGTAATTGTCACTGGCCTGTAAATGTCCCTGATCCGCAGCGCTTTTATAATATTGTTCGGCTTTGGCCAAATCCATCGGCACGCCTCGGCCAAGTTTGTAAGCTTGCCCCATATTAAACTGCGCGTCTGCATCACCTGCGTTAGCAAGGCCCTGCCATTCGGCAACTGCAGCATTATAATCACCGCGGCTCCAGAAATCTACGCCATCCTTAACATCAGCCAATGCCGGTGATGTTAGTCCGAGCACGGCGAAAGTGGTTAGCAGGCGATGTGCCAATTTGATATTTCCCATACAATTAGGCCTTTTTTCTGCATATTTGTAAGATGCATCTTATCCGTAATTAGCTCTTAATGGCAATTAACAAATATTTGGTAACCATGATCAATATCGCAAATGCGGGTATAGGGATAATTATGGTTCCCAGAACCGAAAATCTATCGAAGGCTATCAGGCTCCATGTCCTTTCAAGTACGGCGCGGCTTGACTGAAAAAACACTGCTCACTTGTTAACCCTATTTTAGAGCTGTTCTGTCAGAGAAGACGATGAATTAATTTCAGACGTCCGAAAATATCAGCGAAAAGACTAAGGGGAATAGAGTGCGAGTTCTAGCAATGGCATCCCAAAAAGGTGGTTCTGGCAAAACAACATTGTCAGGGCATTTGGCCGTACAGGCCCAACTAGCAGGCGCTGGCCCGGTAGTATTGATTGATATCGACCCTCAGGGTTCTTTGGCCGACTGGTGGAACGAGCGCGAAGCGGAATTACCGGCTTTCGCCCAAACCACTGTGTCCCGTCTTGCCAATGATCTTGCTATCTTGCGACAACAGGGTTTTAAACTCGCTGTTATTGATACTCCGCCAGCTATTACAATGGCAATTCAATCAGTGATCTCGGTCGCTGAGTTAATTGTTATTCCGACGCGTCCCAGTCCGCATGATTTGCGCGCCGTAGGTGCGACTGTCGACCTATGTGAGCGTGCTGGAAAACCGCTTTTATTTGTCGTCAATGGCGCGACACCAAAAGCAAAGATTACTTCGGAAGCGGCAGTTGCATTGTCTCAACATGGCACCGTAGCACCCGTAACTGTTCACCACCGCACAGATTTTGCTGGCTCAATGATTGACGGGCGTACAGTTATGGAGGTTGATCCTAAAGGACGGTCTTCGCAGGAAATCCAACAGCTTTGGGGTTATATATCTGATCGGTTGGAAAAAAATTTCCGCCGAACCGTATTCTCATCCCCTGGCATGGCTCCGACGGCGAATGTCGGCATTCAGCGTTCCGGAGGTAATTTTGGCCGCCGGGTTTTCGGATCTTAAAGGGTAGGAGCAGAAAATATGAGCGAACCTAAGCCATTGGCCTCCCTGTCATCATCTCTATTGGCTCGCAAAGGCGGTGCAAAACCCGCCATGCGGCGTCAGGGAATGGCATTCCCTGCCTATTCTGATGATGAGAATGAGGATCTGGGTTGGAATGATATGGGATATGATACAAATCCCGACCATGACATGCCCCATTCCGGAATGCAGGGATCGGAGGATACAGGGCAATATCAATATAACCCGTTAGCCGGAGCAATTCCGGAAGTTGTTCCAGCGGTACGTAAACAGCAAGAAGAAATTGCGGCTAAACTGAGCCTGCAACCACCGCGAGATAATCAGACCACGGCTGAGAATGAAAAAACCGCAGCTTCCACTGAAGAGGAGTTACATCCAGTTGATCCACAACAAGCTGCTCCTGTTCTTCGGTCGATTCCGAAGGAAGTACCGTCCGTAGGGGAATCTCCAATTAGCGCAGAAAATGCCAGTACTGGTGATGTATTGGTTCCGCGCAAAAAAGTTACCAAAACCAAGCCATCTGCCAAAATCCGCCGGCCAGCACAAAAATCGCGGACACGTAAAGCCAAAATTGCGTTTACGCTTCGTTTGGACGCAGAGAGACATCTTAAGCTGCGGTTGGCTACAGCGGTAGAAAACTCTTCTGCACAGCAATTGGTAACCAGAGCGCTAGATGAATATTTGAAAACCATCCCTGAACTGGATGGCTTGGCAGAGCGTATTCCGTCACGCGGCAAAGTTTGAGCGTATGAGATTGAATATAGTTGCGAGGGCATTGATATGAAACGCGATATGATACTGAAACTGGCCGCTTCCACGATGGTCATTTCTGCGACCATGACAGGTTGTAGTTCACTTGGAAGTAGTTCTACCACATCTGCATCCAGCGCGCCTGTGTCGCCCAAACATGCCGCAAGATATGCAGCAAAGGCAGAAAGAGCGCTTGAAAAGGGCAATGTTGAGAATGCGATTGCTTACGCAGAGCGTTCCGTTGCAGCAGTTGGAAATGATCCGAACACACGGGCACTGCTCGGTCAAACCTATCTGGCTGCTGGTCGGTTTCATTCTGCAGAGCGCAGTTTTCTGGATTCAATGGATCTGGGCAGACATGATGCCCGCACAATTTTGAGCCTGAGCTTAGCGCAGCTCGCACAAGGTAAGGCGAATAAAGCCAAGCAATTGGTCGAAAATAACCGTCAATATATCCCAACGGCTGATTATGGCCTGGCTTTGGCTTTGGCTGGAGATAGCGAAGCTGCGATTGCTGTACTGGAACAAGCTATTCGTGCCTCCGATGTTTCAGGTCGGACCCGTCAAAATCTAGGGTTGGCTTATGCTTTGGATGGTCGATGGAGGGAAGCCAAGCTGTTGGCGTCACAAGACATGGCTCCCGCCAATGTTGACAAACGAATCATGCAATGGGCGCAAATGGCTCGCCCCGGGGCTTATGAAATGCGTGTGGCTTCTATTTTGAATGTTAAGCCTGCTATCCATGATCCAGGTCAGCCCGTTCGATTGGCATTGAACGTTGCACCTGTCATGCCAGCGGCAGCCGCTTTAACGCCGGCAGAGGATTATAGTCGTGAAATTGCTAATTTTGATAGTGATCCTGCGCCAAGTATAGCTGACTATGAATCCGGCATGGAGTCGAAAAAGGCTTTTCTAACAGAAGAGAAAAACACTCTGGTTACTAAAGTGACTGTTCCTGCAAATGGCTCTGCTGCAATGCAAGAGGATATAAATATACCAAATAAAAAAGCTGCTCCGGCTAAAGCTGTGATTAAAAATATTGCCTATGCTCCGCAGAAAACTTTGATCTCCAACGGAGAGTATCTTGTGCAAGTAGGGGCGTATTCTTCGCCAGAAAACGTAAAACGCGCATGGTCTATTTTATCATCGAAGCATAAATCACTGGCCGCATTCCAGCACACAAGCACAACAATCTCGCTAAACGGAAAAACACTTTATCGCTTGTCGGCTGTTGGTTTCGCCAATCAACAGTCAGCGAGAGATTTATGTCAGGGTATCAAAGCGAATGGCGATGGTTGCTTTGTACGTAAATACAGCAAGACTCAACCCAAGCGTATAGATGACAGGGCGCCAACGGAATTTGCATCACGATAGGATTATATAAGGGCGAGGAAAGCTACAGTGCTTTTCCGCCCTTATAAATAGCGATTACCCGGCCTTGGACTGGTAATTTGTCAAAGGGAGTGTTGCCCGCAGAAGCTGCCATCCTGCGAGCATCAATCTGCCAAGGCTTTTCTGCATCAACCAATATCAGATCCGCTTCACGCCCTTTGACGATTTGTCCGGCATTAACCCCTAAAATTTTTGCGGGATTAGCCGACAGTAAATCGAACAAACGGTCCATATTTAGTAGTCCGTCCCGCACCAGGTTTAGCGATAGGGCCAGTAAAGTCTCCGCGCCTGCCATACCAGTATCAGCTTCTGCGAAAGGTAACCGTTTTCCTTCGGGACCGCGGGGATCATGACCAGAAGAAATGACATCAATTGTGCCGTCTTGAATTGCTTCCAGACAGCTTTGCCGGTCTTCTTCACTCCGCAAAGGCGGCGACATTTTTGCAAAGGTTCTAAAATCACTAATTGCGATCTCGGACAGGAATAAATGCGCTGGAGTAATACCGCATGTTACCGGCAAGCCTTCTGCTTTGGCTGAACGAATCAAACTTAATCCCTGTGTGGTAGTAACCTGCCGAAAATGAACATGTGCGCCGCTTTCCCTTACCAAGGCAATATCACGGGCAATAGACAATGCCTCCGCACTTGCCGGTGCGCTCGATAGCCCTAAGCGGGTGGCGGTCTCGCCAGAGGTTGCCACCGCGCCTGCTGTAAGGCCGCTATCTTCGCTATGTACGACCACTGGCATATCGAGCGACCGGCAATAATGAAGTAGCTTAAGCATGATCCCGCTGTCTGCGATCCAGCTTCTGCCCGTTGCTACAGCGCGCGCACCTGCTTCTTTCATTAAACCGATTTCTGCCAGTTCGATGCCTTTCAGTCCTTTCGTCGCAGCAGCAAGCGGGTGGGACCATAGATCAGGCTTTCCTTCAGAAGCATTATGCTTGATCATCGCGGGCAAATCCAGCACGGGCGACCGATCGGGCATGAGAGCTGCACGGGTAATCCCGCCAAAATGAAAAGCGGGCTTATCAATCGCAAAAACTGCCAGATCAATAATTCCCGGAGCCAGAATAGCACCTTTACAATCAATAATTTTCTGATCCGGTGATGGCGCTTCGCTGCCAATACCGGTGATATGGCCGCTATCAATCGCCAAGTTCAGAGGCTGGGCCATATCATGTCCGGGAGCGATAACCTGTGCATTGGTAAATATCTGTTTCATGTCCATCCCTCCACGCCGCGGGACCGGCGCGTCAGAACCTCAAGGCAAGCCATCCTGACTGCGACACCCATCTCTACTTGTTCTGTGATCGCAGATCGTTCGACATCATCAGCAATATCACTGCTAATTTCTACTCCACGGTTCATCGGCCCTGGATGCATGACCAGAGCGTCGGGTTTCGCTAGTGCGAGACGCTCTCTAGTTAAACCATAGAGATGATGGAACTCCCTTGGGCTAGGTATGAAATCACCGTTCATACGTTCGTTTTGTAGCCTCAGCATCATGACAACGTCTGCCCCGTCAAGCGCTTCATTAAAATTTGAAAAAGCAGTCACATTCAAACGGTCCAACGCCTCGGGTAATAGCGATGTTGGCGAACAAACCCTGACTTTGGCGCCCAATGTGGTCAGGCAGTATATATTAGACCGCGCAACCCGGCTGTGCATGACATCACCGCAAATAGTAACTGTCAGGCCACTGATATCACCTTTGCGCCGCTGAATTGTAAGGGCATCAAGCAATGCTTGAGTCGGGTGCTCATGACTGCCATCCCCTGCGTTCAGGACAGGACAATCCACTTTATCCGCAATTAACTGCACAGCGCCGGAACTACTATGCCGGATGACAATGGCATCGGCTCTCATAGCGTTAAGAGTTACGGCTGTATCAATCAGGGTTTCACCCTTTTTAATGCTCGACTGCGCGGCATGCATATTGACGACATCGGCGCCCATCCGTTTGCCCGCTATCTCGAAAGAAAGGAGCGTACGCGTGCTATTTTCGAAAAAGGCATTAATGACTGTCAAGCCATCGAGCCGCCCCGAATGTTTAATAGATTTGCGATTAAGGTCGACCCATTGCTCTGCCTCTTTCAAGAGAAATAATATCTCCCAGGGTTGCAACCCTGCGAGACCCAAGAGATGACGATGTGGAAATGCGTCCGATCCGGCTGGAAACTGATGTCCGGCGGTGGACGGCGAGCCTGTTTGCTGTGATGTCATTAAAATCAGCCCTATAGTGTCAGGTTTCTATTGCGGCAAGCCCGTCAATCGCTCCTTGCAGAATATAGGCAGCAGCCATCTGATCAATTACTTTGCTGCGCCGTTTTCGGCTTACATCAGCGGCAATCAGATCGCGCGTAACTGCCTGAGTGCTCCAACGCTCGTCCCAAAGGAATATCGGCAGGCCAAGAGGACGTAAATTCTGGGCAAAGGACTTGGCGGCCTGTGTTTGCTTACTTTGGCTTCCGTCCAGATTCAGCGGCAGGCCGACGATAATCCCGGATATAAATTGTTCGGTTATGACAGTCTTGATTCGTTCCAGATCTTTGGAAAACTTCCGTCTTTCTATTGTCTCTGCCGCTGTCGCGATCATCCATTGGGCATCGCATAGAGCCATGCCGACTGTTTTCGTACCGACATCTAGCCCAAGCAAGCGGCCCCCATCGGGCAATGCCGAGCGAAATATCTTTCGATCTTCTGTCATTATCGCGCGAGAAATGCCGACATCCTTTTCATTACATCTGCACGAATATTACTCCAGAACAGACTATAGTCATAGACGTGATAATTATTGCCGGGCAGGGTATATGGACCCATTTCAGGAGGGTCACCGATAAGAAGGAATCCCTGATCATCGCATCGTGCGGGAATAGCGCCTTTGATCAGCTGTGCATCGCTCAGATCGCCATTAGGGACCAATGTACCAAGATTTTGTTCCGCAGAAGATGCGGAATTGATGTCACCATTTACCGGATTGGTACACAGTAATTTAGTATCTTTGCGTGGCTCACCATTAAAGCCGATAGTTGTGTTATACGCATCGATAATGCGGCCATAGTCAGCAGGTTCAGCGAAGCTTTCCCAGCTAAGCAGACAATTGTATTGATCGGCCTCCTCGCACACATCAATCCCTAGAGCAGGAACATCAGCTTCTACCGAAACCGGCCATCCTACAATATAAGCAGCAACAATCCGGTTAGCCAACGGCGTTCCGGCGATCCGGTCTTTCAACACATTGGTAAGATGCAAACTACCCTGGCTATGTCCGGCTAAAATGATCGGGCGGTCATCGGGAGTTTCACGTATGAAATAGTCAAAAGCCTGTAGCACATCCTGATAAGCGGCATCCAATGCTTGCTGCCCCTCTATCTTATCAGTCAGGAATGCACCAAGAGTAGCTTGCCGGTACCGCGGTGCCCACACATCGCCGACATGATTAAAGGCACTTGCCTGCCCACGAAGAAAAATTTTTGCGCGGTCTTCAGATTCTTTGTGCCCCAAAGGAGCATTCCACTTCTCTTTGTTGATAAAGGAAGTCGGATGGACAAAAAATATTGCTGCGCGTTGATTGCCATTAAATGCGAGTTTTTTCAGCTTTACACCATCTTGAGTGTCATTTGAGGCAGGCGCGCCTGTTTCCTCGTCTTTGGGTAACCAAAGAGCCGGATTGCCCTTTTTGATATTGGGGTGTGCATACCACATGGAAATATCCGCATAGACATTGTCTTCCAGCACTTTTTGTGGCTGAAACTCGATGCTTGGTACAAAAACCACCTCTGCCAAGTCTTCGCCATAAATGCGAAGTATAAACGCTCCAGCGATGAAAAGAATGATAAGGGTAGCGACTAAATAAAGAAACTTACGCGCCAATTATTTTACTCCATTATAGGCTAAACCGCTCATTCAACTTGAAGCAGCCTCGCGCCAGTGCTAGCGGCGCGACGTACACAATATTCTGCACTAATACCCGAAAAAAAATGAACCGATAAAGAATGAAATATGTCAGTCGATAGAGAAACCGTTAAAAAAATCGCAAGTTTGTCGCGCATTGCCGTGACAGAAGCCGAAACAGATGCCCTGGTACCAGAGCTTAATAATATTTTGGGATGGGTCGAGCAATTGGGAGAAGTAGATTGTTCCAAAGTCGAGCCGACTACTGCTGTGATCCCCAATAAATTACGCCTCCGTGAAGATGTGGTAAATGACGGAAATATGCGTGACAAAATATTGGCCAATGCTCCGGTAGCGGAACATGGCTTCTTTGGTGTTCCGAAGGTGATTGAATAATGGCAGAGATATTTGAACTGGGTATCGCGGGCATCCGCAGTGGTATCGTATCAGGCGATTTTACCGCCAGGGAAGTCGCAGAGACATTTATCGGGCGGGTTAGCGCGGCAAAACCCTTAAACGCGGTTCTGGTTGAAACACCCGATCATGCGCTGGCGGCTGCAGATGCGACCGACAAAGCAAAAGCAGCGAGCGAAACACTCGGCAAAATGGCCGGTGTTCCGATTGGCATGAAAGACCTGTTTTGTACCAACGGAGTCGCGACGACAGCCGGCAGCCTGATCCTGGACGGTTTTACACCGCAATATGAATCCACTGTTTCGGCGAATCTGTTCAAGGCAGGCGCAGGTATGCTCGGCAAACTGAATATGGATCAGTTCGCAATGGGATCATCCAACGAAACCAGTGCTTTTGGTAATGTTATTTCACCATGGCGACGTAATGACGGGAGTAATGTGGACATTGCGCCCGGCGGCTCATCCGGCGGTAGCGCTGCGGCTGTATCCGGTCGCATCTGTCCGGCAGCAACCGGCACTGATACTGGCGGCTCCATCCGTCAACCCGCTGCATTCGTAGGGATTACCGGTTTCAAACCAACATATGGCCGTTGCTCACGCTGGGGCACAATTGCATTTGCCAGTTCACTTGATCAGGCGGGACCGATGGCTCATGATGTGCGTGATTGCGCTATCATGTTAGAAGCAATGGCTGGTTTTGATCCCAAAGATTCTACTTCACTCGATTTGCCGGTTCCCGAATGGGAAGCTGCCTTGAATAGTGATCTTACGGGAAAACGTATCGGCATTCCAAAAGAATATCGTGTGGATAATATGCCGCCAGAAATAGATGCCCTTTGGCAGCAAGGCATTGAGTGGCTTAAGGATGCTGGCGCGAATATTGTTGAAGTGTCTTTGCCCCACACAAAATATGCTTTGCCCGCTTATTATATTATTGCACCGGCAGAGGCATCATCCAATCTCGCACGCTATGACGGTGTACGCTACGGAATGCGTGACTTGCCGGACGGGGCAGGGCTTCAGGATATGTATGCTGCAACCCGCGAATCCGGTTTTGGAGCAGAGGTAAAACGCCGGATCATGATAGGCACCTATGTATTGTCTGCCGGCTATTATGACGCCTATTACACGCAGGCGCAAAAGGTCCGGACATTGATCGCACAGGACTTTGACAAAACATGGGAAAGCTGTGACCTGCTGCTAACGCCCACAGCGCCCAGTGCAGCTTTTGGATTGGGTGAGAAAAACGACGATCCGCTTGCCATGTACCTGAACGATGTTTTCACCGTTCCTAGCAGCTTGGCTGGTTTGCCTGCGATGTCAGTACCAGCAGGATTGGACAGGCAGGGACTTCCGCTGGGATTACAACTTATCGGTAAAGCTCTCGATGAACAGACTGTGCTTAACGCCGGTCTGGCATTGGAAGAACGTGCCGGTTTTGTTGCGAAACCAGAGCAGTGGTGGTGATAGGATATCCGTTCGTCCTGAACAAATCGAAGGACGCTTTAAGGATTGTTGCGGATGCTTCAAAAAGCATCAGCCTTAACGGGAATATAGAATGACTGAATCAACATATCGCATACAGGGTGCAACCGGTGAGTGGGAGGTCGTAATCGGGCTTGAAGTGCACGCGCAGATTACCTCTAACGCCAAGCTTTTTTCCGGGGCTTCGACAGAGTTTGGCGCCGAACCGAACACGCAGGTCAGTCTGGTTGATGCCGCGATGCCGGGAATGTTGCCGGTTTTGAACAAGGAATGTGTGCGGCAAGCGGTTCGCACCGGCCTTGCAATCAATGCTCAGATTAACAAATATTCGCGTTTCGACCGCAAAAACTATTTTTACGCCGATCTCCCGCAGGGCTATCAGATTTCCCAGCTTTATCACCCGATTGTGGGGGAAGGGGAAATCGAAATCTCTCTCGATGAGAAAGATCCCGACGCACATGGCAAAACAATAGGTGTGGAGCGCATCCATATCGAGCAGGACGCCGGGAAGCTGATGCACGACCAGCATCCGACTATGAGCTATGTCGATCTGAACCGTTGCGGTGTTGCGTTGATGGAAATAGTGTCCAAGCCGGATATGACATCCCCCAAAGAAGCAGCAGCTTATGTACGGAAGCTAAGATCAATCCTGCGCTATGTCGGCAGTTGTGATGGTAATATGGAGCAAGGCTCCATGCGTGCGGATGTCAATGTTTCCGTCCGCAAACCCGGCGATAAACTGGGGACTCGGACAGAGACAAAGAATGTCAACTCGCTGCGGTTTATCCAGCAAGTCGTCGAATATGAAGCTCAGCGTCAGGTCGACGTCATTGAAAGCGGAGGGGACGTGGTTCAGGAAACACGGCTGTTTGATCCGGATAGAAATGAAACACGTTCCATGCGCTCCAAAGAGGACGCACATGATTACCGTTATTTCCCTGATCCGGATCTGTTGCCGCTGGAACTTGAAGATGATTTTATCTTTGATTGTAAAGCCAGCCTGCCAGAATTGCCTGATGAAAAGCGGGCGCGCTATAAAAATGTTCTAGGTCTCAGCGCCTATAACGCAGCGGTGCTGACCGCAGAGCATGAAACAGCATTATGGTTTGAGCAATTATTAGAAACAACAGACGAGCCGGAAAAAATTGCTAGCTCGGCTGCCAATTGGCTTACGTCCGAGCTATTTGGTGCGTTAAATAAAATGGGACTTTCTATTGAACAAAGCCCTGTCTCGCCGCAGCAAGCATCTGAGCTTTTAGGATTGGTTGCAGATGGCACTATCTCAAGAAAAATTGCCAAGCAAGTATTCGAAATAATGCTTGAAACTGGTGATGGTGCAGCTAAAATTGTTGAAGAGAAAGGCTTGAAGCAGGAATCTGATACTGGCGCGATTGAGAAAGTTATTCTCGATGTCATGGCCTCAAATGAAGACAAGGTTGCTGAATACCGCGGCGGCAAGGACAAGCTGTTCGGTTTCTTTGTTGGTCAGACGATGAAAGCGATGCAAGGCAAGGCCAATCCACAGGTAGTGAATGAGTTGTTGAAAAAGTCACTCGGTGACGCTGGCTAAAATAGAGATGCGATAGCGCAAAGCGACTTGCCCTTTTGGTAACGATCCGCTAGGCGCACGCGTCAATCAAAATTCGATAGTTGTTTGAAAGTGTAACTCGTGCGGGCGTGGCGGAATTGGTAGACGCGCCAGATTTAGGTTCTGGTATCTTCGGGTGTGGGGGTTCGAGTCCCTTCGCCCGCACCACTACACAAGAAAACTGGTCGAAATAGAAATTATGAAGGCATTAAAGGGTAATCATGCAGATTGTTGAAACGCTGAACGAGGGTCTTAAACGGGCCTATGACATCAAAATCACCGCGAAGGACATTGAAACCCGCGTCGATAATGAGGTCAAGAAACTGGCACCGCAGGTCAACATGCCCGGTTTCCGCAAAGGCAAGGTTCCAGCTAATCTGGTGCGAAAAATGCACAATGATGCCCTGATGCAGGATGCTTTGAGTAGCACAGTGCAAGAAAGTGTCGAAAAAACTATTGCCGACAATAAACTTCGCCCTGCGATGCAGCCGAGCGTTACTCTTGGTGAGGGCTATGAAGCTGGTAAAGACGCCGAAGTTAAGGTTGAACTGGAAGTCTTGCCGGATGTGCCGACTCCGTCTGTTGATGGCCTGAAACTTGAACGCCTGCGTGTGGAAGCGGACGAAAAAACAGTGGAAGAATCTTTGCAGAAATTTGCAGAGAGCCAGAAACAGTTTGAGACTGCACCCAAAAGCCATAAAGCAAAAATTGGCGACCAGTGCTTGATTGATTTCGAAGGCAAGGTTGATGGCGTGCCATTTGATGGCGGCAAAGGTGAGGGCATGGCGATCGAGCTTGGCTCTGGCCGCCTGATTCCCGGTTTTGAAGATCAACTGGTCGGAAAAAAGGCCAATGACGAAGTTCTCGTCAAAGTGACTTTCCCGGAAGACTATAATGTCGAAAGCCTAAAGGGCAAAGATGCGACATTCGATGTTGTCGTTGCGGAAGTGCAGACTGCAAAAGAAGCAAAAGCCGATGATGAAATGGCTAAATCCATGGGTCTTGAAGGCATTGATCAACTGCGTGAGTTGCTCAAAGGGCAAATTGAGCAGGAACTTAACGGTTTGACGCGTACTCACATGAAGCGCAAGCTGCTGGATCAATTGGCAGAATCACATGATTTTGAGGTGCCCCCCTCAATGGTAGAGGCCGAGTTTAACCAGATCTGGCAACAGCTGGAACAGGAAGCGGCTCAGGATGAAGATCCTGAAAAAGCAAAAAAAGAAATGGAGGACGAAAAGGACGAATATCGCGATATCGCCGTCCGCCGTGTTCGCTTGGGTCTGCTTCTTTCCGAAATTGGTCAGGCCAATGGTGTGGAAGTCAGCCAGCAGGAAATGTCCATGCTGATTCAGCAAGCCGCACAGCAATATCGTGAAGAGGATCGCCAGCGTTTCGTCGAATATATTCAACAGGATCAGATGGCAGCTGCCCAGCTTCGTGCCCCCATGTATGAAGACAAGGTTGTGGATTTTCTTTTTGACAAGGCTGAGATTACTGAAAAAACAGTAACCCGCGAAGAATTGGAAGCGGCAATCGAAGCCGAAGACGAATCCGAATCAAAACCAGCCAAGAAAAAGGCTCCAGCCAAAAAAGCAGCAGCGAAAAAACCGGCAGCCAAGAAAGAAACTACCAAAAAGACTGCTGACAAAGAGGCTCCTGCTAAAAAAGCTACAGCAAAAAAAGCTCCTGCAAAGAAGTCTGCTGAAAAAGAGACCGATGAAGCAAAAGCTAAGAAGCCTGCGGCGAAAAAGACAGCCAAGAAACCAGCGGCGAAGAAATCTGCTGCAAAGAAATAATTTATTTTATCCGGCGCGAGACAGCTCGCGTCGGATAAAGAGTTTTGCGTATATCTGTGCTAAATTGGTTGCCGAATTGATTACAAATGGCAAATTGATTGGGAAAAAATCCTTAACCGACTTGAACATTGTTCGAGTTACACCGATGTAGGTTCCGACATATGGGGACTCTGGTTTATGGTGTCCCTATTTTAATATCCTGATTTTCACAGAAGGCACTAAATTACTATGCATGATCCGATTGTTGATGCCCTTGTTCCCGTAGTTATTGAGCAATCTAACCGCGGTGAGCGCAGTTTTGATATTTTCTCTCGTCTTTTGCGTGAGCGGATTGTCTTCGTTACCGGGCAGGTCGAGGATAATATGGCCTCTATCATCACGGCGCAGTTGCTTTTTCTGGAGTCGGAGAACCCGAATAAGGATATTTATCTTTATATCAATTCTCCCGGCGGCGTTGTGACAGCTGGCATGGCTATCCATGACACCATGCAATATATTCGTCCGCGTGTAGGAACAGTCTGTGTGGGCCAGGCGGCTTCTATGGGCAGTTTTTTGCTGGCTTCTGGAGAACCGGGCATGCGTATGGCAACCACCAATGCGCGGATCATGGTCCATCAGCCATCTGGCGGCGCACAGGGCATGGCGTCTGATATTGAGATTCAAGCTAAAGAAATTTTGCGGATTCGTTCGCGGATGAATGAACTCTATGCGAAATATACAGGCAAGGCGTTAGAAGAAATCGAAAAAGCAATGGATCGCGACACTTTTCTGGAAGCGGACGAAGCCAAAGCTTTTGGCATTGTTGATGAAGTTTATGACAAACGGCCAAAACCTGCTGACGAAGATAGTAAATAAGTTGTTAGCTCTGCCCTTAATGAAAATTAAGCCGCTATTGATATATTGAGCAATTGTCGGAAAACACAGCAAAGAAAGCTGTAGCATTTTGTGGCATGAAGGTTAAATTGACATTTCCAGCCTAGTTTTGAGGACTTTTTATGACGAAATTGACGGGATCTGATTCGAAGAGCACATTATATTGCTCTTTTTGTGGCAAATCCCAGCATGAAGTCCGTAAGCTTATTGCCGGACCCACAGTCTTTATTTGTGACGAATGTGTTGAGCTTTGCAATGACATCATTCGTGAAGAAACCAAGGGTGCGATAACCGGCAAAAAAGACGGTGAAGTGCCAACGCCGCAAGAAATTTGTGACGTGTTGAACGACTATGTAATTGGTCAGGATCGGGCAAAGCGGGTTTTGTCAGTAGCTGTGCACAATCATTACAAGCGCCTTAATCATGCTGCAAAATCTGGCGATATAGAACTTGCCAAGTCAAACATCTTGCTGGTTGGTCCGACCGGCTGCGGTAAAACCTTATTGGCGCAAACTTTGGCAAAGACCTTTGATGTACCCTTTACGATGGCTGATGCCACGACGTTGACCGAAGCAGGCTATGTCGGAGAAGATGTTGAAAATATCATCCTGAAACTGTTGCAAGCTTCCGATTACAACGTCGAGAAAGCACAGCGCGGTATCGTCTATATTGACGAGATAGACAAAATTAGCCGCAAAGCAGAAAACCCGTCGATTACGCGTGATGTATCGGGCGAAGGTGTTCAGCAGGCCTTGTTGAAGCTTATGGAAGGCACAACGGCTAGTGTGCCTCCACAAGGTGGTCGCAAACATCCTCAGCAAGAATTCTTGCAAGTCGATACAACAAATATCCTGTTTATTTGTGGCGGCGCGTTTGCTGGTCTCGAAAAAATTATTGGTGATCGCCTTGAGGCGAAATCTATTGGTTTCGGTGCCCATGTTTCTGCACCGGAAGAACGCAAAATTGGCAAAACTCTACAACAGGGTGAACCCGAAGATTTGCTGAAATTTGGTTTGATACCGGAATTTGTTGGCCGTTTGCCGGTCATTGCTACTTTGGAAGATCTCGATATTGACGCTTTGGTTCAGATATTGAAAGAACCGAAAAATGCGCTGGTCAAACAATATGCGAAATTGTTTGAACTGGAAGATGTCGCACTGACGTTCACTGATGATGCTTTAGTCGCCATTGGTAATAAGGCGATTGAACGGAAGACCGGCGCGCGTGGTCTGCGGTCCATTGTAGAGAATATTCTTCTTGATACGATGTTCGATTTGCCTGATCTCGACGGTGTTGACGAGATTGTTATCGACAAAGATGTCGTTGCCGGAACGAAGGAACCCGTGAAAGTGATTGCGAAAAGCGTCAAGTCCAAGAAAGAGGATGCGGCTTAAGAAGCATTATATGCCTGTATAAGTGATATTCGGATGGAACCGCTTATTTGATGGAAGCGATTTCGTGGACAGATACCACGCGTAAAGATTCATTTATAAACGCAATCATCTAAGCCTTCATTTTTCACAACATTGATTCGTGCCGCAATCGTGTTGCCGTAACGCCGCGTAAAACCACGAGCACCATTTACAGCTCTTTTTTTGGGTAAAGGTAGGGCCGCGGCGATACGCGCTGATTCAAATTTGGTTAGCGCTGATGCGTCTTTCTTGAAGTAGCGCTGTGCAGCCGCCTGGGCTCCATAAGTGCCGATTCCAGTTTCCGCGACATTCAGGTAGACCTCAATAATCCGTTTCTTTCCCCATATTTTCTCAATCAAAAATGTAAAATAAGCCTCCAGCCCTTTGCGAAAATAGCCGCCATCTTGCCACAGAAAAACATTTTTTGCGGTTTGTTGGGATATGGTCGATCCACCGCGGATCCGTTTGCCCTGACGGTTATGCTCAATGGCCTTAAAAATGGCTTGCTTATCAAAACCGTCATGGCTGCAAAACTTACTATCTTCTGCCGCAATGACTGCACGGGTCAGATTGGGTGAAATATCGCTGAGCGATATCCAATCCTTGGTTATGCCATTATCATCCATCAACATAGTTGCCGTCACTGGTGGAGGAAGAAAGACATATAGCCCGACCCACAGCAACGTAACCAGAATGAAATAAATAGATAACCGGAAAAGCAGCAAGATTATACGAGTGGGAAAGCTGCGTTTTCTGGTTGTCATAATGGTCGATTAAACAAGAAACGCCCCAAAAACAATCGCTGTTTTGGGGCGTTATAATGCTTAGATTATTTAAGAAGTTATGAGATTAACTAGCTGTAAGCAGCTGCTTTTCACCTGCAATACGGAGCATCGCTTTTTGCAGTTTCTCAAACGCTCGGACTTCGATCTGTCTTATCCGTTCACGACTCACATCATAAACTTTGCTGAGGTCTTCTAGCGTTTTAGGGTCCTCTGACAAACGTCGCTCAGCAAGAATATGCTGCTCGCGCTCATTAAGTGATCCCATCGCTTCGGTGAGCATTTCATGACGGAAATCGGCTTCCTGAGCATCAGCGATTTGCTGATCGTGCAACGGTCCATCATCTTCCAATGTGTCCTGCCATTGACCTGCATCACCATCTTCGGACAGAGGTACGTTTAATGAAGCGTCACCGCCCATAGACATGCGCCGGTTCATATTGACCACTTCATGCTCGGACACACCCAAATCGGTGGAAATCTTGCTCACATCCTCAGGGGACAGGTCGCCATCTTCAAAAGCTTCAAGAGTATTCTTCATCCTTCGCAGGTTAAAGAAAAGCTTTTTCTGTGCCGCTGTGGTCCCCATTTTCACAAGACTCCAGCTACGCAATACATATTCCTGTATTGACGCGCGAATCCACCACATTGCATAAGTAGCCAGGCGAAAACCTCTATCGGGTTCAAATTTCTTCACGCCCTGCATCAGGCCGACATTACCCTCGGAAATCAGATCCGAGACAGGCAGCCCATAGCCACGAAAGCCCATGGCAATTTTCGCTACGAGTCGTAGATGGGACGTTACAAGCTGGGCTGCGGCTTCCTGATCTTTATGTTCAGCATAGCGCTTCGCCAGCATATATTCTTGTTCGGGTTTCAATAACGGAAATTTGCGAACTTCCGAAAGATAACGGTTCAGGCTTGCATCCCCCCCTAAGGCAGGGATTTTTGCCGGAACATTGCCAATATTAGCCATTTTTGTTCCTTTTCTTTGTTTACCGCCGGGCCTCATCAAGCACCCATTGGTCGTAATCACTATAGTATCATTATACTATACGCGCAACTTACTGAATAGTTCCTGCATATCGGATGGAAAGTTACAGTTAAATAACAATTTTTTTTCCGATATGGGGTGAACAAATCCAAGTGTAGCAGCATGGAGCGCTTGTCGGCAAAATTGAATATCTTTTCTGCTGGCAAGCAATGATTTTCGACGAGTTCCATAAAGCGGATCACCGATAAGACTATGTCCGATATGAGCCATATGAACGCGCACCTGATGCGTGCGACCAGTCTCCAGGGCACATTCTATCAAAGTAGCGCCATTTAATGGTGTTTTTATAGTATAATGGGTGATCGCAGCCTTACCCTTATCATCGCCGACCACAGCCATTTTCTTGCGATGCGTGTTGCTGCGGCCAATATTACCTTCAATGGTTGCTGATGGTGGATTGGGTCGGCCATTACAGATGGCAAGATATCGCCGCTCAATATCATGGGTAGCAAATAACGCAGCGAGCCCATCGTGCGCCCTGTCTGTTTTGGCCGCAACCATCAGCCCCGATGTGTCCTTGTCAATCCGGTGAACGATTCCGGGGCGTGTCGGTTCGTCCATGCGTGATAACTGTCCATTGCAGTGATAAAGTAGCGCATTGACCAGCGTTCCGTCCCGATGACCGGCGGCGGGATGAACCACTAGCCCCGCCGGTTTATTGACGATGATAAGATGGTCATCTTCATACACCACATCCAGTGGTATATTCTGGGCCTGTGCCGGGCCATCAATCTGTTCGGGCACTGTTAGAGCAAAGGCTCTTCCTGCACATTTTTTAGATGACGGGTCCGTGCAAGTGGCACCTTCAATCAACAAATTTCCATTGGTTATCAACTGTTTGATTCGCTCTCGTGAGAGATCATCAAACAAGCCGGCCAATGCGGCATCGAGCCGTTGTTTTTTCTCTATTTCGGGCACTATGCCGGATTTGATGGAATGTCCCGCTGTCATCGCCTAGATGTGGTCTATGACACTAATCATATCAAGCACGATATTGGATGATTTGCTGCGCTATGCCAAAGCTGTTGCCCCTGAAGAGGCATGCGGCCTGCTATTTGGTGAGGGCAGAGTGATCCAACGCGCTTCTCCGACGAAAAATATTGCAGTAGATAAGCAAAAGTTTTTTGAAATTGATCCCGCAGCCCTGATTGCCGCAGAACGGAACATGCGGGAGGGCGGCAAAGCGATTATCGGTTATTTCCATTCTCATCCTGCAGGAAGCGTAGAGCCGTCTCAGACTGATGCCTCCATGGCTGCACCGGATGGCCGTATATGGCTGATCACTAATGGAGATGAGGTGGCGGCATGGCAAGCTGTTGCAAATGGTCAAATATTTGGACGGTTTGACCCGATCCCCCTTGATTGCGATAGCACAAACGGCCAAACAGCGGAAAGTTGAGTTTTACAAGTTATAAGGCCTAATTTCCATGTCCCAATCCGGTGTCGATCTTGCTGCGTTACTTTGTTCCAAACTATGTCACGATCTGCTCAGTCCGGTTGGCGCAATCAATAACGGGCTCGAGCTTCTTGAGGATGAAACCGATCCGGCTATGCGAGATCGTTGTCTTGATTTACTCGCCGACAGCGCCAGAGCATCGGCAGACAAGCTGAAATATTTCCGTCTGGCCTTTGGTGCAGCCGGTGGATTCGGTGATGAAGTTGACCCGGCAGAGGCGAAACAACTGGTCGAAAGTCTGGTCGGTCCTCAGGGCAAAATTACCCTGGGCTGGGCAGTTCAAACTGGAACGCTTCCCAAAAAGGCGATCAAGATACTACTCAACCTTGCTCTAATTGCCAGAGAGACGCTGGTACGTGGCGGTCAGCTGGATATTGGAGCCGAACGGGGTGATAATGGTATTGAAGTGGTTGTCCGTGCCGAAGGCTCTAAAATCGCACTGGACGAGGGTGTCCGTGCTGCGCTGGAAGGTGTGTTACCGCAATCTGATTTGACTGCACGAACAGCGGCAGCATGGATGGTGCGTGAATTATCGTGCGAAAATGGCGGTGACTTAAGAATATCTCCTCCATCGGACACCGAACTTTTGCTCGGCGCAATATCTGTTTCATAGTTTGTGAAGAATTAGAGTTTTGAACATGGACATGATCTGGACTCCTTCCCCCAATTTTGATGAACGCAAACTGCCGATAACTATCCTTGTCATGCATTACACCGGCATGAAAGATGCCGCATCCGCGATTAACTGGCTAGCCAATCCTGATGCCAAGGTTTCCGCACATTATGTTGTTACCGAAGATGGTCAGATTGTGCACATGGTGAAGGAAGATCAACGGGCCTGGCACGCAGGTCGTGGATATTGGCGCGGTATCAAAGATGTTAACAGCGCTAGCATCGGTATAGAAATCGTCAATCCCGGGCATGAATGGGGCTATGTACCGTTCCCTGAGGAACAGATGGACGCCGTGACACGGCTTGCTCATGAAATTGTCAAACGGCATGATATCACGCCCACCAATGTCATTGGCCATAGTGATCTGGCGCCTGCCCGAAAACAGGACCCGGGTGAATTATTTGATTGGGACAGGCTTGCAAGACATGGCATTGCTCTTAAAAAACCGTCATTAAGGCTTGGTGATCCCCCTTGGACAGATAGCGGTTTTATGCTGGCGCTGGAGCGGTTTGGCTACGATATAACCGCCAAAGAAGACGCTGTGCGTGCTTTCCAGCGCAGGTTCCGTCCCGAAAATATTGATGGCGTGATCGACGGCGAATGTCGGACGATTTTATTATCGTTAATGCTCGACAGAGAGCGCGGAATCACTAAATAGAAGGCACCAGAGGGTCGGCCAGTCGCGTGGATATGCAAATATCCGCGAGGAAAGTCCGGGCTCCACGATTAAAAGGTGCCGGATAACATCCGGCGGGCAGGGGAGCGATCCCCTGTTCAGGGACAGTGCAACAGAAAGCAGGTCGCGACGTCTTCGGACCCGTGATAATGAAAGGGTGCGGTAAAAGCGCACCGCGGATCTGGCAACAGGTCTGGCACGGTAAACCCCACCCGGAGCAAGACCAAATAGGGGCGGCACATGGTATTTTCGGCCTGCTGCCCGGGTTGGTTGCTAGAGCGGTGCAGCAATGCATCGCCCAGATGAATGACTGGCTATTCCTCAATGAGGATGGACAGAACCCGGCTTACAGACCCTCTGGTATTTTGATTTTTATATTCACTCCGCACCACAAGCAAAGCGATTAAGCCAAATATTTTTGATTACCACTGGCAGTCTAGCGTCTGTCTTGCTAAATATGCGTCATGCCTAAAGCAAAACGATCCGATAACTGGGGCTTTCCCCGCTGGAGCAGCTATGAAAGTTCACGGGAGACGCAGCAGGTCAAGCTGTGTGACCGGCATGGCTGTGACGAAGCCGGGCTTTGCCCTGCGCCAAAATCACCGAATAGCCCCGACCGCTGGTATTTCTGTGAGAAGCACGCTGCGGAATATAATCGTGGTTGGGATTATTTTGAGGGCCTCGATAAAGAAGAGCGGGCAAAGCGTGAAGCCGATGAGCAGCGCGATGCCAATGCTTACCAAGAGGCAAAGCATTATAGCTGGATGGGGTCTGGTGACGGTAGCCGCTCCCGCGACGAAATGACGGCGTTAGAAGTGTTTGATCTTACGCCCGATGTCGATTTTGAAACGGTGAAAAAATCGTGGCGCGCGATGGCCAAAGAATATCATCCTGACGTTAATCCGGGCGATGAAGAGGCCGCCAAAAAGTTTCAAGCCGCACAGGCCGCTTTTGATGTGTTGAAAATTGCCGAGGAACGCCGGGTCTGGAAACCGGTTTAAGCCTGTTGATAGCGCGCAGCCGTTTGCGCGATTAACGCAATCATGTTCGGAATGCCCTGTGTGCGATTGGAACTTAGCTGGTTTTTAAGGTCAAATGGGGCGAGCTTCTCCGCTATATCGGTTTCCAGAATAGCATCAGCAGTCTGATCCTGAACCGTTTCCAGCACCAATGCAATAATACCCTTCGTTATGGCGGCATTGCTATCTGCAAGAAAATGCAGGCGTCCATCATCAAGCTGTGTAGGATAGACCCAGACGGCGGCAGAGCAGCCACGCACCAAAGTCGCATCGGTTTTTAAGGCGTCTGGCATCGGCTCCAGATCCTTGCCCAAATCTATTAGTAGCCGATACCGGTCATCGGCTTCCAGAAATTCATATTCTTCTACAAGGTCATCAAATCTACTCATGCTCGACAGCTAGCAGGGCAGGGGATTCGCGTCACCAGTTTTATGTCATCGAGACAATATCAAAGTCCTGAATTACTCTATGCGGCCATGACCATCTGCTCATGCTTTGATAATCGTTAAAGCTCTACTCCTGCCGCTATCGCTTCCAGCTTGCGGATGCGCTCCTTAAGGTCAGCAACTTCTATGCGAGAGGCTGCGCTCGACGGATCATCTTGACGCTGATACTCCAACTCCTTGGCTTTCAGCGCAATCCAGTCGCGCCAACCACGCAAGATGATTAACGATACTGCCGTTAGTCCGATCAGCGTAAATATTGCAGTCATCAGGTATAAACCGGGTTCTTGCATGATCTTATCCTTCTCGTTTAACTGCTTGCTTCAGAGACCTTTTTAGCGGTCCCGAAGTTTTTCAATTTCATTTTCAAGCTCGCGTGCACCGCGATCATCAGTGGCAATTTTTTCCAGAACAGCGACCCGTTCTTTCAAATATTTGATCTCTTCACGAAGCCGGCTGGCATCTGGATCTTGACTATAAGTGCCGTTTCCTTCTTCGTCCGATGGCAACGCGTGCCTGGCTTGGAAACGGGTATTGAGCACTTTTCCAATCGTAATGACGACAATTATAGCGACTACCATTTCAAACGGGTTCATCTATTCATTTCCCTCCCTGTCTTTTAGCAATCTCTTAAAGCTTCAATTTCATCAGCTGTGCGCTTAGCGGGGTCCGTAGCGATCCTCTCCAGCACGGCAAGACGCTCTTGCAACCGGTCGATTTTGCCAACAAGCTGGGCATTTTCATTCGAAAGCAGTTCTATCTTCCGTTCTGCTTCAAGACTGCTTTTTTTCCCTGAGGCATTTTCACTATCCGTCATGCCGCCCCATTCATTTTCCAACGGATAGCCATGTTTGGCTCTGATCCAATTATTAATGATCCAGCCCGCATAGAAAACGGCGATAATGGCGATTACGAAGCCCGGTCCACCCCAACTCATAAAATATCTCCCTAGTGGTTCTTCTTACCTTGTGATTCTTATTAACGAAGGCTCTCAATTTCGTTCGAAAGCGTTGTATTCTTGCTGGTATAATATAATTCCATATCGGCCAGTCGGCGGTCTATTTCGCGAAAACGGGATTTGACGTCACGAGCCGTGCGGCGTGGGGACTGTCGAACACCTTGCCAGAACTGCTGATCTTCGATGCTGCCATAGAGTTCAGACGGCTTAGGATCGAATGTTTTTGCAGCAACCCAATAAGCCAATAATGTCCATGGGAAAGCAAAAGTTATTGTGGCAATTACTGCTGCAATCCGGACCCAGAAAACATTAATTCCGGTATAATCGGCAATTCCTGCACATACTCCGCTCCATTTGGCGCGACGCTTATCAAGATAGAATTTGGTACGGCTAAAAGTCATGATGAGCGCCTTTCCTTAAGTAGGTTGTCAAAATTTTCGAGAGTCGGTTTGGGATCGCTGCCGACCCCTGGCAAAGCAGACTCGCGCCAATTGGGATTATCCGCCGCCATGATCCGTTCGATCGTTTCCATCCGCTCATCCAGACGACGAGCCATAGTGTGCAATTCGTCTAAAAGCTGTTCGTCTTCATTGGTTATGGTCGCGGAGGTTTTCCATTTTGTAACATAGTGAAAGATGATCCACGGCAGGCCGATAAACAACATGCCGACAACAAATATGGGTACGAGAATATCTTCCATTAGCTACCACCTTTCTGATGTGATTTTTTAAGCGCCGCCTTCATAGCTTCCAGCTCATCATCAACCTTGTCGTTGCTTTCCAGCGCTGCAATCTGGTTTTCCAGTGCATCCGGATCTCCGCCCATATTCAGGGCATCCGCACGGCCTTCGGCGTAATCAACCTGACGTTCGAGATATTCAAATTTAGAAAATGCATCATGTACTTTCTCGCCATTATACATTTCGCGAATTTTATAGCGGTTTTCTGCGCTTTCGAGACGATTGACCAAGCTACTCTGGCGTGACCGCGCTTCCTGCAATTTCTTTTGCAGTTTAGCGATATCACCTTCCGAGGCGCGTAAACTATCGTCCAGAACTTGTAGCTCGGCAGTTAATTGTTCGGCCATATCCGCGGCTTTACGTTTCTCGACCAACGCCGCTTTAGCGAGATCTTCGCGGTCCTTTGACAGTGCCAATTCCGCTTTTTCGGTCCAGTCGTCGCTCAGATGGTTGAGCTTGTCTATATGCCGGCGCATTTCCTTTTGATCGGCAATGGTGCGGGCAGCCGAAGCCCGGACTTCAACGAGGGTTTCCTCCATTTCGAGGATGATCATGCGGATCAGTTTGGACGGATCTTCCGCTTTGTCCAACATATCAGTGACGTTGGCGGCGATAATATCGCGCGTTCTTGAAAAAATACCCATGGTTAAACTCCGGTAATTATTAGGGTTGTTGCTAGCTTTTTGCCTGGAATGGTTCGAACGTTCAGGCTGGTCGTCAATAAATTCTACCTCTCCTATCTGAAAAGGTGGCCGGGACTTGACTTCGGCAAGGGGAAATGAAGAGGTCCCGGCCATGCTGTCTGTCACGCTTTATAGCTGACAGTTGGGGAAATTATACCATCTTCGGAAATGGCAGGGCCTTGTGCACCGGCAGGACCAACCGCACTGATTAAAATTGTCAGAGTGAACAGCAGAACAGATATAACCGCAGAAACATCGGTTCTGCTCATATTTGCCAATTTCCCTGTTTTTTTGGCTGCTGACATTTTTATCTTCCTCCGATTGATTTCATGTCCCTTGCGGGTTTGAAACTAACATTGCAGAAGACATGCCAATTTTTTAACATATTGAATTAAATGGAAAAGTTTAAAAATACGCTAGAGCATATATAGTAATATTTGCTATTAAATGGGAATCCATACTATATATTCGCAATGGAACGAGAAAATCAATCTATCGGAGAGTCCGGTGCATTTCTTGATGCAGTGGAGAAAGCAAGCCGCGCCGCAGGTTTGAACCGCCCAGTGCTCGTAATCGGGGAGCGCGGCACAGGTAAGGAGTTGATCGCGGAACGGTTACACCGGCTCAGTATGCGTTGGGATGGGCCGTTAGTCACCTTGAATTGTGCAGCCATGCCCGAAACACTGATCGAGGCAGAATTATTCGGACATGAAGCTGGCTCTTTTACCGGAGCAACGAAAAGTCGCGTCGGGCGGTTTGAAGAGGCTGATGGCGGTACGTTATTTCTCGACGAATTAGGAACCCTGTCTTCCGCGGCGCAGGAACGCCTATTGCGCGCAGTTGAATATGGAGAGGTAACGCCCATTGGCTCATCGCGGCCAAGGCGGGTGGACGTGCGGATTGTCGCAGCGACAAATGCTGATCTTCCGCAATTAGCCGAAGAAGGAAAATTCCGGGCAGATTTGCTAGATCGCTTATGCTTTGAAGTCGTTACTTTGCCGCCGCTGCGTTATCGCGAGGGGGATGTTCCTGTGCTGGCCGATTATTTTGGACGTCGTATGGCAGCCGAACTGGAATGGGAGCAATGGCCCGGATTTGGCCAACTCGCCTCCGAAGCATTAGCCCGGCATCAATGGCCCGGAAATGTACGGGAATTGCGTAATGTTGTCGAGCGCGCAGTCTATCAGTGGAATGATTATAGCAGGCCTGTAGATCATGTCGTATTTGATCCGTTTGCATCTCCCTGGAAACCGGCCTCCTTGAAATCGGAAAAATCGCTATCAGGGCAATCAAAGCCAACAACAACGCATACACCCGCTGATGAAGCCAGAACGTCAGTAGTGGCTTCAGTTCAACCTCAAGAACAGGCTTTCGCGGAGGTCGATGATTTGAAAGAAGCGGTTGATGCTTTTGAGAAACGGATATTAGAGGTAGCTCTGGCAAAGTCACGCTATAACCAGCGACAAACAGCCAAGGCGTTGAACCTCACATATGATCAATTGCGTCATGCCTTGAAACGACATGATCTGCTCGGATAGATGTTGCTAAACTTGAAGGCATGCTCTTTTCTGGAGCGAAGTTACATGACAGCTATATGAAAAGTAGAGCAAACTTCACGAGAACTGCGTGCATATGTTCTTAATGGCAGTTGATACTGCAACCTTTTGTCACCATATGGGGTATCAGAAAGTCACTCTAACTAAGGAGAAATTTCCGATGTCCTTCGAACTTCCCGAACTGCCTTACTCGAAAACCGCTTTTGGAGACTTGATCTCGGAAGCAACATTTAATTACCATCATGGTAAACATCACCAAGCCTATGTGACCAAAACCAATGATGCGATCAAAGGTACAGATAAGGCCGATAAAAAATTATCAGAAGTTATCAAGGGCGCAGAGGGCGGCCTTTTCAACAACGCCGCCCAAGTATGGAATCACAGCTTTTACTGGCTGTGCCTTAGTCCCGAAAAGAAAGATATTCCGGCTGAACTGAAAAGCCGTCTCGAGGCCGATTTTGGTTCGGTTGAAGAGTTTAAAGAAAAATTCAAAGCTGAAGCTGTCGGCCATTTCGCCAGTGGCTGGGCTTGGTTGGTGCTCAATGGTGACAAGCTCGAAATCACTTCCCTGCATGATGCCGATAGCCCGGTTGCCCATGACATGAAGCCGCTGTTGACCATCGACGTCTGGGAACATGCTTATTATCTGGATTACCAGAATGCGCGTCCTGACTATGTTTCTGCCTTGCTGGACAATGCGATCGACTGGGATTTTGTCGCGAAGAACCTTGATGGCGAAGGTGTGAGCCGCGCTGACCAGGGTTAAAATTAACCAATTGAAATAAACCGCGCCCTGTCAAACGGGCGCGGTTTTATTTGGAAGCAGCCTTTTCGGTTTCCTCATCTTTCCCCAGATCCAAGCCATGCCGCATCAGCATTGGCACATTGGCAATTGCAAAGATGAAGGACAATATGGTGATGCCCCATACTTTCAGGGTTAGCCACAGGTCAAAAGTCAGGGTCAGGCGCATAGCCTCGTTCAACACAGCCATGGCAACAAAGAAAATTGCCCAATTGCGTGAGAGTTTGAGCCAGCCTTCATCTGAAAGCCCTTCGTAGGCCGCCTGCAATAGATATTTCAGCATTGCTTTGCCGCGCAATAATCCGACACCCAATATAACGGCAAAACCAGTATATATGATGGTCGGTTTAATCTGGATGAAACGTGGGTCATTAAAATAAATGGTGAGCGCACCAAAGCCCATAACCAGCACCGCCGAGAGCCAGAGCATGGGTGAAATTTTACCCATTTTCCATTTTGATATGACTACCGCCACTAATATTGCTGCCATAAATGCAGCAGTGCCGGCGATGATACCGATGAATTTATAGGCGAGAAAAAATACCAGCAACGGTCCGAAATCAAGCGCAAAGCCAAGACCTTTATTTTCTTTTTTTGGGTCTACATTGATGACATCATCACTCATTCTTCAATTCCTGCTATAGCTGCGGCCAGATCATTCGCGTCAAAGGGACGCAAATCTTCCATAGTTTCTCCGACTCCAATAGCATGTATTGGCATTTGAAAATCTTTGGCGGCAGCGACAAGGACACCCCCGCGTGCGGTACCGTCCAATTTGGTCATGATCAAACCGGTAACTTTTGCCACTTCCTTGAATACTTCAATTTGTGACAGAGCATTTTGTCCGGTTGTCGCGTCCAGAACAAGCACAACATCATGCGGTGCTTCGGGATTAAGCCGCCCTAAAACACGGCGGATTTTATCAAGCTCATCCATCAGCTCACTACGGTTTTGCAGCCGTCCGGCGGTATCGACAATCAAAACATCAATTCCGGTTGCTGTTGCTTGCTTGACGCCTTCATATACGATGCTGGCGCTATCCCCGCCTTCTTTCCCGCTGACAATCGGAACGCCCAGTCGTTCAGCCCATACTTTTAACTGTCCGATTGCAGCTGCGCGGAACGTATCACCCGCAGCAAGCATAACGCCGTAATCCTGCTCCAGAAACAAATGTGCCAATTTGGCGATTGTGGTTGTTTTGCCAGAGCCATTGACGCCAATCACCAATATGACTTGGGGCCGCGGAAAGGCATCAATTTCAAGCGGGATAGCTACAGGTTCCAATATATCCGCCATTTCTGACTGGATAATTTCACGAACTGCATGTTCGCTAAGGCCTTTTTCAAACCGCTCTTTTGATAATTTTTCACGGATCGACGCAGCTGTTGCCGGGCCAAGATCAGACATAATCAAGGCATCCTCGATCTCGTCAAGCGTTGCTTCATCGAGCTTTGCTTTGGTCACAAGCCCGGTAAGATTTTCCGTCAGCCGACCCGAAGTCTTGCTGAAACCGCCGAACAGACGATCTTTCCAACCCGGTTTGTCACTCATTATATTCTTCTTCCGATCAGTTTGCCGTCATCGGACGAGATGACTTCCACAGGAATGATCTGGCCTTCTGGTCCAGTTTGTTCCGATAACATAATATGAGCAAAATTCTCCGCATATCCCGCTTTGCCATTTAATTCGCAAAGCACATTTTGCCGTGTCCCGACAAGGCTATCTCGCCATATCTGCGCTTTTTCGCTGACCTTCTGCCGCAAAGCCTTGGCCCGCTGTTTGATAAGGGCACCATTGACCTGCGGCATATTAGCCGCTGGCGTTCCCTGCCGGGGCGAATAGGGAAATATGTGACCATGTATGATGTCGCATTGATCTATAATATCCATGCTATTTTCAAACATCGCCTCTGTTTCAGTCGGAAATCCGGCGATAATATCAGCACCAATTGCAATTTCAGGACGTTTTTCCTTTAGCCGCGCCACCAATTCTATCGCTTGCTCGCGGCTGTGGCGGCGTTTCATGCGTTTGAGAATCATATTGTCACCCGACTGTAGCGACAAATGGACATGTGGCATCATCCGGCTTTCGTCTGTCAGTATGTCAAACAAGCGGTCGTCAATCTCTACGCCATCAACCGAGGATAGCCTCAGCCGTTTAAGATTAGGAACATGTTTCAAGACACGCTCGACAAGCTGCCCTAGAGTAGGGCTGCCGGGCAAGTCCGGGCCATAGCTGGTGACATCCACGCCCGTAAGAACGACCTCGTTAAACCCTTTGTCAACCAGCGCCTGAACCTGTTCTACAACTTGGCCTGCCGGAACCGAACGGCTGTTTCCGCGGCCATAGGGGATGATGCAAAAGGTGCAGCGATGGTCGCAGCCGTTTTGTACCTCGACAAAGGCGCGGGATCGTTCAGCAAAGGCGCTGACCATATGCGGCGCAGTTTCCCGGACCTGCATAATGTCCGATACGCGAATATCCGGTTTGTTACTTTCCAGTCCGAATTTGAAATTGTCGGCATCATATTTGTCGAAATTGCCGACCACACCGGATGCTTCGGGCATAGTCGCGAACATCTCAGGATCAACCTGCGCCGCGCAGCCGGTAACAACTACAGTTTTGTCCGGATTATCCTTTTTGGCACGGCGAACCGCCTGACGGCTCTGACGCACAGCTTCATTGGTTACGGCGCAGCTGTTGACGATGATAAGTTGGTCCGCATTCACGCGGGATGCTTTGATGGTTTGGCGGATCGCCTCACTCTCGGCAATATTCAGGCGGCATCCCATGCTGATAATATCAGGGCCGGTAGTCGCAGGGCTACTCATCCGAAATCATCCCAATCTGCTTCACCGGAAAAAACATAGGTAGTCGGCCCCTGCATCAAGATAGAGCTATCTTTTTCCCACGATACGATCAACGTGCCACCCGGTAGATGCACGTTTACAGGGCTTTGCACTAATCCGCGCTGCAACGCGGCCACAGCTGTTGCACAGGCCCCAGTGCCACAGGCGCGGGTCAAGCCAACACCGCGCTCCCAGACGCGCAAATATATGTCACCGTCCTTCACATGAGCGACATTCACATTCACTCGTTGCGGAAACAGGGGATCAACCTCGATCATTGGTCCCAAGCGATCAAGTGCGACAGCATCGCTATCCTCGACGAAGAAAATAACATGCGGATTGCCGACATTAACTGCCGCCGGGTCTTGTAAATTCTCCCAGCCTACCGGCATGCGCAATGTATCCATTGCATAGGCGAGGGGGATCTCATCCCAGTCAAAACGCGGTTTGCCCATGTCAACAATGGCACCGCTGTCCGTCGCCTGACCGGAAAGCATGCCTGCGCCGGTTTCTATGGAAATACTGTCCCCTAACAATTTGACCACGCAGCGGGTTGCGTTGCCGCAGGCCTCAACTTCTCCGCCGTCTGCATTATATATCTGCATCTGCACATCGGCTGTGTCCGATGGCCTGAGGATGATAAGCTGATCACATCCGATACCGCTATGTCTGTTCGCTATGGCAGATGCTTTGATCGCTGGCATATGCAGTGCGTCCGACAGAGCGGGCGCGCGTGCGTCAATGATGACAAAATCATTGCCCAGCCCATGCATTTTGTGAAATTGCCCATGTGTCATGTGGGCGATTTAGGGATGCATGCTTAGCGAGTCCAGCATTTCAGGCGGAATTGCATTGTGATTAAGCGAACAAAATTGCTTTACCAGTCTGCTTAACTGGCTTTCCGCTCCGTTTCTTCAGGAGTATCCAGTTCATCTACCCCGGTTTCTGTCCTTGAAAGTTGCTCGGCCCTTTGGCCCAGCACCTCGTTCACCTGCTTATATGATAGGGGGCGACCATAATGCCAGCCTTGCGCCGTTCCACAACCAATATTACGCAGTTCTTCCTCAATCAATTTGCTCTCAACGCCTTCCGCCGCAAACGGTATATCGAGATTTTTCGCTATGCCCGCAATTGCGTTCACAATGGCTGCATTACCGGTATTATGAAGCATTGACGAGACATGGCTGTGATCAATTTTAATCCGGTTAAACGGCAGGGAATTAAGATGGGTCAATGAGCTATAGCCGATACCGAAACCATCCAAGGCAATGGATACCCCCTGATTGGCCAAGCTACCTAGAATCGATTGCGCGAGAGCCAGGTCTTCCAGAATCGCGGTTTCAGTAATTTCTATTTCGAGACGATTGGCAGGGAAGCCTGTTTCAACCAGCAGCTTGACAATTTTTTGAGCCAACCAACGGTCCCGAAACTGAATTGGTGAAATATTGACCGAGATGGTTATCTCCTGATCCCAGGTCTTGGCATCTTCAAACGCCTGCCGCATCACACAGAGCGACAGCTCACCAATCATCCCGGTTTCTTCTGCGATAGGAATGAATATATCGGGCGAAACCAGTCCTTGTTCCGGTGAATTCCAGCGGGCCAGAACTTCAAACCCGGCCAACCTGCCAGTCGCTAGATCAATTTGCTGCTCATAATATGGGATAAATTCACCCGCTGATATGCCTTTGCGTATACCCGCTTCAATCATATCACGGGTCCGAAGCTCGTTTTCCATCGATATATCGAACCAGCAATATCGGTTACGGCCTTGCTTCTTGGCACTATACATCGCGATATCAGCGCGGCGTATCAAGGCATCCGCATCATCGCAATCTGCTTCAAGACAGGCAATACCTATGGATGTCGTAACGGCCAAATGATTGCCGTTATCAAAAACCGGCATAGCGATATTACTAATCAGATCATCGGCAATTCTATCGACCATTTCTGGGCGCTCGGGATCGTAAATGAACGCACAGGCAAATTCATCCCCGCCAAGCCGGACCAGAAGGTTATCAGGCGGAAGAGTTGCGGAGATACGGGCGACCACTTCCTTTAAAACAAAATCACCCGCACTATGACCATGTGTGTCGTTAATCACCTTGAAATTATCGAGATCAAGCATCAGGAACGCCGTGCTTTTTTTTGTAAGCTCGACCGCTGCGATCATATCTTCTGTTTTCTTGACCAATGTTCTACAATTCAGGCACCCGGTCAAAGGGTCGGTAATAGCAAGGGAATGTGCGCGCTTTTCGGCCGCCGCATGTTCCGCGACTTCGGCAGCCAGATCACGGTAGCGCCGCCAGCCAAAGATGATCAGCGCAATGTTTAGCAGGAAGGCGGATACCAGCATCTTGTCACTGCCGCCGCCATATCCGGCGAGCGATGCAATTGCTTCGTTTATAACAGTTCCGCCGGTTCCCACGAAAATCAGGATAGCAAATATGACGACTAGCCCGGTTAACAAGTCGTTACGGGTAGACAAACTATAACGATGTTTTTTCTTTTCGGTCTTCGTGTCTTCCACTTTTTATCCTAAGCCGTCTATGAGCTAGCGACCCTCATGACCCGATATTCCTATTTAATAATCCTCAATTTCAAGTTAAGATTGCATGAAATATTGTGAATCTACGGGGTTGCAGGTCTGATCATAATCAGCTAAGCGCGTCCCGAATAACGGCACTGTATGTGCTGCTATATGTATTGTAATTTGAATTTCGAGTTTAAAGCTCACACGCCGGTCAGCGAGGTTTCGCCCACCGGCGCTTTTTGCGTTGAGCGGTTTTAAGCCGGTTTCGGCTGATGCGATAGAAAGGAAGACGCCATGTTTGATAAATTAAGCGATCGGCTCGGTGGCGTCTTTGACAAACTGCGTGGACGCGGAGCGCTAAAAGAAGAAGATGTTCGTGCCGCGATGCGCGAAGTCCGTATTGCTTTACTGGAAGCTGATGTTGCACTTCCGGTTGTGCGCGATTTTGTTGAAAAAGTTACCGAACAGGCGGTCGGACAATCCGTCCTTAAATCCATCACTCCGGGGCAGCAGGTTGTAAAGATCGTCAATGACGGGCTTGCAGATATGCTTGGTGCAGAAATCAGCAGTCTTAACCTTGCTGTATCGCCGCCCGCGATTATCATGATGGTGGGTTTGCAGGGTTCTGGTAAAACAACGACCACGGCAAAAATTGCAAAACGCCTGAAGGACAAAGAGAATAAAAAGGTCATGATGGCCTCGCTCGACGTCAATCGTCCAGCAGCGCAGGAACAACTGGCGATTCTCGGTGAACAGATTAACACCGCGACTTTACCGATTGTCGAAGGGCAGCAACCGGTCGAAATTACGAAACGCGCCTTGCAGGCAGCCAAGTTGCAGGGCTTTGATGTCCTGTTGCTCGACACGGCAGGGCGCTTGCACGTTGACCAGCAATTGATGGACGAGATGAAGGCCGTTGCCAATGTCTCGAAACCTCAGGAAACTTTACTTGTTGTCGATGCACTAACCGGCCAGGACGCGGTTAATGTAGCGTCGAACTTCTCTGAACAGGTTGATCTGAGCGGCGTCGTGCTGACCCGAATGGATGGCGATGCGCGCGGCGGTGCCGCACTGTCAATGCGGGCGGTTACGGGCAAGCCGATTAAATTTGTCGGTGTCGGTGAAAAAATTGACGCGCTGGAAGAATTTCATCCAGAGCGTGTTGCTGGCCGCATCCTTGGTATGGGCGATGTCGTCAGTCTGGTCGAAAAAGCCGCAGCGACAGTGGACAAAGAAGAGTCCGAAGCGCTGGCCGAGAAAATGGCCAAGGGCCAATTCGACCTTAACGACTTGCGCTCGCAACTTCGTCAGATGACCAAAATGGGCGGGCTTGGCGCGCTGGCTTCCATGATGCCGGGCATGAAAAAAGCCAAGGCCGCAATGGCTGGCGGCGCAATGGACGATAAAGTGCTTGTACGGATGGACGCGATTATCGGATCAATGACCAAAGAAGAGCGCGTCCGTCCCGGATTGCTCAATGCCAAGCGCAAGGTGCGTGTAGCCAAAGGATCGGGCACCACGGTGCAGGATGTGAACAAGCTGCTGAAAATGCATCAGGAAATGTCCAAGGCAATGAAAAAGATCAAGAAAATGGGCGGATTAAAAGGACTGGCCTCCATGTTTGGCGGTGCCGGCGGCGCTGCTGGTGCAGGTATGGGCGGCCAGAATGGCGGGATGTCCGGTATGCCCGGATTGCCTGACATGACCCCCGGCGGGTTGCCACCTGATCTCGCGAATTTGTTGAACAAGAAAAAATAGTTTTAGACGTTACGTATTCATATTGTTTTAGAAAGGTTTATTATGTCAGTAGCAATGAGAATGGCCCGTGGAGGCTCCAAGAAACGCCCTTATTATAAAATCGTGATCGCAGATGTTCGCGCACCCCGGGACGGTAAATTTATTGAGCGTATCGGCAGCTATAACCCGCTGCTCGCCAAAGATGATGAAAAGCGCGTTGTGCTTGATATTGATCGCGCAAAACATTGGTTGAGCGTTGGTGCACAGCCCTCCGACCGCGTCGCCCGTTTTCTGGATGCAGCCGGTTTGATGAAGCGCGAAGCACGTAACAACCCCAACAAAGGCAAGCCCGGCGAAAAAGCAACCGAGCGTATGGAAGAGAAAGCTGAAAAAGCAGCTGCGGCAGAAGAAGCTGCCAAAGAAGCTGCGGCCGCTCCTGCCGAGGAAGCACCTGCTGAAGAAGCAAAAGCTGATGAAGGTGCAGAAAAGGCTGAAGGTTAATGTTTAAGCCCCTCCTCTTGAGAGAGGAGATCGGGGTGGTTATGAATAAACATTGTTTATCCAGCGATAAACCGGTTTCATTATATCCCGCCTCGACTCCTTCCTTGGTGGGGAGGGGTTCGTGACCTCCAGACCCGATACGCCTGTCCCGCTTGCCGTCATTATTGGTGCACACGGGGTAACAGGCGAGGTCCGGCTCAAGCTTTTTTGCGAGAGCCTCGACAGTCTGAAACAATATCAGAGCTATAATGGCGGAAAACTAACGCTGAAATCAGTAAAGCCCCATAAAATGGGTGCGATTGCCCGCTTTGCCGAAATTACCGACCGCAATGGAGCCGACGCTGCGCGCGGAACCGAACTCTCCGTCCCGCGATCGGCCTTGCCGGAACTGGGCGAGGACGAATTTTATCACATGGATATTATCGGCCTGCGCTGTGTGTCGGACAATGGCGAGGAACTGGGCAAGATATTTGCTATACATGACTTTGGTGCTGGCGATATTATTGAAATTGAACGGATGAACGGCAAGAAGTTCATGGTTCCGATTATCGCAATTGATGTGGATAGTGATCCGGCTGTGGTATTGGCGGACTTCGTTGAACCGTGACCGGATCGATATTTTTCATAGCATTATTAGCGATATTGGCGGCTTTACCAGCTATTGGCGGGTGGAAACTCGGCCAAAAATATGAACAATTTACCCGCATGGCGTGCACTATATTGGGCGGTCAGTTGATACTGACTACTGGCGTCGGTTTGATTGTTCTGTTCGGTGGCGGCCCTGATGGGGCGAACCCTCTACGAACTGTCATCATATATGCTGCGATGGCACTCGCAATTTCAATCATGACCTTCGCGATTCTTGAGATGAAAAATACCGGAGGCAAAAAGCCGTGACCTTTGCTGCGCAAATCCTGACGCTTTATCCGGAAATGTTTCCCGGACCGCTGGGCATATCCCTTGCCGGCAGAGCGCTGGAAGAGGGGAAATGGTCTTGCGGTCCCATACAGATGCGCGATTTTGCTACTGACAAGCACGGATCTGTTGATGACACGCCAGCGGGCGGCGGCGCTGGTATGGTTTTGCGCCCCGACATCCTCGCGTCAGCAGTTGATCATGCACTGGAACAGCAACCCGGCGCTCCTATATTAGCCATGACCCCGCGCGGAAAACCGCTTACACAGGCGCGTGTGCGGGAAATTGCTTCCGGTCCCGGCGTCACCATATTATGTGGCCGTTTCGAAGGATTTGACGAGCGGATTTTCGATGCGCGGCCGATTGAACAGGTTTCGATCGGCGATTATATCCTTTCCGGAGGGGAGATGGGCGCTTTGGTGCTACTGGATGCTTGCATTCGGTTGCTTCCCGGGGTAATGGGCGCTTCTTCTAGCGGAGATGATGAGAGTTTCGAAACCGGACTTTTGGAATACCCGCAATTCACCCGGCCTCAGAAATGGGAAGGGCGTATTATCCCTGAAATCTTGCGATCGGGGGATCATGCGAAAATAGCTGCTTGGCGGAAACAAAGGGCAGAGGAAGATACACGGCTAAGGCGGCCCGATTTATGGGAGCATCACAGGGATGCTCCGGATCAGTCGCCCTCTGGTACGCAAGGACAGAAAAAGGAAGATCGGACATGAACCTGATCCAGACACTTGAAAAAGAAGCTGTAGACGCATTTGCAGCATCAAAAGATATCCCCGAATTTCGTGCTGGCGATACCCTTCGCATTGGCGTTCGCGTTGTTGAAGGTGAGCGTGTTCGTACCCAGAATTATGAAGGTGTTTGCATTGCACGCTCGAATCGCGGCATGGGCTCCAGCTTCACCGTACGGAAAATTTCCTTTGGTGAAGGTGTTGAGCGTGTGTTCCCGCTTTACTCACCTAATATCGAATCGATTACAGTTGTTCGCCGCGGTATTGTACGCCGTGCGAAACTTTACTATCTGCGCGGCCGCACAGGTAAACGGGCCCGTATTGCGGAACGTCGCTTGAACCAGCCCGCCAAAGGCGCTGAAGCAAAGTAGGATAGCTTCATAACCAAATATAGGCAGCCGGTTCTCCACCAAAGGAAAACCGGCTGTTTTCATATCTAACACAGGAAAGTTTTATGGGTTACAAAGTAGCAGTTGTAGGCGCGACCGGGAATGTAGGGCGCGAAATACTGAGCATCCTTGCAGAGCGTGAATTTCCAATTGACGAGCTGGCCGCTGTCGCATCCGCTCGTTCACAGGGTAGCGAGATTGAAATTGGCGACACTGGCAAGATGCTCAAGGTCAAGAATATCGAGCATTTTGATTTCAGCGGATGGGACATGGCTTTATTTGCAGCAGGCTCCGGACCGACCAAGGAATATGCACCCAAAGCGGCTGCGGCGGGCTGTGTTGTCATTGACAATAGCTCGCTTTACCGGATGGACCCGGATGTCCCGTTAATCGTGCCGGAAGTGAATCCGGACGCGATTGTAGGTTATAAAGCCCGCAATATTATCGCCAATCCCAATTGCTCGACCGCTCAAATGGTGGTGGCGTTAAAGCCACTCCATGATGCCGCTACGATCAAACGGGTCGTGGTATCAACCTATCAGTCTGTTTCCGGCGCTGGTAAAGGTGGCATGGACGAGCTGTTCGAACAATCACGCGCAATCTTTGTCGGTGATCCCAAGGAAAATCAGGTCTTTACCAAGCAGATCGCATTTAACGTCATTCCGCATATTGATGTGTTCCTTGACGATGGATCGACCAAAGAAGAGTGGAAAATGGTGGTCGAGACAAAGAAAATCCTCGATCCGAAGATCAAACTTACTGCTACTTGCGTACGCGTACCGGTTTTTGTCGGGCATAGCGAAGCAATTAATATCGAGTTTGAAGATGAGATTTCCGTCAAACAGGCACGGGATATTCTCCGTGAAGCACCTGGCATTATGCTGTTCGATAAGCGTGAGGACGAAGGCTATATCACCCCCGTTGAATGTGTCGGGGACGGGGCTACCTATGTCAGCCGTGTCCGCGAAGATCCGACGGTCGAAAACGGCCTGGTGATCTGGTGCGTGTCGGATAACCTGCGAAAAGGCGCTGCACTTAACGCCGTGCAGATTGCAGAGTTACTGGGCCGCACGCAATTGCAAAAAGGTTAAAGACAGTAAACACCACCGTCATTTCCATGCAAAGGTGAATGACGGTGGTATAATATTAAACTCTAGTGTGCTGCGCTGGCGCTATCCATTGTTTCCAAACTTGCCCTCTGGGGCTTTTTCATCAAGAATACCAGCGGCACACAAATAGCAGTAGCAACAGCGATCAACCAAAAGTCCCCGATATAAGCAATCATCAACGCCTGCCGGTTCACTTCCCCGTCGATCATAGTCATTGCCTGATCACCATATTGACCAAAGCGGCTGATTAAGGCGGGGCTGAGCGGTGATAGGCGGGCTTCGGTAACATTAGCGGCGACATCGGCATGGCTGATCTGCCAGTTGCGGCTGAGCAAGCCGACAAACACCGCAATACCTATTGAACCTCCAATGGTGCGCGACAGATTGAGCATACTGGCACCATCGGTTCGCAGGGCAGGGGGAAGCGTTGAAAACCCCAATATATTCATTGTGACGAACAGCGCCCCCATGCCCAGCCCTTGAACAAGGCCACTGCTGATGATTGGCCAATGATTCATGGAAAGGCTCCATCCCGTCATCATCCATGCGGAATAGGACGCCAGCGCCATCCCTCCCGCAACGACCCACCGGGCATCGACAATAGTTGCTAGCCGGCTAGCGATGGCCATGCCCAAAAAGACACCAACTCCCCGCGGAGCGAGCAAAATACCGGCATCGGTCGGGGTATAATGATAGATATTCTGAAGCATTGGTGGCAATAAGGCCATGACCGAGAACATCGCAACACCCGCGACAATCATCAACAACATTGCGGTGACCAAATTACGGTCCTTGAACAAATCTCTGGACAAAAATGTGTTTTTCGAAGTCATCATATGGACCGTGAACATCCATAGCGCGGCGGCTGCCAAACCGAATTCGATGATGATTTCCCAACTATCAAACCAGTCTTCTCCATTACCGCGATCGAGCATCAGTTGAAAAGATGCGATAAAAATCGCGAACAAAGTGAACCCGAACACATCAAATTTCCGCCGTGCGATCGGTTTCGACGGTAATAAAGTCCAGAGCATGGTAAAGGTGATAATGCCAATCGGGACGTTAATCAGGAAGATCCACGGCCAGCTGAAATTATCAGTAAGATAACCACCGATAATCGGGCCGGTTATAGGAGCAATCATCACGCCCATGCCCCATATTGCCATGGCTTTGGGATGGTCTTTGGGTGGGTTGATGTCCAGCATGACTGTTTGTGACAACGGCATGATGAACGCGCCGGACAACCCCTGAATGACCCGGAATATTACTAGCATTTCAATATTGGTAGCCGTGGCACATAACAAGGAAGATGCAGTGAAACCCGCAATCGAAAGCAGAAAAAGTTTACGTGAGCCAATTCTGTCGGAAATCCATCCGGTAATCGGAATGGCAATAGCGGTGGCAAGAATATAGCTGGTCAATACCCATGTCACCGTATCAAGCGTGGCACCCAATCCGGCCTGCATATGAGGCAAAGCCACATTGGCGATAGTGGAATCCAATATCTGCATGATATTGCCCAGCATGGCCGCTATCGTCAGTAACAAACGGTTATTAACCGGCAAGGCCGCTACATTGGGATCGTTGGAAGTCACTGTTTACCGGTACGCAGATCAACAGTCACTTCAGCAGAAATCCCGGCAATTAACTGACGCGGTGATTTGTCCAGAATTTTAATCCGCACTGGCACACGCTGGGTCACTTTAACCCAATTGCCGTTGGCATTCTGGGCAGGCAGCACAGAAAATTCCGATCCGGTCCCCGCGCCGATGCTCTCGACCCGGCCATATAGTTCCAATTCCGGATAAGCATCAAAGCTAATAGTCGCCTTTTGCCCCACTGCCATTCTGGCAAGATCGGTTTCCTTGAAATTAGCCTCTATCCAGCTATTCTGATCATCGACAATGGACACTGCGGGCAATCCGGCAACCATCATCTGACCGGTTTGTAGCCGCGTCGATTGGGCAACTCGCCCGGAAATAGGTGCCACAACCCGCGTGCGGGAAAGATTAAGCCGCGCCTGTTCATAGGCTGCCTGTGCATTTGCAATTGCAGGATTTTTCCCCGGAACAGCCGATCCGGTCGACAGTCGCGCCCTTGCGGCCCGAACATCGGCTTGAGCGGATTTCAATTTGGCCCGTGCCACATCAACTTCATGTTGAGCAGCATCCAGACGCGCCCGCGTGGTAAACCCTTTTTCCATTAGCGCGGCCTGACGTTGGTAATTGGACTGGGCAAAGGCAATGTCCTTGCGTGCCACTTCAATATCTACTCCGCTTACCTGATAATCCGTCTCAAGATTCTGCACCTCCACTTGCGCGGCGGCAATGCGGGCGCTGCTTTGGGCAACTTCCAGTTCAAACGGTTCCGGGTCGATAGCAAATAGCAAATCACCTGCCTCAACCGGCTGGTTCTCGCTCACTCCCACTTCGATAATCTTTCCGCCAACTTCTGAAGAGACAGAGACTATATTCTGCTGAACATAGGCATTATCGGTGGAGGCATAGCGGCTGCTGTTTATCCAGTAAAAAACGCCAAAACCAACCAGAATTAACGGAACCGACAGCATTAATATCCATCGGCTAATCCGGCGGGCCAGCGATATATCGGCCAGTTCAGGTTCAGCTTCATCATGGGGCTTAGCGATGTCGTGACTTTCCGGTATTTCTATGTTCGGGTTGGGATTATCAGCCATGATTAGTCCGTTTCTCTTGCAAATCTGCATCATCAATGGATTGAAGGTTGCTGCGAACCCGTTCCAGCAAATGCAAAAACTGATCCTTCTCTGTATCGGCCAGATCAATCATTGCTTCTTGCAATAATTGCTCCCCGACAGGGGTTAATTGCTCCGTCAACGCGACGCCTTTAGGCGTCAGAAACAACCGCCATGCCCGCCGGTCATCAACATCAGCGCGACGCTCCACCAGATCAGCGGATTGTAGGCGGTCAACCATTCGGCAAACTGTCATGGTCTCCAATTCCAGCATATCCGCCAAAGTGCTCTGATTGATACCGACATGGCGTTGCAGCCAGGTAAGAACCCGCCATTGTGCCCGGGTCACACCAATGGCCTTGGCACGTTTGTCAAACGTCCGGCGGATCAGGCGCGAAATGTCACCGATCAGGAATCCGATACTGTCACTCATGCCAGCTAACTAATAACATAGTTTATTATATACAATGACTAGTTTTGCCCAGACATCGTATTTGCGGGATTCGCCCGATATCGGTTTTGATATGGAAGGCTGGTGAAGATTGTGTCATGATGGAGATATGACATTAGAAGCAGACGTTTATTGGTCTTTCCGCTCTCCATATAGCTATCTAGCTACGCGGCGATATGTGGCGCTGACACGGGACTATGATCTTCGGATCCATCAGCGATTTGTCTATCCACTGGCGATCCGGGAACCGGATTTTTTCGAGAAAAACCACCCCAATTGGCTGGGCTATGTGTTCAAGGATATGTTCCGGATCGCACAATATATGGATATTCCGCTGGCCCCGCCCAATCCTGACCCGATTGTGCAGGATATTGCGACGCGTAAAATTGCCGAGGATCAACCCCATATATTTTTGCTAACCCGCATGGGACAAGCTGCCTCGCGCCGTGGCAAGGGGCTGGAGTTTGCCGATGAAGTTTCCCGCCTGATCTGGGGCGGAGTAAAAGACTGGCATACGGGCGATCATCTGGCACAGGCCGCGACGCGTGCCGGATTGGACCTGACAGAACTTAAGAGCGAAGCAGAAACACAAGCGGAGGAACTGGACACTGAAATAGCGGACAACCAAAAAGCGCTGGAAGCCTCTGGTCATTGGGGCGTTCCAACACTGGTGTTTGAAGGCGAGCCGTTTTTCGGGCAGGACCGCATTGATCTGGCTGTGTGGAGAATGAAGCAAGAGGGTCTTGAGAAACGCTAGATTATTGGCTTTCCTACTTTGGATTGCGCCGTTACGCTCTCACGATGGATATCGTCTTGCCCTGTGGTTTCTCTATCCCTGTTTTGCCAGCCAATTTTCCAACATTTTTGTTCGGAAATGGCAGAATATAGTGCTTCATTGGTGTGAACTTAGTGAACTTAGTGAACTTAGTGAACTTAGCCGGACGAGCTTGCCGCATGCGTAATGATTTAGGGACTATATAATGGAAGCAAATAATTGGGATTTACCGTCTTTTGACGGCGTGAAGCTAAAAATTCACGAAATGGGGCAAGATTCAGCTCAGCCCTTGGCTTCCGCTTCTTCTTCATCTGATACGCAACCTACAGTCATTTTGCTGCATGGTCTGTTTTCCAATGCGTATACCAACTGGATAAAATTCGGTCATGCCGCACTTTTGGCCGAGGCGGGGTTTCGCGTCATCATGCCGGATCTGCGAGCCCATGGGCAAAGCGATGCGCCGCATGAAGCCGATGCTTATCCGAAAGATGTGTTGATAAAGGACATTCATGCGCTGATTACTCATCTCGATCTGCCCGAATATGATCTGGGCGGCTTTTCTCTTGGTGCGCGAACAACCGCCAGATTGCTGACCGAACTCTCTCCGCGAAAAGCCATATTAGCGGGCATGGGTCTGGAAGGACTATCGGGTTGGAACCAGCGTCAGGGATTTTTTCTCAAAGCCATAGAATTGCGTGACACCGCCAAGCGTGATGATCCCCATTGGATGGCTATCCAGTTTATGAAAAGCCAGAAAATTGATGTCGTCGCAGCGGCCCATCTGCTCAAGACATTTTCCGATATGGAGCCGGATGCCATACAAATAATCACAACGCCGACACTTGTTCTATGCGGATCGGAAGACCGGGATAATGGCGACCCGGAGGCCCTCGCGCAGCTGTTACCAAATGGCCACCATGTCGCCATTCCGGGCACGCATATGAGCAGCGTAACAAAGCCTGAGCTGGGGCAAGAGATTTTGAAGTTTCTAAATAGCTAAAAAATAATCACTATGAACGGAGGGGGAAGCCGATGCATAAATATATAAACTGGCGTAATTTCTGGATATTCTGGCTTGGAGGTCTCGCAGTCTTTATCTTCATGGTGTTTACAAGTGGTTCGCTAGCCACGGATATCGCACCGGGTGGAATAGTGGATCATCAGCGAGCCGGTTCGGCTGAACGTATCAATGCTATTCAGCAAAGCTGGGCCGCAGCAGGGCAGATGAGCCAAGCCAGATGGTCGATGATCACTGATCTGGTGTTTATCGGGCTTTATTCCATTGGCGGCATCATCGGTGGACGTCTTTTGTGGCAGGATGCCCACTCACCGTCGTTAAAAAAACTCGGTCTCTTACTGGTGCTGATCTATTTCCTGTTCGGCTTGCTCGATTACATCGAAACCATCTGTCAGATAACACAGCTCTTGCAAGAGCAGGGGGACGATAGGTTAGCGTCTATTGCAGCCTTTGTTATGCCGCCCAAATCCTTGGCCTTGATTGTCGGAACGCTCGGAATGATCGCTGCCTTGATTTGGAGAAGCCGGGAAAGACGGGCTTGACGGTAGTAAAATAAAGTTTCAATCCATACCAGATTTTCAAATTACAGAGGATAGAATATGATATTATCAGCGAGATTAGCAGGGAAATCTGCCGCTTCGATCATTGCCCTCGCCGCGATTGCGTTAAGCGCTCCGGCTTATGCTCAAGAAAACACTCAAGCAAAAAGTGCCAATCCGACAGCAGAAGATGCAAAAAATTTCGTCGACAAAACCGAAAAGGAAATGTTCGAACATTCTGTCGATGCATCGCGGATTTACTGGATTAATTCTACTTATATCACCGATGATACCGATGTCCTGGCGGCCAAAGCCGGTGCCGAAGGCACGACTATGGCGGTGCAGGCGGCCATTGATGCGGCGAAATATAAAGATGTTAAGGGGCTGGACGCCGTCACGGCGCGCAAACTTGATAAGCTGCGCGGCGGAATTGTGCTTCCCGCTCCGACGACTGCGGGCGCGGCAACGGAACTGAACACCATCGCCACCAAATTGAACTCCGCTTACGGCAAAGGCAAGGGGACGTTGAATGGCAAAGAAATAAACGGCTCTGACATAGAAGCCGCGATGGGGACAAACCGTAACCCGGATGAGCTGTCCGAAATGTGGGAAAGTTGGCACACCAATGTCGGCGCGCCAATGAAAGACGATTATGCGCGTATGGTCGAAATCGCCAACGAGGGTGCCAAAGAACTGGGTTTTGCAGATGTCGGCGCAATGTGGCGATCCGGTTATGACATGCCCGCGGATGATTTTGCGAAGCTGACCGACAAGCTGTGGAATCAGGTGAAGCCGCTTTATGACGAACTGCATTGCTATACGCGTGACAAACTCAATGAAAAATATGGCGATACGGTTCAGGCCAAAACCGGCCCGATCCGCGCTGACCTGCTTGGCAATATGTGGGCTCAGGAATGGGGTAACATCTATGATATTGTTGCGCCGGAAGGGGCAGGGGACATTGGTTTTGATACGACCGAGCTGTTAAAAGCCAAAAATTATGACGCAATGAAAATGGTCAAAGCGGGGGAGGGGTTCTTCTCTTCTCTTGGTTTTGAACCGTTGCCGGACACATTCTGGAAACGCTCACAATTTACCAAGCCAGCGGACCGTGAAGTCGTGTGCCATGCCAGTGCTTGGGATATTGATAATGTCGATGATATCCGCATCAAGATGTGTATCAAGGTGAACGGCGATGATTTCACCACGATCCATCATGAGCTGGGACATAATTATTACCAGCGCGCCTATAACAAACAGAGCTATTTGCATCTTGATGGCGCGAATGACGGTTTCCATGAAGCGATTGGCGATATGGTAGCCCTGTCGATCACACCGGAATATCTGGTGCAGGTTGATTTGCTCGATCCCGCCAAAGTGCCCAGCTCGGACAAGGATATTGGTCTGTTGCTACGTCAGGCGATGGACAAAGTGGCGTTTCTTCCCTTTGGCTTGTTGGTTGATAAATGGCGCTGGCAGGTATTTTCAGGCGATATCAAACCTTCAGAATATACACAGGCCTGGCATGACCTGAAGCTGGAATATCAGGGGATTACACCGCCAGTTGACCGGCCTGCCGATGCGTTTGATCCGGGCGCGAAATATCATATCCCTGGCAACACACCCTATTCGCGCTATTTTCTTGCGCGGATATTACAATTCCAATTCTATAAAGCGGCCTGTGATGAAGCGGGATGGACAGGGCCGCTCCACCGCTGTTCTTTCTATGGTAACAAAGAAGTGGGGGCCAAGCTGAATGCCATGCTGGAACTTGGCGCTTCAAAACCCTGGCCAGATGCTCTGGAAAAATTTACCGGAACGCGCGAAATGGACGGCTCAGCGATGATCAGCTATTTCAAGCCGCTGATGGATTGGCTGAAAGAAGAGAATAAAGGCAAATCCTGCGGATGGTAGATATTAAAAAACCGGCAGAGGATAATTTCTCTGCCGGTTTTTTGTCTTTTGATCGGTCTTAAAGCTGATCGAGCATATAATCTGCTGTGCTCACTTTAAAATCGCCGGGTGCCTCGACGTTTAATTCTTCGACCACCCCATCATTAACAATCATGGAGAACCGTTGTCCGCGTGTGCCAAGACCAAAGCCGGAGCCATCCATTTCCAGACCACAAGCCTTGGCAAAGTCACCATTGCCATCAGCTAGCATAGTGATGTCATCGGAACCGGATTCCTTGTTCCATGCACCCAAAACAAACGCATCATTTACTGCGGTGCAGGCAATTTCATCGACGCCATTGGCTTTTAATTCGTCTGCTTTTTCCACAAAACCAGGCAAATGTTTGGCCGAGCAAGTCGGTGTAAAAGCACCGGGAACGGAGAATAAAGCCACTTTCTTGCCCGCAAAATATTCAGAGGAGCTGATTTTTTCGGGGCCATTTTCCGTCGCTTTGACTAGATTTACTTCGGGTATTTTATCGCCTTTACTGATCATCATATTGCTCCTTTGTTCGGGTTCGCAGATCGTCTGCATATCCTATCCATTTGTGGTGACGACATTATGAAATTGCAAGCAATGGAATGATAATGCTCAATTTATCTAATTTACCATGGGCACGCGGCGAGAAGTTGTTTAAGATAAGGATATGGACAGTCCCCGCTATTTCTCTGGCCAGTTCCTGCTTGCAACACCTGGCATGGCCGACCCGCGTTTCGCGCGTTCTATCATTGCTATATGCTCCCATGATGAACATGGTGCATTGGGTATTAATATCGGGGAGACATCTCCCAACATCAGTTTTCATGGTATATTGGAACAATTTGATATCGTTCCCCAGTCTCTGGAAGACCGCAATGTCTTTATTGGCGGGCCGGTGGAGGAGCATCGCGGGTTCATTCTCCATAGCCTTGATTTCAATCTCTCCGATACGTTGCAGGTCGGTGATCGTTGGGGATTGAGTAGCTCCTTGGATATATTGGGAGCAATAGCGAAAAATCGCGGCCCGGAAAAATGGATTGCTGCTTTAGGCTATGCAGGTTGGGGAGCAGGGCAACTGGAATATGAATTAACCCAAAATGGCTGGTCAATTTTTTCAGGTGAGCCCGAATGGCTCTATGAAACCGATGCACCGGACAAATGGGAAATGGCCTGGCAAGCGCAGGGCATTGATCCAAACATGCTCTCCGGTCAGTTTGGCAGTGCCTGAAACGTAAAGGGCTATGCCATAATTATAGACGATAGGTCATGTTAGTAACTTTCTAACAAATATAAAGAGATCTTTATATTTGCTTCCACAGCAGCATATTGTTAAGAAATAACATAAGTGCCGCACCGGATTTCCGATGCGGCAATTTGTCTTTCAAGGAGAATGAACGTGGCCACAACAGCAGATACCGGAACGCAAGATTACGTCATCAAGGATATTGGTCTGGCGGATTTCGGACGCAAAGAAATCGAGATTGCCGAAACAGAAATGCCAGGCCTGATGGCTTTGCGTGAAGAGTTCGGGGCGGAGCAGCCTTTGAAGGGCGCGAGGATTACCGGATCGCTGCACATGACCATTCAAACAGCGGTATTGATCGAAACGCTTCTGGCATTGGGTGCGACTGTTCGGTGGGCTTCTTGTAATATTTATTCAACTCAGGATCATGCAGCTGCTGCGATTGCGGCTGGCGGTACACCAGTATTCGCAATTAAAGGCGAAACACTCGAAGAATATTGGGACTATGTTCAACGTATTTTTGACTGGGGTCCAGAGGAAACATGTAACCTGATCCTGGATGACGGCGGTGACGCGACCATGTTTGCGCTTTGGGGCGCTCGGGTTGAGGCAGGCGAAGAATTGTTCACGCCGGACAATGAAGAAGAAAAGGTTTTCGCTGCCACGCTAAAACGCTTTCTCGCCGAACGCCCGGGATATCTGACGAAAACCGTGGAAACTATTAAAGGTGTATCAGAAGAAACCACCACCGGTGTTCATCGGCTCTATGACCTTGCCAAGAATGGTAAACTGCCATTTCCAGCGATTAACGTGAATGACAGTGTTACCAAATCCAAATTTGACAATCTCTATGGCTGTAAAGAATCGTTAGTCGATGCCATTCGCAGAGCGACCGACGTAATGTTGGCCGGCAAAGTAGCCTGTGTCGCCGGTTTTGGTGATGTTGGCAAAGGGTCTGCTGACTCACTTCGCAACGGCGGTGCTCGTGTGCTCGTGACAGAAGTTGATCCGATCTGTGCGCTGCAAGCGTCTATGGAAGGCTATGAAGTTGTCACCATGGAAGAAGCGACAAAACGCGCCGATATTTTCGTTACAGCGACAGGTAACAAAGATGTCATTACGGTTGACCATATGCGTGCAATGAAAGACCGCGCAATTGTATGTAATATTGGCCACTTCGATAGCGAGATCCAGATTTCCGGATTACAGAACATGCAATGGAACGAGATTAAGCCGCAGGTTGATGAAGTGGAATTTCCCGATGGCAAGAAACTTATCATTCTTGCACAGGGACGTCTGGTCAATCTGGGCTGTGCCACCGGGCATCCCAGCTTTGTCATGTCAGCCAGCTTTACCAATCAAGTAATGGCACAGATTGAACTGTGGTTGCGGCCTGAACAATATGAAAATGACGTTTATGTTTTGCCTAAACATCTTGATGAAAAAGTGGCTGAACTGCACTTGCACAAGCTAGGTGTACAACTAACCAAATTGTCGAAGGAACAAGCCGAATATATTGGCGTTACACCGGAAGGTCCTTTCAAACCTGAACATTACCGGTACTAATGAACATAACCGGATGGGCTTATAATGGCCCATCCGGATTTACTGTGTCTGTTATAATATTTTATCTAACGTGCCGTAAAATAGAGTTTATCTTTGCTCGGCTTCTTCGGGAATATTGGCCATTTATGCTGAGCTAGAGCTGCCAAGCTTTCAGAACGGATGCCTGCTTGTTGCTCATACTTCCAGTAATTTCGCATGATGATTGAGACATAACCACGGGTTTCGACATACGGAATACTTTCCATATAAAGAAGCGGGTCATTATTATCCCTGATTTCGGTATTCCAGCGCTGAACCGATCCCGGGCCGGCATTATAAGCAGCGGCAATTTTTGGCAGCTTACCTTCTGTAATTGATGTACCGTTGAGATATTCCAGATAAGACTGGCCATATTCGAGATTGGTAGAAGGATTGAATAATGCAGTCGTTTCAATTCTCTGCCCCCTTTTGCGCGCAATATCGGATGCTGTGCCAGGCAGTACCTGCATCAGGCCGATTGCATTAGCCGGGCTGACTGCTTCACTACGGAATGCTGATTCCTGCAAAACATGGGCATAGATTAACGCTGGATCAACGCGCCACCCACCATCAGGTCTCCAACTGGGCGCTGGAAAAAGTGCCTGTGAATCGGGCTTAAACCCGCGCGGTGCATTATGAGCAAGCCATAATTGCGTCCGCGGCAAATTAAGGTCACGAGCAAGTTTCAACATAGCGCCGTGATTATTGTCATGCCCCATGCTCGCTTGATGACGTAAAACTTTGTCAGCAAGTGCTTCTTCACCGATTTCTACTAGCGCAATGGCCGCTTTGACATTGTCATGATCACGCAGGTTTTTCCAATCATCTTTGGCAAAGCTATCCCTGACTCTGGTTACAGTCATATCCATACCCAAGGTCTGTGCGGAAAGAAGACCATAAAAACCGCTGCTTCGCTTAGCTGCGGCTTGCAGCTTGCCTTGCGCGTTCTGTGGCTGCCCACAAACAATATCTGAACGCGCGCTCCAGTAGAGACCGGCTGCTTGCAGGTCAGGATTGTCGGCTCGACGTCCAACCTTGTCAAAGGCGGCGCTGGCCGTTTGGCAATCTCTCAATCTCCATGAGGCAAGCCCCACTACCCAATCGGCATGAGCAGCCCAGGAGCCACTACCTTTTTGAGCCTTTTGTGCGACACGCCGAGCGGATTGATCGTCATTTTCTATGTAATAGGACCAAGCCACGCGCTGTTCGAGTTCAGTGCGGGCATCAGATGATAACTCTCTTGCAGACGACGAGAGCAATGCTTCTGCTTCGCGTGGATTATCATTCTTGATAAAATCAATAATATGGTTTCGTATTGCATTCGCAATGCTATCTGAATTTATAGCATTGGGTTTGGACCGGACGGGTAATCCCGGAACATAAGAGAGATTGCGTCGTTGCGGCAGATCAGGAAGTAATTGCGCGCCTCTTTTCTTCGCAAGACGACTTAGTTGAGCTGCCTGCGGAATATGTGGCGCTTCATTGATTAAAATTAATAATGGTCCCAATTCAGCCCGAGGCGAATTGGCGGCAAGGAAAAACTCTGCCTTTGCGATCGGTTTTAACGGTCCATCCGGAGCTTCTTCAATGAGAGCTCTTGCTGTTTCCCACTGATTATCCCTCATCGCTTGAAAAATAGCGCGATAATATTCTGATTGGCTACGTTTTATCTGGGAGGGTATGTCTTTAGCGATAGAGGAACTATTGAACAATATCGCTCCATTATCTTCAGCTATAGCTGGATATAACGGCAAAGTAATTATCCCAGCTGTTAATACCAGTCTTTGTTTTAAGCTATGCAGGTTCTTCATAAGCTGGGGACCCTCGAGAGCAATTGCAAATCTTTCCATACCTCTCTTTTGAATTCAGGCCTTTCGACCAATATCCGAGGATGAAAAGTAGTGATTGCTTCGGTTTTGTATGAAAACTGGTTAATAAATTGTAATTTATTCCGAGCAGCGAGCAAATTCTGGTCAAAAAATATTTGTGATGGAGTTTCACCAAAGAAAATAATTTTTTCAGGGCGAACCAATCTAATGAGATGGAGCATCCGCTCTTTAAGTACATAATTATATTGAGGATCAATACGACCATCATAGGAGCGCGCGAGGGAGAGGGAGGCCAAATAGATTTTCTTCGAATCGCACCCCATGGCCCTAAGCATATTAGTCAGTAATTTAGAGCATTTTTCAGAAAATAATGAGTCTCTCCCTAAGCCTTCCTGATCAGGCATTCCGGTAATAATCATTATTTCTGGCTCTATCACGCCCGCTGGCAATACATATTGTCGCGACCATTCTGCTTCAACCAAGTTTTCACTTATGGATAACCATTCAAGAAAATCGGCATATTGTGCAGGGAAATCCAGATTATCATTTATATGGAGTGAGGATTCCGGTTTAGAAGAAGGCTTGCTTTCCGTAGCGGCCTTCGCGTCCACTAGAGCAGGTTGCGACAGCTTGGCTTCAGGCTCTTTGCCTACTTCGGTTAAAAGAGATCTTGGCGCGCTGTCATATCGCAGATCAATGCCTGCCAGACTCCACCAGTTATATAAACTTGTGATCTGTTCAAAGTGAGTATTTTCGGGGTTTTCAAGCGTAGCTAAAGTCATCTATGCATAGAGTCATGAGTTGACGAATAGGTCAATTGATGGGCAAGCATGTTTCTGTTCAAAAGGTCGTTATGTGCGGCAGGGCGAATTTGAAACGTTTAATTAGGACGATTACGGGAATTATACAATGAGTGAACGAGAATCCATGCCTTATGATATAGTCATTGTTGGCGGCGGCCCAGCAGGACTAGCAGCGGCTATACGCTTTAAGCAATTAGCGGATGAAGCGGGTAAGGATCTTTCAGTCTGTATCCTTGAAAAAGGCTCTGAAATCGGCGCACATATTTTGTCCGGTGCGGTCGTTGACCCGAAGGCTTTGGACGAACTGCTCCCCAATTGGCGCGAAGAAGATTGCCCAATGGCGGCGGTTCCTGTGACGGACAATCAGCACTGGGTACTGACCAAAAGAAAAAAATATGCATTGCCTCACATCATGTTTCCCGGATTTATGCAAAATAAAGGAACCTATACAGGTTCACTTGGCAATCTCTGCCGTTGGCTAGGTGAGCGTGCGGAAAATATGGGAGTAGAAATCTTCCCGGGCTTCGCGGCAGCCGAGATTCTGTATAATGATGATGGTTCGGTCAAAGGCGTTGCCACTGGTGATATGGGTGTCGCTCGTGACGGCACTCACAAAGCTGATTACCAGCCAGGTCTGGAACTTCATGCAAAATATACTTTTTTTGCAGAAGGCGTTCGTGGGCATTTAACCAAAATATTGAAAAACAAGTTTGCCTTGGATGCAGATAGCCAGCCACAGGTTTACGGGCTAGGCGTCAAAGAACTATGGGATATTGATCCGGATAAACATGCGCCGGGCCGCGTTATCCATAGTCAAGGCTGGCCCTTGACTGCTGGCGCAAACGGAGGCGGCTTTTTGTATCATCAAGCCGATAACCAGGTTGCCGTAGGTTTTGTCACCTGGCTCAATTATGAAAACCCTTATCTGTCACCGTTTGAAGAAATGCAGCGTTGGAAACAACATCCTGAAATCCGCAAGATATTGGAAGGCGGAAAGCGGGTTTCTTATGGTGCCCGCGCGATTAATGATGGTGGTTTTCAATCCGTACCCAAATTATTCTTCCCCGGCGGCGCGTTAATTGGCTGCTCTGCTGGTTTTGTGAATGTTCCGCGGATCAAGGGTACGCACACCGCGATGAAAACAGGAATGATGGCGGCCGAAGCAGCTTTTGAGGCGATTATCGCAGACCGTGAAAACGATGAGCTAACAGCTTATGGTACAGCCTATGAAAATAGCTGGGTACGTGAGGAATTGCGCGTCGTTCGCAATGTTTTGCCAGCGGTTGAGAAATATGGTGATTTCCTTGGTTCTATCATTGCCGGCATCAATATGTGGGCAGAGAATTTCAAAATCAAAATGCCGTTCACGATGAAGCATCATCCGGATCATTCGCGTTTGAAACGTGCAGAACATTGCACACCGATTGAATATCCTAAACCGGACGGGGTTATCAGCTTTGACCGCCTGTCATCTGTTTTTCTGTCCAATACCAATCATGAGGAAGATCAGCCGGTTCACCTGCAACTGAAAGATCCCTCAATACCCGTGGATGTGAACCTACCCCAGTTTGCTGGTCCCTCGCAGCGCTATTGCCCTGCGGGTGTCTATGAATTCGTTGAGGATGAAGCCGGTAATCCGAAGTTCCAGATTAACGCGCAAAACTGTGTTCATTGCAAAACCTGTGATATTAAGGATCCGTCCCAGAATATTAATTGGGTAGTCCCAGAAGGTGGTGGAGGCCCGAATTACCCCAATATGTAAAATAGGTTTAAGCAGCATCATATTGGCTACTCTATTTGGTAGCCCGGCCTTTGCGAAGCGCAGCGATGATGCTGAAATGCTAAAAAAATATGTTGAAGCTAGGTTGGCAGAATCAAATGGCCGACCGGCGGACGCAGCCGTTATCTATGCAGAGACATTGAAGAAGCAGCCTGACAACCTGCTTCTGGCTAGCAAAACTTACGTAAAAGCTATTGAGTCTGGAGATTTTCATCTGGCGTTTAAAGCCGTTCGTGCTTTGGAATTAGGCGGTGCCGTTGATCCGGAAATGCCGTTGTTGCTATTTGCGGACGCATTTGCACGTAAGGATTATAAGGCAGCGGAACTGGCTTCGCTTGAACTAAAAGCCCGGGAACATCTGGCTTTTTTAACACCTTTGCTAAACGCCTGGATCGCCAATGCTAGCGGGAAGAGCCCTGTGAAGGAACTCTCGCTGGCAAACAAAGATAAGAATGGCGCTTATTACCATCAAGAGCAGTTGATATTACATGCCTTGGCAGGCGGCTATGAAGCTGATGTCATGCAGTTGATTGACGCATTGATTGATCGACGTGAACCACGAATGGCGCCGTTGCGTATTCTTATCGCCCGTCATTTTCTAGCGATAGGAAACGAGGAGCAGGCGCAAAAGATATTGCAACATAAAGTTACCGGATCAGAGACCAGAATGTTCCGCGAGGTTCAGGCCGGAAACACACATGGATTAGCGCAAAAAGCCGACGCAATGACAGGGGCTGCTTTCCTGCTCCAAAGACTTGCCGCGGATCTTGGTGCTCAACGAGCATATTTTTCCGGCCTCGTAATTGCACAAGCCGCAGCAAATATCTCTCCTGATAATGACTATGGGCGTCATGTTCTGGCGGATGCTTATGGGAATATTAAAAACAGCGCGGCAGCTATAGCCGAGCTGAAGAAAATACCTGATAATAGTATCTATGCGCTTCAAGCTATCAACATGGAGATTGCACGATATATAGAAACCAAAAACTATACCGCTGGTCATAAACGTATGGAAGAGACCATCGCATTGCACCCTGATATACCAGAATTAAGGGCTTTATCCGGGCAATTGTTTCAGGTTAGCGGTAACAATAAAGCCGCTGCAAAAGCTTATGAAGACGCTATTATTCTAGCTGAAAAGCGCAATCTTTCAGACAGGGTGCTTGCAAGCTATTGGTTAGCGCTGGGCGGTGCTCAGGAACAGGCCGGGCTTTGGCCCAAAGGCCTTGAATCATTGAAAAAAGCTAATGCTTTGCTACCGAAATCTGCCAGTATATTAAACTATCTTGGCTACGCGCAGTTGGAACGCCGGGAAAACACCAAGGCAGCCATTGCTGCAATCCGCAAAGCCTATAAGCTTAGGCCATCCTCTCCAGCGATCACGGATTCACTGGGGTGGGCCTATTATATCACCGGCGAGTATGAAAAAGCGGTTGATTATCTGGAGTTAGCGCGTGCTGGAGAACCCCACGACCCAACGATTAACGAGCATCTTGGAGACGCTTATTGGGCAGTAGGCCGCAAATATGAAGCTCGCTATGCTTGGAAATCTGCAAAATTATTTGCCGATATAACTGGTGCCGAACGCTTGACCGACAAGATTGACTTGGGTCTTCGTGCAAATCTTGTTTCGCCTTAATGACACAAATAGACAGCTATTCTGGCAACAGTGAAATCGCCTATGCAAAGATAAATCTTGCACTTCATGTTCGTGAGCGGCTGATCAGTGGTTATCATGACATTGAAACGGTTTTCGCGTTTCTCGACAACGGTGACATTGTGTCGGTGCAACCGGGTGAGGGGATCAATCTTTCAATAACTGGCCCCTTTGCCAATGGATTGAGCGATACCGATAACCTAATTATGGATGCCGCGCATCTGTTGGCATCACAAAGCGACAGAAAGCTGGATGCGAATCTCGTTCTAGAGAAGCATCTGCCGATTGCATCCGGAATCGGCGGAGGGTCCGCAGATGCAGCCGCGGCGCTCCGTTTGCTTAACCGGTTTTGGAAATTCGATCTGTCAATATCTGAACTGGCACAACTTTCTGCTCCTCTTGGCGCTGATGTTCCTGCTTGTGTCCATAGCCAGACATGCTTGGGAAAGGGGAGTGGCCAAGACATTAGATATTTAGATAGCACGGCACTAAAGAAATATGTCGCTCTATTGGTTAACCCACTAATACCAATAGCAACAGCATCGGTTTTCCGTGATTGGGACGGCATTGATCGCGGTGCTCTTGTGGGCAATACTCCGATGGAGATGGCTCTTTCAGGTCGTAACGATCTGCAACTGCCCGCCGAAAGTCATGCCCCCGTTATCAGAGATATACTAATGAGACTGAATGAAACAAATCCCGTAGTTGCCAGAATGTCGGGATCAGGCGCGACATGCTTCGCGCTTTACGAAAGTTTGGGTGCAGCACATTCCGCCAATGACACAATGAACAGCAAACTGGAGAAAATATGGACTATGATCGGAGGAATAAAATGATTGAGCCATTTGAAATTTCAGGAATAGTTCAAAAAGGTGGCATATTGGTCGTAGTGGATCATGCTTCAAACCATGTCCCGTCGCATATTGATCTTGGTATCCCTTCCGAATGTCTGGAAGAACATATCGCATATGATATCGGCGTTGCTAATATTGCGCGCTATATGTCTGAAACATCAGATTGTGTATCTATTTTAGGGACCGTCTCTCGTTTAGTTGTGGACCTTAATCGCTATCCTGATGAAGCTGCTGCTATACCCAAGCATAGCGATGGTGTGGAAATAACCGGCAATGATATTAGTGATGAGGATAGAGAAGCCCGGCTCAACCAATATTTTCATCCCTATCACAACCGCGTTGCGTCTTTAATCCGTGATATGAACCCTGATCTGGTTCTTTTCTTGCACAGCTTTACCCCCAATTTACGATCCGGTTCAGTGGAACAACGGCCCTGGGAAATCGGAGTTCTTTACAATGAGTATGAAATTGCTTCGCGTTTGGCACTGGACTTTTTGAAAGATGAGCAACTGGTAGTTGGCGACCAGCAGCCCTATTCAGGCAAAGATCTTCACGCCACAATGAAGAGGCAAGCAGAGGATATCGGACAAGCCTATACGGAAATTGAAATACGACAAGATTTGATTACCCATGAAACCGGTCAACGCCATTTCGCCGATTTATTGATACGAATGTGTGATAAGATACGAACAGGGCTTGCGTGATCGTCATAGTTTTGGAAGGACGTTTGGCAATAACTGACTTTTTTGCAGGACCATGAAATGACCCGAACATTCGATAAATCCACCTTGCCAAGCCGCTATGTCAGCGTCGGCCCGGAACGCGCGCCTCAACGTAGCTATTATTATGCCATGGGGATGAGCGAAGAAGATATTGCTAAACCGTTTGTCGGGATTGCTTCTGCCGGTAATGATAGTGCGCCATGCAATACTTTGCTTGATGCACAGGCTGATATGGCCCGGCAAGGCGTTATTGAAGGCGGCGGAACCCCGCGACGGTTTAACACCATCACTGTTACAGACGGCATTGCCATGGGGCATCAGGGGATGAAATCCTCTCTTGTATCGCGTGAGGTCATTGCCGACTCAGTAGAACTGAGTGTGCGTGGTCATTGCTATGATGCGGTGATCGGCTATGCCGGCTGCGACAAAAGCCTGCCCGGCATGATGATGGCGATGCTACGGCTCAATGTTCCTTCGATCTTCGTCTATGGCGGATCTATCCTGCCGGGCCGCTTCCATAACGAGGATGTGACCGTTGTTGATGTATTTGAAGCCGTGGGTCAACATAGCGCAGGTAACTGCCCGCTTCAGGAGTTGATCGAACTGGAAAAAGTGGCCTGTCCGGGTCATGGGGCTTGTGGTGGACAATTTACGGCTAACACAATGGCCTGTGTGGCCGAGGCAATTGGTTTGTCACTACCCAACAGCAATATGGCACCTGCGCCTTATGAAACCCGCGAGGACATGGCCGTTGCCGCCGGACGTCAGATTATGGACCTGATCGGACGTAATTTACGGCCACGCGATATTTGCACCAGAGATGCTTTTTTTAATGCTGCGCGCGTAGTTGCTGCAACTGGCGGATCAACAAATGCTGCTCTTCACCTGCCTGCAATGGCTAACGAAGCGGGCATTGATTTTGATCTGTTCGACGTTGCGGAAGTGTTTAAGACAACGCCTTATCTCGCCGATTTGAAACCGGGCGGCAAATATGTTGCCAAAGATATGCATGATGCCGGCGGCGTGTATATGCTCATGAAAACCATGATGGATGACGGTCTGCTATTTGGTGATTGCATGACGGTTAGTGGTAAAACACTGGGCGAAAATATTGAAGAGATCACATGGAATAGCGACCAGAAGGTTATCTATGATGTAAGCAATGCCATCACGCCTACGGGCGGGGTTGTCGGTCTGAAAGGGTCTTTGGCTCCCGAAGGAGCGATAGTGAAAGTCGCTGGCATGGCGCGTCTGCAATTCCGCGGTCCTGCCCAGACTTTTGAATGCGAAGAAGATGCTTTCGCTGCTGTAGAAAAGCGTGAGATCAAGGAAGGCTCAGTCATTGTCATCCGTAACGAAGGGCCAAAAGGCGGTCCGGGCATGCGCGAAATGCTGGCAACAACGGCGGCTCTATATGGTCAAGGCATGGGCGAAAAAGTAGCGCTTATTACGGATGGCCGTTTTTCAGGAGCGACGCGCGGTTTTTGCATCGGTCATGTCGGACCCGAAGCGGTCGATGGCGGTCCAATCGGCTTGGTTGAAGATGGCGATATGATAAATATTGATGCTGTTACAGGGGTAATCGACCTTGAGGTGGATGAAAAAACTCTGGAAGAGCGGCGCAAACGGTTCAAACCGCATGAAAATGATTATGCAGCCGGTGCGCTCTGGCGATATGCACAAAATGTCGGTCCGGCCTATAAGGGTGCTGTAACGCATCCTGGCGCCAAAGCGGAAAAGCATGTTTACGCGGATATCTAGTATCTCTGCGGCTATATTATTGGTCACGGCATGTGGATCGGAAAGCGATACCGAAGCAGAAAATGCAATAAACCAAGGGCTTGATGGCAGTAAAATCCGCTGCGCGGTCAATGGTGAAAGCCAGTTTTCCGATAGTTGCCAAGCTGAGCGGTTGTCTACAGAAAATGGAGTGACCCTTATCATCCATCATCCCGACGGAGGCTTTCGCCGGTTCAAGATTTTAACAGATGGTCGCGGAATAGAGGCTGCCGATGGAGCCGAGTTAGCCAAGATTGAAATTGTCGCGGATGAAAAGATACTGGTAAGTGTAGGGCCCGACCAATATATTATGCCAGCCCGAATGGAGACTGCTGTTAATAACGAGGTACCGGCGTCTCAAGCTGGAAATTAATACAAGAAGTTAGAGGTATTTATGCTCAATCACGGGCAAATCCTGACGACTAAAGAGATGCAGGCAGCAGAACAGATGCTTGTAGATGATGGCATTTCAATCATAGAATTGATGGATAAAGCGGGCACAGGAGCCGCGGAATATATTGCCCGTTCTGCACCCGAATATCCTACACTCATATTCTGCGGTCCGGGAAATAATGGCGGTGATGGCTATATTATTGCCCAAACGCTTTTGGAAAAAGGTACAGAAGTCGCCGTTGCGGCGAGTGGCAACCCCACAACCGATGCCGCGAAACATGCAAAATCTTTGTGGAAAGGCGAAACACTTAACCTGCAAGACGCAAAACCAATGCGGCAATTTGTCGACTGTTTATTTGGAACCGGCCTAACCCGGCCCATTACGGGCGATTTGCTGGATCATCATCAAAGGCTTTGCAATGGCGCACAGCGACGCGTGGCGGTTGATCTGCCCAGTGGCGCAGCCACCGATACCGGCGCATTGCTTAATCCTGTCTGCGCCTATGATCTGACGATAGCGCTCGGGGCGTTTAAGCCCGCACATTTCCTACATCCGGCTAGCGCACTCATGGGGGATGTGGTGGGGGTTGATATTGGTGTCAGCGCGGTTTCACAAATACGGTTACTAGAAAAACCTTCAATTAACCCGCCCGCATATTCCAATCATAAATATAAAAGAGGTCTGGTCGCCGTCATTGCAGGTGCAATGCCAGGAGCAGCAAAACTAGCTGCCTTGGCTGCTCAACGATCTGGTGCCGGCTATGTAAAAATCTTTGCTCAAACCGGCTTCTCGCCCCCTAATCACAGTATTGTGACGGAATATCATTGCGATCTGGAACAACTCCGCAAGCAATTATCAGATGAACGCATTGATATCATTTTAATCGGTCCCGGCCTTGGTCGAGATGAGCAAGCGTCTAAAATATTGAATATAGTTTTAAATAGTGAAAAACCGCTTTTGCTCGATGCTGATGCCTTGATCATTCTGGAAAAAAATACTGCCAAACGCTTGAAACATCACAGCCATCCCGTGATAATTACGCCTCATGCCGGGGAATTCATGGCTGTTTCCTCTGCCACTCAAGGTTCAAAAATTGACCTGACTGTGCAACTAGCTGCAAAGAGCGGTGCAATTATTGTCCATAAAGGACCGGATAGCGTAATCGCTAACCCAAAGGGAGATGTCACGCTAGTTCCCCCGTCATCAAGCTGGCTCTCAACCGCAGGAACCGGTGATGTTCTGGCCGGTATTATTGCTGCGCGTTTTGCGGGCCATAAGAATCCTTATCTTGCTGCAAACCAGGGGCAGTGGCTTCACAGCCGCGCTGGAAAACTGGCTGCTCCGGCTTTTTCACCCGAGATACTGATTGATCATATCCCAAAAGCACTACAAGAGTGCTTATGAACACTGAAAACGATCCAAATATCATTTTGCGCGTCGCGGCAAAAGGGGACGGCGTAACTGCTGATGGCCGCCATGTCGCATTTTCTGCGCCACTTGACCGACTAAACGCCGAAGGTGGCCTGATTAAAGGCCCCCACCATGTTGAGCCTCCTTGTCAACATTTCAAGAAATGCGGGGGATGCTCTCTTCAGCACTTAGATGCAGAAAGCTATGGGAAATTTGTCACTGACCGCGTTGCCTATGCTCTTGAAGGGCAGGGGTTGCACGCTGGCACGCTGCACCCACCGCAAATTTCAAAGCCAAAAAGCCGCATTCGTATAAGCCTGCGTGCCGCGATGGTGGGAAAAAGTTTCAAACTGGGTTTCAGCGGCGCTGGTAGTCATAGGATTATCGACCTGAAACAATGCGAAATAATGCGCCCCGAACTTTTTGCTGTCATTGAACCGCTACGCAAATTCCTCAAGTCAATCGCTACGCGCAAACATGATATGAATGTCGAGATGAACCTCGCGGATCAGGGTGTTGATCTATCTATCAAAAATTATGAACCTGAAAATCTCCAACAGCGGGAAGCGTTAGCTGATTTTGCTAAAGCTAATAAACTTGCCAGACTGTCTGTTGATAATGGTTTTGGCCCTGAAACACAGTGGGAACCAGAGCCGGTAACTGTCACGCTTGGCGGACTGGCTGTGGGCCTGCCGCACAATAGTTTTCTCCAACCTACATATGAAGGAAGAGATGCGCTTGTCGCTGCAATGTTGGAAACTGTTGGCGATACCCGAATGATCGCGGATCTTTTCGCTGGTCTGGGTACATTTACTTTTGCGCTCGGAGATAATCGCAAAGTCTATGCTGCGGAAGGTTCACGCGATGCCATTAGCACCCTGAAAATGACAGCTAACCAGTCGGGGCGTCAGATTTTCCCGGAACATCGTGATTTGTATAGACGCCCACTTAGTCCCGAAGAATTAAATCGCTTTGGTGCCGTAATTTTGGATCCACCCCGCGCCGGTGCGCGCGATCAAATTGCTCAGCTCGCACAATCCAAAGTGCCCAAAATCTGTTATATTAGCTGTAATCCATCAAGCTTTGCCCGCGATGCGAAACAATTATGTGATGCTGGATATAAGCTCAATGCCGTGTGGCCGGTCGGGCAATTTCTATGGTCAACCCATGTTGAATTGGTATCAAGCTTCACGCGGGAATGAAGTGCATGGAGCCAATAATATAAAGCGCTTTCCTACATGTCTGCGCTCATGATAGGCACGGCTCTTTCGTTTTTTTATTATCGGAAGGTAGATGAAAAACATGTTGGAAAATCCGCAAATCACAAAAATTGGCGGAAAATAAATACTCCTTGGTGTGAATTTAGTGAACTTAGAGCGAAATAGAGCATTCCATGAGTGCGAACTCATAGTAAAATAATAGAGTAGCCCCTGATTTTTAATTAAAATTAGAGTTTAGATAGAGGCTACTCAATTACAGCATCGCTTTAGCGCTAAATAAAAAGTCAGCGGAACACCGCGATCGCAGCTTGGACAGCCAACACAATTATACATAAGCTGGAGAGCGCAAATACCATGAAGCGAAACATAACTCTATTCACAGTCGCTTGAATCAGACTGTGTACAACACGTAAACCGACATAAATCCATGCAAACGTCAAATTTAATCCGTCACCCTGTCCGATCATCGCAAGAACAAGTGAAACAGCGTAAAATAGCGTCGGCTCGGTCAACAAATGATTGTAGTTATGCGCCTTCCATTGGACTTCTGCGGGTAGCAACCCGTCAAGCATCCCTCCCGTGCCACCTTTCAAATTGCCTGTATCAATTTTGGCTTTATTCATCGCCGGAATACGAGTAATATACATCCAAAGCCACATGAGCATGGTCCAAAGGATAAGCGCTACGACAGGCTGTAATATAGGACTGTTTTCCATTAAATTCTCTCCCCCAAGAGTAATTAAAGCTGTAGTTCAGATTAAAGTTGTGAAAAGCGCGTTAAGCGCTATGATGAGCAGACAAAGAGTTGATGCCAAAAACAGCAGGAAACGGACATTCACTAGATTAACCGTCGATTGCCAGATACTGTGAATGATACGCAGGGCAACATAGCCCCATGCCAGCCAAAGATTTATACCTGTGCCAGCTTCCGCGATGGCCAATATGAATACCGTCGCATAAAATAAGGTAGGCTGCTCCATCAGGTGGGTGTAATTATGGGATTTCCATGCGACCTTGTCGGGCATTTGCGGATCTAGATCAGGTCCGCGACCACCGGGTTTAGCGGAAATGTCGATCCCCATTTTCTTTGCCGCCGGAAGACGTGTTCCGGCCATCCAGAAAAGCATTATCAGTGACCAGACCACCAACAAAGCGGCTGGTGCCAATATAACGGTGTCCATGACAGCGTCCTCCCCAAGCCAATAACCGGTCGAGAGAAACTGCGTTACATATACTGCATTGTCAAATGCTACTTAACCCAAATTGATTAAACGATATTCTCAAACACGGGGGAAGGAGACAACATTCTCCCGGTCTGTACGATCAAGATTGTCACCGACATATACACTAGCCATCGGTTCATCGCTGACATCATAATCGTCAATTGATCCATAGCCGTTAAATTTGGTCCTCATCGCTGATCCATATGCACCCAACATGCCGATCTCAATGTAATCGCCGGTTTTTACATTTTCCGGTAATATGAACGGTCCGGCCATATGATCCATGTCGTCGCATGTCGGACCATAGAAGCTATATTCCGTGGTCGCCGGATCAGAACCAGATCCAATCAATTGTACCGGAAAACGCCATCCGATATGGGCTGCATCGAATAAAGTACCATATGCGCCGTCATTGATATACAGTTCGTTTCCGCGGCGTTGCTCTACTTTGACTATCAGCGAATTATACTCTGCCGCTAAGGCCCGGCCCGGTTCGCACCAAAGCTCTGCTGAGTAGCTGATAGGCAAATCCTCAAAAGTCCGATGGATTGCGCTGAAATAATGATTGAGCGAAGGAGGCGACATATCTGGATATATGGATGGAAACCCGCCACCGACATCCACAATATCGACCGTGACGGAGGCCTCTACAATCGCGGTACGTACCCGCTCCAGCGCATGAACATAAGCAAGCGGCGTCATTGCCTGACTACCGACATGGAAGCAGATACCCATAATTTCAGCCGTTTGACGCGTCCGCATTAACAGCTCGGTACTCTCATCGACATCAATGCCGAATTTGGATGCAAGGCTGATTTGCGAAAATTCCGATGCGACCTTTAACCGCACACAAAGTGTCAAATCTTCGGCGTGACCAGTAGCACGTTCAATTTTCTCAAGCTCATCCATGCTATCAAGCGAGAAAACACGTACGCCGTGTTCATGATAAGCTTCACTTATGACAGCTTCAGATTTGATTGGATGCATGAAGCACAGAACAGCTGCTGGTAAAATGTTACGAACAAGACGCACCTCCTCTATCGAGGCAACGTCAAAATGCGTAATGCCTTCACTGTAAAGTAGTTTCAAAAGCGCAGGCGAAGGGTTTGCTTTTACAGCGTAAAGCGACCTACCTGAAAATTGTTCGACAAAGTAACGCGCAGCGCGCCTGGCAGCGTGCGGGCGATTCAACAGAACTGGAATTTCGGGACAAAGAGTTTTGGTTAACTCCTTCGCATCATGAAAATTATGCAAATCAAGGGAACCCCTACATTTCTGTGAAAAATCAAGCTGCCTTGCGGATTTGCCATGATGATTCGGGGTCAGCCATGGGGCAGCGAGGGCGGCTATATGGCCGCATATTCATTCTGTAAAGTGTCAATAAACGATAATTTTAAAACCACCGTCGAGCATTGCTGCAATGCAGTGTTTCAAGCCGGTTTTCAGCCAAGACGGTCGCGAAAACTGGTCCAGCCAAACTGTTTTATACAGCGCAATTCATCCGAGTCACTATTCCATAGCCATATAGAGGGCAAAGGGACTCCGTTAAATGTATTGGTCTTAACCATCGAATAATGAGCCTGATCCAGAAAAGCTATCCGCTGGCCAATATGTGCTTGATCGGATAGTCGGTAATCGCCGATAATATCACCTGCCAGACAACTTGGTCCGCCAAGACGTATAACATTTCCTTCACTGCGCTCACCTAGCATCGCGGGTCGATATGGAGCTTCGATAACATCGGGCATATGGCAGGTGGCGGAAATATCGGTAATGCCTATCGACATACCGTTGTTAAATAGATCCAATATTTCACCGACCAATATTCCGCTATCAAGGGCAACGGCTTCGCCAGGCTCAAGGTAAATCTCGCAATTTGACTTGGCTTTAAGTTCACGCAAAAAACGCACCAGAGCATCACGATCATAATCATCTCTGACTATATGATGGCCACCGCCCAGATTGATCCAATCGAGCTGGTCATAATAGGGAGCAATTACTGGCTCAATTTTTTCCCAAGTCTGTTCTAAGGCATCAAAATTCTGCTCGCAAAGATTGTGGAAATGTATCCCGGAAATATCATCTAGATGTGAAGACTCTACCTGTGAAAGCGGGAAACCTAAACGGCTGTGCGGTTGGCTGGGATCATATTTTGGCGTTTCTCCAAGAGCGATTTCAGGGTTCAGACGCAAACCAATATCGCAGCTGGTAAAATCGATCCTCTGGTCATTTTGGTTTTTCCAGCTGTCAATCTGGGCTGGATTGTTAAAGATTACATGGTCTGAAAGTTCTACAATTTCTATTAGATCAGCAGATTTATAAGCTGGTGAATAGGTGCTGATTAAACCATTAAACTGCTCGTCAGCAAGTTTTGTCTCCCAAAGCCCCGAGGCGCAGCATCCATCAAGATATTGATCTATCAAAGGGGCCAGCGACCACATCGAAAAAGCTTTAAGCGCCAATAATATTTTTGCTCCTGATTGCTTTTTTACATCTGCCAGAATCTCAAGATTCCGGCGGACAGCCATCTCATCCACAACAAAAGCCGGGGAGGGCACACGGGCTAAATCAAAATGCGCGAATGCGCCGGGATCTCCTGCTTTCGTCTCCATTTTAAAATGCCAGGGGCGCGTCCATTTCCTCAAGTGTCCATGGCAGGCCATGTTCGTTCAGCATTTCCATGAAAGGATCAGGATCAAATTCTTCCATATTGAACACGCCTTTTCCTGACCATTTACCAGAGAGCATCAGCGCCGATCCGATCATTGCAGGAACACCGGTAGTATAGCTGACGCCTTGGTTTCCGGTTTCTTCGTACGCCGCCTCATGACTGCATATATTTTTGATATACAGAGTCTTCTGTGAGCCATTTTTTTCACCAGTGGCGATCACACCGATATTAGTTTTACCTTTTGTTGTTTCGCCAAGGCTTGACGGCTCCGGCAGAACGGCTTTCAGGAACTGGAGCGGGACAATCTGCTGGCCTTCATATTCAACCGGTTCAATCGAAGTCATGCCAACATTTTCAAGCACCTTAAGATGCGTGAGATAAGCATCACCAAAAGTCATCCAGAATCGAATTCGGTTAATTTCCGGGATATGCTTGGACAAAGATTCAATTTCCTCATGATACATAAGATACATGTTGCGCTCGCCTACTTCGGCAAAATCAAACGTCTGTTTGTGGGAAAGCGCAGGCGTTTCAACCCAAGCTCCATTCTCCCAATGACGGGCGGGTGCAGTAACTTCGCGGATATTAATCTCTGGATTAAAATTCGTCGCAAAATGCTGGCCATGATCACCGCCATTGCAATCCAGTATATCAAGCGTGTCAATGCGGTCGAAGTGATGCTTCTTTAGCCATGTTGTGAACACCGACGTAACGCCGGGATCAAAGCCCGAACCAAGCAACGCCATGATACCGGCTTCACGAAAACGGTCATGATAGTCCCACTGCCACTTATATTCGAATTTCGCTTCATCGCGCGGTTCATAATTGGCGGTATCCAGATAATCTGTTTTGGTTGCCAGGCACGCATCCATTATCGGCAAGTCCTGATAAGGGAGAGCCAGATTAACGACCAGATCAGGCTTTGCTTCGTCGATCAACTTCATCGTAGCAGCTACATCATCTGCATCAATTTGAGCCGTTTGAATCTCCACGGCAGTTCGCTCTTTTACGGACTTTGCAATGGCATCACATTTGGCAATTGTGCGGCTGGCCAACATAATTTCCGAAAACGGTCCCGTCTTAGCGGCGAGTAATTGTGCCATCTTGTGGACTGCCACAGAGCTGACGCCACCTGCACCGATCACCAAAACTTTACTCATAATATATTCTCATTTCGCTAGAGGAATCCTGTACTCGCATATAAGAGGTCATCATGACAGAGCAATTACTTTTGGACCCTGCCAGAAAACCCGATATGGCAGGTGTCAAACGCGCAGCCAAAAAAATTGCCGCTATTTTACCCCCTACTCCTTTACTACCGCTCATTATCGAGGGCACGACAGTCTGGTGCAAAGCAGAGTGCCTTCAGCCTATTGGTGCTTTCAAGATACGCGGTGGATGGCACCGTTTAACTGATCTTGATGAAGATCAAAAACATCGCGGCGTCGTAGCCTTCTCCAGCGGTAATCATGCGCAGGGTGTGGCTTGGGCAGCTCAGCGATTGGGAATTAAAGCAACAATCATCATGCCTGCCGATGCGCCGGCTGCAAAACTGGAAAACACCAAAAAACTGGGCGCTAAGGTCATTACCTATGACAGGCTAACGGAATCGCGCGAAGAGATAGCAACGGAAGTCGCTGGTAAAAATGGTGCGGTCCTTGTTCCCAGTTTTGCTGATCCATGGGTCATAGAAGGGCAGGGCAGCACCGGCATCGAAATCCGTCAGCAAATGATAGACCAAAGCGGTTCGGAACCCGATCATCTCGTCATTTGTTGCGGGGGAGGCGGGCTGGCTTCTGGAATATCGCTGGCCAATCCGGAAGCCAATATTACTGTTGTGGAACCCGAGGGCTGGGATGACATGAAACGGTCGCTGGAAAACGGGCGGATTGTTCCGGTTCGCGATAATCCACCTGCTACCGATTGTGATGCCTTGCAGACCTTATTAGTCTCACCGCTGACCTTTGACATATTAAAAGAGCATCAGGCAAAAGGCGTTACTGTCTCAGAAACAGAAGTTCATCACGCAATGCGGATTGCTTATGAACAATTACGACTGGTCATAGAACCCGGTGGCGCAGTTGCACTCGCGGCCATATTAGCTGGCAAAGCGCCGGTAACGAACCACACAGCTCTTACACTTTCAGGCGGAAATATTGATCGTAAATATTTCGCCAAAATAATGGGCGACCGCTAGCTAAGTTCACTAAGTTCACACCAAGAATGCTTTTTTCCCTGCCAAAGTTCACACAATTCACACGGTGATTGCGTGAGAAAAAACACATAATCTCATGCCAAGAGATCAGCACAAAACGAACCATATTCGAGATTGAGAAAGAGCCGGACAAAGCATTAGCATTGCCCGTGCCATGTAGGACAGATATTTATCTTACAGAAGCCGCATCAGGCAGCGAGTTGCAATTCCATCCGGCTCCAGATTTCAACCAGCGCCTTGGTAAGATCGACCATCATTTCCTTGGTGTGGACTGGTCCCGGAGTAAAGCGCAAACGTTCCAAACCGCGCGGAACGGTAGGATAGTTTATCGGCTGCACATAGACTCCATATTCTGCAAGCAAAATATCACTGATCTTTTTGGCTTTCACAGGATCGCCCACCAACAAAGGAACGATATGAGTGGTTGTGTCCATGACGGGTAAGCCCGCTTCGCAAAACATATCTTTTAGGAACTGTGCAGCAGCCTGCTGGCCATCGCGTTCCACGCTGGATTTTTTAAGATGCCTGACACTTGCCAAGGCTCCGGCTACAAGAACGGGAGACAGGCTGGTCGTAAAAATAAAGCCGGGGGCATAGGAACGGATTACGTCGATGATTTTCTGATCTGCGGTAATATAACCACCCATGACGCCTATGGCCTTTGCCAGAGTGCCTTCAATAATCGTGATACGGCTAGCCGCGCCGTCACGTTCGGAAATACCACCTCCTCGTTCGCCATACATGCCCACGGCATGGACTTCATCGCAATAGGTCAATGCATTATATTTATCGGCAAGATCACAAATCGCATGCAGCGGCGCGACATCACCGTCCATTGAATAAATGCTTTCAAAAGCGATCAGCTTTGGCGCTTCGGGATCTTCGGCAGCCAAAAGCTGTTCAAGATGCTCCAGATCATTATGGCGGAAAATACGCTTCTCGCAGCCACTATTTTTAATGCCTGCAATCATGGAAGCATGGTTCAGTTCATCAGAAAAAATAATGCAGCCGGGCAAAACTTTGGTGAGCGTCGAAAGGGTTGCTTCGTTGGAAACATAGCCTGATGTGAATAAAAGTGCACCGGATTTTCCGTGCAGATCAGCAAGCTCACTTTCAAGTTGGACATGATAATGGGTGTTGCCACCAATATTGCGTGTGCCGCCAGAGCCGGCCCCGACATCATGCAAAGCATCTTCCATTGCAGTGACGACATCGGGATGCTGCCCCATGGCGAGATAATCATTGGAACACCAGACTGTGACAGGCTTTGGCCCGTTGTGATGGGCAAAACAGCGGGCATTAGGGAAGTTTCCCTTATTACGCAGAATATCAATAAAAACTCGGTAGCGTCCTTCGCTATGCAAGCGATCGATCGCTTGAGAAAAAACCTTATCGTAGTCCACTTTATACCCGTTCCTGTTACTTCGTAATTGTACCAAGCGATTTTCAGCATAGCCAATAACGATGTTTTTGCGGAATTTCCAGCGAGAACCATTCGCAATAAGCGGCAATACTAAAGTAGTTCTAGCTTTCTTAAACCAAATTCATGAAGTTTCTTACAATATGGGGCCATTTGGTCAAGCTCGCCGGTTGTTACGAGAACACCATCATGCTTAGTTTCCGGCCATTTGGTTCCTTTGGTAAGATAAGCAATCCGCCTCGCAATTCCCTGTGAACCATCAATAAACTGAACAGGCTGAACGAAATATTTCTGCAACTCCTCTTCCACTAAAGGGAAGTGGGTGCAGGCCAGAATGACGGTATCAATCTCGTCTCCATGCTCCTGTTCGATTAAACCCGCAACCGCAGCCTGTATAGCCTGGGGGTCTGGTATTTCACCGCGTAATTTGGCTTCCGCGGAATGAACCAGATCAGGAGCACCGAAACGCAACAGCTTTTTATCTGAAGCAAATTCATCAGCCAATCGGTCTACATAAGGCTGGCGGATCGTAGCAGAGGTTCCCAATAAACCGATAACACCTGTTTTCGTTATCTGGCTCGCTGGCTTGACTGCGGGAACGGTTCCGACCACCGGAATATCAAGAACCGACCGGACAACATCAAGCGCAATGGTGGAGGCTGTATTACATGCCATTGTAACCAATTGCGGCTTATACCTCTCGACGAGCCGCCCCAGCAGCAAAGGGATGCGGGTGGAAAGTTCTTCTTCGGTTTTCATACCATAGGGCATGCCCGCATAATCAGCAGCATAGACAATTGGAGCATCAGGCAGCAATTTTTGCGCCTCACGCAAAATAGACAGGCCTCCAACCCCCGTGTCGAAGAATAGAAGTGGGCCGGATGTATCTACTTGGTCGCCTGTCATGGTTGCTCCCTTAAATTGGCAAGGCGCGTTCAGCAACTATCTTGATTTAGTTTGCAACTGTTTTGTTGTCCGTATGTTTATCTGTTGGTGATTGTTAGGATTTTCATTGCGCGAATGATGCGTTAGAGATAGCTCTCCGGTGGATTTATAAGGAAATTGATATAATGCAATCCATCTGGATTGAACCAATTTTGGCAGTATTTTTTGGCTATATGCTGGGGTCAGTTCCGTTTGGTTTACTGCTTACGCGGATTACAGGCGGTGGTGATCTGCGTAAAATGGGCTCAGGGAATATCGGTGCGACCAATGTGCTGCGGACCGGAAACAAGGCTATAGCCGCACTGACGTTATTGCTCGATGTCGGCAAAGGCGCGGTGGCAGTTCTGATTGCCGCCAAAGTTGACAGCGGGCTGGCCGTACTAGCCGGTATGGGCGCGTTTCTTGGGCATCTTTATCCCGTTTGGCTCAGGTTTGCGGGGGGCAAAGGGGTTGCGACCCTGCTTGGTATAGTTACCGCACTGGCACCTGTTCTGGGGCTGGTCTTTGCCATTACATGGCTGATCGTCCTAGCAATTTTCAGATTCTCGTCGGTTGCCGGAATGTTGGCTGCGGTTTCCGTACCACTGACGACCCTCATCATGGGGGATTATTCGTCCACGCCGATGTTCGTCGGTTTTGCGTTACTTGTAATCTGGAAGCATCGCGCTAATATCGAGCGGCTGATGGCGGGTGAAGAGCCCAAAGTCGGCGCATCCTGATTGCCATTCCACTGCCTGAATCCACCCGTTTCACAGGCCATAACCGTTAAACGGCACCTATCATGAAAGAATATTTTGACAGATTGAGGCTGATTCGATCCGCGAATATCGGCCCGGTCAGCTATGTTCAGCTTATTCGACGCTATGGCTCAGCAGGAAACGCGCTGGACATGCTCCCCGAACTCGCCGCGAGAGGGGGCGGCAGAGCACCCCGGATATCCGATGCAGATACGGTGTGGCGCGAAATTGAAAAAGTCGAGAAGCTCGGCGCAAAATATCTGTTTATGGACGATCCGGATTACCCGTATCTCCTTGCGGAACTTGGCAACGCTCCGCCTGCGTTAATTTATCGCGGCAATCTTTCTTTGCTCAGCCACCCGACGGTCGCCATCGTCGGTGCGCGTAATGCCTCTGCCGCTGCCTGCCGATTTGCAAGGGATATTGCCAACGCGCTGGCCGGCGAAGGCGTGTCGGTTGTTTCCGGTCTGGCGCGCGGCATTGATACTGCAGCACATCAAGGGTCGCTAAACCGTTCTGCAATCGCCGTTATCGCAGGCGGAACAGATGTATATTTCCCGCCAGAAAATCAGCAGTTGCAAGAGAAAATAGCGTCTGATGGTCTGTTACTGTCGGAACAACCACCCGGAACGGAACCCAGAGCGCGCCACTTCCCTTATCGCAACCGGATTATCGCCGGCCTTTCGCAAGGCACCGTGGTCGTTGAGGCCGCTCCTAAATCCGGATCGCTGATCACCGCTCGTCTGGCCGCAGAAGCCGGACGACATGTGATGGCCGTCCCCGGTTCTCCGCTTGATCCACGTTCACGGGGATGCAACGGATTGATCCGTGAGGGCGCAATACTCGTCCAGTCCGCCGATGATATCATTGAGTTGATCGGGCATTTTGATGACCGTGCAGCGGGAGCAAACATCCCTTATGATTTATTTGATAGTCCAACTGCCTCTCCAAAATTAAAGGAAAATCCGCCCGGTAATGATATAAATATTGATGATTCTGCCCGGCAATCTTTAGCCGGTTTATTAAGCATGACGCCCGTATCGGTGGACGAATTGGTCCGGCAATCCGCATTGCCCGCCGCATCGGTTCAAATGATGTTGCTGGAGTTGGAACTGGCAGGCAAGCTATCCCGCCACGCCGGAGCGCGCGTAGGGTTAACCGGTTGATCAAGGCTGGCCGGTTGAATTCCCCTGTAATTAGCCTAAATGGCAATTTCGTCGATCAAGTGCTTGACGAATGTCCCATCTGTGTCACAGCCTCGCGTGTATACGTGAGACAAATGAAAATCGGAAAATATGCAATTAGTAATCGTTGAGTCACCCGCCAAGGCGAAAACAATCGAAAAATATCTGGGATCGGATTTCAAGGTCTTGGCCTCTTATGGCCATATCCGTGACTTGCCTCCCAAAGACGGCTCGGTTGATCCTGATGATGGTTTCGCCATGGTGTGGCAGCCCTATACGGACAAAAGCAAACAGCTAAAGGCAATTACCGATCTGTCGAAAAAAGCCTCGCGCCTGATCCTCGCAACTGACCCTGACCGCGAAGGGGAGGCGATTAGCTGGCATGTACAGGAAGTGTTGCGGAAGAAGAAAGCTCTGCCGGATGAGGTGGATCGCGTCACGTTTAACGCGATTACCAAGGCGGCGGTGACACAGGCCATGGCCAATCCCCGCGCATTGGATGATAACCTGATCGACGCGTATCGTGCGCGTCGCGCACTGGATTATCTGGTTGGATTTACGCTTTCTCCGGTGTTGTGGCGCAAATTGCCCGGCGCGAAATCGGCCGGCCGGGTACAATCCGTGTCCTTGCGTCTGATCGTCGAGCGTGAGCATGAAATTGAAATATTCAAACCGGAAGAATATTGGTCTGTAGCGGCGCAAATGGAGCAGGGCGGCCAATCATTTGAAGCGCGTCTGACCATTCATCAGGGCAAGAAGCTCGGCAAGATGGACCTGCCAGATGAAGCAGCAGCTATGGCCGCCAAATCTGCGGTTGAAAACGGCCTGTTCACAATTGAAACGGTTGAGACAAAACCGCTAACGCGCAATCCTCCACCGCCCTTCACCACATCAACCCTGCAACAGGAAGCCGCTCGTAAACTAGGCTATTCAGCCAGTCACACCATGCGTATCGCACAGCAGCTTTATGAAGATGGCGCGATCACCTATATGCGTACCGACGGGGTCCAGATGGACGACAGCGCCATATCGGAAGCGCGTAAAGCCATTTCCGACCGCTATGACGCCAGCTATGTTCCGGACAAGCCGCGAGTCTATAAATCAAAAGCCAAAAACGCACAGGAAGCCCATGAAGCCATCCGGCCCACCAGCTTTACCCGTGATAGCGCAGGTAGCGGCGATCATGCCAAATTATACAGTTTGATCCTGAAGCGTGCGATGGCCAGCCAAATGGCCGCGGCCCGTCTGGAACGGACAACAATTGAAATGCGCGACGGCACGGGCCAAACCGGCCTTCGGGCAACGGGTCAGGTTGTTAAATTCCCCGGCTTTCTTGCGCTTTATGAAGAAGGCCGTGACGATAATAATGACGAAGACAGCGGCTTGTTACCGGCAATGTCGAAAGGCGACAGCCCGGCGAAAAAATCGGTCGAAGCTAACCAGCATTTCACACAGCCGCCACCCCGCTACAGTGAAGCCAGTCTGGTTAAAAAAATGGAAGAACTGGGCATTGGCCGTCCATCGACTTATGCGTCGATCATTAAAACCCTCAAGGACCGTGCCTATGTACGGACCGAAGGAAACCGTTTCTTTGCAGAGGAAAGTGGGCGGCTTTTAATAGGGTTTCTCGAAAGATTTTTTGAACGATATGTCGCCTATGATTATACGGCCGGTCTTGAAGAAGAGCTGGATGATGTCAGTGATGGCCGCGCGCAATGGCAAAAGGTGCTCAAAGCATTCTGGCAGGATTTCAAACCCAAAACAGCCGAAGTCATGGAGCGTTTGCCGTCCGAAGTAACCGCGGAACTGGATACTTTCCTCAAAGATTATCTCTTCCCGGAAAAAGAAGACGGAAGCGACCCGCGTCTTTGCCCACGTTGTAATGAAGGAAAGCTGGCCCTGCGTGGTGGACGTTTTGGTGCCTTTGTGGCCTGTTCCAACTATCCCGAATGTAAGTTTACCCGCCGCTTTGCCCAAGGCGGCGGCGCTAATGCCGATGCGGATGAAGGCCCGGAAGACTTGGGCATCGATCCGGATACGGATGAAAAGGTCACGAAAATGGTTGGCCGCTTTGGCCCCTATGTCCAGCGCGGCGAGGGCAAGGAAGCCAAAAGATCCTCCATTCCCAAAGATGTCCCTAAGGAAGAATTTGGTCTGGAATGGGCTTTGAAACTGCTCTCTCTTCCCCGTGAAGTCGGAAAACATCCGGAAACGGGTAAGGAAGTCACTGCACAAATTGGTCGTTATGGTCCCTATTTGAGTCATGACGGAAAATCCGCAAGCCTCGAAAATACCATGGAAGTCTTTGAAATTGGTATGAACGCGGCTGTTGCGAAACTCGCTGACGCTGCCAAAAATGGCAAAGGCGGACGCAAAAGTGCTGAACCCCTGAAAATCTTGGGCAAACATCCTCGGACCGATGAAGAGATCAAGCTGATGGATGGCCGCTACGGGCCTTATGTTACCGACGGCATAACCAATGCGTCCTTGCCCAAAACGGTAGATAAGGATGAGCTGACTCTGGAAGAAGCAGCGCAGTTGATTGATGATCGCGCCGCTAAGGGTCCGGCCAAGAAGCGCAAGAAAAAGGCTGCTCCGAAGAAAAAACCTGCTGCCAAGAAGAAGCCGGCAGCAAAGAAAACCGCTACTAAGAAACCTGCTGCAAAAAAACCGGCGGCAAAGAAAGCTGCGACCAAAAAAGTGACTGCCAGCAAAGAAGCGGAGTAAGATGTATCGCTCTCCCCCGTGAGGGGGAGGGCGCCCCCTATTTAACCCAATCCAGTCCCATGTCCTGATACAGGCTTTTGTCTTCATCCCAATTCGCGCTGACTTTAACGTGGAGATAGAGATGGACTGTCTTGCCCAATATCCGGGATAATTCCGCGCGGGCCTTTGCGCCTATGTCTTTAATCTGGTGCCCGCCTTTGCCAAGGATGATGGCGCGCTGGCTGGATTTCTCGACCAATATCTGTTGATGGATTTCGATCGACCCGTCGGGGCGCTCCTTATATTGTTCCATCGCAATCGCGGTTGCATAAGGCAGTTCGGCGTGGAGCTGACGAAACACTTGTTCGCGAGTGATTTCTGCGGCCAATATGCGTTCGCTGGCGTCGGAAACCTGATCTTCGGGGAAATGCCATGGTCCTTCCGGCATAGCGCCGACCAGATAAGCCTTTAATTCTTCCAGTCCGTCACCCGTTTTGGCGCTGATAAAAAATGTTTCGTCGAAAGCCGACAAATCATTCAGCTTGGCCGCATGGTTTAGCAATTTATCCTTTGCCGCGATATCGACCTTGTTCAGTACGAGGATGATTTTTTCTTCACGATGCTTCACACGTTCGATGATGGATGTGACTTTGGGGCCAAGTCCGGCGCGCGCATCAACAAGAAAAACGATAACGTCAGCGTCTTCCGCGCCGTCCCATGCGGCGGAAACCATCGCCCGGTCAAGCCGGCGGCGCGGTTCAAAAATACCGGGCGTATCGACCAGCAAAAGCTGCACATCATCCTCGATCGCAATGCCAAGCAACCGCGTGCGCGTTGTTTGCGGTTTTGAACTGGTGATGGCGACTTTCTGACCGACCAAGGCGTTGATCAGCGTGGATTTCCCGGCATTGGGCGCGCCGATTAACGCCACTACGCCGCATTTTGGGAGGGCATGTTTATCTGTCATGTGAATTTTTCCAGAAAAAGTTTCGCGGCTGTTGTCTCGGCCGTCCGTATGGAGGATGCGGTGGCTTCGACTTCGCCTACCTGACTAACAGCAACCTTGATCGTAAAACGCAAATCATGGTCCGGACCGTTTTTTTCAACCAGTTCGTAAACCGGCATCTTGCGGTTATGGGAAGCGGCCCATTCTTGTAGCGCGGATTTGGGGTGGCGAATATCCTGCGCCATACCTGAGATGCGGTCACTCCAGTGCTTCAAGATAAATTGCTTGGCCGTTTCCATCCCGAGATCAAGGTAAACCGCCCCTATTAACGATTCCATCACATCGCCCAGCACCTTTGTGCTTTGGCGCGCTCCGTCATCCCGTGCCTGTTTGCCAAGACGCAAATGGTTGGAAACACCTATAGCGCGGGCAATTTCCGCGCAAACCTTGCCAGATACCAGACTGTTCAGCCGCTGGGACAAAATACCTTCCGGCTCATCGGGAAACTGATCATAAAGATGCGCCGCAATGGTGAATCCCAGAACACGGTCGCCTAAAAACTCAAGCCGTTGATAATCGCCGTCGCCAAAACTGCCATGGGTAAAGGCGCGGATATATAATGTTTCATTCTCGGGCTTTCGTCCGGTCAGCTCGGTTAACCAGTCAAGAAATTCCGTCTTAATCAAAACTCTCTCCAATCCGGTTCCATCGCGTTGCGCTAAACCATGTCCATGGCTTGATCCACTCCGCGGAACCGTCAGTCGAGAATACGGACACCAGCGCACGGCCTACCAGATTTTCCTGTGGCACCATACCAATTGCTTTTCCGTCTTCTGCCGGGAAGCGGCTGTCTGCACTGCGGTCCCGGTTATCGCCCATCATGAACAAATGTCCGTCCGGTACAACATAACTTTGGGTATTATCACCTTCAGACGCTTCATTCACGTCCAATACTTTGTAACTTCTACCATTGGGCAGGGTTTCTTCAAACTGGGGATAGCGGCAAATCCGTTCACCATCTTTGTTCGTTGTTTCAAAATAATCGGCATAACAGGGGCTGTTGGGCGAAACCCGATGTGTATAATCTTCAATCTTTTTGCGTTCAATGGCAGTACCGTTAAGAAATACAACGCCGTTGGTGATTTTTATAATATCGCCGGGCAAGCCAATAACCCGCTTGATATAGTCATCTTTCGCACTGGGCGGCGCTTTGAACACAACCACATCGCCGCGCTCCGGCTCATTGGCTAAAATCCTTCCGGGAATGACCGGAACACTGAACGGCATGCTATATTTGGAATAGCCATAGGGCCATTTTGCTACGAGCAGATAATCACCAACCATCAGCCGCGGCTGCATGGATTCCGAGGGAATATTGAACGGTGACATAATGAAGCTGCGTAAAATAATGACAAAAAACGCCAATTTTACGAGGAATATCATGAAATCAGCGGTTTCGGACCGCTTTGGGCTATTATCTTTCATCGCGCCCCTTTGCTTATATTGGTCCGCGCGGTCAAGAGACAGTATGTTTCGGTAAAATCCAATAATTCAGCCTTGTTCGCCCGATACACGCAGGATAGAGCAATAATCGAAACAGGCCGTGTATCAATCATATATATTACAGGAAAGAAACCAGCTTTGGATCACTGGAATGCGATAGAAACCCATATTGAAACGCCCATAAGAGCGTTATTTGATGCCAATGACGATCGGACAAAACAATTAGGTTTTGAACAATCCGGAATATATTTCGACTTTTCTAAAACCCATATGGAAAATGTCTTGCTGGAAAAATTCCTTCGTCTGGCTGAGCATCAGGATCTGGCTGGCCAGATAATGGCGCTCACCACTGGTGCTATTGTCAATTCCAGCGAGAATCGCCCTGCGGAACATACTGCTGAAAGGGGCATGGGCGCACAGTCAAGCGTTGAACATGCCAATATGTTGAGAATCCGCATGCAGGCTTTGATCCAGGCCATTGATGCAGGGGCGCTGGGTGAAATTGAATATATTATCCATCTTGGCATAGGCGGATCGGCATTGGGGCCTGAACTGTTGCTGGAGGCGTTGAAAATTGGCGATGAGGAATATCAAACGGCGGTCATCTCAAATATTGACGGTTGTGCATTGGAGCCGGTTTTAGAGCGGTTTGATGCACATAAAACCCTGATAGTTATTGCATCCAAAAGTTTCACGACTGCCGAGACATTTCTTAACGCACATTCGGTGATAGACTGGATGCGCGAACAGGGGGTTTCCGATCCGTTTGGCAAAATCGTGGCGTTGACCGCCATGCCGGAAAAAGCGCTGGAATGGGGCATTGATGAAACCCGTATTCTGCCTTTTTCAGAAACTATTGGCGGGCGATATTCTTTATGGTCATCCATTGGTTTTAGCGCGGCTCTAACCCTTGGCATCGATGTTTTTGACGATCTGTTAGCCGGAGCTGCAGAAATGGACCAGCATTTCCAATCCGCTTCATTTGATCAGAATATTCCGGTTATAGCCGCATTTTGCGACCAATATTATAATCAGGCCCGCGGATGTGAAGCACGCGCGATATTTGCCTATGACGAGCGGCTGCGCTTATTGCCCAAATATGTGCAACAACTGGAAATGGAAAGTAACGGCAAATCGGTTCTGGTGGACGGAAAGCCGTTAAACCGGCACAGTAGCCCGGTTATATGGGGCGGAACCGGGACCGATGCCCAACACGCTGTGTTTCAGCTTCTGCATCAGGGAACCCGGATAATGCCGGTTGAATTTCTCGCCGTGATCGAACCGGGACACTCATTGGGTGAAGATCATCACCGGGGCCTTTTACTAAATTGCTTTGCCCAAGCGGCTGCGCTGATGACAGGTCAGCCATCCGATGACGGTAATCGAAATTATCCGGGAGACAAACCGTCAGTCACTATATTATTAGATGATCTTGACGGACGGAAGCTGGGCGCGCTTCTCGCTTTTTACGAGCACCGGACTTTCGTCAACGCGATGCTTTTGGGCATCAACCCTTTTGACCAATTTGGCGTGGAGTTGGGCAAAGAAACGGCCACCGCGCTGTTGCAAGGGGGAGGAGCCGAAATGGACCCTTCAACCGAACTTTTAAAAAACCGGGCGTTTCATGCCTGAGTGATTGAGGAATATACATGTCGAAATATGATTATGACCTGTTTGTCATTGGAGCTGGATCGGGCGGAGTAAGAGCTGCACGGGTATCGTCTTCCTATGGCGCGAAAGTCGCAATTGCCGAAGAATATCGTGTTGGCGGAACCTGTGTTATCCGTGGTTGTGTGCCCAAAAAACTGTTGGTTTATGGCTCCCATTTCTCTGAAGAACTGGAAGACGGAAAGAATTTTGGCTGGACTTGGGAAAACCCGAAGTTTGACTGGATCAAGCTGCGCGATCATATTTTGTCTGATGTTGACCGGCTAAACAATGCTTACACAGATACGCTGAACAGCCACGATGTTGAAATTATACTGGAGCGCGCTGAAATTGTCGGCCCGCATGAAATAAAGCTGGCTAGTGGAAAGACAGTCACTGCAAAATATATATTGGTTGCAGTTGGCGCATGGCCGGCGGTTGCCGAATTTCCTGGCAGTGAACATATGCTGACTTCCAACGATATGTTCCATCTGGAAAATCTACCGGAGACAGTCATTGTTTCTGGCGGCGGCTATATAGCCAATGAATTTGCCGGTATATTTAATGGCTTGGGCAGTAATGTTACTCTCGTTAATCGTTCAGATGTCATATTACGCGGCTATGACGAAAGCCTGAGAGATCGGTTGATCCAGATTTCCACGGCAAAGGGCATAAATATCAAACTCAATTGCACTTTCGACAAGATTGAAAAACGCGACGATGGCGCTTTGGATGTTTATATGAACGGCGATAATCCTGTCCGTGCCGATGTTGTTCTTGCCGCCACGGGCCGTCGACCGAAAACCGACGGTCTTGGGCTTGAAAATGCTGGCGTTGAAACAAATGATTATGGCGCGATCAAGGTGGACGAATATAGCCGGACCAATGTTGATAGCATCTATGCGGTTGGCGATGTCACGGACCGGGTGCAATTAACGCCAGTGGCAATCCGTGAAGGGCAGGCATTTGCCGAAACTGTGTTCAATGACACACCTAAAACAGTAGATTATGACTGTATTCCCTCGGCTGTATTCTCTCAACCCCCGATTGCTTCGGTTGGTTTAACCGAAAGCGAAGCACGGAAAAAATATGGCGATGTCAAAATCTATTCGTCCGATTTTCGCGCAATGCGTAATGTATTTGCCGATCGACCGGAGCGCAGCCTCTATAAAATGATCGTCGAAGTGACTAGCGAGAAAATACTGGGCTTGCATATGATTGGTCCGGATGCTCCTGAGATTCTTCAAGCTGCTGCGGTTGCGGTTAAAGCCGGACTGACGAAACAGGCGTTTGATGATACCATTGCCCTGCATCCCAGCATGGCGGAAGAACTGGTGCTGTTGAAATAGGGTTCATCCCGTCCGGGCGCATAAGTCCGGACGGGATAGACTTCGAATAACATCGCGGAGCGGTGACGCTACGACTTAGGTTAGTTGTGGAGTGGTTTCAAAATAAACTTAATCAGGCAATTAATTTTTATTGACGATTGCACTTTCTCCGCTCCATTGGCAAAGGACTTCGAAACCTAACCAATATCCAATCACCCATGGGGGATACATGCAGACGATTATCGAGCAACTTGAAGCCAAACGTGCAGAGGCTCATCTCGGCGGCGGACAAAAGCGGATCGACGCGCAGCATGCCAAAGGCAAGCTCACAGCGCGTGAGCGGATTGAAGTATTACTCGACGAAGGATCGTTCGAAGAGATAGACACCTATGTCGAGCATAACTGTGTCGATTTTGGAATGGCGGAAACCCATATACCTGGTGACGGTGTTGTCACCGGCTCCGGCACGATCAATGGCCGTCTGGTTTTCGTATTTAGTCAGGACTTTACCGTTTTCGGTGGTTCGCTTTCCGAGCGTCATGCAGAAAAAATCTGCAAAATACTGGACAATGCAATGAAGGTCGGCGCACCTGTTATCGGCATTAACGACAGCGGCGGCGCACGGATTCAAGAGGGTGTGGCCTCGCTTGGCGGCTATGCGGATGTTTTCCAGCGCAATGTTCTGGCCAGCGGCGTTATTCCGCAGCTTAGCCTTATCATGGGACCTTGTGCTGGCGGCGCGGTCTATTCACCGGCGATGACGGACTTCATCTTCATGGTGAAGGATAGTAGCTATATGTTTGTAACCGGCCCGGATGTGGTCAAAACCGTGACGAACGAAATTGTAACGCAAGAAGAGCTGGGCGGCGCAGTTACCCATACCACCAAAACCAGCGTTGCCGATGTGGCTTACGAAAATGACATTGAAGCGTTGTTAGCGGCGCGTGATTTTATTGACTATATGCCGCTTAGCAACCGTGAAGAAGTACCGGAACGGCCAACTGCTGATCCATGGGACCGTCTTGAGGATAGCCTTGATACTTTGATTCCGGCCAATGCCAATCAACCTTATGATATGCACGAAGTCATTCGTAAAATGGTTGATGAAGGCGATTTTTTTGAAATTCAGCCCGCTCATGCAGCCAATATTATTTGTGGTTTTGGACGGATTGAAGGGCAGACCATAGGGGTTGTGGCCAACCAGCCCATGGTTCTGGCGGGTTGTCTGGATATCAACGCTTCCAAAAAAGCTGCGCGATTTGTGCGCTATTGTGATGCATTTAATATTCCGATTGTGACGCTGGTCGATGTTCCCGGATTTCTGCCCGGCACGTCACAGGAACATAACGGCATTATCAAACATGGCGCAAAGCTGCTCTTTGCCTATGCCGAAGCTACCGTTCCAAAAATTACGATCATCACCCGCAAAGCCTATGGCGGCGCTTATGACGTTATGGCATCCAAGCACTTACGCGGCGATCTGAACTATGCATGGCCTACCGCTGAAATTGCAGTGATGGGCGCAAAAGGAGCGGTGGAAATTATCTTCCGTGGGCGGACAGAGGAAGAGATTGCAATCCAGACCAAGGAATATGAAGACCGTTTTGCCAATCCGTTTGTCGCGGCGCAAAAAGGCTTTATCGACGAAGTAATCATGCCGCACGCAACGCGTCGGCGGGTATCTTTGGGTTTACGGAAACTGCGGAACAAGCAGCTCGAAAACCCGTGGAAAAAGCATGACAATATTCCGTTGTAGAACTTAGAAAATGCCAACTGGATTAGTAGCTCTTTTGGACGACGTGGCGGCGATTGCCAAAGTCGCAGCCGCATCGGTTGACGATATTGGCGCTGCGGCTTCACGCGCCGGAGCAAAAACGGCTGGAGTCGTGATTGACGATGCGGCAGTGACACCACGTTATGTCACGGGATTCAGCCCTGCACGCGAGCTACCCATAATTGGAAAAATTGCCACGGGTTCGGTCAGGAACAAGCTGATATTTTTGCTCCCTGCTGCGGTTTTGCTGGGCCAGTTTGCACCCTTTCTGATCCCTGTCATATTGATTTTTGGCGGTTTGTTCCTGTGTTACGAGGCCGCGGAAAAGGTGCTAGAACTCTTCCGCATTGATGAAACGACCAAACAGGACACTCCTGTCATCAATAATGGTGAGGGGCGTGAAGACAAAATGGTGTCCGGAGCTATTCGCACGGACCTTATTCTGTCAGCGGAGATTATGGCGATCGCCTTGTCGGAAGTCACCGGGGAAGTCTGGTGGCAGCAGGTTATAATACTTGCCCTGATCGGCATTGTTATCACAGTCGCGGTTTATGGCACGGTTGCGCTAATCGTCAAAATGGATGATATCGGCTTGCATCTCGCAAAGGAAAATGACGGACTTATTGAATCCTTTGGCCGTGGTCTGGTCTCGTTTATGCCCAAGCTGCTTTCTGCGCTATCAATTGTCGGAACTCTCGCCATGGCATGGGTCGGTGGAGGCTTGCTCGTTCATAGTGTCGCAAAATTGGGATGGCACGGCCCAGAACATCTGATCGAGATTATTTCCGCGCCTATCGCGGCCATAGGGCCGGAATCGATGGCAGGCTTTTTGGACTGGACTTTTTTTGCAATATTGTGCGGAGTTTTGGGCATAGTTATCGGCTCAGTCCTCGTGCCGCTTGTCCATAAATTCATGCCACATGGTGCAGCGCATTGAGGCGTAGTAACCAGTGGCACTATCGGAACTATAGGAAAGCAGATCAATGAAACTAGGCAGGTTTAATCATATCGGTGTTGTTACCCCTTCCATAGCTGACAGCATTACACACTGGCGGGATGTCATGGGAGCGACGAAAATCCACGATCCATTTGATTTGCCAGCGCAGGGCGTAAAAGTCTGTTTTGTCGATACGCCCGGTGCAGCTGGTGCAGAGGGCACGCAGATCGAACTGATCGAGCCGCTGGGCGATGATAGTCCGATCCATGGATTTCTGGCCAAAAACCCCTTGGGTGGACAGCATCATGTTTGTTTTGAAGTGCCCGATATCCACGAAGCGAAAGCAGAGTTTGAAGCGATGGGAAAGCGCGTATTGGGTGAACCACGTATCGGCGCGCACGGAACACTTATCTTTTTTGTGCATCCCAAGGATATGGGCGGGATGTTAACCGAAATTATGGAAACGCCCAAGGGTCATTGACCGCATTATTTAACGTAACAATCGCTCATGCTGCATCTGTCGGAGTATGAGCCGAGTAACCAAATCTCGACAGGCTGAGGATGAACGGAGTAGCAACGAATGAAATTCGAGAATATCAAGTTAGACATTACCGATCAGGTAGCAACAATTACACTCAACCGGCCCGACCGGCTTAACGCGTGTTCGTTGGACATGGCCGATGATGTAAATCTAGCTTTGGATCATCTGGGGGATGCGCGCGCGGTTCTCATTACCGGCGAAGGTCGTGCATTTTGTGCAGGTGCTGACCTTCAGGCCAAGGGCGATGCGAGTGCGCTGTCAGGCGGGCAGGGGTCCTACGCCGCGCTTAACCAGCATTATAACCCGCTGATGCTAAAACTTGCCAAGCTTGATATTCCGACCGTTACCGCGGTAAATGGTGCAGCAGCCGGTGTCGGCTGTTCTATTGCATTGGCGAGTGATTTTGCCATTGCGGGAAAATCCGGCTATTTTCTTCAGGCTTTCGTCAATATCGGTCTGGTGCCCGACGGCGGGGCAAGCTGGATGTTAGCGCGTCTGGTCGGCAAAGCCAGAGCCACCGAAATGATGATGCTTGGTGAGAAAATCTCCGGTGAGAAAGCTGCTGACTGGGGACTGATCTACAAATGCGTTGATGACGCTACATTGATGGATGAAGCACGCGCACTGGCTATGCGGCTTGCGGGTGGACCAACGGTCGCTCTGGGTGTAATGCGCCGTAATCTGGCAGCAGCACTGGAAAGCGACTATGCTTCGGCCCTCTTAGGCGAAGCAGAAGGACAGCGGATTGCCGGCGACAGCAATGATGCACGCGAAGGTGCGATAGCCTTCCTCAAGAAACGGAAAGCCGAGTTTAAGGGCGAATAATGACTGATAAACCGACGATAGAAGATTGGAATGCGCTTGCTGATAAAGAGGTCAAAGGGCGCGACCTGACATGGGAAACACCGGAAGGTATTTCTGTGAAACCGCTGTATACGGCGGCTGATACCAGCGAAAAAGGGATTGATCCGGGACTTCCCGGCTTTGGTCCTTTTACGCGCGGAGTGAAAGCCAGCATGTATGCCGGACGTCCTTGGACAATCCGGCAATATGCGGGTTTTTCCACAGCCGAGGAATCCAACGCCTTCTATCGCCGGAATCTTGCAGCGGGTCAGAAAGGCCTGTCGGTTGCATTCGATCTGGCCACCCACCGCGGGTATGACAGTGACCACCCCCGCGTTGTCGGTGATGTCGGCAAAGCCGGTGTGGCGATTGACAGTATCGAGGATATGAAAATCCTGTTCGACGGGATTCCGCTCGATAGCATGTCGGTTTCCATGACGATGAACGGTGCGGTTATCCCCTGCCTGGCCTTTTATATCGTTGCAGCGGAAGAGCAGGGCGTTTCGCAGGACCAACTGTCCGGCACGATCCAGAATGATATTCTCAAAGAATTCATGGTGCGAAACACCTATATCTATCCCCCCGCACCATCCATGCGGATCATTTCCGACATTATCGGTTATACGTCGGAACATATGCCGAAATTCAACAGCATTTCGATCAGCGGCTATCACATGCATGAAGCCGGTGCGACGGCTGTGCAGGAATTGGCCTTTACGATTGCCGATGGCCGCGAATATGCAAAACAGGCCATGGCGACAGGGCTTGATATTGATGCCTTTGCCGGACGATTGAGCTTCTTCTTCGGCATTGGCATGAACTTTTTCATGGAAGTTGCCAAATTGCGTGCGGCCCGCACATTATGGCATCGCGTTATGACTAACCTCGGGGCGAAATCCGAGCGCTCGAAAATGCTGCGTACCCATTGCCAGACTTCGGGTGTGTCTTTGACCGAGCAGGATCCGTATAATAACGTTATCCGCACAACGATTGAAGCCATGGCCGCCACATTAGGCGGAACCCAATCGCTCCATACTAACGCGCTGGATGAAGCTATTGCTTTGCCGACGGATTTTTCCGCACGCATCGCCCGTAATACACAGATTGTTTTGCAAGAAGAAGCAGGCATAACAAAAGTCGTCGACCCCCTGGGCGGCAGCTATTATATCGAAGCATTAACCGACGAATTGGTCGAAAAGGCTTGGGAAATTATCGAACGCGTCGATTCCGAAGGCGGAATGGCCAAGGCCGTAGCCGATGGCTGGCCCAAGGGCATGATCGAAGAAGCTGCCGCAGGGCGTCAGGCACGGGTTGACCGGGGTGAAGACGTAATTGTCGGCGTGAATAAATATGTCCGCGAAGACGAAGATCCTCTTGAAACGCTCGACATTGATAACGCAAAAGTGCGGCAGGGCCAGATTGCCCGGCTGGACAAAATGCGGAAAGAGCGGGATGAAGATGCTTGTCAGGCCGCTTTGAAAGCCATCACCGAAGGAGCAAAGGGCAATGGCAACATGCTTGCTTTGGCCGTAGATGCTGCGCGCAAACGGGCTTCGCTTGGTGAAATTTCCGATGCGATGGAAGATGCCTTTGGTCGCTATGAAACGCTACCTACCCCGGTAAAGGGAATTTACGGGGCAGCTTATGAAGGCGATCCGCAATATGCGCTGGTAGTTGACGGTGTCGATTCCGTATCTCAGCGTCTTGGCCGCAAGCCCAAAATATTGGTCGCTAAAATGGGGCAGGACGGGCACGACCGCGGCGCCAATGTCGTATCAAGCGCATTTACCGATATGGGTTTTGAAGTTGTGTCAGGGCCGCTGTTCCAGACACCGGCTGAAACGCGCGATCTGGCTTTGTCGGAAAATGTTGATGCTGTTGGTGCATCCAGCCTTGCTGCCGGGCACAAAACCCTGATTCCCGAATTGATCCAGTTGCTGAAAGATGCAGGACGCAGCGATATCAAGGTTTTTGCTGGCGGGGTTATTCCTCCACAAGATTATGAATTTCTTCGCAAATCAGGAGTGGTCGGAATCTATGGACCCGGAAGCAATATTGTGGAATGTGCCGCCGATATCTTGCGCCAGCTTGGCCATAATATGCCGCCCAAAAACGAGGAAATCACCGAATGAGTTTGAATGAAACACCCGGTGCACCCGCGAATGAATATGAAGTCCGTCAAGATTGGTCCCGTGAAGAGATAGCGGATTTATTTAATCTGCCCTTTGACGAGCTATTATTTCAAGCTGCCACAATCCATCGTCAGCATCACACACCGGGGCAGGTCCAGCTTTCGACGTTGCTGTCAATCAAGACTGGCGGCTGTCCGGAGGATTGCGGCTATTGCAACCAATCCGTCCACGCAGAAAGTGGGTTGAAAGCCGAAAAGCTCCTTGATGTGCGCTCGGTCCTTCAAACAGCAGCACAAGCAAAGGATCAGGGATCGTCCCGCTTTTGCATGGGCGCGGCATGGCGCAATCCCAAAGACCGGGACATGCCCGCAATCATCGAAATGGTTAAAGGTGTGCGCCAGATGGGCATGGAAACCTGCATGACGCTGGGCATGCTGACCAAGGAACAGTCCGAAATGCTATCGGAAGCGGGATTGGATTATTACAATCACAATATAGATACTTCGCCCGAGCATTATGAAAAGGTCATCACGACCCGGACATTTGACGATCGCCTGGAAACACTTGAAAATGTTCGCAGCAGCGGGATTAACGTCTGCTCCGGCGGGATTGTCGGCATGGGTGAAACCCGCGAAGACCGGGTTGGCTTTATTCATGCACTGGCCACATTGCCCAAGCATCCTGAAAGTGTGCCCGTTAACGCCTTGGTGCCGGTAAAAGGCACAGTGCTTGGTGACATGCTTGCCGATACACCACTTGCAAAAATTGATGATATTGAATTTGTCCGTACGATTGCAGTGGCGCGTATTACCATGCCAGCATCTATGGTGCGCCTGTCTGCCGGACGGGAATCCATGTCGGAAAGCACACAGGCGCTTTGTTTTATGGCCGGTGCTAACAGCATTTTCACAGGCGATAAATTGTTGACCACAGGAAATGCGGGTGAAGACGCGGATCAGGCGATGTTTGAAAAACTGGGCCTGACACCGATGGCCGCTGAGCCCCCCAGAAACGATCAACTCGAAAATCAATTAAAAGACCAATTAGAGGCAGCCGAGTAAACATGTTTAAAAAAATTCTGATCGCTAATCGCGGTGAAATTGCTTGCCGGATCATTCGTAGCGCGCAAAAAATGGGTATAAAAACAGTCGCGGTTTATTCTGATGCCGATGCCCGGGCACCCCATGTTCAAATGGCTGATGAAGCCGTACATATTGGCCCTTCGCCAGCGGCAGAATCCTATCTGATCGCAGACAAGATTATCGCAGCATGTAAAGAAACCGGCGCGGAAGCTGTGCACCCCGGCTATGGTTTTCTTTCCGAACGCACCAGCTTTCCAGAAGAATTAGCCAAGAATAATATCGCATTTATCGGACCACCGCCCAATGCCATTGCGGCGATGGGTGACAAGATCGAGTCCAAAAAACTGGCTGAAAAAGCCGGTGTCAGTGTGGTTCCCGGTCATATTGGTGAAATTGATGATACCGAACATGCTGTCCGTATCGCCACGGAAATCGGCTATCCCGTAATGATGAAAGCCAGCGCTGGCGGCGGCGGCAAAGGTATGCGCCTTGCCTGGTCGGAACAGGATGTGCGCGAGGGCTTTGAAGCAACCAAACGCGAAGGTCTGGCAAGTTTCGGTGATGACCGCGTATTTATCGAGAAATTCATCGAACAGCCCCGCCATATCGAAATCCAGATATTGGGCGACAAGCATGGCAATGTCATTTATCTCGGTGAGCGCGAATGTTCGATCCAGCGGCGCCATCAAAAGGTTGTCGAAGAAGCGCCGTCCCCCTTTGTGGATGAAGAAATGCGAAAAAAAATGGGCGAACAGGCTGTCGCCCTGTCAAAGGCCGTTGGCTATCACAGTGCGGGCACTGTCGAGCTGATCGTTGGTGCGGACAAGAGTTTCTATTTCCTTGAAATGAACACCCGGCTTCAAGTCGAACATCCTGTGACCGAATATATCACAGGTCTGGATCTGGTCGAACAGATGATCCGTGTTGCCTATGGCGAAAAATTGCCTTTGACACAGGAAGAAGTAACCTTGACGGGCTGGGCAGTCGAAAACCGCGTATATGCCGAAGATCCTTACCGGAATTTCCTGCCGTCAACGGGCCGCTTGGTTAAATATAACCCGCCTGAAGCCGAAGAGGGTATCCGCGTAGACGATGGCGTTACCGAAGGCGGCGAGGTTTCGATCTTTTATGATCCGATGATTGCCAAGCTGATCACTTATGGTGAAACGCGCATTGAGGCGATTGACCGGCAGATTGATGCCCTGAACCGCTTTGAGATTAAGGGACCGGGCCATAATATCGACTTTCTTTCGGCGCTGATGCAGCATGAGCGGTTTCGTGCTGGAAACATCACGACCAATTTCATAGCCGAGGAATATCCCGACGGTTTTCAGGGCGCACCCGCTTCACAAGAGCTGCTCCGCAATCTTGCGGCCATTGCAGCATTTGCTGCGACCGCCCATGCTGATCGTGCACGACGCGTTGATAATCAACTGGGCCAGCGTCTGGAAGCACCCTCGGACTGGCAAGTCAAAATTGGTGACAGCATCCAGCAGGTTTATGTATCCGAAGATGGCATCATCGTAGATGATCAGGATGTGGATCTGTCTTTGGCCTATGCTCCCGGTGATAGTCTGATACTGGCCAATATTGGTGATGAACCGCTATCGGTGAAAATCGCCAAAACGGCTAATGGCTTTGCGCTCAACACCCACGGCGCCACGCACAAGGTTCAGGTATTGCCTAGCCATATTGCAAAACATAGCGTGCATATGATCGAGAAGATCCCGCCGGATCTATCCAAATATCTGCTTTGCCCAATGCCGGGATTGCTTGTTGCGCTTCATGTGAAAGAGGGTGACAAGGTCGAAGAAGGGCAACCGCTGGCCGTTGTAGAAGCCATGAAGATGGAAAATATTCTGCGGGCAGAGAAAAACGGGATTGTGAAATCCGTATCTGCTGTGCAAGGAGACAGCTTGGCTGTTGATGCCGTAATATTGGAGCTGGAATAATATAGAACCAATAACATAGAGCCAATATAGCGTGCAGCCGGACTGGCCGTTTGCTTTAGGGGAGGGAAAGCAATGAGTGAGGTTGCCACATTGTCCGGCACGGCCCCGATGCGTGAGCCGACCAAGAAAGAAATACGACTGGTCATCGCGGCATCTTCCGCAGGCACGGTGTTCGAATGGTATGATTTTTTTATATACGGGACACTGGCGGCGATTATTGGTCAGGCATTCTTCCCGAGCGGCAATGAAACATTGCAAATCCTGATGGTTTGGGCCGGATTTGCCGTAGGATTTGGTTTTCGTCCTCTGGGCGCTATTTTGTTCGGTTATCTCGGTGACAAGCTGGGCCGGAAATATACATTTCTGGTTACCGTCACACTGATGGGTATTGCCACTGCGGGGGTTGGACTTACGCCCTCTGCTGCGTCGATCGGCATTGCCGCTCCCATCATTGTGATTTTACTTCGTGTCCTTCAAGGATTGGCGCTTGGCGGCGAATATGGCGGCGCGGCCATTTATGTTGCCGAACATGCACCTAAAGAAAAACGCGGCTTCTATACCAGTTTTATTCAGGCCAGCGTGGCGGGTGGCTTTGTGCTCAGCCTGATCGTGGTTTTGTCCAGCAAAGCGTTGATGAGCGACGAGCTATGGATTGATTGGGGCTGGCGTGTACCATTTATCCTGTCGATCATTCTGCTGGGTATATCTTTGTGGATGCGTTTGAAGCTTTCTGAAAGTCCGGTATTTGCCGCTATGAAAGAAGCGGGTGAAACGGCAAAAAATCCTTTTGTCGAAAGTTTTACCTATCCCGGAAACAAGAAACGAATTTTTGTCGCGCTATTCGGTATCGCCGCGGGATTATCTGGTATACGGCAATGTTCTCCGGCCTCGCGTTTCTGAAAGGACCGATGCGGATTGAAAGCACAATGGCTGAGATTCTAGTCGGTATAGCGGCTTTCTTCGGCTTGATATTCTTCATTATATTTGGCCGATTATCGGACCGGATTGGACGAAAAAAACCAATTATCTTTGGCTATATACTCACCCTGCTTATGCTATTCCCGCTTTTCTGGATGATCGGCAGCTTCGCAAATCCCGAGCTGGACAAAGCATCAACAGCCGCGCCAATCACCGTCAGCGGTCCGCAATGCGATTTCAATCCTTTTGCAGAGACCCAGGCGAGCAATTGCGGTAAATTGCTGTCTGACCTGACCGCAAACCATGTGTCTTATACCTTAGTATCCGCGAATGAGCTAAGCCTGAAAATCGGTGATGTTAAACAGGATTTGACCGAATATTCATGGACAGATAGTGGCCAACGTGGAGAATTGCTGAGAACAGCCCTTGCTAAATCAGGCTATCCACTGGGCACTATAACCCCGCCGGCCTTCAATATTATTATGATTATCGTAGCCTCAATGGGTCTTTCGATGCTCGCGGGCATGACATACGGCCCGGTTGCCGCTTTATTGTCCGAGATGTTTCCAGCTAAGATCCGCTATAGCTCTATGTCGATACCTTATCATTTTGGCACAGGTTATTTTGGTGGTTTTCTTCCCTTTATCGCAAGTTTCATTATCGCCAAAACCGGCGCAGCTTACTCCGGGCTGTGGTATACTTGGGGCATCGTCCTTATGGCTCTGGTGGTTGCATGGTGGGGATTGCCAAATGATCCGGAAGCGGCTCTCGACGAAGCGGAATAAACTGACTATCGCTGCATGATGAGTGGCAATATGTTTGATCCTGCACCAACAGCAAGATTACGTCTGGATAGTCAGGCGCTGGTCAATAACTGGCAGAAACTGGACGAATTAAGTGGCCGTGCCAATGCCGGAGCAGCCATAAAGGCCAATGCTTATGGTCTGGGTGCAATAGATGTTTTCAAGCGTCTGCAGTCGGCTGGATGTCATGACTTTTTTGTTGCCAATTGGCAGGAAGCACAGGAACTAAACGCTTATATTGAACCCGGCACGCGCCTTTCGGTGCTAAGCGGTGTCCGGGCGCAAGACATGGCATTTGCCAGCACATCTCCGGCGAAGCCGGTCCTTAACAGCATTGAACAGACACAGCGCTGGATACCAACCGGTCGGCCCTGCGATGTCATGCTGAACAGCGGGATGAACCGGCTGGGAATCAATGCGGGCGACCTGGCGATGGTGGATTGGGCCGCGATGGATATTGACCTTGTGATGAGCCATCTTGCCTCTGCAGACGAGGATGGTCCGCAAAATCGGGATCAGTTAAACGAGTTTTCAAGCACTCTGAAACGTATATCAGGAAAGCGCATCAGCCTGTGTAACAGCGCAGGCATACTGTTGGGGTCTGAATATCATTTTGATTGCACTCGCCCCGGTCTGTCCCTTTACGGGGGACGACAACGCAGCGAACTTGCCGGCGTCATCAAACAGGTGGTCTTTCCCGAAGCCCAGATATTACAGGTTCGCACGTTGAAACAAGGTGACAAGCTGGGCTATAACGCCAGATATATTGCCGAGCGGGATCATCCGGTTGCGATAATAGCGATGGGCTATGCTGACGGATATTTACGCGGTTTTTCTAATCAGGGCGTATTTACCTACGAGCAGCAAGAGCTGCCCGTTCTGGGTCAGGTATCAATGGATTTGATTGCGGTTGATCTGACTGCTGCTCCACAGCTTAAAGAATCCGACTGGGTAACCGCGCAATATGACCTTCCGCTTGCATCAATGCATTCCGGGCTTTCACAATATGAATTGATAACCGGACTCGGCAATCGTTTTGCCCGTCATTGGCTGTAAAATGTGCGGATGCCATATCGCAGTTGCACATAATGGAATCACCTGCATTACATCGGTTCACCAATATAAAAGACCATTGTCGCAGCATGAGTTGCGGCGGTGCACAATTTTGTCTAATGTCCAGGCATAACGGGAACATTAGAAAACATATCGCAAAAAAAATTAAATAATCATGCGGTTATGTTTGCAGGAGGCAATATGGCCAAGACAAATAAAAATGATACGGATGGACCGATCATTATAAAAAAATATGCCAATCGACGACTCTACAACACACAAACATCAAATTATATAACGCTTGATTTTCTAGCTGAAATGACGCGGAGCGATGTGGACTTTATCGTCATTGATGCCAAATCTGGTGATGACATTACCCATAATGTTCTCACGCAGATTATTGTGGATGAAGAAAGCAGCGGCCAAAATATGCTGCCTGTTAATTTCCTGCGTCAGTTAATTTCCATGTATGGCAATAGTATGCAGTCGCTTATGCCGTCTTATCTTGAGGCATCCATGGACAATTTCCGCAAGAATCAGAAGCAGTTTCAAGAAGCGGTTGAGGGGGCGTTAAATAAAAATCCTCTGGGCCAGATGGCAGTTAAAAATCAAAAACAGTTTCAGGAAACGATTGAAAATGCCCTGAAATCCAGTCCAATAGGCAGCGTCGTTGAAAAAGCGCTCAACCCATTGGGTCTAAGCGGAAAAGAAACGCCTGATGACAAGGCACATGACGAAGAAATATCAGCCAAAGATATTGAAATCAGGGAGCTCAAAAAGCAGCTTGCCGATATACAATCAAAAATAGACAAGCTTGACGATTGACTTTGCGCCGAAAAGCCTCCCTTGAAATCCGATAATTCTTTCCGACAGGAACATAATACGTGAAGAAAAACGCTTTATCCGTAACCCGAGAAGCTGACTTTTCAGCCTGGTATCAACAGCTCATTGCCGAGGCTGATCTAGCCGAAGAATCCGGGGTGCGCGGTAGCATGATTATGCGACCATGGGGCTATGGTATCTGGGAACGGGTACAATTTTTGCTGGATCAGCGGATCAAGGCATCTGGCCATGAAAATTGCTATTTCCCGTTATTCATCCCGCTAAGCTATTTCTCCAAAGAAGCAGAGCATGTGGACGGCTTTGCCAAAGAGATGGCTGTTGTTACCCATCATCGGTTGATGAAAGATGATAAGAACGGACTTGTCGTAGATCCCGACGCAAAGCTGGAAGAGCCATTGGTGGTCCGGCCAACATCGGAAACCGTTATCGGCACGGCATTTTCCCGCTGGATTCAGAGCTGGCGTGATTTACCGGTCATGATGAATCAGTGGGCTAATGTCGTGCGCTGGGAAATGCGAACACGGATGTTCCTGCGTACCAGCGAATTTTTGTGGCAGGAAGGCCATACAGCCCACGCCACCCGTGATGAAGCGATGGTTGAAACGCTTGATATTCTGGAAATGTATCGCAGCTTTTCCGAGGATGTTCTGGCTATGCCCGTAGTGGCGGGTGAAAAGCCAGAGAATGAGCGTTTTCCCGGTGCAGATGCGACCTATTCGATTGAAGCAATGATGCAGGATGGCAAGGCGTTGCAAGCTGGCACATCCCATTTCCTAGGGCAGACTTTCTCCAAAGCGCAGAATATTCGTTTTCAGGACAAAGAGGGCCAGTTCCAATACGCTTATACAACTAGTTGGGGTGTCTCCACCCGCCTGATCGGCGGCGTTATCATGACGCATGGCGATGATGACGGGTTACGCGTGCCTCCGCTCATCGCGCCTTATCAAATCGTCATTATACCGATGCTGCGCGACAAGCCGGAAGATGAGGAAGTTCTGGACTTCTGCACGGCGCTGACAAAACAACTCGCGGGCCTTTGCGCTTTTGACGAAAACGTGCGCGTAAAGCTGGACAAGAGCGGCATCAAGGCATCAAACAAGCGCTGGAACTGGGTTAAAAAGGGCGCTCCGCTAATATTGGAAATCGGTCCTAGAGATGTGAAGGAAGGCAATATTTCAATGCTGCGCCGGGATGCTCTTTACAAGGACAACGGCAAGCTGGATTCTCATATTATGGGGAAAGATGATTTCGCGCAGCAGGTGCCAGACATGTTGGTTGACATCCAGTCCAAATTGCACAGCGAAGCAAAACAGCGCATGGATGCTAATATCACACGTGGCATAAGCGACTTTGCCGAAGTAGAGAAATTCTATAAAGACAATAAGAAATATCCTGGCTGGCTGGAAGTCCAATGGTGCCGCGCCACCGGAGAGGAGCTGGAGATGATTGAACAGCGTTTGAAAAAACTGAAACTGACTTTCCGCAACGTCCCGCAAGAGGCTGCTGCGGTCGATGGCAATTGTATATTTACCGGAAAACCGGCAGTCGAGCGGATACTTGTCGGCAAAGCTTATTGATGGCCAAATCGTCCAAGCCACATAGACCGCCAAAAAAGCAACCGCTCAAAAAACAGGGGCAGATTCCGACACGTAAACAGATATTGGAGTTTATCGAACAGTCGGACCAACCTGCGGGTAAACGCGAAATTGCAAAGGCTTTCCAGCTACGTGGATCGGATAAAATTGCGCTTAAAGCGCTATTGAAAGATATGGCTGATGAAGGCTTGATCGACAGCACGCCGGGTCGGGCTTTCCATAAAATGGGCGGTATTCCAAAAGTCACCGTCCTGAAAATCGTTGAAATTGATGGCAATGAGGCCATCGGCATGCCTGAACGCTGGGACGCGGATAATGCGCCCGCGCCGCGTTTACGGATAAAGGAACGGGTTCGCCGCGCTGCATTGGCGGTTGGCGATCGCATTTTGGCCCGCACCGAAGCCCGTGGGCAGGGGCATATTGCCTTCATGATGAAAAAACTTGCCCAAAGCAGCGAAATGTTGATGGGCATTGTCGAAAAAGACGAACGGGACCGGTTCTGGTTAAAGCCCGTTGATCGAAAAATCCGGCGCAGCACCGCCATATCGGATCTGGGTGAAGCAGATGTCGGCAATCTGGTTCTGGCTGAGCCGGTGGGTCGCGGTTCACATATTACGGCGCAGGTGAAAGAGGTTTTGGGAGATCCTTTCGCCCCCAAATCATTCAGTTTGATCGCCATTCACAAATACGAAATACCGCGTGAATTTCCGTCCGATGCGCTGGATGAAGCGGAAACATTGGCCAAAATGCCTCTTAGCAAAGATGACCGGGAAGATTTGACCCATCTACCGATCATTGCAATCGATCCCGCAGATGCGCGAGACCATGATGATGCTATCTGGGCCGCACCGGATGATGATCCGGAGAATGCTGGCGGGTATAATGCGATAGTCGCGATTGCCGATGTATCCTTCTATGTCCGGACGGGGTCCAAGGTTGATAAAGAGGCTTATAAACGCGGGAATAGCGTGTATTTTCCCGACCGGGTTGTGCCCATGCTACCCGAAGCCCTGTCCACTGATGTCTGTTCGTTAAAACAGAATAGCGATCGCGCTGCCTTGGCCTGCCATTTGAAAATCAATGCCAAGGGCATAGTGATTTCGTCGCGCTTTACACGAGCCATTGTCCGACTAAGCGGCAATATCGCTTATGAAGACGCACAGGCTGCAATAGATGGTAATTTGGACCATCCGATGAAAGTTCCGGCTCTTGAGCCACTTTGGGCCTGCTGGAGACTGTTGTTCAAAGCGCGCGGCGCGCGCGAACCGCTTAATCTGGATTTGCCGGAAAAGCGCGTGGTATTGGATGATCAGGGACGTATCGCTGAAATTGCAGAGCGGGAGCGGCTTGATGCCCATCGACTGGTCGAGGATTATATGATTGCGGCCAATGTCGCCGCGGCCAAAGTTTTGGAATCCAAAAAATCGCCACTCATTTACCGCGTTCATGAAGTGCCTTCACGGGAAAAGCTGATCGCACTAAAAGATTATTTGAAAAGCTTTGATGTCAGCTTTGCGATGGGACAGGTTATTAAGCCTGCTGTTTTCAACCGATTGATCGAACAGGTTGGTGAAGCGGATATTTTACCGCTTGTCATGGAGCAAATTCTACGGAGCCAGACACAGGCTTATTATGGTGCCACAAATATGGGGCATTTTGGCTTGTCATTGGCAAGCTACGCCCATTTTACCAGTCCGATCCGCCGCTATGCCGACCTGATCGTTCACCGCGCTTTGGTCAGTGCGTGCAAATTGGAACAGCCCAAGCCGGAAAACGCAAATATTCCGGCGCGAAGCGGTTTGAGCGAAGACATGGCGTCAAGACTGGACATAATCGCAGAAAAAATAAGTCAGCTTGAACGACGCGCGATGATGGCCGAACGCGAAACGGTTGATCGTTATATTTCTGCCCATCTATCCGCACATGTCGGTCAGGTTTTGAAATGTCGCATCACCGGCGTCCAGAATTTTGGCTTTTTCGCAACGGTTGAGGAGCTGGGCGGGGACGGGCTTGTCCCTGTTCGCACATTGGGTGTTGAGCGGTTTGACTATGACGAGCAGAAACAACAGCTTGAAGGGCTTGATAGCGGTGTAACCTATACTATCGGCCAAAAAATCGACCTACGGTTGATAGAGGCCAATCCCGCTACCGGAAGCCTGTTGTTCGAGCTTGCCGAAGGTGCCAATCATATATCAGGACGCTATGAACCGCGTCGCGGCGCAAAACGGCCCTATAATAAAAAATCATCCGGGAAAAAATCGGTTGGCACAGAAACAAAGTCGAAGAAAAAATCCCATCGCAAGGGAAAACGGGGACGCCCCGCAAACATTCCCCATCGCAGCAAATGACTGATTCGGCTGGTACCCTCTAACTTAGCCGGTCGATTTCTTCTTTGCTGAGAGAACCTGGCACAACCATTACCGGACAGGGAAGCCTACCGACTTCTGTGGCCGCAAACTGGGTGACCAAAGGGCCGGGTGCTCCGGTGGCTGAAGCAGCAAGCACAAGCGCGGCCAGGCCATCAACCTGATCCATTAATTTACGGACTTCTTTTGGTCCTTTGCCTTCTCTGACGGTGATAGATGGCCTGATACCGGTTTCTTCAAACAAAGTACCCGCAGCGCTGGATACCAGAGCCTCTGCGCGGTTTTTTGCTTCTTCGTCCAATGTGGCCTGTACACCGCCCCATGCGACGAATTCTTCTCTTTTGACCAGCGCCAATATGTGCAGGGCACCATTGGTTTTCATAGCGCGACGTGACGCAAAGCGCAGCGCGATGCTAGCCTCCTCGGTCTCGTCAATGACTACCAGATAAGTACGCATGAAAAATCCCCAACCGATCACCGATATGTACTATTAAAATCATGCTTGCGGCAAAAGCTTGTGATATGCAAGATTTACACAGCTTGCGCTTTATTGCCATTTTCGCATAAGCGCCTGCAATAATCATATAGAATAAGGGTTTTCTCTCCATGTCGATCAACCTTCAAATGCCCGCTTTATCACCCACGATGGAAGAAGGGACGCTGGCCAAATGGCTTGTAAAAGAGGGGGATAAAATATCCTCCGGTGATTTACTCGCAGAGATAGAGACTGACAAAGCGACAATGGAATTTGAAGCCATTGATGAAGGCACGATCGCCAAGATCGTCGTGGCCGAAGGAACCGACAATGTTAAAGTTGGTGACGTGATCGCGATTATTGCCGAAGAAGGCGAAGATGTAGATACCGCAGCCAAGGATAGTGTGGCCACGGATAGCGGGACCAAAGAAAACGAAGGCAGCACATCCAAAAAGCAACCAGCCAAAGAAGCAAAAGCGGAACCGGAGTCCAAAGACAAACCTGAATTAAAGCAGGAAGATGCTCCCGAGCCTGCGTCAGCAAGCAAAGATGGAGAACGTATAAAAGCAAGTCCACTGGCTCGCCGTCTTGCCGAGCAAAAGGGCGTGGACCTATCCGCCCTCAAAGGTTCTGGCCCTGGCGGTCGGATTATCAAGGCAGATATTGATTCAGCAAAAGCCGGAACTGCGCCAGTCAAAAGCGAATCTGCTACTCCCGCCCCATCAGAAAAAGCCGCCGCGAAGCCAACAACCGATGAATTCACCGTACCGCACAAGTCCGAAAAATTGTCCGGCATGCGTAAAACAATCGCGCGCCGCCTGACCGAAGCCAAACAATCCATTCCGCATTACCGGGTCAGCATTGATGTCAATATCGACAAGCTCTTGAAACTACGCAGCGAACTTAACGCCTCACTTGAGGCACGCGGGATCAAACTGTCGGTCAATGATATGATGATCAAGGCGCAAGCGGTCGCATTGATGCAGGCTCCAGACAGCAACGTCAGCTATACTGACGATGCCATGATCCGCTATGAGCGCGCTGACATCGCCGTTGCCGTAAGCATACCCGGCGGTCTGATCACACCGATCATTACAGGTGCCGACACAAAATCACTCAGCACTATTGCCACCGAGATGCAGGATCTTGCCGAGCGGGCAAAATCCGGCAAACTCAAAATGCACGAATATCAGGGCGGCACGGCAAGCCTGTCCAACATGGGCATGTTCGGCGTGACCAGCTTTGACGCGGTTATCAATCCGCCTCATGGAATGATTCTGGCAATCAGCGCGGGTATCAAGAAACCTGTAGTCATCGACGACAGCGTTCAGATTGCCACAATTATGACCGCCACGGGAAGTTTTGACCACCGCGCGATTGACGGTGCTACCGGAGCGGCATTTATGAAAGCGTTCAAGGAAACCGTAGAGAACCCGCTAGGGATGCTGGCTTAATATATAACGAACTGATCCTACTCTCTCACTGGAGGGAGAAGAGGAAATACAAAGGAATAACATGGCAAATACTTACGATCTCATTGTTCTCGGTTCCGGCCCCGGCGGCTATGTAGCAGCCATTCGCGCGTCGCAGCTTGGCCTTAAGACCGCAATTGTGGAGCGCGAAAATCTAGGCGGTATCTGTCTCAACTGGGGTTGTATCCCTACCAAGGCTTTACTTCGTTCTGCCGAAGTGTTTCACAATATGAAACGGGCAGCCGATTATGGACTGGCTGCGGAGAATATCAGCGCCGACATTGATGCCGTCGTCAAACGCTCTCGCGGGGTTGCGAAACAGCTTAATCAGGGTGTCACCCATCTGATGAAAAAGAACAAGATCGACGTCATCATGGGCGACGGCAAGATTGTCGAAAAGGGCAAAGTCGCGGTAAAGGGTGAGAAGGGTGAAGAAGAAATTTCAGCCAAGAATATAATCATTGCTACTGGCGCACGGGCGCGGGACTTGCCCTTTGCCAAAGCTGACGGGAAACGCATCTGGACTTACCGCCACGCTATGACTCCGCCGGAAATGCCAAAGAAGCTGCTGGTTATCGGTTCCGGTGCTATCGGCATTGAATTTGCGAGCTTTTATAATGACATGGGCGCAGATGTTACTGTGGTTGAGATGATGGACCGGATTGTGCCCGTCGAAGATGAAGAAATCTCAAAGTTCCTTGAGAAGTCCCTGAAAAAACAGGGAATGACTATCATGACCGGAGCCGGTGTGAAAAACATCGAAACATCAGACAAAGGCGTTAAGGCAGAGATTGAGGATAGCAATGGCAAGGCCCAAAGCCATGATTTCAGCCATGTGATAGTTGCCGTGGGTATTCAACCCAATGTCGAGACAATCGGTCTGGACGAACTTGGTATCGAACCCGATGACCGATTTCATATCAAAACAGACGATATGTGCCGCACCAATGTCGAAGGCATTTATGCCATCGGGGATGTCACCGGCGGACCATGGCTGGCGCACAAAGCCAGTCACGAAGGCGTGATCGCAGTAGAAGCCATTGCCGCTGATATGGGTAAAGGTGATCGTCCCCATGCAATGGACCCGAACAATATTCCCGGTTGCACCTATTGCCATCCACAGATTGCCAGTGTCGGTCTGACCGAAGCGAAAGCGAAAGAGGCAGGTCATGATGTCAAAACTGGTAATTTCCCGTTTATCGGCAATGGCAAAGCAATTGCACTGGGCGAAACCGAAGGTTTTGTTAAAACAGTGTTTGATGCGAAGACCGGAGAATTACTGGGCGCTCATATGATCGGAGCTGAAGTGACCGAGTTGATCCAGGGCTATACCGTTGGGAAAACACTGGAAACCACCGAGACAGAGTTAATGAACACCGTGTTCCCGCATCCGACATTGAGCGAAATGATGCACGAAAGCGTGCTCGACGCCTATGAGCGGGTTTTGCATATGTGAAGGGCAGGGTGTCTAAATGCAAACGGCTGATTCATAATTTATAGTATAAATCATAAAGACATGTTATATTACAACATAGTTGTTAGGAGGTAATTATGTTTCTAATATATAGTGTCGCCCTCTTAAGTGCCGCTACCGCCGGTATAGCCGATACGGAAACGAGCCGAGTGGATTATTCCAATTGTCTGATTGATTTTACAACTAACCATCTAGATCAGAAAACCGCACGCGGTACATATATAAAAGCCGCTCAGACAACCTGTATGGATAAACGCAATGCAATGATAGCAGCGATTAAAAAAGACGAGCTGGAGTTTGGCAGTACCGAACAAGAAGCAACAGACTACGCCACGGAAGAAGCGGATGGTGTATTAACTTCTTTTACAGATGCTTACGCAGGATACCTAAGTTCCAACACTAGGCCGGTTAAGCAATGATAAGCTGCCATTATTCGACAACTGGCACCGAAAATCGCTATAATATTACTGAGATAATATCAGCATAATATCCTAATTTGGGTTGCGACGGCGATCAACTTCATCGGGAGGGGGGCAAAGTTGAACCGCCGCCACACTTCAATAACCCCCATTAACAAAAATCGTTCCCCATATTTCTTTATTTGAGCAGAAATTATGTCACAATATTGTTACAGGCGGTAACCAATATGGCAGTAATTGAAATATTGCGATGGGCCGCGAGTATTTCTGGCATGGTCGCGGCAATATTGGTGGCCTTAAATGCTGGTGCAAAAGTAACCGGAATCGGCTTTATAATTTTCACGATATCTTCGCTGATATGGATCACGGCATCCGTGGCCGATGGAAATAATCCGCTTGCGGTTCAAAATGTCGTGTTGTTGATCATCAATATTTTTGGAATATACCGTTATCTGTGGCGCATACCGGACCGCCGGTCCAAACCCGATTGACCAAATTATCCTGATGAAAAGAAAATCCGGAATCCTGAGTTCTTAAGGAACGATATCAGGCGCACAGCGTAATATCCTTAAGGATAAGATGAAGGATAAGATGAAGGATAAGATGAAGGATAAATCTATGACTGACAATTCTCCCAATGCCGATCAGCCACTTGATCGTGAAGCAGATAATCCGCGGCAAACATATAAGACCCCGGCGAATGTTCTCAATGACCAGAATCTGGACAAAGAACAAAAGGTCAAGCTGTTGAAATCCTGGAAAGGCGACGTTGATTCCCGCTTGGAGGCTCAAGCCGAAGGAATGGGACAGGCCGATCCGTTGTCTGCGGAAGAAGAAGCCGATCTAGCTAATGAAACACGGCTGTTGGATAAGGCCTTACATGAACTGAAGGGATAATCCCTTCAGTTCATATCCCTATGTTTGAGGGCGCTCTATCCTTGAACCCAAAGTTCTTAAAACATCTTGTGCATCAAATGCCTTGTCGTCATTCGGGCGCGTGCCTCGGAACATTTTAATTTCTGCGAACGCTTCATAACGTTGCACCGTCCGCACATCGACAGAACGGTCCCAAAAGGGGTCCGCAAAATAAGGATCCCAATAACTCCAACCGCGTCCACCGCGATAATAGCGCCATGATGGGCCCCAATAAGAATAAGGCGAGGGTCCAAACCGATCCACACGGGTATTGACACGGCGTTCGGTGTCACGCTGCATCAGTATAAATCCGTCATAGCCTTGCTCCCGCGTAAGTTCAGCAGCGCGGTAAAGCAGATAATCCTCGACTGTTTCCCTTGAGGTCAGGCTGTTTCCGGAAAAACTTACGCGAAAACGATCCGCAGTAATTTGCTGATTTGAATAGCCTGTCGCTGATCTGCTGCTGGAGCTGGCTGGTTGATATGGAGTGGGAGTGGCACAGCCCACCAAAGCTGCCGTCATAAGTGCGCCACCGGTCAGCAAACCGATATTTTTTATGATCGATAATCGTTGAGTGGTCATAATATTTCTCCTTACCGGAATTATATCCCTGTCGAAGATAAGGGTCCGCCTATAATTACTTCTATAATAAGGAACGATTTAGCCCGCCGTTGGTTCCACTATTTGCAAAACTCACTGGCCCAGAAATTTCCAGCGTAGGCGCCGATGTCGAAATCCGGCAAAATTATCATCCGCGTCGGTGGGGTCCAGCACGCTATGATCGGCTAGCCATTCTTCAACATCTCCAAGATCAGGCAACTGATAATCACGCATTGTCGTGCCCTCTGATCGGCATTGCTCGATTGTTTCGATCAATGAACCTGTTTTCAAGAACATTGCCTCAATTTCGCTAATATCCACTCTCAGATGTTCCGCTAGCAAGTCATTACGTATCCTTGCTATTTGCTCATGCACTGCGGTTTTTTTTGTATTTCCTGCATCAATTGCCAGATCGACTTCCGTATCAAAACCCAGCGACCGGTTGTTAATATTAGACGATCCCACCCGGATGACCCGGTCATCAACAATTAAAATTTTCGCGTGGATATAAATTCCGCTTCCCGCTTCATTCAGTACATGAAATATACGGAAACGTCCTTCATGATCTATATCCATTAGCGCCTTGACCAAGCGGGCGCGTTTTGTGTCCATTACTTCCGGTTCAAGCCAGCCCTCCGATCTAACGGGGTTCAGGATAACAATTTCCGGTCCATTTTTCTCTCTCAAACGCTCGGCTATCGCAGCGGCAATTTTTTGCGAGGCGAAATATTGGCTTTCGGCGTAGACAAATTTCTCTGCACTGGCGATCAAGTCGATATAAAGCTGCTCAATCTCCGTGATTGCAGGTTGATTATCAGTCTCGGGCTGTGTTCGGGCAATTGCGATATCGACATTTTGGAATGCAGGCTTCAACTTGGCTGGCCAACAATCAGCGGATATCGTTTCAATCATCTTGGTACCGCCAGCTACCTTCCAACGATTAACCGCAAATTCCGCCAGCTTTTTCGCAGCCGGCCCTTGTACCGCCATTGTTAAATCATGCCATGGGCCGGCATCTGTATTACTAGGCGGCGCACGAAGGGGCTGTACTTCATTGTGCGCCCGTGTGTCCCAACGATTATCAGTGATATCAATTCCACCGCAAAAAGCTGTATCCTCATCAATAATAGCCAGCTTTTGGTGCTGGGCAGCACCAACCGGATGCTTACTGTCCAGCTTCAAATGAATGCGCGGATGAAAACGCCAGCGAGCCAGCGTCAAAAGCGTTCTTCCACGAAATAGTGATTTTATCGCGCCGGTATCCCATCGCAGAATGAATATTTGTAGCTCAGGGTTTCGTTTGACAAGCCAATCGACATAATGTCCGATTTCAAGGGGTCCCTCTACGGTTTGCTCCGTATCATGCATTTCAACGCGCGAATCAAAATCCCAACCGATCAAAATAATCCTGCGCTGTGCGTTCTTCATCGCCTGTCGCAGGTGGCGAAAATAATGCTCCGCATCAATGATGACAGAAGCCTTATCCGCCTTTTCGATAGCCCAGCAATTGCGGTTATTGTCAAATATATCTGTGCTACCTACCACGGCCATTCCACTTCGGTGATTAATAGTTCTGCAAATATCCCATAAATATAACGCTTAACCTATATTCCGGTTTCTATCTTTTTACGCCAGCAGCCAAAAATAACATAAACTCAGCCAGATAATTTGCGGGCCAAACGATCCGCACGCCGGCGCTGGCGTTTTTCAAGGACCTTTTTGCTTGCTGTATCAAGAACAACCGCATCAGCCATCACGGCTCCCCGTTTACCTAATGGACGATCCATACCAATAGTTGAATCCTGAAATGTTTGCCGTTCTGTCTCTGCGTTAATTTCTGCACCGATTAGAACCGCATAAGAGGATAAAAACAACCACATGAGGAAAATAACCACGGCCGTTAATGAACCATAAGTGGCGTTATAATTGCCAACGTTCGATACATAATATCCGAAGCCGAGTGTGACCGCGACCCATAAAAATGTAGATACAACAGATCCTAAAGACAACCAACGCCACTTTGCCGCACGCCGGTCCGGAGCAAAGCGGTAAAATATCGCGAAAGTAAAACTTACGAGGACGCCAGCAACGAGCCAGGTTAATATCTGTATCAGCATCAACGTCGAATCGCCCAAATAGGTCGATAGAAAATTGCGGATATAGCTGAAAACGGAAATAGCACTCACACCGATCAATGCCACGCCAACCATACCAAGGGTTATGCCCGCAGCCACGGCAGTTGTTACGAATATATTGCGTGATTCATGTTCTTCATAAATGATGTTCAATGCTTTCATTATCGCGCTGGCCGCCCGCATCGCACCAAAAGTCGACAGAAGAAGTGCAACGACCAGGCCGACACCTTGCGCTGTCTTGTTCGTATTTACGATCTGAAGCAACTGCGCTCGCAAAATTGCCAAAACCTCAGGAGGCGTAAAGCCCGAAAGCAGATTAAGACTTTCCGTGACCGCCTGTGTATCGCCGATAAGACCATATAACAGCACGGTAACGGCAATTAGTGGCACGAATGCAAGAAACGCAAAAAATGCAACACCTGCGGCGAGCAGGGGCAAGTTATGAAAATCATTCATCACATATACGCGCTTGATAATCGCCCACCATCCTTGCATCGGAATATGAAGAGGCGTGTGAGCTGATGACCCGGGAACATCTTTCGGTGTTTTTTCTGGAATAAACTCGTCACTCATTGGGCTGGATTACCCGTCAATGCTTCAAATTCACCGACATTATCCAGCACAGCCTCGGCTTCTTCAGCAGATTTTATCCGTTTATCTACGGTTATTTCTATCGACCGCGCCTGTTGTTCAATCGCTCGGCTATGTTCTTCAAAGCGCTCATTAAAGTCCGGTTCCCTCTGACAACCGGCAGTCAGCATAGATAGAGAAAGTAAGATTAATCCAGCGCGCATTAGTAATCCTTGCGATATTGCACGTTAACATTGGAACCACCAAAGCTGCCAACCTGGCTTAGCACCGAAAGCGCTTTAGTAAGGCTGATCTCAATCTGTGTAGCGGTATGGCCGCGCGCATCGGTGATTATTTCCACATAGACATCATTGGAAATATACTGACCGGCAGCAAGCGATGTCCCGCGTCCTGTTTCTTCATCTGCGCCCAATATACGCAATCGGTCAATACCAGCCGATTGTTGAAGGACACCAAGCGGGTTCAGTCCGCCACCGCTGCCGCTTAAACTATTTAGTGAGGCGGCAAGCTGGACTGCTTGCACCGCTGATAGCTGGCCGATGGAATTTCCAAACAGGATGCGCGACATAATTTCATCTTGCGGCAAGCTGGGCGTGGATGAGAAAACGATGTCGGGATTTTCTCCCGTACCGCTGACCGTGATATTGATATTCACATCATCTGCCTCACCCGATGCGATCAACCTGACCGCCGGATTAGTCATAGCGCCGCCATCGAAACGAATCCGGCCTTCCTGCAATTCAAAAGAGCGTCCCGCAAAGCCAAGATTACCACGTACCAGATTGATACCACCCTCTATTCGAGGATTGCCGGTTGTGCCGCCAACATGAATATTGGCGGCCCATTCAGAATCCAGTCCCATGCCGCTAACAAAAATCTGATTATCGGCAGCAATATCAATATCCAGACGCCAATTCTGTGGAACGCCGGAAATTGGCTCTGCATCACCAGTTATCCGTTCACGACCCCGCGCTGGTTTGCGCCTTATACCCGTTAAAGTTGCAACTTCCGCAGCTCCTTGGCGCACAATTTTATAGCGTGTTTCCGGCAAACGTAATGTCCCAGAAATAGTGCCTGGTTGATTGGGACTATTTACTACCTGCAATTGTCCCGTAGCAGCTGCGGCGAGATCAGAGCCTTTGGCAAGCTGTGCATTATCAAGATCAAGAGCAAGCTGTACCGGGAAGCCTTGTTTCGAACTTAAAGAAACAAATCCGCTTCCACTGACTGTGCCATCGCCTGCTGTTGCGGTAAGTTTTTCAACCTCCAGCCTGTCGTTGGTAAACCGTCCACGGAGCTGCATGTTGGTCAGCCGCGTTCCATATTGCTGGTTCACATAAGTCAGTTTGTTCGCGCGCACTACTCCGCTAAGCTCAGGATGCTTGACCCTGCCAGAAAAATCAGCCGCGACGCCAATAGCTCCTTTCAGATTCTGGTCCGGTAAAGCTGCCAGCGAGAATAATGTTTCCGCCGGCCCATTATAACGCAATCCTCCGCTAAGCGGCGCCGCTAGCAGGCGGGTTGTCCATGATCCTGCACCCGGAGCAAGCGGTCTAAGATTGACGTGCATCCGGCCAATGGCCGCGCCGCGCCTGCGGATAATAACACGAGCATTCCCGCCGTCAGGTAGCAGCCGACCGACCGTATAAATATCCACCGGCTGCGAGCGGGCCGCCAGGCTGGTTCGTGTAAAATCATCAATCCGCAGCCGGGCATCAGCATGCGGGAAGGCGCTGGGCGAACTTTGTTCGAAATCAAGGCTGCCAGTCGCGCGACCGCCTAGCCCAAGGCCTGGCACCATTGGATTTATCAGAGCCAGGTCGACGTTTTTAAGGCGGCTTTGAATATTTATCACTTCGCCATAATCCCCGGCCAGCTGTATGCTACCGTTCGAAAGATTAATTGTAGTCGGACGCAACATATAGCCATTTTTTCCGGGAATGATCCGCGCGGGCTTTTCGGTTTTGAAATCTATGCCATTTGCCCTGCCATCAATCGCCACGCGCCACAGGTCGGGCTGCAACACGGAATTGGCGGCAAAGCGGAACGGAAAGCCGCTACGCCCTTCTGCCATGATCTTGGCCGATCCTTTACTGCCGCGATAGTCGATCTTTGCCCGTGCCGAAGCGATCTGAAGCTCATTCACATATGTATTGGCGAGCTGTATATCCGCGACAAGTTGCGGGCGGTCATATAAAATAATATCGGCATCAATAATGGCTCGGCCAATGGTCAGATTGGCAGGGCCGGGCAGGGCGGCATCCTGTGCAGTCGCATCTATCAGCGCGCGTTGCTTACCATCGGTTGATGACAGCGCAACATTGCCATTAATTCCGGACCCATTGGCGGCTAGTTGCCCAGAAAATGGGCCAGCAGTAGTTTGACGGATACGACCGGTCAGTCCTATCCCGGCAAAGCTGGTGCCGTCATTCACCGCAATAGTGAGCGGCCCGCGTCCCATGAGTATATCGACATTGGCGTCAAAGCTGCCATAGTCGCTTTCACCATCTGCGATAACTGCATAATCATTGCCGTTACCACGCACCGTTGCGACAACATCGCGCAATCCGACACCAAGTCCCGGTCGCGACGCGGCAATTTTTGCCACAGGTCGGGCAAGGCTACCTGATATATCCACGCCCAGTGGCCCATATTGGTTGGAAACACCGCGGGCAGTAAAATCAATGCCGCCATCTGCTGTATAGCGCCCACTCCCGCTGGTCAGCCGGAACGCAGGTGCCGCAACATTCAAGCTATCAACCCGTGCCACTCCATCGCTTCCGTAACTTACATTCGCAACGATTAGCGAATTACCACCCAGAAAGTCACGGACGCCATCGTTAAAAATTCTACTGGATCGCGCCTGAACTCGCCCGGCAAGACGAAATCCGCCATTTTGAGCAGTTTCCAGATCTACATCGGTCTGAAGATTGAAAACACCGACACTGTCAACCCGATAACCATTTACACGGCCTTTCAATGCGCCTGAGTAAAGGCCGCTATTCATGTCCGCGAGCAAAATAGCCGTCGCATCAATTCGGTCGGAACGGATTTTCATATTATCCGACAATAACCGTCCATTGGCAAATGCCAGATCACCGTTCAGCCGGACATTCGTAAGCAATTCTCCTGCCGCAGCGTTTAGACCGCCAATACGTTGAGCACGCGCTTCTAGCGGAATGATCCAGCCCTCATCATCCATTTGTGCACTACCGTTGGCTCGCAAACCAATCACTGTGGTTTCATCAAAACCAATTCGCGCAGCATTTACGACATAAGCCAATTCCGGTGCGACAAATTCCCCATTAAGCGTTGCACTCGCTACAATTCCTGCACCGTTCAGATTTTCCGCAAGAGTGCCGGGTTGAAGCAAACGAAATTCCATAACCAGATCACGTATGCGGCTTTCACCTAAATCGACTAATCCGTCCGCTCTCAACACAAAATTATCATTGGAAATGTTGCCGTCAATCTGGAAACGGCGTTCTTCAGCAGCCGCCTTGACGTCAATATTTGTGACCGGCTCAAGCAGATTTTGCGAAGCTCCGGCTAATAATAAGCCGGGCCGCATCATTCCATTAGCCGTAAAAGTCCCATTACGAGCGGTGAGTGCGACATCTGATAGTTTTTCGTTTCCGCTCGTTCCGCTTAATGAACCATCCCATTTATTCCAGTCGCCTTTGCCTTTTATCGACAATTGGATAGGTTTTGCGATACCGCTAAGCGCTGCAACCAACCCGTTTTCCGGCGCATTAAGCTCTAACGCAATATTCAGCCGGTTTTGTTCGGGTGTTGCATCCAGATCAAGCGCAAACCTATCCCCGCCAGCGACATTCTCAGCCGTTAGCGCACGGCCATTTGCATTCACAACCGCCCGGCGATCAGCTATATGGACATCCCCGCCAAAGGCGACAATATGTCTTTGCCCCGTTACCGGCGGATCAATGATCAGACGACCTAGATCAAACTTGCCTATATCAATATCAAGATCTGGAAGTAGAGGTTCATTCGACGGCGGAGTCTCTCTAAATTCCGGTAGTCTATGCAAGCGTGCCTCAGGAATATTCAGAGCGCGAATATCTATATGGCTACCGATGAAAGCCAATGGCCGCCAATCTACATCAACTTGTTTTGCCGATAGGAACACGCCTTCGGGATCGCCTATGACAAGATTATGTAATTGCATCTCGTCATGGATCGAACCTTCAATCGCGCCGACGTTAATCTTCAAGCCATTTTCAAATTCCGTTGCCTCAATCTGGTCGATGATAAACCGTTTACCGCTTTGAGAATCTGCCCAAAAATATACGCCTGCAAGCAGCAGAAACGCGAAAACAAACAGCCCGCCAATTGCTGCACTTATGCGTTTAGGCCAACTCCATGAGAGCCGATCATTTTGGGCAACATCAATTTTCTCTTCTTCAGCCATATCAGAATGCCTGTCCAATCGACACATAGACCGATATGCGCGATTCTCCCGGTTGGCGATTTATCGGCGTCGCAACATCAAGCCTCAACGGGCCGAAATTGGTATAAAACCGTCCGCCAATACCTACACCAAAACGCCAGTCATCGAATTTTGGTGTGGAACTGGTATAAACCTGTCCTGCATCGACAAATCCCACTATGCCATAGTCGCCAAACCGGTATCGCACTTCTGCCGATGCCTCCACCAGACTGCGCCCGCCAATTGGCCGGTCTTCCGGATCCTTGGGTCCAAGCTCCTGATAGCCAAATCCCCGCACAGAACCACCGCCTCCGGCGTAATAACGCCGTGACGGAGCGATACGTTTACGCTCTGCGCCAAATATTGAACCAATCCGCGCCCTTCCGGCCAGAACAAGGCTATCCCCAGCCGGATAATAGCCGGTCGCTTCCAGCAATCCGCGCCCATAAACCTGTGTTCCGCTACCCAAAGAGGCTTCTGGTGACAGTTTGGCAGTAATACGATACCCCTCGGTCGGGTTAAGCAGATCGTTAGACTGATCGAAAGTCACTTGGCCGGGCAGGGCAGCAACATAATATGTCCTGCGCTGACGGGTTCCCGTGTCAAAATTAAAATCTCTTTCGTTGGTTCCAAATATTTCAAAACCATAGCTATAACTCAGCTTTTTCTGCCAGATCGGAGTGCTTTGATAAGAAATGCGCCCACCCAGGCCGCCGGTAAATGCTTCAAACGCTTCGAAATTACTGTGCAAGGCGGATAATCCTAATTCGACAGTGCGGTCGCGGCGGCCGGCGTTTGATCTACGAAAGGTTAAGGATGCACCTTGTTCCCGTGTACCCGCTAACCCGCTAGCAATAAGCGCCCCCTCAGGCGGGAACAGATTACGATGTATCCATTTGCCCTCAACTCTTATACCCTGACCGGTTCCATATCCGGCTTCACCAGCAATCGTGCGAGGGGGACCAGCCTCTTGATTGACCATGATAGACGCATATTCGGTAGCATCCGGCGCGGTTTCACCCGTCTGCTTCGGCTTAACGGAAACTAGAGAAAATAACCCGGTTGCCACCAGCGCCTTGCGAAGATCATCGACTTTCCGGCTATCGTATAAATCCCCTTTTTCAAAACGCGCCAGAACAGCAATATGCTCCGCATCAAAGGCGGTGGTGCCTGAAGTCAATATATCTCCAAAGCTGCTCCGCGGGCCGGGAGTAACCGGCAATGTATAGTCGCCGCTCCGCAATTCCGGATCAAGCAAGATGTCACGTTGCCCGGTCTCGGCGAAAGGATAGCCTTCCTGTGGTAATTGCACCGCAATATTTGCTTCTGCCGCCAACACCCGTTCTGCCACGATTGGCTCACCGGTTTTCGGCGCGAAACTATTTGCAATGAGACCTGCGGGGATTACCGATGGTGCATCGAACTGGATTGAGCCGAATTGATAACGAGGGCCGGGATTGACGGCTAATATAACTTTGACTCGCGCGTCTTCTGACTCCGGTAAATCAACTGTACCATCTACAGTTGCATCAAAATATCCCTGACCATGAAGAATGTTGACCAATAGCAATTGGTCTTCTTGCAAGCGCGCGGAGACCATTGCACCGTTTGTTGCTTTGCCGTTGCCATCTTCAAGTACAGATAACTCCTTAAATCGAGCCCGAATATACCCACGATCAACCGGCATAATATCGCTATCACCGTTAAGTGCGTCCAGTCCCTCAATCGTGTAGGTATATCGCAAGCTGCTTACATCACCAGATGCCGCTTCTTCGGTATAGCGACTTTCATCAAATGGTTCGACATCAAAACGGTCAATCGGTGTCAGCGGGTCATCGATCTCCGGGTCCTCAACGGGCGGATCGGCAAGCAATTCAGAAGAATCGCGATCCTGCAGCGCCGGAAGAGAGGCTACGCCCTCCTTGACATCCCTTTTCCTCGCCGCCTCCTCAAGACGCTCCTGCTCTGCTTCCCATTCCTTAACACTACCCATTGGCACATCGCTGTCCAGCGCAGGATCAATAGGGGGTATTGTCCTGTCAAACTCTTCATCATCTATGATCGGCGCGTCTTCGGCCTGATCGGCTTGCACTTCTTCCGGCGCCTTCTGCGTATTAGCGCACACGGCAGAATTAGCTGCTAAAGCAACAGCGAGGGAGATAAACTTAAGACCATTTACCGGCAAAACACTAATGGAATCGGGACGGGAACGATTTATACAAACCGTTTTGAACTTAATTATGTTTTCCATTTAACACACGCAGACAAGATAAACCTCCCAGGATAACTATGAGATAATGCGCGAAAATGGAAAAGGTTCCTTAGCTAAGTACCGCTGCAACTATACGGCATTGCACGGAAATCTCTACAAAGAAAGACACTATGTTAGGGATGATCTGGCTGGCGGACAGGGTGGGATTCGAACCCACGGAGAGCTTGCACCCTCGCCGGTTTTCAAGACCGGTGCATTCGACCACTCTGCCACCTGTCCGCTCTAGCCGAAAGCCTCCTAGCGTCCTCGATTTAAAAGAGCAAAGAATAATTATTCTAATAGCGCTGCTCGTTCCAAAAAAATGGGTAAATAGAGGCTTATCCGGCCAAATGGTGTTTCCATGCGATAATTTGGGTTTCCCCTATGCACCAGTTTATGCGACAAGATATTGAAGAAAGGAAGTTTTCCATGCGTGCCATTACCGCCATTGCCATTAGCGCTCTTGCTTTTTTCTGCCTGCCATACTCGCAAAGCAGCAGCATCGCTGTTGCCCAGTCCACGAAAACTTTTGATAATTACCTCCGGGATGTTGGGCAAAAGGCTTTGCAGCAGGGGGTCAGCCAGCGAACACTGGACCGTGTATTGCCTAGCCTGACCTACAATCCACGCGTCATTGAACTTGACCAGTCCCAGCCCGGCGGATCTCCCAATAGCGCTATCCCTCCATTCGCTCCATATAAACGCCGGCATGTCGATGCTGCCCGAATACAGGGCGGCCAGGCAAAATATCGTCAGCTTATCTCGACATTGGTAAATGTTGAGCGCGAAACCGGCGTTCCGGGACATATAATCATGGCCATCTACGGTCACGAAACCAACTATGGCACATTTACCGGCAATTTTGACATTCCTAGAGCTTTAGCAACGCTGGCATACGAAGGCCGCCGACGGTCGTTGTTTGAAGCGGAATTTATAGCGGTCCTTAAAATGATCGATAATGGTGTACCGCAATCTGCCATGAAAGGCAGCTGGGCCGGAGCAATGGGTAGGCCGCAATTTTTGCCTTCTGTTTATCTTCGTTTGGCCAAAGATGGTAGCGGTGATGGCTATGCCGATATCTGGAATAGTGAAGCAGATGCAGTCGCCTCAATCGCTAATTATTTTGTGAATGCCGGCTGGCGACGAGGCGATCCATGGGGCATTGCCGTTCGCGTTCCGGCATCGCTGAACCGAGAGGCCATCAAGAACAAGACCGTGGCCGTCCGATGCCCTAGAGTCCACGAACGCCATAGCCAGTGGAAAAGCATGGCCGAGTGGCGCGCACTGGGCATTGCCCCTATTACAGGTCGTCGTTTGAAAGACGACACTTTAGCTACATTGCTGGAACCTGACGGTCCGGGCCAGACCGCTTACTTATTAACTGGCAATTACCGCGTGATACTCGATTATAACTGTTCCAATTTCTATGGGTTGTCCGTAGGATTATTGGCTGATGAAATTCGTCGCTAGGTTATTTGGCTTAGGAGCGATTGCTGAACCATTAAGTGGTTGTGATACTATTGATATTATTCCCGTAAATCCACTGCCGCAACGGCAACACCCGATTCTGTTTCTGAACATCCGGTAAAAATCGGTGAACCTTATGCTTTTCGTGGCAAACCTATACACCACGATATGTCACCTTTTGACAAAATTGGTCCGGGATTAATGATCATGGTCCGTTTTCACATAATCACTTAATTGATCTATACTATGGAGCGGTAAAGCAGCTTATTGTTATTCGGTAAGCTATAGCGGCAGTTCGTGTCGGCATTAATCATAAAATTTGGTAAATTGATACCTAAGCCGGACTGGCACAGGCGATAAAGCAGCGCTATAGTGAGCGGAGACTCCTGCGCTGGCACATAGATGTCAAAGATAAGGGCGCTATTTATATTTTTGATTTGGAACCGGGAATTTAATGAACAAGATTTTTTTGGCTTCATTGCCACTTATCGCCATTTCTACTGCCGTCTTAGCGGCGCCCAAATATGAAACCGAAGCGCCTATCGCTTATATGACTGACGTATCATCCGGTGCGATATTGTTTGAAAAAAATGCTGACAAGCCCATTCCACCGGCTTCCATGGCCAAAATGATGACGGCGTATGTTGCCTTTGACCAAATCCAAAAAGGCAAACTCAAGCTCGATCAGAAGGTCAAAATCCAAAGAGCGACGTGGCAAAAATGGACTAATCAAGGTTCGACGATGTTTCTTGGCGTCAATGATGAGCCTACAGTGAGTGAGCTACTTCATGGTATTATTACACTATCCGGCAATGATGCCAGCGTGGTTTTGGCCGAAGCCATAGCTGGAACAGAAGAAAATTTTGCCACATTAATGACTAAAACGGCCAAGCGGATCGGAATGAAAAACAGCCGTTTTGGTAATAGCACGGGTTGGCCGGATGAAGGCATAACCATGGTCACTGCACGTGATCTTGGGATCTTAGGTGCACGTCTGGCAGCTGACTTCCCAAAGCTTTATGACGATTACTTTGGGTTACCCGAATTCACTTGGGGAAAAACCAATAGCGGTGAGCCCATTACCCAGCCTAATCGCAACCCGCTTATTGGCAAAATTCAAGGTGCAGATGGTCTGAAAACCGGTCATACTGAAGAAGCTGGCTATGGCTTTACAGGTTCCGCAGAACAAAAAGGACGCCGAATTGTTTCCGTGATTGCCGGATTAAACAGCTATGGTGCGCGAAGCAATGAAGCAGTGAAATTTATGAACTGGGGGTTCAATGCTTGGGAAGCAAAACCTTTATTTGACAAAGGCGCTAAAGTTCAAACCGCAGAAGTCCAATTGGGAGATTCCTCATCGGTTGATCTTGTCGCACCAAAAAATCTCTCTGCCACCTTGCCAAAAGGGTCTGACGGAAACATCACCATGAAGGTGCGCTATAATGGCCCGATCAAGGCCCCGATCAAGCAAGGACAGCAAGTAGCGACATTGATTGTTACGACCGGAGATGCAGGCTCACAGGTCATGCCCTTGATTGCCGGAGAGACCGTGGAGGAAGCAGGATTCTTTAACCGTATCTGGGCAGCACTGAAATCATTGCTTGGTATGGCGTGACCGGATATTTCATCAGCCTTGAAGGCGGGGAAGGGGCCGGAAAATCGACTCAAGCAAAGGCTTTGTCCGTAGCTTTGCAAGCCAAGGGAATAGATGTTTGTCTGACCCGTGAACCGGGCGGCACTCCCACTGCTGAAGTTATCCGTGACCTGCTGCTTAGCGGGCATGAAGAAAAATTAAACATACGCACAGAGGCGCTATTATTTGCAGCAGCGCGCTCCGAGCATTGTGAAACTCTTATCAAGCCCGCGCTCAAGAGCGGCAAATGGGTCATCAGTGACCGTTTTATCGACAGCAGCCGCGCCTATCAAACTGTTAGCGGGAGTCTGAGCGATAAGGATATAATGGCACTACATCATGTGGGTAGTGGAAACCTTATGCCACGGCGCACCTTCGTTCTGGATCTTCCGGAAGAATTCGCATCACGCCGGGCTGCTATGCGGGATTGCGGGAATAGCGACAGGATAGGTGGACGTGACAGTAGCTACCATCGCGCGGTTATGGCTAAATTCCGGCAATATGCGAATGAAGAACCGGATCGGGTCAAGTTAATTGATGCTTCACAATCACCCGCAGATGTTACAGCAAAATTGCTTCAAAACTTAACCGATTTGATAGACTGACATCATGACGTCATTTTTGGGACATGAAAAAGCACTGCGTATTTTTAAACGATCCTTTGATAAAAATACGCTTCATCATGCTTGGCTTTTAGCTGGACCAAAAGGTATTGGTAAGGCAGGCTTTGCTAAGCAGGCAGCGCATTTTCTATTGGATGTACATAACAGTATAAATGCCGGACCTTCTATTCACACCAGTTTCGAATTGAATGAGCAAAGTCAAACCGCAAAACTACTGGCTGCGCGTTCCCATCCTGATTACAGACTTGTGCAACGCGGAGGAAAAACGGACAAGGAAGAAAAAAAGGCGCAGGAAGAGGGCGTAGATACGCTTGAAGAACATGAATTGAAGCGAAATATAACCATTTCGCAAATTCGTAGCTTGCAGCCACTTTTTTCTTCGCAACCATCCATTTCCAACTACCGCGTGGTGGTGATCGATTCTATTGACGATCTTGAGCGCAGCGGTGCGAATGCGTTACTGAAAAACCTTGAAGAACCACCAAGGAACACGGTCTTTCTGCTGGTCAGCCATGCACCGGAACGATTATTACCTACAATACGCTCCCGATGCCAGATTTTACGGTTTGATCCTTTGAATGTTGATCAGATGCGGGAAATAATTTCTCACGCTGCGCCTACACTTGATGAAGATAATCTTCAGGCTCTCATTGCGGCGGGGGAGGGGTCTCCTGGCCGGGCTTTGCAATATGTTGATGCCGGGCTGGCTGAACTGGAAAAACTTGCCCAGGATATTATGCGAACCGGTGACAGAAATAATAAAATCAAAAGCGAGCTTGCGCGCAAACTCTCTTTGAAGGCAGCAATGCCGAGCTATCAGGCATTTTTGGCCCGGGCCCCCAGTCTGATGGCCCAGCACATCAAAATGCTTGCTCGCAACTCCAGCGGCAAACAACATATGGATTCCATAAGCCACTGGCATGAAGCCAGCGAGCTTGCCGCCATGGCATTACCCAAGGCGCTTGATAGTCAGGCAGTTATATTTCGTCTTGGCAGTCTGATGGCATCACTTGCCCAACCGGATGAGCACGCATAAAGAGAAGCGGTAAACGGCGGTTCAGCCTGGAATCAAGAAAGCTATTCATGTCCAAACCATTTTATATCACTACAGCAATCAGCTATCCTAACGGCCCACCACACATCGGCCATGCTTATGAAGCAATAGCAACAGATGCAATCGCACGATTTCATCGGCTATCAGGTGACGATGTGCGGTTTCAGACCGGGACCGACGAACATGGCTTGAAAATGGCGCAAACTGCAAGCGCCAAAGGAATTACACCACAAGAGCTTGCTGATGAAATGGCAAATCAATTCATTGTGATGTGTGATAAACTTAATATATCTTATGATCGTTTTATACGTACCACTGAAGCCGAGCATCATATTGCAAGCCAAGCTATCTGGCAGGCGATGGCAGACAATGATGATCTCTATCTCGACAAATATGAGGGCTGGTATTCTGTTCGCGATGAAGCCTATTATGACGAAAGCGAATTGATCGAAGCCGAAGGTGAAGGCGGCGCTAAGGAAAAGCTCTCTCCGCAAGGAACCCCGGTTGAGTGGACTGTCGAAGAGAGCTGGTTTTTTCGCCTATCGAAATATCAGGATGCGTTGCTGAAACTCTATAGAGAAAATCCGGAGTTCCTGAAGCCGGATAGCCGCCGGAACGAGATGATAAAGTTCGTTGAAGGCGGACTTAAGGATCTGTCCATATCCCGCACCAGTTTTGACTGGGGCGTAAAAGTACCGGGCAATGAAAATCATGTCATGTATGTTTGGATCGATGCGTTAACAAACTATCTAACTGGCCTAGGTTATCCAAGAAATACAGAATGTTACCCAAAGTACTGGAGTAATGATAGTAATGTAACGCACATTATCGGAAAAGATATTGTGCGATTCCATACCGTCTATTGGCCCGCTTTTTTGATGAGCGCAAATTTACCGCTTCCCAAACAGGTGTTCGGCCACGGATTTCTGCTCAACCGCGGATTGAAAATGTCAAAATCACTTGGCAATGTCGTCGATCCTATCGCCTTGGCTGAGGCCTTTGGCGTGGATCAACTACGCTATTTTCTGTTGTCAGAGGTCATCTTCGGCAAAGACGGCAGCTATTCAGCAGAAATGATTGTAACTAAAACCAATGCGGATCTAGCCAATAATTTTGGTAATCTGGCGCAGCGGAGCCTATCAATGATAGCCAAGAACTGCGACGGCAAAGTCCCCGAAGCAGGATTAAAAACCGAAGCAGAGGAACAGCTTATGAGTGATTTAAAAGACTGTTTCACAAATGTGTCATCAGCCATGGCAAATGGTGAGTATCCCATTCATACTGCAATTGATATGCTACGCGAGCGTCTTAGCGCGACCAACCAGTATTTTGCCGATCAGGCACCGTGGGCGTTGCGGAAAACCGATCCCGCGCGCGCAGATAGGGTGCTTTATTATACTGCTGAATCTATCCGCCAATTGGCGATTATGCTTAGGTGGGTCATTCCGGAAAGCTGCGATAAAATGCTCGACCTGTTAGCGCAGGATCATGACAAACGTGATTTTGAACATCTTGATCATGCGATTATCTCCGGTTTGTCTCTTCCGGCACCAAGCGGTATATTCCCGCGTCTGGATATGCCACAGGACGAAGGAGCAGAATGAATAACCATGCTTGTCGATAGTCACTGCCATCTCAATTATAAGGGTCTGGTCGAAGAGCAGGGCGCAGTTCTTGACCGCGCACGCAAAAGCGGTGTCACCGCGATGCTCAATATTTCAACCCGTGAGAGCGAATGGCGCGATATTGTCGCAACCGCAGAGCGTGAAAGCGATGTCTGGTCGAGTATCGGCATTCATCCCCATGAAGCCGATGCACATCCGGATATTGATCTTGCAAAACTGGTTGATGAAGCACAGCATGAGCGGGTGATTGCGATTGGGGAAACTGGTCTTGATTATTATTATGATCACAGTGACCGGGAACGCCAAAAGCAAAGCTTTCGTACCCATATACACGCAGCGCGGGAAACCGGTCTACCTATCATTGTGCATACACGTGATGCGGAAGAAGATACCGCAGCTATTATGATGGAAGAAATGGAGAAGGGCGCTTTTACCGGTGTTATTCACTGTTTCACTGCAAGCGAAGATTTCGCTCGTAAAGCACTGGATTTAGGTCTTTATATTTCTATTTCTGGCATTGTTACATTTAAAAATGCGAAAGACTTGCAAGCAACAGCGGCAAAACTGCCTTTGGATCGATTATTGATCGAAACCGATGCTCCGTTTTTAGCCCCCGTCCCGCATCGCGGAAAGACAGGGGAGCCGGCCTTTGTAGCGGATACAGCTAGATTTCTTGCTGAGTTGCGCGGCGAGAGCTATACTGAACTTAGCGAGACAACCGCACAGAACTTTTATCATCTATTCAATAAAGCTCGTATCTGATTTGGCACTAAAACTTACCATTCTTGGTTGCGGTACATCATCCGGAGTACCGCGGATTGGCAATGACTGGGGTGATTGCGACCCTAATGAGCCAAAAAACCGGCGGAGCAGGGTGTCTATCATCGTAGAAAGCGCAACAACGTCTATCTTGGTTGATACGTCTCCGGATTTACGGGCCCAGTTTCTGGCTTGTAATATTGATATGATTGATAATGTTATCTGGACACATGACCATGCGGACCATTGTCACGGTATCGATGACTTGCGGCAGGTTTTTCACAAAAAGGGTGAAACTATACCGTCTTATGCTCGGCCTTTTGCATTAGAAAGCCTGAAGCGGCGTTTTTCTTATGCGTTTGAAGGAAATAGATATTATCCCTCAATCTGTGAGGCTCGCACCTTGGAGGACGAGCAGTTAATCGGTGATATTCTGGTCAAGACCGTTGATCAACCCCATGGCGTCATTACGTCAGCTGGCTTGCGTTTTGAACACGCTGGAAAGTCGATATGCTATGCAACCGATTTCGGTGAGGTGACAGAGGCAATGCTTCTTAACTACCAGAACTGTAACATATTTGTGGTGGATGCATTGCGAGAAGATCCACATCCCACTCATGCACATTTAAAAATGACACTGGATTTAATCGAGACGGTTAATCCCGATCATAGCCTACTTACGCATATGGACAAGTCCATGGATTATGAGCAGCTTTGCTCGATCCTGCCAGAAAATATCCGACCCGCTTATGATGGATTTGTGATAGACATCTAAATGTGACCGAGGATCAGAATCTAAATCTTGTTTTTGCGATTGGCGCTTTGGTCCTGGTCATCAGCGCGCTGTTTTCATATCGCATCGGTTTCGGACAGCTTGTCCGAACCGCGTTGAGCTGGGTTGCTATATTTGCGATTTTTATCGTTATCTTTTCTTATCAGAAAGAACTGACCGGTGTTTGGAATAAGGTCACTGGTGAATTGACCGGCAGCAATAATCAGCAAATTGTTGGACAAACCCTACGATTACGCCAGTCATTGGATGGTCATTTTTGGGCTGATGCGATGGTCAATGGAACACCGGTCCGGTTCCTGATTGATAGCGGTGCGACAACTACAGCAATGACTTTAAAAACAGCCCAAGCCACAAATGTCGAGATAGATACAGGCGGTTTTCCGGTTTATCTGAATACGGCTAACGGAACGGTAGAAGCTCAGCGTGGGACCATTCAGTCATTACAGGTTGGCCCGATGAAGGCTCTGGACTTTCCAGTTGTTGTAGCAGAAGCTTTTGGTGGATCGAATGTTTTGGGGATGAACTTTTTGTCGGGCATGAAAAGCTGGCGAGTGGAGGGAATGGAGATGATCCTTGAGCCACCCAATTCGGCCAATGCTCAATAATTTAACATAATATATATTATCAACCTTATCTGTATGAGTGTATTTATCTTATGATAGAGCCCCTACTAGAAATCATGCGACGACTGCGCGATCCAGAGACAGGCTGTGAATGGGATACAGCTCAAAGCTTTGAAACCATCGCCCCTTACACAATTGAGGAAGCCTATGAAGTTGCCGATGCCATCCAGCGTGAGGATATTGATGCGCTAAAAGACGAACTTGGCGATCTTTTGCTACAGGTTGTTTTTCACAGCCAGATTGCTGCCGATCAGGGACAATTTCGATTTGGCGACGTAGTTGAAGCGATATGCGACAAGATGATGCGGCGGCATCCGCATATCTTTGGCGATGGAGATTCCCCTGATTGGGAACAGATAAAAGCACAGGAGCGAGCCGAAACAGGTAAATCCAGCGCTTTGGATGGAGTGGCACTGGCCCTTCCCGCGCTACTCCGCGCGCAAAAGATACAAAAGCGCGCAGCGCGGGTCGGGTTTGACTGGCCCGATAAAGCGCCGGTTAAAGCGAAATTACTCGAAGAATTAGAGGAAGTGGAACGGGCGGATACCCCTGAACATATTCATGAAGAAATAGGCGATCTTTTGTTTTCAGCCGTCAATCTGTCGCGTCACTACGGCGTTGATGCAGAAAAGGCATTGGCCGATGCAACGCATAAGTTCACAAATCGATTCAATAAGATAGAAGATAATCTTACGAGTAATATGAAAGAAATGACACTTGATGAACTGGAAGCGGAATGGCAAAAAGCCAAACTTGCCGGTTGATCGCCGCGTCAAACGGCTTAGCGGCTTATAACGCGTGAAACCGGCCCCAATTGCGATGAGACATTTGCACGTCCATTATTATATCATTGTTCGTTTGCTTTGATTCCAGAATACGCCCGTTTTCATGTAGCCATGCCAGTCGCTTACCATCCGATACCGACAGCGTAACCGTCTCGATTTCATGATGTCGTGACAGGCTTTCAGTAATCATCTCTGCCAGTGCATCAAGCCCCTGCCCGGTTGCTGCGGAGATCAGACAAACATTGGCGGGTATATGTTGTGATAATATGGTGCTGTCCGGGTCATCGGGGTTGACCAGATCAATCTTGTTCCACGCTTCGATGATAAGAGCTCCTTCTCCATCTTCGGCTTCCACATCCACGCCTAATTCCATTAGAATCTGTTCGACATCACGCGCTTGTCCATCACTGGACGGGTGCGCTATATCCCTGACATGGATGATAACATCAGCGGCTGTCACTTCTTCCAGAGTGGCGCGAAACGCTGCAACCAATTGGGTCGGCAGATCGGATACGAAACCAACCGTGTCCGAAATTATGGCTTTATCATATCCCGGTAAGGGAAATTGCCGCATAGTGGGATCAAGCGTTGCGAACAAAAGGTCTTCTGCAAAAACATCGGCACCGGTCAAACGGTTGAAAAGCGTAGATTTTCCAGCATTTGTATAGCCAACCAAAGCAATAACAGGCCATGGAGCTTTTTGACGCCGTGCGCGATGCAGCGTTCTGGTTTTGCGAAGGTGGCTAAGGTCCTTACGCAACTTTGCCATACGGTCACGGATCATCCGACGGTCGGATTCAATCTGTGTTTCACCCGGCCCGCCAAGGAAACCAAAACCGCCACGCTGGCGTTCCAGGTGGGTCCAGCTACGCACCAATCGGCCAGCTTGATAATCCAGATGAGCAAGTTCTACCTGCAACCGTCCTTCGGCGGTTGCTGCTCTAGCGCCAAAAATCTCAAGTATCAGGCCGGTTCGGTCAATGACTTTGACCTCTAATGTTTCTTCCAGATTGCGTTGCTGGATAGCGGTCAATGTGCCATCAACGATCAAAATATTGGCGTCATCCTGCGCCAATATCGTTTTAATCTGATCGACCTGTCCTGAACCAAATAATGTGCCAGCTTTGGGCACTCGAACAGTAAAATAGCGTGCAGAGGTCGTCTTCAGCCCGATAGCCAAAGCAAGACCAACCGCTTCTTCCAGACGATACTCCAGAGCATTTTGGCTAAGCCCCCCCATGTCGGGGTGAATAATTACCGCCTTATCATCAGTGCCATCCAGCTCTATTTTCTCAAATGGGATCAATGCTAGTCTTCGTCCACATCACTATAGTCGGCCAGATTAATTGCTTCATTGGGTTGGATGGTCGAAATGGCATGTTTGTACACCAATTGCGTCAGCCCTTCCCGTTCCAACAAGATACAGAACAGGTCATAGGCTGCAACCTCGCCCTGTAGCATCACACCATTAACCAAAAACATCGTCACCGGCTCATTGCCATCCCGCACAGCCATCAGGAACACTTCCTGCAAGATGCCTTTTTTCAGTTTAACCCGGTCCATCAAACTATGAAATGGTTCCATTTCAAGGCTTTGGGACGGCATGATAGTAGAAATACTATGTTTGTAGACAAGCTGTGACTGACCATCACGGCGCAATAATATCGAGAAATTGTCAAACCAAGTCACAATGCCTTGTAACTTAACACCTTTGACAAGAAACACGGTCACGGGGGTTTTGGATTTGCGGAGAGAGTTTAAGAAGAGGTCTTGTAAGTTATTTGATTTATCGGTCATTTTTGACTTCCGTTTTTGGCGGCGTAAAAGCCGCAGATTAGATCTGCCTTACTGTTTAATGGGCGGCCATTAATATAATGGGGGAGCCGCCTTTTGCATATATGGATTTGATGCGAAAGCTACAACCTCAAACAGAAACGATACTATTCGTCGTTTGGCTTTTTCTTGGCAGCAAGACCCAATATTTTAAGTTTTCGATGCAAAGCGGAACGCTCCATACCGATAAAATTAGCCGTTTTTGATATATTTCCAGAAAATCTGCGTATCTGAACCCTCAGATATTCCCTTTCAAAACTTTCGCGAGCTTCGCGTAATGGCGATCCCATCAACGACGCTACTCCTTGATCCAGATCGTCATCATTACCCAATATTTCGGGAGGAAGCATATCCATTTCTATTTTGGAGAAACCATCCTTTGGCGCTAAAATGATTGTTCTCTCGATAACATTACGCAATTGGCGAACATTACCCGGCCAATCACAGGCCTGTAACGCAGCCATGGCTTCAGCCGAGATTTCCGGCGCGTTTAATCGTTGATCAGCCGCAAAACGAGCAGAATAATGCTCGACCAGGACGGGAATATCTTCGCGACGTTGATGCAATGGCGGCAACTCCACCGGCACAACATTCAGCCGGTAAAACAGGTCTTCACGAAAACGTTTTTCCGCAATTTCCTCATCAAGATTCCGGGAGGTTGCAGAGACAACCCGAACATCCACCTTTACGCGCTGGGTACCGCCCAAGCGGACAAAGCTCTGCTCGGTCAGCACGCGCAGAATTTTCCCTTGGGTATCAAGCGGCATATCTGCCACTTCATCAATGAATAGAGTCCCGCCATGGGCTTCCTCCAGCAAGCCAATTTTTCCAACAGCGCCGTTAATCTCTGTTCCGAACAGTTCTTCTTCGACGCTTTCGGGTGATAATCGGGCCGCACTTATTGTAACAAACGGCGCTTTCGCCCGCGTACTCCAGCTATGCATCAAACGCGCGGCGACTTCTTTGCCGACCCCTGCAGGACCGGAAATCAGCAAGCGGCTGCCGGTACCGGCAACCCGCTTTAACGTCGCCCGGACCATATTTATCGCGGAGCTATTTCCGATCAGTTCATCGGCTATGCCGACCCGGGCCTTTAAAATCTCGTTCTCCCGGCGCAGGCTTTCTGTCTCGGTCGCTCGTTCTACGAGATGCATAAGATGCTCCGCCTCGAACGGTTTTTCGATAAAATCAATCGCGCCTTGGGAAATAGCTGCGACAGCGGTGTCAATATTGCCATGACCGGAAATCACGATAACCGGCAATTTGGGATCAATATTCTTGATTTCAGTCAACAGTTCCAAGCCATCGAGACGAGAGCCTCTCAACCACACATCCAGCAATACCAACGAGGGCTTGCGTTCCTTAACCGCTGCCAGCGCTGCATCACTATCGCCTGCCATTCTGGTTTCATAACCATCATCTTCCAGAACACCGGAAATAAGCTCCCGAATATCGGGTTCATCATCAACAATCAGAATATCTAGCGCCATTTTTTCAACCTTTACATCCGGGATGATTTATCAGTTTGTGAACGATCGTCATAACTTATGCCTGTAACCGCGGATTGGCACCCGCATCGCGTGTTTCGGACTCTATATTCTGGACTTGATAGCTGTCCCCCAGCCTAGTGAGTTTTGTCGGGTTTAAACATATGGTTACGCGTGTTCCCTCTCCCCTGTTGTCAGCAGAACGGTCAGAAAACACGATAGCGCCAAAATGCTCCTCAACAATTTTCTTCACAATCGCGAGGCCCAGGCCCGTGCCCTTTTCTCTGGTTGTCATATAAGGTTCGACAATCCGTTCCCGATCAGCAGGCAGTCCAATGCCATTATCTTCTAATTGTATCTCAATCTCGTCCCCCGTCCTGCACACGCGCATGTGTATTTCACCATTTTCAATCGTGAAATTTTCGTTCTCGGAAGCTTTCTGCTCAATAGCTTCAATAGCATTTTTTACGATATTGGTAAGCGCCTGACCCAATTGACGGCGGTCACAGACCAGAGAAACCTCTGGATCATCCGTATCAAAACGGAATGTTATTCCCGGATGGGCCACTTCCTGAAGAAACACAGCCTGCTTCACAATATCTATCAGGTTTTCCTCACGGAAAACCGGCTTTGGCATGCGCGCAAAAGAGGAAAACTCATCAACAATATTACGTAGATCCCCAACTTGCCGGACTATCGTGTCCGTTAGCTGGGCAAAAATTGACGCGCCCTCGTCGATATTCTTGCCGAAACGGCGCTGAAGGCGTTCAGCCGCTAACTGAATGGGTGTCAGGGGGTTTTTTATTTCATGAGCAATTCTGCGCGCTACATCGGACCATGCGGCTCGGCGTTGATCCAGAAGCTGCTGCGTAATGTCTTCAAAAGTTATGACATGGCCCGACTTGCCGCCAACGATCTGCACCTCAAGCGTGCGAAGTTCATTGCCGGATGAAAACTGGATAATGGCATTTTCGGTGCCATCTGCGATTAACGTAGAAAATTCTGGCGCAATATCGGATATGTGTTTGTCGAGTAGATCCTGGCTTTCCTTCGCGAGCAACGCCTGTGCACGGGAGTTTATCAAGCTCACTTGCCCTGCCTCATTCAGGCTGACTATCCCGGCAGTTACCGATTCCAGAACCGTTTCAATAAATGCGCGCCTGTTACCCAGTTGCTCGTTGGCGGTAAGCAAAGCGGTTGTCTGGGTTTCCAGACGTTCCGTCATGCGATTAAACGCTCTGCCCAAAGTACCAATTTCGTCCTTTTCAAATGGCGTAGGAACACGCGTTGCCAGATCCCCTTCTGTAATCCGTTTTGCTGCATCGACCAACTCGCTGACTGGTCTGACCATCCTGTCAGCGACAGCCAGCGCAATCCATAGGGCAAGACCGACGATCAAGAGAGAAACAACAAATAGCGCAATATTAAATTGCAATTGCAAGCTGCGTGACCGGGTAAACAGATCGTCATAATCTTCTAGAACCGACTGCGCCCGCTCCCATTGGCTGAGCGCCAACATGTCAGAATCGCGTGCAGTATAGAGAAAAACACGGGAATCCAGATCAAGCGCTGTGACCGCTTCAATCTTGTTCGGCTTTGCGATAACCACATAGCCCTGCCCGTCCATGAGTGCATTTAGCACTTCTTTGGTAATTTTCTGGTCCTGGTCACTGTTACCCGGATTTACTGCCGCAGCGGTGCGGGCAACGCCGTCTTCACCATATTGTATGATAGCTGATTCATTCAGTTTGCGTGTAAGCACCTGAAAGGAATAATTTTCAGCAAATTCGGGATGATCGATCCCCTTTTGACTTAGAAAGCTTCTGAGGTCGCTGGCCATGGTGATTGTTTCTTCGCCAACATCCCGGCGGTTCTGGTCATAATATCCACGCGCCAGACTATTCGCATTTTCCAGCATCCCTCTCGCGCGATCAGAGAACCAGAATTCCACGCCATATTGAAAAAGCAGCGAAGCAACAATTACCACAAGCAGCATCGGAATACTTGCAACCAAGGAAAACAGGGCGACCAGCCTGACATGCAACCGTCCACTGGTTCCGACCGCACTTTTTTCCGCCCTGCCTTTGGCAATACGGCGACCTAGCAATACGAGCAGGGCGATTGCCGGTATAAGATTGATAACCAGTAATGCTGCCGTAAGCGGGGGCGAGATAAAATCGGTCCGACTGGACTGGGAACTTAACAGAAAATAACTGCCGCTTGCTGTCGCCAGGAATAGTGCAATCGTAGCCCACTCGACCCGCTTCATTACCTTCTCGTCTTCGGCGAGCAAAGATAACCGGCGCAACCACGCAGGTTTCCGTTTTTCTGAAGAAGGCTGAGGCGCACTCATTGTGCCCTTCATACAACGGTTTCGTTGTAGTAAAAGCACTAATGACACAATTATGTCACGATATAGCGTAAGTCTCGTTCAATTTATCGTGAATGAGCAGGATCTATGGCATATTCTGTTAGCTTTTTTCGCAAGGTATTTCGGTTTATCCCCAGCATCGTAGCGGCCCTTATCTGGTTACCACTCGCTCGACGGAGCACCTCTTCCAGCATGGGGCGTTCGAATTCCTCCAATGCCCTGATATAAAGCCTATTATCATCTTTTGCATTGATTAGCAGCTTCCCGACCATGGACTTTACGTGGGTCGCAAAATCTGTCTCACCATTTTGATCAATCACGTCATCGTGCGGGTTCTGTAGAATCTGTTTTATTGCCGTTTCCGACAAAGTTTCTTCACGCGCCGTCACAACAAGGCGATAGATCAGGTTTTTAAGCTCCCTGATATTCCCGCGCCAACCATGACGGGAAAGCATTTCCAATCCCTCCTCTGTCAGCACCTTTTTTGGCAATCCTTCCGTAGCTGCCAAATTAAGAAAATGATTTGCCAATGCCGGAATGTCACTGGCCCGATCGCGTAGTGGCGGCAATTCAATGGGAACAACATTTATCCGGTAATAAAGATCCTCGCGAAACTTACCCTGTTCGATCAGGCGGGCGATATTCTGATTGGTAGCCGCTACAATCCGCAGGTCCAATTTGATTGTCTCCCTGCCCCCGACACGGTTAATTTCACCCGATTGCAAAGCGCGCAATAACCGAGTTTGTGCATGCATCGGCATGTCGCCAATTTCGTCAAGGAACAAGGTTCCGCCCTGTGCTTGCTCAAACTTACCCGCAGCGCTACTCACTGCACCTGTAAAAGCCCCTTTTTCATGACCGAAAAGCTCCGCTTCAATAAGCTCTGTTGGTATGGCTGCCATATTGACGGCGATAAACGGACCGGATTTGCGATGACCCAGATTGTGGATTGCTTCGGCAACCAGCTCTTTACCTGTGCCGGATTCTCCCAAAATCAGGACAGACAGATCATTACGCAGTAACCGCGCAATCATCCGGTAAACTTCCTGCATCGCCGGACTGCGGCCAACCAGCGGAAGGTTATCTTCTTCCGCGTCGAAGTCCGCCACCCCCTCGCCGCGCGGCTTAATCGCCTGCCGCACAGCCTCCATCAGTTCATCCAGATCGAAAGGTTTGGGGAAATATTCAAATGCTCCGGTTTCCGAAGCGCGAACCGCTGTGTTCAAGGTATTTTGCGCTGAGATTACTATGATTGGGAGATCAGGATCATGGGCCTTGACTGCTTTCAATGTCGCAAGGCCATCTTCTTCGCCCAGCCCAACATCGGTTATCAACAAATCATATTTGCCGCTGGCAAGCAGGGAATCGCGGTCCGCAACGGTTTTACAGCTATCCACCGCCATGCCATCCGCTTTCAGGGCGGTTACTATAATATGGCTAACGGAGAGGTCATCTTCTACCAATAATATGGTTTGCTTCGCCATTGACTATCCTCGTGCCGCTATCGGTAAATATAAAATGAATTGCGTGTGATCATCGTCAGAGCGCTCATATTTTATTCGCCCGTTCATATCACCGATCAGTTTCCGGACCAGCGCCAGACCAAGCCCCTGCCCATCCGGTTTTGTCGAGACAAAAGGAGAAAAAATATCCTGTTCAAGCTCTGTAGGAATGCCCGGCCCGTTATCTCTGATAATGATTTCAACCGGCAAACGCACCATCTGATCAGAGTGATGGACAGATATAGCTGCACCAAAACTATAGCGTGTAATGACCTGGATTTCCGGATGCTCCAAATGCTTCGTAGCGTCTACCGCATTGGATAGTAAATTGGTCAAAATCTGCATCATAGCATCAGGATCTACCAAAACGTCGGGTAATGACGGATCAAATTGGCCATGAATTTTCAAATCCGCATGTTGTGCAGCTTCAATGGATTCTCTGGCATGGTCTATCAGCGAATGGACGTTAGCTGCTTCGACTTTGCTTGGCTGTTTGGTTGAAAGGCTTTGCATCCGGTCCAGCAATTTGGCGATACGCTCAACCTCTCCCTTAATCATGTGAGTCAATAGTTTTTGCGCCTCATCCAATGATCGCTCAAGCAGCTGCGCCGCCCCACTAATAGCAGCTAACGGGTTTTTTATTTCATGTCCCAATACTTCCGGAGCGCGAACCGAAAACTGATCTTGTTCCAATTGCCTGTGTTCAATGATCGGCCCATCCGCCGGTAGCGGCGCTATTGAAACAATCCGCCAGCGATGGTCGGCAGCTAAGCCCCGGATATCAACATTTACTAGCCCTGCGGCACGGCCTCTTAAAAAAACCGGAACCCAGCGGGCAGCGATATTAGCATGTTTATCAACCAGTGCGCTTTCCAAACGCTGATCAGCAAACTGGATTTGGCTGGTAACTTTTTCGTCGATAAGGTTTTTTGCACTTCGCCCGAAAAAGTCCTCGGCGACCGGGTTTACCTTGACAATTTTATGATCTGCATCAATTATCAACAAAGCATCCGGAAGGCCGGAAAATATCTGTTCTGCCGTCGGCAAGACGGTCATCAGGCAGCGGCTTTATCTAGCCACGGCGCATAAAAATCCTGCAACATTGCCAATACTTTTGTCGCGTTCATTTCTTTATTAGCCTGATTGCGGAAATCTGCTGATCCGGGCAATCCTTTGGTATACCAACCAATATGTTTGCGCGCGACTTTAACGCCAATATCTTCACCATATAGATCCAGCATCGCACGATAATGCTCTTCCAGAACCGCATATTGTTCCTGAATATCCGGGTCAGGCAATATTTTTCCATGTTCAAACCAGTGCATGACCTGCCCCAGCAGCCATGGCTTGCCATAAGCGCCGCGACCAATCATCAGGCCATCCGCACCGCTTTGCGCCAAGGCTTGCTCACAGTCGTCGATGGTGCAAATATCCCCGTTAACGATGACCGGAACCGAGACGGCCTCCTTAACCTGTTTCACATATGACCAATCGGCACTTCCTTTGTACATCTGGCAACGCGTCCGGCCGTGCACAGTGATCATCTTGGCTCCAAGATCTTCTGCAATATGTGCCAGTTCCGGTGCATTCAAACTGTTATGATCCCAACCCATCCGCATTTTTACAGTCACGGGTACATCTACGGCTTTTACGGTCGCTTCAATCAATGACGCGGCCAGTGGCAAATCGCGCATCAACGCAGAGCCTGCATCACCATTTACAACCTTTTTAACCGGACAGCCCATATTAATGTCAATGATCTGTGCGCCGCGATCTTCATTGAGTTTTGCCGCTTCTGCCATGGCATCCGGGCAACATCCTGCAAGCTGCATCGAAACCGGTTCTTCGATAGGATCCCACGCACATTTCTGTAACGACTGGCGTGTTTCCCGTATCATCGCCTGACTGGCAATCATTTCAGTCACATTCAGACCGGAACCAAAGCGGCGCACCAGTTTGCGAAACGGCAGGTCGGTAACACCAGTCATTGGCGCCAGCAGAACCGGGCTGTTAATTGTGATTTTATCAATCGAGATGGGGTTCAATGTCATAATATATGCCTAAAATTTAAGCAGCCTTTATCGTCAAAGCGGCTGGCAGGCAAGAAAGGACTGGTCTAGATCAGCGGGAATGAATGATTCTGCTTCATCTATGTCAGGCAACCATGCCCTTATCGTCGCTGCAGGTCAGGGCGAAAGATCGGGGCTGGCGATACCAAAACAATTTGCGCCGGTCAAAGGACAGCCAATGGTGCGACGTAGTGCCACCAGCTTCCTAGAGCATCCCGATATTGAGAAATTGTGGATTGTAATCGGATCCGGTCAAGAACAACTTTTAGAGCATGCGCTGGCAGGCTTGTCCGGATATGAAATTGTGATCGGTGGCCCGACGCGGCGTGATAGTGTCAGAAACGGCCTGTCCGCTATCGCGGCAAGCGGCGCAAAAAATATACTTATCCACGATGCAGCCCGGCCATTTTTATCGCATGCCATGATCGACAAACTAATCTCTGCCCTCTCGCATAGCGTCGCTGCTATTCCGGTATTGCCAACAATTGATACAACAATAAATCTAGCAAACGGATATGCTGGTGAGACAATTGATCGCGACAGTTTGTGGCGTGTGCAAACACCGCAGGCGTTCGATTTTGACTCACTAGTCCAAGCCCACGCGCTATGGGGATCGGGCAATGATGCAAGCGATGATGCCCAGATTGTTAAGGCTGCCGGGCATCAGGTCGCGGTTGTGGAAGGCGATGAGGCTCTGAAAAAATACACAATGGCAACGGATTTTGCCCAAACAACGGACAATATGATGAAACAGACCCGGACCGGAATTGGCTTTGATGTCCATCGATTCTCTACCGGTGAAGAGCTTTGGCTCGGCGGCATAAAAATAGATCATGAAAAGGGCCTTGCCGGACACAGTGATGCCGACGTGCTGCTTCATGCTTTGACTGACGCCTTGTTGGGCGCGGCAGGCGCAGGCGACATCGGTGATCACTTTCCGCCCTCGGACCCCCGGTGGCGCGGGGCTGCCTCCGATAAATTCGTCTCCTTTGCCTCCTCAATCATCAATCAGAAAGGTGGTCATATACATAATGTCGATATGACCGTGATCTGCGAAGTCCCGAAAATCAAACCCCATCGCGCAGCGATACGACATAATATCGCAGAAATGCTGAACATCTCGGTTGATCAGGTCAATATCAAGGCTACGACCACCGAGCGTCTGGGCTTTACTGGCCGTGAGGAAGGCATTGCGGCTCAGGCTATTGCGACAATTTCAATGCGGTAAAAACAATAGTTGGCAAGGTTTTCCTGCCAAAATAGAAGTGCCTGCCTATATAAAAATGGCCGCATTTTCCTCTTGATAGTTGCGATGGCAGCCTCAAATTAGACAGCGCTGACCGTTATGCTCGCGCAATTGGCCCAGAATGGAAAAAAGAAAACAACAATAGTCCCTTCAATATTTGCAAAGCCCCTGTGGAATAGGCTAGCGCAGCGATATGCAAAACATATTGCCCGAAAAAATCGTCAAGCTGGCCCAAAAAGTCATTGATGCAAATCGCAAAGCCGGTCGCCGTATAGCCATTGCAGAGAGCTGCACAGGTGGTCTGGTCGCTGCGGCATTAACGGAGATACCCGGAAGCAGCGACGTTTTCGATTGCGGATTTAATACCTATTCCGATGAAGCCAAGCATAATCTGCTCAATGTCAGTGAAGATATACTCGACACATTTGGCGCAGTATCAATCGCTGTCGCCTGGGACATGGCACAAGGGGCGCTTGAAAAATCGGGCTGTGATGTGGCTGTGGCAATTACCGGCATAGCAGGTCCGGGGGGCGGATCAGAAAATAAGCCGGTAGGAACCGTTGTTTTTGCCAAAGCTGAACAAGGCAAAAGTGCCGATGATGTCGTGGCAGATAGCTATAATTTTGGTGCTGACAAAAGCCGCGCAGAAATCCGGCTTCAAGCTGCGTTCGTCGCTTTAGAGCTTTTGCTCCCCGATACGTCTGAATAATTTGTGCCGTAAATATCATCCGCGCGATCAACAAAAGCACTGGTCATTTTATGCAAAGCTTTTGCAAACATCTGTCCAGCGATTTTTTCAAACACCCGGTTTTTAAATGTAAATTCGACATAAAAATCAACATAGCTGCCACCGCCCTCACGTTCGCGGAATATCCATTCGTTATGGAGCTGCTTCAACGGCCCATCCAGATAATCCACCATGATCGTTCGTTTTTCAGGGTTTTTGATTACGCGAGAGGTAAATTGTTCGCGTAAGCCCTTGAACCCGACAATCATGTCGGCAACCATTTCGGTATCGCTGTCAGAGCGGATGCGCGTGCCCGCGACCCACGGTAAAAATTCTTCATAGCGCCCGACATCCGCCACCAGCGCATACATCTGGTCAGCACTATGAGGTAATTCGCGTGTTTCCCTATGCGCCGGCACGTGCTATTTTTTCCTCACGAGCTTGGCGCATTTTGGCAAAATCATCGCCAGCGTGATAGCTGGACCGCGTAAGCGGGCTAGACGCGACCATCAGAAAACCCTTGGCCCGCGCAATGGAAGCATAAGCATCAAACGCCTGTGGCTTGATGAATTCGTCCACTTTCACATGCTTGGGCGTAGGCTGCAAATATTGGCCCATAGTCAGAAAATCTATATCGGCAGAGCGCATGTCGTCCATGACCTGATGCACCTCAAGCCGCTGTTCGCTGAGGCCCAGCATAATGCCGGATTTAGTGAAAATGGAAGGATCTAACCGTTTCACCTGCTCAAGCATCCGGAGAGATGCATAATAGCGCGCACCGGGCCGGATGTTGGGATATAGCCGGGGAACGGTTTCCAGATTGTGGTTGTAGACATCTGGCCGTGCGGTGACAATGGCTTCAACCGCCGCTTCCGACTTGTTACGGAAGTCCGGAGTCAAAATTTCAATTGTCGTATCGGGAGTTGTCCGGCGCAATGCTTCTATAACTTTAACAAATTGGCTTGCACCACCGTCGGGCAAATCATCGCGGTCCACCGAGGTAATAACAATATGCTCCAGGCCCAGCTTGGCAGCAGCATCGGCCGTATGCTGTGGCTCCAAAGCGTCAACCGGCATCGGCATGCCGGTTTTTACGTTACAAAAAGCACAGGCACGTGTGCAAACATCGCCCAAAATCATCACGGTGGCGTGTTTCTTTGTCCAACATTCACCAATATTCGGGCATGCAGCCTCTTCACACACGGTGTTGAGCTTATGCTCGCGCATTAATTTGCGGGTTTCCTCAAACCCTTTTCCCATAGGTGCTTTTACGCGAATCCAATCGGGTTTGCGTTGACGGACAGGCTTTTGAGAGGGCTGATCAGCAGGAGGTGAGATTTTAGTAATTTCATTCATCCCTCACAGATAGGACATGAAATCCACTCTTGCCACCCTTTAAGTTGATGGTATGGAGCGAAATATGACAAATTTTCCAGACTTAATTTATGGCTATCACCGTTTTCGCAAAAAACATTGGGAAATACAGAGAGAGCGCTGGAAAGAGCTAAAAGAAGGTCAAGATCCCAAGGTAATGATTATTGCCTGTAGCGACAGCCGTGTGGATCCGACTCGTATTTTTGATACTAACCCGGGCGAGACTTTTGTTGTCCGTAATGTTGCGGCCTTGGTTCCGCCATTTGAAACTACCCCCGGCCAGCATGGTGTATCGTCAGCATTGGAATTTGCAGTTCAGGTTCTCAATGTAGATGAAATTGTGATTATGGGGCATGGTAGCTGCGGAGGTTGTGCGGCTGCTCTTTCGGAAGGAATGAAAGGCATGCCCCCCGGTAAAGGTGGTTTTATCGCAGAATGGATCACCATGCTTGATGACGCCCGGGAAAAGGTCGCTGCTAATCACAGCGATTTGAACACCCCGGCTGCCCGACTGGCGATGGAGCATGAAGGTGTCAGAACCAGTCTCGCCAATTTGCGTACCTTCCCCTGTATCAAGGAAAAAGAGGCCCAGAAATCGCTGAGGCTGATCGGAACCTGGTTTGCTATTGCCGAGGGCACATTGCATGTTCTGGATGAAAAAAGCGATACATTCTGTGTGGTAGAATAATTGCCGACTATGCCCAAAGCCTATAATGACAATATCGCGCTTTTAATTGATGCCGACAATGCCAGCCATGCCGGAATTGATCCGGTCCTTACGGCACTGGCCGAACTTGGCATAGTCAATATCCGCCGTGCCTACGGCAATTGGCGCAAGCAAGCGCTAAAAGGCTGGGTCGATATTCTGCACAAATACGGGATTGAGCCACAGCAGCAATTTGACATTACCAAAGGCAAAAATGCCACCGACATGAAAATGACGATCGATGCGATGGATCTGGTGTTTCGCGGAAATGTTACCGGCTTTGGTATCATGTCGAGCGATAGCGATTTCATGCCGCTCGCCATGCGTATCCGTCAGGAAGGTATTCCTGTTTACGGTTTTGGCAGTGCCAAAACACCAGACGGTTTCAAACAGGCATGCAGCCGGTTTATCGACGTCGATGCGCTGATCAAAGCCGATAAACGGGGACAGGGCAAAAATGGTTCTCAGGCAAGTCAAAAGTCGGATAAAAATAACGACAATAGCGCAAGCAAGAATGACGATCATAACCCCGCAGTCGAAGAAGAACTGCTCAAATTATTGATCGACGCTTATCAGGCCAGCAAACGCGATGCCGAGGGTTATGCCAGCCTCTCCGAAGTCGGCAAAATTGCCGGTAACCGATCCAGCTTTGATGTCCGCAACTATGGCTTTTCACGTTTGTCTGATATGTTCGAAGAAGTTCCGAACTTTCAGACAAAACGTGATGATAAAGGCCAGTTATACGTTAAAAGGTTGCGGTAAACATATTACCGCGTCAGTTTTTTATAGGCTACGCGTGTAGGCCGGTCTGCGGCATCGCCCAGTCTCCGGCGTTTGTCCTCTTCATAGGCTTCAAAGTTGCCTTCAAACCATTCCACGTGGCTATCGCCCTCAAACGCCAGAATATGCGTCGCCAGACGGTCAAGAAAGAAACGGTCATGCGAAATAACCACAGCACAGCCAGCAAAGCTTTCCAGCGCATCTTCAAGCGCGCGAAGGGTTTCTACATCAAGGTCGTTCGTCGGTTCGTCGAGTAGAAGCACGTTGCCGCCTTCTTTGAGCATTTTCGCCATGTGAACCCGGTTGCGTTCACCGCCCGATAGCTGCCCGACTTTCTTTTGCTGATCGACGCCTTTGAAGTTAAACGCGCCGACGTAGGCGCGTGTTTGAACTTCATTTTTCCCGAAGGTAAAAAAGTCATGGCCGCCGGAAATTTCTTCCCAGATGTTCTTATTAGGGTCAAGCGTATCGCGACTCTGGTCGACATACCCCAGTTGCACGGTATCACCCAATTCCAGCGTACCACTATCCGGCGTTTCCTGCCCAGTGATAATCCGGAAAAGCGTCGTTTTACCCGCGCCGTTGGCACCGATTATCCCGACGATGCCGCCGGGCGGAAGTGAGAAATCAAGATTTTCGAACAATAGTTTATCGCCATAGGCTTTGGTCAGTCCCTTGGCCTCAATCACTTTAGAACCGAGCCGCTCGGGTGTCTGGATCAAAATCTGCGCCTTGCCCATCTGCCGGGTTTCCTGTGCAGCCACCAGATCATCAAAGGATTTAATACGGGCCTTGGACTTGGTTTGCCGTGCCTTGGGTGATTGCCGCATCCATTGAAGTTCGCTCTCGATAGCTTTCTGACGGCTCTTATCTTCGCGCTCTTCCTGAGCCATACGCTTGGCTTTGGCATCGAGCCAGTTAGAATAATTTCCTTCGAATGGGATACCCCGGCCCCGATCAATTTCGAGCACCCAGTTCACAACATTGTCCAGAAAATAGCGGTCATGGGTAACAAGAATGACGTTACCGGCATAATCAATCAAATGCTTTTCGAGCCACGCAACGCTTTCGGCATCCAGATGGTTGGTCGGTTCGTCAAGCATCAGGATTTCCGGCTTGTCGAGCAGCAAACGGCACAGTGCCACGCGGCGCTTTTCACCACCGGACAAATCAGTCACCGGGCTATCACCAGGAGGACAACGCAGAGCTTCCATTGCGATTTCAAGCTGGTTATCCAGTGTCCAGCCATCAACAGCGTCGATTTTTTCTTGCAATGTGCCCATTTCTTCCATCAATGCATCAAAGTCTGCATCTTCCGGTGGGTCGCCCATGATGTTGGAGATTTCATTGAACCGGTCAACCAGATCTGCCACCGGACGCACACCGTCCATGACATTTTCTTTAACCGTCTTTGACTCATCCAGTTCAGGTTCCTGAGCGAGATAGCCAACACGAATCCCCTCCCCTGCCCAGGCTTCACCCTGAAACTCTTCATCCTGCCCGGCCATGATTTTCATCAGGGTGGATTTACCTGCACCGTTTTTACCAATGATGGCAATTTTAGTGCCGGGTAAAAACTGAAGATGAATATTATCAAGCACCGGTTTTGGAGCACCGGGAAAAGTTTTGGTCAAACCTTTCATGACATAACTATATTGGACGGCCATTTTGGATACTTTCTTAGATTTGTTCCGTTCGTTCCGGGACTGTCGAGGGGCGCTTATCGGGAAGCATGCTCCGACAATCTCAGCATTCACGGGATATAAGGCTTGTTTGGCCGCCTATGTAGCTATTCCGTCCGCTACTCGCAAGAGAGCATTGGCAAACGATAAAAGGCGAGTTAGTCAGGTGCTTATGATAAAAACATCAAAATTGCTCGCTCCGCTTGGTGCCGCTGCATCGGCCCTGCTTTTTTCCTCGGCAATTTATGCGACCTCGCATGATCCGGCAGCTATTCAGGCCAGTGCACTTAAAGATTCGTTGGCTTATGAGATTACCGAAGGTCTGACGACTGAAGTCGGACCGCGTCAAGCTGGAACCGAGGCGGAAGCCCGGGCACGCGACTGGTCAGTTAAAAAACTGAAATCCCTTGGCTTTCAAAATGTCCGCAACGAACCGTTCATGATGCCCACTTGGGTCCGCGGAGAGGAAACTGCGGAGGTGACATCGCCCTTCCCTCAGAAATTTCATGTCACGGCACTGGGAAACAGCGCAAGTACCGGCGCCAAGGGTATAGAAGCAGAAGTGGTTCATTTTGCTTCTCTGGCCGCGATGAAGGCAGTCCCGGATGGCAGCCTTGCCGGAAAAATTGCATTTGTTACCCACAATATGCACCGTGCACAGGATGGATCAGGCTATGGGGCTTTTGGACCGATCCGCTGGGTTGGCCCGGCCATCGCTTCGCAAAAAGGCGCTTTGGCTTATGTGATTAAGTCTATCGGAACCGATTATCACCGCAATCCCCATGCAGGTAACACGAATTTCCCGGACGGCGTAAAACCAATAGCGACGGGCGCATTGTCACTTCCGGATGCAGATAATTTGGAACGGATGGTAAAATTAGCGCGAAATACGAATACGCCGGTAAAAATGAAGCTCGTGCTAACACCGCAAAATATCGGAAATCAGGAATCCGGAAACATTATCGCAGAAGTGACAGGCCGTGACCCGTCCAAGGGCATGATATTAGTCGCCTGCCACCTCGACAGCTGGGACTTGGCGACGGGCGCATTCGACGACGCGGCTGGTTGCGGTATCGTAACCGCAGCGGCTAAACAGATAATGGATCACGGCAAACCATTACGCACAATCCGCATTTTATGGGCGGGTGCAGAGGAAGTCGGTCTGTGGGGTGGTAAAGCCTATGCTAAAGCACATGCAGGCGACAAACATGCGATAGCGATGGAATCCGATTTCGGCGCAGATAATATCTGGCGCGTAGAATTTAATCTTCCGGATGAAGCCAAAGCTGTGCGAGAGCAGATAGCACAAGCACTATTACCCCTTGGTATTGGCGCATCTGGCCCTCCTGCAACAGGCGGAGCCGATGTCCGTGACATTATCGCCAGCAACAATCTTGCAGTGATCGACCTCCAGCAGGATGGAACCCGCTATTTTGACCTGCACCACACACCGGACGATACTTTGGACAAGATTGATCCGAAACAGATGCGGCAAAATGTTGCGGCCTGGAGCACTGTGCTGTCAATCATCGCCAATAGCACTGCCGACTTCACTAAGCCGGAAAAGGAATAGCCGATGCACATGCGTCCTCTTTTTCTTGCTCTGATGTTCCTGACTGCTTGTGCAGAATCTTCCTCGGAAGAACAGGCGGGCAGCAACGAAGCCGCGATCGAGAAACAGATTGAGGGGGATGCCAAATCACTGGAAGCCGCCGCCGATGAAGCCGTAAGTGTGCTGCAATCGAAAATTGAAGATTCATTAAAAGCGGATGGCGTTCCCCCACCGGTGCCAATCAAAAAGGAATCCGATGAGTCCTGACCACCTTTACATGCGGCCATGACAAGCATCGCGATACCTATTTAATATGAATGATATACGGTTCACTGAAATAGTGAAGCATAGGCTTTAAAATCACTGAAGGACAAGTGGCTGTTCATCAACATACTAAAGCAACACATCCTGATCAAATGCCCATAAAAACGATCCAACGCGCATAGCCATGAGTAGTATGATGCCGGGCACTCCACACAGTCGCCACTATAAGGGCTTACCATTCGGGAACTATAAACAGCGATTTTAGTTAGTAATGTTGGAGGTTCATGTCACAATGTTACTAGAGAAAATCAAAACACCGGGACTTGCCCATTTATCCTATCTCATCGGTGCAAAGGGGAAAGCTGCTGTCATTGATCCGAGGCGGGACTGCGAAATCTATGTCGAAAAAGCGCGTGAAAATGGTCTGGAAATAACCCATATTTTCGAGACGCACCGCAATGAGGACTTAATTTCAGGTGCACCCATATTGGCTGATTGGACAGGTGCCAAAGTGTTACATGGTCCCAATGCAGATGGCGAAGTGCAATACGCACAGACAACCTATGAAGGTGAGAAATTTGAAATCGGTAGTCTTACTATTGAAGTCATTGAAACACCGGGTCACACTTACGACCATTTAGCTTACGCGCTTTATGACCAAGATTATGACGAGGGAGCCGTGGGCGTATTTACAGGTGATGCGCTTTTTGTGGGCGATGTTGGACGTACAGATTTTTACCCTGAAAAAGCAGAAGAAGTTGCCGGTCTGTTATATGACAGTCTTCAAAAGATTATAAAGTTGGGAGATCAAACAATCGTTTACCCTGCCCATGGAGCTGGTTCGGTTTGTGGCTCAGGTATGGCAGATCGTGAGTTCTCTACAGTGGGGCATGAACGTAAGAACAATCCTAGGTTGCAAATAGAGAGTAAAGAAGCATTTATCCGTTTCAAAACCGATGAGGAACATTATGTTCCCCCATATTTCAAATTGATGGAGAGATTAAATCTTATAGGTGGTGATGAAGCTCCGCGTATAATGTTTCCAAAACTTCTATCCCTGGATCAATTGAAATCGCTGAAACCAGACCATCTGGTGGATATCAGGGAACCCAACGCTTTTGCATCTGGGCATTTTCCTGGTTCAATCTCGATACCCGCCGGGATGATTCCTGCATTCGCGGGTTGGTTCATTAAAGAAGGTGAAAAAATCGCCTTGGTGGCAACTGATGAGAATGATTTGCAAACTGCGGTCGAACATCTGACCCGCATAGGATTGGACAATATTCTGGGCGGATATATTGGCGTAGTGGAAGCTGTTGCACAGGGGCATGATTTTTCCTCTATCCCGATGATTGGAACAGAAACCGTTGAAGCCCGATTGAAATCAAATGATGCTGACTGGACATTGCTAGACGTGCGGGCAATCGATGAAGTGCAAACAAAGAATATTCCTCAATCAAAACATATTTACGTTGGTCACTTGCATGAAAAATGGTCAGAACTTGATAAAAATCATTCTTACACTCTGATGTGTGCAAGCGGCAAGCGCGCAACCGTTGCAGCAGGTTGGTTAGCGTCAAAAGGATTCGAGAATATAGATATATATCTGGGATCAATGGGCGCATGGTCCAATGTACATGATTAGTCTGAACGATAACCGGCCAACTCTATGTAGGCCATAGTTCTTCAGAGATAAGTTGGTAGCGGAGGAGGGAAATATAGGGAGCGTATAACATGCTGATTTACCTAATCAACTTTTTGAATCACCTTGCAAATACCCCCATCAATACCCCCAGAATCGGACAGATGAGATAAAGCGCCTTTGGCAAACGATGACATGTTATTCGTAGTGACAGGTGAAAGGAGCGTCGGCCGTTTTCGGGCCGATCAGAAGGCGAAACGCCAGGTCATGAACCATCCGCCCGATCGTACAGCGAGGACATGTCATGGTCTGGCATGGACGGCATATTGTGGCCCGCATGCGGATCGGGTGTGTCGCTAGGCTTCGCATTCATCGGCGGGGGAGTGGCCGCAGGTGACGGCGCTACTACCGGAGTGCTCGCCGGTCGGTCTGGTTGCCTACCGGCAGTCACAGCTTCATCCGACCGGTTCGTGTTGGCCTCTCCAGCGGGAGAGGCAGCGTTGTCTCTTTCGCCTTCGCCAGGACCTGTGCTCTCGGTCGGCGGGGCCGTATACAGTGGCAAGGCTTCAGCTTCTGATGAAGTGTCCTGCGTCTGATCACATGCAGCGAGCCCTAGCCCCAGTGCCGCCGCAGCAAGGGGGGCAACAAACCCGTTCCGATTCGATCTGCGCATCATTCTATCCTTCAAAGCCAGGAGATACCAAGATGATTGGCACCGTGCGCAAGTTCGCCACCCAGAAATCCCTGAACCAACACGAGAGCGGCCATGGCAAAGATTGCGGCGCGAAGCGGGGTCCGGTTCGCGAGAGCACGGCTCGCCAGATAGGCCATCGCCAGACCGAGGACGGCGATCAGCATTCCGTTCCAGCGATGAACCTGCATTGCCGCATCCCCGCCGAACCAGAGACCGGTATGGATCCAACCGAATATAGCTGAGACGACCGCCCCGGCGGCACCGCCATAGACAAGTACGCGCACTGCCGGCTCGAGGCCCGTGCCCTTCCGTGCGATGATGACTAGCTCAGTGAGAGCTGCCATTAAAAACAACGCGATCGGAAAGTGTACGGTGGCAGGATGCAGCGCCTTGAGCACGCCGACCACGCCCCTGTCGCCTTCACCTGCAACGTGTCCTCCTGTCTCGTCATGGGCGCCAGAGGTATGATCATGCCCCTCCGCTGCCTGATTGTCTACTGACGCCGATTCCGACACGGTCGCACTGGCCGCTTCGCCATGTTCTTCGCCGGGATGGGCCTGGACCGAACTTATCCAGAGTAGGCTGGCGGCCACAATAGCCATGAATTGGATTGGTTTCATTCTCTACGGGCTCCGGTTTTGATGACGGTCGTGCGACCTATTGCGTCGGCACTGCTCTGCGAACCTTCATCTCTTGCGGTGATGCAGCGCGGCGAACGTCGGCGCGTGACGGTTCAAATTTTACTCACGAGATGTTTGGGTCTCCTGCCTTGCACCGCTCCTTCGTGAGGGTGGCCAGCCTCAGTCACAAAGCGAAAGCTCGGCCACCATCTCCTAATCGTCTTGCGCCATGTTCTCGTGAGCCGCCATCTGCTCCATCATGTCGTGCATCATCATCATGCGCTGGTGACAGGCCGCCATCATATCGGCATTGCCGCCCTGCATCATGCCCGCCATGTGCTCCTGCATTTTTGCACGATGTTCGGCCATCAGCCTTTGGCGTTCGGCAGGATCGCCCGCCGCGTGGGCCTGCTGCATCAGCGCGCGCATTTCTGCCATCTTTTCACGATGGGCCGCCATAGCGTCGGAATCCTGCATCATATGGCCAGCGTGTGACTGCTGCTGCGCCGCCGCTTGATCTCCGTGGTCATGCTGTTGCTGGGCCATTGCCGGGGTGGCTGCCAGGCCGGTGGCGAGCGCGAAAGCTAGAACTGTCCGTTTCATGGTCGATTTCCTTTAGTCGGTCTTGCGGTGGATGCTGTGTGCATTCATCTTTTTTACGCAGCCGACATCTCTTCCCCTCAAACAATCCGCAGCAGCGGTGGGGCTGGTGGGCCGAAGCACGGCCGGTTGCAGCGGTGCTGTTTTTCGGCCACCTTTTTGAGAGAAGCCGATAACGACGAATGGGGAGTATCATGGTGCCAGCAGAGCCGTCGGAGAAGCAGTCGTGAGCACGGTCAATGAGGACGGCAGCTGGGATGTTCCGGAGCCCGATCATGCCGAGCTGGTGCAAATGCGCATTCGCCTCATAACTCTCGAGAACATAGTTCTCGGCCTCTTGTCCGGGGCGAGCGACGAACAGATCGAACAGATCAGGAAACGTGCGGACATGATCGAACCGCGTCCCGATGCGAGCCGGCATCCGCTTACCGAACTGGCAGCAGGTGACATGCGGAAATTTCTCGAACGCGCTGCTCGCATGGCCAAAACCGAGAGCCGCGAAGACCGTGACTGATCCAGGCTTTGGGGCAGCAAAGGTGTTATGCAGGACGTGGAACTCCGGCCCGCCGCTATTTCCTTGCGCACATCATTCCGGCGTATCCGAAGCATGACCAGAACCCATTGGCTGATCTTTGTTTGCGGGAGCCTGATCGCGTTCGTCTGGGAGATTTTCCAGATGCCGTTTTTCAAGCCGGGCAATCTCGAGACTTATGAGCAGACCATTCGCTGCGGCATCGCAAGCCTGGGCGATGGCGTGATCCTGCTGACAGCTTACAGCCTTGCAGCATTGCGCGGCGGGCATGCGTGGCCCTGGCAGTCAGACAAACTACCCTATGCGATCTATTTCGGCTTCGGGCTTGTCGTCGCAATCGCCGTCGAAATGATCGCCACATCGCTTCCGGCAAACAGTTTCCTGAGCTGGCGCTACAGCGAGTTGATGCCGCACGAGCCAGTAACGGGATTGGCGCTGATTCCGATCGCGATGTGGACGATCGTGCCGGTGCTCACGATCCTTCTGGTCCGCTTTGCCCGAGCCAAGGCCGAGTGAACAGGGGACGCCTTTAGGGAGCGTTGGGCGCAGGTTTCGCCCGCCGCCTGATCCTGGGAAACCGGTTGGCAAGCAGGACAAAGCCCGAAACCGCGATAATCGTCCCGCCGATCCCGAACAGTAGCAACCACCAGCTGTTGATGCGGTCGCGCTGCGTCCAGTCCATAATATGCAGCCCCCAGATAAAATCGAACAGGCGCCAGGTGTCGCTGCGGGCAGCGAGCACCGAGCCGCTCGATGCATCGATGTAGACGCGGGTATTATCCTCATCGCCGTAAGTGATTTGCCACGCCGGGAACGGACCGCGGAATTCGGTCCCGACTGCGTCTTCCACGAATAGTGTTTTCGCTATAGTGGTTCGCGGCCCGGTCCAGGCACGTCGGGCGATGGCCTGTGCGCTCACGGCGGGAAGAGGCGAGAGGAGCATGCCGCTTTCCGGATCGCGGAGCGTGACGCTTCCATCTTCCCGACGGATTTCGGTCACGGCCCTGCCGCCGACCGCGCGCGTCGCAAGGGAAACCACCCCCTCCCTGCTATCGAGCCATTGGGGCAGGACAGCATCATCGGGCAACACCTCCGGTGCGCGCGAAACGACATGTTCGGACCGGACCTCTTCGATGTCGAGGAACGACATCAGCGCCCCTGTGATCATCCACAGGAGCACCTGGACGCCGACAAAGACTGCCAGCCATTTGTGAAGCTTGCTGCCCAGCACATGCAGACGCAGCTTGAAAGAGCGAGTCGCCAATCGGTGTTCCCCCGATCAAATCAGTTGTTACGCGGCGCTCGTGACGACGAATGGTACTGAACGATCTTCCAGCCATCCGCATCATGGGCGAGCACAGAGGTCGCAACGCCTTCGCGGTCGATCACGCGGCCGTCGGCAAGTTCGATCCGATAGGTGTACGTTTCGCGGCCATAAGCCATATGCCCCATCCGGGTGACTGCGAGCGTCGGTTCGCCGAAGGTGAAGCTGGTTATTGCGTCAAGTTCCGGTCCCAGGTGATGCTCCATGTAATGCGTGAAGCTGCCTTCCGCCTTGCCGTTTTCGTAAACGAAGGATTCCTCGGCAAACAGCGCGGCCATGGCCTCTGCATCGCGCGACGTCAGGGCATCGCGATATAATGTCAGAACCGCTTCTGCCCCAGCGACGTCGTCGTGCATCGCAGACATATGCTCGGCATGGTTCATGCCCTGCTCCGTATGGTCCATCGGCGTTGATACCGAATGTTCCGAATGCGCCGAATGGTCCATGGATTGTGCCAGGGCGGGAGCGCCCCCTGCAGCCAAGGCCAGGGCGACTGCGCTTAGAGATAGTCTTGTTCTCATTGTATATTTCCTTCTCTTAAAACCAGAATCGTAAGCCTACGACGTAATTCGTCACGCTGGGGTCGTCCCCTACGGCGCGGGCATAATCGGCGCTGTCACCGATCCGCCATTCCTGGGAAACGCCAACATAGGGCGCGAATTCGCGTGCGAACTCGTAGCGAAGACGCAGACCTGCCTCGATCCGGTCGAGACCTGCGCTGATACCGAGTTCGGGAATGTCCTGTGCCGATAGCGCGAGTTCCGCCCTTGGCTGGAGGATAAGGCGCTGGGTGATCCGCTGGTCGAGCTCGCCCTCGATACGCGCCGTTACATCCCCCTTGGTGGAGACGAAGGCTGCGGCATCGACCTCGAAACGGTACGGCATGAGGCCCTGGATACCGATGACCGCGTGAGTGCGTTCGGGGCCGGTCAGATCCTGGCGAACACCAGCCTGAAAATCGAAGAATGGCGCAATGGCGCGGCTCCAGAGCGCCTGGACTTCCGCGCCCTCGACGGGCTCCCCGAAGCTGCCTTCACCCTCGGACTTGAACCAGAATTTGTCGATATCGCCGCCATAATAGCCCTGGATGTCCCACAGATATCCATCCGCTCCCTCGCGGGCGCGGTATTCGAGCCGGTCGCCCTGTAACCAGAAACGCATACCGCCGTCGGTATCGCGGATGAGTTCGCTCCGCGCTTCGTTCATGGCCTCTTCTCCCCAGATAGAGACGGCCGCACGGGCGGGGCCGCTGCCGGCCTCGGGAGGAGGCGGCAGCAGCGGGATTTCCGGCCCGGAGTCCATCTGCATGGCGGAATGATCCATCCCCTGCATATTCTGCATGGCCTGCCCTGGAGCCGGATCATCCTGCATCTGACCATGATCCATCTCACCCTGAGCGGTCTGATCCTGCGGCATTGCACCATGATTCATCCGGCTATGGTCCATCTGCCCGGCCTCTTGACCGGACTGGCCCATCGGCATCGTCATGACAGGCTGCCCTTGGGTCATTGGCATATCGCCGTGGTTCATCGCACCGTGGTTTGCCTGTCCACTTTCCTGCCCGGTCTGTTCCATGGGCGTTTCCATGCCCGAACGACCATCCTGCGCGGTCATCGAACCATGAGGCATCGTCGAATGGTCCATCGTCGAGTGGTCCATGACAGCCTCAGGCCGGGCAGCCCGTTCGCAAGCTCTTTCAGTTACCGGATGCCCCATCGCGCGATGGCGCTCGGCTTCCGCCTCGCACTTTGTCTTGGCGTCAGCCTGCGCCTCGGCGCTCTGCTGCGGCTCCGCCGGCGAGTGACCGGCATGCTGCGCCGCGGCGGGGGAGGCGAGAACTGAGCTGGCTGCGACCGAGGCGAGCAGGCTGGCAATCACTATCTTCATGCGCCCTCTCCGACCGGGTTGGCAACCGTGACGATCTGAAACATCCCGGCATGCATGTGATAGAGAAGGTGGCAGTGGAAGGCCCAGTCGCCCGGCTCGTCCGCCGTCAGGTCGAACTGCGCGCTGCCGCCCGGCTGCACGTTAACCGTGTGCTTGAGCGGCTGGCGATCGGCAGGTGCGCCGTTGACCAGTTCGAAAAAGTGTCCGTGCAGATGGATTGGGTGCGCCATCATCGTGTTGTTTATCAATTTGACACGCACGCGTTCGTTATAGGCAAAGCGGATCGGCTCGTCGGAGACGGCGGAGAACTTCTTGCCGTCGAACGACCACATGTAGCGTTCCATGTTCCCGGTGAGATGGATTTCCATCCGCCGCGAGGGAGTCCGGCCCTCCTGATGAGGTGTCAGCGAGCGGAGCTTGCGATAGTCGAGGGTGCGGTGGGGGACATCGGCAAGGCCGATGCCGGGGTCGCCCATACGGTCGACCGGGTTCATCGAGACCATGTCGAGACCGGGCCCGACCTTCACGTCGGGAGGCAGGAGCGATGTATCGCGCATCTGCATACCTCCCGCCATGCCAGCCATTCCGGCCATCTCCGCCGAACCGCCATCCATACCGGACATCCCATCCGCGCCAGCCGCTCTTCTCGATCCGTGGTCCATTCCGGCCATACCGCCGGCGCCATGATCCATGCCGGTCATACCGGCATCGTTGCTGCCAGCCCCGTGGTCCATACCGCTCATGCCCATATCAGCCATGGTCAGAAGCGGGGGATCGCGCAGCGGCGGAATGGCCGCGCGCGCGCCAGGCGCGCTCGCAAGCGTCGCGATCCCCATTCCGGACCTATCCACCGACTCGGCCACCAATGTGTACGCCTGCTGCTCACCCGGCGTCACGACGACGTCGTAGGTCTCCGCGACGCCGATCTGGAACTCGTCCACTTCGACCGGCTCGACGTTCTGCCCGTCCGCCTGAACGACGGTCATCGGCAGGCCTGGAATGCGGATATTGAAGAAGGTCATGGCCCCGGCATTGATGAAGCGCAGCCGCACGCGCTCGCCCGGACGGAAGAGATATTCCAGATTGTCGAGCGGGCCATGACCGTTCAGCAGGTAAGTGTAGGCTGGGGCCGACACATCGCTAAGGTCGGTCGGCATCATACGCATTCTCGCCCACATCCGGCGATCCTCGCCCGAAAGCGGATAGTCGTCGGTCCAGGTATTCATGTTGTAGTTGAAGTAGCCTTCGCCCTTCTTGAGCTTGTCGAAAATCGAGTGGGGCGACATTTCGCTGAATTCGCTGAGCACCACGATATATTCGCGGTCGGCCTGAACCGGATCGGGTCCTGCCGGATCCACCACAATGGCGCCGTAATGCCCGGCCTGTTCCTGCAGGCCGCTATGCGAGTGCCACCAGTAGGTGCCCGACTGGCGCACCGGGAATTCAGCGGTGAAGGTCTCTCCGGGCTTGACGCCGGGGAAGCTTACACCTGGCACCCCGTCGAGTTCGAATGGCACGAGCAGCCCGTGCCAGTGGATCGAGGTGTCTTCCTCGAGCTGATTATGAACGTTGAGCCGGACGGTTGTACCTTCCTTCAAGCGCAACAAGGGGCCGGGGATCGTGCCGTTGACAGCGATGGCGCCGCCGCGCCTGTTACCCGTCGCGAAGGCAGAACGTGCGACAGTGAGGTCGATATTCGGCCCCGCTACCTCGTCCAGTCCTTTCCTAGCGTTACCCGCCAGGATGTCCGCGCCGCGCGCCCAGGCCGGCATGGCACCGGAGAGACCAAGCAGGCCCAGCCCGCTGGCACTTGTTCCAAGGAATTTTCGGCGATTGACGGCAGGCATAGGGGGCTCCTGAAAATGCGTATACCGTCACATACGCGGTCAGCTGCCCTACCCCTCAAACTTTTCGAACCGCTCCTTCAGCCGGTTGCGCGCACGATAGATGCGCGTCTCGACGGCTTTCTCGGTGGTGCCGAGCAGCTCGGCAGCCTCGGCCTGGCTGTACCCCTCGACAGTGACCAGCACGAGCGCCTCTTGTAGGCGCACCGGCAAGCGCCCGATTTCGGCCTGGACCAGCCGCAGCTGTTCGCGGGCTCCGGCAACATTTTCGGGATTAGGGGCATCGTCGGCAACGGCGTCGGCTTCCCGGCCGCTCGGCAAGCCAAGGAAGCCCGCAACTTTCCTCCGGCGAAGCTTGTCGCGGCACTTGTTGAGAACGATTGTCGTCAAATAGGGACCGATGGGCTTGCTCGGGTCGAGGCGATGCCGTGTCAGCCAGACCGAAGCGAGACTGTCCTGGACGACATCTTCGGCCAGCGATGGTGAACCCAGCATACGCGTGGCAAGCGCGATCAACCGGGCGATCTCATGTTCGACGAGAGTTGTGAACGCCCGCTTGTCACCGGCTATTGCCCGCCCGATCAGCGCTTCGTTCGAAGTGTCATCCACCGCTGCCAAGGCTGATCAGTCACGCGGATCGCGCGTGAGGGCCGCGGACACTTTCCGGTCGAACTGGAGCTGCTGATCGGGATCGAGAATTTCCCGCATATCGAAGACGTGCCGCACGGTCGCTTTCTGCAATTCGCCCATGCGCGCATGCACCTCGTCGATCGCGGCACTGACTTCGGGCCCGTATTCGTGCTCGGTTTCCATTGCCTGGGCGAGCTGTGCGTTGGCTGCGCGCGCAGAGGCTTCGAGCCTTGCCTGTTCTACCGCGAAACGCGCTTCGAGCGCATCGAGCCGCTCCTCCTGGTCAGCCGTGAGCGAGAGTTCATCGTGCACGAACTGGTGCAGGCTGTCCTCCGCATCGTCGTTGGACCAGCGATCGGCGGCAAGCGCTCCGAGGCATCCGGCGAGCGCCGCCAGCAGAACCGCGAGGACAAGGTGAAACTTCTTCAACGCCTATGACCCCACATGAAGCAATGCAGCGGGTGACAGGGATTCTCCGCCAACGAGGCTCTCGCCAACAATTTCTGTAGGAGCGCCATATTCGGAAGGCCATCCGCTGGTCCCTGCGCCAGCTGCCAGCCCGACGACAAACAGACCGGCGAACAAGGCCATTCTGCGTCGCTGATCGGCAATTTCGCCAAGCTGTCCCGCGCGCTGCCAGACGCCGTTCATGAAGTCGGGCGGCACGTCGCCAGCCTTCTGCGAGGCCATGGTGCCGAGCATCGCATCGAGTGTCTGATTTTCACGCATCCCTTGCTCCTGTCGGTTGCACGGTTCCTATACGCGACACTTCGCGCAAACCCTCAAGTTTCTTTTTTGAGGGCTGCGGGTTGGCGACGCGTAAGAGGAGATATCTGTAGCAACAGCGGTATGTACCAGCGTCGAATGGGAGCCATGGCATGAAAAGCGCGGCAGTTCCGTCAAAAGAACGCGAGTTCACTCCGCCGCTGGGCAAAAGCTGGCTCACGCCGTTCTATGACCGCGCGATCGCAATCTTTACGCGCGAGAGCCGGTGGCGCCGCGCGATCGTCGAAGAGGCCGTATTGGTGCCGGGCGACAAGGTCATCGATGTCGGGTGCGGCACCGGGACCTTGCTCAGAGCGCTGATGGCCAGCTGTCCCGAAGCCGGCTTCATCGGCGTTGAGCCAGACCCCGCCGCGCTGGCGATCGCGCAGCGCAAATTCGGTGCCGGAGTCGATATGGTCCGGTGGCACAACGGCTTTCTTGACAGTCTCGAGCTTTCCGACGGCTGGCAACCAGATAAGATCGTCAGCAGTCTCGTCCTTCACCAGGTGCCCGTTTCGCAAAAACGCGCGATCCTCGAGCAGATCGAGAACCTGCTGGCCCCAGGGGGCATGGCGCTGATTGCCGACTATATGGGGCAGGATGCTCCAGTCATGCGCGCGCTGTTCCGTTCGAGCGTTCAGCTTCTCGACGGCGTGAAGGACACCCAGCCGAGCGCCGACGGAGCCGTCGAGAAATTGCTCGCCGAGATTTTCGCAGACGCCGAATTGCTCGATCGTATCCATACCGCGACCGGAACCATTTCTCTCTGGCGCGGCATCAAGAAAGGCAATGTCCAATGAACCTCACGAAAGATTCGAGACCGCTACGCCGTTCGCTGGCGGCCTCGCTCCTCCTCGCCCTTGCAGCCTGCTCGAATGCAGCGCAGGCCGCGACCTACACGATGTTCCGCGACGCAGGATGCGGCTGCTGTCTCAGCTGGGCCGGTCACGTCGAACATGGGCTCGAAGCAGAGGTCGCCTCGGTCGACACCGACGACATGGCTGCGCTCAAGACAGCCAAGGGTGTGCCACGGGATCTGTGGTCGTGTCACACGATGGAAGTCGATGGCTATATCATCGAAGGCCACGTGCCGGCCGATGCCGTCGCGAAGCTATTGCGCGAACGCCCCGAAGGCGTTGCTGGCCTGGCTGTGCCCGGAATGCCGCTTGGCTCGCCCGGAATGGAAGTCGGAGAGCAGGTGCAGCCCTATAATGTCATCGCCTTCGGCCCAGGCGGGCGGAGCGTGTTCGCATCCGACCCGTGACTATGGACAAGCCATTTTCGCGCCAACTCTAACGGAGGACCATCATGTCGGACTATTCGGTCAAAACCTCAATTCTCATATGGGGCTGGACACTCAGCCTCTTCCTGCTTTTCAGCTACCTGATCTGCATCGGTTTCGGCCTGCTCGCGCCCGAACAGGTGCACATGCACGAAGCGTGGGCGCCGCTGCTTCCCGGTTTCGAATGGCTAACCCTCTCGGGCTTTTTGGCAGGCGCTCTCGGCAGCTTTCTGTACGGTTGGTACATCGCGGTCATTGGGGTGCCACTGCTGCGATTTTTCCGAAACCGGTTCAGGACGTAGTAAATCGGCGGCGATGGACGCGTGCCTTGATACTCGCCGAGCATTTTCAGCTGCGCAAGCAGTCCGCTTTGGGCCGCAATTTGCTCGAGCGCCCCGAGCAAAACGCAACCCTCCGGATTTGTCCTGAAATATTTTTGAGGGATGAGCCCCGGCTGAACGTACTGTCCGGCATGATCTTTCTTGAACGGAAGACCATCGACAGGGGAAAGTCTTGCAAGACCATGAGCACGAGAATCAAAGCGAGACAGCTGGCTCGATAACCCTGCTGGGCGGCGTGGCGATGGGAACCGGCGTCATGATCGGTGCCGGCATATTCGCGCTGACCGGGCAGATCGCCGAGCTTGCCGGTCCGCTCTTCCCCTTATCCTTCATCGCTGGCGCGCTGGTAACCTCGCTGGCGGCCTACAGCTATATCAAGATGTCGAACAAATGGCCGTCTTCGGGCGGCATCGCGATGATCTTGCAAAAAGCATACGGACCCGGCGTGATCGCCGCCTCTGCCTCGCTCCTGATGGCGCTCTCGATGGTCATCAATGAAAGCCTCGTGGCCCGCACCTTCGCGACTTATGCGCTGCGCCCGTTCGGCCTCGAAAGCAGCGGGTGGCTCGTTTCTCTCGCAGCGCTTGCCCTCATCATCTTCGCCTATCTCGTCAATGCAGCGGGCAACAAGTCGGTAAGCGGCTTCTCGCTCATCATGTCCGCCATCAAGATCGGCGGCATCGCGCTGTTCGCAGTCGCGGCGATCTGGGCCAGCGGTTTTTCATCAGGCGCGTTTTCGCAGCCCGTTTCGCTGACGAATGCAGAAGCCATGCTCGCCTCTGTTGCTTTCTCGATCCTCGCCTTCAAGGGCTTCACCACGATTACCAATAGCGGCGGCGAAATCGTCGACCCGCACAAGAATGTCGGTCGGACCATCGTGATCTCGATCGCGGTCTGCATCGTGATCTATCTGCTCGTCGCATTGGCGGTGGGTTCGAGCCTGAGCATATCCGAGATCGTCGAGGCGCGCGATTATTCGCTCGCGGCAGCGGCGCGTCCGGCGCTGGGTGAGCTGGGCTTCTATTTCACCGTCGCGATCGCGATCGCCGCCACGACTTCGGGCGTGATCGCGAGCGTATTTGCTGTGTCGCGCATGCTTGCGATGCTGACCGACATGAAGATGATCCCGCACAGCCATTTCGGTATGAGCGGCGGAATTCGCAGCCACATGCTGGTCTATACGGTGGTCATTGCCGGGACGCTTGCCGTCCTGTTCGATCTGTCGCGGATCGCCTCGCTGGGCGCCTTCTTCTACCTCGTCATGGATATGCTGGTGCATTGGGGCGTCCTGCGTCACCTGCGCAAGGAAGTCGGCGCGCGCGCAACAATACTTCTTACAGCACTCGCGGCAGATGGCGTGGTCCTTGCAGCTTTTACCGCGGCCAAATTGCACAGCGATCCTGCCGTTGTCGCCTATGCGGCGATCGGCATCGTCGCAGTCTTCGTGGGAGAATGGATTTACCTTTCGCACAATTCCGAAGCGCCCGCTTCTCACAAAGATGATCGGTCAGAAGAGAAGAGTTGATGGCAACTTTTCGCTGGGCCTTGAGGCTCTTGCAGCGGGGTTTTTCGAAACCGTTCACCGAAAACCGGCGTTGAGCACGAGACACGTCAGGCAAAACAGATGGAGCGATTCATGACGACCCGAACAGCGGCGGTCTACCGCATGGTAATGGAGGACCATGTCTGTCCCTATGGCATCAAGACGGTCGATCTTCTCAAGCGGCAAGGTTTCGAGGTCGACGATCATCACCTGACCAGCAGGGAGGAAACCGACGCATTCAAGGACAAGCACAACGTCGAGACCACCCCGCAGACCTTTATCGAAGACAAGCGCATTGGCGGCTATGACGATGTCCGCGAGTTCTTCGGCAAGAGCCGTTCGCAGCCAGAGGAAGGCGAGACCAGCTATCAGCCGGTCATTGCGATTTTCGCGGTCGCGCTTCTGCTCGCGTTCGGACTGAGCTGGGCCTTTTTTGATAACCTCTTCACTGTCCGGGCCGCCGAATGGTTCGTCAGCCTGTCGATGACCCTGCTCGCCGTCCAGAAACTTCAGGACGTGCGCAGCTTCTCGACGATGTTCCTCAATTACGACCTGCTCGCACGGCGCTGGGTGCCCTATGGCTTCGTCTACCCGTTCGGCGAAGCCGCTGCCGGCATTCTCATGACCGCGGGCGCGCTGACCTGGCTCTCGGCCCCGCTGGCATTGTTCATCGGCACCGTCGGCGCTGTCAGCGTCTTCAAGGCTGTCTACATCGACAAGCGCGAACTCAAATGCGCCTGCGTCGGCGGCAGCAGCAATGTGCCGCTCGGCTTTGTCTCGCTAACCGAAAATCTGTTCATGATCGGAATGGGTCTGTGGATGGGCGCGAAGCTTTTCACATGATCACCGCGCTCCTCCTCTCCGTCTTGCTGTTCCTTGCAGCCGTCGCTTCCCACCTTGCCATTCTGGGTGTCGGCCACCGGCTTCTCGATCGCCGCCGCGATACGCTGGCAAAGCTTGCCGTTTCGCTGCTCGTGCTCGCGTCGCATTTTCTGGTCGCGATCCTTTTTGCCGCAGGTTTCTGGCTGGGCGCGCAGTGGGGCCTGGGAGGGTTCGACAAGGCGCCTTCAATGGACTGGATGGACTACTTCTATTTCTCGCTGATCAACGTGACCACACTGGGCCTGGGCGACATTTATCCGACCGAGCACCTGAGGGTTCTCGCCGGCGTCGAGGCCCTCACCGGCTTCGCTCTCATCAGCTGCTCGGCGCAGCTATTCTGGACCATGATGCAAGAAGGAGAAAAAGCATGACTGAAAAGACCTCCCATTCGGACAAGGGAGGGGGCGGCAGCTATTGGCGATTCATGGCCATGGTGTCGACCTCGACCGTGATCATGTTCTTCCTGATGTATGCCAACACCTTTACCGTCGATGATCTTTTCTGGAGCGAAACGCGCTTCTGGATGATGTTCGTCATGGGCGCGATGATGATGGTCGTCATGCTTCTCTTCATGTGGGGCATGTACAAGGACAAGACCAAGAACTTCATCATTCTGGGCGTCGGGGCCTTTGTGTTCGCGCTCGCGCTATGGCTGGTGCGCAGCCAGACCACCGTCGACGATACCGAATATATGGCAGCGATGATCCCGCACCACTCGATCGCGATCATGACCAGCGAACGCGCGAGCCTGAAAGATCCTCGCGTGCGCGAACTCGCGCAGGCCATCATCGTCGCGCAGCGCCGCGAAATCGCCGAGATGAAATATCTCATCGACGATATCGAGCAGAACGGTCCTCGGACCGAAGAACGCCTGCCCGAGGAGATGCAGCCATGAACAAGATAGCTTTCACGGCGCTCATCGCGCTACCGCTTGCCGCCTGCAATTCGAACACCGCTCCGGGCAACGACCGCGAAGCCCAGCTCGACCCGCCTGCCACTGCCGCGCCGATCGAGGATGCGGCCAGTGCACTGGCAAATGTTGACCCGGGCCTCATGCTTCCCGGGACCATGAATGACGCGGACCTTGCTGCTCTGGGCGCAGGACAGGCCTGCCAGTTCCGCCTGACCGAAGTGGCCTTTCCCTCATTTGTCTATGACGGTGACGGGAGCGGAGCGATCAAGATCAATGGCAAATTGATCCCCGTCGCTTCTGATGGTCCCGGTAGCTATTCGAATGGCGAGCTTCGGATCAAAACCCGTATGTTGGATGGTGAAGGCGATGCGGGCTTGCAAATGCAGGAGATGATCGTCGCAGCGCCAAGAGCCAAGGATGAATTCGGCTTCTGGGGTTATACCACCTGTCCGGCTGACGGAGCCTGATACTGGCAGGGCGCGTGGGCGGGCCGTCGGCTAACCCGTGCGCCCGTGCCTCCGCCCTTCGTCGCCCTCACCAGTTTTAACGGGAACAAGCAGATGACTGATACGAGGCCCATCGCTGTCTTCGGGGCGGGCGGAAAGACCGGCACCAAGTTATTGAGGCGTGCCCGTGCCCTGGACATACCGATCCGCGCCTTCGAACACACAGTGCCTGGGCCAGACGAGCGGGTGGGCGACTTCGAATACATCGAATGCGATGTGCTGTCGGACGATTTCGCGGGCGATCTCGATGGCTGCCGCGCGGCTATCTCGACGCTCGGTGTCGCTTTCGGTCCGGGCAATGCGATGGATCCACCGCCGCTCTATACCGATGGCACGCGCAACCTGCTCGAGGCGATGGCACAGACGAAGATCGACCGCATTGCCGTGATCTCCGCTGCCTTCGTCGAACATCAGTCGAGCGTCCCGGCGTGGTTTGAACTCACCGCCAAGCCTGCGTTGTTCAATATACTCGAGCAGATGCGCGCCATGGAAGCGATGCTCAGCGACGCCCAAGGCATCAAATGGACGGCCGCACGACCGGGCTGGCTGCTGGATGAGCCTTACACCGGCGATGCCGTCATTACGGACGAACGCTTGGCAGAAGGCTGTTTCCGCTGCCGTCATGCTGATCTCGCGGCGAGCCTGCTCGATTTCGTGTGCGAAGATACCTGGATCAACGCAAAGCCTGCCATCGGCAGGCCCGAAGCCGAACATTTCGAAAGTCCCGCCGCCATCAAGGCCGAACTCGGGATCGATTGAGCGCCGGATAATTTTGCGATTTGTGACAGGCCCGCACGTTGCAAGTTGTGAGCAACAGACAAGGAAATCGTATGTTTCTGGAGAAAATCAAAACCCCTGGCCTCTCGCACCTTTCCTATATCATCGGCTCGGGCGGACAGGCAACGGTCATCGATCCGCGCCGGGACTGCGAGATCTATGTCGAAAAGGCGCGGGCCGAAGGACTGGAGATAACGCACATCTTCGAAACCCATCGCAATGAGGATCTGATCAGCGGCTCGCCGATCTTGGCCGATTTGACAGGAGCCAAGGTCTATCACGGGCCCAACGCGGCAGGCGAGATCGTTTTTGCCAATACCGCACGCGAGGGCGATTGTTTCGAGCTGGGTCAATTGCGGATCGAGGTGCTGGAAACACCTGGACACACCGACGATCATCTCGCTTTCATCATCCATGACGGCGAATATTCCGAGGGACCGGTCGGCGTCTTTACCGGCGATGCCCTGTTTGTCGGCGATGTCGGGCGCACCGATTTCTATCCCGAGCGCAAGGAAGAGGTCGCAGGCCTTCTGTTCGACTCACTGCAGAAACTTTGCGGCCTCGGCGATCAGGCGATTATCTACCCGGCGCATGGTGCGGGCTCGGTCTGCGGGTCGGGAATGGCGGATCGGGAATTCTCGACAATCGGCCACGAGCGACGCAACAACCCTCGCCTGCGCATCTCCGACCGCGACGAGTTCATCAAGGCGAAGGTGGCAGAACACCACCACCAACCTCCCTATTTCCGGCTGATGGAACGGCTTAACCTCGAAGGGGCCGATGCCGCGCCGCGGGTCATACGACCAAGGCGCTTAGGGCTGGGAGAGCTTGACGAGATCGAAGCCGATCACTTGGTCGATGTGCGCGAGCCGCTCGCCTACGCTGCCGGCCATCTGCCGGGTGCCATGTGCCTTCCGGTGGGAATGATACCGGCCTTTGCCGGATGGTTTCTCAGTGAAGGCGACAGGATCGCCCTCATCGCTTCCGAGGAAGACCAGCTAGCCCAGGCCATGGCCCATCTGGTGCGTATCGGTCTCGATAATGTTGTCGGCGGCTATGTCGGCGTGGTTCCAGCTGCCGCACAGGGCAAAGCGATGCGCAGCATTCCCATGATCGGCACAAGAGAAATCGCGCGCAGGCTCGATCAAGACAGCGGCGAGTGGACCTTGCTCGACGTGCGCGACGCGGACGAACGGCAAGTAGCAAGGATCGACGGGTCAGCACATATCTATGTCGGTGAGCTCAACACGCGGTGGGAAGATCTCGACCGCGACCGCCATTACACGCTGATGTGCGCGAGCGGTATGCGGGCGAGCGTTGCTGCGGGCTGGCTGGCAAGCCAGGGCTTCAAGCGCCTCGACATCTATCTCGGCTCCATGGGCGCTTGGAAAAAACGCGTATAGCTGAAGTTTGGCCTCTCAGACTTCGAGGCGCAGACCCCGCAGCCGCAGCGCATTGCCTATCACCGATACGGAAGAGAGGCTCATGGCTGCGGCCGCAATCATCGGGCTGAGCAGCACTCCGAAGAAGGGATACAGCACGCCTGCCGCGACCGGGATGCCGAGTGTGTTGTAAGCGAAGGCGAAAAACAGGTTCTGCCGGATGTTGCGCATCGTCCCACGCGACAGCACGATGGCCTGCACCACTCCTGTCAGGTCGCCGCGAACCAGCGTCACGCCGGCGCTTTCGATTGCGACATCGGTGCCGGTGCCCATGGCAATGCCGACATCGGCGGCGGCCAGTGCAGGCGCATCGTTGATCCCGTCCCCTGCCATGCCGACGCGGCGACCTTGCGCTTTCAGCTCTTCGATCTTGCGGTGCTTGTCTTCGGGCGAGACATTCGCATGCACTTCATCGATTTTCATTTCGCGCGCGACCGCTTCGGCAGTGCTGCGGCTGTCGCCCGTCAGCATAACGACCCGGATGTCGCGCTTGTGCAGCGCCGCAATAGCCGCTGCGCTGGTAGGCTTGATCGGATCGGCCACCGCGATAAGGCCTGCCGGCCGGCCATCGAACGCAACGAACATCACCGTCTGACCCTGCTTGCGACCATTTTCGGCCGAGCCCAGCCAGGCCTCGTCATTGATCCCGACGCGCCGCATCATCTTCTCATTTCCGATCGCAACACGGCGGTCCTGGACGTTGGCTTCAACGCCTTCCCCAGTCGTCGAAGCGATATCCGTGGCATTGGCAGGAGAAACGCCGCGCGTCCGCGCGCCCTCGACAATGGCATGGGCCAGCGGATGTTCGCTCCCCATTTCGACACCTGCCACCGCAGCCAGGAAATCGCTTTCCTTGATGTCATCTGCCGGCGTCACCGCCACCAAATCGGGTTTGCCCATCGTCAGCGTGCCGGTCTTGTCGACCACCAGCGTATCGATTTTCTCGAGTGTCTCCAGCGCCTCGGCATTGCGGATCAGAATCCCGTGCTGGGCACCCTTGCCTGTGCCCGTCATGATCGACATCGGCGTAGCGAGACCGAGCGCACAGGGACAGGCGATGATCAGGACTGCAATGGCATTGACCAGCGCATAGGCAAGCGCTGGTGCGGGCCCCCAGATTCCCCATACCACGAAGGTGGCGATGGCTATCACCACCACCGCAGGCACGAACCAGCCCGCCACCTGATCTGCCAGTCGCTGGATCGGTGCGCGGCTGCGCTGCGCCTCGGCCACCATCTGGACGATCTTGGACAGCATCGTGTCCTTGCCCACACCGGTCGCGCGCATGACGAACCCGCCAGTCTGGTTGACCGTGCCGCCAATGACTGTGTCGCCAGCCTGTTTGGCGACCGGCAGCGGTTCGCCGCTGATCATGGATTCGTCGATGGCGCTCGATCCCTCTTCGATCTCGCCATCGACCGGAACCTTATCGCCCGGTCGAACGCGCAGACGATCGCCTGTGGCCAGCTGGTCGAGCGGCACCTCGCGCTCATCGCCGGAGCCGAAGATCTTGACCGCGCTGGGCGGCGCCAATTCGAGCAATGCGCGCAAAGCGCTCGAGGTCGAGCCTCTTGCCTTGAGCTCGAGGACCTGTCCGAGCAAAACGAGTGTGGTTATGACCGCTGCCGCCTCGAAATAGATCCCGACCCGTCCCGAATGGTCGCGGAACGCCGCAGGGAACAGATCGGGCGCGACCGTCGCCACCACGCTGAACAGATAGGCGATGGCAACGCCAAACCCGATCAGCGTGAACATGTTGAGATTGCGCGTCTTGAGCGACTGTATGGCCCGAACGAAGAACGGCCAGGCTCCCCAAAGAACAACCGGTGTGGCAAGGGCAAACTGCGCCCATTGCGCCCAGGCAGGTTCGATCAGCCGGTCGAAACTGAGCCCCGGTGCCATGTCGCTCATCGCGTAGACGAACAGAGGCAGCGTGAGCAGCGCGCTCCACCAGAACCTACGCCGCATATCAACCAGTTCGGGATCGGGGCCATCGTCCAGCGAAACCGTTTCCGGTTCGAGCGCCATGCCGCAAATCGGGCATGAACCCGGCCCGGGCTGGCGGATTTCAGGGTGCATCGGGCAGGTGTAGATCGTGCCTTCGGGCACATCCTCGACCGCGTCGAGATGCGCGCCCGAGAGATAGAGCTCGGGATCGGTGACGAACTTGTCGTGACATCGCGGCGAACAAAAATAGTGCTCGGCCCCCGCATGCTTCGCGATATGCTCTGCTCCGTCGATCGCTACGCTCATGCCGCAGACGGGATCGATGGCGGTGCCTTCGAGTAAGCTTGCGTCCGTGCTCATCGCTCTTCCTTTCTCACTCTAAAGCAGACCTCTTACAGCCTTGTGCCGAATACTTTGGCGGTGCCGGCACGATACCAGGTTTCGGTCGTCCGCATTTCGTTGGGCGGCACCAGGTTTGCCTGGCACCACCCAACCGACTCACTGCTTCGTGATCGACGTGATCACATTGCCTTCAGAACCGGTACGAAATTCAAAGGCAATTCCCTCACCGACGCTTACTTCGCTGCGCAGTTGTTCATCGGCTTCAAACGCCATGGTCATTGCAGGCCACTCGATCGCCGGGACCGGACCGTGGTCGACGGTTATCGTGCCCGCTTCGGCATCGATTGCAGTAACCGTGCCTTCTGCGCTGGCGGTTTGCATTTCGCTGCCAGGTTCCATCATCGGCATATCTTCGCCGTCCATCATCATTTCATTCTCTGCCATCGGCATGTCGTTCATCTCGGCAGTGTCCTGACCAGAATCGCAGGCCGCCAGCGCCAGCGGGGCGGCCAATAGGCTCATGAGGGTTGTGGTACGCATTCTTTTTCTCCTTGCGGTTGGGTTGGCCGTTCGGGCCGGGGGCGCCGCATCAACAAATATGCGGCGGGGATAACGAACATCGAAAGCAGCGGCGCGGTGATCATGCCGCCCACCATCGGCGCGGCGATGCGGCTCATGACCTCCGAACCTGCGCCGGTTCCAATGAGGATCGGGAAGAGACCGGCAAGAATGACGGCCACGGTCATCGCCTTGGGACGCACGCGCAAAAGAGCGCCCTCCCTGATGGCTTCGCCCACGCCGTCCGCATCGAGGGCGCCGCTGCGCCGGGCCAGCGCAGACTTGAGGTAGATCAGCATGATGACGCCGAACTCGGCAGACACACCGGCAAGCGCAATAAAACCCACCGATGTCGCAACAGACTGGTTGTAGCCCATCAGATAAAGCAGCCAGAAGCCGCCGGTGAGGGCAAAGGGCAGCGTGCCCATAACAAGTAGCGCTTCGTCGAAGCGGCGGAAGATCAGGTACAGCAAAACGAAGATGATGCCGAGCGTCGCGGGAACGACGACCTGCAACCGTTCATTGGCGCGGGTGAGATATTCAAACTGGCCCGCGTAAGAGATGCTCACACCGGCAGGCAGATCGACGCCCTCTGACACCGCCTCCTGAAGATCGCTTACGACCGAAGTAAGATCGCGCCCGCGCGTGTCGACATAGACCACGCTGATAAGACGGCCCTGCTCATTCTTGAGCATGGGGGGGCCATCGCTGACGCTCACCTGCGCTACGGTGCCGAGCGTAATTTGCTGGCCAGAGGGGGTTAGCAAAGGCAGCGCGCGCAGTTCTGCGAGACTGTCGCGGATCTCGCGCGGATAGCGGACATTGATGGGAAATCGCGCCAGTCCTTCGACCGTTCTGCCGATATTCGCGCCGCCGATCGCGCCTGACACAATTTGCTGAACATCGGCGATATTCAGCCCGAAACGCGCCGCAGCGACCCGGTCGATGTCCACATCGACATAGCGGCCTCCCGAAAGACGCTCTGCCAATGCGGAGCTGACGCCAGGAACCTGTTTTGCGACATTCTCGACCTGCAAAGCTACGCGCTCGATTTCGGCAAGGTCCTCGCCGGACACTTTCACGCCGATCGGGCTTTTGATACCGGTCGCGAGCATATCGATGCGGTTGCGGATCGGGGGCACCCAGACATTGGCGAGTCCCGGCACCTGCACAGCACGATCGAGCTCGTCGACGAGCTTCTCTGGCGTCATGCCCGGCCGCCAGTCTTCGCGCGGCTTGAACCGGATGGTCGTCTCGAACATCGTGAGCGGCGCCGGGTCTGTTGCGGTATCCGCGCGTCCTGCCTTGCCGAACACGGTATCGACTTCCGGCACGGATTTGATCAGCCGATCCGTCCGCTGAAGCAATGCCGACGCTTCACCAGGAGACAGGCCAGGCAACGCGCTTGGCATGTAAAGCAAGTCGCCTTCATCGAGCGGCGGCAGGAATTCGCCACCAAGGCGCGTGAACGGGACCAGCGCCGTGAGGAACACCAGTCCGGCCACCAGCATTGTCGTCTTGGGTCGGCTGAGCACCCAATCAAGACCCGGCCGGTAGGCTTTGGTCAGCAAGCGATTGAGAACGTTGGTGTCCTCCTTGGGTATCTTCCCGCGGATCAGCCAACCCATCAGAACGGGAACCAGCGTCACCGACAGAATGGCGGCCGCCGCCATGGCGTAGGTCTTTGTGAAGGCCAGTGGGGAGAAGAGCCGCCCTTCCTGCGCCTGCAGAGTAAACACCGGCAGGAACGATAGGGTTATGATCAGGAGGCTGAAAAACAGCGCTGGCCCCACCTCTTTCGATGCGTCCGCAATCAGCTTCCAACGCTCATCATTGGACATCTGTTCGTCGGGATGGTCCTCTTCCCAATGCTCGATGTGCTTGTGCGCGTTCTCGATCATGACGATGGCAGCGTCGACCATCGCGCCGATTGCGATGGCAATGCCGCCCAAGGACATGATGTTCGCATCGACCCCCTGGAACCGCATCACGATAAAGGCCGCCAGCACCCCCAATGGCAGTGTGACGATCGCCACCAATGCTGATCGCACATGCCACAGGAATAGCGCGCAAACGATCGCGACGATGACAAACTCGGCGATGAGTTTTCCTGTCAGGTTTTCGATCGAGGCGTCGATCAGCTTCGAGCGATCATAGGTCGTGACAATCTCGACCCCTTCGGGAAGACTGGCCTGGAGCACGTCGAGCTTCTCTTCGACAGCCGCGATGGTTGCCCGCGCATCCTCGCCTTGTCTAAGCACGACAATACCGCCTGCGACCTCGCCTTCGCCATTGAGTTCGGCGATCCCTCGCCGCATTTCGGGGCCAAGCTGGATCGTGGCGACATCGGACAAGGCGACGGGGATACCGTTACCCACCGATTTCAGCGGAATCTGTCTGAAGTCGTCGAGAGACGTGAGATAGCCCGAAGCGCGGACCATGAATTCGGCCTCGCCCATTTCAACCACCGATCCGCCAGCCTCTTGATTGGAAGCTTGTATGGCACGCACGACATCGCTGTAGGTGACGCCAAGCGAAGCCATCCGGTAGGGTTCCAGCACGACCTGGTACTGCTTGACCATGCCGCCAACGCTGGCGACCTCTGCAATGCCCGGAATGGTCTGCAGCTCATAGCGCAGGAACCAGTCCTGAAGACTTCTGAGCCCAGCAAGATCGCTGTTCCCCGTTCGGTCGACGAGAGCATATTCGTAAATCCAGCCCACCCCCGTCGCGTCCGGCCCGAGCGAGCTGGTCACTCCGTCGGGCAATTCGTTTTGCACCTGGTTGAGATATTCAAGCACGCGCGAGCGCGCCCAGTAGAGGTCGGTCCCATCCTCGAAGATCACATAGACGAAGCTGTCGCCGAACATCGAATAGCCGCGCACAGTTTCCGCGCCCGGCACCGAGAGCATCGTCGTTGCGAGCGGATAGGTGACCTGATCCTCAACGATGCGCGGAGCTTGGCCAGGATAGTTCGACCGCACCACGACCTGCACATCAGACAGATCGGGGATCGCATCGACCGGCGTTGCGCGCACCGCCCAGAAGCCAGCCAGCGTGACCGCGATAGCCGCCAGAACGATGAAAAACCGATTGGCGATCGATGCATCTATTATGCGCGCGATCATCGGTCGGTCTTCCGAATGGATTCGATACGCGGACCGGTGTCGTGCTGCGAGAACGTAAACTCGACCTTGTCGCCCGGTTCAATACCGTCAACTAGAGCGGCGTCTTCGAGTGCGAAGGGCATGACCATGCTCGGCCATTCGAGAGCGGGAACCGGCGCGTGATTGAGAGTGATCGAAGCACCAGCGATTTTCGTCACTCTTCCCGTAGCGGTGTACGTCCTCATGTTTGGCGAGCCTTCCGACGCCATGCTCATGGTCCCATCGATTGACCTGACGTCGATCCCGCCAAGACTTGCTTCGGAGTCGATCAGGAACTGACCTGAAGTGACGACCTGCTCGCCCTCCGCAAGGCCTGCGAGTATCTCTGTCCTGCCATTCGCTTCGCGCCCGATTTCGACCTCGGCAGGCAGGAACGCGCCTTCATCCTCCTTGAGCATCACGAGATTTCGGCGTCCGGTTCGAATGACCGCCTCCGACGGTACCAGCAAGGCTCGCCGTGTGTCGGGTGAAAGCGACACCTGCGCGAACATCCCTGGTTTCAACCTGCCGCGCGGATTGGGTAGCTCAGCCCGGACGGTGATGGTTCGGCTCGCGGCATCGGCGCTTGGAAGGATGGCAACAATCCGTCCCGCAAATCGCTGATCCGGATACGCTGCCAGGGTCGCACTGATGGGCTGGCCCTGCCGGATATTTGCGGCCTGGGCTTCAGGAACCGAAGCTTCAAGCCATATCGGCGAAAAGCCCGTAATCTCGGCCAAAGTTTGACCTTCCATTACAGTCATGCCCGAGCGCACCCCAAGCATTGTTACGGCACCGCCCACGGGAGCCGTGACGGTGATCGTGTTTTGGGCTCTGCGTGTGCGTTCGACCGATGCGATCATTGCGTCGTTCATTCCAAGCAAGCGCATGCGCTGCCGCATCGCATCTGCCAGCGCCCGATCGCCGGTATTGAGCACAGCAATGTACTCGCGCTGCGCGCCGCCCCAATCAGGGACCAAAATATCGACGATCGGAGCGCCGCGACTGACGACATCGTCCTGCGTAAGGCCATAGGTGCGTTGAACGTAGCCCCCCGCGCGTGGCTGGACGATAGCTATATCCCTGCTGTTGTATGCGAGGACACCCGTAACGGTGATCTCCGGTTCGAGAACGCCGAACTCGGCTGCTGCGGTGCGAATTCCGAAATTCTGCACAAGGCCCGGATCGATCCGGACGCCCGCTTCCGCAGCTTCTCCCGCGCACTTGGGAACCAGCATCATGTCCATGAAGGGCGACTTACCGGGCTCGTCAAAACGTTGTCCGGGCACCATCGGATCGTACCAATAGAGCACGTCCTCACAGTCAGTATCCGTCGGCGAGCCAGCTCCGCTGCTCTCGCCGCCGAGCATGTGAAGACCGTAGCCAGCAGCCAGGCTGACAAGGGCAATACCTAGCCCAGCCGCAAACATGCGTTGGCGCTGCGTAAATCGTTCGAGCACGGAGTTCATGGCCTGCCCTCCCCGTATGTGAGTTGTAGTTTGACCGCCGCCTGCACCGCCGCCTGTTCGCGTTCGAGAATTTCCAGCTCGAGCAGGGCAAGTGCGGATTTCGCCGCAATCACATCGACGAGATCGGCACGCCCGGCCGCAAAGCTGGCTGTCTCGAGGTCAACGCGGTCACGCGCGAGCGGAAGAAGTTCATCACGCGCGCGGCGCCATTGGCGCATAGTGCTGCGCCAAGTGGCGAGATCGGCTTCGAAATCCGCGACCAGCGCGCGTCTGCGATCCTCGCGTTCGGCCAAAGCGGCAGCGGCATCGGCTTCGGCGGCGGCGATGCGCGGATTCTGCCGCCGGTCGGTGAAGATCGGAAGAGTAATCGACCCCATGACCGACACCGCATCGCCAAACGCCTGGTCGCGACGACCATAGTTGACGCTCACCCCAAAATCCGGCCTCTTTTCAGCGCGAGCGAGCGCGACACCGGCTTCGGCCCGGTCTCGTTCCGCATCGGCCAGAATGAGTTCGGGATTCCCTTCCAGTTCGAAGCGAAGCTGGTTTTCATCCAGAGCCGCCGTGGGAGCCTCACCCAATGCAACCGGGTCAGGGAACGGTATGTATCGGGAAAGCTGCGCTTGCGCCGTCTCGCGCTCGGCCTCGATCGACGTCGCTGCATCCTCGATCCCAAGCAATTCGCGCCGTATCACGAGGCTTTCGGCCGGGCGGGCCGAGCCCGACGCGCCTGCGCTATTGGCAACAGGGATGAAGGCTCGCAGCTCATCGAGCGCTGTGCTGGCGAGATCGAGGCGTTCTTGCGCGTAGAACAAGCTGACCCAAGCGGTTCCAGCGCTTGCGAGAAGATTGCGCTCCGCCATACCGAGCCGTGCTTCCGCCACCCGAACTTCGGAACTGGCAACGCCATACCTCGCCCGTCGCCGCGCAAGATTGGGTATCTCCTGCTCGATACCGATGGCGACTTGCGTAGGAAGTTGCCGGTCAAGCTCGAACGCCGCGGGTCCGCTTACCGGAAGGTTCATAACCCCTGCGCGTAAACGCGGGTCGGGAAGCTCGTCCGCCGCTTCCGCAGCCTCGCGCCGTGATTGTACACGCAGCGCGCCAGCTTCCAAAACGGGTTGCTCGCCCCGCACCGCTGCAAGTGCTTCCTCGTATCCGACAGACTGCGCTTGCGCAGCTTGCGCGGCGAGCAGTGCCGAAAACGCCACCCAGCCAATTCGCCAATCCATAATACTCACTCTTTCAAAGCGAACTGGCCGGGAACGACTTCGGTGTACGCGTCAATCGACACGGCGCAAGTCAAGTAATCCGTCAAGCTCGCAAACGGCGCAGAGCACCGCCCGGGAAATGCTAGATGGTGAGTTCGGTTTGTGGAGGCGGAGATTCCGGCGGTCGAGGCTGGCTGTCGAGCCTGTTGGCGCTAGCGGCCAGATACGTAGGCGCAACAGGAAACGGTCCTGCATGCGCCAGTCCCGGACCCGCAAGCGCCAGCGGTGGCAGGCAATTCATGGCTACGAGACAATCGAGGCTCATCTCGCAGCATGAGCCATGCTGTTCGGCCGGGTCCGTTTCGGAAACCATCTGTTCGGGCATCGCGTGTTCAGACATGCCGTGCTCGGCCATGCCTTGCGCCATTTCAGCACAATCAGCCGACCCAGCCATTTCGCTCTGCGGAACGGCCGCCTGCGCAGCAACCTGCACAAGCAGTCCAAAGCTGAAGCAAATCAGGGTCAAGGCGCGAACAAATTTCACGAACCTGCGATAGTCTGAATAAGGAGCCGAGGCAATCCAGCGGCCAAAATGCAAAATTCGAGCATTATCTTCGGAATTCGTCGCCTTTGATATGTTCGGTGCCCGCTTCCTCATGCTTATCCCTGTGCGCATCGCGAAGGATATCGATCCCGCCATACAGGGCGATGCCAGCAACCGCGATCCCAACCACGAGATCCGGCCAATTTGCGCCTGTAAGCATAACGATGATCCCGGCGACGATGATACCGCCGTTCGATATGAAATCGTTGAAGCTAAACGTGGTCGCTGCGCGCAGATTGACATCCTTTTGCTGAAGCTTCTGGAGCATGCGCAGGCATATGAGGTTCACCACCGCCGCGATGGCCGCCATGGCGATCATCATCAGGCCGCCCGGCTCGGAGCCTTCGATGAAACGCCTGACGGCATCGGCGATAACGCCTCCGGCGAAGACTAGGAGCATAATGCCTGAGAAACGCGCGGCCCCTCGTTTCCAGGATTGCGAACGGGTGAGAGCCAGAAGACTGAGCGCGTAGACAAATGCATCGGATGAATTGTCGAGCCCGTTGGCCAAGAGCGCGTTCGAGTCCGCAAAATAGGCAACGACAAAGAAACCAACCGCGATTGCGACGTTGAGCCACATTACGATCCACAATGTGCGTCGCTTGTCCGCCGAATCCAGATCGAAGTCATCGTTGCAGCTCATACTGGCTTCCCCGTTCTCTCTTTTGTGCCGCCCTTCTCCTTATACGCCAGCAGCCGGAGCGCGTTGGCGACCACGATCAGTGTCGATCCTTCGTGAACCGCGACAGCGGGGCCTATCCCGAGACCGAAAATGGTTGCCGGGATGAGCACGACGACAATTCCGAGACTGACGATCATATTCTGCCGGATGATCGACCGGGTCTGTCGGCTCAGATCGACGGCGAAAGGCAGTCGGGCGAGATCATCGGCCATCAGCGCGACATCGGCTGTCTCCAATGCAACGTCCGATCCGGCAGCCCCCATTGCTATTCCGACCGTTGCGTTCGCCATGGCCGGAGCGTCATTGACCCCGTCTCCGACCATCGCAACCTTGTCCTGGCCGGCAAGCTTGCGGATGGCCTTGACCTTGTCGTCGGGCATGAGATTGCCCCAGGCCTCGTCGAGGCCGACTTCCTTTCCAACCGCATCGGCCACTCTTTGGTCGTCGCCCGAGATCATGATCATTCGGGTGATCCCGAGGCCGCGCAACGCTTCGAGCGTCGCCTTTGCCGCCGCACGCGGCGTGTCGAGCAAGCCGATCGCTCCGAGATCGCGCGTTTCCGAGCGAACGCCCATCGTCGTCCGCCCGCGCTCGCGCATGGACTCTATAGCATCCGACAGTTCGGCACTGAGCGGAGGGACCCCATCTTGCCCGAACATTTCGAGCTTTCCGATCCACACCCGCTCACCGCCGACAAGCGCGGTGATGCCCTTGCCTGTGAAGCTTTCGAGATTGGTTGCTTCGGGCAGAGTCTCATCGCCAAGCCGCTGCTTGCCGTCCCTGACAATCGCCTGTGCCAGGGGATGATCGCTCAGATTTTCAGCCGCCGAAGCAATCGCAAGCAGTTCGTTTTCAGATACACCCTGCGCGGGTTCGACATCGGTAATGCGGGGTTCGCCTTCGGTAAGAGTACCGGTCTTGTCGAACGCGATGGCCTTGAGCGCACCGAGATCCTCGAGCGGCGCGCCGCCCTTTACCAGAATGCCGCTGCGCGCTGCTCTGGCCACTCCGGACAAGACCGCGCTCGGGGTCGCGATCGCCAAAGCGCAGGGGCTGGCAGCCACAAGCACCGCCATCGCCCGGTAGAAACTGTCGCGGAAGGGTTCGTCGATGACGACCCATGCGAAAAGGAGCAGGCCGGCCAGAGCGAGCACGGCAGGCACGAAAATTCGCTCGAAGCGCTGCGTGAAGCGCTGGGTAGGAGATTGCTGAGCCTCGGCTTCGCTCACCATTTGGACGACCTTGGCTAGGGTCGTATCGCTCGATCGCCGGGTCACTTCCACTTCGAGTGCGCCCGATCCGTTGATCGTCCCCGCGAAGACGCGATTGTCATCCGCAAGATTGTCAGGATTGGCGCGCGCAGAAGCGACATCCGAAACCGCGCTCTTGTCGACCGGCACGCTTTCGCCGGTCACCGGAGCCTGATTGATGGCACTGACGCCGTCCAGGATGAAGCCATCAGCCGGAAGGCGTTCGTTCGGACGCACGATTACCACGTCGCCTAGCTCAAGCTCCTCGACCGGGATCTCAACTACGTCAGTTCCGCGCTTTACCCGTGCGGTGTCCGGGGCAAGCCCGGCGAGCGCTTCGATAGCTTTCTTCGCGCGCCCCATCGCGTAGTGTTCGAGCGCGTGGCCGAAACTGAACAGGAACAGCAGTAGCGCGCCTTCGGCCCATTCCCCGAGAAAGGCGGCGCCCGCAGCGGCGACAAGCATGAGGCTGTCGATTTCGAACCGGCGGAGGCGCAAATTGTCCCACGCCTCTCGGAGAGTGAAGAAGCCTCCGAAGAAATATGCCGCTATATAACAAGCGAACGGCAGCCAGACCGGATGCCCGTCCCATAGCTTCTCGATCCCGAAGCCGATGGCGAGAAATGCGCCCGAAGCGAGCGAGAAAAAGAGTTCAGTATTAGCGCCGAAGATGCCGCCGTGACTGTGCCCGGAATGATCTTTATCGTCATGGCGGTGTTCTTCAGCATCTCTGGCATTTGCGGCGATTTTGTCGGCCTTGATTGAAACCCCCAGTTCTTGCAGCGCATTGGCAATCGCGGTCTCATCGGTACGCCGGCGGTCGAACTCGGCGACCAGCTTTCCGCTCGCATCGGCATTTGCTTCAAGTACGCCGGATTCGCGGGCTACCAGATCTGCGACCGTCTGCGCCCGGCGCACCGAATTAATGCCCTCGGTTTGCCACACAACATGCCCGTAGCGCCCGGAAATTTCCGCTCCTGCTACGTGCGCAAGTTCTCTGATCCGCGCGATCGTGAGACGATCGGGATCGTAAGATATTGCAAGCTGGGCAGGTGCACTGTTCGATCCTTCAACGACCTCGACCCCATGCACACCTGCCCGCGAACTGAGCAACGACTGCAGCCGAGCGATACATCTGTCGGTGTCGCTCGGAATGTCCGGGAGAAGCGACGATAGTTCGAGTTCGATATTCCGTGTCACTAGCTGTCGCTCCTCGCTGCTGCTGATGTCTCAACCTGGGTCGCGCGCGGTTTTCTCGCGAAGATCAGGCTTACAATGGCAGGCAATACGAACAGGGTGAGCGCGGTGGCGGTGATCAACCCACCAATGACAACCGTAGCCAATGGACGTTGCACTTCGGCCCCGGTTCCCGTCGCAAGCGCCATCGGAACAAAGCCGAGCGATGCAACTAGCGCTGTCATCAACACCGGCCGCAGCCGCGCGATCGCGCCCTCGATGATCGCGTCGCCCAGTTCCAAGCCTTGCTCGAGACGCTGCTTGATCGCTGTGATCATGACGAGGCCGTTCAGCGTCGCAACTCCGGAGAGAGCAATGAACCCGACCGCTGCCGAGATGGAAAAAGGCATGCCGCGCAGAGCCAGGAAAAAGACCCCGCCAGCCAGTGCCATGGGGATTGCGCTGAACACCGCCAGCGCAGGGACCCAACCGCCGACCGCCATATAAAGCAACAGTAGGATAACCGCGAAGGCAAGCGGGACCACGATGAGCAGACGCTGCTGAGCTTGTTGCAGGTTCTGATATTGGCCACCCCATTCGATGAATGATGCGGACGGCAAATCAACATTCGCGGCAACCTCGGACTGTGCCTGCTCGACGAATGAACCGAGATCACGTTCACGGACGTTGGCGGACACAATCACCAGTCGGCGCCCTTGCTCGCGCCGGACTTCGGCCAACCCATCTATCACCTGAAATTCTGCCACAGTACGAAGCGGGACGCTTCCGCCATTGGGCAGGACAATGGGTAATGTTCCAAGCTGGTCAAAGTCGTTGCGGTTCGCATCGGACAGCCTGACCACGACATCGAAACGTCGATCGCCTTCGAACACCAGCCCTGCGTTTCGACCTCCAAGCGCTATGGCAACGGACTGCGCCACGTCTTCGACCGTGAGGCCGTAGCGCGCAATCGTTGGCCTATCGAAGGCTATATCGAGCGTCGGAAAACCCGAAACCTGCTGGACCTTCACATCGGCCGCGCCCTCGACACCGCGGAGCACGACCGCGACCTGGTTTGCAGCCGCAGTCATAGCCGTAAGATCATCCCCGTAGAGTTTGACCGCGACATCGCCGCGAACGCCTGCGATGAGCTCGTTGAAGCGCAGCTCGATGGGCTGGCTGAATTCATAGAGATTGCCAACGAGATTGCCGAGCGCCTCTTCCATCTCGCTTACAAGTTGATCCTTAGACAGCGAGGGGTCAGGCCATTCTTCGCGCGGTTTGAGGATAACATAGGCATCCGAGATGTTCGGCGGCATGGGGTCGGTCGCGACCTCTGCCGTGCCGGTGCGCGAGAATACCAGCTCAACCTGCGGGAATTGCTTCAATCGCGCTTCGACCTGGCGCTGCATTGTAAGCGACTGCTCCAGTGGGGTGGAAGGAATACGCAATGACTGGACAGCCAGATCACGCTCGTCGAGCTGCGGTGTAAATTCGCTGCCGATGAAGCTGAAGACAAGCGCCGCGAGCGCGAACACGCCGACTCCGGTACCGATGACAGGCCATGGACGGGCAAGCGCTCTGCGCAGCAGCGGACCATAGCGCTCTTTCGCCAATCGGATGGGCTTTGCTTCCTGCTCGTTGATTTTCTTGTTCAGCAAGAGAGCGATCATCGCTGGGACGAAAGTAAGCGAGAGTATGAATGCTGAGGCAAGTGCCAGCATCACCGTGATGGCCATGGGCGAAAATGTCTTGCCCTCAACCCCGGTGAAGGTGAGGAGCGGCGCAAAAACCAGAAAGATGATCGCCTGGCCATACACCGTTGGCTTGATCATCTCATGCGCCGCTGCCCGCGTCTCGGCAAGGCGTTCGCGCAGTGTGAGCAAACGTCCCTCGTGCTCCTGCCTTGCGGCGAGGCGCGCGATGCTGTTTTCGACGATGATGACAGCGCCATCGACAATCAGGCCGAAATCAAGCGCACCAAGACTCATCAGGTTGCCAGATACGCCAAGCCGGTTCATGCCAATAGCTGCCATCAGCATCGACAAAGGGATGACCAGAGCTGCAATGATGGCGGCGCGGATGTTTCCAAGCAGCAGGAACAAAACGACAATGACGAGCAGCGCGCCCTCGACAAGGTTGTTGCGTACCGTCACGATGGTCGCATCGACGAGTGTCGAACGGTTGTAGACGATCTCCGCCTCAACTCCTGCTGGAAGCGACGACCGTACCTCGTCGAGCCTGTCGGCAGCACCCGCAGCTACGGTGCGGCTGTTTTCGCCTGCGCGCATCAGCACAGTACCCACGACGGCTTCCTCGCCATTCAGCGAGGCTGCACCAGTGCGGAGATCGCCGCCAATCTCGACCGTTGCCACGTCGCCGACGCGGATCGGCACACCTTCGCGCGTTGCCACCACTGCCTGCGCAATGTCTTCTACGGAATTCAGCCGGGAATCGACCCGTGCAAGAAGAGCTTCGCCAGCCCTTTCGACAAAGTTGGCGCCTTCGGCCTGGTTCGCCGCTTCGAGCGCGGCGATCAGCTGGTCGAGCGAAACGCCGTAGCCGTTGAGGCGGTCGGGGTCTGGCTGCACCAGGTACTGCTTCTCAAAGCCACCGATCGAGTCCACGCCCGCCACGCCGTCGGCCGTACGCATCAGCGGCGCGACAACCCAATCCTGTACCGTGCGCAGATAGGCGGCTCTTGCCACCGCCGTGTCCAATCGCTCGCCCCGGTCCGTGAGAAAGCTGCCGTCCTTCTGCCAGCCAACAGCACCACCCTTGGGCGCATCGGTTCCACCCGGATGCTCGAATTCGATGGTATACATCAACACCTCGCCGAGACCGGTTGCAATCGGACCCATTGACGGCTCCGCACCTGCAGGAAGCGAAGAGGCCAGGTTGGCGATCCTCTCTTCGACCTGCGACCGGGCAAAGTAGATGTCGGTGCCTTCTTCGAAGATCGCGGTGACCTGGCTGAAGCCGTTACGCGAGATCGAGCGGGTCATCTCAAGTCCCTCGATACCGGCTAGTCCGGTTTCGACAGGGAAGGTTACCTGCGTTTCGATCTGCGAGGGCGAGAGGGCCGGTGCCTCGGTGTTTATCTGCACCTGAACATTGGTGATGTCCGGCACCGCATCAATCGGCAGTTTTGCAAGATTGAACGCGCCCCAAATGGCAACACCTAGGGCAAGGGCTACGACCGCCCAGCGATTGCGCACCGACCAGTCAAGGACGCCGCCAATCAGGCCATCATGGCTGCTGCGCTCCTCCTCGAAACCGCTTTCAGACCGATCAATGTCCATGTTCGGCCTCCTCTTTTCCGAGTTCGGCTTTGAGCAGGAAGGCGTTTTCGGTCGCGATCCGCTGGCCATTCTGCAATCCGGACTCGATCACGATGCGCCCTCCCGAGCGCGATCCCGTCACGACAGGCGTCGCCCGGAAGCCGGTACGCGTGCGAAGGAACACGACTTCCCGGCCTTCGACCATCTGAACTGCGGATTCAGGCACCGAAATGGCTGTCGCGTCAGCTTCTCCAGAGGGTCTGATGCGAGCTTGCAGGAAAGCGCCTGGCTGCAATCCAGGGACCGCTCCGGCGAGTGAGATTATCGCTGTCGCGCTACGGCTTTCCGGATCGAGTGCCGGGGTCACCGAGCGCACACGTCCGCCGATCTCCCGGTCCTGACCGAGCTCCAACGTAGCTTCATCGCCCGGCCGAATTCTCGCAGCATCGCTGGCAGGCAAGGCGACCTGCACCTGCAAGCCGCTCGCGTTCATGATCTGGAACATCTCTTCACCGACGGAGACGTAGGAGCCAAGCACGATCGGCGCGCTGGTGATCTGCCCTGAAATCGGACTCGTCACGGCCAGCGAACGCCCATCCCCGCTGACACCAGCAGCTGCGGATGCGGCTTGTGCGCGTGACAGCTCCGATCTTGCCACTTGCAGATTGGCCTGCGCCGCTTCGAGATCCTGCCGGGCCGTCACATTGGCCTCGAACAGCCGCTTTTCGCGGTCGTAGAGCGCAGACAGTTCATTGACGCGGGCACGCGCGGCAGCGACCTGCGCAGCCAGTCCGGCAGCATCAGCGCTCTCGATCCGCGCGATCACCTCCCCCTGCCTGACATAGTCGCCAAGCGTCTTGTTCACGCTCCTCACCACACCGGAAGCACGTGCATCGATCCGCGCGCTGGCATTCGGCGCTGCGGCGACGGTCGCTGGGAATACAAGCTCCGTCGCAGCGCCGAATTGGACAGCTTCGATTTCTATCGACGAAGCCACGATCTGCTTCGCGTCTATCAGCAGAACGCCTTCGGAACCTGCGGTTTCTGCTCCGCCTTCCTCTTCGCTATGCCCGTCTTCAGAGTGGTCGACTGACCCTGACGGCCAGAAGGCCCAAGCAGATACGGCCACCAGAACAAGGATGCCGATTATCGCGATAAAATAGTTACGTTTCATGGGAAGGGATCTCACTGTGCGGAGAGCCAGATGAGCCGCGCGGCGAGCAGGCCGCGGGTCTCTTCTGCCTGGATCAGATTTTCACGAATGGCGTCGCGCGCTTCGGCAGCTGCCAGGACTTCGATCAGCGGAAATCTGCCATTGCGGTAGCCGATCTCGACGAGCCTGAGCGCTTCCTCGGCCTGCGGCAGGGATGCGCTGGAAAGGGTTTCCACCCGCGTTTCGGCGGCCAGATAAAGCGTTCGGGTTCGCTCGAAATCGAGCCGGTAGTCCGCCTCGGCTATTGCCTCGCTTGCGCTTGCCGCGCGATATTGCGCTTCAGCGGCTGCGATGTTGCCCTGGTTGCGATTGCGGAAAGGCAGCGGGATAGAAATGCCGACGATGAAGGCTTGATCGTTGCTTTCTTCAAAGCGCCGCACGCCTGCGGACAGCGTGGGATCGGGCACTCCTAGCGAGCGCTCGCGCGCGATCTCCGCCTGCGCGAAGGCAGTTCTCGCCCCTGCAATCCGCAACGGCAGGGGATCATCCGAACTCGGCAGGTCAAGCGGCGGCGATAGTTCGGGAAATGCGGCAGAAACAGATGGGCTGGACTGACCGGTCGCCCAGAGTGCCGCGAGCGCCTGACGAGCCGCACCATTAGCCGCTTCTGCAGCCTGCAGTTCGGCTTCCGCCTCGGCAAGCGTAGCTTGTGCACGCATAGCTCGAAGCGGCGGCTCCCGCCCAACCTCTACAAGCACGTTGGCGATCCGCGTCAGTTCACGGTTTCGCTCGACGATTTGCCGCGCGAGAACGAGGCGTTGGCCTGCGGCTACAGCCTCCACATAACGCTCGCGCACCCCCAGAGCGAGTTGCGACAAGGCAAATTTGCTCTGCAAGCCGGCGAAATCGGATGATGCGCGTGCGCTCGCGATGCGTGCGCTTCGCTTGCCGCCGAGTTCGAGCTGCTGGCCGATCGCCAGGGTATATTCGGTCGATCGCAGCCCGGAGAAAGCGCCGGAGCCCGCGATGTTCTCGGCCTCGAGCGATAACTCGGGATTGGGTCGGAGGCGTGCTTGGTCGATAGCCGCACGCGCGGCTTCGGCCTCCGCCTGAGGGCCGTAAACCCGTGGATTGCTGGAAGGGTCATCTTCCCCTTCAACGCCGACGCCCGCTCGAGCGAGCGCTTGCTCGAGTGTAACTGTTTCCTGTGCCAATACTGGCGAACCCGTGGACACGGCAATCAAGGCCGCGGCCAGTGCAAAGCACCGCATTATTGTATCTCCTGACTGAAACCAATCGAGCGCACGCGCAGGCGCACTCGCACATGATTTGCTGTCAGGCTTTGGGAGGTTGGATCAGAACCGGCGGCGCGCGCGAGGTGAGCATCGAAGTCGCAAGCGGACCCTTCAGGCTATTCGTGCGCGCAAAGGGCGACGCCAGGAACACTCCACTATCGGCGAGGCTGAAGCTGCAATTGTGATGATGCGTTGCCGAATGGTCCTGACCATCATGGTCCGGCTCGGGATCATTGCTATCGAAGTGGTCCGCCCCATGCGCATAAACGTGATCGGCCGCATGAACGAAGCTTTCGCCTTCTGAAGCATGCGCGTCAGGTAACGATAGGACACTACCGAAAAGAATGGCGATGATCGCAAGGAAGGGGAACACAAGACGCGGCATGTTACTCAACCCTTTAGCAACCTTGCAAAGCTTGCGCAACCACGGCTGTCTGAGCGCTTGTCTTTTCATGATCACGATTTGGCACCGACGAATTCATACGCACAACCGGCCAGAAACTCGCGGAAATGAACTTCGCGCAAAACTTTGCGTGCTGGAAGCCAAGGGCGGAACTCTTCATATTCCCGCGCCACACCAAATGGTTTGGTCAGCACTATGCCGATTTCAATCAGCCATCGCGGCCAGCGCTCGGGGTGCTTCAGGCCAAGTAGGGCCATCCGGGCACCCGTCGGGAGAGCAGCTGAGGCGCGCTCGATGATCGCGGCGTAGTCAGGTGGCATTTCCAGTCCAAAGGTGCTGATGACTGCGCTGGTCTCGCTCGGAAAGCGGAAGGCGGCTACGTCTGACTGCACAAATTCGACATTGCTAGCTCGCAGGCGCTTCGCTCGTCGACGGGCTTGGTCGAGCATGCCTTGCGAAAGGTCGACCAGCGTCACCTTGCCGCTTGGTCCTACTCTCTCAAGCAGAAACGCGAGGTTTGCGCCGGTGCCAGCACATAGATCGATCACATGGTCACCGGCGTTGAGTTCAAGCCGGTTAACCAGATCGCGTCGCCAGCGACCAAGACCGGCCCACCGAAACCCCGACACCAATCGGTCATAGATTCCCGCGTTCTTGTCGTAGAGACGTTCAACCTGTTCGTTGGATAGAATTGCCATGGCGCGTGCTAGCGAACCTCGTCCGAAGAGATGGTGAAAACCTCCGCGAGGTCGTCCGGGTATGGCATTGGCGCGAATGCGCTCACGTTTGCGCGTCCGGTATTGCCCCAGGGGAGCCGTCCGGTGAGATTACCAAGGGGAGCGAGCGCAAGACGTATGACCTGCCCCAGAACTTCGCGGCCATCGCGGGTTTCAACTGCATAGCCCAGCATCGTCATATGTGAACGAAGGTGCGGCCCGAAGAAGCCCTGGCCCAGAATATGTTCCCGCTCGAGCGCGGTCCAAGCCAAAGCCCGATCACCAGACTGCCTGGCGGCACGGAAAACGCGCCGCTCAGCTTCGATAAGTTCAATAATGTCCTTCTTTGCCACAGGATTTCACCGTTCTGCTTGCATCTTCGAATCGTCTTATGCACCTTGTAGTGGCTACAAGGTCAAGGATTGCGAGAAACCCATGAAGATTGGTGCCCTGGCGCGGAAGACCGGCACGACCGCCGAAACCATCCGCTACTACGAACGGACCGGATTGCTGGAGGAACCACCACGCACCGCCGGCAACTACCGGGACTATGGCCCGACCGAATTGGCCAGATTGCGGCTTATCCGCCGCGCACGCGACCTCGGCTTCACCATGGCGGAGGTGCGCCAATTGCTTTCTTTGGCGGATGATCCATCGCAATCGTGCGAAGCCGTGGACTCTATTGCCAGCCTCCACCTGCGCGAGGTGGATCGGAAGCTTGGTGACTTGCGAAAACTGCGAACCGAACTGCGCCATATGGTCGACGACTGCCAGCACGGAGCGGTTGGCGAATGCCGGATAATCGAAGTGCTTTCCGGCTAGCCGGACAGAGGGCGTTTATGGGAGCAGTGACGGGACGCAAGACATGATCATCTCGAAATTCGGGGCGTGTTCTGACATATCTCGTCGGTGCGTTCGACAACAGAACCGATCCAGTCATCGATCTCGGATTCGACCCAAACCGTGCAACGGGGACCGAGCGAACGCGACTTTGGAAAACGGCCTTCGCGCATCCGCTGATAGATTGCCGTTCGGCGCAGGCCCACGCGCGCCATGACCTCGGGAAGACGAATGAGCCGGTCTGGCGTTGGCTCGACAGGAACGGCTTCCGCGTCCGTTTCGAGACCGGTCGTCATTTCAGAGAGCGAAGCTTTGTTCATCCTGCCGCTCCAGTTGCGCGAGGTGATCCGACAGGAGACCGGCGGTGCGGTGCGCGGTCCCCTTTGCCCAGCGCGGTCTCACATCGAGCAGCCTCTCGCCCAGCGCCTGATCCAAAGCAGACGGCAACTCGCTTATGAAGGTTTCAAGAAATTCCAGCACGCCGCTATTCTGCCAATCCTCGCTACGCTGCGAGTACCCCGCGAGTGCCAGCATCAGGGAGGTGCGCGGCGCGTGTCCGCTCGCGTCAAGGATGGCCAGCGCCTCTGGCAGTGTGGCTGACCGTGTCCCGGCGAGGATGCGTCGGAGCGCGTCCTTGTTGATATTCGTCTGTGCGGCAATCGTCCGCCGGGACTTGCCACTTTCGTCCACGGCATGGTCGAGGAAAGCTGCGACTCCTCGCGATAGTTCTTCCCATTTGTCGTTTGCGTTTCGCGCCATTGTTCCTGCTTCCGGTGATCTTTAGCGAATCACCAACAGGCTAGGCAACGCGTCAAACTGTAGGAAAGGAAAAAGAACAAATAAGGAACACGTAGGAAACCGGCTCATCGTCACACGATTTGATTCGCGCAGATTCCGGTCCCTCGATCTCAGATTTCGGTATGGGTGGCGCAATGATCGGTATTCTTGGCCGCAATGTCTGCACCGGTCGCGCAAAACCCGGTCAGATTGCCCAGAATCGACGATTTCTCTTGGTCGGAATACCGCGTGCTGCAGTTTCCGTTTTCCTACACCCTGCCTTCCAATCGAGGAAAGAACATACAGCGAACGCATCGCTGCCAATGTTCGAAACGGAGTTCCTCGATGACCAAAGCAATCACTCTTCAGCGCCAATCCAGCAAAGGCATTCGTGCCCGCAACTATATTCTTCCGGCCGCCATTGCGCTCGCCTGCGCCGGTGCCGCCTATGCCGGTGCCGATACGACCTTTGATCCGGCGCTGCAGAAATTTACCGACTTCCTCGAAGGTTCGGGCGGGAAAATCATCACCGTCCTCAGCCTTGCCGGCGGGCTTATCGCGCTCGCCTCGGGCCGCTTCGCCCTCGGGCAGGTCGCGGTCCCGGTCGGTGTCGGTATCGGCGTCGGCACCGGTGTGCCGATCGTCACCTCGGTCGTGACCGCGACCATCTGATCGCGGTCTAACGACGGGAGGGCGGCATGGCCGACAGATACCTCGTTCCACGGCGGCTCGACGATCCGGAGCTCATCGGCTTCTGGACCATCGACGAGTTTGCGGGACTGCTCGTCCCCTTCGCGTGGGGCATCCTTTCGCAGCACATCATCATCGGCACCGGCCTATCGGTCATGACCTGGTTCGCCCTTCGAAAGGCGAAGGCATCAGGCGCAGGGTCGAAACTGGTCCATGCTGCCTACTGGTATCTGCCGGGGAGCTTCCTCGGGCTGAAAGCCACGCCGCCCTCCCACTGCCGCCTGCTCGCAGGCTGAGGGAGGATCCAAGTGAAACACGAATTCGCCTATGAGGAAGCGCAGCGTCACCTCAAACAGCGCAACCGCTTCGCCGCGCTGTCAGCCGTGCTGAGCCTTACCAGCCTGCTGGCGGTCGGCGCGGCGGCGACGCGCGAGGAAAGCGTCATTTTGGTGCCTGTCACGACCGAGCGCCTGACGCTCGGGAGCGGCGGTACCGATGCGCACTACCTCGAACTCGTAACCCGCGACACCGCGCTCATGCTGCTCAATCGCGCACCCGAGAGCCTCGACTACTGGATGGAACAGGTCCTCAAGGTGGCAGATCCGTCAGCGCACGGGAGCCTCAAGGCCGAGCTCGTCAAGATCGTCGACGAGCAGCGCGGTTCGGACATCAGCCAGGCCTTCGTCATCTCGCGGATGGAGGTCGACGCGCAGGCGCTCACCGCTGTCGTCACCGGCACGCTCAAGACCTTCGTCGGCGCGCAGGTGATCGCAAGCCAAGAGCGCAGCTTCGAATTCAGCTGGAACCGCCGCGGCCTCAGTCTCGGCCTCACCGGCTTCCGCCAGCTCCCAACCGAAAACGAGGAGGAGAACCCATGACACTCCTATCCCGCCCCTTCCCCGCCGCGCTGACCGCCGTGGCGCTCGCCGCCGCAAGCTGCGCCTTTGCCACCCCAGCGCATGCCGACCAGTTCGTCGAGGCCGCTGATGGCGCCGCGATCGACTGCGTGCTCGCGCGCGACGCGCTGACCCGTATCGCCCTCATCGAGGATGGTTTTGCCAATGTCTCCAAGATGGCAAGCGGTTATCCCTACAACGATTTCGAAGTGACCCACGAACCGGTGCGCGGCGACATCTATGTCTCGGTGCCGCTGCAATATGCGAGCGCAAGGGTCAGCTTCTTCGCGACCAGCAGCGCGGGCTATGTCTACAAGTTCGCCTGCCGCGTCGAAGGCGAGGAAGCGAGCCAGCTCTTCGTCACCAATCCCGCGCTCGCCAAGTCCCAGGCGGGCGAATGGGAAGGCCAAGCCCCGACCCGCGACGAAGCCGCGATCCGCCTGATCGAGGCGATGGCGAGCGACGGCGTTCTGCCGGGCTTCCGGGCGCGCGCCGAACTTTCGCGTCCGCGCCTGACCGACAGCCTCGAAGTGCAGCAGGTCGCCGAATACGAAGGTGCCGAGCTGATCGGTCAGGCCTTCACCCTGCGCAATCTCGGCCCGAAGCCCGTCGACCTTGCCGGTGAGCGCGAGGCGCCCGCCGGGGCGCTGGCCTTTGCCTATGGCCGAGACAGCCTCCAGCCCGGCGAGAGCACGCAAGCCTTCCTTGTCTTTACGAAGGGAGGGCTCGAATAATGGCCGATCCCGACACACGCGATACGCCCGCGGCAGCGCCAAAGGACGAGACGCGCGGCAAAGCCCGGCGCGATCTCAACCGCACGGTCGCGCAGCGCCAGAAGCTGCTGCTTGCCGGGATCGGCGGCGTGGCGCTCATCGCCGGTTCGATGTTCATCTTCGGCGGCGAGGATGAAGCGAGCGCCGACGGCGCGGGCGCAACCACGATCGAGACCGGCGCGCTGGTCAATCGCAATCTCTCGCAGCGCGAATTCGTCGCCACTTACGGCAACCGCCTCGATGCGCAGGGCAAGGCGATCAAGGACCTGCAGGAGACCCAGCTTCCCAGGGCTTCGATCGAGCAGGAGCTCGAAACGCTGCGGGGCGAGAACGCGCGGATGCTGAGCGACGGGCAAGCTGCGATCGATGCGATCTCGGCCGAGAACGCTGCCTTGCGCTCGGAACTCGAAACCGTCCGCACCAATCCCCCAGTTGCGCCGGTGGCCGCAGTCGATCCGCGGGCTCCGGGCTTCGCTCCCGGACCGCTCGAGCCACCCAGCGAACCCAAGGCAAGCCTGCTGAGCTTCTCAAACGACAAGCCGGGTACCGCCAAGGCCAAGGCAACCGAAAGCGCGCCGGCGCTGCTGCTCGAGGCAAGCCGCGATTACCTGCCGCCCAACAGCTATGCACCTGCCACCGTAATCGTCGGGGTCGACGCCTCGACCGGGGTCACCAGCCAGAGCGATCCGCTGCCCGTGGTGCTGCGGATCACCGGTCCGGCGCGCTCGGTGCTGCAGGGCAACAAGCTCCTCACCACCGATCTCACCGGCTGCCTCGTCAACGGCGCGGCGCGCGGCGATCTCTCGGCCGAGAAGGTTTACGTCAAGCTCGTGCGCATGACCTGTGCGCAGCCCGGCGGACGCTTCGCGGTGAGCGAAGTGAAGGGATTCATCGCCTTCGCCGGCAAGTCGGGCGTGCGCGGCAATGTCGTCAGCCGCGAAGGCAGCCTCGTCAGCCAGGCGCTGCTCGCCGGAATCGTCGGCGGCTTCGGCCGCGGCTTCTCGGCCAATGCCAACGGCATCTTTGCGCAGCCTGTCGGCAGCGACGGCAAGCGCGACGCGCTCTCGCCGACCGACATCCTCGCAGGCGGCCTGGGCCAGGGCGCGGGCGAAGCCGCCGACACCGTCAGCAAATACCTCATCGAACGCGCAGAACAGTACCAACCCGTCGTCGAGATGCCGACCGGCATCGCAGTCGAGATCGTCTTTCTCGACGGCGTCCATGTCAGGAGCACACCCCAATGAACTACTCGAACCAGCGGCCCGGCCTCAAGGCGCGCGCCGCGCACATATCGCTCGCCGCCGCCAGCGCAGCAGCCCTCCTTACAAGCGGCGTCGCGATCGTAACCGCCATGCCCGCGCAGGCCGCGATCACGCGAGATGTGGTTGAAGCGCTCAAGCTTCGTCTGCCCAGAACGCCGATCGACGCGCTCGATTGCACGACATTCGCGCCATGGTGCGAGGTCGTCTCGGGTGAGACGCTGTTCTACATCGACGAAGCGGCACGCTACCTCTTCGTCGGGCGGCTCTACGACATGGAGGAGCGGCGCGACGTGACTGCCGCGCGCCTGCTCGAACTCAACCCCGACCTGCTCGCCGCCGGCGCAGCCCGCCACGCCGGCGAGGACACTGGAGGGCGCCATGACGTTGCCGAAACCCGCGACAGGCAGGTCGCGACGCATGTCGATCTCAAAGCCCTTCCCAAGGAAGGCGCGATCCTGTGGGGCAATCCCAAGGGGCCGAAGCTGGTTGTCTTCTCGGATTTCCAGTGCGGCTACTGTAAGCGGCTCACCGGCGAACTCGAGAAGGCAGGCGTTCTTGTAGAGGAACGGCCGATCTCGATCTTCGGCGCATCGAGCCGGCGCATGTCCGAGGCGGTGCTGTGCGCCGCCGATCCGGTCGGGGCGCTCCATGCCGCCTACACCGGCAAGTACCTCGAACCGCGCGCTGCCTGCAAGAAAGCCGCTGCGCTCGATGCCAACGAAGCCTTTGCACAGGCCAACGGCTTTGCCGGAACCCCGGTAATCGTCCGGGCGCGCGACGGTGCGGTGCTGCACGGCTACCGTGATGCAAAGACACTGCGCGCCTTTGCCAATGCCAAGACCGGATCGAAGCAATGAGCGGCGGTGCGACCCGTGTCGGAGTGACGGCCACCCTCGCCTTGACGATCGCCGGCTGCGCGACGCTTGGCGGCAACGTCAAGGGCGACTTTGCCTGCCGCGCGCCGGAGGGAAGCTGCGCGCCGACCTCGATGATCGACGATGCCGCGACCCGCGTTTCACAGGCAGAACGGCCAAGTCATGCCCCTGCGCGAGCGCACGGGTCCGGTGATCGCGGATTGCGGATCGTCCTTGCGGGTTACCGCGACGAGGCGGGCCGCATCCACGAGGCCCGGGTTGTTCATGTCGTGCTGGCCGATCGCGCTGCCGAGCGCTGGCGCGCGCCGCGTTCGACGGGCGACGTGCTGCGCGCGCTGGCGCGCCCGGCTGAAGCGGAAGGCCCGCCGCCCACCGCCGCAGAAGCAATTCCTTTCCAGCATTCCAATCCGTCCCCCCAGCAACCTCCCGATGTCCTGGTCATCCCCTCGCAGGATCTGACGGAGCTGCCCGGCGCCAAAGCGCCGGACCCCGGGGCACCTGGTCGTTCCCCCTCCCCCGGCCAGGTGCCCCACCCTGTTCTGCCCGAAGGAGAGCCCAAGTGAACCTCTCGCTATCCTCTGCGCGCGATGCGCTCCTTGCTGGCCTGTTCGGCGATGCGAAGAAAGCCGACCATGCGCAGCCGCGTTTCGCGCTCGACATGCTGTCGGACTGGCTTCCGTACCGCGTCTACGACGAGGATGCAGCGCTCTACCGCAACGCGCACTCGAAGGGCTTCATTCTCGAAGTCACCCCGCTCATCGGAGCCGACGAGCGGACAGGTGAGATCCTCGGGCAGTTCTTCTCCGAGAGCCTGCCGCAAGGCGCCTGTTTGCAGGTGCTGAACTTCGCGTCTCCGCGCATCGGTGCCATCGTCGGCCCCTGGTTCGCGCCGCGCTACGAGCAGGGCGGGATCTACGAAGCGATCGCGAAGGCCCGCACCAACCGGCTCTACGATCTCGTCTGGAAGTCGGGCTCGGCACACGCGCCGTTTCATGCACGCCATGTGCGTCTGGTGCTCTCGCTCGGCGTTCCGGTGCCCGGAAGCGTCACCGATGCAGAACTCACCGAATGCCGCGACGGGATGGCGGGGATGCTGAACTCGCTCAGCCTTGCATCGAACAAGCTCGAGCCCGCAGGCCTCCTCGCACTGGTCGACGAGCTCACCTCGCCGACCACCGCGCGCGAACCCGATCTCACCCACTGGAACCGCGAGGACACGCTCGACGCGCAAGCGATCCGCCGCGACATCGAACTCGAAGTCGAGGACGACCGGCTGATCTTGCGCACCGAGCGCTTCCGCGAGACCGGGCGCTCGCGAGATGGCGTGCCGCAGGTAGGTGAATGCTATCCCGACCGCTTCGATGTGCGCCATTACGGCGTGCGCTCTACCCCTGAGCGCTGGGCACCGTGGGAATGCGCGCGGCTCATCGGCGACATGTTCACCGACAAGCTGCGCTTTCCCTGCCCGGCTGCGACCATGCTGTGCCTGCATTATCCCGACCAGGAAGCCGCCTCGGCGCGCGCAGGCTACAAGTTCATGCGCACCACCAGCCTGTCGGAAACGAAGAGCGCACGTTTCCTGCCCAAACTGTCCGAGCAGTCGGCAGAATGGAAACACGTCCAGGCCGAGCTCCAGGCGGGCAAGAAGCTCGTCAAGCTGTTCTACGGTCTCACCACGATCTCGCCGCTTGGCGAAGGCGATGCGCATGAGCGCACGGTCAAGGCTATCTACAAGGCGGCCGGATGGGACCTTGCCGACGAGCGCTTCCTCCAGCTCCAGGGCCTCGTCGCGGCGTTCCCGTTGAGCCTCGCCGATGGTCTGGTCCACGACCTTGCGCGGCTCAAACGCTTTCGGACCATGCTCTCGACCACCGCGGCCCATATCGCCCCCCTGCAGGGCGAGTATCTCGGCGGGACGATCCCGCACCTGCTGCTCCTCGGACGACGCGGCCAGCCCTTCTTCTGGTCGCCCTTCGAGAACGCGGCCGGCAATCACAACATCGCGATTTGCGGGAAGTCGGGCTCGGGCAAGTCGGTGCTGCTGCAGGAACTCTGTGCCGCGCTGCGCGGCGCGGGCGCCAAGGTCGTGGTGATCGACGACGGTCGCAGCTTCGAGCATTCGGTCAAGCTGCAAGGCGGCCGCTTCGTCGAGTTCACCCTTGCCTCGGGATTCTCGCTCAACCCCTTCTCGATGGTCGACGATGCCCGCGCGCATGAGGACGAGGACTACCGGCTCGACTGCTTTGCGATGATCAAGGCGATCGTCAGCCAGATGGCGCGGCCAAGCGCCGCGCCCTCGGACACCGAGCGCGGGCTCATCGACCGCGCGGTGACGCAGGTCTGGGAAGCGCTCGGCAGCGGCGGCGCGATCGACGATGTCGCGCATGCCCTCCATCAGAGCGAGAACGAGGCAGGAAAGGACCTGGCGACCGCGATCGCGCCCTTCTGCCGCGGCGGCAGCTACGCCGGCTTCTTCTCCGGGAAAGCGAGTTTCGCGCTCGAAGACGATTTCACCGTCTTCGAGATGAGCGACCTCGCGTCCCGCGAGGAGCTTCGAAGCGTTGTCCTCTCGGCAATCATGTTCATGACCGGTCAGGCGATGACGCGCTCGTCGCGCTCGACCAAGAAGCTGCTGCTGATCGACGAGGCCTGGGCGATGCTCAAGGGCGGTTCGATGGGCGAGTTCGTCGAGACCTATGCCCGCACCGCGCGCAAATATGGCGGCGCGCTTGCGACCGCGACCCAGTCCTTGAACGACTACTACAAGTCCGATGGTGCGCGCGCCGCGCTCGAAAACAGCGACTGGATGCTGGTGCTCCAACAGAAGCCCGAGACCATCGCCGATTTCCGCAAGGAGGCCCGGCTCGACATGGACGACCGGACCGAGACGCTGATCCGCAGCCTCAAGCGCTCGGGCACCGAGTACAGCGAGATCTACCTCAAAGGTCCCGAGATGGAAGCCGTTGGACGCCTGGTGCTCGACCCACTCTCGGCAACCATCTTCTCCTCCGATCCTGACACCTATGCCGCGATCCGCCGCCATGTCGAAAACGGCATGCCGCTCGAGCGCGCAGTCGCGCTGGTCGCAGGTGTGGAAGGAGGCGCATGATGGTGCTCGAGACCACCACGCTCATAGATCGCGTGCCGCTTCCGTCAGTCAGACAAGCCCGCGACAAGCACCGTGTGATCGACTGGCTGGCGCTGTCCCAGGGCACCTGCCTGGTGCTGATCGAAACGGCAAGCTTCGCGGCGAGCACGCTGCTGCTGGTCCTCGGCCTGCCGCTGTTCGTGTTCCTTCTCATCGCTGGATGGGACCTGACGGCGCTGTTCGCGCAGATCGGCAATCTTGCCGACCATTACCGCACCGCTGAACCGGTCGCGCGCCGCTTCTTTGCCCAGGACCTCCAGATCGCATTCCTCATCGCAGCCGGCGGCCTCGCCCTGCTGCGATTGCCGGCTTTCCTGCGCCGCCTCGATCGCCGCCTCGCCGAAGGATCTCCCCGCCATGGATAGACTGAACCTCCCACTTAGCCAGCTGGGCCCGAAACTCCTCGCCGTAGCCTTGCTCGTTGCCGCGCTCCTGTGGGGTGCGTGGATTACGCAGCAGGTCACCAGCTCGCCAGAGCAGCGGATCGTCACGGTCCGGCTCGCCGAGACCATCGGGACATTCGTCGAGGAAGCCGCGCGCGCCGATGCCGATCCGGCGGTCGTCCAGGCGGCTAGCCTTGCCTACCTCAAGGCCGCCGAAAGCGCCGTTGCCGACATGGGCCATGACGGCCGCGTGGTGCTGGTTGCCGAGGCCGTGCTCGCGGGCGCTGCCGAAGACGCAACCTCCGAACTCGAGCAGCGCATCGCGGACAAGCTCGCAGGGGAGATCCAGCCATGAGCCTGCCCCGCTCGATCCGCCGTTCGCTGCTGCTCTCGGGGCTGGTCCTGCTGCCGCTCGCCTGGGCGCCGCTCGATGCCTTCAGCAAGGACCACGCTTTCCTCATCAATGCGAGCCCGAGCCTGCCAAACTGGGCGTTCTGGCTCGACAAGCGCGCGCCGATCGAACGCGGCAGCCTGATCTTCTTTGAGCCGCCGCAAAGCGAACTCGTCGAAAGGCATTTCGGAAAGGAACCGCAGATGTTCGGCAAGCACGTGCTTGGCATGCCGGGCGATGTCGTGCGCCACGAGGGCGATGCGGTCTTCATCGACGGAAAGCAGGTCGCGAGCCTGCTCGAGGTCACCCGCCTTGGCGTGCCGCTCACGCGCGGTCCCGAAGGCGCAATACCGGAAGGTTGCTACTACACCGGAACCGACCATCCACGCGGGCTAGACAGCCGCTACGGGGAAATCGGCTTCGTCTGCCGCGGGCAGATCCTCGGCAGCGGGAGGGCAATCCTGTGATGCGCTCTTTCCTTCCGATTGGCGCGCTTCTCCTCGCCATGCTCCCTGCCAGCCTGCAGGCACGAGACTACGGCCAGCGCGGCGCGGTCTTCCCTGTGATCGAGCGCGACCTGCTCGAACAGATTCATACGCGCCTCGCGCAGATGGAAAAGTCGGGCGAGACCGCGCGGCTCAACGAGGAACTCAAGCGTCGCACGATCGCACGCGTCAACCGACCCGATCCGGTTGCCGGCCTCATTCGCGCAAGCGCAAGCCGCAGCTGGGCGTTCGATCCGACAATCGCGCTTGCTGCCGATATCCGGGGCGCAAAAGGCGAGATGATCCATGCCGCCGGAACCCGGGTCAATCCGCTCGACAGCGTCAAGCTGCGCTCCGACCTCCTGTTTCTCGACGGCGACGACCCTGCGCAGATCGCCTGGGCGCTGAGGCAGGACGCCAATGCCAAGCTGATCCTCGTGAAAGGCGCACCGCTCGAGCTGATGAAGGCCCGTCAACGCCGCTTCTATTTCGACCAGGGCGGCAAGCTGACGCAAAAATTCGGTATCAAGGCTGTTCCCGCGCGGGTGCGCCAGAACGGGCGCTTCCTCGAAGTCAGCGAGATTGCGCTGCCGCGCCGGAAGGCACAGCCATGACCGGAATCCGCGCCTTCCTCGTGCTTTTCACGGCGATGCTGTCGCTGGTCTTCGCATCACCCGCTTCGGCCGATGCCGGTCCGGGCAAGTGCACCGGGCAATTCGTCAATCCGATCACCGACATCTGCTGGTCGTGCCTGTTCCCGATATCCGTCGGCGGGCTCGAAATCTGGCCGAGCAATCGCCCCGATCCGGACAACCCCGATTTCCCGCTGTGCCTGTGCGGTCTTCGGCCCGGCATCGCGATGGGGTTCTGGGAGCCGGTCCGGCTCGCCGATGTCAGTATGAAGCCATGGTGCTTCGTGAACCTCGGCGGCATGAAACTCGATCCCGGCTTCGATATCGGGTTCCGCTCGATCTCGGGTCCTTCGGCGGTGGGCGGCGCGAGCCAGTATTATTCGAGCTGGCACGTCCATTGGTATGCCTATCCGCTGATCTACTGGATGGAGATCGTCGCCGATTTCCTGTGCCTCGAGCCCGGTTCGATCGACATCCTCTACATCTCCGAGATCGATCCGCTGTGGCAGGACAGCGAGCTCACCGCGATCATCAACCCCGAAGCGGTGCTCTTCGCCAACCCGCTGGCGCTTGCCGCTTGCGCTGCGGATTGCGCTGCATCGACCGCGAACCTGCCGCTCGATGAGATGTTCTGGTGCGCGGGCTGCCAGGGTTCGATGTACCCGATGAATGGCAATGTCTCGGCCTCGATCGGACATGTGCAGGCCTCGCGGCTCGTGCTCTCGCGCTTCGCTTACAAGCTCCACCGCGAGCTGGTCTCGTGGGGGACGATGGGTTCGAAGGGTCTGTGCGGCAAGTACCTGATGCCGGTGATGCGCAAGCAGCAATACCGCTTCCAGGCCACCAACCCCAACCCGGCGACCAAGGGCCGCTACGCCTGCCCGCCCATTGGTGCCTCCACCACCTTCCAGTCCCCCGGACAGGTCATCCCCGCCATCGGCGAAGACATGGGATACCTCGTCTGGCGCAAGAGGAATTGCTGCGCGCTATGAGAAACGCCTTCCCCCTTCTCGTCGGCCTGAGCCTCGTGATCGCTGCTGGATTTGCAGCAGCTTCCGCGCAGGATGCCGGGCCCGACCTTGACCTCGCCGAAATCCGCGCGCGCGCGGCCGAACATGCCGCCGACGCCGAGGCTCTCGCCACATCGGTCAGGACAAAAGCGGATGCCCTCGCAGAAGACGCGCGCGCCGCTCAGCAAACGGCTTTCGACAATCGCGCAGCCTATGCCGAGACTGCGCAGGCGACCGCGAATGCCGGGCCGCTCGATATCGATGGCATGATCCGCGCCCAGGCCGATGCGGAAGTCGCAGCGATGGGCGACACGCCCCGGTTCATCGCTTTTGCCTCATTGGCAATGCCCGAGCCCTCATTGAAGGCGCTGGTTCGCGATGTCTCAAGGGCCGGCGGCGTCACCGTACTGCGCGGTTTCCCGCAAGGCGACAGCGCGCGCTTCAAGAAACGCATCGCCGCCATCTGGAACGATAGCGATGATGCCGGCGCGCTCGGGATCGACCCGCGCCTGTTCCGCGCCTTCGATATCAAGGTTGCCCCGAGCTTCGTGATGATCGCAAGCGATTTCAGCCCCTGCGACGGGTTCGACTGCAAAGACGTCTTGCCGCCGCACGACCGCATTGCCGGCAATATCAGCGTGGCCGAAGTGCTTGACACCTTCGCTTCGGGAGGCGGTCCGGGCGCACAACTTGCTCGCCTCCACCTTCGCCGCCTCGAGGGAGAGCGGCCATGATTGTCACACAATCGCTTCGCATGGGGCTGCTCGCTCTTCTCGTCCTCGCCGCGCCCCTTTCCGCTCAGCAGCAGGACGCGCGGGCCGATGGCAAGGCCTTTGGCGAAAGCCTGCGAGGCGAAGCGCAAGAAGCTGCCAGATCGCAGCCCGACGCATCCACCCTCCCCAACTACGATCGCAATGCCGTGCGTGACCTCGAAACGCTCGCCGACGATCCCGACCGGATCGAAAGTAGCGCGGCAGCCGCTGCCACCGGACACCAAGGCTATCGGGCGATGCGCGACAGCGTGGCCAATCGCGCGCGCTTCGATCCGAGTGAGATCGAGGACGTCATCGCGCGCAGCCTCGCCATCAACGAGACCCCGCTCGACTACACCAGCGGCATGGCAATCTCGGGCGGCCAGGGCAATTGCGTGCCGCTGCCGCCCGGGTCCGGATCGGCAGGGACCTACACCGCTACCTGCAACGCTGGCACGCGGATCGACCAGTCGGCGGGCCAGTGCGAAGTCCCGCTCGTCGCCAACGTGACCCGGCGCCAGCGATGGCACTATCTCTGCAATGAAACGAGCACAGTCTATGGATATCCCTGGTGCTCGGCATTCGATGGTGGCTCGTGCCGGATCACCGGGTATCGGCCCGGACCCTGCCTCCAGTGGCGGGAGGACCAGTTCTACAGATACTGCACCGAACCTGGCGATCCCGTCGCTGAAATCACATGCGACACTCCAGATGCGCGCTACACGCCCTATGCGGTGACCACGGACAACTCGATCGATACTTTTTCCGACGAGAGCCAGTGCACCGGATTTGCCGATAATGGCGACTGTACGCTCGATACCGAGATCTGCACCGATGCCGATCCGCAGACACGGGTGATCGACGGTGTCTCGGTCACCCGGCCCTGCTGGGAATGGCAGCGCAGCTACACCTGCACATCGCGCGAGGCGGCGAGCGACTGTTCGGACATCGAAAGCCAGGGCACCTGCCGGTTCATCGGCGAGGAATGCCTCACCGACGAGATGCCCTGCGAGACCTGGGAGCGCATCTACGAATGTCCCCTGCCCGGTACGGACAGCTCCACCCAGTATGTCTGCGACGGCGATGTCTATTGCATTGATGGCAGCTGCGAGACGATCGAGCGCACCGCCAATGACGAGTTCAAGGATGCGGCGGTCGCATTGCACGCCATGGACGAGGCGCGCGGCCAGTTCGATCCGAACACGCTGACACTGTTCCGCGGCACGCGCAACACCTGCTCGTCCAAGGTCTTCGGCGTGCTCAACTGCTGCAAGGGTAAGGGTTTCCCGCTCATTCCGGGGATCAGCCTGCTGGTCGCGCTCGGCTGCAATCGCGAGGAAGTGCTGCTCCACGAACGCGATGCGCAGGGGCTGTGCGCCTATGTCGGGACCTATTGTTCGGACAAGTTCCTTGGCGTCTGCCTGACGAAGAAGAAGGTCTATTGCTGTTTCGAGAGCAAGCTCTCGCGGATCCTGCAGGAACAGGGCCGTAAGCAGCTCCCCAAGCCATGGGACAAGCCCAAAGAAGAACAATGTGAGGGGTTCACTCTCGACGAGTTTGCGCAGCTCGATCTTTCCCGTATGGATTTCACCGAGGTTTATGCAGAGTTCACCGAGGCCGCGCGGCTGCCCGACGAACTCGAGACCAGCATCCTCATCCAGCAAAAGATCGACGATTATTACGCAAGGGGCGGCCAATGACCCATTTGTATCGCACGGCACTCGTCCTGGGGGTTGCTGCCCTCTCCGCTACGTCGACCCAGGCACAGGAACGGCAAGACACTCCATCGACCACTGCGGCCGACACGCTCTACTGCGAAGAGCGCCGGCTCGGCTACTGGTTCTACTGCGTCAAACCACCTCCCGCACAAGATCTGCAACAGCCCGAAACCGAACCGGTCCCGGCCAGCCAAGAACTCGACGCGATCACGTCCGAGCTGCGCGAGCTGAAGGCACGAGCGATCCTCTATCCGACCGAAGCGAATGTCGCGGCCTATATCCGTTTCCAGCGCGCGCAGCTCGACCGCGCCTCGCTGTTCTCCGATGTCTGGCAGCGGGCGATCTGGCAGGACCCGGACCTCGACTACACGCTTGAACGCCCCGTCGGAGCGGTCGCCAAGAAGCAGTGGCAGGATGCCCGCAGCGCCGAGCGCGATCACGTCATGGCAACGCTCTCGCAGCGCTACGGCCTTTTCTATTTCTTCAGTTCGACCTGCGGACCGTGCGAAGTGATGAGCCCGATCGTGAAGGGCGTCGCCGACCGCTGGCGGATCACCGTGCGCGCGATCTCCACCGATGGCGGTCCATCCCGGCATTTTCCCGACTATCGGGTCGAGACGAACCAGCGCGGCAAGCTTGGTCTCGAAGGCAAAGCCACCCCCGCTCTGGTGCTGTGGGACAGCGTGACCAAACGCCCGATTCCGATCGGCTACGGCGTGCTCTCGGCCGACGAGCTGCAGGACCGCATCTACCTTCTCACCTCCAAGGAAGCCGGACATGATTACTAGCATCCGCAACGCGGCATTGACCCTTGCCGCCGCCAGCATTGTTGCCTCACCGGTCGCCGCGAATGTTGGCGACAGCATGGACCGCTTCATGGACGACATGGGGGCGGCGGCGAATGTCACGGGCCCGACCGCATTCGAAGGCCAGTCGGCGGGCTATTACAGCCTCGGCAATGTCTGGACGCGCTTCCCTCAGAAGACGACCAACATCGCCAATCTCCAGCTGCCGCGCGCAAGGGCGGGCTGCGGGGGCATCGATATCTTTGCCGGATCCTTTTCCTTCATCAATGCAAGCGAGATGGTCGCTCTTCTGAAAGCCGTCGCCAACAACGCGGTCGGGTTCGCGTTCAGCCTGGCGATCGATACCGTGTGCCCAGAGTGCAACAAGATCATGCAGGAGTTCAGCCAGAAGGCGCAGCTCATGAACAATCTCTCGATCAACTCCTGCGAAATGGCGCAGGGGCTGGTCGGCGGCCTGTGGCCCAAGGGCGATCTCGCCGACAAGGCGATCTGCGAAGCGATCGGCAATTCCGAAGGCATTTTCACCGACTATGCCGCAGCGAAGCACGGCTGCGGCACGCGCGGCCAGCGCGCCTCGACCAACGAGGGAGCCGGTAGCGACTATGCCGACGTCAATCCCGGCGTCGCGCGCAACTACACCTGGCACGTCCTGAAAAAGAGTGCCTTCTTCAATCCCGGCGGGACCTTCGACCGCGAACTCGCCGAGTACGCCATGACGCTGATTGGCACGGTCATCTACGTGCCGCCCAAGGATGATGAGCCCGGCAAGTTTGTGCCGTTCGCGGGCGACGCGTCCTCGACGCTCGTAAGCGCGCTCCTAGACGGGACGCAGGGCCAGACCGTGCGCGTTTTCCGCTGCGACGAGACCGATCTCTGCCTCAATCCCACCTTCGAGCAGATGAGCCTATCGAATGCAAAGGCCATCCGCCCGCGGGTCGCGCTCCTCATCGGGAACATGGTCGATGCGATCCGGGCCGACACCGCGATCGGCAATGCCGAAAAGGAACTGCTGCAGGTCGCCTCTGTCCCCTTGTACAAGATCCTTACCGTCCAGGCCGCCTATGGACGCGGCATGCCGACCGACGACCGCGAAACGCTCGCCGAGATCGCCAGCATCGATCTGCTCTATGCCATCCTCGACCGGATCGTCTCGGAAGCCGGTCGCTCGATGGCGAGCTTCATCGCCTCCGATGAAGCCAAGCTTGCGATCTGGCGCGGCCAGGTCGCCGAAGTGCGTTCTGGCCTGGTCCAGAGGCAGGCTACCGGACAGGCCAAGGTCTCGGCGATCATGCAGATCATCGAGAAGACCGCGATGATCGAGAACTCCCTCGCGGCTTCGATGTCGCCCTCGATGTCCGCAGCGCTCGACTGGTCGCGCGGGCTCCAGTCGCGCTCCATTATCCCCTGAGGCCGCGACATGGTCGAGATCTTCACAACCGGCGGCGGCGAATACATCGTCAATGTCTTGAACGCCGTCGCCGCATGGACGGGTGCAGGCGGTTACAAGAGCCTGATCCAGGTGGCGCTGGTCATGGGGATGGCGCTTGCGGTCATTGTCGTCGCGTTCAATCAGGACTGGCGCTCCTGGCTCAACTGGTTCCTCGGCGCGACGCTCATCTACATGTGCCTGATGGTGCCGCGCATGGATGTGCAGGTCACCGACCGCGTCAATCCGAGCCTAGCCCCAGCCACGGTTGCTAATGTTCCGCTCGGGCTCGCCCTGATGGCGAGCTTCACCAGCCAGGCTGGCGATTACCTCACCCGCTCAGCCGAGACCGTGTTCGGGCTTCCCGACGATCTCAACTATTCGAAGAACGGCATGATTTATGGCGCGCGCCTGCTCGAAGCGACACGCTCGCTGCGCATCGCCGATCCCGAGTTTGCCGCCAATTTCGACGAGCATGTGCGGCAATGCGTGTTCTACGACCTGCTCCTCGGCCGCTACTCGATGAAGGAACTGTCCGAAAGCAACGATATCTGGGCGACCATTGCGCCTGGCAGTGCCGCGCGTGCACAGCGCTTCGTCACCCGGCAGGCGGACGATAGCGTTACGGCCTCGATCATCACCTGCCGCGAGGCCTACACTGCGCTCTCCAACCAATGGGCCGGGCTTATCGATGAGATGACACAGGTCGCCGGACGCCAGCTCTACCCCCGCCAGACCGAGGCGCTCGCGAAGGCCAAGCTTATCGCCGACCTGCCGATTGCCTATCAATACCTCACCGGCGTCTCGAAGGATGCAAGCAGCATCTTCCGCCAGGTTCTGACCATCAACGCCATGAACCAGGCGATGCATGGATTTGCCGGAGCTAGCGGCGCATCGAGCGTCGATGTGTTCGCGCAGACCCGCGCCGATATCCAGACCGAGCGGACCTATTCCTCGATCGCGCATAACGCCATGAAGTGGGTCCCGATCCTCAATGTCGTCCTGACGGTCGTATTCTACGCGCTTTTTCCGGTGCTCTTCCCACTGTTCCTGATGCCCAAGACCGGACCGATCGCACTAAGAGGTTATGTCACGGGCTTCTTCTATCTGGCAGCTTGGGGGCCGCTGTTCGTCATCCTTCACATGATCCTGATGCTCAAGGGCGCGAGCGATGTGGCGGCAGCGGGCGGCGCAACCGGTCTCAGCCTCGCGACCTTTTCCGGCATGACCGACGTCAACAACGATATCGGGATTCTGGCCGGCTACCTCGTCGCATCGATACCGTTCCTTGCAGGCGGCGTCGCCAGGGGCGCGCTCGCCATATCGGGCCAGGCAACGAGCTACCTCAATCCGAGCCAGAACGCGGCAGAAGAGGCGGCGCGCGAAGCGAGCACCGGCAATGTTTCGCTCGGCAATACCAGCCTTGAGAACTCGAACGTGTTCTCGCGCCAGTTTGCGCAAGCCAGCCTCGCGCCCAACATTGGCTACGGCGCCGCGCAGACGCGAGCCACGGGCGAAAACGGCACCCAGACCACCGGCTTCCCTCAAGCCGAGTTCGCGACTGTGCCGACCTCGAGCTATCCTTTCACTCCGACACTCGGGCAGGACTTCTCGAGCCGGCTTGCCACCATGGCGAGCCAGAGCCGCGGCCAGAGCGAGACATTCTCGAATCTTGCCCAGCAATCGACGAGTTCAGCTGTCACCCGCTTCAGCGAACTACGCGATGCCTACACCCGCTCGCGCTCGAACGAGAGCGTCAGTGGCACGTCAACGAGTGACAGCATCGGCAGCGCCTTCAGCGAGGTCGACAACGCCTCGAAGACACTCCAGCAGCAATTCGGGCTGTCGCGCCGCGCGGCCGACGACATCACAGTCTCGTGGTTCCTAAATGGAAATGCAGGGATCGAAGGAAAAGTAGAGCGAAAGGGTACGAAGGGAACACTTGGGCTAGGCGGCGGCCGTAATCAGAGCTGGACTGACAGCGACATTGGGATCGCTTCAGAGGACCGCTCGCGCATCACGGGTGCGCTGCGCCAAATCTCGGACAGCCGTAGCTGGTCGAGCACGCGGGAAGGTTTCTTGCGCGAAACGAGCTCTAGTTCGGAAGCACTGGTGTCCAGCACCTCGGCAGGCATCACTACCTCGATCACAGAGGCGCAGAGCTACACGCGTGAAGCGCGCCGCGCCGAAGAGATCGCCAGCCGACTCGAGAACCAGGCAAGCTGGTACGAAAGCGCCAATGCCGCAGGCACTCTCAACCTCAGCCAGGCCTATCGCGAATGGGGCATGGCGGAGATCGAGGCTAACCGGGACTACTACGGCCCGGTCCGCTTTGACGACATCGACTTCCAGATGAGCGCGCGGGGCCAGCAGCTTCAGGCGCGGTTCGTCGAAAGCTATGCGGACCAGTTCAATGCCGAGATCGCGGGCGACCTGGTCTTGCCACCCTCTGCGCCCGTCGCTCGGCCTTCGGTGAGCAGTGCGGAAAGCGTCCGGGGATCGGTGCAGCTTGGCGGCGTGCCGGGAAGCCTGAGCACCCCGTCCAGCGAAAGAGAAGACATCGCCCGCGATGTCGATCGGGTCCAGCGACGGGGAGAACAGAGCATCGGTTCCATAAAGGGCTACCTCGACGGAAAGACCCGCGATGCCAAGGGAGCCTCAGCAGAAGCGGCGGACGATGTGAAGGAATGGTAGTTCAGATCAGTCCGTCGTAGATGATCACGTAGATCACAAACGCTAGGAACAACGCGGCAAATAGGTAAATTCCGCGCCGCTCCCAAGGATCAGCCCAGATCTTCTTCCAGGTGTAGGAAGTGAGACGGTTCTCGGCGATGGCCCGGTCAACTTCACGAAGACCTTCCCAGTCCTGCTTGCCGCCAGTGGGAGTGTTGTCTGGATCGCTCATCGCTCATTCTCCTTCGGGAGCAAGTCTGCACTCTCCCCTCTAGGCCGCCCCCTCGCGTTGCAGAGAAACTAGCCGAAAATCATCGGGAAAGCGAGCACGGTGTCTTGGCCTGACAGTCCGGAAATGAAAGAAGGTGGAATGGCCAAGAGACCACCCCGCGATAATGTTGTCGAGTTCCGGACCGGACGTGACCGGAGCAAGCGCGGCAGAGGAAGAAGCCTCGCCCTTCTTGTAGCTGGCGGTCTCTTCGCTTGCATTCTTGGAGGCCTGGTTGGCATTTATTGGCCATTTGGGTCGGCGAGCGCCGAAGCGCGAACCACGCACAGCTTTGCGGTCTGCGGCATGGTCAGACGCACCTGCGTCGTCGACGGCGACACAATCTGGCTCGAAGGCGTGAAGATCAGGATCGCGGACATCGACACGCCTGAGATCTCGCAGCCTAAGTGCGACTACGAGTACGACCTCGGCATCAAGGCACGCGACCGGCTGGTTGCCCTGCTCAACCAGGGCGACTTCGAAGCGGTGACAATTGGAAGCAGGGACGAAGACCAGTACGGTCGCAAGCTGCGGGTGCTGTTGCGCAATGGGCGCTCGATCGGCGACCAGCTGGTCGCCGAAGGCCTTGCGCGAACCTGGTCCGGTCGCAGGGAGCCTTGGTGCTGATGCGCGATTGGCCCGACAGCAACGAGCCGTTTCCGAGCAATGAGCCAGAATGGAAATTGAAGCTCGAGGCATGGCTTCTGGGTATACCGGTCGTTCTCATGCTTGTTGTTGGCATCGCGGCGCTCTTTTGACGCTCACCCGCGATCAGGAACTTTGGGGCATGGCGCTATGGGTCGAGAAGCACCACGGCGATGCCGGAGGTGAATTCATTGCGTCGAAGATCGATCAGCTAAACCGGGCCGGCGCGCAGGACGGGGGAAGACTTTGGCAGAATGTTGCCCGTCGCTATGAGCAACTTGTCGAGCGCAGGACCTATTCCTGATAGAACCTTGAGGATCTCTAGCGTCGACTGACTGCAGATAGGCTTCCAGCCGTTCAAGCGTTCGTCGACGCGGCCTTCGCCCTTGCCTGAGATCGAGTACGAATCGAGGATCGCCAACTGCGCGCCGGCCGAAGCGCGTTGCCGAAATATGGTGATCTTTCAGATGCTTTTCGATCCGTTCCAGCAAGGTCATAACCCTTTCGCTCCGACTCGCAAATCCCTTGTGTTCTTGTTATGTTCTTAGTAGGATCACATCCGCGAGTCTAGGAAAATTCCTACAATTGAGATTCGAAGGACAGACAGATGGAACATGTCAGGGAAGAGCTCGACCGGCTGATCCTCAAGGGCGGATATGGCTACGCCTCGATATCGCGGCTGCTTGGCCGCAACCCTGCCTATGTGCAGCAATTCATCAAGCGCGGTTCACCGCGAAAGCTCGATGACGAAGACCGAAAGACACTCGCCTGCTTCTTCGGCGTCGATGAGCAAGTGCTCGGCGGTCCCGCCAATCCAGTCAATGATGGTATGGTCGAGATCCCCGTTCTCGATGTGGAAGCATCTGCTGGATTCGGCGCGGTAGCTGCCAGTGAGACTGCACACACCCGGTTCGGGTTCGATGAGCGGTGGCTGCGGCACCTGACGTCGGCCAAGAGCGCCAGCCTGTCGATCGTCGGCGTAAAGGGTGACTCGATGGAGCCCACGCTCAGCGATGGTGACGAGGTCCTGGTCGACGCGTCAGACCATGGCTCACGATTGCGCGATGGAATCTACGTTTTGCGCGCTGATGATGCTCTGGTCGTTAAGCGTATTGCTATCAAGCCTGGTGGCCGACAAATCACAATCGCCAGCGACAACCCAGCTTATCCAACTTGGCACGACATGGACCGATCTGAGGTGCACGTCGTCGGTCGGGTCATCTGGTTTGGCCGAGCCTTGTAACGGCAGGACTTGGGCCGATTGCAGACAGTCCGCTCTTTGTACGACACCTAGGAAGGCTGACGTAATTTCGAGGCTGGCAAATTACCTTTGAACAGCGGCATCAAATAGTCTTTGCGCAGCAAGGACTGCTGCAGGAGCGTTGCTAGCTGTAGCGTCCGCCCCTACTTCGACTGCAAGCGTCGGGTTTTCTATGAAAATCGGCCCACCAACCAATATGCCAATTGCTCGGTTTTGGGATTGCTTACGCACATCAGCAATGATTGATTTGAGATCTTCCAGTTGCAGATCCGAACCCGCAGTCAGGCCTACAACCGCAAACCAGTTGCTTCGCACTGCCTGTTCAATTTGATCGGGATCGCCAGAGTATTCCGGCTGAACCTGCCAGCCGCCTGCGGACAACAGTTTTTCAATCATTGATGCACCGAAGACATGTTGGTTGCCAGGTGCTGCTGCAATCAAAAAGCGGCGGTTGGTTGCAAGTTCAGGCAGTGAGCAGGTCTCGTTGAACGTAGAGAGAAGGAGTTGAAGGCGTCCTACACCGATGGTGACATCGATGAAATCACACTCGTCATTCTCCCACATCCTTCCCAAACAACGAGCGGTCGGCTCAAGCAGCTGAGTATAGAGCGTCTCTATAGACAGGCCGCGATCTCGCATGACCGTGACATAAGACGTCGCTGCTGCAAGATCATCACCCAGGACTATCTTGGCGAGCTCACCCACATCCGTGCTGTTGGGCCGCAGAGCTTTGATCAATAGTTCTGCGGGCGGTGCGTCAGGAACGACTTCGGTATGAAGGCGCAGCAATCTCGGGACTATCTCACCTGATACAAACCGCGCGAGGTTTGCCTGGCGCCGCGAGACATCAGGGCGCGCATAAATCTCTGGCTCGACAAAGTATCGTTCGACCTGGCGAACTTCATGGCGGTCCATTACTGGAACCGCTATCTGTTCCTGCGACCGGCCCATCGCGCTACTCCATAACTTCGACCTTTGATAGACAGCAAACCTTCATAAAATCAGATCGCCACTGAAGAGTCCATAGGTGACCAGGTTGGGTTAGTTCGATATCGACCTTGGCCCAATCCAAATAAAAAGGGCTCCGACGATAACGTCGAAGCCCTTGTGTGTTCAGGATGAGTGATCTCATCCTTAAAGCCATTTCAATCCTAGGTTAGTACATCACACCGTAGTACGAATAGACGTGCTGGCCGTAGGCGGTATCCCAAGCAGGTTCGCTGTCACGTTCGAAACGCGGTGCATCCTTTAGAAGGGATTTGTCGATATTCACGACATAGCCACCACGCTCGGGGTCGTAATCCAGCGTCTCCCATGGAAGTGGGGCAAAACTCTCCCCTATCCCGAGAAAGCCGCCAAAACTCATGACTGCGTATTCGACGCGGCCGCTGCGCTTACCAAGCATCAGGTGATCGATCGTACCAATCTTCTCACCATCAGTGGCGAACACATCAGTTCCTTCTACCTTGCCTGATGAAATGAGGAATGTCGTCTCATCGCGCTCCAGGGGGCGACTGCGATCAAATTCCTTACGCTCGTCCAGCGTGGTTGTGTCGAAAGTCTTTTGTGAAAGAGTTTTTTCAGTAGTCTGCATGATGCAAATCTCCTGTTTGGCCGAAAGCGGACGCGGCCCCTACTGGGCGCTTGATTGAGGTGGCTCGTACTCGACCGCAAAGGGGAGGCGCCACCGGCGTCGAACATCGCTATCGGCGTGTTCAATACATAAACGGGCCATTCCAAATATCGTTCCGAAATAATTACTTATGGCGGCCGATGACGACATATGGGCCGGAACCTGTCAGTCTGCTTTTCGGTTTGGGTAGTACAGAAGCTGCCATTCCGCTCCCGACCCAATTGCAGAAGTTTACCTAGGCCAATCCGACAGGTGGCTCGTCCCTGCCAACCAGCGCCTAATCGACATCAAGATTATCGCGCATCTTCAGCAAGGCTTTACCGAAGCGCTCCAGATCGTTGAGCTCCAAACCAGAGAGCAGTCTCTCATATGTAGCGTCCGCTTCCTTGCGCAATGCTGGCAATAGCTCGATTGCAGCAGGCAGCAGGTGCACATGCCACACTCGCCGATCATTCTGCGCACTTCGTCGTTCGACCAGCTCCATTTTCTCAAGCCTATCGATTGCCTGACCAATGCTGGCGCGCTCGAGGTCCAGCCGCTTTGCCAGCTGCGTCTGGGTCATTCCGGGTGTCCGGTAGACATAGGCCAAGGTGCGCCACTGCGTGCGAGTGAGGCCAAACTGTTCGACCGAAAAATCAAAGTTGCGCCGCAATCGCGAGGTCACATCCTCTAGCAGAAAGACGAACCGATCTGTGTCGGTCAGAAAGCTCTCTGCGGCTGCGTCAGCGTCTTGTTTCGAGTTGGATGCCATCACCGGACCCATACCATCTCCCTGAGAAAAATAAAATTCTTTACTGTAAAGCACATTACAATGTAGCAACTGACGGATATGTCAGACAACGCGCAAACCATCAGAGGCCATGAAGCGATCAAGCTCGCCGCCGAGGTCTCTGGAGACGAAAGTGCTCCCCCGGTCTTGCTTGCGCATGGCGGTGGACAAACCCGCCGCGCTTGGAAACGTGTCACCGGTGAGCTCACCTCGGCTGGCTTCCGCGTCATTGCGCTTGATTTGCGCGGTCATGGTGACAGTGCGTGGTCCGAAGACGGCTCCTATGACCTGCGCGATTTCGCGTCTGACCTCGTTGCGGTAACGTCGCAGCTTGATCGCAAGCCTGCGGTCGTGGGTGCATCGCTTGGCGGGCTTGCAGGAATGATTGCCGAGGGTGAACTTGCTTCGGGCAGCTTCGCTTCACTCACTCTTGTCGACATAGCACCGCGGATGGAGCCAAGCGGGGTCATGCGTGTGGTCGGCTTTATGGAGAAGCATATTGATCGCGGGTTTGCTTCCCCAGAAGAAGCGGCAGAAATTATCGCCAGCTACATGCCGCATCGCCAGAAGCGCGGGGCTGGAGGAAACCTCAAACACTATTTGCGGCAAAAGGCCGATGGACGCTTTTATTGGCATTGGGACCCCCAATTTATCCGCAACATAATGAGCGAAAAGCGATTGGACCCAGAGCATCAAGAAAGACAGTTTGAAGGGTTGAGTAAGGCGGCGGCAAATCTGTCGCTCCCGCTGCATCTCGTTCGCGGGGGATCGAGCGACCTCGTCTCTGAGGAGTCAGTCACGCACCTAAGAAAAATGGTTCCCCATGCCGAATACACAGACATTGCCGGTGCAACGCACATGGTGGTCGGGGATTCCAACGATGCATTTTCGGCGGCGATTGTCGGCTTTCTGAAACGCCATCATGGCACGAAGGAAAAGGCTACATGACCAAGGAGCCAGCCCTTATCGAGCGCGAACAGCTGGAAGAGATGTTGCGCATCGCGCCCTTCCACCAATGGCTGGGCGTCGAGATCAAGTCGCATTCAGCCGATCAGCTTCAGCTCCTAATGCCATGGCGCAATGAGATTGTTTCCAACCCCATGTTAGGCGCTGCTCACGGGGGCGTTCTGGCGGCTCTTATCGATCTTACCGGACTTTACACACTCCTTGCGATGGGGACGAAGGTCAAAGCGACCGCCGATCTAAGGGTCGATTATCATCGTCCTGCCACATCAGGGCCGCTCACGGCGACGGGGCGCATTGTGAAGATTGGGCGGCAGATATCCGTTGCAGAGACAAACATTACTGGCCCTGCGGGCAAGCTCGTAGCAAGTGGCCGGGGTGCCTATACATGCTGAGGCGCGGAGCCCTGTTTTGGCTGGCCATTTGCGCGCTCGCTCTGGCAGCGTGTTCGGACAGCTCGGAAACTGTCGATGTAATCGAACCGGCGCAATCAGAGCCGCGCCAAGTCGAAACGATCATCGTAAAGCCTGAACTCTTGGCAGAGCCGGTAAAGGCGTTTGGTACCATCGCGGCAAAGCAGCGCAGCGCAATTGGTGCATTGGCCGAGGGGCCTGTCGAACGGATATTCGTCAAAGTCGGCGACAGGGTAACGCGCGGGCAGCCGCTCTTCCGAATTCGACAGGCTGATTATCAACGCCGGGTCGCAGAGGCGCAGGCAGCGGTTGATCTGAACGAGGCACAGGCGATTGAGGCAGAGCGTCGATATGACCGGGTGATGGCGCTGGCTCCAAGGGGGTTCGTCTCTAAGGCGCAAGTCGACGCTGCCGAAACCGAGCTGGCTGTCGCGCGCGCGCAGAAGGCCCAAGCCGAAGCCGTTCTTGGAACGGCACGGCAGGCGCTTAGCGACACGATCACACGCGCACCCTATGACGGTGTCGTGACCGCTCGGTTGGTGGATGAAGGCGTCTATCTCAACAATCGTTTTTCGATGGGAGGACAGTCGGCAGCGCTTGAACTGCAAGAGCTCGGAACAGTCGCCGCTATCGTCAATACCCCGCAGGAATACGTGGATTCTTTCCGTCGAAATATGCCTGCTCGCGTGTTTATCGAAGGGTTTGATGAGCCGTTCGATAGCATCGTTTACATCATCAATGACCGCGTCGATCCGGAAAGCCGAATGGTCGAGCTGAGGCTCCCGATCCGCAACCCGAATTATCGGATTAGCTCGGGGTTGGCCGCACGTGCTTTGATTGAAGTTTCTCCCGAACCGGCGATCATCCTGCCGGGCACCGCCATTCAAGGCGACAATGCATCCGCTATTGTATTGGTGGTCGAAGACGGCAAGGCGCAGCGCCGCCAGGTAACCTACGAGAGTATCGATCTTGACAGAGTTCGCGTCCAGTCGGGGTTGAACGAGGGAGACGAGGTCATACTCAATCCTCCGGCCACATTGCGTGTAGGCGCTCCAGTCAAGCCGCGCCGCACGCCAAGCGAAACCTAATATGTGGTTAGCCGACGTATCAATCCGGCGACCGGTCTTTGCGACGATGCTGATTGCATCGCTTGTCGTGCTTGGCATTGTCTCTTTTGGCCGTCTTGGCGTTGATCTCTTCCCTGAGGTCGAGTTTCCCTACGTATCCGTTACCACCACTCTGCCCGGTGCTTCTCCGGGAACAGTCGAGACTGAAGTCACCGATATTATTGAGGAGCAGCTCAACACCATATCCGGCCTCAAACAGATGCGATCCATCAGCGCCGAAGGTGTCAGCATCGTCAATCTAGAGTTCGAGCTGGAGGAAGACGCAGACCTGAAGGCGCAGGAAGTTCGCGACAAGATATCCCGGCTGGGAGGTGATCTGCCCGCTGATGCCGAGCCACCGGTAATTGAAAAAGTTGATCCTGATGCAGCGCCGATTCTTTCGGTGCTGCTCTCGGGCGACTTGCCAATCCGTGATCTAACCACTTTCGCCGACGAAGTGGTCAAAGAGCGTTTGCAGCGGGTTCCCGGTGTCGGTTCGGTTGAACTTGTCGGTGGGCGCGAACGCGAAATGCGTATATGGCTTGACGCATCAGCAATGCGAGCCCGCGGGGTCACAGCGGATGATGTGCTGTCTGCGATCCAGCGCGAGAACGCAGAGCTGCCGGGCGGACGGCTGGTAACCGATGGTCGGACTCGGCAATTCGGCATTCGCACATTGGCCGAGGCGGCGAATGCGGCAGAGTTTGCAGCGATCCCGGTCGCTTATCGGCCCAATGGGCAAACGGTGCGGATTGGCGATATCGGGCGGGTAGAAGACTCGGTCGAAGACGAAGATAGCTACGCTCAGCTCGACGGTGAACTTGGCGTGGTGCTCGAAGTGCGCAAGCAAAGCGGCGAGAACACGGTCGCCGTCGCCGAACAGATACGCGCAGAAATCGAGAATATTGAAGCCACCGCATCCGAAGGCGTGAACTTTGTAATCGCGCGGGACACCTCGCGGTTTATCGAACAGGCAATTGGGGACGTACTGTTCGATCTGTTTATCGCAGTTCTGCTGGTTGTGGCAGTGACCTTCCTATTTCTGCTGAGTTGGCGTGCGACGATCATTGTGCTTCTCGCCATTCCAACTTCAATCGTTGCGACCTTTGTCGCATTTGCGATGTTCGATTTTACCATCAACATGATCACACTGCTGGCGCTGACGGTCGCGATTGGCCTGCTGGTCGATGATGCGATTGTTGTGGTTGAGGCCGTGCAAAATGATGTCGATGAAGGAATTGAGGCCACCGAGGCGGCGCACTCGGCAACCAAACGCGTGGCGCTGGCAGTCTTGGCCGGAACATTCGCAACACTGGCGGTATTTGTACCAATCGCTTTCATGGAAGGGATCGTCGGGCGCTTCTTCTTCCAATACGGACTTTCAATCGTCTTCTCGGTCAGCGTGTCGATGTTGGTCGCCTTAACGCTGACACCAGCCATGTCGGCTCGGCTGCTGCGACCTGAACATGCCGATAGTGGCTGGCTAGGCAGGATCGAGAGTTTCCATGTCGGGATGCGCAAACGCTATGAACACTTGGTGGGATGGGCGATTGACCGCCGTTATCTGGTACTCGGAGGCGCGCTCGCAAGCGTGTTTGTCGGCGGCCTATTCGCCTCCCAAGTCCCCAGCACCTTTATGTCGACCACTGACCGGTCTGAATTTCTTACAACGGTTAAATTGCCGCTCGGAACTGGTATTTCGGGCGCGAAGGAAGCTGCAAGACAAGTCGATGAAGCCTTACGAGAGCATCCGGAGATTGACCTCGTATTCGTGAGTGCAGGCAGCGGGAGCAACCCGAAGGTGCACGAACTCGATATCTATGTCGGGCTCACGCACAAGCGCTCCCGCGATCTGTCACAGGATGATCTAATGACATTCGCACGCGATGCGCTTGGCGAAAATGTGCCAAGCGCGCGCGAAATTGCCATCGGGGAGGTCCCTTGGGTATCAGGGGCAGGTGTTGGACAGACCGCCATTGAATTAATCATCACCGGACGGGATTCAGCCGCAATCAACGACTATGCGCAATTGTTAGCAGGCGAACTGTCGACCCAATCCAATTTTGTTGACGTGCGATCAACTTACGAAGGTGGGCGTCCCGAATTGCAAATTGTGGTCGACCGCGACCGCGCGGCGGATTTGGGCATCTCCGCACGCAGTTTGGCTGCTGCGTCTCGCACCCTGATCGGCGGCAGTGATGCTGGCACATTTAACGATCAAGAGCGTCGGTATGATGTGCGGGTCCGTCTTGATGAGAGCGCGCGGCAGAACCTTTCCGATGTCGAAACACTGCCATTGCGAACTGGGCAAGGGACGCTGGTAGACCTTGCTTCGGTGGCCACGGTTGAAGTGAATCAGAGCGCTGCAGAAATAGAACGAATCGATCGATCTCGCCAGATTTCAGTATTGGCAAACACAGCACCCGGTGTGCCTTTAAGCGTCGCCGTTTTAGAGGTTGAAGATTTGCTAGCAGCGAACCCGCCGCCCGCTGGATTGGCCACCCAAATGGAAGGTACCGCCCGCCGCTTGGCCGAAACGGGTGAGGCCATCATCTTTGCCTTCGGGCTGGCGCTCGTGGCGCTCTACATTGTGCTAGCGAGCCAGTTTAACAGCTTTGGCCAGCCGATAATTATCATGCTGACCGCGCCGCTATCATTCTCCGGTGCTTATTTCCTGATGTGGGCAACGGGTGAAGAGATGAGCCTGTTCGCGCAGATCGGAATGATTGCACTCATGGGTATTGTGATGAAAAACGGTATCCTGTTGGTCGATCTTGCCAATCAATATCGCGACCGAGGCGACGAGGCTGGTGCTGCGATGCGCAGCGCCGCCCCGGAGCGCTTGCGGCCCGTATTGATGACAGCGCTGGCAGCGGTCTTCGGAATGCTACCTGTAGCACTAGCCCAATCCGACGCCGCCGAATGGCGCAACGCAATGGGCTTCATCATCATCGGAGGTTTAACGACCTCGACTTTCCTCACATTGCTCGTCGTTCCTGCAGCATATGCGGCCTCGGCGGACTTGAGGGGCGGCGTAAGTAAGCTACGTACAAAACTTGCGAAATTCTCGTTCATCCGTTCCAATTCTGGCGCATAGGAAGGAGCGATCTGGGATGATCTTCCCGACTGATCTGCTTCATGAGATAGTCGCGCTGAATCCCTACACCTATCGCTAGACAAAGGCTGGCAATAGCGATCAGAGCCGTCTGCTTTTTCGCGGCGGAGCGGACGCCAGTCCAAGCGAGACTGGCGTCCCATAGCGGTCAGATCTCGGTCTTTTCAGCGAGCGTGAGAGCGTCCTCAATGTCAACGCCTAGATATCGAACGGTGTTTTCGATCTTGGAATGACCCAATAGAATTTGGATCGCCCTTATGTTGCCTGTGGCCTTGTAAATGATCGAGGCCTTTGTGCGGCGAAGCGAATGAGTTCCATACTCCTCAGTTCGGAGGCCAATCCCTTTTACCCACTCGTCAACCAGTCGAGCATAATGCCGCGTGCTCAAGTGGCGAGTGGCATCAACTCGGCTCGGAAAGACGAAGTCCTCAACGTCACCTCCTCTGAGCTCCAGCCACGCGAATAGACTTGCACGTGCGTCTGTCGCAATCTCGAACTGAACAGGCCGACCAGTCTTGCGCTGCGTGATCATCGCTCGTTTCCTGATTTCGGGACCGCTCACCAAGTCGCCGATTTTCAACTCAACCAGATCGCAACCACGCAGCTTGCTGTCGATTGCCAAGTCGAACAGCGCCCGGTCTCTGATGCGCTCTTCGCGATCTAGGAAGAAGCGAATGGCCCAGATCTGTTTCTGATTGAATGGGCGTTTGGGGCCAATCTTTGCGCCGAAATTCCAAGGTACTCGGTTCTGTGCAGCTGGGTCGAATTGTGAATAGGTCATTTTCATTCTCCTTGGCCGGAATGGCCACGAAGAATGTCCGCTATTGGGAACTAAGATCTGGGATCGCCATGGCCAAAACTAGGGCGCATTGCCGCCGTTGGCCTTCCTGACTTATCGGCAGATTTCTGGGCGAAAGCTCTGTCGTCTGAAGGACCGGCAAAGGTTCTTTGAAGTGACGACTGCTCACGCTTTATGCGCGGCAAACACTACCCATGATATGCAATGGCCTATCATGGGTAGTGTATATATGCCATTGCATATCTCTATTGCCTTTCTCAACGATCATGGTATATGCTAAAACATATAGACGTAGGCCAGCATATGTAGAAACATATTTATGAGCACGACAATCGAGGACATCGCCGCAAGCATCAAAGCGGCACGGATAGCAAAAGGCTTTACCCAGAAACAGCTGGGTGAACGGGTAGGCTTGCCTCAAAGCCATATCTCCAAAATCGAAGGCGGGAGTGTAGACCTACAGATTTCAAGCCTTGTCGAAATAGCGCGCGCGCTCGACCTCGAGCTGAAGCTTGTGCCTCGAAAGACCGTACCGGCGATCGAAGGCGTTTTGCGATCACAGCGCGAAAGAAGCGAGACAAGCCGAACGCTCGCAACTATTGCCGAAACCAACCGGTTCGCCGAGCGAGTACGGGAGAGCTATCCGAGCGTCACCGAGGTGAATGAGCTTCAAAGCGCCCTGAAAGATATCCAGACCATTAATTTCACTCCCGAAACGCTCAAGGCCATCCAGCAAGCCTTGCAGCCCGTCGCTCATCTGAAAAAGCATCTCCAGGATCTCGGCTGGGCGCTTGAGCAGCAAAAGGGAACGAAGAAACTCGCCCAACAGATCGCGGCATCCACACGTGCCCTCAAACACGTCAGAAACCTGCAGGTCCACGCAATCGATCGAGATAGTGCCCGCAAACTACCTGCTTACCGGCTTGAGGACGACGCCACATGATCGACGCAGCGGCTCTCGATATCTTTCTGGGTGAGACGCGCGTTGGAACGATTGCGCGCCTCGATGGAGATGCGAGCATCTTCACATTCGACGATGTCTACCTTGCCGACCAGGATCGGCCGACGCTTTCGCTCGCCTACAAGGACGCGAATGGCGAGATCATCGCAGAGCCACGTAGCTATCGAACGAAGATCGAGCCGTTCTTCTCCAACCTCCTTCCTGAAGGAACGCTTCGCGACTACCTGGCCCGCCGCGCCGGCGTGAAAGCCGTGCGCGAATACCACCTTCTCGCACAGCTCGGGCACGATCTTCCCGGCGCAGTGCGCGCCCTCGCCGTCGATGCCGAGGAAACGGAGGCCGACGAGCTAGATGAAGAAGCGGCGGGGAAGCAGGCAGAGCGCGCGCTGCGCTTCTCGCTTGCCGGCGTGCAACTCAAATTCTCGGCTATCAAAGCCCAGGGCAAGAATGGCGGACTGACGATCCCAGTCACAGGCAGCGGCGGCGACTGGATCGTCAAGCTCCCCTCTGCGAGACATCCGGACGTGCCCGAGGCTGAATTCGCAGCGATGAAACTGGCAGCAAAGATCGGGATCGACGTACCTGAAATCGACCTTGTGCCCCTCGATCAGATTGATGGCATACCCGAAGGTATCACACGCTACGGTAAATCCGCTTTTGCCATCCGGCGCTTCGACCGGGGGGAAGAAGGACCAGTGCACACCGAAGACTTCGCCCAGGTGTTCGGTGTCTTTGCAGACGATAAATACGAGAATGCGAGCTACCGCCAGATCCTCAGCGTGCTGGCGATCGAGACCGACGAGCAAAGCGTGATCGAATTCGTCCGCCGGCTCACCTACTCGGTGCTGATCGGCAATGGCGACATGCATCTCAAGAACTGGTCGTTGATTTATCCGGACCGGCGCAACGCGCTGCTGGCACCTGCCTATGACCTGCTTTCGACGCTCGCCTATATCCCAGGCGACGATGCTGCACTCAAATTTCATAGCTCGCGCGAGTGGGCATCCTACACCTATGACGAACTCGAGACGATCGCCGACAAGGCAAGGCTGCCTGCCAAATTGATCACCGCGACAGCGAAGGATGTCGTTGCACAGTTCGACGACGCCTGGAGCAACGAAAGCGGACACCTGCCCTTCCCCGATGACGTGCGAAGCGCGATTGAGAGGCATCGCAAGACTCTTGCGATCTGAGAGCGGTTCCGAAATCCGATCGTTCGCGCGTAAGCACCACCTGGACCAACTGCCGGACCAACACGTCTGAAGATTGGGTCGCAAAGCGGCCCTTCAAATCCCGAAATCCAGTGTCTTGCTCTTGCTTCGAGCGAGTTCCTTTTCGGCCTTGTTGGCCTCTTCCGGTTTCAGCTGATCAAGTTCGCCGATTTTCTTTTCTGTCGGGGTCAACTGTGCGGTGACCTCGAGGGCCGATGCCTTCTCGCCTTTGTTGCGTGCGACGGCCGCTCCGAGCTTGTCCGAACTGTCGACAACCAGCGTCAGGTGATCGCGAAGCCTCGTGATCGTCACCAGGAAGGTCTTCTGGTTCGACAGGTTGCGCTCGCGGCTGTCCATGACGGCTATGCCGCGATCGGATGTCAGACCCTGCGCCATGTGGGCGTTGAGCGCATAGGCAAGATCGATCCGCTTCAGCATCGGATCGTCCTTTTTGAGCTCGACCTGGTCTCCCTTGGAAGCTTCGAATGTGATCTTCCCACCGGCAATGGCAACCACCCTGGCCTGGTCGGCATTGAAGAGGCCGCGGCGATGATCGTTGCGGGTCCATCGGATCCGGTCGCCTTCATGGATTTCTAGCTTCCTCGGCTCATGCAAGGTCAGATTCTGGTCGCCCTTCCCTGCCCTGATCCGCGCGGGATCGAACCGGAACCGCTTGCCGCGCTTGTCCGCGACTTCGACCTGCCTGCCCTTCCGGTCCTGTCCCAGGACACGATACTCGCCCGCTGACAGTCCCAGGGCCTGTTGCTTTCTCGAGACCTCGAGCACCCGGCCAGGCTGGTAGGCTGACAGATGTCGCAGTTCTTCGCGGGTCGTGTTGACGCGATCGAGCACTCCAAGCTCGGCCTTGCCCGGTCCGATCTCGCCATTGGCGAGAAGTCCCTGCTGGACGGCAGCATTGACCGCAGAGCGGATGGCGCGGCCCGAGGCGTAGATCGATGTCCGCGCGCGGTCGTCCTTGTCGAGCGCCAACCAGGTATCAGCAGCGACCAGCGCGCCATCGCCCTTGGCCTCGACCGTGTGCGGCTGCAGGTGACGCAGCGCCGTGCGTACATCACCCGCCTGTGCTGCCGCCTGCGCCTCGCGGATGACTGGATCGCGGGCGCGCAGGTTGGTCGCCATTTCAGCGCTCGCCATGCCCGTCCGCTGCAGCAGCGCGAAGGGTTTGCCCGCATCGACTGCGCCGAGCTGCTTGCGGTCCCCCATCAGGACCAGGCGGTGAACGCCAGCAAGATTGGCAAGGCGGACGAGCTTTTCCTTGTCCTCGTTCGAGACCATCGAAGCCTCGTCGAGCACGAGCACATGGTCCTTCAGCGCCGCCTTGGCCTCCAAACGCAGCGCCGCGTTGCCGGGATCGTCGAGCAGCTTGTTCCAGCCACCAAGAAAGCGTGCCAGCGTCTGCGAGCCGATGCCGGTGTCGCGTTCGAGCATCTGGACGAGCGTGTTCTGGATCGCGAGGCCAATGACCGGGTGGCCCTCGTCGCGCAGCACCTCGGCGACTGGCTTCAGAACGCTGCTCTTGCCGGCACCGGCAATTCCCTGGACCGCGATCGTTCGATCCTCTGACGTCAGGATCAGCTTCGCCGCTCCGAGCTGGCCCTCGTTGAGGCGGAACCCCTGCCCTGCCATTGCAGCGGTCTGGACACGATCAGTAGCGCTTCCCGGCTCAACTGCAGATGAGCTCGCACCCTTGCCGGCGGCAACCTCGGACATGATCCTTTGCTCGGTCAGCACCGCGTCACGCGAGGCGAGCCAGCCCCTGTGGTCTCCCTTGCCCGCTATCAGGTCGCCGGAGCGCACCAAGGCGCGGGTCCGTCTTTCAATATCGGCAATCGTCGCTGGCAACCCGAAATCGAGCGCAGCCTTGTAGAGCGCGGTGCGCTCGAAGGCAGCCTCGCGCTGCGAAAGATGACGCACCGCCGAAGCGACGGCCTGCGCAGCTGCGATCGTCTCACGGCCCTGCCTGAGGACCGATTTGGGCACGAACGGATCGGCCGGATCGCCCCTGACATGCGCGGCGAAACGTCCCAGCCATGCGCGCCCGCGCTCGGCAAGCGAACCGAACCTGCCAGTTTCGATCGACTGTTTCAGTGTGCGGGTCTGCGCCCGCTCGACCAAGGGCGCGAGGTCCAACCCGATCGATTTCGCGGTTTCGCTCCATTGCATGCCGAGGGCCTCGCGGTCCTCGATCCCGTCCTTGCTCGCGCGCGTATCGAGCGCGGCAATGCGGCCCGCTTCAAGACCAGAACCGCGCCGTGCATCGAGTACTTCCTGGCGGCGGCTCGAGAACGCCATGACCTGTTCGCGGGTGATACCGCGCGCCTCGAAATTGCCATGCTTGAGGGTCGGTCCCGGCTCATAGCCAAGCTTCTCGACCGCGACGCGAAAGCGCGCCATCGCGATAGAATTGAGCGTGGTGTTGAGCTGCCAGAGCCGGTCGTTCTTGAGCGTACGCCACTTCCCGTCCTTGCCTTGCGTGACATTGGCGATCACCGCATGGAAATGGAGGTTCGGCTCCTGGTTGCGGTTGGTGTCGTGCTGGAACAGGCCGATCGCAAGGTTTCCGGTGGCCTGCGTTACGATCTTGCCTTTCTCCACCATCCGGGTCTCGGCCGCATTCTTCTCAGCCCAGTGCAGCGCTTCGAGGACGGCTTCGCGATAGGCAGGGATGATCCGCTCGTCCTTCCCGACGAGCGCCAGCAGCGACCAGCTCTTGGGAACGGAGAAGGTGAGGTCTGTACCTGGGCGGTGTGCCTGCCCGGGATTGCCGACACTGCTGCCGTCGGGCAGCTCTCCGCGCAGCAGCGCGTCGAACACTGCGGTCTCGACCTTGCCGTCGAGACCAAGGCGCCTTGCACCCTCGCCAACCCACCGGCCCGAGCGGTCGGCATCGGCGCTCGCGTAGTAATTGTCCGAAGCGAAGTAGCTTGCCGCCGCCGATGGCGAGCGGACATTGGCGACGGAAAGCATGGGCTGGGATCACTTTCTCTTGGCCCTCGTCCCCTCCCCGGTTGAGCGTCACATATCCGGATCGAAGTCCCCGTAATCGTGACCATGGTCCTGCCCCTGATCGGCATCGCGGCCCTGCTTCGCTGCACCGCCAAGAAGCGACTTCTGCTGCTCTTCCTGGAGCCTCTGGTCGGCCTTGCCGCGCGCGACCTGTGCTCGCTGATGCGCTGCGGGATCGGGAATATCGGACCTGGCGGAAGGCACAGCCCGTTGCTCCATGCCGCGGTGCTCCTCAGCTTTCGAAGCCAGAGGAAGTTCGGATTGAGCCGGCCGCTGAGGGTCCGATGTCGCCCTTTTCCCTCGCGCATTCGGATCGCGACGCTTCCTTGTCTGGTCCGGTCGAGCCTGATCGCCCTTGTTGCTGCGACGGGTCCGGCGCAGTTCCTTTTTGTCTTCCTTGTCGGCTTTCTTTTCAGCGCTGTCGGAGCGATCGTGCGCGTCCCTCATCCGGCGAGGATCGCCATCATTGTCGCCTGTTTCAGAGGCTGCTCCGGCACCGCCCCCTGCTCCATCTTTATCATCAGCGTGCCGGGTCTGCGGCGGTGGCTTCGGCATATCGCGGGGAATGAAGCCTTCGGCTACCCGAGGCCAGTTGCGCGGTTCGAGAACCACGGGTGCCGCCGGAAATCCTTCGGGAAACTTGATGAAGCCATGAAGGTTCTTGAGCTTCATCAGCTCGTCGGGAAGCAGCAGCGGGACGACCTGGCGGCGGGGCGTCAGGCTGACCGCATCACGCGCATTGTTGTAGCCATAGCTGTATCCTTCCTCCATCTCGCGAACCTCGCGGTGGCCGATGATATCGGAACACCAGGTGGCGGTCTCGCGATCTGCGGTACCAAGGATAAGCTTGGTGCGGGCAAGTGAGGACAGGGTCATCGCCATGTTCTCACCGTAGACATCCTCGAGCTTGGCAAAGGCATGAATCCCGGTGACGATCGCGCCCCCGAAATTGCGCGCGGTCTGGAGGCCCTTTTCGAGTGAAGGGAGACGATGCAGGGCGCCCAGTTCGTCGATCAGGAACCAGAGCCTGATGTCCCGCGAGCGCTGGCCCGCCATCAGCGTATTGATCGCGGTGTCGAGCCACAGCGTGAGCAATTGCGAGAGCACGCTCATGTCGATGTAGCGGGCAGACAGGAACAGGATCGAGCCCGGATCACCTGCCCCGTTGATCCACGCGCGGACCGAAAAGGGCTTCCCGTCTTCGGGCAGCATCTGGAGCGCCTTGGCATTGACATTGAACACTGCCCGGACCGATTCCGCCATGCGCGCCGCGCTCGGCGTGCTGATGGGACCGGCCATGGTATCTTCGACCAGGCGGTGCAGATCGGAGAGATCGGCGTTCATCAGTTCATGGGCAAGCGCGGCGTTGGTGCCCCGCCCTGCTTCGGCGAGCTTGAGACAGGTCTCGACGAACAGCGTGCGCGCGGCGAGCACCCAGAACTGTTCGGCACCGCCCCCATCATGCGGGACGAGCGACTCCGCTGCGGCATGGAATTCGGCACGCGTGGAGCAATCGTTGAACACGCTCCATGCGGGGCAACGCGCGTCGAGCGGGTTGAGAATGATGTCGCGTTTGGGATCGTAGAAGGTTTCGACAAAGGCCCCGGTAAGATCGAAAATGACCGCACGTTCGCCCCGTTCACGGATCTCCCTGGTAAGCTCGGTTAGGACGACGGTCTTGCCTGTCCCGGTTGTGCCAACAAGCATCGCGTGGCTCTGCTCGAGGCGCCAAGGCCAGCTGACCCCTGCCAGATGCGCTGGAGAATAGAAGCCCGCATCCCGCAGCGAAGCCGACCCGGCCAGACGCCAGCGCCAGCCCAGCGCATCGCCATACTCGCGGGCACGGGCATTGCGGTTGTGCGCGGCAATCTCCCGGTCAAGTTCACGCAAGGTAGCAAGCTCCGCCCCGCGCACATGCTTCTTCTGTTTCGACTTCTCGCCGAAGCGTTCGGCAACCCACCAGAAAAGCGCGAAGAGCGGCGCAAGAATGAACCCTGCAAGCCACAAAGCGCTGATGACCGCGCTCTGGAAAAGCGCGACCGCTTCGCGCATCGGCGGGTAATCGGTCACCACGGAAATGGGAAATGCGACGAGGCTCCCATCGGCCAGCTTGAGGTTCACAAGCTTGTCTGGATCGAACTCCATGAAGGCATAGCCAGAGGCATAGGCATGCATCCACAGGAGGTAGACCTGATAGTCATCTAGCGCGCTGCTTACGTCCCAATAGACCAGCCCGAGAACGACCAGGAGTGTCACGACCAAGGGCCCCTTGAGGCCCGCAGCAAACATGAAGCCGAAATGCCCCAGAAGCTGGCTGCCGCGGGTGAAGTTGACGAGATTATGCTTCATCGTCGCCTCCCATGGGTCGGGGTGCAACGATACCGAGGCGCTCCAGCCGGCGCTGGTAGGCAGCGACGGTTTTATCACGCAAGGTAGTGTCGGGATGATGCGTAAGCAGCGCATCCAATGCGACCGTGATGAAGATGTTCTGGCGGACCGGATCGGTCGCCGGAGTCCTCAGGTCAGCTTCGGTCGCGCGCTGCCAGGCATCGAAGATGCAATCGCAAACAACGATACTCGCGCTGACCCTGCGCTCGTCTGCTTGTTTCCTGATCCATTCGGCGATCAGGGGCGTGACATAGGTTACAAACCGGTGGTGTCTTTGCATTTTTCCAAGTTCCTTGTGTTCAAAGAACCTGGCTCACCCTTCGAAAGGCAAGTGCCACTCTAGGCCGCAGCACGGGGTGTAGGAAAACGGAAAATTCACAAACAATTGCAGGAGGCTAGATGGATCTGTGCCGACTCGGCACGGACGAGCGAGCAACTGGACCGCATCCGGCACAGAAGATGACATCGGCGAGATTTCGTGAATTCGCGAAGCATTTTAATGCCTTCCATTGCAGCACCCGCTGCGTACGGTGTGCCAATTCTGTTCCCCATTGCGCGGTGAAATCCGGTGACCCTGGTCGCTCCTTTCTCGAAGGCATTTTCCAACTGAGCCCTCGGAGGCGCGAGCATCCAGTTCGCGAACGTAATTGAGCCTGATCTGCGTTTGAATGAATACCACGCACAAGGTCCGCACCCCCGCAAAGGCTGCGGCAAAGGAGCGCGTGCGGTGCCCGGGACCGGGGTCTGTCGGTTCCCGCGGCACCGCGCCGGTCCGACCCGCTGTCGTTCGGGAGTGCGTGCGGGGCCCAGAACAAGAAGGCCGCGCCCGCAGGAGCACCGCCGAAGGCGGGGCGGGACCGAGCGCGACCCCAGCCCCGTTCCGCTTTTCGCCCCGCTCCAGTGCCAGCGAACACGAAAAAAGGGCAGGAACCGTCACCGGCTCCTGCCCTCGTTTGGTCGTCAGTATTCGTCGAGCATGGCTCCATGGACCGTGTGCACCACGCGGCTGGCGAGATGCGCAGGCAGTGCGTTGTAGTCACCCTCGTCCAGGGCGAAGTAGCCCAGGTCTTCATCTTCCACCACGTGCTGGTCGAAGAAACTGTGCAGGGCGCGCCTTTCGGCAACTGCAAGCGCTTCGAAATAGCTGTGCGCGTTCGTGTCCAAGGTGCTGAGTGCAGTCATGATATCCTCCTGAAACCTGTCGCTGAGACGACAGGAAACAGGCGGAGGGGCATGGGGCCGGCGGGTCAGGGATCGCCCTGAGGGCGACCGCGAAGCGGCGGTGGGGGCAACGATTTTGTCGGACCGGAGCAAAGCGCAGGGGAGGCAAAATGGTGGGGCCCCGCCGTCCTTGACGCGCCGGCCCTATGCCCATCACCCTTGGAACTCGGTGAGCCAGCCCCCTCCCCCGCTCCGTTATGGAGTGCAAGGGACGACCCGCGCGATTGGACTTTCCTACAGGCTGTGCCCGGGTGCATGTTGATCGAAGGGAGGATCCACCGAGGGGTGCAGGAAAGGAACCCCGATGCCAACCAAACGAAGCGCTGTCGCAGCACTCCGGAAACTCGAGGCCGACCGGCTGGCACTTGCCGAGCGCCAGAAACAACTTGAGGAGCAAGCCGCCCTAGAACTGGGCCGCATCATATTGGGAACAGGACTTGAGACCTTCTCGAAGAAGGCGCTCGCAAGAGTTGCCGGAGAACTTGGAAAGCTCGGCGAAGAGGCGTCTCTACTGAAGCTGGTTCCACCGGCTCGATCGTCTTCTCGCACCGAACAGTCATCGGAAGAGTAGGAAAAACAAAAGGGGTCCTGTCCGCTAAGACAGGACCCCTTCGGGAGGGAGACCGACGGGAGAGTTCAGTCGATCTCGGGAGCGTCGGTGTTCTCGTTGTCGTCGCTCGAACCACTGCCGCGGGAGAGGAAATCGACCTTGTCCGCGAGGATTTCGGTGCCGTAGCGGGTAACCCCGTCCTTATCTTCCCACTGGGTATAGTGGATGCGGCCCTGGACTGAAACCAGCTGGCCCTTGGAGCAGTACTGCCCGACGGTCTTGGCAAGGCCGTTGAAGCAGGTCACCCGGTGAAACTCGCTTTCCTTGGCGGTGTAGCCGTTCTCGTCCTTGTAGGTCTTGCCGTCCTTGTCGCGCAGCGGTCGATCGGTGACGACGGTGATCCCAGTAACATTGGTGCCGCCCTTGGTCTCGCGGGTGTCGGGATCGCGAGCGATGCGGCCAGTGAGGATTGCAATATTGGTCATGGGTGTATTCCTTCGGTTCCTCAAACCGGAGACCATCTCCGGCTTGCGAACATCCAGAAGAAGCAGGACATGGGAGGACTGCACCGCAGGCCTGAAGGGCCGAAGGGGAACCTGTTCATGACGGGTGGTGCGGGCAGGCAGCGCAGCTGCTAACACGGCCGGCAAGGAACGGGTTGCTGTCCTCAGCTGACCTGGTTCAGGACTGTTCGCGAAGAAAGCCGGATGGGTATCGGGTGCGGGCCTGAAGGTGCCAATACCCTGCTGCAATCAGCCTGCTCCATCGCCTTCCGATGCCGCCAGAAGATCCATGAAGTTGCGGGCTGCTTCCCGGTCTTCCTCGTTTTCGAACGCAACGTCGAGATCGGGGGCAGACCCGAACATGTGCAAGAACGACCACAGTGCAAAGCGCTTGCCCCGGTCCTTCTCAAGGCCGAGATCGACCCGGCAATGCTCAATGCCGGCTGCAAAGGTATCGGGAGAAACCCCGGAGAGGTCGGTGGTGGCAAAGTAGCGCTGCAGCAGATCGTCAAGTTGCATGACCGGTCCATAGTCGGGTCGGCGCCGAATGCACATCCAGGCAATTCAGATGCAGATGATCAAGGGCCCCTCAGGACCCGGGAGATGTGCCCAAGGGGCCGCGACGATCGACCACGGTGATCCGGCGTGCCTTGGCATCGATGACGAGCCGTTCGGTCACGCCATTGCCCGGAAAGGCGACGACATAACGCGGACCCAGCGAAAGCATCTGCTCGTTGCGCTTGAACCCGGCGCGGGCACCGAGACGACGATCGAGCGAATAAGTCAGCTGCTGGACTTCGCGGCGTTCGGCCCAGCTGGCGGCCAGGCGATCGGCACCCTTGCCGTCGCCGCCATGGACCAGGAAGAGATCGGGAACCGCATCGCGAACCTTGTCCAGCGTTGCCCAGATATTGTCGGCATAAACGCGCGCGTCCTCAGCGCTTTCGAAGCTCTGGCGACCACCGGCAAAGACGATTGGAGTTCCTTCCGGGATCAGGGCGTGGCGCCGGTTCTCAGCACGTGCGCGAAGGAAATCGCGGGCATCGATCACAGCCGAGGTAAGGTGGCGCGTATGGCTCGTGCGCGAGCCGGAAACCGGCTTCCAAGAGGAGCCGGTCTCATCGCGGTATAGTGCTGCCGCAGCCTCGCGCATCTGCTCGAAGGCCAGCATGCTCGCTTCGGCAGCCTGCGCGCGCTCAACCTGCTCTTCAAGATTGCTCGAATGCACTTCGGACCCGTCGGCTGATGCGAGGAGGACCCGGATCTCGTCGCTGGCCCGATCAAGTTGAGCCGACTTGCGGCTGGCTGCACGGTGAAAGAGATTGACCACGCCCCAGGCAATGTCCTCGGCGTCAGCTTCCAGGGCCGTGTCGGAAAACATCGCGAAGAGGTCGGACCATACGGCGCCAAGCGTCTGCTCGATCGCGTCCTCGCAGGGAAAGTCGGTTTCGCTGAATCGCGCCGGCCTGATGCTGAGGCCTGAAAGGTCAAGGCCGCTCAACTGGTCGATGAAGCTGTCGTACATGGGGTGTCTCCTGATCGCGGGAACAAGGAAAGGAGGCACCATTGCCTCGGCCCTGTCCGCCGGAGCCCGATCAGGGCCGGTAAAAGGGGCGTGACGCACCGCGCAGCGGGAAACCTGCGGCCCTAGGCTGGCGCGGGCAACACGGGCCGACGGGCCGCAGGTTGCGGCGCGCCCTGACCGGCCCAAGGGCCTCTCCCGGCGGAGAGGGATGAGGCAGGATCAGGACCCGGTGTCGCAGGTGGATCGGGAGCGCTCGAAGATCGCTTCGCCATTCGAGAACCGCCCGACCATGCGCAGCTCACCGAACAATTCGATGAACCTTGCCGACACCTGGTCGAGCCAGTGCCGTGCCCTCGCCGCTCGTGGGTTGTAGAAATCGGCCTCCCAGTACCGGGCATCGTCGCGTTCGGCGAGCCAGATCGCCGCGAGCCCGCAATAAGTCGAAACGCCGCAATCAGCGAAGGCGTTTCGCAGGAGAATGCGATCCTCGCGCCCGCGCCATCCGTCGAAGCGCTCGAAGGAAGGAAAGGCCGCTTTCGCGGTATCGATGACCTCGTCGACGAGGCACTCGTAGACCCAGTCGACATCTTCGTTTTCGCCCTCATCAAGCAGGCGAAAGGCCACTACGGAGCCGGTCGGATAGCTGACTGAACGTCCCATCTCTCTGCTCCTCAGGCTGCATCAGCGAGATTGATGTCGGGCTTGCTTTCGTGGGATTGGCAACCACCCAGTTTGAGCAGCAGGCTTGCCGCTTCCTCGGCCTTGGCCGCAGCAGTGAGGATCGCGCGCTCGTCCGATTTGAGGATCTTTAGCCAGGAGGCGATGTAGCTGGCATGATGATCGAGGTGGGTGACCGGAAGACCCAGTTCAGCGCCGAGGATTGCCGACGAAAGTTCGGCGATCAGTTCCTCGGCAGCATAGGCGTCGCTGCCGAAACGGTTCTTGAGATCGCGACCGAGCCGCGAGGAATGCCCCGTCCAGTGCGACAGTTCATGTGCGAGTGTAGCGTAGTAGTGGTCGTAGGCTTCGAAAAGTTCTGCTGGCGGCATGGTCACGCGGTCGCGCAGCGGCTCGTAGTAGGCCTGCGCGCCCTGATGGCGCAGGTTGGCGCCCACTTGACCGAAAAAGGCATCGAGCCGGGCTTCGCGGCCTTCGGGTTCAAGCGCGGCAACGAGTGGCTTGGGATGGTAGAATGCAGCAAGGCCATCGCACTGATCCGCGTTGAACACGGCATAGGCCTTGAGCACGCGCCGGTTCTCGGTGTCCGCTGCGCCGTCTGCGGTCTCGACCTCCTTGGTGTAGCTCTTGTAGAAGATCGCGATCGTCGATTTTTCGCCCTTGCGGACCTGTCCGCCGAGCGCCTGACACTGGGGATAGGTCATCCAGTATGGCGAGGCGTAGCCGCAGCCATCGGCCACCATCCATAGCCAGAAGGTATTCATTCCGCGATAGGGCGTTCCGCAGGAGCGCAAGGGTCGCGAGACTGACACACCGCGCCACGGCTTGACCCAAGGCTTGGTGCCTTCTTCAAGCTTTTCGATAATGGCGGCAGTGATGCGCTCAGCTGGCGAGGTCGAAGCAGTGCGGCGATACTTGGTCATGGGAGCTCTCCTGATCGCCGGGACGGGCATGCCCCGGCTCAGGAAGAGCAAAGCTCCCTCCCCTCTCGTTTCCTGTTGGCCGCTTGGCGCCCTGTACTCAGCCGTTCGCGTCCACTGGCAATTTCCCCGAAAGCTGCCGCTCCCTTAGAGTGGCAAATTTGCGCTCTCAACCAAACCCTCGAAACCCTAATGTCGCGCCAACCGTTGCACCGATGGCAGACACGCAGCCAAATTTATCGATATCACTTCCGAGTTTGATGGATGCGGGAAATATTTAGGCAAAGTCTGCCAAGGATGTGCGAGCGAATTCCATGCTTATCCCGCCGACTCTACGATACCGAACTTTTTCAGACGTCACCCGACTACCCCAAAGCATGGAACCGTAATGGAGAATTTACGTTCATTTGAGTTGAATGCCGCGACCAATACGGTTGCCACTACGCAAACATGGGACGTCTGGCATGAAAATTTTCAAGAGCCTTCTTGTTCTTGGAACTGCACTCGCGGGTCCGAGTCTCCTTGCACAACAACCTCCCGGGCCACCGGAGATTCCGGCAGCGGATTCGGCTCCCGTCGAAGTATCCAAGTCTCAAAAGGCACCCGGAGCTGGTTATCTGGCGAAGCGCTTCGGCCTCTCGGAGCTTGAGGCTAGGCAAAGACTTGCGCTAGACGAAAAGATTACCGAGAGTACTGCTTCTTTTGTAGAGGCGTTCGGCGATGATTTCGTCAGTGTGTTCATCGACCATGAGCCGAACTATAGGGTCACTTACGTAATTGCGCGCGATGTACCGGTTGGTGATGCGCAGAAGATGGTGGCGCAGGAATTGCGGCGCTATGTAGCGGTCAAGCGAAGCAAATATACCGTCAGCGAACTCGATGTACTGAACAGGCGGATTGCCGATACCCTCGCGAATATGAAGTTGCCCGGAACGGTGGGCTATGACTTTCGCACAGACAAGTTCGAAATCAGTGCTACCGAAACCGCCGGGCAGAAACTCATGCCCGCACTCCCAACGGATTTAAGATCGGTCGTCCGGTTCGTTCCGGGAGGTAAGCCTCAAACTGTGCAGACTGGCGCACGATCAGGCGATGTATTTTACGGCGGTTGGCAGTTCTTTCCCGCTCCGGGCACGGGCACCCCGACCTGCACGTATGCGTTTTCGATCCGAACGGGCAGCGGGCAGGATGGGATGCTGACCGCTAGCTCGGGGCATTGCCAAGGCAATGCTGCATACAAATATCCTGACGGACACACCGTGACGCTGGTCACACCTGCGGAGGTTGACCGGTTCGTTTTCAACAATTCGGGTCGATCCTATGATTATCGCCAGGTGCGGACTGGAACAATTAAGCCTGGTCCATATGTCTGGTTTTGGAACAATCGAGGCGGGAACTATTATCAGAAAACGCTGAGTGGCTGGGAATACAAGAGTTGGGCAAACGTAAACCCGAATTATCCGATTGAGGGCGGCTACTCGCAGGTCACCGGAGCGGTGCTTGGGTCTTCGGCTAACACGCAGAATTACAACCATGCCGCCGGTCAGACACGATGCCTCGGCGGCCAGACCACCGGAATTACCTGTGGCCTTATCACAGCGTCTTCGACCACCGCCGTCGAAGTATTGGACGATGGCTCCACGCGGCAATACTACGGATACGTGAAAGTCGAGGGTCAGGACTACATGGTCTTGGCAAACGGTGGGGACAGCGGCGGGCCGGCGGTCACCGAACCTGTGTGGAATTCGACAGCAGGTTATTATCAGGTGAAGGCGGCGGGGATCGTTCTCATAGGATCCGTGCGCGATCGTGGAGACGGATATGATCGACCTTGTGTCATGCCGGGCGACCAGAGTTGCCCCGCATATTATATGCCGATTGACCGTATTAACGATCATGCTGCTGGCACGATTCTGACAACGACCGGTGCGGTGGCGGTGAACTGATGACTAAAGGGTTCGCCTCGATTCTGCTGGCCGTATCAGTCGCAGCATGCCAACCAGGTGGGATGGAAGAAAATAGGGTGCTATCCGATCCGGTAGACAATCAGATTGTTGAGAACCTGTATGTCGTCGATCCGCCGGAAGGCACTACGTCGGCCGGAATGGGTGGCACTGCTGGCATCTTACGACTTGACGGCCGCTGTTTGGTATTGACGGTCGGTAGCGAGCACTTCACGCCAGTGTTCCGGGGCGGATCAGATCGGCTGGTTGTAGGGAGCGATAGATTGCAGGCATTTGGCCTGACCGTGGATTACGGTGAAGATCTCTACTTTCCGAGAGCAACAGCGGGAAGCTTCGTGAATTTACCCGAAGGAAGCAGATGCCCCAAAAACGCGCTGTTCGTACCAATGATCGAGCGGCCTGACACTGAAAACATTGCTCCCGCGCCACCAACGCCCGCAGGCGCCTTGAAGGGCAAGTCCTGATCCCGTCGTTCGGACCAGTTGCTTAACACCAGCGGGCTGACCTGACAGCCGCCCAAGGCAGCTTGCCACTACTTTCTGACAGAAGCCGGCAAACTACAAACGGTCCAGAATTTGACATGGAAAAGGCGGCCCATCCCGAGAGGGACGGACCGCCCACCGAGTGGCATGGACCTGTCAGGAGGGGTCAGGCAGCCTGCTCGGCAATTTCACCAGCGGTGTCTTCGCTGACCGACTCTTCGCCGTCGGCGGCAATCGGTGCGACTTGCTCGGCACCGGCGAAACACATGATCGTCGGAACCCAAGCCAGCGCCCGTTCCTTGACCTCGGGCTCGCCAATGAAGTTGCCCGAGAAGATGCGTTCGGCAGCGCTCGCAAGCTCAGCCTTCTTCGATGCGGCATAACGACTGACGAGTTCGGGACCGCCGGCGGCGTCGAGCGCTTCGAGCGTGCGCGCCTTAGCCACCCGGTCGAAGTAGTTGTTCGCCGTGGGACGCCACCAATGCGCGGTCTCGATTTCGAGGAGCGAGCCGAGTGCCTCGTGCATCGGCACCGATCGTTCGCCTTCGCAGGCAAGGCTGGCAACCAGAGTGCGCGAGACGACATGGCCAAGCCATGCTGAGCGCGCCTCGTCGGAAAGCGCTCGGAATTTCGCGAACCGCTCGACATCGCTTTCACCCGCACGCCAGCTTTCATCGAGCGACCCGGCGAACTCGGCAAGCGCGGCACTCGCCGGCGCATCCTTCGCCTCGAACCCAGCGATAGGCCCGGACGCGACCGAGCCAACGAGGGTCGACGCTTTCTTGGCGCGCCAGTCGTGCCCATCGGCATCGGCGAGCGTGAAGACCATAAAGTCGAGCGCTAGTGCCGGGTCGTTGGCGAGATGGATTGCCAGGATGTCGCGGCGCTGCATTGCGAGTTCGTCGAGCAGGCGCTGGGAAAGCGAGCTCCCCTTGAGCTTAGCCGCACCGCTCTCTTCAATGGCCTCGACCACGCCTTCGTCAGCGATGACCTCGGTCTCGGTGTAGAACTGCGGGACCAGGGTCGGCTCGCCATTGCGCGAGAGGACGAGGAAGGCGCCGGCCTCCGGTTTCAGTTCGTCGGCGAGTACCGGCGGCCGGTCATTGAGCACGCGCATGGCACGGTCGATCACCACTAGTTCCTTCTCGGCCTTGGCGACCTCGTCCTCGTCGCTGTCCTCGTCTTCGAGCACAGCGGCGACGCGGTCGTAGTCGGCCTCGAGCTCGCCGAGTTCCTGAGCTTCCTGTTCGGTCATCGGCGCAGGCTCGCAGGGCAAGCGACCGAGACCTTCAACAAGGTCGTGGCTGACATAGTTGCCAAGGGTCGGGCGCACCCAGGCAAGGCCATATCCGAGCGCGGCCTTTTCTGCGGCTTCTTCCATGGCCTTGTGCGCGAGGTCTTCGAGCAGCGCGATATCGATCCAGCTCTCGCTGGCATCGTCGTCGAACAGTTCGCGTTCGATCCGGCCGCCCGCGGCGAGGTAGGCATCGCGTCCGACGAGAACCGCTCGCGGATCGGAGCCACGAACGGTTGCGTCGAGCACCATGCGGCGGATCGTGTCGGGCGTGATTTGGTACCAGGCGTCCTGCAGCTCGGCATAGACATTAGCTTGGCGCTCCACGTCGGAGATAGCGCCGTAGGCCTTGGCCATATCGAGCGTGATCGTGCCTTCGGCGAGCGCTTCGAAGACGCAAGGCGCGAGAGAGGCTAGGCGCAGACGTCCTTCGACGAACCGGACGGTGAGGCCGAAGCGGCGCGCCACGTCTTCGGGGGTAGCCCCTGCCTCGATGATAGAAGCGAAGGCCTGCGCCTCGTCGGCGGGGTTCATCGCGAGACGCTGGAAGTTCTCGGCAAGGCTGGCCTCGCGCACTTCGCTTTCCTCGCCTTCGATGACGAGGCAGGTAACCTCGTGGTTTTCGGGCAAGGTGCCCTCTCCGGCCAACGCCTGCAGCGCGGCGAGACGGCGACCGCCGGCCTCGACTTCGAACTTGCCGCGCTTTCCTTTGCGCACGACAAGGTTCTGCAACAGGCCGCGCGCAGCGATGTCTGCCCGCAGCTGGAGGTCGGCCAGCACGTCGCTCGCCTTGCGAACGTTGAGCGGGCTCGGGACGAGCTTCTTCAAGGGAATCGACTGGATCATGGGTGTTCTCCTGATGGAATGAAGGCGCAGGTGAGGATCACGAGGCCCACAAGCCCAAAGGGCTCCCTCCACTCTCGTTCTGAGATTGGGGTCTGCCCGAGGGATCAGGCGGCAAGCGCGGGGAGAACCGACGAGGCATTCGACACCGGGACGAACAGGCGCGTGCGGTAGCGGATGATCTCGGTGAAGCAGCCTTTGCCCTTGTACCAGTCGAGCCGATCCGGCGAAAATCCGGTCAGTTCAAGGCGCTGTTCGCCGCCGACCAGCGATCGCTTCACGGTGAGTGGATCGTGGCTCGCAAGGCCCAGCGGTTTTCCGCTGGCGATGACCAGGTCGCCGATCTGCTCTGCCGATGGTCCGGTAACCCCGGAAAGACCAAAGGTCTCGGCAATCGCAGCGAGATCGATATCGAGCACTTCGCGGCCAATGATCGACTGGCCGTCCTCGGCAACGAGCCGGGTGACGCGGACATGATCGCCGGGCAAGCGCTTCCAGACCGGAAGCAGCAGTCCGGTGGCGAGATGGACGCGCTCGGTCACCGGTGACGCGGCAGCCTCTTCTTCCTCGGCCCGCCAGGTACTGGTGAATGCGGTGACGCCAATTTCCTCCCAGTGGCTTTCACCGAGTGCCTCAAGTGTCCAGTTTACGGAGTTAAGCGGGCGCAGCAGGCGCCGACGTTCGATTACGGCGCCGTCGTCGGCGATGAGACGCCGGGCTGGAACCGACAGTGCGACCTTGCCCGAGCGGGTATTGCGCATCGGTATCGCGTGTGAGCTGCCGATCTCGTGCATCCGCACCAGGCGCTGCAAGCTTAGGGGCCGAAGGTGCCTTGTCACTTCGAGCGAGACGAGGCGGGTCTCGGCACCGGTCACGGGATCTGTGCGCAGGAGCTCATCGGCGAGGACCGTGAAGTGATCGACCCTCACGGTTTCCAGCCCCTGGTCGAGCGTTCCAGCTTCGCGCGCGGCTTCAATCCGTGCTTCGACGAGGCCAAGATATTCCTCGAATATGGCATTCTGCAGCGCGATCGGAAGCGCGAGGATGCGATTCAGCCAGCGCTGGATCGTCGGGAGATTGTCGGTCAATCCGCCATCGGGATTTTCAAGCCGGAGGCCGGTGCGCTCGACGAAGTTGGCGAAGCTCGTGGCTTCGAGCTTGCCCTCGTAGAGCAGCTGGAACCAGCGGCTGAGCGCGTCGCGCGCATAGTCGCTTTCGAGATTGTCGGCCGGGTCGAACAGGTTCTGACCGCCCGTCTGGCGCTGGCCGCGCGTTAGCGCGCCCAATGCGTCGAGCCTTCGCGCAATGGTCGAGATGAAGCGGCGCTCGCCCTTCACGTCGGTGGTTACCGGCCGGAACAGCGGGGCCGAGGCCTGATTGGTGCGGTTCGTGCGACCGAGACCCTGGATGGCGTTGTCGGCGCGCCAGCCCGGCTCGAGCAGGAAATGAACCCGGCGCTGCTGGTTACGGCAGCCAAGATCGGCATGGTAGGATCGACCCGTGCCGCCAGCGTCCGAGAAGACCAGGATGCGCTTAGTGCCTTCCATAAAGCTTTGCGCTTCGGCGACATTGGCACTGGGGCTTCGCCGTTCGAGACGCTGGTGACCATCACGGCCCAGTACAAGCCTGCGGGTCCGACCCGTGACTTCGGCCACGGCGTCGGTTCCGAAGTGCTCGATGATCGCGTCGAGTGCTGTTGCGATGGGCGGCAGCGCGCAGAGCTGCTCGATCAGCGCATCGCGCGCGGCGACGGCGCGCGGGCAGAAAACGGGATTGCCCTCCTCGTCGCTCATTGCCTCGGAACGCAGGTTACCCTCCTCGTCGGCGAAGACCTGCATCAATCGCACCGGAAAGCTCTTGGCGAGATAGTCGATGACGTATTCACGCGGGGACAGATCGATATCGAGCGCTTCGCGTTCTTCCACGGTGAGGTCGGCGAGGCGTCGGTCGAGCATGGCTTCCGCGGTCGAAACCAGCTGCACGACTACCGAATGGTCTTCGCCAAGCTCTGCTTCCATCGCGGGGATCAGGCTCGGCAGTTTCATCGAAAGCAGGAGCTGGGCAAAGAAGCGCTGCTTGGTGCCTTCGAAGATCGACAGCGCTGCAGCCTTGGCATTGCGGTTGAGCGTATCGCCGCTGTCCTCGTCGACCACGCGGGTTGCTTCGAGCGCAGCTTCGAGGTTGCGGTGAATGATCGCCCAGGCATCGGCATAGGCATCGTAGATCCGCACCTGCGCTTCGGTCAGGCTGTGCTCAAGGATCTCGTACTCGACCCCAGCGAAGGACAGTGCGCGAGCGAGATAGAGCCCCTGGGCCTTGAGGTCGCGGGCGACGAGTTCCATCGCCGCAACGCCGCCAGCTCGGATCTCGGTCATGAACGCCTCGTGGGTCGGAAAGGCGGTCTCGGGTCCCCACAGGCCAAGCCGGGAGGTGTAACCGAGGTTGGCAATGTCAGACGCGCCGGTAGCAGAAGCGTACAGCACGCGAGCGCGCGGCAGGCGGTTCTGAAGCCTGAGCCCTGCCATCCCCTGTTCCGATCCTTTGGTGTTGCCGCGGCTGGAAGAGGAGCCGAGCGCGTTCGCCATGGCGTGCGCTTCGTCGAAGGCGATCACGCCCTCGAAATCTTCGGCGGCCCAAGCAAGGATCTGATCGAGCCTCGTGTCCTCGGCGCGTCCCGAACGCAGCGTTGGATAGGTGACGAACAGTATACCCTCGGGCATCGTCACTGGAGTTCCGAGCTTCCATCGGGAGAGTGGCTGAATATCGAGCGGGAGCCCGCCAAGCGCTTCCCAGTCGCGGCGCGCATCTTCGAGCAGTGCCTCGTTCTTGGTGATCCACACATGGCGGCGTTCGCCCGAGAGCCAGCGGTCCATCATGACGCCCGCGATCTGGCGACCCTTGCCAGCTCCGGTCCCGTCGCCAAGGAAGAAGCCCTGGCGGTAGGAGTGTCCGTCCTCGGAGAGTTCCAGCGAGGTGCCTTCCTGGCTCACCTTGAACTGACCCGAAAGATCGCGCGCAAATGCCTGGGCAGCGTAGACCAGTGTCTCGCATTGCGCTTCGGACAGAAGGCCCTCGGCCTGGCAGCAAGCGGGAAGGCGCGGTGTGACGTCCGGCTGGGGTGCTGCGACCGAACCCATGGCGACCGATTCCACGAGCGGGGTGGGATGAACCGGCGCATCCTCGAACATGATGCGGCTGGGGCGGTAAGGCAGGTAGATGCCTGCCTGTTCGGGCACAGGCGCGGGGTCGGCGAGGACCGAATAGGCAAGGTCGATCGCATTCGCCGTGGCTGCTGGTGTCGAGGCGAACGGCGCCATCGGTCGAACCGGCGTAGGTCGGGTCGAAGTCTTGCCAACGAGGCGCACTGGCTTTCCGACTGACAGGCGATGGAGGCTGGCGGATGTTTGCGCGCGGCGCGGAAGCGCGGTGACAAGCTCGTGGAGCGCGATCAGGTCGCAGGTATCTCCGGTGATCGCTGGCTCAGGCGCAGAAGGCACCTTGTCGATCACGACCAGGCGAACGGCAATCCCCGTCCCTGTCCGGCGAAACATCTGCTCCAAGCGGACATTGAGCAGGAGCGACGTTTCGTCCTGTGCTTTGGCGAAAGCGGAAGCATCGAAGCCTTCGGGCATGATGGCGACTATCCTCGCACCAGCGGCAGCGGCTCGGATTGCACTACGAAGGTGGCGCTGCGCCGTCTCGCCATCCTTGCCGCGTTCCTGGCTGCGGGCGAACGGCGGGTTCATCAACACGACCGACGGTACAGGACCGCGATTCAGGTCGGCAATCAGTTCCCCGTCATGCGCAGTGATTGCGTGCGTGGGGAAGATATGGCCTAGGCTGTCTCGTCTTGCCGGGTCGATCTCGTTGAGGAGCAGCGAAGCGTTCTCAACGCTGCCCCAAAGTGCAAGGGCACCATTGCCTGCGGACGGCTCGAGTAGGGTGTCTTGCGCAGAGACAGCTGCGGCCTTTGCCATCAGCCAGGTCAGCATTGGCGGGGTCGAGAATTGTTGGAGCTCGACCTGTGCTTCGCTGCGAACGTGCCGCGGCGGCAAGGCTGCTTCGAGCCAGTCAAAACGTGCTTCTGCTTCGTGAATGCTTGTCGCCAGACCGATGCGAGAAGACTCTCGCAGCCAGAGCAGTGCGCCGATCTCGACCGCGTTGTTGTAGTCGTCGATGGTCCAGGCGCTTCCCCAGTCCATGACGCCGGTCTTGTCGGCGAACAGCCCGGAAATGTCAGCGCGGGTAAGATGACGTCCCGAAGCAAGAAGCTCGGCAATCCTGGTGCCGATGGCGTAGGCCAATGGCACTGACGACAACTGCTCGCCAGCTGGAAACAGGTCTGATTGAAACATGGCAATTCGTCCTCCTGATGGGGGCATCGGGACACGCCCTCTGCCGGATCAGGAATTCGAGAAGCCCTCTCTCCTCTTACTGTGCCGCCTTGCGGTGCAGCCATGCTGTAAGTTCATCGTTCCAATCGGTACCGCGTGATGACGGCTTGCGAACGTGGATCGTGCGTCCATCGCGGGCATAGGCGGCCAGGGCACGAGAAGCGGCCAACTTGCCGCCAGCATCGTGATCGACGAAGAGGTGGAGTTCGGTCACGGTCTCGGGCACGCTCACGAGACCGAAGCGCTCATTCCCGAGGGTCGCCCAAACGGGAATGCCGGTGAGCGCATAGGCTGACAACGCGCTCTCGATCCCCTCGGCAAGGCCGAGCTTCCCGGAAACCGGAGCAAAGAGACGGACAGCAGCTTCACCGAGCGAGCCAAGCGCGCGCTTTGGCTTTTCGAAGGCTGCCTTGGTTGAGCCCTCGACGGACAAAAATGTGCGGTGGATCGCGATTGGCCCCTCGTCGAGGCTGACCGCCGCAATCATAGCGGGAAGAAAACGGGTCCGTCCTTTCGGCCCGAGTGGCGTGCGTGGATGAAAGCGAAGAGCTGAAGATGCGGCCAGGATGCCGCGGCTCTCAAGGTAGGCCTTCGCCGGACTGCCACCCAATGGTTCTGCTTCGCGCCAGATCCTCAACGCTGCTGCCGAGGGTTTGCGCACCCTGGTTGGCTCGAGCTGATCCTCGGCCGAAGAACCCGAGAAAAACCTGGCCACCTCGAAACCTTCGCGTGCCAGAGCGGAAAGCACGCTCTGCTGATCGCAGCCCGCAAAACAATGGAAGAGAATAGCCTTTCGGCCGAGCGTCACGCCGAGCGAAGGTGTGCGGTCTTCGTGTGCGGGGCAGCAGGCCATCCCCTTTGTGCCTGACCATTTGCCCCCTCGGCTTTCGCAGATGTTGCGGGCGGTGTCCTCAAGCGAGGTACGTGACAGGGTTGAATTCGAAACAGGCATACCGGCTCCATCGCCTCACAATTGCCCCTTCCAGACGAACCCCTCTCCTCTCGGATAAACTCGCAAAAAAACGTTTTCCTACACCCATTCGTTCTATTTATGTTCTCTTGCGGATCGAGGCAAGGTGAAAGGTAATTCAATGCGAATGTCTCTGGTGGCTTGTGGTTGCGGTGCGCTCGCGATTGCGATTTCGGGATCCGCGCACGCGCAGGAGTTTCAGGTCTTCGACCATGACCTCGGCACAGTTGAGGTTACAACCGACAAAGGGCGCGCTTTCAACCCGACTGCAATCCACTTGGACAAGCCAGATGGCGGCGCGGCCTATATCGATAGAAGCTTCAAGGAAGCCTTGTATGAGCCACTCATCCGGCAAGCTGAAGCGCGATACCAATTGCCGCCTCGACTGCTTCAGGCCCTGATTTGGCAGGAATCGCGGTTCAACCCGATGGCAATCAGTCCGGCTGGCGCCGCTGGGCTCGCTCAACTCATGCCGGGAACGGCAAGAGAACTTGGTGTCAGCAATCGCCACGATCCGGCTGAGAACATCGATGGCGGCGCGCGGTATCTGAAGCAGATGCTAGAGCGCTTCGGTGCGATCCATCTCGCGCTGGCCGCATACAATGCTGGACCCGGCGCTGTGTCGCGAGCCGGCGGGATACCGAAAAATCGTGAAACACCTGGATATGTGAAGAGCGTTGTCGACCGATGGATGGCATACGGTTCGATATGACTACGAATCGGAAAAGGATCAGCGGACGGCTCGAGCACCTTCCTCGGGGAGCCGTAATTGTAACCGATGCCGGAGATCATTGGGTTCTCGAAGACTACGAACCCTCAAACAACGACTTTGGATTTGAGGTTACCGCAGAGGGTATCGTTGTCGGGTTCGACCGCCTTCGCGTCGAATGGCTGGGGCAGGTGCCCGCCTAGGAGCAGGTCAAGCGGCTCTCAAAACAGCAATGTTTTGCGCTTTGCCGCCGATGGAATCGAGGAAGTCTGCCCAATCCTGCAGCATTGCACGACGGGGAGCGAGATATTCGGCAGCATTGTATGCCCCGCGAACCTCGTTCTCTTCGCTGTGTGCCAATTGCAGTTCGACCCAGTCTTCATGATATCTGCGGATCCACATCGGTGGTTCGCCGACCTCGACCAGCTGCTCATTCGCCCAGGTGCTCGCCAGACCCCTGAAGCCGTGAACAGTTTGTCGCCCGTGGTAACCGAGGCGATAGAGGCCATAGATCATCGTATTCTCGGAAAGCGGCATCTTGGGCTTCTGGCCTGGAAAGACGTATTCGCCTTCGGACTTGCTGATCATATCTTGAGCAAGAGAAGCGGCTTGTCGCGACAAAGGCACGATATGCTCGCGGCCCATTTTCATCCGATCAGCGCCAATGCGCCAAACTGGTAAATCTCCGACTAGACCTTCAAACTCGTGCTTCTTGGCGAACCGGAGTTCCTTGGTCCGGACCCATGTAAGAAGAGCAAAGGTCAATGCCGCCCGCGTAATTTCGGATCGTCTCTCACCCTCTTCCTGGTATCGCTCCATCTTGATGATGAGTTCGGGTAGCTGTGCCAGAGGCAGCTTCGCCATATGCTTGACCCGAGGACGTGGCTTCAAAGCCCCCCGAAGATGCGCCGTTGGATCGGAATCGCAAAGTCCGCTGGCAATCGCGAACTGGAATACCTGACCAATGCATTGCTTGGCCCGTCGACTGATGTCGAGCGCGCCGCGCTCCTCGATCTTCCGAATGACCTTCAGGACTTCTGGTGGAGTTATCTCATGCATCATGAGCTCGCCTAAGACAGGAAGCACGTCCTGCTCCATCCGCGACCACACGCGCTTCGCATGGGCGGGATTGAGACTACTTGCTCTGTTCTCATGCCACATGGTGGCAATCGCCCTGAAGGTCTTAGCCTCTTCGAAGTCCCGACCCGGTTTGTGAACCATCGGGTCCCTGCCTTCGGCCAGCACACCCTTGGCAGCTCTCTTGAGTTCTCTTGCGGCCGCTATTCCGACTTCGGGGTAGGCACCGAAAGAAAGCAGCTTCTCCTTCCCGTGGTACCGGTATTTCAGCCGCCAGAGCTTCGAGCCGTTCTTTTGCACCAGGAGGAATAATCCCTCCCCATCCGCAAGCTTGTATGGACGCTCAGCCGCCTTCGCTTTTTTGATCTGAATCTCACTCAAGGCCATTGGGGGTATCGCTCCTTTTCGCTACCCCCGGAAAATACCCCCAAAATACCCCCACACCAAATCCGGCTTCAAGCGAATGCATGCGCACGCAAGCGGACGCGAATCACTCACATCATTCTGTTTTAATTGAAGTTTACGGATGTATGCGGAAGCAAGCGAACCCATGCGGATTCGAGATTGGTAGCGGAGGAGGGACTCGAACCCCCGACACATGGATTATGATTCCACTGCTCTAACCACCTGAGCTACTCCGCCAATTGACCCGATTATCAGATTGAAAAATCAATCTGGTACACCGGTTTTTGATGCGATCAGAATCGCTTCAAAATTCCTTGGTCCGCGGCGCTATAGGCACAGCATTCTGATCGGTCAACAAGTTGCAGCTCATTTTCTGCTAATACTTGCATGGCGGCTATTATACGCGCTAACAGTCGTGCCCGTGCCAGATCACGATGCAAAGGGGCAGAATGTGAATAAATTTTACGACACACTGATTGTTGGAGCAGGCCATGCCGGTGCTCAGGCCGCTATTGCGTTGCGACAGCAAAAGTTTGACGGAACGATCGGACTGTTGGGTAACGAGAAATATCCCCCCTATGAGCGGCCACCACTCTCAAAAGAATATCTGGCCGGAGATAAGCCTTTCGAGCGTATCATGCTGCGTCCTGAAAGTTTTTGGAGTGAACGGGAGATTGATCTTTTAACCGGTTATCGCGTCGCCAAAGTTGATCCTGTGGGAAAAACTGTCACGCTTAGCACCGATGATGAAATCGGATTCGGCAACTTGATCTGGGCCACCGGTGGTTCACCGCGCATGTTGGATTGTCCGGGGAGTCAGGCGCGCAATATCCATGGTGTGCGTTCACGAGCCGATGTGGACAAGATTATGGCTGCCCTGCCCACTACCGAAACAGTGGTCGTAGTCGGAGGAGGCTATATCGGGCTTGAGGCCGCCGCCGTATTGACCAAGCTGGGCAAAAAAGTGACGATATTGGAATCGCTCGACCGCGTATTGTCGCGGGTAGCGGGCGAAACCCTGTCTCGTTTTTATGAGGAAGAGCACCGTAAGCAAGGCGTTACCGTTGAGTTGGAAGCGACGGTTGAGGCTTTTGAAACCGATGAAAATGGCATGGCTACGGGCGTAAAGCTATCGGACGGGCGCGTTCTGAATGCAGATATGATTATCGTTGGTATTGGCATTATTCCCGAAACCGGTCCTTTGGTTGCTGCTGGTGCTGCCGCAGGGAACGGTGTCGATGTCGATCAGCATTGCCGAACCAGCCTCGACAGTATTTATGCGATTGGTGACTGCGCCGCACATGGCAATCGCTATGCTGATGGCGCGCATATCCGGCTTGAATCAGTTCAAAATGCCAATGACCAGGCAAAAGTTGCGGCTTTGGATATCATGGGTGAAGATTGCAAATATGATGCGGTTCCATGGTTCTGGTCAAATCAATATGATCTGAAATTGCAAACAGTCGGTCTTTCCAGCGGCCATGATGAATATGTGGTGCGCGGAGATCCGGCGAGCCGTAAATTCTCCATAATCTATTTGAAAGATGGCAAGGTTATCGCGCTTGATTGCGTTAATGCAACCAAGGATTATGTGCAGGGTCGCAAAATAGTAGAAAGCGGACTATGCCTTGATACGACACAACTAGCGGATACCAATATTCCGATTAAGGAAGTCGAACGCGTCTAGCCCCTGTTCAAGATTATCGGGACTAAATTATTGTTCAGCCGCGAAATGGCCATTCTCCAATTTCGTGCCAAGGTCCATCCATATAATAGTGCAGCGCCAGACCTTTGATCTGCAAGGGCCTTGGCTCGAATTCAAGCGACAAATGGTTCAGCAATTGCTTGGCTTCTTTCGCAGACACCTTGTTCTGTATCGTGATGTGAAGCCGGGGAACCTGTTGGTCCTGTACGCTTAATAAACCGTGAAACCTGTCTGCCAATTCCATCCGCATTGCCAATAGATCTGGCGAATGTAGCTGATACCCCACTCCGCCGCCCAGATGGATCAAACGTTGAAGCATTGTTTCGGGCGGCTTACTATGCCGGGCCATGTCTATGACAGACCGCTTGACCTCCTCCAACGCTTGAGGCGGCAGATGGTGAAAAAGCGTAATATGTGCAGAGATTAAATTGCGCTCGGGCGGATAATATTGACGGCGTAGACTGTCGGCCCATGAAAAATCCTGTTTGGCCATTGTGGCCGTCATGATGATTGGTTTGTTGAGCGTTGTCATAGCCTGCTAACAGTTGCACCATATATTATTCAAATTCAGATTATCCACAAAACAGAAGGGCCGCGAACGAATATTCGCTCGCGGCCCCTGCAATGCTTGTTCAGCCAAAAATGAGGCTGTTTTATCCTTTATTCTCGTCTAGCCAAGCCAGCAATTTTTCAGGTTTGGTTTCACCATAAGGATCGCTGTCCGAGCCATCATCGTTAATGCCAGGCTCTTCAAACCATGCACTGACTTTTCCGTCATCGACAATCATTGCATAACGCCAGCTGCGATCACCAAAACCAAGATGGTCTTTTTTGATCAACATACCCATACGACGGGTAAAATCGCCCGATCCGTCTGGCAGCAATTTGACTTTCTCCAGACCCAGTGACTTACCCCATTGGTACATCACGAAAGCGTCATTGACCGAAATACAATATACTTCGTCAACACCTTTGGCTTTGAACTCATCATAAAGCCGTTCAAAAGCAGGGCATTGCTCGTTTGAACAGGTTGGCGTGAAAGCGCCGGGCAGGGAGAACACAGCAATACGCTTGCCGCTGAACAAATCTTTGGTATCTACATCTTCCCAACGAAACGGATTAGGACCGTCTACGCTTTCGTCACGAACGCGGGTGTGAAGGGTTACTTGAGGGACATTTCTACCGATCATATTTATCTCCATTTGAATGATGGCTCTATTATAGTGTAATTTTATAATTTATGAAATTGATTAAATTCATCGGAGTTATCTAGTTTTTCAATGAGCAAAATCAGTATTGTTAAAGAGTTCGGGTTTTTGACTAGAGGAAAATATAGATGGCATATAATAGACAGGCTCATACCCCGGTCTGGTTCTGGATCGGTGCGGTTTTTGCGCTAATATGGAACAGTTTTGGACTCGCCGCCTATGCATCTGAAGTCACAATGAGCGCAGGGGATTTTGCACGATTGACCGCGGTAGAACAGAATTTATTCGCCAACCGCCCTTTTTGGGCGAGCGCCGCCTTTGCCGTAGCGGCCATTACCGGGTTTCTGGGAGCGGTAATGCTATTGCTCCGAAGGCCGATTACAGTTCGCCTGTTCCTGCTATCCCTGATCTCAGTGCTGGTCCAGTTTTCCAGCTTTTTCATTCTCGACGGCTATACAGAATATTTCGACCTGGCCGGCTGGTTTATGCAATTACTCATATTGGTGCTGGCCATCATTTTTTTCATTTTCGCGCACTGGGCAGAGAAAAGCCGCATCATTGAATAGCCGCTTTTCAAATAGAGGTTTTGAAGGGAGTGAAATCCGTGGATTCATCATAGATATCCACGCCTTCCCTCCGCTTTAACCAGCCCACTACGGCATAGGTCACAGGGGTCAATGCTGCCTCCCATGATACTTTGAGTAACCAGTTAGATGCCATAACCATGAATATCGCTGAGGTTTCCCATACGCCCCAAAATGCGAGCGGATAAAAGATCAGGCTATCAACCCCCTGCCCGACTATGGTTGAGCCGATTGTGCGTGACCATAGCATTTTGCCGCGAGTCCACAGCTTCATCCGTGCCATGACATAGCTGTTGACAAATTCTCCTGACCAAAAAGCGACTATGGATGCTGCCACAATGCGCGGTACCTGGCCAAATACGCTTTCATAGGCCGCTTGCCCGTCCCAGCCATCCGCGGGTGGCAAGGACACGACAACCCAGCTCATAAGCGCCATGAACAGCAAAGCACCAAAGCCCGCCCAGATAACCCGCCGCGCCCGTGCATAACCATAAACTTCGGTCAATATATCGCCGATGACATAGCCAAGCGGGAAGAATAATATTCCGGCACCATATACCCATTGCTCACCACTAATCATGATAAACGTCGGTTTGGCCGCGCCGATGATATTGGATAGCAACAAGACAGTGACAAACGCGGCCATCACAAAATCAAAATAGCGGAAATTATGGCCTGCCTGACTGGCGGCGCTGCTGCGTTTGATAGGGTCGGTGCTCATCGAGGGATGTTAGCCAATCGCCGTGAAGTTTCAATGGCATAACTATCACTTGTCCGGTGATGATCAGATACAATCAGCATGGTTGACAATCCATACGATCCTGTTTACCCGCAAGGCCGCAGAAAACTGCGATTAAGCGAGACTTCCCCAAAACAGGGGGTTTCCAAAGGTGCGCGCCCGTAGCTCAGCTGGATAGAGCGCGAGACTTCTAATCTTGAGGCCACAGGTTCGACTCCTGTCGGGCGCGCCATTTTTTCCGCTATTTCTTGAAACCGCGTTGCACCGCGTCCATTGGTTCGGATGTTATCGGATAGCCAATTCCTTCCGGAATACACAGATGCGTACCGTCGTCGCGTTTTTCGACTGTGGGGGATACCAAGGACACGGGATGCTGGCGGCTATGCTCTGCCGCTTCTGCAAAAGAGTTGAATTGCGCTAGTCGTTCCAGATTACGCTTGGTCGGGAAAATAATTTTGACTTCACCCGCTTCCGCCTTTTCCAGCACGCCTTGGGCGCTGCTCCAGAACAAATTGTAATTTTCTGTCTCGTCCACTGTGGCTTCTGCGGCATGGTCATCATGTGCGATCATATAGAAGCGCGTATCAAACACCCGTTTCTCAGCAAATGGCGGGCACCAGCGGGTGAAGGGCACCAGCTTTTCCAAACGCAATTGCCAATCAAACTGGTTGCATATCTCGGATAATATCGTGCCATCATGCAATGCTTCACGCGCTTCTGTAACCCGGCGTGCCTGTAGATCGCCTTCCACGCCAACTGCAATACCGGTTTCTTCAATTGACTCGCGAATGGCGGCGATACGCGCAGCATATTCATCGACATCATCATGGCCCAGCGTTGCGGCAAAATCATAATCGGCATCATCAACCCGTCCACCCGGGAAAACCGCAGCACCAGCGGCAAACGCCATTTTTGCCGAACGCTCCACCATTAACAGATCCGGTGCCGCAGCACCTTCCTGATCCCGAAAAATCACCAATGTTGATGCAGGAATGGGTTTTGGCATCGGCTTTCCGGTCAAAGCGTCAATGCTGTTTGGTTGTTGTTCGTTTGTCATATCTGCATATGACCAGCAAGAACGAGCAAAGTAAAGCCATTGAGAAAGTAAAGCCATAATCTAAGCCTATAGCCATTTGCAAAGGGCTGCGGATCGTAGCAGTCAATATGTCATAGGAATTGTCGAACCTTACGACTTGAGTGATGCTTGGTGAGCCATGAAGAAGCGCAAATTAAACCTCGATTTGTAACCATGCGGAATATATTTCAGAAATTATCTGGTGCGCGGCACGGTTATTTTCCAAGCTGCTGGCCGATTCCTTAGCGGCAATTAAATGACGCACCTGGGAATATATTTGGTGCAAATTTTTTGCCAAATCCCCTCCCTTTTCCATATCCAGACTAATCATCAGGGAATCTACAATAGTTAATGCCATCGCTTGTTGATCGGCAATTCCCCGTTTTTCGTCACGCGACTGGATCACGTAGATTTCGTCTAGAAGATTCAGCAATTCTTCAAACAGGATGGTAATCAACTCATGAGCATTGGCGTTCATAACCCGTGCTTCTTTACCGGCTGCGGCATAGCCTGATTCAACCAAATTTATATTATACACGCTTTTTCTCCCCTGATTATCTTGCTGATTTGTCCAAAGGCCGAAACCTACTCTCGATTGTTATTCCAGGCAGCAATTTGCTGGGTAAGGTAGGATTGCGTGGCTTTTAACCGAGCCAGTTGACGGTCCATATTGGCAAAGCTGCGGCTTAACTGTTCTTCATAGCGCTCGCTATCCTGATCCAGCTTTTCCCAAGCCTCTGCCAAATCGGTTTTAATCTGTTCCAGCCGGTTTTGGGATGATTTCAGCGGGCCATTATCGCCTTGCAAGCGATCTCTTATCGTTTGCAACACACCGGCGACCCCCGGATTATTACCATTTACGACCAGCGGATCCAGCATATTCGCAACCGCATCAACATCATTAGCTAGAACAGCATCAAGCCGGGTTTTATCAATGCTAAGCGTCCCGTCCCGGTTTGTTTTCACACCGATGTCCGACAAGGCGCGATAGGGACCGTTATCGACCAGAGCAGTCGCGCCAATTTGTCCAAGCGAACGGATCATTTCCCGCACACCCGCATCACCGGCCAATGGACCTGCTTCGCCATCGGCTTTAACAGAAGTGGCATTGTTCAGAGCGGATCTTAGCTGGTTATAAGCATCCACAAATTCCGTGACGAGATTGGCGACAGTGGTTGCCGGTTGATCTCCGCTGATGATAATTTGCGTTCCCGGCGACGCTGCTTTCAGATTGATCGAAATACCCTGAATAGCGTTTTCAATGATATTGCTGCTATAACTTAGATCCACGCCATCAACTTTTATTAACGCATCGGCTGCATCGCTGACCAAAGTCATACCAGCGCCAGGCGGATAATTATAATCTGCAAAATCACCGGTTACAGTAAATGCCTGACCTGCACCCTCCTGCCCTTCCAGAACAAGCCTGGCACCACCATTATCAGTTATGATGGAGGCTGAAACTTTTGGCCCAGCCTGATTGGCTGCTGATTGATTTATCGCATTGGCAAGCTCGGCCAGACTATCTGTACCGGGCGCCAAAGTTACGCTAAAACTACCACCGGCACCTGTAATGGTCATAGTTCCGGCACCAAGTGCAATATTGCTGTTAGCAACTGGCGCTGACACCAACCGGCGAGCTGACGCTATTTGTGATATTTCAAGCGTAGCGGGAAGCCCTTGAGGACGGGTGCCATCCACAAAACCAACAGTGGCCAAGGATGGCTGGCTGGACACCAGATTGCCGGAAAAAGCACGGCCATTGAGCAAGCCCGTCAACGCATTGGTAAATGTATCCAGCGATGATGAAGCCGATGCCAGTGCCGAAATTTTTGCACGATTGGCTTGTTGGCGGTTTTGAAGAATGGCTTCCTTTGGTTCACGAGATGCCGCCAAGAGGTCAACAATAAGCTGCCCGCTATTCACCCCGGTACCAGAGCCGATGAGATTGGATATTGAATCAAACATGAAACTCAAAACGACAAGGGCAGCGGTAAATTTATATTAACGTTCGAAATATTCTTTGACGTTATTCCTCGCTCTATTCTTCGGCGCTTTGTCCATCACTGTTAAAACGTAATTCTTTGGGCAGATCGACATGGGGCCGGTCCAGTTCATCGGCAATTTGTGCATCAAGCCGGAACAGAAACGCCAATACGGTAGCGACAGCAACATACAGCCGCTCGTCAATTACACCGCCTACCGGCGTCGTAAAATAAATCGCGCGGGTTAGCATCGGATATTGCAGCATCGGTACCGATCGTTCTTCGGCCAATTGTCTTATGGCATCCGCGACTTCATCCCTGCCTCGCGCCAAAACAACGGGAACGGCATCCATGCCGGGCCGATAGCGCAAAACCACGGAAAAATGAGTGGGATTGTTGAGCACGACAGTCGCTTCTTCCATCGCCTTGCGTGCGGATCGGGACAGGGTTTCTTGCTGTCTTTTTCGCAAAGCCGATTTCAGTTCCGGCGACCCCTCAATATCCTTATGTTCATCTTTGACCTCTTGCTTAGTCATCCGCAGCCGCTTGTTGCGCTGAAACATCTGCGCGGGCACATCAATTCCGGCTATGATAAAAAATCCTGCGGCCATGACCATGATGATGATAATGAACAAATCGGCAAACTGCCCTACCGCAGCCCGTACATCCTGCATGCCCATCGCAAACATATATGGCAGGTTCGCATAAACCAGCCATAGTCCGATAAATCCAAGCAGCACGACCTTTGCCAAAGATTTGGCTAATTCAATCAAACCGCGCGTCCCGAACATCCGTTTCAGGCCATTTACCGGGTTCAGCTTGTCTCCCTTCGGCTTCATCGCTGTCCAGCGGAAACCAAGAGAACCGAGTAGTAACGGCGTGGCTAAAGCTGCCAATATAGTTATCGAGAACAGGCCAATAAATGGCAGAATAATCTTGCCCAGATGACGATAAGTCCGCTCACCGGGATTGAAATGTTCAATGTCGCTGCGTTCGATGGTCAAGCCGCTGGTTACCATCTGCGCCAGCCCGTCCACCAGCATATCGCCAAGCATTGCAAATCCCGCTGCTCCGGCAATTACGATCATCGCCCCGCCCAGCTCCTTTGATTGTAGGACATCGCCTTTTTTCGCGCTGTCTTGAAGCCGTTTGGGTGTGGGCGGTTCGGTTTTTTCACCGCCGCCCGGTGGTCCTTCTGCCATTATCCCCCCTATCGGCTATTCTGTGCATCACTCGCCAGAGTGTCGCTAAATTCCAGCGATTGGACCAGCGTCCTTCCGATGCCGTCAATCATCATAGGGGCGGCCATCGCCAGCATCACCAGCCCAAGAGTTAACGTCGCTGGCAAACCAACGGCAAACAGGTTCATCGATGGCGCAGAGCGCGCAAGCAGGCCCATGATGATCTGCACCAGAAGCAAGGCAGATCCGACAGGAAAGGCAATGGCCAGCCCCGCAACGAACAATGTGCCGCCAAACCGGGCCAATCTCAGCGCAGCATCCGCCGACAGAATACCGCCACCCGGAGGCAAGTTTTCATAGCTACGCACAATGACGGAGGCGAGGATCAGATGGCCGTCAATGGCCAGAAATATAAGCGTCGCTATGATCGACAAAAACTGCCCGATGACTGGCGTGGATTGCCCTGTTTGCGGGTCTGACATCGAAGCAAAACCCAGTCCCATGGCGTTACTGATCGTCTCTCCCGCGACAAACGCGCCAGCATAGCCGATCTGGATTGTAAAACCGATAGCAAGGCCGATGACAATCTCTCCGGCAATCAAGGCAAAGCCCGAGATACTGATCAACCCGTCCTGCGGTAATGTGATAGCCGACCCGCCGACAGCCGCGATTCCGACCGCTAGAGAGATGATAAGCCGCAACTGCACCGGAACCATTTTCGCGCCCGTAACAGGAGCTGCAAAAAAAGCGGCACCCGGCCTGATCATAGCGAAAAGCCACAGCCATAGCTGCTCTTCCAATCCAGCAAATCCGGGCGCGATCATATCAGTCTGTCAAACCAGCAGCGCTGGTATCCGGTCATAAACGTCACGGGTAAAATCAACGATCAAATACATGATCGACCCGCCGAAAAGCCCCAGCATGATCGCCACGATCAACAATTTGGGCACAAAGCTTAGCGTTGCTTCGTTTATCGACGTTGCTGCCTGAACCATGCCCAGCAGCAATCCGCCGAGCAGCGCAGGCACCAGTATCGGCGCAGCGGCAAGCGCGGTAATCCACAATGTTTGCTGCGCCATACCAATAAAAAAGTCACTGCTGTCAGTCATATTGTCTCCTCTCGCTAGGTCGCAAAAGAACCGGCCAAAGTGCCCATCGTCAGCGCCCATCCATCGACCAGCACGAACAGCAATAGCTTGAACGGCATGGATATAATTGTCGGGGACAACATCATCATACCTAGTGCCATCAATGTTGACGCCACCACCAGATCAATGATCAGGAATGGCAGAAATATCAGGAAACCTATCTGGAAAGCGGTTTTCAACTCGCTGGTCACAAAGGCGGGCAAAAGGATGGTAAACGGTGTATCTACCGGCTTGGCAATCGGCGGAGCATCGGCCAGTTCCATGAACAGTTTCAGATCCGACTGCCGTGTTTGTTTAATCATAAAACCATGCAGCGCAGTGCCAGAGCGACTAATCGCCTCTTCAACCGGTATGTCCCCTTCCCCGAATGGCGAATAGGCATCGACATTAATGGTATCAATAACCGGACTCATGACAAATAATGACAAAAGTAATGATAGCCCGACCAGCACCTGATTGGGCGGTGTCTGCTGCAATCCCAAAGCCTGGCGCAGGATCGACAAAACAATGATAATGCGGGTAAAACTGCTCATCATCAAAATGATAGACGGCAATATGGTCAGCAAGCTCATCAGCAGCAAAATCTGGAGCGACAGGGTCAAAGGTCTGCCATCGCCCGAAATTTCGTCTAGAGCTTTGCCCAAGCCTCCTGAACCGCCATCCTGTGCAAATACAGGTTCGGCAAAACCACTCATCAATAGTGCGGCCATGACGCCAAAGGCTATCAAACGGATCATGACGCGTCGTCGTTTGCCGCAATCCGTTCTACCCGGCCTCTGGTCACGGATAGAAGAATTTTCCGGCCACCAAATTCAATGATGACCAGCTTGGCAAAATTACCCAGCGGCAGTGTTTCGAGCATTTTGATGCCGCGCTGTTTCTGCCCTTCGATCAATGCGGGCTGATATTTACGATATAGCCATAAGGCCGCAAAAATCAGCCCGCACATGACTGGCAATAAAATCAGCAGCTTTAGAATATAAACCGCCATTGTCAGCGCCTCTCAACCGCTGGAAAACCCGCAGATTGATCGGCTAGCTCGGCAATCCGTACACCAAAGCGCCCATCAATCGTGACGACCTCTCCTTTGGCGACCAGCGTGCCATTAACCTTTATGTCAAGCAGATCATCCGATTGCCGGTCGAGTTCGACAACCTCGCCTTCCTGAAACGCCATTATATCGGCCAGACGCTTGGAGACCGAACCCACCTCGACAGACAGCCGCACAGGAATATCGGCCAATAGGCGGTAATGGCTACTCTCGCTATTTCCGGATTGCTTTACCGGTTGCTGGCCCGGTAGCTGACTAGCTTGGGCAGATGCTTTACTATCTTTTGCTTTATTTATGTTCTTCGTGGCTTTCGCTGCCTGAGCAGGCTTTGTATCACTCATCCTTTATCTCCCTGTTCGATATGTTCTATTCTGAAAGCGGCACAGCCGTTTTTCTCGCCCAATGTGCCGGTTGCGAATCTGCGATTAGCGACAAATAATGGCGGGTTGGCTTGCGGCGTGATCGGGATGACATCGCCGGGTTTTAACTCGAAAAGTTCTGGCATCCGCATAGTCGGCTGCGCCAATATGCTGCGTAGCGGCAAATATATCTGTTTCAGATTTTCCGCCCACCGCTGCTGCCAGAACGGATCGGATGCTGCCGGTAATTCAATATCCTTGTTCTGCACAAACTCTATCGCGCTCGCCGCCGCTTCGGACGAATATATCAATTCAGCTTGCCACGAATTTTTAGCGTCAGCGGTGATCCGGAACGGTTGGCGCATCACCTGTTCCTGCTCTTTATAACCGGTGATAAGCGAAGGGCTGGACTCATGGCGCTGAAAAACCGGTTTCATCGGGCCGTAGCCGGAGAAAATATCGCACAGATGATCTATCAGCGAAGGCGCCAGACGATCAATCAACTGCATCTCGGTTGGCCGGAAGCCCTCTTTTGTCCTCCGCACAGAAGGTGCCGGGGCACCGCCAAAATAGACGTTGATTAAATGGTTAATCATCCCTTCTTCCAGACGCAATATTACTGTACCGCGCAAAGGGTAAAGGCGGAAAACCGACAGGCTGGACAATGTATCAAGCGCCGATGACCACCGGGAATATGCCGTAAATTCAATCTCTTCCGCAACGACTTGAACGGGCTGACCGGCAATATGTTCAATCGCATTTTCCATGGCCGAAACATAGCGGTCCGATATCCGCCTGAGCGGCGACAGATCTGTCAGACGATGGGCGGGCTTCTCAGCAAAACTATATGAAACAATCTTTGCCATTATTGCACCACGAAGCTGGTGAAATACACATTATCGACTCCGCCAAAGCCGGTCTTTTCTTTCAGCACGCCATTGATTGCATCGGTCAATATCTTCTGCAGCGTCCGTTTGCCCTGCGGAGTGCCAAGCGCTACCAGTTCCTGATCGGCAAGAGACATTAAAATTGCCGACCGGATAGCGGTTTCATGCTCCGCAATATTGTCCAGCACCTGTGCATCATAATAGGTCGCTACAGAAATGGATATCTGTGCAAAGCTGTCGCTATTTTTCAAATTGGTCGTAAAGGGATCTTCAATAGGATAATAAGTCGCTTTATATGCGCTTTCCTCTATCTGGTCCTTTGATCCCTCATTAGAAATTATAGCCGCTGGTTTGGTGGTCATAACCACAGGATCTATCGACCGGCCTTCCTTTGCCACCAGTTTGGGCATTTCCACTTCACCGGACATATTTAACGGTTGAAAACCATTTGCTGCAAAATAGCCAACGGCCACGCCGCCAGCGCCAAGCACAGTTAGCAATAGAACGGCCATTGCCTTTTTCTTTATATGTCGGCCCTGTTTAGAGCGCACAGGTTCAGCTTTCTCGGCGTCAGCCATAGGTATTCTCCAATTTTATGTAAGGATCAGGCGTATCGTGCGCCGTAATGCTGGGAAGTGGCGGCAGTGGCACTCCGATCATTTTGCGCGAGCATATCCGCCTCCGCCGAAAAGCCTTGTGATCGGGATTTGGGTGACTGATCTTGTCGTTGCGCGTCCTGTAACAAGTTTTCACCCGTGGCACGGTTACCCGATCCGTCGTCGCGCGGGCCGGACCCTTGGTCAAACTGTGCATCATCCTGCACCACAACATCAACGCGCGAGAGTTTCAGTCCCGACAGCCGGATATCCTGTTCCAACCGGGTTTGCGAACTGATTATCAGCGCTTTAACGTTTCCATTTTCTGCTTCCATCCGAACAATATCACCCGCGGCACCTGCTGTGATTTTGATAGACAATTTTCCCAGATGTTCGGGCTTGAGCTGAAAATTCAATTCCGGTTTTTCGGCCGATAGCTGGCCTATATCCTGACTTAATCTGGAGACCCATTCATTGCCCGTATCCATATTCAATGTCGGTGCAAACGTCGGAACCGGCGCAGAAACAGGTGCTGACATATTCGAGGGAGGCAATAGTGTGGAGGACACAGCCATTGGTGACAATGGTGCGGGGGACATGGCTGATGAAGCAGCAGCGTTTTGCGTCATCGCGGTATCGTTGATGGTCGCTGCCGACACATTGACATTTACTAACTGGGCGGGTCCGGACCGCACGACACGTAATGATGCCTCTTCAACTGGCGCGAATTCATCCGGCGCCAAATCATCTGATGCGAGCGCGGTAAATATTTTTTGCTCCATTGCGCTGGCTTTCGCAGGAACTTCAGCCAGTGATCGTGCGGCTTTTGAAGGCAGCTGCTCGGTTATCGCTACAGGTTTATCTTTGATCGAAGCATCGCGAACCAGCGGCGACGGAATATGCGTGCTACGCTGCAATAATTTGTCTTGCGCTGCTGTATCTTCTTCTATTCCTCCTTGTGATACTACGATTTCCGCCGTCAATTGATCCGGACTGGCGATAGCGGATGCTACTTTGGAAATAGGCGCAGATATAGGAGCAGTTTCAAGAAAGGCTCCAGTTACGGATTCCCCTTCGACTCCTGCGCGTGGTTTAATAAAGACTTCCGGTTTTTTGGACTCTACGACAGAGAGTAAAGCCAATTCCACATCCGGTTTCAATGGCTCTGGTTCTTCGCTTATCGCTGATTCAATGACCGGTCTGTCATTGGTAATATTCTCTTCGCTATTTTCCACTAGCTTTTGGTCAATCCCACTTTCAATGCCATCACCAGCCGTAACTATATTGGTGGCGCTATTGGCGGTTTCATTGATTGATGCGTCGATAAAAGCATTGGAAAAACTCGATGAAATCTGCTCATCTTCAGACAGAATAGACTGTGATTTCAATGGAGAAGCCGTGGACTTCGGCGTCAATTGGACAAGACCGTTCATATTGTTACCCTTCCCTGTTATCAAAATGACGGCTTTTCGTCCTCACCGGCTGGTTTTGCTGTTGCCGGTTTTCAAAAGATTTCGTTGTAGCCCGCAGACTCTGTGCTGCTTGCTCTTCCTGCTGTTTTGATAAATGTGCTTTAGATAAAAGCATCGCGGCTGCTTTCTCATCCTGCGCGATACGCTGTTTCTGATGCTGATTGAGAGAGATGAGCCGATGGCCAAACTCCATCTTTGCCGCGAGCGTTGCAGACGAAAGACAGCCGCCCATATCCAGCATCTGCTTCGTCATGACGCCAAGTTGATCGCGGGACGCTTCTCTTTTTACGATATCCTTGCGCGCGCGCAGATAATCGCGCTCCGTCATTTTGCCATTCACCTTGCAAATGGTGAGGATACGTTGCTTTGACCGGATATGTCGGGTCATTCGCCATACTCCCGGACCAGTTTCTCTACAGAGCGGCTACGGCTGACCTTCTCGTTAACCGCTTGTTTCATAAACTCTAGTTGATCGTAGCGACGCGCTATGGCCTGATCCAACAGATCATCACTCCCTGCGCGATAGGCCCCCATCGAAATCAGATCGCGGTTTTCCGCGTAACAGCTCCACAAGGATCGAAAGTTCTGTAGTGCTGCTGCATGATCCCTGCCGATAATATCCTGAGCGACGCGGCTGATTGACTTGCCAATATCAATGGCAGGATAAACCCCCTGCTCCGCCAGCTCCCTCGACAATATGATATGCCCGTCGGCAATAGCGCGCGCGGCATCGACAATCGGATCATCAAGATCATCGCCATCGGCAAGTACAGTGTAAATTGCAGTGATTGATCCGCCGGACACGGTATCCCTCCCGGCCCTCTCCAGCAATTGCGGTATCAGGGCAATTGCACTGGGCGGATAACCCTTAATCGTCGGCGGTTCACCCGCAGCCAATCCTATTTCGCGTTGCGCGTGGGCAACCCGTGTCAGACTGTCAATCATCAACAAAATATTTTTGCCCTGATCCCGGAAATATTCGGCGATAGCGGCTGCGCGCTGAGCCGCTTTTATTCGTAAAATCGGGCTGTGATTGGCAGGAACGGCAACGATGACCATCTTTTTCGCGATCCCGCTGTTCCGGCTCGCAGTAATAAAATCGCTCACTTCCCGCGCCCGTTCCCCGATTAGCCCTACGATAATCACATCGGCCTGGGAAGAAGAGCTAAGTTGCTGCATTAGAACAGTTTTTCCCACGCCCGACCCGGCGACAACAGCGACCCGTTGACCACAGCCCAGCGGTAGGAGCGCGTTAATCGACTGAACTCCAACATCCAGCGGCTCCGTGATGCGTCCGCGATGAATGATGTTGGATTTCCGGCCCATCAGGGGCCATCCCGATTCTGCGATGATGGGCTCCATATCATCCATCGGATTGCCCAGAGGATCAATAATCCGGCCAATCAAACCAGAACCGACATCAATCTCCGCTGCATTTGCCATAGGTTTTACCAGCGCATCTACCCGTATAGCCGCATGTTCATCAAAAGGGGCAAGGGTTGTCATCGCGCCATCAAAACCGACAACCTCGGCACCAATATTCCGGCCATCTTCTGAACTGATTTCGGCACCAAATCCGATCGGGTAATCAAAACCGCTAACCCGCAGCAAACCTGCTGAACATGACTTCACCTTCCCCCATTTCACAGGCCCAGGTGTGATCTCGCCAGTCTCAATCAAAAGACGAGATAGCCGATCATAGTCCAGTTTCAACATGTCGCACCGCCATCCAGTCCGATGCGCGATGCAATGTCCTGCTCAATCGATAAGGTGCCAGAGGTAAGCTGGCCTGATTCAGAATCCAGATACACCGAACCGGGCAACAGTTCAGGATCCGCTACGATCGGAATGGCACAATCATATGATCGCAGGAATTCGACATCAGCTGGCGCGACGTACAAACATGACTCGCCCCGTTCACTATCAATGGATTTCACCGCCTCTTCGCATCGCTGTTGCATTAGCGCGTCATCGATTTTCGCATTTCCAACTGCTTGCCGAAACAACGACAACACCGCTTCCCAAAGCTGTTTCGCCAGCTTGGCTTCATCAACCGGTTTCAACCGGCTTATGGCTTGTGCGAGAGCCTTCTGTCTTTCCTCACTCTCGTCAAGCTGAACGGCAATTGCTTGCTGCCCATTAAGATATCCTTGTGAATAAGCCTCGGCAACTTTCAGAAGCGTTGCGTCTGAGGCAAGAGGACTGTCTTCCTCGCAGTCAATCTCACCACTATCATCGACTTCCTGATCTACCTGATGAACGGCTAGAGCGAATTTGGGATTAAAGCCCGGTTCGCCCGTTTGCCACGTGCCAGCTACAAACAGATTATCCGACTCTTGCATGGATACAAAATTGTGATCGGGCCCATGATCATACAAAGTCATCACTATGCCCTTTCAGTATAATTGTGCCTTCTTCGGCCATTAATCGGGCGAGCGCGACTATCTGTTTCTGTGCAATGATTACATCATCTTTGGAAACTGGCCCCATTTCCGCCAGTTCATCCTGAATGGACTGCGCAGCACGTTTGGACATGCAAGCGAACATCTTTTTTGCCAGACTGCTTTCCGCACCTTTGATAGCCAAAAGCAATACCGGATTCTCAACAGACCGGATAAGCGTGCCCAGACTTTTGTCTTCAAGAGCGATAAGATCAGAAAAAACAAGCATTTCTTCTTCGATTGCCCGCGCCATCGACTTATCACGCTTAAGTAGCGCTTTTATGATCCGTTGTTCCGCCGGTTTTTCGACATTGTTCATGATAGCAGCGGCGTCACTGGCGTTACCTGCACGAGAACCGATTATCACACCGGGTTTCTGAACCTGTTTCGACAATAATGATTCAATATCGGATACAGCATTTGCGCTGATAGCACCCATAGATGCGACACGAAAAACAACATCATCCTGAATATCAGCGTCCAGTTTCTGAAGCACCTTCCCTGCAATTTCCGGATCAAGAAATGATAAGACTACTGCCATCAACTGTGGATGTTCATCCGCTATCATCTCGACAACTTCTTCTGCCGTCATCCATTTTAATTGGTTCAATTCCGCACAGTTTTGCTGTGGCCGGACCCGAGACAACATATTTGCTGCCCGGCTGGGCCCCAGTGCTTTATTGAACATGTTTTGAATTTGCTTGTCTGCGCGATAACCGACAGTCGTACGACTGCGCGCCCGTTCAACGAAGCGGTCAAATACAAGATTGACCTCTTCTTCGGTGACGTTGCGAATCTCAAACATCGCCTCGCCAAGTCCCTGGACTTCATCAGGTAGCAGGCGTGACAGAATATCGGCGGCTTCATCCTCCCCGAAAATCATCAATAATATCGCTGCTGTTTGACGCCCGGACAAATGATGCTCCTGAACATCTGTTACAGTCGATATTATCTGGGGCTCGTTCTTTTCATTAACGACAGATTCAACCATCGACAGCTTCCCCTTCCGTCTGATCTTCTGCAAGCAAATCCTGCACAGTCAGCGCCGCATGATCGGGGTTTTGGCGCACGAAGTTCTGAATAAGCGCGGCTCGTTCCGAATAACCATCTGCTGAACTAATCATATCCAGAGATACTGGACGAACAGGTGGAGTCTGCCGCCTATTGGCATGGGCAACTTCCTCATCCAGATCGGATGCCAGCTCCAGTTGCTGTTCAGTTGACAGCTTCGTTTTGTCCGACCGGAATTTTTTGAGTAACGGACGTCCAATCCCAAAAACCAATGCTAGCGCCACGAATAATGCGGAGAGATTGCGGACCATCAAGGAAACCCAACTCGCTTCCCACCAGTTTTGTGTTACCACTTCCACCGGCATGAATGGACGGGCCTCTATCGCAACGACATCTCCGCGTTGCGCTTGAAAACCGATTGCCCCCTTCACCAAAGCTTCGACAGCTGATAATTCTTCTTCGGAACGCTGATTGCTTCCCACTGGTGAGCGCAAAGCGACTGCAACGGACAAGCGACTAAGCGAACCGGCAGCCTCTTTGGAGACCGATATTTCACGGTCCAATTCAAATCGGCGAGCAAATTTCTCAGAAGTTCGGCTGATTTCTTCTTTATCCGTCTGGTCCTTACCATCCTGAAAACCATCAGTTAATTCAGGACCCTCTGGCGGACGATTAGATAATGCCCCCGGGATGCCATAGCTTGCTTTCTCACCTGGTTCACTGGACCAGCTTCCTTGCTCGGACCTGATCCGCGCGCCTTCTTTGGGAAAGCTTTCACGAGTGGCCTGCTTTTCGGAAAAGTCCATTTCTGCAGTAACTTCCGCAGTAAAATTCTCAGCGCCAATCATCGGAGTTAATAATGATGATATGGTTCGCCGATACCGTTCCTCGACCTGCGCCTGCACCATCAAGTGTCGTTCTACCTGAGCAGAGGACCCTGTATCGCCTTGTCGGGACATCAACCGACCATTTTGATCGACAACGCTTACCGCATCGGCAGATAGGCCTGGAATTGAACTAGCGACAAGATGGATGATGGATTGCACTTGTGCTTCGGTAAGCGGTGTTCCGCTAGCAAGATTTAGCATCACCGACGCAGATGGCTTTGATCGGTCGCGTACAAATATGCTTGGCGGTTCAACAGCTAAAAGCACCCGGGCCGAAACTATATTATCCATAGCCTCTATGGTCCGCGCTAAATCAAGCTCGCGAGCGCTGCGTAGTTGCTCGTTTTCAACTGCTCTACTCGCGCCCATGGGCATAGACGAAATCAAGCTGTCACCATCAGGCGACGATTTGGGCAACCCTTGTGCGGCAAGCGATAGCTTGGCTTCGTGGTAGTCGCTCTCCGCAACGGTCAACGCCCCGGTAGTATCGTTAAAATCAAACGAAATATCAGATTGCTTTAACGCTTCGGCAACGGCGGCCCTATCCGTTTCAGGTAGCCCTCTGAACAGGTCGCGCTGCGGCGGTTCCCGTAATGCCAGCCACAAGGCTCCGGCAGCCACCACGACAGTTAGCAAACCAAGCAATGGAAGAGCACGCATGATAGCAGGCTGCGTTGCCAGACCACGCAAACGGTCTCGCCAATCCACACCGGATGCAAAGGCATTCATTGGAACAACCCGCGTTAGCCCTTTCTCTGGGTCAGAGATCTGATCGTTAGTGGTAAGGCTGAGTTCGTTCATATCACACCGGCATGGTCATGATGTCTTGATATGCTTTGATCAGCTTATTGCGAACCTGAAGCGTCAATTCGAATCCGAGTGAAGCTTTTTGCTTGGCTATCATCACTTTAGCAACTTCGTTACTCTGGCCTGACGTATACTCACGCGTGATGTCACCAGATATGTGCTGCAATTTGCTGACATCTCCAATTGCAGATTTCAAAGCATCACTGAATACTGGCTGGGATGGGGTAGCAACTGTACCGGAAGGAGCAGAGGCGGCTTTTTTCAATATATCATTTTGTGCGATAATAGCTTGTCGCATTATCATTAATTGCGAACTGTTGATGGCTTTCACGATACTTCCCCAACAGCCAAGTCCGCTGTGCATCGCTTCACTACCAAAGGGTTTCGTGATATTTGCGAATTGACGCACAGCGGTAGGCCAAAGCTCACCCCGACCAGTATGGGGGAGCCTGTGACGAGAACGGCGCGAGAATTGATCCCGCAATTACTATGAAACGGATTTGCGTATAGGAGAGAATATATTTTACGTACCGCGCATTTAATTGAGGTCATCATTTTTCCCGTTTACTGGTCCTAAAAATAGCCGCTGCTGAAACAAGAAAGCTCAGCTAAACAATAGGTTCGCAAGCGCTGTGCCAATTTACAGAGTTAATATTTCTCATTATTTTACAGATGGTTAGAGATTTCATTTGGACGCAAAGCCAATTTAATGACTTTTCTGTGCCAAATCGCTGACGCCCTGCCATTTTATTGGCACTCTCTACGGGCCCTAAAAACTAACCGCTAAAGCAATCTTCAACGGCTCCGTTTTTGTGGATGAGACCGCCACTATTTCTATTTTTGGGCGACTCATCTGCTTTTGAAAGGAAAATAATATGACGATTATCGGAACCAACGTGGCAGCCATGCGTACCAACCGCGCAGCCAATAGTGCAGAAATGAGCCTTGCTAAGTCCATTGAGCGGTTGTCCACTGGGCGGCGTATCAATAATGCAAGCGATGATGCCGCTGGCCTCGCCATTTCCACTCGGATGACTGCTGAAGTTCGCGGTCTGAATATGGCCATCCGCAATGCTAATGACGGTATCTCGCTGGCTCAGACCGCAGAAAGCGGCATGAAAGAAATTAACAACATGCTGCAACGTATGCGCGAGCTATCTGTTCAGTCTGCTAACGGTACTTTATCTGCCGGTGATCGCGTCAATCTTCAGACTGAAGTCGCGGCTTTGATCTTGCAAATTGGGGATGTCGCAACGCGGACAGAGTTTAATAATGTTGCCTTGCTGGATGGTAGTACCCCCATAGTTAACATTCAGACCGGTACCGCGGCAGGCCAAAATGTAGCTATTAACCTTGCCGATGTTACGGCAACAAGTTTGGCTGTCGATACACTTGATATCAGCACTGCAGCAGGCGCTACAGCGGCTCTGGCGACTCTAACTGCAGCAATGGATACCGTGACCACTGCTCAAGCGTCTCTGGGTGCATCGCAAAACCGGCTGCAGGCGACTATTTCCAATCTGACTGGACGAGTGACAAACATGACGGAATCGCGGTCACGCATTGAAGACGTAGACTTTTCCGGAGAAACCACTGCATTGGCCAAATCACAGATATTAAGCCAGGCATCCACCGCAATGCTGGCTCAGGCCAATCAATCGCAGCAGGGCGTGCTTAGCCTGGTCCGCTAATATATCTGTAAAATTATAGGCAGATAGGCATTTATCCTATCTAGCGGATACTCAGCCTCCGGCTTTCAGTTACTGACTGGCGCCGGAGGTTTTTTTCACTGTCAGTTGTTGTCCCCCCATCATAGCTTACCCTTGCCTTTTACGAGCGAGTAATTAGCGTGAGCCCTCATATGGGAGCGCTATTATGGCTGCACAGCTAATTCTGGTAATTGATGAAGGAACAACCTCAACGCGAGCCATGCTATTTGGCATTGATGGCAAATTACGTGGATCGCAGCAGGAAGAACTACAGCAATATTACCCCGCGACAGGTCTGGTCGAGCATGATGCCGCGGAAATCTGGACGAAGACGCTGCTCTGTTGCCAAAAGATGATTGAGCAAGCTGGCGGAGCAGAAAAAATCGCCGCTATTGGCATTACCAATCAGCGTGAAACTATTGTCGCTTGGGACAAGCGCTCCGGGGAGCCTTTATGCAAAGCGATTGTTTGGCAGGATCGCCGGACTGCTGATATGTGCAACGCTCTAAAAGCAAAAGATCTGGAACCGACTATACAGTCAAAAACAGGATTGCTGCTCGATCCCTATTTCTCGGGCAGCAAAATCAGTTGGATACTTCAAAACAAACCTGAAGTAGCAGCAGTGGGGGACAATCTGGCTTTCGGAACGATTGAATCCTATCTTATATATCGCTTAACCGGCGGCCATCATATCACCGATGCCACCAATGCCAGTCGTACAATGCTAATGGCCTTGGACAGAACGGATTGGGATGATGAATTACTGGCTCTTTTTGATATTCCGCGCAAAACATTGCCAGCCATCGTGGATTGTGCGGGAGACTTAGGCAAAACATGTAAAGAGTTATTCGGCGCACCCATAAAAATATGTGGTTCTGCCGGAGATCAGCAGGCCGCTACAATCGGGCAAGCCTGTTTTAGCGAAGGCGAGACGAAAGCGACCTTTGGTACCGGCGCGTTTATTCTGACCAATAGCGGAGTGAAACCGCCCCATTCCAAGAACCGTCTACTTTCCACCGTGCTATATCAACTTAATGGACAGCGTATTTATGCGCTGGAGGGGTCTGTTTTCGTAGCCGGCAGTTTAATACAATGGCTTCGCGACAAAATAGGTTTAATCAAATATGCCGGTGAAAGTGAAGAGCTGGCCCGGTCGGTTAAGGATAATGGCGGGGTTTATCTGGTTCCTGCACTTTCCGGCATTGGCGCACCCTATTGGAAAGCAGATGCTACGGCGACTATCTCAGGCCTCAACTTCTCAACTACAAAGGCACATATTATCCGAGCCGCGCTAGAAGCAATGGCCTATCAATGCCACGATCTTAAAACGGCTTTTTCTGCTGATGGGACTGATTGGCAAAACCTACGCATTGATGGCGGCATGGTTGCCAATGACTGGATGGTGCAAGACCTCTCAGACATACTGAATATTCCAGTTGAACGGCCCGATTTTATTGAAACAACCGCGCTAGGCGCCGCCATGCTCGCGGCGGTTGGCTGCGGGGCTTATGAGACACTACAGGATGCTTCTGTTATGATAGCGGGTTTTGAAACCTATCATCCCGCAATTGAGGCAACGCAACATAGCGCCCGTATTGCTGGATGGAAAAAGGCTGTGGATGGTGTTTTGGCGAGCTAAAAACAATACATTTAATTTTGCGAATCCGGGCCGCTAGCTCGACGTAGCGGCACGAAGGCCAAAAGTGAGAAGGTTACGAACCATAGCTGTAATTGCGGGAACTATAAGAATCTCTATTTTCACTAGCTTTCGTATCCGCGGTTCACGAGTAACGAAATAGTTGCTTTTGACTTCTCCGTTATCAAACGACTGGCTCACTATTGCAATCCGATTTCAAGAACTGATCAAAGTGAACAGCAATAGGTTATAGAGAGTTAATATGGGAAGCGCTGGTAAAATCTGAATATATACTACCGCGTCCTCAATCCCCGAGACTGATAAATGCACCGAATTACAGCTGAGATAATAACCGGGATAGAATAGCTTAGTTAAAAAAAAGGCCCACCATCTGGCGGGCCTTTTTATATATTATATTACGAAAGCTTTATGCAGCTTTTTTCTTCTTCTGGGCTTTCAGGTCTGCCCAGATTGTTTTGTAAGACAGGAAAGCCAGAATAGTCGCTAGCAACAAAAACCCGATCACGGCCCAGCCAGTCTGCTTTTGTTTGATCAATGAAGGTTCAGCGGTCCAGATCAGGAATGCCGAAACGTCTTTTGCCATTTGCGAAACAGTAGCCTTAGTTCCGTCAGAATATGTCACTTGATCATTACCAGTGATCGGCGGTGCCATAGCGATATTCAAGTTCGCAAAATAAGGGTTGTAATGCAGTCCGGGACCAGGGCGATTGGCTTCTGGCAACGCCGCTGGTGGGTCGGTGTAACCTGTAAGCAACGAATAGATATAAGGCGCGCCACCTTCACGTGCTTTGGTCATCAGCGAAAGATCAGGCGGGATGGCGTTATTATTAGCTGCAGCAGCCGCAACATCATTTGCAAAAGCGAGAGGAAACTTATCCGCCGGAATTGATGGACGAGTAGATGCTTCACCAGTTTCAGGATCAATAGCTGGCGTTTCAATAGGCCAGTTTGCAGCGATAGCCTTTACTTCATCGTCGGTATAACCAAGTTCCGCAAGATTGCGAAACGCTACCAGACGAATGGAATGACAAGCTGCACAAACCTCTTTGTAAACCTGAAATCCACGTTGCAGTTGTTGATTGTCAAATTTACCAAACGGACCATCGCTTGCGAACGAAACGTCTTTTGGCTCTTCGTGGAATTGATATTCCACAGCCTTTACTGGCGGATTGGAAATATACTCCACTGCGCCTCGTCCAAATGAATAGACCAGCATCCCAGTAAAGAACAAACCGATCAATATACCGAAAAATCTTACCATTACCCAGATCCCTGTTACTTAGCTGGTTTGTTTTAGTGGTTTGCCGGTCACCGCTTCGGTGATCGAATTTGGCAGCGGCTCGGGTTTTTCAATCCGTGACAGCAGCGGCAGAATGATCAGGAAGTGTGCAAAATAATAAGCACCCGCAATCTGACTCATCATGACAAACGGCTCTTCCGCTGGCGCCCCGCCGCAATAGCCAAGCACCGCGACGCAAGGGATTAAACCAAACCAAAAGAATTTCTTGAACTTTGGCCGATAGTCACCCGAGCGAACTGGTGATTTATCGAGCCATGGCAGGAAGAACCAGACCAATATGGCTGAGAACATCGCCAATACACCCAGTAATTTTGCCGGAATGAACAAGAAGTCAAAAGTAAAGGCGCGCAGTATGGCGTACCATGGCCAGAAGTACCACTCAGGAACAATATGCGCCGGAGTAGAAAGCGGATTGGCCGGAATATAGTTATCAGCATGACCCAGAGCATTGGGCATGAAGAACATCATAGCCGTAAAGAAGATCAGAGCCAAACCAAGGAACCAGCCATCTTTAACGGTATAAAAAGGGTGGAAAGGAATAGTATCCTGCTCACCTTTAACATTAACGCCTGTCGGATTACTCGACCCCGGAATATGCAATGCCCAGATGTGCATGATAACAACACCGGCAATGATAAACGGCAATAGATAGTGGAGTGAGAAAAACCGGTTCAACGCCGCATTATCAGGTGCAAAACCACCAAGGAGCAGTTCCTGGATCGGCTTACCCACAATCGGGATGGCCTCGAACAAGCCGGTAATCACTTTTGCGCCCCAAAAGCTCATCTGACCCCAAGGAAGCACATAGCCCATGAAGGCAGTCGCCATGGCGAGTAAATATATAACAACGCCAAGCAACCAGATCATCTCGCGCGGGGCTTTATAAGAACCATAATAAAGACCACGGCCGATATGCAAATAGATAGCAATAAAGAAAAAGCTTGCACCATTGGCATGGGCATAGCGGATCATCCAGCCACTGTTTACATCACGCATGATGTGTTCAACGGAGTCAAATGCGATGGCTGCATTGGCAGCATAATGCATCGCTAATATTATACCGGTTACAATCTGAACGACCAGAAAAAAACCGGCTATGGAACCGAAGTTCCACATATAGTTGAGATTGCGAGGCGCCGGATAACCAGCACCAAGGCTGTTATACACCATCCGGCCGACCGGCAGTCTCTCGTCCATCCACTGACCAAATCCGGTCGTTGGCTTATATTGCTTTGCCCAAGGAAAACTCATCTTTTCTTGCCCCTAGCCGATTTTCACGACAGTATCTGATAGAAAACTATATTCCGGCACTTCCAAATTGGTCGGTGCCGGGCCTTTACGTGCTCGCCCTGCCGTATCATAGTGCGAACCATGGCATGGACAAAAATAGCCGCCAAACTCGCCTTTGACTTCGCCCTGTGCTGCACCAAGAGGAACACAGCCAAGATGGGTACAAACGCCCAGGGTGATTAACCAGTTTTCCTTACCGGGTAATGTCCGATCGGCCAAAGTTTCTGGATCACGAAGATTCGAAACATCAACTGTATTAGCTGCTTTAATCTCTGCGGGGGTCAGGTTACGAATAAAAATAGGTTGCTTACGCCAACTGGTCTTGATCGCCTGACCCGGCTCAATGGCCGAAATATCGACTTCAATTGATGAAAGCGCCAGAACATCTGCGCTTGGGTTCATCTGGTTCACCAGTGGAAAAACGGTAGCAACAACGCCAACTCCGCCAAAACTCACTGCCGCGATGTTAATAAAATCCCGGCGCCGGACGCCACCGATTTCAGGTTCCAGAACGGCTGAATCATCTGGTTCAACCGCGGTATCAAGACTAGCCATGCAAACATGCCCTTACGTTTGTTTCTTATCCCTGCCTGCCAATTCAAACAAAACGCTTAATAAGTTTCAACTGACAGTGATTTGCGCGCCTGATAGCCTCGAATACTATGGTTTGCCAACAGTCAATTTTTGATTGACCGAACATTATAAACAACCCCATGCTGGACACATCATGCGAGTAGCCCTGTATCAACCCGATATTGCCGGAAATTTAGGAACGATTCTAAGGACATGCGCCTGCCTTGATGTCGCTGTCGATATCATCGAGCCGTGTGGATTTCCGTTTAGTGACCGCAGCTTGAAACGCGCAGGTATGGACTATTTTGACCATGTTGATTTTACACGACATGCGGATTGGGACGCATTTTTGGCTTATGCTGATTCACAATCGGCCAGGATCATATTGCTCACGAGCAAGGCTCAGACAGGCTACCATGAATTTGCGTTTCAACCGGATGATATTCTGTTGTTCGGATCGGAAAGTAGCGGCGTACCCATTGATGTTAATCAACGCGCGGATGAACGAATCACTATAAAGATGAAAAATGGTATGCGCTCATTGAACCTTGCCGTTTCTACGGGCATGGCACTGGGCGAAGCATTAAAACAGACAGGACAATTCCCTTCATGACAGTACATCCCCCTGCTCCAGAAAATGACAAGCCTCTGGATGATCAGCAATTGCGCGCACAGGCATGGTTTGCAAAACTGCGCGATGATATTTGTGCAGAATTTGAAAAAATCGAAATTGAGGCAGGGAGTGACGCCCACTTTGATTATTTATCATGGGATCGTAAAGATCCCGATGGCAGCCCGGGCGGCGGCGGTGTCCGCGGTGTAATCAAAGGCAAAGTTTTTGAAAAAGCCGGTGTGAACATTTCAACCGTCAACGGTACATTTAGCGAGGAATTCGCTAAATCCATTCACGGAGCAGCTGAAAATCCGCACTTTTTTGCGACCGGCATAAGTCTTGTCGCGCATATGGCCAATCCCCATGTTCCCGCAGTTCATATGAACACCCGGTTTCTGTGCACTACAAAGCGCTGGTTTGGCGGCGGGGCCGACCTCAACCCGCCAATTCCTTATGAAGAGGACACGGAGGCGTTTCACGCACGGTTAAAACAGGCGTGTGACCATCATGATCCGAATTATTATCCGGAATATAAAAAATGGGCAGATGACTATTTTTATATTCCCCACCGGGAAGTTCATCGCGGTGTTGGCGGCATTTTTTACGATCATCTGGAACTCGAATCAGACGATGATTTCGAGAAACACTTCGCATTTACGAAAGATGTTGGTCTGGCTTTCCTTGACATTTTCCCTTTGCTTGTGCGGCGGCGCATGGGCTTACCGTTTACCGAAGATGAAAAAGAGCAACAGCTTATCTGGCGCGGTCGTTATGCAGAGTTTAATCTTGTATATGATCGCGGGACTACATTTGGTTTGAAAACCGGGGGCAATGTCGATGCGATATTGATGAGCCTGCCACCCGAAGCAAAGTGGAGCTGATCAGCCTATGGGCGATAATCCGGTAACTATAAGTAAAGTCCCTGACGGTAAACTCGCAGCTGTCGTCACATATTTCGAAATGACCCAAAAACCCGAGATTTTTGGCAATAAAACCGATTTAACCTTAATGGCCTGGGACCGTCCTGATCTGGAAGAATATAGAAAATTGTTCCGGCAGGTGGGCGATGACTGGCTGTGGTTTGGCAGATTATTGCTAACCGATGATGAGTTGCGTTCGGCAATCCACGATCCCAATGTAAAGATTTTCAAAGCGATGTACGATGGGAATACTGTGGGATTCGTGGAACTGGACTTTAGCCAGCCAGAGCAATGCGAAATATCTTATTTCGGACTAATCCCGGAAATGAATGGCAAAGGCCGGGGCAGCATTATGATGGCTCAGACACTGGAACGCGCTTGGAAAGACGGGATTAAACGGGTCTGGCTACATACTTGTACCAATGATTCGCCCCGCGCACCTGTTTTTTATGAACGCGTGGGCTTTACTGCATATAAACGCGAGATCGAGATAGCTACCGACCCGCGCCTTAGTGGACATCTACCAATGGATGCCGGGCGACATGTGCCGATTATTCCGTCAGCTAAAAACATCTCCAACCTGTGAATTATTTTGAGATAATTGATCATAAATTGATGCGATGATCAATGTAAACAGAAGCTGAAGAGCCGTGCTGCCAAGGGCCGATACGAGATTATCGATCAATGCCCAGCCCTCGCCACTTGTGGCGATACCAACGATCACTCCGACAATCATTTGGGCCACGCTAACCGTGATGGCCCCGACAATAGCGATGATAAGAATAAATAACAGAATTGAAAAACCGTTACCTTTTGTCATGTACCAACTGGTTTTTAGCGACTCCAGCGGATTTCTCTCGCCCTGATCGGCAATAATTATCGGCACCAGTACCAGCCGGCATGCGATATAAACTCCGGGAATGATCAACAGCATGAAACCTGCAAAAGTTGCCAAGCCAGTCAGGATATTGGCGAGCAGAAAGATTACAAATAACCGCAGCCCCTTGCTTAAATCATCAGCTACAGTGCCGCTATGCGAACGAGCGACTGTCATAAATATCACAAATCCGCCAAAACTGATCAACAGATTAGACAGGATGATCGCCACCGCATTTTGGCTAAAATGGGCCGAGTAAGCTGCTGCAACCGCGTTCAGGTCCTCACCTCCATCTATAGCAGGTTGTCCGACGAACTGCGCCATTAACAAGGTCGGCAAAAACACAAAGACCCCTGCTATCGCTAGAATCGCTTCTTTATGATCACGGAAAATCGCCATCGCTCCGTTCCAGCATTGCATGTAATTGAGCTTCATCGATTCAACCCTTAGCTTGGAATTTCATTGGCCCACTCTTGCCACCGGCGCGCCAATTGTGCACGGAATTTTTATGAACAATTTATCCGACATTGAATGGCGCAAAACCAATAGCCGAGTCGCCTATCCGGATGCCCTGGCCGAAATGGAGCAGCGCAATGCAGCCATTCATGCTGGCGAACTGCCCGAGCTTATATGGCTGCTGGAACATCCTCCACTCTATACCGCCGGGACAAGTGCCAATCCCGCGGAATTACTCAGTCAGCAGTTTCCGGTTTTTGAAACCGGACGCGGTGGACGTCATACATATCATGGGCCGGGTCAGCGCGTGGGCTATGTGATGCTGAACCTGAAAAAGCGGAAAGCCGATGTTCGTAATTTTGTCCATGCGTTGGAGGGCTGGGTCATCAGTGCTTTGGCCGAATTTGGTGTCAATGCACGGGCTGTCGAGGGAAGGGTCGGCATCTGGTGCGACACACCGCAGGGGGAGGAAGCGAAAATCGGTGCCATTGGTATTCGCATTCGCAAATGGGTAACAATGCACGGGTTTTCAGTGAATATTGATCCGGATCTCAGCCATTTTGGCGGTATTATTCCCTGTGGTATCAGCGAATATCCGGTAACTAGCCTGAAACAATTGGGCATTGATGCCACTATGGAAGATTTTGACGCAGCATTAAAGAAAGCCGCTCCTGATTTTCTTGCTGCAATTGATAAAGTCGTGTGACGCGTTATTACGAATGAAAGAAGACTAGGAATAATCATGACAAAATTGATCAAAACTTCCGCCCTCAAAACTTCGGCTATGGCGATTGCCCTTTTTTCCATCGCAGCTTGTTCGGGCGACCCGGAAGCTCCGGAAAGTGATACGGTAACCGAAACCCGTATGGATGAAGTTGATGTTCTTGACGGTACAATCAGCGACGACATGCTTAATGTCGATGCTCAGGAAACTACCGACGATATGCTTAACAGCGACCGCGCTGATGCGAAAAACTCCAAAGAAGAGGATACTGCTGAAAAAACCGCTTCTGATGAAGATGCCGGAAATAGTGAGGGCTAATCAGGTACAACTGGCGCGGAAAAATAAAGCGCTTAAACCGGAATCACTTTCAGCACGAACAAATCAGGCCAGCCCCAAAATCTTGTGGGTCTGCAGAGACAAGCGCCATTTCGGGTGAGCTTGAACAAAAGCAATTGCACTTTTTAGATTGTCGTCATTGGCGGCCTGATCCAGGCGAGCGTCCATCGGTTGCAGCAAATGATTGGCAAAATCCCACTCCTGCATCGCTTCCCAATCACTCCCCGATTGCGGCCAGACCAATTTCAATTCATCGCCTGACCGCTGAACTGTTTCGCTTCCTGCTTTCGGGCTAATACAAATCCAGTCGATCGAGCGCGGCACAGCCAATGTACCGTTGGATTCAATCGCAATTTCAAACCCTGCTTCGTGAAGTGCAGAGATCAACGAATCATCCACTTGCAGCATCGGTTCGCCGCCAGTAAGCACCACAAACCGGGCGTCAACGCCCTCTCCCCATGTGGCAGTAACCGCATCAACAAAAGCGGCCGCGTCCCGAAACCGGCCGCCGCCATCCCCGTCCATTCCAACAAAATCGGTGTCGCAAAACTGACAAATGGCAGATGACCGGTCCTTTTCAAGGCCGGACCAAAGGTTGCATCCGGTAAAACGCGCAAATACCGCGCGGCGCCCGGCCTGCACACCTTCTCCTTGTAACGTCAGGAACATTTCCTTTACTGCGTAACTCATAATATCAGTCTCAAGAAGCTCACGATATAGTCGCATAGCGCGTGGGATCGGCTATTCCCGCTTCGACAAAACCTTTGTGGCGCAAATGACAGCTTTCACATTGGCCACAATGTAAATCGCCATCTACAGGATCATAACAGGTCCAGCTCAGCGCCGGATCAATATTCAGCCGCTGCGCTTCTTTGGCAATGTCTGCTTTGGTCATATACTGCAGCGGTGTTTGTATTGTAAAACCGCTCCCCATATCTCCGGCTTTGGTTGCAAGGTCGGCGAGTCTCTCAAACCCTTCGATAAATTCGGGGCGGCAATCAGGATAGCCCGAATAATCCAGCGCATTGACACCAATATAAATGTCGCGTGCATTACGGGCTTCGGCCAGACCAAGAGTGAGTGACAGAAAAATCAGATTGCGCGCAGGGACGTAGGTTACCGGAATATCGCTGGCTGTCCTGGATGATTGACCAGATTGAGCGGCGGATTTCGGGACATCAATATCATCAGTTAGCGCCGACCCGCCAAAACGGCTTAGATCTAGCGGCAGAATGATATGTTCGCTAACATCTAGCTTCTTCGCAATTCGGGCAGCAGATTGAAGTTCAATTTTATGCCGTTGATTATAATCGACAGTCAAAGCGACGATATTATAGCCCTCCTCCCGCGCAATCGCGGCAGCTACCATGGAATCGAGGCCGCCGGAAAGCAGCACAACGGCTTTTTTGTTATTTTGAGACATGCCCGCCCCGCTAATCCTCTTCGCGGGGATAATCAAGCATTCAGAAATAGGCTATTAGGCATAAATTTTTCAAAAAATAGGGCCCCATTCCAATGGAACGCGGCCCAGTTTGGGTTTCTAGTTCAAACCCGAAAGGAAGAAATCACGCCAAAACATGATGTTCCTTCCCTAACAGAATAATGGTAAATATTTGATGAACGAAACTGGATGCCCAGCTTTATCTAGCAGCTGCCCGTTCTGCGTCCCTCATAATTCAGGGAAAAAGGGGCATTGGCTTTAATGCCCTGCGATTGAAGTTGTATTAATCCGCTAGATTCGCGCTTTATAGTGGTTACGCCATGGTCAGAGCTTCCGCATTTATAACTTACACGAAGTATACCGGGTTTATCCTGAATGACATAGCGCGAACAAGCCGCTCCACTATGCTGAATTTGCAGCAATATTGCCGGATCACCAAGGCAAAGTTTTTTGCTGGTCTGTGAACCGCGCTCCTTCAGCGTCCATTCGCCTTTTTGTAAACTGCTCAATAATGTCAGTTCTGATGAGTGTGCCGTCGCTGAAATCGGAAATACAAGAAATACGGCAATAGATGCACTGATTATTTTCATCAGTGTAATAGCTTTCATTCTATGCTTCCTTTCCTGTTACCTATGATGAACCGGGCAATGAAGATCCGGATCCACCCGCCAGATATTCGTCTAGGGTCCATTAGAGCTTCTTATAAACTCTCTAGTACCAAAAGATTGTGGCGATTATCGCGCTCAATTGCGGCGATTGATTGTATATTTTCGACAAATCCTAGCGAAAAAATAATCTAATATGGATCAATCTCAGTTATTCAGGCTTGCACTCGAGATGGTGAAGGTCTTGCTGCAAAAGGCACAATCAATCGAGATTGTCCCATCCTCACTGGCCATATCCGCTTTATCTTGTTTCGGAAAACGCGCAATGACGTCCCGGATATGATTCTCACTACAGCGGCACCCCTTAACCAGCGGTTTACCACCCAAGAGCCTCACCTCATCGCTCTCGCTGAACAGGCGCCAGAGTAAATCTTCCATTGATAGATTGGGATTGAGCAACTCTTCGTTCCGAACACTGCCGCCCATTATCTTGACATGTTCCCACTCCGGATGATCAATACGGACGTGCAACCGCTCCTTGCCCTCCTCACCATCGGGAAGATGCTGTACTAACAATCCGCCAACAACGGTGTGATTCCCTTCCACCTTATGCGCGACTCTTACCAAGGTCGGAATTTGCTCGGATTGCATGAAATAACTTTGCACAGCTTCCGCGAGACTTGCGCCTTCCAGCGGAACAATGCCCTGCGAGCGCCCACGCGGCGGAGGATGATCAAATGTAATCGCAAGATAGCCCTTACCGAAGAGTGCCATCAAGTTGGGCTCCATTGGCTCTCTAGCGAGTCGTTCGGCGTCGAACTGGACATAGCCACGCATGTCACCGTCTTTATAGTCGCAAGCAAGCAAGCTGATGACGCCGCTTTCGGTCTGCGCCTGCAACGTAAGCTGTGCTTCTTCCTCTTTCAGCAAAGCTCCCAATAAAGCAGTCAGGCAGACCGCTTCGGCCAGCAATGCTTTTATCTGTGGCGGATAATTATGCGCCGCAAGTATGTCATCCAACACCGGGCCAAGACGCACCGCCCGTCCCCGGCAGTGTTTTGCCGGGATTGAGAAAGACAGATTCCTGTCAATCAACGTCGTGTCAGTCGCATTGCCAGCCATCAGATTTGACCAAAAGCCCAGCGCAAAACTGATTTTTGTGCATGAATACGGTTTTCTGCTTCATCCCACACTAGCGACTGTGGCCCGTCAATAACCGAAGGCATGACTTCTTCGCCGCGATGGGCCGGAAGACAGTGCAGAAAAACGGCATCCGGTTTCGCCTGCTCCATAATGACATCATTGACCTGAAACGGCATCATTGCATCGATTTTTTCATCGGCATGCGCCTGCCCCATTGACATCCATGTATCAGCGACAATTACATCCGCTCCGGCGGCCGCTTCCATCGCGTTACGGTACAAAGTGATATTGGCTCCTTCCGCCTGCGCCTGTGAGATAAACCTCTGATCCGGATCATAGCCCTCAGGACTACCAATACGAACGTTGAGTTTCATTAATCCTGCCGCTTCGACAATACTGTTCAGAACATTATTGCTATCGCCCAGCCACGCTATTTCCAGTCCGGGAAGTGATTTGCCGTGTTCAATCAGCGTCAATAGGTCAGCGACAATCTGGCAAGGGTGCGACAGATCGGTAAGCCCGTTGATAACCGGCACACTCGCATTGGCGGCCAGATCCTCGATTTTAGCATGGTCGTCGGTCCGGATCATGATTGCATCGCACATACGCGACAAGACTTTGGCCGTGTCAGCAATAGATTCACCGCGGCCCAATTGCATGGAACCGCTGTCCATGACCAGACTGGTTCCACCTAATTGACGAATAGCAATATCAAATGACACACGGGTTCTGGTGCTGCTCTTTTCAAAGATCATCGCCAGAACATGATCACTAAGCGGCGTATCAGGATCGACTTTGCCTTTAGGCCAGGTTTTGCGCGCTTCTTTACGCTCCAAGGCATCGTTCAGCATCGCGGCCAGCGCATCACCACCTGCATCGGCAAGGTTCAGGAAATGCCGGCTCATGATTCAGGCACCTGATAATCAGCCGCACCAGCGGACAGTTTTTCCATAAATGTCGCTATATGGTTTTCATCAATGTTAAGTGGCGGCAATATCCGCAGGGTATTATCCCCTGCTGCAACCGTCAGCAGCCCATGATTATCACGCAAATGCGCTACAAAGGACCGGGTTTCGTGAGTCATTGTAATACCCAGCATCAATCCATGGCCGCGTATGCCGGTGAACAGATCGGGATAATTACCGATAAACTGTTCAACCGCAGAACGCAGTTTTCCGCTGATATCGCGGACATGCGCTAAAAATTCATCATTCGCGACCACATCCCAGACAGCATTACCCGCAGCCATAGCCAGCGGATTGCCGCCATAGGTAGAACCATGTGTGCCGGGAACCATTCCGCGTGCAGCTTCTTCGGTGGCGAGACAGGCCCCAAGCGGGAAGCCCCCGCCAATACCTTTTGCGCTTGCCATAATATCAGGTTTAATGCCGTAAAGCTCATGAGCATAAAGCGCTCCGGTCCGCGCTACACCGCATTGCACTTCGTCGAGGATCAACAATAGGCCATGCTCGTCCGCCAAAGCGCGCAGACCTTTCATGAATTCTTCTGAAGCCGGGCGAACGCCGCCCTCACCTTGAATAGGCTCAACCAAAAAACCGGCGGTCTTTGGACCGATTGCCGCTTCTGCACCTTCCAGATCATCAAAATCCACATATTTGAAACCATTCAATAGCGGAGAAAAGCCTTTGTGCATTTTTTCCTGATTGGACGCGGATATGGTTGCCATTGTCCGGCCATGAAAAGCGTTTTTGAACGTGATGATTTCAAACCGCTCGCTGCCTTGTGACTGGTGATAGACACGGGCGGTTTTAATCGCACATTCAACCGCCTCCGCGCCGCTATTGGTAAAGAAAACCGTATCAGCGAAGGTCGTGTCGACTAGCCTTTGAGCGAATTTCTCACCCTGCGGGCTACCATAAAGGTTCGACACATGCATCAAAGTCGATGCTTGCTCCTGAATAGCCTTAGTCAGATGCGGGTGGCCGTGGCCCAACAGATTCACCGCGATACCGCTGGCAAAATCCAGGGCGCGGCTGCCGTCTTCAGAAATCAGCCAGGCGCCTTCGCCTCGCACAGGACGAAAACCACACCGGGGATATACGGGCATGAGCGGTGTAATCGTCATCTTTAATTCCTTTATCTTTCTGTTACTGTTATTCGAGAGAAAGAGGCCAAACAGAAAGGGCGACCCGACTGGCCGCCCTTGCGTGGTCGCTTATACGCGCCGTAGCCGCTCTCCGTCAATCCGTCACACGCGCACTTGCGTGGTGTGAATATCGATATGGTTTACCAATGTGCGGTGGACCGGGCATTTTTCAGCAATTTCCAGCAGTTTACTCCGCTGTTCATCTGTCAGATCACCTGTCAGGGTGATGGCGCGGTCAATTACGTCGATCCGGTTGGATTTATTATTACATGTTTTGCAGTCTTCAACATGTTCGCGGCTGTGCTCTAGTTCAACATGCACGGCCTCTAGCGGAATATCTTTGCGATCCGCATACATCTTCATCGTCATCGAGGTACAGGTGCCTAGAGCCGCAAGCAATAAATCATAGGGTGATGGCCCTTCATCGTCCCCGCCCATGGATTCCGGTTCGTCAGCAATAAAAACATGTTTGCCCACACGGACTGTTTGCTGAAATTTACCATCTGCTGTTTCAACCGTGAGGTAGGAAGGATTGCTAACCATATTTCACTCCACCGTTACTGATTTCGCAAGATTACGTGGCTGATCGACATCCGTGCCCTTCGCCACTGCTACATGATAAGCCAGCAACTGCACAGGCACAGCATAGACAAGTGGCGCGATCAACGGGTGAACTTTTGGCATTTCAATCGTCGCCATGCAACCTTCACCAGCTTCTGCAAGTCCTTCGGCATCGGAAATCAGAACCACTTGGCCACCGCGCGCGCGCACTTCTTGCATATTGGACACTGTTTTCTCAAACAGTGGCCCGGAAGGCGCCAGCACAATCACCGGCACATCTTCATCAATCAAGGCTATCGGGCCATGTTTCATCTCGCCTGAGGCATAGCCTTCAGCGTGTATATAGCTGATTTCCTTTAATTTCAGTGCCCCTTCCAGTGCGAGCGGATAATCCGGGCCACGGCCAAGATACAGCACATCACGCGCCGGAGCGATGACATGCGCCATATCGGCAATATTTTCATCATGGTCGAGCGCGGCATTGAGCGCTGCTGGGGCTTCGGTCAGATGTTTAACCACCTGACGTTCCTCGTCCCGCGTCATTTGTCCTTTCACCACGGCAAGATGCGCTGCGAGCGCCGCCAATACTGCCAATTGGCACGAAAATGCCTTGGTCGATGCCACGCCAATTTCCGGTCCGGCATGGGTGGGCAGCAACAGATCGGCCTCACGCGCCATCGAGCTGGTCGGCACATTGACCACCACGGCTATTTTCTGTCCGTTTTCTTTGGCATGACGAAGCGCGGCCAATGTATCGGCAGTTTCACCCGATTGGGATATAAACAGCGCCAGTCCGCCCGGTTCGAAGACCGGATCACGATACCGAAATTCGGATGCGAAATCGAGATCGACCGGCACGCGGGCAAAACTTTCAAACCAGTATTTCGCAACCATTCCTGCATAATAGCTGGTCCCGCAGGCGACGATGGTGATGCGCTTTATATCACGCAAATCAAAATCCATTTGCGGCAATGCCACTTGCTGCTCCAATGGCCGAAGATAGCTCTGCAAAGTTTGCGCGACCACGGTGGGTTGCTCAAAAATTTCCTTCTGCATGAAATGGCGATAATTGCCCTTCTCTATGGTCGCAGCCGATACACCTGAAGTCGTAACTTCCCGCTCTACAGGGTTGTTATCTTTGTCATAAATATGGGCATTATCACGGGTGATAACCACCCAGTCGCCCTCGTCCAGATAAGCAATTTCTTGCGTGAGGGGCGCAAGCGCAAGCGCGTCGGACCCCAGAAAAGTCTCACCATCGCCATAGCCGACCACCAACGGCGATCCAAGCCGCGCACCAATCAGCAAATCAGGCTGTGAACGAAACGCAATAGCCAAAGCAAAAGCCCCGCGTAGTAAAGGCAGAACGGCCTTGACCGCGTTCTGTGGAGACTTACCGTCTTCGACCTGCTCGCTGATAAGATGCGCGACCACTTCTGTATCGGTTTCGCTTTCAAAACTATGCCCCCGCGCCATCAGTTCTTCGCGCAGAGATTTGAAGTTTTCGATAATGCCATTGTGGACCAACGCAACTTCGGCAGTGGCATGAGGGTGCGCGTTACTGGTGGTTGGCGCGCCATGCGTAGCCCAGCGAGTATGGGCAATACCGATATTCCCGGCAGCATCATCGGATTTCAACACATCAACCAGATTGGCGAGCTTTCCTTCCGCACGGCGGCGTATCAGCGAGCCATCATGAACCGTGCAAACACCGGCGCTGTCATAGCCGCGATATTCCATACGCTTCAGGCCATCGACCAGACGATCAGAGACGGCTTGCTTGCCCACAATTCCAATAATTCCGCACATATTGTTTTGGCTGTCCTTCTATAATCCAGGCTATAAAGAATATAAGCATTTCAGGTTAAACACCTGTAAAAGCTTACCTCCTCTTCTTCTTCATCATCGCTTCACGAAATTTCTTTGCCCACCCGGTTTTCACCGATTGCTCAGGCCTTACGAGCGCAAGATCATCGGCGGCAACATCTTTGGTGAGCGTCGCTCCTGCTGCGACTATTGCACCGTCACCTATTGTCACCGGAGCGACCAGAGCGCTGTTTGATCCGATAAACGCCCCCTTACCGATCACCGTTTTATATTTGAAAAATCCGTCATAATTACAAGTTATCGTGCCCGCGCCAATATTTGCGCCCTCACCCACTTCGGCATCACCCAGATAGGTCAGGTGATTGGCCTTGGCCCCTTTGCCTAATGTGCTTTTCTTCATTTCAACAAAATTGCCGACTTTGGAGCCTTCTTCCATTACCGCGCCGGGCCGTAATCGCGCAAACGGGCCGACATTACTATTTGCGCCAATGGAAGCGCCCTCAATATGGCTATGCCCGTAAATCCGTGTCCCGCTTGCAATGGAAACACCGGGGCCAAAAATAACATTAGGTTCTATCACTACATCTGAAGAAACCTCTGTATCATGTGAAAAGAAAACGGTTTCCGGCGCAATCAGGCTAACACCATCCGCCATAGCCAGATTGCGGCGGCGGCGTTGCCACTCTCCTTCAACTGCGGCAAGTTCCGCACGGCTATTCACTCCGGCAACCTCGGCGGGGTCATCTACTTCGATCACGGCGCTTTTTTGACCCGGCAACATCACAATATCCGGAAGGTAATATTCACCCGCAGCGTTATCGTTGCTGATCTGATCCAGCAGTATGAACAAATCGGTCGCTCGCGCTGCCATCAGGCCGCTATTACAAAGGCTTACACTGCGTTCTTCATCATTGGCGTCTTTAAATTCTACCATTTTTTTGATTTCGCCCTGATCATCGGCAATGATCCGGCCATAAGCTCCAGCATTATCGGGACGGAACCCTAGCACGACAGCGCGCGGATCAGTGCCGTTATTCAGACGGAAAATCATATCTTCCATCGTCCGTGCGCTAACCATCGGAACATCGCCGTATAAAATGAGTATATCACCGGCAAAACCTTCCAGCGCAGCTTTTGCTTGTGCAACGGCATGTCCGGTGCCCAGTTGATCCTCTTGCACCGCAATGGCGACATCACGGCCCTCGACACTGGCTTCTATCTGTTCCCGCCGTGCGCCCACGACAATGACAGTTCGCTCAACGCCAATAGAATCAACGGTATCGAGCAAATGATGGAGCATGGGCTTGCCCGCAATCGGGTGCAGCACTTTGTGCTTTTCCGACTTCATCCGCGTGCCTTGACCCGCGGCTAATATAATGGCGGCTACCGGGCGATCACTCATGCAAGAAACTCCGTCTAATTGTTCTGCGTGCTGAATTGCCGCCCCATGCCATGATGCGGTTGCTTATACCAGAAAGATCGGTTCTATGTATTTGCATGAAAGACATACCGTATAAAATTATTGGCTTTGATCTGGACGGAACTTTGCTGGACACCAGCATGGAACTGGCTGCATCGCTTAATCACGCTCTTGCACATGCAGGCAAGCCCCATGTGGACAAAAAATCTGTACGCTCACTCGTTGGCATGGGTGCGCGACATATGTTGGAAATGGCCTTGAATGATTCTGACAGCAATGACCAAAATGATGATCAGGATCTGGCCAAAAGCCTGCTGCCCGTATTGATCGACCATTATGAGGCCAATCTTGGCCGGAATTCACCTGCGTTTGACGGTCTGATCGACGCTATGGATTTTCTTCAGGGACAAGACATAAAATTGGCCGTCGTCACCAATAAATTTGAAAATCTCGCGGTTAAACTGCTTACCAATGTCGGAATGATCGACCGGTTCATTACTGTAATCGGCGGCGATACAATGGGTAAAGGCCGAAGCAAACCCAAACGTGATCCGATTGACGAGATGATTCGACGCTGCGGTGGTGTGGTGGACGAAACACCCGCCGCATTTATCGGCGACAGTATTTTCGACATTAAAGCTGCAAAAAATGCCGGCATTACCAATGTTGCGGTAAGTTTCGGCTTTTCGCATCATCCGGTTGAGGAATTAGGCGCCGATGCAATTATCGACCATTATGATCAACTGGTTCCGGCTTTGGCCCAATTGGGCGGGCGTTAATTACCCTTTCGCCATTTTGTCCATAAATGACGTGCGAGCATAAGCGGTGGCATGCGTAGCCAATGCGAGCGGATATAAAAAGCCAGTCGTGTCAGCTTATATTTCTCTCGTCCCCAGCCATCTCTCGCCAAAAGGCGCCGGACATAAAAATGGTCGGTCAACCTTGTTTGACCGGTATAATTTTTCCTAACTGGAGTATCATATAAGCGGGTAGCCAAACGCAGTGCGCGTGCCAAATGCGGCTCCAGTTGATGTGTTTTCGCGCGGCTTCGCAAGTCCGTCCAAAAGCCTTCATTCGAAGAAAACTGCCGGATCAACTGATCAATATCCCATAAATTACGCAATCCCCCCGCAAGATCGCCATCGGCAAAAAGATGTGCAATCGAGTGTAGCAACATATCGGGCGGAGCCATGACATAAAGGCCGGAATCAAGCCGCACCGCCGCGTCCAGAATCGCGGTAGCGTTTGGAGTAGGCCCGGCGGTCAGTGGCAAAATTGTATGATGCACATCGATCATCCGGTCCCGTTCACGGTGGATGAGTGGCGGCAATTCATGCATGTAATCACGATAATATTGGTCATCATAAGGGTCCGGCTTTACCCATTCCCAGCCAGCATCCAGCAAAGCGGTTTCGACGACCGATAAGCGATCATGCGCGACCATGATATCCAGATCACCGATATTCCGGCCAATAGCTGCATCAAGATCCGCCGCGACATAGGCGGTCCCTTTCATCAGCACAGTTTTACATTTTAGTGGTGCTAAAGCCCGGCGCGCGCAGTCCGCCTCCCACAATGCCTGTAACCGTGCAAAGTCAGTGGCTTGAATCGCATCTTTCAGAATAGGTTTAACCTCTTGCGGAACTGCAATATTCGACAAACGATGGGCCAGACTGCCAAGTAAAGATTCGGCTCGCGCGATACTCATCAGGTCCGTCCAGTCCCTACCGCTCAATGACAGGACTGTTTCGGGTTCACGTAGGGCGTCCACCAAATGCCGGGCATTGCGGATCATGGAAGCTCGCTCCACAGGCTTTCGATCAATTCTTCTGCCTGCTCACCAGATTGATAATCCATGGCCTTTGCCGGAACCGTATCGACAAATTTTGTAAGCGTCCGGAAACCCGTTTCTCCCAAAGCAACATAGTTGGTCGATGCCTGGGTCAAGCGGATGAAAATCTCGCTCTTGCCCATATCACGCAAGGCTGGTTCATAACCAAAGCGCGGGAACAAAAGCAGTGCAGGCTTGGCTGTTTCCGTCATTCTGCTCACCGCATCTGATGGCGGAACAATATGGCGGATATCGCCTTTGGGCGTCCCTTGCATCAACGGTCCGAAACGGGTTTCAGGCACTATTGCCTCCATCGCTGAAATCGCTTCGTTTTTCAGGCTGATGAGACGCGGAAAACTATGCGCCATGCCGGTTTCAGGATTGATCAGGGCAAATTCATCGCCCATGAACCGCCAGCCCCTTTCAGCCAGCATCGCGGACAGTGTCGATTTGCCGGAGCCGGACAGGCCCGTCATCAGCAGCGCTTTGCCTTCTTTTTCCACGCTGCTGGCATGGAGTAGTAAGTGTCTGCGCCAGCCCAGAGCCATTTGCAGGTTCATCCCCATTTCAGCCGCAAGCAGGCTTTGACTCAACGGTAAGGGCGCGGCATCGGGAAGCCAATAATCTCCGGAAATATGCACCGATGGCCTGATATAGCGCCGCCACGGCTTTTCCGGTTCCAGCCGGACGGTGAAATCGGCAAAACCGTCTTGGGAGGCTGGATAACCGCTATACAGCGCAGCGAGTTGCTCCAATGGCTTGCGCCACGAAGAAGTCACCCGGAAACGTGCCGGCCCCACGGTCAGGTAAAGGTGATGAAGTCCAGCCACCTTCCGCTAAACCCGCTCAACCAGACCGAGCGCGCAGAGCTCTTCCAGACGGGCCAAGACGATGTCGATGGTCTCCATACCAACTTCCATATCGTAACTGAGAGCCAAGCGCTGAACGACATCATTCGCAGTTACGCAGTCAGTCTCCATAACCTCCATAATTGCGGGCACAGGATCAGCAACCATATGTGTAATCCCCGATGACCTCTGGAAAAGCAGAGTCATACTATCCAGCGGATGCTGTATCAGCCCATCAGGAGCAGCGCGGTAAAGATTGCTCATTTGCGGTTACACACTCCCCGGTCGCAGCCTTAAGCGGCAGCAAGTCGTTCAAACAAGCCCGTCTGCTAGCATGGAAATGTTAATAAGCCTTTGGCTATCGTGGCATTTGCAAGGAAGCGTAACAAGTAAAGCCGCTTTGCCCGGACTGTAACCGGCGGATGTAATTCACATAGGCTTTGGACTGGTCATAGGATGTCCCGGGCAATGATCGACCATTCATTGCGCGCTTGACCTCTTCGCCAGTAAAATTACGCCCCGCTGGCGGAAATGCACCGGGCGTATCGGGCGGAACAATCTTCCCGTCTGCGCCGATATATCCGCCTGCGGCGTGGTTACCCGGAACCGGAATTTCGCAGTTAAGCACGGAACCCGCTGTCTGTGCCAAAGCTGGCTTGATACTGACTACCGCAGAAGCCGTTACTGCACCCATCATAAGGGCGCGGCGGCGCGTTACAATCGCTGCGTTTGTGCAATCTTTCGCTTCTCGTTGATCTTGGTCCGACTTGCTAGTCATGGTGTTTGAATTCCTTTAGCCCCCGTTTTAGAGGAAAAACGATTAAATGCGAGTAAACAGTCGTCCTCATGGTTCAACGTCTATAAACGGGACAAATTACCGGAAATATTTAACGCATAACATGCACACTGCTTTCGCAAACGATAATCTTAGCCATTGCCGTTATCACGAAAACACGGGTAAACATGGGTGAGCGGATTTCATTACTTTGGATAATATGAATAGCATCTCCCCTCTTCGCCTGATTTTTGCAATCCTTCTGATTATCGGAGGATCAATTCTGGCGACACAAACCCCCGCAGCATTACTGAAAATCATCATCATGTCAGCGTTTGGCCTTGTTGCTTTAGCAATTATTGCCTTGGAAGATCATGAACCGCCCCCCCCAGACTTGAGTATATTAGAGCGCCAGAAAAAGCGGATATTCGAGCAGGGTAAAACAGAAGCTTATCGGGAAGTAATTCAGCCGATTACCGATCCCATACTTCTAATCCGGGACGCAAAGGTGGCGCAGGCGAACGCAGCAGCCAAGAGCTTTCTTGGTGATCATATCATCGGAGAAGATGTGCGGGTTGCGATTCGTCATCCCGCCGCTGCCGATCGTCTTGCAAATCCCAATGTCCAGCACACAGGAGAGCCGATATTGCTTGTTGGGGTTGGTAGCGCTGGTCAGCGCTGGGAATTACGTATTCATGCCTTGGCCGACGGCTTAAAGTTGGTTCAGCTTTCCGATCAAAGCAGCCATTATGCCGCCGAACGAATGCGTACGGATTTTGTTGCCAATGCCAGTCATGAATTACGCACACCGCTGGCCGCGATAAAGGGCTTTATCGAGACTCTGGAAGATCCCGATGCTGGCAAAGATGACGAAACGCGCATCAGGTTTCTGCAGATAATGTATAAAGAAGCTGATCGCATGCAACGTCTGGTCGAAGACTTGATGTCTTTGTCACGCATTGAAGCGGAAAAATATCAATTGCCATCAGAGCCAGTCAATCTGGCAAATCTTATATCAGATGTGAAAGCTGTTTTTCTAAACAGTCGTAACAAACAGGAGACAGACTTTAATCTCTCAGTGCCCGAAAACTTGCCGATGATTCAGGGTGATTATGCACAACTATCCCAATTGCTCCATAATTTGATCAGCAATGCTTTTAAATATGGAGAGAAAGGAACATCTGTTACCGTCTCCGTAGCCCCCAATCGCAACAATTCCCTGTTACGTATGACTGTGACTGACAAAGGAGATGGCATAGCATCCGAGCATATCCCTCGATTGACCGAACGATTTTATCGTGTTGATAAAGGACGCAGCAAATCCATTGGCGGTACGGGGCTGGGCCTCGCGATAGTTAAACATATTACTGAGCGGCATGGGGGTAGAATGGAAATTACCAGCAAAAAAGGAATAGGCACAAGCGTAACAATTTTTTTACCGGTCAGATAATTCAGCCAGTCATTATGCGAATTACGGAGCATTTGTAATGAAACTGTCACAAATATGTAATCAATGGGACACTCCAGACTTTTAGAGGCAAGTCAATCAGTTGAAAATCATGTCTGATTCTTGAACCAGATTTCGATACTTTAAAAAGACAGGAAACGAATAATGTTAAAAAAAATCGTCCTTTTAGCGGCATCCACACTAGCTCTGACAGCATGTCAGGATCAGGCCTCGGGTGGTCAGGGCGGCTCGCGTAATGAAATCAGAATCGTTGGTTCCTCAACAGTCTTTCCTTTCGCTAAAGCGGTTGCTGAAAAATATAGTGTGAACAGTGCAAATACGTCGCCTATCCTGGAATCTACTGGTACCGGCGGCGGAATGAAGCTTTTTTGCGCGGGTATTGGGGCGAATACACCTGATATTGTCAACGCTTCACGACGTATGAAAAAGTCCGAATTTGAAATGTGTAAAACAAATGGTGTAACGGACATTGTTGAAATTCAGATAGGTATTGACGGAATTGCCGTTGCACAATCCATTAAAGGCCCGGCAATTAACCTAACACCAAAGCATATTTACCGAGCCATTGCCGAGCGGCCATTCGGCAAAGAAAATAAAACTGAAAACTGGTCAGATATTGACCCATCACTCCCCAACATTGCTATTAATATTTACGGTCCACCATCAACATCCGGGACGCGTGATGCATTGACCGAATTGATCATGGAAGTGGGCTGCAAAACGGACCCTGAAACCAAGGCATTGAAAGATAAAAACAAAGACGAATATGAAAGTATTTGTCACGATATTCGTACCGACGGAGCCTATGTCGACACTGGTGAAAATGACAATCTGATTGTCCAGAAACTAAAAGCAAACCCCAATAGTTTGGGTATTTTTGGATATAGTTTTCTGGAAGAGAATAGCAATTCTGTTCGCGGGATCGCGGTTTCCGGCGTTCAACCTACTTATGATGCGATCGCATCAGGGGAGTATCCGGGTGCACGCCCGCTCTATATATATGCCAAAAAACAGCATGTCGGCGTTATTCCGGGACTTCAGGATTATCTAACTGAATTTGCCAGTGCGGGAGGAAATGATGGTTATTTGGCAAAGGCCGGGTTAATCGCTTCACCTGAAAATATCCGTACCAGAACGACGGAGGTTGTAAAAAATCTTCCAACATTATCCGGTACTGAATTGAAATAATAAGTTATTGGAATGCGGGCTGCTATTTTGTAGCCCGCATATGATTACACAAATCTCTAATCAAGGATCAGGTTTTATACCGTGACAGGCTCCATTCTCTTCCTGCTGATCATCTTACTTGGTGGTGTTTCCTGGTTTTTTGGCCGCGTCAAAGCGAGGCGCTTTTCAATAAACAGCCCAAATAAGCATGCCGTTCATTCACTGCCTAGCTATCATGGCTGGTATGTTGCCTTATGGGCAATTGGCCCGGCTCTGCTATTTCTTGTCATTTGGAATATTGCTAGCCCGGCACTAATCACCGATGCAGCTTTAACCAGTCCGGCTGCTGAGCAACTACCGCAAGACCCGTTTGCCCGTGGAGCGATACTTGCTGAAGCCCGTTTGATCGCATTAGAACAGCAGACACAAGCGTTTAATCCTTTATCCATGACTATGGTTCAGCCTTACAAAGCTGCCCTGTCCTATTATGGAATGCTTGGCACGATTGCGGTTCTACTTCTGGTGTTTTCCTGCGGTGCCTTTGCCTGGCTTCGGCTAAAACCAGACCTTAGAGCGCGTACGAAGATAGAGCGGGTCACAATGATGGCGCTACTTTTTGCTTCACTAATCGCCACAATCACCACGGTCGGTATATTTGTTTCGCTGGTATTTGAATCGGCGCGCTTCTTTTCCATGGTATCACCGCTGGACTTTTTATTCGGAACCGAATGGAATCCGAAATCTGTCGCTGGCCCCCGTGGAGAAAGCGGATTTGGTGCCATTCCGCTTTTTTGGGGTACTGTTTTTATTGGCGCCATCATTGCGATGATCGTGGCTATCCCACTCGGTTTGATGAGTGCGGTTTATCTCACCCAATATGCTGCGCCCAAGTTCCGGGCATGGATGAAACCGATATTGGAAGTTCTCGCAGGGGTTCCAACAGTAGTTTATGGCTATTTCGCAGCATTAACTGTCGCTCCCGCCTTGCGCGACTTTGCGGTTTTTATCGGCATTTCCAACGCATCATCGGAATCGGCGCTGGCTGCTGGTGTGGTTATGGGCATCATGATAATCCCATTTGTCTCCTCAATGGCAGATGACAGCATTGCCGCTGTGCCTGGCGCGATGCGTGACGGATCTCTCGCCATGGGGGCAACGAAAAGCGAAACCATCAAGAAAGTTCTAATTCCGGCTGCCTTGCCAGGCGTTGTCGGCGGTGTCTTGTTGGCAGTAAGCCGCGCAATCGGAGAGACTATGATCGTCGTTATGGCCGCTGGTCTGGCGGCAAATATGACCGCCAATCCGTTTTCCAGCGTGACCACTGTAACAACCCAGATCGTCCAGTTGCTGACTGGTGATCAGGAATTTGACAGCCCAAAAACTCTGGCTGCTTTCGCGCTGGGACTTGTGTTGTTCATCGTGACTTTGCTGCTCAACCTCATCGCGCTCAGAGTCGTTAAAAAATATCGGGAAGCTTATGAATAGCAGCGCTGTCATGAAAGAACGTAATCCAACCGATTGGCAGGGCGAGGCGATGCAAAACCGCATCCGCAAGCGCTATGCATCCGAACGGCGGTTCAAAGCCATAGGTCTGGGCGCGGTTGTCCTATCGGTGAGCTTTCTGGCGTTTCTGCTGATCGTAATGGTCGGCAATGGTTTGCGCGGATTTACCCAGACCGAACTGCCTGTGGAAATAGATTTTCCGGCGATGACCGGCGGCGCGTCGGCTAGCCAGTTTGAAGGCCAGAATGCAATCGCGAACGTGCAGACGCTGGGCGTTCAGGATATTGTGAATACCAGCGTTCAAATCCAATATGATGACAATGGCACTGATTTGTTTTCAGACGGTGGATGGCAGACCGTTAAGATGAAAATTCTCAACAATCCTGAGATTGTCGAAACCAAAGCCATTATTCACCTTCCTGTCGAATCCGACATTGATGTCGCTTACAAAGGTAAAGGCAATCCCTTTGCAGAGAAAAAAGTCGCTGAACTGGGAGATAAGCTTAGCACGGGATTCAACTGGAATTTCCTGAGCAATTCCGATGCGACCGATCCGATGCAGGTTGGAATATGGGGAGCGCTGAAAGGCTCATTGATAACGATGTTCATCACGTTGATCATCGCATTTCCTATCGGTGTGCTTTCTGCTCTATATCTGGAAGAATATGCACCAAAGAACCGTTTTACCGACCTGATCGAAGTATCCATCAACAATCTTGCTGCTGTTCCTTCGATTATTTTCGGACTGTTAGGCCTTGCGGTGTTCCTAAATCTTTTTGGCTTACCGCGATCTGCTGCCTTGGTTGGCGGCTTGACGCTGGCTCTTATGACCATGCCTGTTATCGTTATATCTGGTCGTAATGCGGTCAAAGCCGTCCCGCCGTCTATTCGAGAGGCAGCACTGGGTATCGGGGCCAGTAAAATGCAGGTTGTATTCCATCATGTCCTGCCACTGGCGCTGCCCGGCATACTGACCGGCACCATCATCGGAATGGCGCGCGCATTAGGTGAAACCGCCCCGCTGTTGATGATCGGAATGCGCGCTTTTATCGCAACGCCGCCAAGCGGGATTGTGGAACCCGCAACGGTTCTTCCCGTGCAAATCTATTTATGGTCCGATGAAGTAAACCGCGGATTTGTTGAAAAAACCTCTGCTGCGATCATCATATTGCTTCTGTTTCTTTTAACCATGAACGCTTTAGCTATTTATTTGCGTAATCGTTTTGAGACCCGTTGGTAGAAAATGATATGATAGAGACAATAGACACAGCCAGTTCAAAGAAAAGCCCGATTGAGAGTTCAACTATGACCGAACCTTCCAACTTAGCCATCTCAGCCGGTGATGGGCCGTTGAAAATGACCACGCGAAATGTGAACGTTTTCTATGGAAAAAAGCAAGCTATCAAAGATGTTTCCATCGACGTCACCATGGATAATGTTACCGCCTTTATCGGTCCATCCGGATGCGGGAAGTCAACTTTCTTGCGATGTTTGAACCGGATGAATGACACGATCCCAATTGCCAAAGTAACAGGTGAAATCGCGCTAGAAGGTGAGGATATATACGCCCCGAAGATGGACGTTGTCCAACTGCGCGCCCGTGTAGGGATGGTTTTCCAAAAGCCTAATCCTTTTCCCAAATCAATTTATGACAATATCGCTTATGGCCCGCGTATTCACGGTCTTGCCAGCAGCAAGGACGAACTGGATCATATTGTTGAAACATCCCTGCAACGCGCGGGTCTTTGGGGTGAAGTGCAGGACCGCTTGCAAGACAGCGGAACCGCCTTGTCCGGGGGACAGCAACAAAGATTATGTATTGCCCGTGCGATTGCCGTTGATCCGGAAGTTATCCTGATGGATGAGCCCTGTTCTGCACTGGACCCAATTGCAACCGCGAAGATTGAAGAACTCATTCATGAACTACGCGGCAAATATGCTATCGTAATCGTAACACATAATATGCAGCAAGCTGCCCGTGTGTCGCAGCGAACCGCATTTTTTCATCTGGGAACATTAGTCGAATATGGTGTTACATCAGATATATTCACTAATCCGACTGAAGAGAAAACCAGAGACTATATTACTGGACGCTACGGTTAGTCGAAGCGCTAATGGAAGGAACCCGAGAAATGACAAGTAGTGGCACAGAGCATACGGTTAAAGCCTTTGACACCGACATCAACGAGCTGCGCGGAATGGTTGCAGAAATTGGTGGTCGCAGTGAACAGGCCATAGCCAAAGCTATGCGTGCGCTGTCAAAACATGATCTTGAACTGGCTGCAGAAGTTGTTGAAGAAGACAAGTTAATCGATGAACTTGAAAAACGCATCGACGAGTTGACTATACAAACCATAGCTCTGCGCGCGCCAATGGCGGATGATTTACGCGAGTTGATTGCCACCTTCAAAATATCGGGAGTGGTCGAACGCATTGGGGATTATGCAAAGAATATCGCGAAACGCGTGCCCGTCATTGGCAGCACACACCGATTGGAACCAGCTTCCCTGCTTCCGTCTATGTCGAATGTAGCATCGGAACTGGTGCGTGATGCCTTAGAAGCCTTTGCACGGCGCGATGCCGAGCTGGCTCTGGAAGTGAGTGAACGGGACCAGATTGTTGATGATTTTTACACCAGCATTTTTCGGTCCGTCATCACGTTCATGATTGAAAACCCCAAAAATATCGGTGAAGCGGCGCACCTGCTTTTCATCGCCAAAAACCTGGAACGTATTGGCGATCATGCAACCAATGTGGCTGAAATGGTATATTTCGCTGCACGGGGAGAACCCATGCCCGAGCGCGACCGCGGTGATAATCCCACTGACTTTGTGGATGAACCTCAAGACAAGGGTTAGCAAAATGTCAGGTGCAAAATTATTATTGGTAGAAGATGATGCGGCATTGGCGGAACTTTTATCATGGCACTTCAAAAAAGAAGAATATAACGTCATTCATACATCCGACGGTGAAGAAGCCTTATTACTCGTAAAAGAACATCGCCCTGATGTTATCTTACTGGACTGGATGATAGAGAATCTTTCCGGAATTGAAGTTTGCCGAAATCTACGCCGCTCATCAGAAACAGCGAATACCCCTATCATCATGCTAACCGCACGCGGTGAGGAAGAGGATAAAATCCGTGGCCTCGAAACCGGAGCGGATGATTATATTACTAAACCTTTCAGTCCGCGCGAGCTGATTGCCAGAGTAAAAGCTGTGCTACGGCGGGTGCGACCTGCTCTGGCCGGTGAAAAACTGGTTTTTGGTAATGTCGAGATGGACACTGTCGGTCACAGGGTCAAACGTAACGGTAAAGCAATAGCTCTAGGGCCAACCGAGTTTCGGCTCTTACGGCATTTTCTGGAGCATCCCAATTGGGTATTTTCTCGTGAACGGTTGCTTGATAGCGTTTGGGGTCAGGATAGCGATATAGAATTACGGACCGTAGATGTACATATTCGCCGCCTTCGCAAAGCAATAAATGTCAACCAACAGCCTGACATCATCCGGACAATTCGCTCAGCGGGATACGCCCTCGACACTGAGGCTGCCTGATGTAATCACATACGCAAATTATGCAGACATAAAAAAGGCCGGATGAAACCGGCCTTTTCTTTGATCTAATAACACTAGTTAGAAGGAAATTTGCGCTCGCGCTCCAACAACATCCACAGAATAATCATTGGGCGCCCCGGCAACAATACCAAGTGCATTTCCATAAGACAGATGCCCGTAGTTCAAAAGGAAGCGAACATAATTAACCGGTGTCCAAATGAGCGAGGCCATAAAACCGTCCTGCGTTCCTCCAATAATAGTCTTATCGGTAAGGTCGAGCCGATCATAACGGACATTGATCTGCCACGCCCCGGAACCGCCAGAACCTACCGGATTGCTAACTTTCACGCCCTTGAAAACGCCGCCTTTATATTCGCGCTTGTCATCGCTCAGAAATATACCGGCCTCCACCGATCCTCCAAAAAATGTCGGATTAGCTAGCCCTGACCGGATGACCTTTGCCCAATGAGACTCTGCTGAAGCATGAAACCGGCCTGCAATGATTGCCGCTTCCAATCCATAAGTCAGCTGTTCATCGGCTGCCATATTCCCGGTATTTATAAAACGGGTATCGACACTATGGATCAATGGGCGCTGGCGATATCGTAGTGAGCCAATATTGTCTCCAAGATCTTTCCAGTGAAGCGAGCCACCCAGATGAAGCTGGGCCTCTCCAAGTTTTGGAGAGAATACCAAGCGGCCATCCAGTCCAATGCTGTCGTTTCCGTCGTTCAGGTCAGCGATATTATCTGTAAAAACACCGGCTTGCAGCAATAGCGCTCCGGATTGATAGGCAGCCGAAACACCAACCTGACGTTGGAAACCAAAGGCATCGGTAAAGGCCGAGCGCTCGATAAAGCTACCATCATTACTGCTGGACAATTCTTCCAGAGACTGGAAATTATTATGCTGGCCAAGTTTCACCGTTAAGCCATCCGTTTTATAGTCAAGATAAGCGTCTGTTATCTCGACACCGTCCAAAAGATCGGCCTCAAGCTTATATCCGAAACCGCCTGGAATGCTTCCTTGCACACCTAGTCTGACGCGCCGCGCTTCGTTAGAGAAGCCCTCACCCGGTATATTGATTGTGGATGGCACGGATGAAAGATTATTAAAGTCATAGAGGATCCGGCCCCGCGGCTTAAAACTCCATCCATCAGCGGTTTTGATTTCCGGAGCCCCCTTGAATTTTATGCTTGTCGCCTTTTTAGACTGATCAACTTTTGTAACTTCAGCAACTTTTCTACTTTGCTGTTGTTCATTTTCTACAGCATCCAATTGCCCACGCAGCTTAACAATCTCTTGCTCCATCTGGTTCAGGCGTTCTAGCAACGCAGTCGCTTCCTGTTCGGAAAGTGGTGCTGCAAAAGCCTGACCGGGTAGCAGAGCAAAAATGGCCGCACCGGTTGCAAAAACAAATTTCAATTTCATATTTTTAAGAGCCCTTCATAACTTCTTGATGAATAATAACTCGGCTCTATGGCTGAAGCGTTTCGAAAAAACGTCACTTTTATTGCAGTTATTTTACAAGGGATATTTTTCAAGGATTCACCAAGAGAATATCTTGGCAGAAGGCCTATTTCTTGATCAACTTCATCAACCGGCGTTCGATTGGGGCCAGAACGGCGGCCAGATCATCGCCGCGCTTCAAAACTTGACCATGTTCGCCATGCAATACCCACAGACCTTGCTTGTTCCGGTTCGCGGGTCGTTTTTCAATACGTATTTGAGGACGTTCCGAAGCTCGCCGGAAGGCTGCAAATATTGCAGCATCCTTGCCCATGTCTATCGCATAGTCGCGCCAATGTCCAGCGGCCACCATTCGCCCATAAAGATTGAAAATGCGTTCCATCTCCCGCCGTTCAAAGCCAACTTGGACAGGAAACGCTCGTGGATCAGGAAAGGGAGAAACGTTAGAGATTTCGGACCCCATTAGGCACTATCTCTATCGCTTTCTGTATTATCTTCACCGACATTTTTGCGACCTTTAGTGAAAGCGGCAATGCGCTTTTGCAACTGCTCGACTTCACACTGTAATATTTCCAGTTTTTGCGTCGAAGGATCAAACACCTCGCTACAAGGCGTTCCATAGGGTGTGAACTCTTCCTGATATTGCTCCACCTTAACCAACGTGGGACGTGCGCGGACTCCAACCATCGTTGCGCCTTCCGGAACATCTTGCGTCACTACAGCGTTAGCACCGATGCGCGATCTTTTACCAACCGTGATCGGTCCCAATATCTGCGCCCCTGATCCCAAAATCGCATCATCATCAATCGTCGGATGTCTTTTGCCGCCAATCCCGTTTGCAGGATTGGTTCCACCAAGGGTCACGCATTGGTAAATAGTAACATTATCCCCGATTTCCGCCGTTTCTCCGATGACCGAAAAACCATGGTCAATAAAGAGATGCTTGCCAATTTTAGCACCCGGATGAATATCAATCGCAGTGATAAGCCGTGCAAAATGGTTAACAAACCGCGCCAGAAAATAAAGTTCCCCATTGAATAACCAATGGGCGACACGGTGCAGCCCCAAAGCCCAAACGCCCGGATATAACAGTATTTCCCAGCGGGAGCGGGGCGAAGGATCACGCTCTTTCACGGAATCCAGATATTCACGCAGTTCCCGAAACATCTTCTTCTCCGGTAGATTAACAGCCATCAAACTAGGGTTGGTGAGAGGACATTTCCAGTCTTTTCTTGCTACTGATTTAGAGCAAGGCTTTTACCTCTCGTATTTATCACCATATCGACTTAATATAACCTTATTCATTGAAGGAATCAATCGTGACGAACTATCTGCCAACATTGAAACAGCTACAATATTTGGTAGCGCTCGAAGACCATGGTCATTTCGGGCGGGCTGCAGAAGCCTGTTATGTCACGCAATCGACGTTATCTGCCGGTATCAAGGAACTGGAAACTTTGCTTGATGTCACCTTGGTCGAACGGACACGCCGGGTTGTCCGATTCACCGAGCTAGGCAAGAAAATGGTAGAAAAATCACACCGAATCCTGCGCGAAGCCGAAGAACTGACCGATATGGCGCGTTCAGCCGGTCAGCCATTGGTTGGCGATGTCCGGATGAGTGTTATCCCCACTATCGCGCCATTTCTGCTCCCCAAACTGCTCCCCCGGTTACGCAAGGAACGGCCGCAACTTAAACTCTATCTGAAAGAAGAACCTAGTCAGGCCGCTTGTGATTCTCTCCGTCACGGACATGTGGATTGTGTTTTATTGGCTCAACCTTTCGCATGCGGAGATGTGGAATCGGAAATATTATTCGATGATGAGATCCTGGTCGCTTTCCCCAAAGATGATCCCCGAAATCCGCCCAAGATCATTGACCCTGCGCTCATTGATGAGAACCGCTTGCTGTTACTTGAAGATGGTCATTGCTTGAAAGATCATGCTCTGGCTGCCTGCAATCGCCCGGAATTAAGAGCATCAGCCCGAATGATGGGAACATCCCTGCATACATTGGTGCAAATGGTTGATAACGGCCTGGGACTGACACTGCTCCCTAGAATGGCGATTGATAGCGGGATATTGAACCACACCGACATTGTTGCACGTCCGCTCAAAACAAAACATGCGTCGCGTGATATCGCACTCGTCTGGCGCAAAAATAGTCCGCGAAAAGATGAGTTCAAGCTTTTGGCTGAGATTATGCGGCAGACGAAAAGCTGGGTTACTGAAAAAGCGGCCTAGCAGTCCCACCGTTCAGCAGCATCCCTATCAGACTGGCGCGCCTCTATCCAGCTTTCACTACCGTCTCGCCATATTTCTTTTTTCCAAAAGGGCGCAACAGTTTTAAGCTGGTCCATAATATACGCGCAGCTTTCAATCGCAGCTTGCCGATGATCGGAACAAGTCGCTGCCAGAACAATTTGCTCTCCAACTTTCAGCCTACCGACACGGTGAATGATGGTAATGCCCCGCAAATCCCACTTGGCCGCAGCTTTATCGGCAATTTTCCGCAGGGCTCCCTCTGTCATGGCCGGATAATGTTCCAGTTCGAGGGCTTCAAGGTCGCCTTCCCCCCTCACCTGTCCCAGAAAGCTGTTAACCGCACCGCCGCCATCTGCCGAAAGATATTTGATCTCGGCACCGGCATCGAAATCGCCAGTAATGACCGCTATTTTTATCATCCGCCAGTAACCGGCGGAAATATTGCAAGCTCTTTCGCACTCGCCAGCAAATGGTCCGTTCCGACAAAATCATGGTCCAATGCAAAACGCAGCTTTTTAAGATCAGAAAAGACATCAAAATAAGAAACGTCGATATTGCGAAGATGCTCAACTAGCTCCTCAACCGTTTTAATGGTTTCCGGAAAAGCAACAGTTTCTTGGTCACGACCAAGCCGCTCCTTAACCCATGCAAAATATACTATATTGATTTGATGCGGCATAATCGCAGTTATTTAATCCATATGTTTCAGGCCCACCCGAAGATAGTCCCAGCCCGTGATCAATGTCAAAATAGCAGCCGCCCAGAGAGTTGTGATTCCGACGATCTGTATGAAAGAAAACTGCGGCAATCCGCCAGCCAGAATCAGAGCGCCCAGCGAGACAAGCTGAAATGTAGTTTTCCATTTGGCTAATTTGGAAACAGGCACACTCACCTGCAACCCTGCTAAAAACTCGCGTAATCCCGAAACCGCAATCTCGCGTAGCAAAATAACCAGCGCAGCAATGACACTATATCCTTCTATATCGCCGCTCGCACAAAGGATGAGAATGACGGAAGCGACCATGATCTTATCCGCGATCGGATCTAGAAAAATACCAAGTCTTGAGACTGTCCCTTGAGATCGGGCAAGATAACCGTCAAAATAATCCGTAATCGCCATCAAGATATAAAGACCGGTTGCCAGCAAATAACCAAGCCTCCAATCCGGCCACCATAATAAGCCGACAAGAAACGGCACCGTGAATATACGGGAAAGGGTCAATATATTTGGTAGGTTCAACATATTTTTACCAACATGCTCGCTGCCTTACCTAGATTTCAGCTAAAGTAAAATCCTATCCTTGAAATATGCCCACCTCCATAAACTTTCGAACATTCAACGCCTTGCGCTATCAGTTAACATCGTTAGGGTGTCGATCAAATTCATCCTGTCTGACAATGCTCAATAACTGAAAATCCCGAAAATGACCCCAGCACTTCGATTATTGGCGAAACGGCGCTTTTGGCCGCTTTTTGTCACTCAAATGCTGGGAGCGTTCAATGACAATCTGTTCAAATTCTCAATGATAATTCTGGTCACATATGGAATTTATCAGAACCCGCAGCAAGATTTTCAGTTCAACGCCCTTGCATCAGGTATTTTCATTCTGCCGTTTTTTCTTTTCTCGTCACTCGCCGGGCAATTGGCCGACAATTATGACAAGGCACGGATTACAAGATTTGTAAAAACACTGGAAATTGTGATTGCGATTATCGGCGGTCTTGGACTGTGGATGGAATCGATTCCTGTTATGTTAACGGCCTTGTTCCTACTTGGTTTGCAATCCACTTTTTTCGGACCAATCAAATATGCAATTCTACCACAACATCTTGAAAAAGACGAAGTTCTAGCCGGGACAGGGTTGGTAGAGGCGGGCACATATATTGCCATATTGGCCGGCACAATATTGGGCGGCATTATAATTGATAGTAAGGGTAGAGGGGTTGAGATTGCTATTATTTCGGTGTTTGTGGTCGCTTTGATTGGCCGTATTGCAGCACATTTCTTGCCAAGCGCACCACCCCAGAAAACAGTCGATAAAATAGATTTCAATTTTATTCGTTCATCTATCAAACTCATTTCTGCGACACTACATATCCGGCCATTATATCTTGCGATTGCAGCAATAAGTTTTTTCTGGACTATCGGATCGGTCCTCATCATCCAATTTCCGCCACTGGTTGAGAATGTTCTAACCGCAACGCCTGCTGTCGCCAGCCTGTTTCTCGGTGTTTTCTCAGTTGGAATTGCGGTAGGCTCGATCATGATCAACCGCTTGCTCGATAGTAAAGTATCAGCACGCTACGCACCGTTTAGCGTACTTGTGATGGGCATATTCGTTATTATTCTTTTCTTCATTGCCCGCAGTTGGGATGGCTTGCCCGGTGGAGAGCTATACACATTCAGCACATTCATGATGCATGACGGAGCATGGGCACTATTGGGGACATTGGCGGGTGTCTCGATATTTGGAGGTATGTTTGTCGTGCCGCTATATGCCTTTTTGACAACTACTGTTGATATTAGCGAAACCGCCAGAACGATTGCCGCGAATAATGTAGTCAACTCTGGGTGTATGGTGCTGGGCGCGCTATTGGCTTTAGGGCTTAATCTGCTGGGCGTTTCTACCACTGAACAATTATTATTAGTTGCAGCTATGTGTGTAGTAGCAGCATGGCTTGGCCAGCAACTGCATCTCGCTTGCGATTAAATAGCACCGATAATCAGCTTAAAATATGAATAGATAAAAGGCAGTAAAAAACGCTGAAAAGCTGAGGAGAAAAAGGCTCATATCCTCGCCTAACCATTTTTTTGGCTGTGCGGCAGCTTGCTCGCAGCATGCCTGATCGTCGGTCTGCACCAATAGTTTATGCGACAAGGTGATTCGGAAAGGATGCCTTGAACTTTTCCCAGTGCTTCTCTCGGCAATTCCTTCACCGAGTGGGAAAAAACGGGCATCACGAAACGCCAAAGAACGGGTTCGCATATCTTTCATGCCCATTTGTTAACAAAAAATTAGGCATTAAATCTATTGAAAAATGGCCTTTCTATGTGATTGTCTTGAAATGATACGGATTTCTTTACTTAACAACGATAGGCAAACAGTCTGAATGGACATAATTTACAATTGTGTGATCTTTGCAACAACGTCACATAATTGCGCCGAAATGAAGCAAAATCTGGTTGATTTCAAATAATTGCTATGGCAGTGCCCCAATTCTATTGAGTGAATGCGAAACCCCGAAGGAGCAAATTATGCGTCTCGATAAAATTGGTATGGCTGCAGTTGCAGCCGCTTCACTGGTAGCAACTCCTGTGTTCGCACAGGCTGTTCAGCCAGTTTCTAAAGCTTCTGAAGCTGTTCGTGCTAGCGCATCTACAGACAAAGAAAGCAAACTTGCTGGCGGATCAGGCATCATCATTGCCGTTCTCGCTGCTGCCGCTGTAATTGGTGGTATCGTTATCGCCGCTGACGGAAGCGACGATGCACCAACCAGCCCCTGAGCTCAGGTTGTAAGATATTTTAAAGATGGCGGCCCTTTGGTCGCCATTTTTTTTGTATCCATTTTTTTGTATCCCTTTTTTCTGGACGTCTTGAAGAGATACAAATAATTGCTGCGGTGCTTCCAACGGTTGCACTTGCCCAACAGATTTCCCATATCCCGTTTATGACAGAAAATCAGCAGCATGGCATGCAACAATGGCATGGCACCACCATCCTCTCCGTTCGTAAAAATGGCAAAGTAATCGTTATCGGCGATGGCCAGGTTTCTATGGGTCAAACCGTAATGAAACCCAATGCGCGTAAAGTCCGTCAACTGCACGATGGCTCCGTTATCGGTGGTTTTGCCGGCGCAACAGCGGATGCTTTTACCTTGTTTGAGCGTCTGGAGGCAAAGCTGGAACGCCATAATGGCCAATTGATGCGCGCGGCTGTGGAATTGGCCAAGGATTGGCGTACAGACAAATATTTACGTAATCTGGAAGCTATGATGATCGTAGCGGATAAAAATGTTACCTTGATACTGACTGGCAATGGCGACGTATTGGAACCGTTGGAAGGCATTGCAGCCATTGGATCCGGTGGTAATTTTGCGCTTGCCGCGTCCAGGGCGCTGGTTGAATATGAAGAAGATGCCGAAAAACTGGCGCGCAAAGCCATGGCTATTGCGGCAGAAGTCTGTGTCTATACGAATGATCAGGTTACAACCGAGATTCTCGATAGCGCAACGTAATTTCGCTCCCCCTGAATCTGTAGTTTTATCTACAGTTTTCCAACTATCTTCCATCAAAGGTTGAACATGTTAAAAAATCTCACCCCCAAGGCCATTGTCAAGGCGCTGGACGAACATATCGTCGGACAAAAAGAGGCAAAACGAGCAGTCGCCGTGGCATTGCGTAATCGCTGGCGGCGTCAGAGATTGCCTGCTGAATTACGCGAGGAAGTAACCCCCAAAAACATCCTCATGATCGGGCCGACCGGTTGCGGTAAGACAGAAATTTCCCGGCGTCTGGCAAAGCTGGCCGATGCTCCGTTTATCAAAATCGAAGCAACCAAATTCACCGAAGTCGGCTATGTTGGCCGCGATGTTGAACAAATTGCCCGCGATCTTGCCGAGGAGGCGGTCCGTCTTGAGCGTGAGCGTCGCCGGTTGGCGGTGCGTGACGCAGCATCAGAGGCAGCGATGAAACGCTTGCTAGATGTATTGTGCGGAGAAAATGCCAGCGAAGCAACCCGCGAGAGCTTCCGCCAGCGAGTGGTCGACAATCACATGAATGACACCGAGATTGAAATCGAGGTTGAAGATACGCCTAGCGCGCCAATGGACATCCCCGGCATGTCCGGTCAGGTTGGCATGATCAACCTGTCTGACATGATGGGCAAGGCTTTTGGGCAGAACGCGATGAAGCGCCGCAAAATGCGGGTTGCGGATGCGTGGGACAAGCTGATCGAGGAAGAGTCAGACAAACGCCTCGATGATGACGATATTGCGCGTGCGGCGATTTCCGATGCGGAATCCAATGGCATTGTGTTCCTCGATGAAATTGACAAGATTGCTGTCAGTGACGTGCGCGGCGGTTCAGTCAGCCGGGAGGGCGTCCAACGTGACCTGTTACCGCTGATCGAAGGCACAACAGTCGCCACCAAATATGGCCCGATGAAAACCGACCATATATTGTTCATTGCTTCAGGCGCTTTTTCAATTTCCAAGCCCAGTGATATGCTTCCCGAATTGCAAGGACGCCTTCCGATCCGGGTGGAGCTGCAAGCGCTTACCGAAGAAGATTTCGTCCGTATTCTAACAGAAACCAAGGCTAATCTGCCAGAGCAATATATCGCTCTATTAGAGACTGAAGATGTCACGGTTGAGATCACAAGCGATGCGATTGCCAAGCTGGCGCAGGTAGCCGCCGAAGTGAATGAATCGGTAGAGAATATCGGTGCGCGGCGATTGCAGACTATAATGGAAAAACTGCTCGAAGATATCAGCTTTGATGCCGAGGATAGAAAAGGGGAAACTATTACTGTTGATGCTGCCTATGTGGACAGCCAGCTATCCGATGTTGTCAAAGATACAGATTTGTCGAAATATGTGCTATAAACACATCTGAACAAACTCCGACGGAGAGAAAGATGGCTGAGGGCGGATGTTATTGCGGGTCTGTGCGCTACAAAATTTCTGGCGACCCGATCACCCATGCCATCTGTCACTGCCGTGATTGCCAGAAAAGTAGCGGCGCGGCATCTGTTGCCTGGATCATGATGGCGGAAGACGCATTCACCTTAACGAAGGGCGAATTAAAATCCGTGAATGGCCAATCCGGGGCACAACGTTTGTTTTGTGCCGATTGCGGGACGGGTATTGCTTATAAAAATGACCAGATGCTGCCCGATCTTATTGATGTAAAAACCGCTACGCTAGATACGCCGGACGACTATTCTCCGGTAATGAATATTCAACTTAGCGAACAGATTTCATGGGAAAAAACCGCTCATGAAATACCCGGATTTGACCGTTTCCCGCCGCAGGAATAAGTCGGCTTATATTTTCAGGAGCCATATTATGACACGAAACGCCCTTATTTTCGTCACGGCCCTTGTCCTTGCGTCATGCTCAGACAATGAAAATCGAGCCGATACCAGTGAAGCGGAACAAACCACAGCTCCGGAAGCTGACACAGTGCCGACGATAGATGTCGGACTGGCCATTGGTGAGACAGTCCCTTTACAAGCAAAATTTGCTACAACTGACGGTGAAACAACTTTGGCAAATGTGCTGAAAGATGGTCCGGCGGTGCTGATATTCACCCGGTCAGTGAAATGGTGCCCCTTTTGCCAGTCGCAGTTAAAAGGCTTAGGTGAAATCGCCAGTAATCTGGAACAGCGCGGTTATAATTTATATGGCATAAGCTATGACAGCGCCGAGAGTCAGGATCGTTTCTTAAAGAACCAGATGCTGGACTATAAAATGTTGTCTGATGAAAGCTCTGCCGCAATAGATGCTTTTGGCCTGCGCGACCCGCAATATACCGAAGGGGAAGCTGTTGGTGTTCCTTATGCCTCTATCATTATAGTCGATAAAAATGGCACGATTACCGGGAAATCAGTGTCCGGTGATTATACCAAGCGCCCCAGCAATGACCAAATTCTGGCCATGGTGGACGCCATTTAAATATCGGCTAAAACCCATGCTATAGGCTTGACCTATCTGAATCCGCTGACCTGAGCACTATCATTAGCGGCTGAGGCTTTACTGCTCCCCTCTGGCAGCACCAGCAATTTCCATTGAGTTGAATCTTTCAGATATTTTTGCGCCAGTTGCTGCACTTCCTCGGGCGTTATCACCGTATAATCACTTAACAGAGAACCCAGTGAGATAAACTTTTGCGGATCAAGACTGGCGCCCTCCAATTGGCTCATCCAGAAACTATTACCACTGCTGGCTCTTGATATGAGCTGGCGGAGCGGTTCGACGACCCGCTGCAACTCATCGGGGCTAACCGGATTCTCGCGTAAATCCTTGGCGATCTCTTCCGCCACGCCATAAAATCGGTCTATATTTTCCGGCGTCAACTGGCTGGATGCGCTGATATAGCCACCTGTCTTAAACGAAGTCGGCCAGTTATTGATAACCTGCGGACTATAGCTAGCGCCTTGTTTGGACCGCAATATTTCAAACATCCGGTCGTTAAAGATTGAAGCCAGCACCTCAAGCTTACGGCTTTCGCGAATATTCTCCAACCCACCGCCGGTCGGCCAGGCAATCAAAGCCGCCGCACGTTCTTTACCGCCCTTGTGTATCAGGATTTCAGGGGTTCCATTAGGTTTGGGAAACTGTGGCGACACGGAGCCATCCGTTATTTTATCAACCGGTCGCTTGCGAAGCGCGCCAAAGGTTTTCAACACCGCCTCCATCGCCTCATCCCGGTCAAAATCACCAAATAACATCAGTTCAACGGGACCTCTGGCCAAAATCGGTTCCCAAAACTCTTTGAACTTCTCTGGTGTCAAAGCATTGAAATCGTCCTTATCGGGAGTTTTCCACCGTGGGTCCTTGCCACGAACAAGCCATTCCAGATCGCGATTCAGCACTGCCTGTGGCGAGGCTGAGAAACTGTCATAACCGATCAAGGCCGCGGCTTTGCCGCGTATAACCGGCGCTTCATCCCAGCGAGGATATTGTAATTTCGCAGCGATCAAATGTAGTTGATCCTCAAGATCAGCAGGTCTTGTGTCTGCTTTTATCTCAAACGCATCATCGTCAATATCGAACTTTAAGCCGATGCGCCGACCAGTGGTAATTTTATCTAGTCCTTCCTGGCCCAGCTTACCAATACCGCTAGCCATCAATGCCATTCCGCCTGTCCATGCCAACCCTTCTTCATTGGCGTTCAGGCCGCTATAGCCTTTACCAAAGCGCGCATTGACCATGATTTTGTTACGCTCGGCAGTATTGGGAAATAACAGCACCCGAACACCGTTGGACAAGATCAATTTTTCAATCTCAAACCGTTTGATATTCTCGGACAAAACAACCCTTCCCTTTGTTCCAATCTGTGGCAGTGCGTCAAAGCCAAGTTGCGCCTGTTCGACACGCGCATTGTCCGCCGCAGTAACCTTTTCGCTTAATAGTTTAGCAAGCTCGACTTTGCCCTTTTCCACAACCGTCGGTGATGACATCAACGCCCGCGTCGCGACACCATCAAACAGTTTTTGTGTCGATTCCAGCAATCTTTGCGGAGTATAAAGATCGCGCATATTCCGAAATACGTCGAGCGCCGTTTGCGGTGTCGCCACGGTTTCTCTAATATCCACAGCATTTATAATATTATCGGCTTGTTTTCGCGCAGCCTCGGTGGAATAGCCCTCGACCCCGATAGCAAGAGCAGCATCAAATTCGGAGATTTCCCGTTCAATATCGGCTTCTGACGGCGCATGTGTCGTTGCATCTGCGATAACAGCGCGCACATCACGAAGCGCAGAAACCCAATCATCACCCAAGGGTACAATATTGACAAAGGTTCCATCAACAGAGCGACTGACATCTTCCTGGCTCACATTCGCCTGAAGATAGCTTCCCCCTGCCCTCGCCCGTGATTCAAGGCGACGGTTAATCATTTGCAAAGCGAGCAAGTCGATCAGCAATTGCTGATTATATGCGATAGTATCATCAACCTGCCGCCATGGGCGGACTGTGGCCATAGTTATGAACCGAGGCAAAGTGGGCTGGATCATCACTCTGCTAATATCTGCGCTGGGATCAGGATCACCAAATGCAGGAGCAACACCCGGATCGCCTGCTACCCGCCAATCGGAAAAATGTTTTTTGATTAATGCTTCAAAAACCTCTGGATCACCATCACCGGCGATTACAATCACCGTATTTTCCGGTCGATACCAGCGATTATGAAAATCCTTCAACATGTCCGGCTTAGCAGCTTTCAATGTTTTCATCGTGCCTATCGGCGCCCGTGTGGCCAGACGCTGCCCTGCAAAAAATAATTCACGGGTTGCATCCTGCAATTTGGATTGCGGCCCTTCGCGTTCCCGTAGCTCGGCCATTACAACTGGTCGTTCGGCATTTATTGCAGCGGCATTCAGGCCCGGCTTGCTGATCATACCGGATATAATTTTCACACTTTCGTCAAGGCTGCCCGGATTGGCATCCGGTAGGTCAAGCTTATAGACGGTCTGAGTCGGGGTCGTCTCTGCGTTGCTGTCGCTACCAAAAGTCGCGCCCAGCCGTTGCCATATCCGTTTCGCTTCTCCGTCAGGCACATATTCCGAGCCTCGGAATGATAGATGTTCCATAAAATGGGCAAAGCCCTGCTCATGGTCCTGCTCCATCAAAGATCCGACATCCATACGGACCCGGATCGAGACCTGTCCCGGCGGAACACCGTTATTTTTAACCGCATAGCGCAGGCCGTTATCAAGCACACCGAATGTCCAGCTTTTATCAACGGGAACATTGCTGCCTTCATATAACCACGGCTTCTGCGCGGTGCTTGCTTCGGTCTGAATATCCTGTGCGTGCGCTACGAATGGCACAGTAAAGCTAGATGATAGTGCTCCAGCGAATAAGGAGATGCCGGCAATAAAACAGGCAGATGCGCTATGATATTTGTTCATAGCGCAGTTATAAACAGGCCGCATCTTACTAGCCAATGAATAATAAAGGTTGCAGAACGTAAATCTGATCGTCCGCAAAGCCATATCGGACCATTTCGGCTGAATGTTTCCTCATATATAGGCAATAAGGCACTTTGGGCTTGATAGCCCGGCCTAATAGTCCCACATTAGAGTTATGTTGATAGAAACCGAAAAAACCCCAAATCCATCCACCCTCAAATTTCTGATGGGTCAAACTGTCATGTCTGACGGCACAAGAGATTTCGCATCCCCTGAAGATGCCGAAATTTCACCACTTGCGGAGGCGCTGTTCACCCTTGGCGATGTGACCGGCGTATTTTTCGGTTCGGATTTCGTTTCTGTGACCGCTGCTCCCGGATCAAATTGGTCTGATGTCAAGCCGCAGGTATTAAGCATATTGCTGGATCATTTTTCGGCTGATCTACCTTTGTTCAAGCCCGGGACCGCGGGTGAAATACATATTCCGGCAGAGGAAGAAGTCCATGATGATCCCGAAGATGCAGACATTGTTGCACAAATCCGGGAATTGATTGAAACCCGCGTTCGCCCCGCTGTGGCCAATGACGGCGGCGATATTATATATCGCGGGTTCAACAAGGGGACAGTGTTTCTGAAAATGCAGGGCGCATGTGCAGGATGTCCTTCCTCAACCGCAACGTTGAAACATGGTATTGAATCCTTGCTTAAACATTATGTACCAGAAGTGACAGAAGTCAGAGCTGCTTAACCGAACTTCCAGTCTCGAACCGATAATAAACCAAAGGATTTTTATGAACCAGCCTCTTGATGATGCTGCACTGGACCAGCTTTTCCGAACGGCGCGGACATATAACGGTTATCAAGATAAACTTGTCACCACCGAACAGCTTCACGCGATCTGGGATCTGATGAAAATGGGTCCGACCAGCGCCAATATGCTACCGGCAAGGCTTGTCTGGTGCCATAGCCAAGAGTCCAAACAAAGGCTTGCGGATCTCTCGACTGGCGCAAACCCCGACAAAATCATTCAAGCGCCTGCCGCGGTCATCATTGGCATGGATGAGGATTTTCACGAATATCTTCCAGAGCTTTTCCCCCATACAGATGCAAAAAGCTGGTTCGAGGGTGATCCAGAAGGTCGCGCGGTAGGCGCCATGCGGAATAGCTCCTTGCAAGGCGCGTATTTCATCCTCGCCGCCCGTGCATTAGGGCTCGACACCGGCCCGATGTCGGGATTTGACAATGATGCTGTAGACAAGGAATTTTTTGCTGATCAGCCCAGCGTGAAATCAAATTTCATCTCCACACTCGGTTACGGCGATCCGACAACAATTTTCGAGCGCAGCCCCCGCCCCGACTTTTCCAAATTCAACATGATTATCTGACGACCAGTTTAAAAAATGGGTAGCCGCATCCTCACCATAGACACGGCAAGCACGGCTTGCTCGGTTGCTCTTTTCGACAACGAACGGCTGGTTAGCAGCGCCTATGAAGAAATTGGCCGCGGTCATGCAGAAAAACTGATACCGATGATCGCGCAATTACCGGGTAAGGGCCGCGCTGATCATATTCTCGTCAATTGTGGGCCAGGGAGCTTTACCGGCGTTCGAATCGGTCTGTCTGCCGCAAAAGCACTCGCTTTGGCTTGGCAAGCAGGAATATCCGGATATCAATGTCTGCATCTTGTCGCTGCACAGGCCTTATCTCGAATGAATAACCCTGCCCCTGTTTTTGTTACTATGATCGGTGGCCATGGTGAATTTTTTGTCCAGAATTTCGGTGCCGACGGAGAAGCTATTGATGACCTGCTTTCCCTGTCAGCCGAAACAGCTTTGCTCCACCGAAAAGCCGATCATTTCGCAGGTTCAGCGGCGCAATCCCTTGCTGACATGTTTTCTAGCGATGACAGCGATATAACCTATTCCAATATTCTGCCTGATGCCGCCAATTCTTTGTTATTTTCGTCAAGGCATTTAGCCGTTACGCCGATTTATGGCCGCCCGCCCGATGCACAGCCGGTTCGCCAGTTGTAAAACCATGCCGGAAACTCATCCTAGTCTCTGTAATCAGGGAAATCTCACAGACCCCGCCACCTCGCTTGTGCTGGAAAATGGGCATATCGGACAGCTAGCCATTGTGATGCAAATCATGCAATCGGCTTTTTCCAGTCGATACGGGGAATCCTGGAACAACAATCAATGCCGGTCGATGCTGTCCTTGCCGGGCACCCAGTTGATAATCGCCAGCTATGATAACGAGCCATGCGGATTTACCATAAGCCGGAACATAGCGGGTGAAGAAGAGTTATTGATGATCGCGGTCGATCCACAATATCAAAACAAAGGTATTGGATTAATTTTACTTAAACAGCTCATAGCTGATGCCGCCAAGAATAAGGTTGCCGCAGTATTTTTAGAAGTGCGATCCAATAACCCTGCCCAAAACCTGTATGAAAGACTTGGATTCCAGAAAATCGGAATACGTCGCGCTTATTATACCGGAGAAGGGAAACAAAAATTTGATGCAATTACCTATAGAAAGTCTTTGTAATAAAAATTTTATAGTGAAATAAACATAATATACGGGTTCACTATTGAAAAGAAAATTTGTCCGTGCAAATGAGCCTATGAATCCCTCTCCTTAAAACAAACCAAGCTGAAATTTACCGGCTCCCTGAGATAATTATGACAGAAAAAACAGAAGAAGATGGCGCTCTGAATGAAATGCTGATTGCGCTGACGTCGGATATAGTTGCCGCGCATGTTGCAAATAACAGCGTCGCTGTTTCGGATTTGCCTTTAATAATTACAAATGTTCACGAGGCTTTAGCCGGGCTCTCCCAAAAAACCGCGGAACAAGAGCGCCCCGAACCGGCTGTGCCGATTAAATCCTCAATAAAACCTGATTATATCGTCTGTCTGGAAGATGGCAAAAAACTGAAAATGCTGAAACGGCATTTGATGACTCATTACGGAATGACACCCGACGAATATCGGGCCAAATGGGACCTGCCGAGAGATTATCCCATGGTCGCGCCCAACTATGCCAAGCAACGTAGGGAATTGGCCAAAGCAATCGGCTTGGGTCGAAAGAAAAAAAAGTGATCATGGCCTGTTCGCGTTAGATAAACTCTATCACGCGACAGCATATGTTTTTCCCTATTCTCCTTTGCTTTATGGTAAGTTGGGGATAAACTAAGATATCATTATCAGGATGGAGCAAATGTCAGATAGAATTGATCTCGAGAAGCTATGCGCTGAAAAAGGTTTGCGGATTACGGACCAGCGGCGCGTCATTGCCCGGGTGATTTCTGATGCTGATGATCATCCTGATGTCGAGACATTGCACGAGCGCGCAACCGCCGTAGATCCGCGTATCTCGATCGCTACAGTCTATCGGACAGTTCGTCTTTTTGAAGAAGCCGGCATTCTTGATCGCCATGATTTTGGTGACGGGCGTGCACGCTATGAAGCGGTTCCGGAATCCCATCATGATCATCTTATTGATGTAGAAACCGGCAAGGTGATCGAATTTGTCGATCCCGAACTGGAATCCCTGCAAAAGCAGATAGCTGAAAAACTAGGCTACAGACTGGTTGATCACCGCATGGAGCTATATGGCGTATCCGCTGACCGGAAAAAGTGATGCAAACCAGCTTTCGGTCCCGGTGGCTGGCCTGCTACTCATAGGGCTACGCATCTCGGCCATTGTTTTCACTTTGGTAATATCTCTGTTCCTGCATTTTTTGTGGCGGCTGTTTCGTTTGCCATCGCCATGGCCACGATTTTTTCTCTGGCTTGTCGCCACAAATTGCGGTGCCGTGATTAAAACCCGGGGACAACGCCTGAAAAAGGACGTTTTTTACGTCTCCAACCATATTAGTTGGTTCGATATTCCTGTTATAGCGGGCGTTACCGGTTGCACTTTTGTCGCGCAGGACGGGATAGCGCACTGGCCTGTAATTGGCTGGCTATGTCGCATTAACAAGACAATTTTTGTGTCGCGAACTGACCGTATGCGGGTCAATGGCCAAATTGACATTATTCGCGAGGCCATAGAAGAAAATTACCCGATTACGGTGTTTCCGGAAGGAACAACGGGTGACGGGACGGACTTGTTACCGTTCAAACCTTCTTTATTTCAGGCGATGGCTCCGCCGCCCGTGCCGACCATGGTGCAGCCCATGTTGCTCGATTATGGTAAACTGAACAAAGAAATTGCATGGGTTGGCGATGAACCGGCTTTGGTTAACGCAAAGCGGTTATTTGCCCGAATTGGCATTATTCCTACCACCTTATATTTCCTTGAACCGTTCGATCCTTCAGACTTTGGTGACCGGAAATCTATTAGTGCAGAAGCACAGCGGCGGATTGCTCAGGCGCTTTCCGCTTCCCAGGCCGGAAAGCCCGTTGTATAGATGGCGGATATGAATCGAAACAATCCAAAAAAATACCGTATTAAATCCTTCGGCTGTCAAATGAACGTCTATGATGGCGAGCGCATGTCCGAAATGCTTGCCGATCAGGGCATGTCAAGCGCCGCAGACGGTGAGGACGCCGATCTGGTTGTGCTCAATACCTGTCATATCCGGGAAAAAGCGGCTGAAAAAGTCTATTCCGATATTGGCCGTTTGCGCGGCAAGGACGGAAAAAGCCCGATGATTGCCGTCGCTGGCTGTGTGGCACAGGCAGAGGGAAAAGAAATCTCTCGCCGTGCGCCCAGTGTTGACATTGTTGTTGGGCCACAAGCCTATCACCGGCTTCCCGAGCTTATCGAGCGTGCCAAAACCGGCAAGAAGGCACTGGACACAGATATGCCTGCTGCATCGAAATTCGATGCTCTGCCCACGCGCAAGAAACAGGTCCGGCCCACCGCCTTTCTTACCGTGCAGGAAGGATGCGACAAATTCTGCACCTATTGTGTTGTTCCCTATACTCGCGGCGCTGAAATTTCCCGCCCGTGGAATGACTTGCTCGACGAGGCGCGCGCGCTGGTTGACGGGGGCGTAAAGGAAATCACTCTCCTCGGCCAAAATGTGAACTCCTGGACCAGCGAAGATGACAAGGGACGGATACAGGGCCTTGATGGCCTGATCCGTGCGCTCGACGCTATAGATGGTCTGGAGCGGATAAGATATACGACCAGCCACCCGAATGACATGACGGATGCGTTAATTGCGGCCCATGGCGAAGTTCCGGCATTAATGCCCTATCTGCATCTTCCGGTGCAGTCTGGCAGTGACCGGATTCTCAAAGCCATGAACCGTTCACACACCACTAACAGCTATCTCGATATTCTTGCCAGGATGCGGGACGCCCGACCCGATATCGCCATATCCGGTGATTTCATTGTAGGTTTCCCCGGCGAAACCGATGCCGATTTTGAAGAGACACTGGCGGTTGTCAAAGAAGCCAATTACGCGCAGGCATATTCCTTCAAATATTCACCGCGTCCCGGAACCCCTGCTGCAACGATGGAAGATCAAATCGCACCGGAAGTCATGGACGAGCGACTGCAACGGCTGCAAGCCTTGTTGAACGAACAACAGCATGATTTCAATCGACAGGCTCTGGGTCGGCGCACTGACATATTGCTGGAACGCAATGGCAAACTTGACGGGCAACTTGTCGGCAAAACGCCGTGGCTTCAGTCGGTTCATATCGTTGCCCCCGGACTTGCGATTGGTGATATGGTTGATGTCACTATCGAAAGCGCGGGTCCCAACAGTTTGCAAGGCAGGCTGACACAGAAAGAAGCTGCCTGATGGCAAAAAAGAGCATTGCTGGCGACAGCCCCGATCTCTTGACTCTGGATGTTGAATTTGACGATCCCCAGATTCTGGGCGATTTGTTTGGCGAATATGACCGCAATATCGTGGCGATTGAAAACCGTCTTAATGTCTATATCGCTGCACGCGGGAACAAGCTGAAAATCGAAGGCGACAGAGAAGCAGCGACACAGGCACGCGATGTTCTGGTCGGCATTTATAACCGGCTTGAAGATGGGCAGGAAATTGATACCGCCGTGGTCGAAGCGATTATCAGCATGGTTGCTGATCCCCGCATAGCCAAATCCACCAAGTCCGCTAGCGCGCAAAAACAGGTGAAAAATGCTCTGTCTGCGCCGCCCAAAGTGATGATCCGGACGCGCAAGAAAACGATATTTCCGCGCTCCGTCCGGCAGGCCGATTATATGGAAAAGCTGGCGCGTGATGATATGATTTTTGCGCTGGGTCCGGCGGGTACGGGTAAAACCTATCTGGCTGTGGCTCAGGCTGTATCCCAATTGGTGACAGGGTCGGTTGACCGCCTGATCCTCTCTCGCCCGGCGGTCGAGGCCGGGGAAAAAATCGGTTTTCTGCCCGGTGATCTCAAAGAAAAAGTCGATCCTTTCCTGCGCCCGCTATATGATGCACTCTATGATACGCTGCCCGCAGAGCAGGTAGAACGCCGGATTGAAAGCGGGGAAATTGAAATTGCCCCAATCGCGTTCATGCGGGGCCGGACATTGGCCGATGCCTTTGTAATATTGGACGAAGCCCAGAACACAACGACAGCGCAAATGAAGATGTTCCTCACCCGTTTCGGCATGAACAGCCGGATGGTGATTTGCGGCGATCCCAAGCAGGTCGATTTACCCGACGGGGCAACGTCCGGCCTTGCCGATGCGGTCCAGAAACTTGACGGTATTGATAGCGTCAGCATGGTGAGGTTCGGGGCTTCGGACGTTGTGCGCCATCCCCTTGTCGGGAAAATTGTCGAAGCCTATGAAGGCAAAGATGCTACAGATTGAGCTGAACACCGGCCCGCAGTGGCAAAACGGAATTGATTGGCAGAAACGAAGCGAGGAAGCTGCAAAAGCTGCGCTGTCTGTATCTTCCTACGGCGGCTTGGCTGATCGTAATTTTGCGCTGGAAATCAGTATCAAGCTCTCTGGCAATGAAGAAGTCCAGCAGTTGAACCTGGCTTATCGTGGCAAAGACAAACCGACCAACGTCCTGTCTTTCCCCATGGTGCCTTATGATCTGCTTGATGGCCTGTCCAACAGTGATGACGGCGAAGTCTTGCTCGGTGATATTATAATGGCTTATGATATTTGCCAGAACGAAGCGCAGGAAAAAGCCATTCCTATGGAGGACCACGCATCGCATCTGCTGGTTCACGGCGTTTTACATCTATTGGGCCATGATCATGAGCAAGAATCAGATGCTTTGATAATGGAAGCGCTGGAAATTAAAGCGTTACAAAATCTGGGTATTGCCAATCCCTATATCGAACAACATATATGAAAAGTGACCAAGAATATTAATATGTCAGAGGATACCGATACAAATAGCAACGGAGCTGTAGGACGATCATCGCCTGCTTCCCGTGGCGAGGATGACGAACCCGGGCGAATATGGCGCAACCTGAAAGCCTTGGTTTTCGGGGAAGCGGAAGATAATTCGCTACGCGCGCAACTCGAAGAAGTCATTGACGAACATGAGAATGACGGGGATAGCTCCAAAAACGGCATTACTGACATTTCACAGGTTGAAGTGGAAATGCTGCGTAATTTGCTTCATTTCAGCGACCACCGCGTTGACGATATTGCCGTTCCCCGCGCCGACATAATCGCGATCGAGGAAAGCGCACCGTTCAGCGAATATGTCGAGATATTTTCTGAACACGGGCATAGCCGCATTCCGGTTTACCGCAATGACCTCGATACAATCATTGGCATGATCCATATCAAGGATATATTTGCGCTGGTTGCCAAAGGCGGAACACCGCCTACAGACATCACTCCCTATCTGCGCCAACCGCGCTTTGTGCCCGAATCCATGGGCGTGCTGGATCTGCTTGCCGAAATGCGGGCGACGCGTATTCATCTGGCCATTATTTTTGATGAATATAACGGCACAGAAGGTCTCGTTACGATTGAGGATATTGTCGAAGAAATTGTCGGCGATATCGAGGATGAGCATGATGACGAGCCTGTCCCGATGCTGAAACAATTGGACAGTGGGATTTGGGAAGCCGACGCCCGGGCAGAGCTGGTTCATGTTGGCCGTGAAATCAATCCGGCGCTGGCGGAAATTGACGAGGATGTCGACACAATCGGCGGCCTGTCTTTCGTTCTCGCCGGGCATATTCCCAAAACCGGTGAAATATTGCCCCACCCCAGCGGCTGGCAACTGGAAATTACGGAAGCAGATGACCGGCGTGTGACGAAACTGCGTCTGTTACCGCCAGAAATAAATACCCCTGACGCATAAATGATTAGTGAGCGGCCAATTGCGCCGCTCGCTTACGCCACGTTTCTGCCAATGCGGGCATTGTGGACAGTTTTTCCAGTTCAGCGCCCTGCCCTTTATGTTCACCGCCAATGATCAGCTTGAACAGGCGTGTTAACGGCCAGTCGTCATGCTGGCGGTCTATCTGGATTAACCGGTCGCCTGCGCGCACGATGCCCGGTTGCAGCACGCGGAAATAGCTGCCCGATCTGGTCGTCTTGATTACCGTTTTCATGACATCTTTATGGCCAAAATGGTGATTGAGTTTCCAGCACGGTTGCCGCGCATGGCTACATTCGATCACCGCTTCGCCCAACCGGAAAATATCGCCCAGATGCAACCGGTCCTCGGTCATTCCGGTGCAGCTAAGATTTTCTCCGAACGCGCCGGGTTTCTCCAGAATATCCAGTCCGGGGTATTTCTGTTTCCAGAAATCATAATGCTCCAGCGGATAAAGATGCACGGCTTTGTCGCGCCCGCCGTGGTGCAATAGATCACCGACCTGATTGCCGACAAAACCGAACGGCCCCAGTTCGATTGCCTCTGTTACCGGATGTTTTACAATGGCGCTCATCTCGCCATCTTCACGAAATAATTTCGGCATGCCGATGAGCAAGGCGTCGAGCGATGTTACTATCATCATCAATTTATATCTGGCAAAGTTCACGTTGGCAATTTCCGATTTATTATGCTTCAAGGCAAAAATGGAAATAAGTGACCTTCGCATTGCCTTATATAGCGGCAATTATAATTTCGTACGCGATGGCGCGAATCAGGCTTTGAACAGATTAGCGGAATATCTTCTGCGTCAGGGAGCCGCCGTGCGCGTCTATTCTCCGACCACGGATACTCCGGCATTTGAACCTACCGGCGATTTGATCAGCGTCCCTTCTTTTGCCTTTCCGGGACGCGGGGAATATCGTTTCCCTACACATATTTCGGCCACTGCCAAACGCGATCTGGCAGAGTTCAACCCCAATATCATGCAAATTTCGAGTCCCGACCGCGTTGGCCACCGTATGGTTAGCTGGGCGCGTAATCGTGATATTCCGGTATTGGCTTCGGTGCACACCCGTTTTGAAACCTATCCGCGCTATTATAATCTGGCGTTTCTGGAACCGGTGATCGAGGCGATTTTGCGCCGCTTGTACCGCCGCTGTGACGCGCTGGTCGCCCCTTCCGAATCCATGGCACAGGTGTTGCGAGAACAACGCATGAACTATGATGTCGGAATATGGTCGCGCGGCGTTGATAAAGATGTTTTCAATCCGTCAAAGCGCGATCTGGCTTGGCGGCAATCCTTCGGAATTGCTAATGATGAGCCGGTGATCGGCTTTCTGGGCCGGTTGGTCATGGAAAAAGGACTGGACGTTTTTGCCGACACGATTGACGAATTAAAACGCCGCGACATTAAACACCGGGTGCTAATCATTGGTGAAGGCCCGGCCCAGCAATGGTTTGAAGACCGGATGGACGACGCGATATTTGCAGGGTTCCAGCAAGGGCATGATCTGGGACGTGCGGTAGCCAGCATGGATATGCTTTTTAATCCGTCCATCACCGAAACCTTTGGCAATGTAACGCTGGAAGCCATGGCTTGCGGCCTACCGGTCGTCGCGGCAAAGGCAACGGGAAGTCAAAGTCTGGTCAAAGACAAGGTATCGGGACGGCTGGTCACACCCGGCGCCATTCGCGATTTCGCCGATGTTTTACAGCTCTATTGCCAAGATGAAGCCATTCGCAAAAACCATGGTAAAGCTGGCGAGAAGCGCGCCGATGAGTTTAGCTGGGATCAGATTAACCACACGGTCGCAGAAACCTATATTCGTCTGATCCGTCAGCGCCAATCCGGTCACAGCCCGATCAAACAGGCCGCTGTCCGGTAAATTAAAGCGGGTTATGAGTTTGGGTGAGCAATCACTCTAACGCAATATACCCTTGCCAGTCATCTTGCTGGAATACCAGATAAGGAAAATTACCGACGTCCAGATAAGCGCGTTAAAAGCCCAGATTCCCGGTGTGTTTAAACTGGATGGCATATCGGCAGTCATTTGATAGATTGTTGATCCAATCAATCCCAGCAAGGATATGATAAACGCAGCAACGGCATAACGGCTGCGTAATAATATCAATAGCGAGCCGATAAATGCACCCCAGACGCCAAATGCCCAAGCGATATTGGCCCAGATTGGAAAATTGAAAAAATAATCCGGTTGTTCGGGGGAGAATGAACCCAGATAAGATTCATTGCGCGTCTGGGTCATTACATAATCCAGCACACCCCCCGCATTCCATAGCGTGGCAATGATACCGACCGTCCATATATGCCACGGCGTTTTTGGCCGTCTATCATGGGTTAAGGCTTCCAGTGTTTCAGACATTTTTCTCTCCTTACCCCGCTTTGACATTATACCACAGGCATCCTGATTGCAGAATATGGAAAAATTTCAGGAAAATTCAGGGATAGAGCAACGATCAAGCTGTTTTTCAGTAAAGAAAATGCCATAAGCGCAAGTGATGGATGATTTGTTCCTCTCTGATACCCCGCAGGCACAAGGCGATATGGCCGACAATAGTCCGCTGGCCGAGCGGCTTCGTCCTCAGAAGCTGGACGATGTGGTCGGTCAGGACCATCTTGTCGGGGATAATGGCGCGCTGAAACGTATGATCGTGGCTGGCAAGCTGTCTTCCATAATATTCTGGGGGCCACCGGGAACCGGAAAGACCAGTCTGGCCCGGCTGCTCGCCAATGAAACCGACCTTCATTTCAAGGCTATATCGGCGGTTTTTTCCGGCGTTGCGGAGCTTAAAAAAGTATTTGCCGAGGCCGGGCAGCGACAACAAACCGGCCAGCAAACTTTGTTATTTGTTGACGAAATCCATCGCTTCAATCGCTCGCAGCAAGACAGCTTTCTGCCTTATGTTGAAAAAGGCACGGTCATATTGGTCGGGGCGACAACTGAAAACCCGTCTTTTGAACTGAATGCCGCCCTCCTCAGCCGGACACAGGTGCTGATCCTCAACCGGCTGGACAGCCCTGCGCTGGATCAGCTTTTGACCAAGGCTGAGGCGTTGATGGGCAAAGCCCTGCCAATTACAGAGAGTGCGCGTGATGCGTTGATTGCCAGCGCCGACGGCGATGGACGGTTTTTGCTCAATCAGGCCGAAACATTATTTTCGCTCGACATCAATGAGCCGCTTGATTCTGCTGCGCTGGCAAAGCTGTTGCACCGGCGTATGGCAGTCTATGACAAGGATCGGGAGGGTCATTATAACCTGATCTCCGCACTGCATAAATCAATGCGCGGATCGGATGTTCAGGCGGCGCTTTATTATCTTGCCCGCATGCTGGTGGCGGGAGAGGAGCCGCTGTATGTCCTTCGGCGGATTGTGCGTTTTGCCAGCGAGGATATCGGAATGGCTGATCCGCAGGCGTTGATACAGGCGCTGGCCGCGAAAGATGCTTATGATTTTCTGGGCAGTCCGGAAGGCGAACTGGCCATCGCGCAGGCGTGTATCTATTGCGCGACGGCCCCGAAATCCGATGCGGCTTACAAAGCGCAAAGATCTGCTTGGAAATCCGCCAAGCAAACAGGGTCGCTCATGCCACCGCAAAATATTCTTAACGCGCCGACCAAGCTGATGAAAGATATTGGTTACGGCAAAGATTATACCTATGACCATAGCACGGATGCGGGCTTTTCCGGCGATAATTACTGGCCCGAAGAAATGGAAGCCATGCAGTTTTATACGCCGGTTGATCGCGGCTTTGAACGGAAAATCCGTGAGAGACTAGACTATTGGGAGAATTTACGGCGTGAGAGAAATGGTTAAAGTCTTACCGGCATCTATCGGGGTGCCCGGGTCATAAACGCCGATTGGAGCAAATGAATCATGTTCACTCGCCATTACTATAGTGTGTCCCTGTGAGTAAAACATACCGCGCCGCTGTCTGCTCCGCGTTGAGCGGACCAGATTCCATCGAGATTAAAGAGATGGAGGCAGAACCGCTACAGGCTGGAGAGCTACGCATAGCCGTAAAAGCAGCTGGATTAAATTTCCCTGATTTATTAATGGCTTACGGGAAATACCAGTTCCGCCCATCGCCTCCATTCGTTCCAGGCCTTGAGATCGCCGGAGAGGTTATCGAGGTCGCACCAGACGTAACCGGCTTTGCCATTGGTGACCGTATAATGGGCGGCAACAAGGGCGATGGCTTTGCCGAACAGATCATTCTGACCGCCGATAAAGCCACTCCCCTGCCCCCGGCCCTCTCCTTCACCGAAGGCGCATGCTGGCACGGCGCTGCGATCACGGCATGGCATGCCCTCAACGACAAGGCTGCGTTACAAAAAGGCGAAACGGTCCTGATCCTCGGTGCCAGTGGCGGCGTTGGTATGGCAGCGGTCAAACTCGCCAAGCATATAGGCGCGATAGTAATTGGCACAGGGTCCAGCGATGAAAAGCGGCGGGCGATTATGGAAGCGGGAGCGACGCATAGTCTTGACCCTGCTGACCCGGACCTTGCCGCCAAAGTCAAAGAGCTGACCGGCGGAAAAGGAGTCAATGTCGTGTTCGATCCGGTCGGCGGTGATTTGGCGATAACAGCAACGCGCGCTATCAGTTGGGGCGGACGTTATCTCATTGTCGGCTTTGCCAGCGGTGATATCCCATCATTTCCGGCCAATCATGCACTCATCAAAGGCTATAGCCTCATCGGCCTGCGCGCTGGCGAAAGCGCTAGACGCGACCCGCAACTGGCCAAGCGTAGTCAAAAAGCGCTTCTCGATCTGGCGCAGCAGGGCATAATGCACCCTCATATCTCGCACAGCTTTGCGCTGGACCAGGCGAAAGACGCCCTTCGCGTCCTCGAAAAACGGGCCGTAATCGGGCGAGTAGTGATTGATATGACGCTTTAACCCACAATCATTCAACTGCGGCACGAAACAAAATGTTACATCTGTGCCGTGCCATTGAAACTACTCAACCCTGTATCTTGCATGAATAACATGTTACCATTCTGTTTAATATATGATTATCCACAATTAAGGGGAAGCGTTATGGATGGAATAAGAATAGGGAACTATGCTTTTGATGCTGAGCTCGCCATGCAACTAGGAGAGAAAGTAGGCCTTGCACTGCTAGTCCTCCTCGTTACTTGGGTTTTAGCTAAATCAGCTAAATGGGCGTTCGCAAAGCTGGTTGATAATGTAGGCTTCCTCAGACAGGATACATCTTCTGGCACCTCGGTCGGAGAATCCCTCGGCAAAATAGTATCTTTACTGATCTGGCTTTTTGGTTTGCTCATCATATTGCGCGTATTAGGTTTAGGCGGCGTCGATGCGCCTATTCAAACCCTGTTAAACAGTATCATGGAATTTGTTCCCAACCTCTTGGGTGCGGCAATAATATTCTTCATTGGTCTGGTTGTCGCACGTATCGTCCGCGATATTCTGGTGACGACATTGCAAACGGTAGATTTTGACAAATGGGCTAATCGTGGAGGCGTCGATACAGTTACCGGCAATACACAGATCAGCAAAACATTAGGAACTATTGCATATGTGTTGATTATAATTCCGGTCGCAATCCTTTCGCTTGAAACCTTGAAACTAGAATCCGTTTCCGGACCAGCTAGCGATATGCTCCGCATGATTCTTGCCGCTATCCCGAATATTATCGGTGCTGCGATCATTCTTGGCATTGGTTATCTGATCAGCAAGTTTGCGGTTCAGATTATTAAGGAAGTTCTGCCAGGATTGGGCGTTGATCAATCGGTTGCGGCAATGGATATTCTGCCAAGCGGAACACCGCTTACTTCCATTCTTGCCCGTATCGCACAGATTGCAATCATGCTGTTCTTTGCCATTGCGGCAACACGTATGCTGGGCTTTAGTGATCTGACCATCATCCTTGACCAAATCCTCGTCCTTGGTGGCCGGGTTATCTTTGGCGGCGTAGTGATCGGGGTTGGCTTTCTTATCGCCAATCTTATGGCCCGGGTCATCAGCGGCACCGGAGAAAGCAATATGGCCGCTTCTATCGTGCGTTATGCTGCGATCGTGCTGTTCACTTTCATGGGTCTGCAATTCATGGGCGTGGGCGAAGAAATCGTCGAGATGGCCTTTATGGCTCTCGTGATTGGCGGCGCAGCGGCAGCAGCTTTGGCCTTTGGTTGGGGCGGCCGCAATGTCGCTGGCAAAGTTTTGGAGGACTTATATGCCAATCCTCCGAAAAAAACCGCGGCTAAACCAGCGTCTCGCAAACCGGCTCCTAAAAAGCCCTCTGCCGGCAAATAAGCTGGAAAACTTTTAAAGAATTAAAGGGCGGGTCCGTGTGGCCTGCCCTTTTCTTTTGTCTATTTTTTGCCACTTATGAACTTCATGCCTTAAAATCACCAAATGCGTCGTTTTGAATATTTTACCTGCATTGACTGGTCCGGAGCAAAAACGGAACGCCCCGATGGCATAGCGGTAGCTGTTATTGGACCGGACGGACCGCCGACCCTGATTTCCCCCAGCCCGAAATGGTCACGCGAAGATGTCCGCGACTGGCTGTTACATATATCGACGACCAAGCAGAATATGCTAATTGGTCTAGACTTGTCGATGGGACTGCCTTTTCTGGATAGCGGAGCCTATTTCCCTGAATGGGACGCTACTCCTGCCAACGCGGCAGGTTTGTGGCAATTGGTAGAGCATCTATGCGCCGCCGACCCTTATCTGGGCGTTCAATCCTTTCTCAACCATCGTGAAGCCGCGCGCCATTTCAGGCACAGCCGCGATCATGTCGGGGATTTGTTTATCGGCGGTGCAGGACGGTTGCGCGTTGTTGAACATCATCAACGCAATACCGGGCAATGTAACAGCGCCAGTTGCTTTAACTTAATTGGTGCAGCGCAGGTCGGTAAATCCAGCCTGACCGGAATGCGTATGCTGCATCAACTCGATGGCGCTATTCCCATCTGGCCCTTTGACCCCGTGCCTGATAACGGCCCCATGATCGTAGAAATTTACACCGCGATTGCCGCACGTGCAGCAGGATTGCCCAAGGGCCGAAGCAAAATACGCGATCGCAGTGGGCTGGAATGCGCTTTGTCGTCACTTAATTCATCTCTGCCGCCAAAACTGCGGCGCTATGATGACCATAGCACAGACGCATTAATCACCGCTACATGGATGAAAAACGCAAGCCTGAACACAAAGCTATGGCACCCGCCAATGCTAACAAATGAAATTGCACAAAAAGAGGGCTGGACCTTTGGAGTTTTTTGAAGCAAAGAGCGCTCGTTATTGGCAACAGCCACAAAACCAGCGCCGAATTAGCTCAGCTGGTAGAGCAACCGCCTTGTAAGCGGTAGGTCATCCGTTCGAGTCGGATATTCGGCACCATTATTTAAACTCTGAACTTATCTGTTGCATCGCGGCAACGCTTTGTGTGCATCCTTACAATAATGGCGCGTATAGTGGCGCTAAGTAACTGGTAACGGTGGACTTATTGACTCGCCTCCATCAAGGAGCGCGCAGATTTATAACGGATTTATTTAGCGCACTTTATACGAAAAGGGCTCTCAGGAGTATATCATGAAAATATCAAAATATTTGACCGCTACCGCAATTGGTGGCCTGATTTCAGCTGTACCTGCTTATGCTGAGAATGTTGCACAAAATACGCAGCAAGATACCGCGGCTGATAGCAATATCATCATCGTGACCGCGTCCAAGCGTGAAACAACCTTGCAAGAGACCCCAATCGCCGTTTCGGTGACAGGTGCAGAGACCATTGAACAAGCGGAAATCCGTGATCTTCTGGACCTGCAATCTATCGTTCCGTCGCTGCGTGTGTCGCAATTTCAAAGCTCGGCCAATACCAATTTTGTTATTCGCGGTTTTGGCAATGGCGCTAATAATGCCGGTATCGAGCCATCTGTGGGCGTGTTCATTGATGGTGTGTATCGTTCTCGCTCTGCGGCGCAGATTGGCGATCTTCCGAATGTTCAGCGGATCGAGGTACTTCGCGGGCCGCAATCTACGTTGTTCGGAAAGAACGCATCTGCCGGCGTTATCAGCGTGGTTACGCAAAAGCCGCAATTTGACTTTGGCGGTTCTGCTTCATTGACTTATGGTAATTACAATACGGTTGTTGCGAAGGCTGATATTACCGGACCGCTAACCGACACCGTGGCTTTCAGTCTTGCCGGTAAATATAACCGGCGGGATGGATATGCACAGGATCTGGCCCTGGGCACGGATGTTAACGATCGTGATCGCTGGGGCACGCGCGCGCAATTACTGTTTGAACCATCTAACGATCTATCGGTCCGCTTGATTGCGGATTACGACAAGATTGACGAGAACTGCTGTATCGCAGCCAATATTGTAAACGGTCCGACGAGCGCAATTTCCGATATGCTGGCTGGCGGCAAAGCTGTCGATCCGGAAAATCCGTTTTCATATAATGTTTATAACAACTTCCTGTCCTCCAACAATATTGAAAACTATGGTGTTTCGGGTCAGCTCGACTATAGTTTTGGTGCGCTGAACCTGGCAGCTATCACCGCTTATCGGCGTGTAAATGCCGTGACGGATCAGGATTCCGACTTTACTGGCGCTGATCTCATCGGTCGAAATTTCGCTGATACGCGTATCAAGACCTTTACACAGGAATTACGTTTGGCATCTGAATTTGATGGTCCGGTCAACTTCCTGCTTGGCGGCTATTATTTTGACGAAAATATTGACCAAATTAACGAGTTTCAATTTGGCAGCCAATTCCGCACTTATGGCAATGCGTTAGTTCAGGCGGCATCTGGCGGGGCTTTGAGTGTTCCTATGCTTGAGCAAACCTTTGGTGCATTGGACGGCGATCCCACCCAATATGTCGGGAGATTTTTCCGTTCTGCTGACGGTTTTGACGAAGCCTATGACTTCTCCAACGAAGCCTATTCGATTTTCGGCACGGTCGATTTTGAAATTACTGATAAGCTCACACTGACTGGCGGTTTTAATTATACCAAGGATAAAAAACGCTTTTCCACAGATGTGACGAGTAGTGATGTCTTTTCCGGCATCGACCTTGATGCACCGCAATATGCACCATTCCGGGAGCAATTGTTGATTGGTGGCGGTGTAGACCCGGCCACCGCGGCGTTTCTTGCTGCTAATCCCACTGCGACGTTGCCAAATGGTGATAGCGCAAACCCACTTGCTGACTTGAAAAACTTCCAATTCCTTCCGCCGTTCCTGAACGTGCCGAATGCCGTGGAAGATGGCCGGACCAATGACGATGATCTCGCATGGTCTGTTCGCGCTTCTTATGCGGTTAACGACAATGTCAACGTCTATGCAACCTATGCAACAGGTTTCAAGGCCAGTTCGATTAACCTCTCGCGCGATAGCCGGCCATTGGCAACGGATTTACCCGCAATAATCGCTGGCGGATTGAATACGCCTAATCTGACATCCGGCTCGCGCTTTGCCGGACCGGAAAATTCTGAAGTCTATGAAATCGGTTTGAAAGCCCAGTTTGACTATGCGGCTTTCAATATTACAGCCTTCAAACAATCAATTGAAGGATTCCAGAGCAATGTGTTCACCGGAACAGGTTTTGCATTGGCCAATGCAGGCGAGCAATCCACCTTTGGAATAGAATTTGATGGTACGGTGACTCCGGTTGACCCGCTGACATTATTTTTGGCGGTGACGTATCTCGATACAAAATATGACTCGTTCGTCAATTCGGCATTTGGAGATATTTCCGGCGCGACCCCGGCTGGTATCCCCGGCATTTCTGCTTCAATGGGCGCAACTTACACGCATGAATTTGACAATGGATCACGTTTAATTGCGCGCGGTGACTATTTGTATGAAAGCCCGGTGCATTTGGTCGACGGACTTATCGGTTTCCCAAATGGTTTTGCAGAAAGTCTGAAACGGGAAGTCAAACAGTTAAACGCTGCTGTGACCTTTCAACATATCAGTGGATTTGAGCTATCGGTCTATGGCCGCAACCTGACGAATGACAAATATCTGACCCTGGTATTCCCTTCCGTCGCGCAAAGCGGCAGCATTAGCGGTTATCCAAACCAGCCAAGAACCTATGGTGTAACCGCACGTTACAAGTTTTAGCAGAGCCGGAAAGGCCACAGCTTTTCAAGGTTTAACAGGCCCTGCCAGGAAACTGGCGGGGCTTTTTTTTTCGTTCGCTTCTCACGAAACCCAGGGAGCAAAGTTGCAATAATGTAACGTAAGGGTGCATTTTTTTAATTTCTATCTAGACTTAATTGCCTGATTAGTTGAATATCAATGTATCTGGAGGGATGAGCATAAAGCTGCACTCTCCAGTCAACATAGGGGACGGGAGAGATTTATGCGTAAGTCGTTACTATTAGCTGCCACAGCCATAACTGCTGTATCATCACCAGCATTAGCGCAAGATAACAGAATGGATGACAAGATCATCATCGTGACAGCCCAGCGACAGGCCCAAAGCCTTCAAGACGTTCCAATTGCTGTTTCTGCGTTCGATTCAACCGCATTGGAAGCGCAACAGATTGAAAATAGTTCCGACCTTCAACTGACGTTGCCGAACATAACATTCACCAAGACCAATTTTACCAGTTCCAGCTTTACCATCCGCGGCATCGGAGATTTATGTACCGGGGTCACTTGCGACTCGGCTACGGCGATCCACCTCAATGAATCACCGCTGTTTCAAACGCGGCTTTTCGAAACAGAGTTTTATGATCTGGAACGCGTCGAAGTTTTGCGTGGCCCACAGGGGACATTATTTGGCCGTAGCGCGACATCCGGCGTGGTTAACGTTGTAACTACCAAACCCAGGACCGACCTATTTGAAGCTTCAATTGACGGTGAATATGGCAATTACCAATCCTTCAAGGTCAAAGGCATGGTAAACGTCCCAATCGGGGAAACGTTGGCAGCAAGAATTGCCGGCGTGTACATCAATCGGGATGGTTTCACAAAAAACCTGTTTGATAACAGCAGAATTGATGGTCGTGATCTATATTCCATTCGTGGTTCTCTACGTTGGGAGCCGGGTCCGGATACAACAGTTGATTTCATGGCGTCTTATTTCCGGGAAGATGATGACCGGATGCGTATCCAGAAACAGCTCTGCCAAACCGACCCGACAGGCGTGTTAGGCTGCCTCAATAATCGTCTGGATGCTTCTCCGGTCAACGGGAACTCCACGCTAGCGGCAATTTTTGCTTCGACAGAATTATTGTCAATTGCCGGTATTCCGACAGCATTCGCGCTTGGGAGTCTGGAAAATGATCCGGATATTTACGCAAATTCCGTAACGCCTAGTGATCCACGTAAGGTAAATACGGCTTTTACCCCGGAATATTTTACCAGCGAACTTATTTTTCAGGGCAGAGTAGAACATAATTTCGGACCGATCAGCGCACAGCTATCTGGTACTTATCAGGAAATAAAAGTTGACTCGCGGCAGGACTATAACCTGAATGTGGGGGACAAGTCGCTCTATACACCGGGCTTAACGACGCTTGCCGCTGCGGCTGCCGGATTAATTCCAGGACTACCGGCGGCTTATTTTGCTCCGGCGGCAAGTGCGCTTAACCCGGGCGGACCGGGCGGCGGCATATATTGCACGTCTGATACTGATCCGACGGGACTTGGTTCGTTTGGCGGCAATGCAATTTGCGGTAGTGAGCCGCTACAATTTGACCGTTCTAACCAGAAAGGTTCGGCATGGTCAGGTGAAGCAATCATCAGTAGCGATCTGGACGGAATGTTCAATTTTCTTCTTGGCGGCATCTACGCTGAGTCTGACGTGAAAGAAAATAGCTATTATGTGAATGCTTTCGGGCTTGATTATTCGTCAGCGATTTTGGGATCATTTGGTTCTCTTGCTGGTGGATTGCCACCATCCCATCAAGGGCAATCCTTTTATCGTAATAATACGGACAATTTTAATCTGAAATCCTATGGTATTTTCGGTGAGGCTTATTTCGATGTGAGTGATCGTCTGAAATTCACAGTCGGGCTTCGTTACAACAACGATAAAAAGTCTGTTCGTGCACGGACAGCACTGCTTAATTCGGGGGTCTTCATCCCTTATACTTTGACCGGCAATATTGATGACACGCCGTATGGAGCATTATTTGATGCGGATCTTTCGACACCTTGTACTGCTGGTTCTCCGGTAGGGGCTGTCGGATCTGCTGCAGGTTGTGAACCATTTCAAAACCGCAAAGTCAGTTTTGACAAGCTGACGGGGCGCGCAGTCATCGACTATAAAATTACGGACGATAATTTACTCTATATATCCTATTCGCGCGGTTATAAATCCGGTGGTATAAACCCGCCTTTGTCACCGGTATTCACAGTAAACGAAGCATTCCGGCCGGAAAAGGTGGATGCATTTGAAGTCGGCCTGAAAAACTCATTTGCTGATGGCGCATTGCAGCTTAATCTGACAGGTTTCTACTATAAATATAAAGACTTGCAGCTTAGCCGTATTGTTGCGCGAACATCCGTTAATGACAATGTCGGCGCTGATATTTATGGTCTGGAAGCAGAAGCGGTCATCCGGCCCGATCCGGATTGGGTGTTTAACCTTGGCTTTAGTTACCTTCACACCAAGGTGTCGGAAGACAAGTTTCTTTCCAATCCCAGAGACCCCGGTGGTGGACGCAGCGATGCGGTCATTATTAAAGACCTGTCCAATGCATCTAACTGTGCTGTGGTTCCAACGGTTGCGGGTAATGTAGCCGGAGTTAACGGCTTTGTTGCTGCGGTCAATGCCGGACTGGGCCTGAACGCACCACAAGCATTTCCGGCCGATGGCGGTATTGCATCAACGGGGGCTTACAGCATCTGTTCTGTATTGGCCGGGGCAATAACGGGTGGCAATCTGCCATTTGAAGTTCTGGGTTCCGGTGTTCCGGTTAATATCCGAGGCAACGAACTGCCACAGGCACCCAATGTCAAATTTTCGGTTGGGGCACAATATACCGCAAACTTCAACAATGGCATGAGCTTGGTTCCACGCCTCGATATTGCCTATACCGGCAACAGCTATGGTAGTATTTTTAATAGCACACCGGACCGTATCGAAGGATTTACTCAAGCCAATGCACAGGTTCAGCTGAATGGCGCCGATAACAGGTGGTATGTTCGCGGATTTATTCAAAATATATTTGATAGCAACAGTATCACGGGGCAATATGTGACAGATGCCTCATCAGGCCTTTACACAAATGTCTTCACGCTTGACCCGCGCCGCTATGGTATTGGAGCGGGCTTTAAGTTCTAAAGAGATCGTCACGTAGAAAAATGAGCCCTGCCGGGAAACTGGCGGGGCTTTTTTATAGGCTGAGCTTTATAGGCCGGGTGCCAAAAATATGCTGCGTAGTAACCGATTGCAGGTTTTGCCGAATATGCCCCGCAGATAATGATGGGCGGTATTCACCCTTTTTCTCAGAAGGAGCAATTTTCCAGAGGAGATAGTATCGAGCGATCATCCGCTGGATGATCGTCTGGAAAATGGTGCCCCTGGCCCGACTCGAACGGGCACTCCTTGCGGAACTCGATTTTGAGTCGAGCGCGTCTACCAATTCCACCACAGGGGCTGACTTCCTTTGCCGTAGACTGGCATTTACGAAATCGCGGTCCTGTTAGCGGAGTATAATTTTGCTGGCAACCCTCTGAATGCGTTTCCGCTTAAAGCAGGTTCCCGCTGGTCATTGTCTGAATGATCCAAAGCGGGAAAGCAGCGATCGCCATAAAGCTGCCCAGAGGCAACGCAGTATCCGCCGCAATCCCCTGTCCGCGCAGTCTTTGTAATGCGGCCATAGTCAATCCGGTCAGCGCCGCACCCAATATGACCAATGGCAGCGCCGACCATCCCAGCCAGCATCCGATCGCACCCAGTAATTTAGGATCACCGCCTCCCAGCCCTTCCCGACCGCGTAGCAATTGATAGCCCCAGCCAACCAGAAAAAGCGCAAAAAACCCGGAAATACCGCCAATCAGCCGGTTCAGAAAATCAGGATCATCGACTATGAGGGAGCCCGTCAATCCGGTCACCGCCAATGCCATTGTCAGCCGGTCGGGCAACCATTGCCATTTTGCATCAAGCGACGCCAAGATAAGTAGCAACCAGCCAAATATAGCGCCTAGAGCGCCCGTGATGCCCGGCGCGGCATATAGAGCCACGCCCCCGATCAGGCCCGCTGCCAGCTCAATCACCAGATGATCGTAATTTATCGCTGCGCCGCACTTCGCGCATTTTCCTGCCCGCAAAATAAAACTGAAAACCGGGATAAGATCAACCGCCCGCAATTTTTGACCACAGTGATCACAGCGCGAACGCCCCGACACGACCGATTCCCCTTGTGGCCAGCGAGCAAATATCGTCGCCAGAAAACTGCCAATCATCAGGCCGAATATGGCTCCTGAAATGGGATAGAGGATAGGATTCATTGCTTATCCTGAAACGTCTTGGCAAATGGATATGCTTCTCTTTCCCGTTACCCTTGAACTTGTCGAGCCGAAAGCGCTGGTTTTCTCAAAAGCACGCAATTTGAACAACGCTTTTTCCCTTATCCCTGCATTGAAAAACTGCGAAGTGGCGCCTATGTCGAAGGCCAATATGCACACTGCCCACGCAGATACATTCGCAGATTTTTTTTGAAAGGCCTTACTCATGTCTCAATCCGATCCAGTCGTCATTCTTTCTTATGCCCGCACCCCGATGGGCGGCATGCAAGGCGCTTTGGGCGACGTAAGCGCGCCTGATCTGGGCGCTGTTGCCGTTCGCGCGGCGGTAGAGCGCGCAGGCGTCGATGGCGCGGATGTGGAACGCATTTACATGGGTAATGTTTTATCCGCTGGCCAGGGTCAGGCCCCTGCCCGTCAAGCAGCCATTTTGGGCGGATTACCGCAATCGGTCGAAGCCACCACACTTAACAAAATGTGCGGATCGGGTATGCAGGCCGCAATCATGGGCACCGAAGCATTGGCCGCAGGTTCGGTGGACATCATTGTCACCGGCGGAATGGAAAGCATGACCAACGCGCCTTATCTGCTTCCGAAAATGCGTGGCGGCGCGCGGCTGGGCCACGCGCAGGCAATGGATCATATGTTTCTCGACGGACTGGAAGATGCTTATGAGCCCGGACGGGCGATGGGCAGCTTTGCCGAGGAAACTGCTGGCGAATATCAACTGACCCGCGAATCTCAGGACGAATATGCGATTGAATCGCTCGCTCGCGCAAAAGCTGCTGTCGAGAGCGATGCGTTTGATGATGAAGTCGTCCCCGTCGAGGTCAAGACCCGCAAAGGCAGCGTTACAGTGGACAAGGATGAGCAACCGTTAAAAGGCAATCCCGACAAAATCCCGCAATTGCGTCCTGCTTTTGCGAAAGACGGCACAATCACCGCGGCCAATGCCTCTTCTATTTCGGACGGCGCGGCGGCGATGGTATTAAGCCGGGCCAGCGTGGCAAAAGACAAAGGATTGAAGCCTGAAGCCACAATTGTTGCCCATGCCGCCCATGCCCATGCACCCGCCAAATTCACCACGGCTCCCGTGGCAGCAATTCAAAAAGTGCTGAAAAAAGCGAATTGGAATGTGGATGATGTTGATCTGTGGGAAGTGAATGAAGCCTTTGCCTGTGTTGCTATGTTCGCCATGCAGGATATCGGGATTTCCCGTGACAAGTTAAACGTCAACGGCGGCGCAACCGCGCTGGGCCATCCGATTGGAGCCAGCGGTGCGCGGATCATGGTAACATTGATCGCTGCATTGAAAAAACGGGGCTTGAAGCGCGGTGTCGCTGCGCTGTGTATCGGCGGCGGAGAAGCAACTGCGGTTGCGATAGAGCTGGCTGAATAATTCCAGGCCATCACTAATGGGCGGGAAACATTGTTTCCTGCCCCTTGGTGGGACTTACAGCGAATATTCTCCCCGGACGAGGGACAGTTATGAAGCTGTCCTACATGGGTTCTCTATGATAAACACTCATCCGGCTCTTTCTTATATTGAATAACATCTACGCGGCTGAACTTTGGCCAGAGCAGAACTTTGGCCGGAAATGATAAATCGCCGGAAATGGTAGATCGCCGGAAATGATAGATTAATACGAATATTATCCGGAAATCACCGTGTGATTTGTGTGAACTTTGAAAAAGAAATATCGACGGGAAGCTCTGGCAAAAGCCGTTCTTGGTGTGAACTTAGTGAACTTAGCGGTGACAGATAGAATAGCTCCGTTATTTATATCAACTGAACATCTTCTTCATTATTCCAATGCTTGGCCGCCCCAGATAACTGCCTGATTGATATAACCACGACGTCCATCGACATCGAACAGACACCATCCGTTTTCGCATCGGCTAATCTTGCCAACAACTCCTGCTTCAACGTGCCAGATTATTTTCGCATCTTCATCCGGCTTAGCGTGCAATGTTCGCACCTGCCCCTTCTGCCCCGTCACCATCGCGGTTAGAGAGCCGCTTAACAGGCCGGCATGTATCCAGCCTTGTGTGCCGCCCGGGTCTTCAACCTTGCGCCAGGACCGATAGCGCGCAACGATTTTTATCGGCAAGTTTTTCCGCTTGTATATCCATGTTATCGGATATTCGGTGCTTGGCCCCGTACGCATTCGTGCTTTTGGTTTATCAATTGAGGCCCAATAAGGGGGGTCCCGCTCAGCCATCGCCGGGGGAGCAGATGCCAATATCCAGATAGCCAGCCCGAGCATCGGCAATATTCTCGATAAAAATTTACCCATGATGCAAAACTATATTATTCCCCAGTAGCGCAGTGCTTTAAGCAACCTTTGAGTAACAGTCATAAACTGAAAGCCGAACACGCTTCAAGCGCCACCTTCTTGACCTGATGTAAAAATCAGGCATAGCAAATGCCATATGGCTGCTACATCTCAATACGACCGACCTCGCCCCGCAAAACCACGAGTCATAGTGACCCGGGAACTGCCCGATTCTGTTCACGACCGAATGGGTGAACTTTTTGATGTCGTGCCCAATTTAACTGATCGCGCCTTTACCCGCGATGATTTGATCGCGGCCATGGCCGATTGTGATGTTCTGGTCCCTACCGTCACCGACCAGATAGATGCCGAGATGATTGCCCAAGCGCCAGATCGCCTGAAACTGCTTGCTAGCTTTGGTGCCGGGGTAGATCATATTGATCTGGCAGCTGCCCGTTCACGCAAAATTATGATCACCAACACACCGGGCGTATTTACCGAAGATACGGCCGATATGACCATGGCGTTGATTCTTTCTGTTCCCCGCCGTCTGGCCGAGGGCGAAAAACTGATGCGCTCTGGAAAATGGGAGGGTTGGAAACCATCAGGCATGCTTGGGCACTGTATCGGTGGAAAGAAACTCGGCATTATCGGCATGGGCCGCATCGGTCAGGCGGTTGCACGCCGGGCATCGGGCTTTGGACTATCCATTGTTTATCACAACCGTCGCCAATTGCCCCCCGCAGTCGAGGAATCTTTGAACGCCAGCTATATTGCTGATCTGGATGAACTTATCCGCAGCTGTGACATCATTACCATCCATTGCCCACGCACACCCGAAACCCATGGTTTGATCAGTGCCGACCGCATAGCGATGATGAAACCCTCCACCTATTTTATCAACACCGCCCGCGGCGACCTGATTGACGAAAATGCATTGATCACAGCGCTTCAGAATGAAGAGATCGGCGGAGCGGGGCTTGATGTCTATGCGCGTGAACCCGCGGTAGATAAACGCCTGCTAACGCTTAAAAATGTCGTTTTGCTCCCGCATATGGGCAGCGCCACATTTGAAGGACGCGAAGCATCGGGTGAACGCGTTATCGCTAACATTCGTGTATGGGCCGATGGACACAGACCGCCTGATCAGGTGCTGGAAGGCTGGGCTTAATCTTTCAGGCATGAATATATGCTAAGAAGAACATTGTTTCAGAGGGAATAGGTGAAACATATGGGTAAAACTATTGTCGCAGGCATAGCAACAATATTGGCCGCCGCACCAGCAACTGCTCAGCAATATATCGACCCTGTTGATGTCAGCAATAGCGGTGACACGGCCTGGGTTCTGACATCCACCGCGCTAATCCTGTTGATGGCCATTCCCGGTCTTGCCCTATTTTATGGCGGTCTGGTTCGCTCGAAAAACTTCCTGTCGGTGCTGATACAATGCTTCGCGATTGCGGGAATCATATCAATCCTGTGGGTTGTAGTGGGATATACCCTTGCCTTTGGGCCGGTCAGCAGCGGTATTTTAGGCAATGGCTTCAACTGGATGTTAGGCAATCTTGGTAATGTGCGCGAAGGAACGGCAATACCGGAATCGGCCTTTGCGATGTTCCATATGACATTTGCGATTATCGCCTGTGCACTAATGGTCGGCGCATGGGTGGGCCGCGCAAGATTTGGCTGGGTGATAACCTTTTGTTCGTTATGGCTTCTGGTGGTTTTTGCGCCAGTAGCGCATTGGGTCTGGGGTGGAGGCTGGCTTGCGCAGCTTGGCGTGCTGGACTTTGCGGGCGGCATTGTTGTTCATACTACAGCTGGTATCTCGTCGCTCGTCATCGCAATTATGATGGGCAATCGCATTGGTTGGCCAAAAACCCTGATGCTACCGCATAGTCCGGCTTTTGCCGTTGCCGGGGCAGGATTGCTTTGGGTGGGATGGCTTGGGCTGAATGGCGGCTCTGCTTTAACCGCAACCGACAATGCTTCAGCCGCAGTTATCAACACCCATGTCGCAGCTGCCATGGCATCGTTGATATGGATATTGATGGAGCGGATCAAAGTCGGAAAGTCAACCACCATTGGCGCTGCTACAGGTGCAATTGCCGGGTTAGCGGCCATTACTCCTGCTTCCGGTTATATAGGGCCGGGCGGTGCGCTGATAATTGGCGCGGCCGCAGCTTTTGTGTGTTTCTTTGCGATCGGGCTAGTCAAAAATGGTTTCAAGATCGACGACAGTCTGGACGTTTTCGCTATTCACGCGGTGGGCGGAATATTCGGCTCGCTAATGCTCGCTATATTTCTTGGCGATAGCATGGGCGGTGTTGGCTATGCGGACGACATGGCATTTGGAAGCCAGTTTATCGCGCAATTGATCGGTGTTGGCGTCGTCGTCATTTGGTCTGCCATCGCCACGGCAGTTCTCGGCTTCGGGATCAGCTTTATTTTACCGATGCGGGTTAGTGAAGATGACGAACGCGACGGCCTCGACATCGCCAATCACGGCGAACGGGCATTGAATATAGATTAGGAAAATATAGGAAGTAGGAGTCGCTTACGGTTTATGCTGACAGAGTGAGAGCGCGCAAAACTTCTGTATCCAGTGCATCGGCAAAACGGCATCCGGCTTGCCTTGTTTTCTGCCATACCATAGTCGCATTAACCGGCTCATGCTCATCCATTGTCACAACCACTTTTTCGCCTTCTTTAAATATGGCGTCCGCTTCAAAACGGCATCCATAAATGGATATATCCAGCAGAGTAGCAGCAATCGGTTTGTTACCTTTGCGTTTTAGTGAAGCGCTGGAAATCACTACAGTATGACGCGGCTCGGTACGCTGGCTCAACGATGCTGGCCCGACTTTTCGATAACGTGATGATTTTAACGCCATGCCCCCTCCAATCTTTAGCACTATGTAAATGGAAGAGGATATCAAAAGGTTAACGGCGCTAAGTCATTCATTCTCCGGTCAGGATGCGATCTATCAACTGTTGGACAGTGGGCACAAAACCATTGGAATAGAAAGGGTCCTTGCCAAAATTATAAGCACCATGTCCTGCAAACATGAGATGTTCCTCAACCGGTGATCCATGGACCACTTCTTGCAAGGATTTCTGGATACAAAAGCTGCGCGGATCGGCTAATCGGCCTGTGCTGTAATTATCATGATCCTTCCAGGAGGAAAAACCACAATGTGACAGACAACCCATGCAATCTGCCTGATCTTTACGAATCATCGTAGCTTCATCGGGCGTTGTAAAGATAAGCGTGTTATCTGGCGTTTTAAGCGCCATGGTGAAGCCCAGGCCATCCCAACTGCGCGCACGTAGAAGGTCATTGCGTGTAACCCAGAAATTCTTGCCTTTCACACCGACATCCAATTGATGGGTATGCTCTCCGGCTTTTTCGGTCGAATAAGGGATCTGGCGTTCCGAACGCGCTTCCAGACTGCGAAGAAACTCATTACGCACTGCCGAAGAATAAAACCCGGTAGGCGAGAATTTGTGCAGAAGAACATCCCCCTCCTTGATCTTGATAAGCTCGTTCTTCCAAGTATCAGGGATCGGGCTTTCTTTGGTCAGCAGTGGGCGTGTACCAAATTGAAAGGCAATCTGCCCCAATTCCTCATTATCAATCCAGTCATCCCAATCTTTAAGCGCCCAGACACCGCCCGCCATGATGATAGGAACACTGTCTGCTATGCCTTCTGCGCGCATGACGTCGCGCACAGCTTTTACGCGCGGATAAGGATCTTCGGGTTTGCGGGGGTCTTCCGCGTTACTCAAGCCATTATGTCCACCCGCCAACCACGGATCTTCATAAACTACCGCGCCAAGTAAGTCTGGCACTTTTTTATAAGACCGTTTCCACAAAGCCCGAAACGCGCGGGCAGAGCTAATGATCGGCAGATAATTTACACCATATTGTTCGGCAATTTCCGACAGCTTATAGGGCATCCCAGCACCACAGGTAACACCGGCAACCATGCCTTTGGTCTGTTCCAGAACGCCGTGTAATACCTGCTCGGCACCGCCCATTTCCCACAATACGTTAATATTGATCGCACCCTTGCCATCAGCAATTTCATGGGCGCGTGTTACCTGTGCAACCGCGCCATCAATGGCATATTTTACCAGCTCTTCGTGGCGAGCGCCGCGAGTCTTGCCATGGTAAATTTGCGGAATGACATTGCCGTCATCATCATAGCTGTCCGCATTGACGGCAGAAACAGTCCCGATACCGCCCGCAGCGGCCCATGCGCCGGAACTCGCATGATTGGTGGCAGCAACACCTTTACCACCTTCTATCAACGGCCACACTTCTCGACCGTTATACTGGATAGGCTTAAGCCCTTTAAACACTATATTCTCCTATATACATCGAGCGGGCCTTAACACCACATCGCGAAATTGTCCGAAAAAATTAGTAAATATTGATAATATTATTCTGCATCAGAATCTAAGCAAATCTGGGTCTACCCAAAGCATGGCCATATAATATTGCATATCGCGCCAACATCTTGCTTTCGTTATATTCTGCCTGTGCCTTCATCCGGTTTTGCGCGCCAATATTCTGCCGCAACTGTTCACTTTGGACCAGTTTTGACAGTGCTCTGACAAATGCATCCTCTTCAACAACAGGCGTAATAAACTCCTGATTCACCTGACATACCATAGATTTTATATCACCAACATCGGTTGCCACTACAGGCAAGCCTGCGGCCATCGCCTCAATCAGAGAAATCGGAAATTGTTCGCTATCCGAAGATAATGCAAATATATCGAACAGTCCGACGTATCGCTCGGGGTTAGCCTGAAACCCGGGCATTAACAATCGGTCGTCCATCCCGCAACGCTTAGCTTCGCTTAAAACCGCTTCTTTTTCCGGTCCTTCTCCAACAATCACCAGCCTGACATTATCACCAGCCGTAGCGCAGGCCCGCACCAGTCGTGGCAGGTTTTTAATCGCGCGAAGCCCTGCCACTGTCCCGACAACGACATCTTCTTTTGCTTTCTTAAAGCCCGGCAGTGCACCGCGTTGCGGTTTTTTGTCAAAACGCTTCACCTCAATTCCATTAGGAATCCGGTGTATTTTGTTTTCTGGCTGTTTCCATACTGTTTTTGCGATGGTTTCCAACCGTTCCGAAGGAACCACCAGCGCCATACTACCACCCAGCGCGAATTTCCGGAACAAATTCCGTTTCCAATTCAGCTTTGTGCGTTCATCCTCGTTAAAACCATCTTCATGATGGATCAGAGGCGGCAATCCTTTAAACCCGGAAAATAATGTCCGTGCCATCACGCCGTCCATCGCTCCCCAATTATATGATAAAACCAGATCAAAGCCCCGGTAATAATCAATCATTTTACGATAGCGTTTCAAGGATGGTTTACCTGCAAGAGGCGGTGCATCCTCCGGAAAATTGACTTTGATATGCTTTGCAATCGCCTCGCGCGCCGATAAATTTCCGGGTTCTGCTGATAATATCGTATGCTCTGCCTGCTCGCCAAAATAGTTCATCAGCTGGACCGCTCGCGCTTCCTTGCCGCCAAGATTAAACGTGCTGTGCAAATGCAGGATTCTGGATGTTTTCATCGGATATGCTGGCTATCGCTAAAGTCGAAAAAGATCAATTTATCCGTTGAAGCAATGCAGCAATCGCGTCAAGAGATGCAGGTTCCTCCAAAGTCGGCGCATGTCCGACACGCGGGATGGTAACCAGTTCAGCCTTGTTCAATCTACCAAGCATTTTTTGTGCGGTTGCCAGACTGAAAAGATCTGACAAAGCGCCCCGCAAGATCAGCGTCGGCACATCCTGTAATGAATCCAATGCTCGCCAAAGTGCAGCATTATCACCGCCCTTGCTTTCAAACGGATCGGATATTTTCATATCATAATCCAGCTTGATCCGCCCGGAACTGTTCATTCCATAGAGCTTCTTAGCGTGAGCAATCCAATCTTTCAGCTTAAAATCAGGAAAAATATCCTTGTTAATGACCGCCATATCACGAGCCGCATGGGCCCATGTATCAAAACTACGCCCCTGCCCCAGATATTCAGCAATCCGGTCCAACCCGCGCTGATCGACATCGGGACCAATATCGTTGATCATGGCACCGGCAATACGCGCAGGATGCCTGGATGCGATAACCATTGTGACAATTCCGCCCAGCGATGTTCCGAAAAACACGGCTTTCGCTATCTTATTCTCGTCCATCAGACTGATAATATCACCAACATAGGTTTTCACATTATAGCTTGTACTATCCTTGGCATATTCGCTTTCACCCCGCCCGCGCAGATCGACCATGATGATACGGCGCTTTCCATCTAGCCAGTCACCCAAATGAACAAAATCACGGATATTGCGGGTTAATCCGGGGATACAGATAATGGGAGTCTTCTGCTCGTCACCCGGGTAATCGCGATAATGCAATTGCAGGCCATCATCCGATGTCCAATATCGGTCTTTATAATTTAACTGGGTCATAAATCTTGTATTTCCCCCGGTTCTGCCTTGCCGCGCCCTATATTCATCCCCACTATTGAGTAATGCCATATAAACCGCAAGCTGAACCCGCAAAATCGCCCTACCGTCCTGATGTAAGGATAACGCAATTGGGTGAAAAAATCGGAGATCCTGTACAAGCTGCCGTTTTCCCGATGCACGAGTTGCGATTTCGTAATGATCGCTGGGATCAGTCTGTTGGCTTATCAGACCTGACCGAAGACGAATGGATCAATCATTTTGGTCGTTTCGATCCGCTCCCCGATAATCTGGACCCACCATTAGCGCTGCGTTATCATGGTCACCAGTTCCGAAATTATAATCCGGATATCGGTGACGGGCGCGGCTTTCTATTTGCCCAGATGCGTGATCATGAAAACCGGCTAATGGATCTTGCCACCAAGGGATCGGGCACGACCCCGTGGAGCCGTTCCGGCGATGGTAAGCTGACATTGAAAGGCGGCGTTCGCGAAATATTAGCCACTGAAATGCTGGAAGCGCTGGGCGTTGAAACATCCAAGACGTTTTCATTGATTGAAACCGGAGAAAAACTATATCGCGGTGACGAACCCTCCCCCACCCGATCAGCAGTGATGACACGGCTCAGTCACAGCCATATCCGTTACGGCACATTCCAGAGGATAGCAGCTGAAAGAAATACCGACCTTATGCATGCGCTGGTCGATTATTGTCTGGAAAATTTCTATGGCGGCGCGAAAACCGATAATCCGGCAACGGAATTGTTCCAGTATGTAGCAAGCAGAGCCGCCCGGCTAGCAGCTAGTTATATGACCGCAGGGTTTGTCCACGGTGTGCTGAATACGGATAATATCAATATTACCGGAGAAAGCTTCGATTATGGCCCATGGCGTTTCACCCCATATTGGGAACCGGGTTTCACTGCCGCCTATTTTGATCGTGAAGGGCTTTACTGTTTTGCCCGGCAACCCGAAGCATTGCACTGGAATCTCGCACAATTAGCCAGCGCACTCACTTTAATCTGCGAGAGCGATCAGCTGGTTGCAACATTGGATAGCTTTCCCCGTTCATATGGCGAAGCCTTTACCGAACATATGTGTTGGCGACTTGGCGTGGAAAGTGAAGGTTTTGACAAAGATAAACCTCTTGTCATAGCTGCCGAAAAAGCACTGGGCCTCAAAACGGTGACCATTGACCGGTTTTTCTTTGATTGGGGGCAGGATGTCATTCCCGAAGGCGCGGAATATACGTCTGATGAATTTAAAGTGTTTCGGCAGGAAATGGAAAAACGCAAACAGGTTCGCGGATCGGAACATGATTACTGGCAATCCGGTGCGCCCTGCTCGATGCATATTGAAGAAGTCGAAACAATCTGGGATGCTATTGCGAAGGACGATGATTGGCAGCCTTTAACCCGTAAAATCAACGCCATCCGAAACATGGGGCATGCGTTAAGGTCTCTGAAGCCATGAGAGGCTTTGTTACACCAGCAACTATCTGTATATGGCTAAAGGAGCGTAAATAAAGGTAATATCGGCTGGATTTTTGCACGACCCCGACTAGTTAAGGGTTCTATAAACCAACCGACATTTAGCGTATTGCGCGAATTAAAACATTGGAATGATTTTTGACTGAACTCATATCAACTGAACCAGCGACTGGCGAAATTTTGTGGAGAGGCGAAGCCGGTGATGCCGATGCTGCTGTGGCCAATGCACGCGCCGCTTGGCCAAGCTGGGCTGCGCTTCCGGTTATGAAGCGTATCGAAGTGGTACGCAGATATGCCAATCGCGTTCGTCAGCACGCAGATGAATTTGCGGAACTTATTTCACGCGAAACGGGCAAACCGATCTGGGAATCCCATACCGAAGTAGAGTCGGTGATCAAGAAAGTCGATATTTCGGTCACAGCCTTTGCCGAGCGTACTCCGCAGCGCAAGCTATCCAGTCCGGCAGATATGCGCGCGGCTCTTCGTCATAAACCCCATGGCGTACTGGCTGTTCTTGGTCCTTATAACTTCCCCGCGCATTTGCCCAATGGACATATTGTCCCGGCCCTGATCGCTGGCAATACTATCGTGTTTAAACCGTCCGAAAAAACCCCGGCTGTCGGACAGTTTCTATTTGATATTTTACAGAAATCAGGTGTGCCTGATGGCGTGTTCAATATATTGCAAGGCGGGCCGGATACTGGAAAAAATCTGGCAGCTAATGACGATATAGACGGTCTTTTATTCACCGGATCAGCACAAACCGGCGTTGCGCTCAACCGTCAGTTTGCCAGCCGTCCGGACAAGATATTGGCTTTGGAAATGGGCGGCAATAATCCGATAATTGTCTGGGATACCGGTGACATTCACAGTGCCGCCGTTCTGGTCGTGCAATCCGCTTTTCTGACCGCAGGGCAACGCTGTTCCGCTGCAAGCCGCATGATCGTCAAGGATAGCCTGTATGACCGCGTGGTTCGCGAAGTAAAACGCATCGCTGACCGTCTGATCATTGACGGCCCGTTCAGCACCCCTGCCCCGTTCATGGGGCCGGTCATCGACAATGACGTAGCAGACGGCCTGACCGAGAGCTTTCTTGCGTTAATGAGCCACGGTGGCCGCCCGGTCAAACATATGGCGCGACCAATAGAAAATCGCCCGTTTCTTACTCCGGGAATAATTGATGTCACCAGCATGGCCGAACGTCCCGACATTGAGCTATTTGGCCCGATCTTACAAATTATTCGCGTCAGTAACTTTGAAGAGGCCATCGCAGAGGCAAATAACACGCGATACGGATTATCAGCTGCGCTAATCGGTGGAAGCGCGGATCAATTTAATCAATTCTGGTCCCATAGCCGCGCTGGTATTGTCAATTGGAACAAAATGACCGTTGGCGCATCTTCCGAAGCCCCGTTTGGCGGCGTAGGCCTGTCTGGAAATCACCGGCCAAGTGCTTATTATGCTGCAGATTATTGCGCTTATCCGGTCGTTTCCATGGAAGCGGATCAAGCAAAAGCATCTATCGGAATTGGCTTGAAAGATGAAGATAGTGGCGATGCCGAAGATGAGGCTTCTTCTGCTGGTCAATAGTATAACTTAGGCTACCCAAAAAACTTCTGCTTTGAAAAGGGCCGACTATCGCTGCATATCGGGCCCATGAAAAATTATGAATTGCCATCTCGGCGTCTGTCGCCGCGTAATGACGGTAGAGTCTATCTAGTCGGCGCAGGCCCGGGTGACCCCGAACTATTGACGTTGCGCGCTGCCCGGCTCCTGTCCGAAGCGGACATCATTGTTCATGACGGCTTGGTCAGCATGGATATACTGGCCATGGCTCCGGCGACCACCAAACGAATATCTGTTGCCAAACAGCGCTCCCGTCACAGTATGAAACAAGAGGCCATAAACGCCCTGCTGATTTCCGAGGCGCGCAAAGGCCATAAGGTCGTGCGCTTAAAAGGCGGAGATCCCTTTATTTTTGGCCGCGGTGGTGAAGAAGCCAGCGATTGTATTAAAGCGGGCATCCAGGTTGAGGTTGTCCCCGGTATCAGCGCAGCGCTTGGCTGTGCAGCACAGGCCAGAATGCCATTGACCCATCGTGATGCGTCCAGTGCGGTTTCTTTCGTAGCGGGGCAATGCAAAGGCCTGTCTGATCAAAACTGGTCCGGATTGGTGGGCAAAGGCCGGACACTGGTTATTTACATGGGCGTTGCAAATGCCGAAGCCATTGTCGAAAAACTGATTGCGGATGGTGCCTCACCAGATATTCCAGTGGCAGTGCTGGAAAACGGCACGCGCGATAATTTTCGTGCGCTTCAGACACTTCTCACTGACCTTGGTGATCTGGTGCAGCGTGAAAATGTTAAAAGCCCTGCGCTCTTGGTGGTTGGCGAAGTGGCCCGTTATGGCGATGCAGAAGACAAGTTTATTGAATATGCCCAAATGGCAGGAGTAGAATTTTGAAGATATTAACCGGAAATGACCTCAAGACAGGCGATGTAATTTGGTGGACCGGAAGCGACTGGTCCCGCCATGTAGAAGATGCTGTTGACGTCGGCGATAATTATGAAGCCATTTTGCAAAGAGAAGAAGCCACGCGCAAAGTGAACTCGTCTTATGCGATTAACGCTGAAGCAACTGAAGACGGTCCACGCCCTGCCCATATCAAGGACCGGGTTCGTGCATTGGGACCAACAGTCAGACCCGATCTTACATTAAAGCCAGCCGATCCTGAAGCCGGGAACTGGGTAATATAATTTAGGTAATATAACGATGTATCAATATGACAAATATGACCAGGCCATGGTCGACGCACGGGTTGACGAATTTCGTGACCAGGCAAACCGCCGGATAGCGGGCGAACTGACGGAGGACCAGTTCAAACCATTGCGTTTGAAAAACGGCCTCTATCTGCAACTGCATGCCTATATGCTGCGCGTTGCCATACCTTATGGCACGCTTAGCTCCCGCCAGTTACGTAAACTTGCCGAGATCGCAAGAAAATATGACCGCGGATATGGCCATTTCACCACGCGGCAGAATATCCAGTATCACTGGATCAAGCTCGAACAGGCGGCTGATATTCTCGCGGAATTGGCGACCGTTGAAATGCACGCGATCCAGACAAGCGGTGAAAGCATCCGTAACGTTTCGGCAGACCAATATGCCGGTGCCGCCGCCGATGAACTTATAGATCCGCGTCCCTATGCGGAGCTAATCCGGCAAGCGACCAGCTTTCATCCTGAATTCAGCTACATGCCCCGCAAATTCAAGATTGCGGTAATCGCCAGCGACGAAGATCGCGCTGCAATGCGGTCCCATGATCTGGGCTTCAAACTGATACGCAATGACGCTGGCGAACTGGGCTTTGAAGTTTATGTCGGCGGCGGCATGGGCCGGACGCCATTTGTAGCCCCGCTGATCCGCGAATTTCTGCCCGTGAATCATATGTTCAGCTATACAGAGGCGGTGCTGCGTGTGTGGAACCGCTGGGCGCGGCGCGACAATATCCATAAACAGCGCATTAAAATCCTTGTCCATCAATGGGGCGCCGAGAAATTTACAGAGCAGGTAGAATCCGAATGGCAGGCTATTCTGCCCAATGCCTCGGACATACCGCAAAAGGAACTGGATCGGATTGCCACCTATTTCGAACCGCCCGCTTTTGACCAGAACGCAAAGGACGAAATTGACTTTAGCGATCCCGATTTCAAAATCTGGGTAGATCAGAATATCAAGCAACATAAGCAGCCGGGCTATGCCATTGTGAATATCAGTCTGAAACCGGACAAGGGTATTCCGGGCGATGCGACCGCTGAGCAGATGGACCTGATTGCGGATCTGGCCGAACAATATAGTTTCGATGAATTGCGCGTGACCCACGCACAAAATCTTGTGTTTCCGCACGTCAAAAAATCTGATCTATATGCGCTTTGGCAAAAGCTTGATGCCGCTGGTCTTGCTCCTGCAAATCTTGATCTTATCAGCGACATTATTGCTTGCCCCGGGCTGGATTATTGCACCCTTGCAAACGCACGCTCGATCCCGGTCGCACAGAAAATTGCCGAGCGCTTTTCCGATCCCCAAGGACAACGCGATCTGGGCGAATTAAAACTGAAAATTTCCGGCTGTATTAACGCGTGCGGACATCATCATGTCGGACATATCGGAATATTGGGCGTTGATCGCAAAGGCACTGAAAACTACCAGCTTCTGCTTGGCGGCTCCGGAGCCGAAGATGCCAGCCTTGCCAAAATAACCGGCCCCGGTTTTGATGAGGACGGTATCGTCGATGCTGTTGAAACGACAATCACTAAATATCGCGAATTACGCGAAGACGGGGAACGTTTTCTTGACACCTATCGCCGTGTCGGAATGGCTCCGTTCAAGGAGGCTCTCTATGACTGATATTTTACGATACCGGGATGATGATGCCCCGATGGAACCGGTGGTTACCATCTCTGCTTTTTCCGAGCAGAGCAATTCCAGTGCGGTGCTTATCGAAGCTGGCGACGATGCCCGTGACCTACTGCCTTATCTTGACCGGTTACAATTGGTAGTGATTGATTTTCCGCGGTTTCGTGACGGGCGCGGATATAGCTCAGCACGGATATTGCGCGAATCCGGTTACAAGGGCGAAATCCGCGCTGTCGGAGATGTTCTGGTCGATCAGATCTGGCACATGCGCCGCTGTGGCTTTGACAGCTTTGCGCCCAATAGCCCGCTTGATCCGGAAGTCGTCGAAAAGTCGCTGAACCGTTACGAATATGTCTATCAATCGGCCGCTGATGATGCCGTGCCTATTTGGAAATTGCGTCATGAGTGAACCAGCGCGCGCAATAGATGTTATTGATGCCCGTCCGGATTTTACACAAGCCGATGCCGATGCATTAAATGCACGGTTTGAAGGTGTTCATGCCTCTGCTTTGTTAAAAGCGCTGTTTGAGGAAGGCAATCTTGGCGAAACCGCCGTTGTCTCTTCGTTCGGGACCGAAAGCGCGGTCTTATTGCATCTGGTAGCAGAGGCAGACCCGTCCATTCCGGTAACATTTGTCGATACATTGAAAATGTTTCCTGAAACGCTGACCTATCGCGACATGCTGATCCGCACATTGGGGATTAAAAATGCCAATGTTGTGCAGCCGGACCCGGTAGTTCTTGCTGAAAAAGATGAAAATGGCCTGCGTTGGTCTTTTGATCCTGATGGGTGCTGTGAAATCCGTAAGGTAGAGCCTTTGGCGCGTGCCAAATCCGGTTTGAATAGCTGGATTTCGGGGCGCAAGGCATTCCAGTCCGTGACCCGTCAAAACCTGCCACGTTTCGAAGTCGAAGACGGCCGTTTGAAAATCAATCCGCTTGGCGACTGGGTTAAAGATGATCTCGAAGCCTATTTTGAAGAACATAAGTTACCCCGGCACCCGTTGGAGGCAGAAGGCTATTTATCTGTCGGCTGTGCGCCCTGCACATCCAAGGTCAAACCTGGTGAAGACCCCCGCGCGGGACGCTGGCGCGGATGGGATAAAACAGAATGCGGCATCCATAATGAAGTGACCCCGCTTTCAGAGGATGATGATAGTCCTAATGATCCGATTTTTTAGTCCACGGCACAACATTTGACGCGGCTATAATCTAGCTATTTCTATAGCTATTGAGCCTGAAACTATTGCCAGTGGCGTTCTGGGATACCTGTTCTATATTGAAACAGGCTCACGCTCTTTGCTAATGCCCTCAACAGCCAACATTGACAAACTATAGTTAATCTCGTAGCTTAACTTGTTAAAGAAATTGCATCAGAAGCCGACGAAACGGCTCGCAAGATGTATGAAATAATAGGGGTCGCCATGTCCCAGACAATCTGTGAGAAGCAGATATCTGGTCTCGGAGGCCTTTATGAACCATATGTCGGTATCGCAGCAGCAATTATCTTTCGACACGGAAAATGGCTTTTATCAGTCTAGCGTGCTGACCCAAAAACTAAAATCCTATATCCATGATGAGGGCGTGGCGACCGTAAGACACCGTGGCGATTATCTCTTTCGGCAAGGAGAGAATGTAGGCAATATCTACTATATTGATGAAGGCTGCGTCGCCATTGTCCATCTCTGCCCGAATGACCACCGACAGATCTTTGATTTTCAATTCAAAAACTCCATAATTATGGATGCTGGCAGTTTTGGCACAAATGCCAGTCATTCCGCACAATGCCTCTCTAACGTTAGTATGCATATATTATCGACCGAGAGCTTTCGGCGGATATTATTATCTGAACCGCAGCTATATCATGCTGTTGGGGAAGTTATGAATGCCGCGCTGATACGTGCATATAGAGGGCTTAGCAACATCATGTGCCGCCAGGGGTCCGCCCGCGTGGCCTATATCCTTCTTGCCGTACATAACGGCAACAATCTTCCGTCAGAAATTAATCAACCGACTCGTGTGGATAATCGCATCAAAATCCGTCAGGTCGATCTGGCCGCAGCTATCGGCGTAACCCCCGTTTATTTTAACCAAATTCTTAAAAAAATGAAAGCGGATGGCCTGATAAAATTAGTAAAAGGTGAGATTGAGATTTGCGATCTTAATGCAGTTAAAGAATTAACTCACCGTCACTAAATATAATATAAGATATTCTTAAATTACACAGCTATATATAGTTTAATATATTTATGAGAGATTAATAGAATCCTAATATTGTAAAAATTACTGGTTAGTTCATCTTATTACCACTCCTTAATTAAGGGGCAAAACAGAGAGATGGAGAGAAATCATGACTCATAAATTACTCGCCGGAGCGGCGACAATCGCGCTGGGCATTTCTGCACCAGCCATGGCTGATGTAACGGTCATTGGCGAGATCGACCTCACCAAAACTATTGATGTTTTCGAAACAATAGACGTCGATACTGATGTTCTATTGGAAGTTGATGTCAATCTAGACGCAGAAAAATTTGCTGAATCCACAGCTATTGCGAACCAGAGCAATTATGACAACGAGGCCTGCACCAATTGTGCGGAAAAAGAGGATTTCATCCGTAACTCCGCATCCGACAATGAAGGTATTGTCTCCTTGAACCAAGCTGGCGGCAACCTCAATAACCAGGGTTCCTTGATCAGTGTTGCGATTGATGCAGACAATGATGATCCGGATGTTCCCGGAAATAGCGGGTTTGCAGAATCACTTGCCGCAGCAGATCAACGCAATGGCACACCCGATGCCCTAGCCGGTGAAGGCGGCAGTTATGCGGATGGTGGTAACCTTGTCGAAACCGTCAATGTGTTGTTCCGCAGCGCCGATATTCGTAACTCTTTTAACACGAATGCCGGCCTTGTTTACGGCAACCAGGCCACCGGCAACATGGCCAATCAGGTCAATATTCTGTCACTGGCATTTGCGCTTGATGACAATGGAGTGGCCATTTCCGAAGCAGACCTTGGTCAGGTGAACGCTAATAATATCGTTCAGGAATCCAGCGACCCCGAGAACCCGTTTGGTATCAATAAAATTGCCACGGTAAACAACTCGCTGAACGGAAACACCGGTATTGTCGGTGTAAACCAGTCCGTCGGTAACATGTCGAACCAGGCAAATATCGTTTCGATAGCCGCCGTCGGTTCCGATCTGCCAACATTCTCTAACTAAATCATGTCCAAGGAGGACAAGGAAATGACTCATACAGTAAAAATTTCAGCCCTGGCACTGATCCTGTCGGCTGGCCTTGCGACGCCCGCGATGGCGGATGTTCAAGTAGTAGGAACCGTTGATGTCAACAAAGACATAGTAATTGACGTTGACACGTTCAAAGACAAGAATGTCGATGTAGACGTTGTTTTTGATGCTGAGCTTGATGGCTCAGCGCAATCAGACGCTGTTGTTAATGCAACAATCGATAGTGTTGAAATCGGACCGATTGAAGAAGGTGTCACGGACGAAGATATCGACAAGGAAGCCCGGACAAATGAATCGGTTAATGAAAACACCGGCATTGTGCAGTTCAACCAGGATGCAGGTCAAACGACCAATCAGGGTAACGTAGTCTCTGCTGCCGTGGTTTTCTCTGGAGAGGAAGATAGTCAGGTCGTAATGTCCGAAGCTTATGCCGACCAGAGAATAACCGATAGTAGCGCCACTCACCAGGAAGGCTTCGACAACCTCGAAGGGCTGGTTGATAACCAAGGCAATGTTACTCTTGACGGTGACTTTGAATTTGACCTGACAGCGAGAATTACCAATTCCTATAACGGGAATACCGGTATTGTTCAGGGCAACCAGAATGTTGGTAATGCAAATAACCAGCATAATGTCCTGTCAGCAGCTGTCGGTGATAACGCGCTTGTCGCTCTGTCAGATGCCGGCCTGGGTCAGGAAAACAGTGGTAACACGCTGTTAGACGTGAACACACTGAAAACGGCTATCGTGGCTAATTCCATGAATGGCAACTCTGGTGTGACCAATGTCAATCAAGCAACCGGCGCCTTTAACAATCAGGCAACGGTTATCTCGGTGGCTGCTCTGAGCAGCGCCGTTGGCCTTGGTCAATAAGGCATAGCTAGGCGGGAAAGCGGTTATCAATCCAACCGCTTTCCCTAACGGCGGAAATATAATGATAAAATGCACTAACCTTTCCTTCATCGGGACCGTTACATTAGCGTTAATATTGCAAACGCCCCCTGCAATAGCGCAAGTCAATAGTCCCGATGAAGACCTTGAGGCTATACAGCCTGATGCACAGACATCCGGATCAGGTAATGAAAGTAGCGGTATATTCCAGCTCAACCAATCCGCAGCTGATTTAACGCAGCAGGATAATATTTTTGCAGCCAGCGTCGTTACGAACAATGGCGCTGCTTTATCGGATGCCACTTCATCTCAACGCGCCACGGATAATTCGCACAGCAACGCAAGTATCAATGCAAGTGCAGTTATGGCCGATGTTGGAAACGCATCATCCGGTGTTACTGCGGTCAACCAGTCATCTGCAACAGGGTCTTCACAAGCGAACATCGCAGCGCTGGCAATAGTAAGAGAAAGAGATAATCTTGCTGTCGCCTCCGCAACCGGATCGGCAATGGTCAGCCAGACTAACCCGGCAACATTTGATAACATCTTAGCCACCAGCACAATTACCAATGTCGGCAATAATTCGAGCGGTATTTTCGCGCTAAATCAGGTGTCGGGTAACGGCGGTATTCAAGAAAATATAATCGCCGTCGCAGCGGCACCAAGCGGCGTGGCGCTTGCCGATGTTGTAGGATCAAGCGATAATGGTGACATATCATCGCAAAACGAGGTCTATGCCGCAAATGCAGGCCCGGTTTCCCTCATGGACAGCTTTAATAATATGGGTGGCCTGGCACAGGTTAATCAAGCCAGCGGCGGCGGCAACCTGCAATCCAATCTACTGGCTATAGCTTTGGGAGACTATGCGGATGCACAGGCTATTTCAGATAACGGCCTCGGCACAGTTCATCCAGCACCTACAAGTTTAGAAGAAAATAACAGCGACAATAACGGCAGCACGACCCTTGCCGGATCGTTCGACGGCTTTGCCGGTATCGCTCAGGTTTCACAGGTTTCCGGTCATGCCAATCAAACCACGAATAGCATGAGTATATCCATGACACATATTCCAGGTGGCGGATTATGAGTTGGCTGACATCTACGCGGGTTATGAAAACAGGCTCGCTGTATATCACAGCCTGCCTTTGTGTCGGCTCGCTTGCTCATGCACAATCCCTCCCGATACCGTTGGCGGGCACAGGACAGATCAGAGTTAATGTAACATCACTGGCGGATATGCGCTTTCGTAATATGACTCGCCAGTCACAGGATCTAAGCTGCGGCGCTGCTGCTGTAGCTACCCTGCTCACCTATGCATATGATATGCCCAGAGATGAAAGAACAATTATCAACTCGATTTTTGAGGGCGTACCCGAAGAAGCACAAAAGAAAATTGCAGCGCAGGGTTTTTCGCTTCTGGAACTGAAGCGCTATCTGGAAACACAAGGCTTTATTGCCGGTGGCTTCGAAATGAAATCCGTAGAGAAGCTCGTCAATCTGAAAGTGCCAGTCATCGCACTGGTCAATGTACGCGGCTACAACCATTTTGTGGTCATAAAGCGCGTACATAATGGCCGTGTCCTGATCGCCGACCCTGCTTTTGGCAACACACGCCCGACGATGGAAGCCTTTGCCAGCCAATGGAACGGGATCATTCTGGCCGTAGTCAAGCAAGGCACAGCGCCGCAGCCGGTTTTCATGGAAGATCCCACAATACTCGCGCGGCCATCAGACCTGAGGTCGATCAGCGTCGCTCTGGGCGCAAGAGAAATAAAATTACCGGGGGAATTTTAGAACAATAATACACAAAACCACATTATTCGAAAGGAGACGGACCATGACCATGATAAAGTTACAATCCCTGGCCAAAATCAGTTTTTGCGGCTTTTTATTGGTCGCAGCTAGCGGAGCTACTGCAAACACAGGCACGCTTGCCGCGCTGAGTTTTGCCGGAGCACCCGATGATATGCGTGCTATGTCGGATACAGAACTGGGCGAAACGCGAGGAGGCTATGGCGGAATATTGTTCAGCCTTTCCGGCTATGGTGACATTTCCAGCCTGAGCGGCGATTTACCCCCCGGCGTTAACATCAATTCGCAATCTTCTGATCTGGTCAGCCTGGATGTTGGTTTGGCAAGCCTGCCCAATACCGGCGGCTTTGTTCAATTTGCATCGATTGTCGGCAATAATAATATCGTGAACAATAATCTGACGCTGAACGTCTATATTCTGGAAGGCGGCATAGCAGATACAAGCGGTATCACAAACGGGTCTGCATTCGGTTTTTGAAGATAACCGACACATAATAAATTTCTAATCATCGTCATAGCGGGAGTGTGAAAAGATGAAGAATACAAGAATTACACCGGGGATGAGTGCATCAAATGATGTGAACAACTATTTTCATCTAGGATATATATCGGTGATTATCGGCACTCTGGCTTATTCAGTCGTGCCGTTACAATCCGCAATGGCAAAGAACAACAGGGGGGAAATACCGGTTATAGAGGATAGTGATGATCCTCAATACGATAGTGAAGCAGCGCCCGAAAAGCATCGGAATATCAAGCTGGAATACCGGTTAAACGAACTGGAAGCGCGATTGGATGCTCAGGCCACTCAATTGGAAAACCAGCAACGTATTATAGAACGACAAGCGCAAGTCATCGCAGAGCAAGGCCGCGGACTCCAAGACCAGATGCTCGAAACGAAAAGGCTGCGGGTCGCACTTGCTGGGCAGGGAAAATGGGATGCAATCGACCGGACCCTCCCGCAGTCCGGGCGGTTTCAAACTGTGCAATTGTCTCCGCAGCCACAGTTGCCACAAGAGCAAACCAGACAAGACCTCCCTGCCCAGCCTGTGCCGTCAGATAATAGCACCGCATCAGGTCAGGCGGATAGTGAAGATCGTCCGCAATCGGACAAGGCCGTCGATCAGCTTCTCCTCGACCAAGGCGGCGTATTATTACCGGCCGGGAAATTCCAGCTGGAGCCGAGTATAGATTACACTTCCATTTCCAGCGACCGCGTCAATATCAGCGGCTTTTCAATCTTTAACGCCATTGTCATTGGCTCCATACGAGTGGATGATGTGAACCGTGACATCATCACCGGCGCACTAACCGCCCGCTATGGTCTGGCCAGAAGAGTGCAGGTCGATGTGCGGGTTCCCTATGTCTACCGTAACGATACAGAGACAACCGGAATTGGCACTGGTGATGCTACCGAGCGGCGTATTACAGGAAATGGTCTTGGCGATGTTGGTTTGACCCTCGCCTGGCAGCCGTTCGCGGCTAGAGGCTGGCGTCCTGCAACCATCTTCCGGTTACAAGCAGAATTTCCTACTGGCAAAAGCGCGTTTGAAATCGAGCGCATTGCCCCCGAAGAAGATAGCCCCGAACGCATTTTAACCGCAGCGCCAACGGGTTCCGGTTTTTACACAATCTCACCGGGCGTAACATTTGTCTGGCCTATTGATCCTGTGGTCCTGTTTGCAGGCGGTAGCTTTAACTACACATTCAAACGGCGGTTTGACGAGTTCGGGTTGATTGAGCCGGGCCACGGTTTTGAATTTTTCACAGGTATGAATATGTCCATTAACGAGCGAGTGTCGATGAACTTCTCTTTCCTCGACAAACAGCGTTTTGCGACCCGGTCCAACGGCGTAAAAATACCCGGATCGGGAACCCATGATGCACGGTTATCGCTGGGCACATCCATTGGCTTGACCGATAAAATGTCGCTGGTGTTTTCAGCAGCAAACGGTTTGACTGATGAATCGCCCGACTTCACATTTTCCGTGCGACTACCGATCATATTCTAACGATGCAAAAGACCATATAAGCCTTGCGAAGCGCTTAATATTCTTCAGGTCCGTCGCCAAAGGCCAGATCGCCGAATTTGGTAAATTCGCTCAGGAAGCTGAGCTGGATATTGCCGGTTGAACCCTGACGGTTTTTCGCAACGATAACTGTGGCCTTGCCAACTTTGCTTTGATGTTCGGTTTCCCAAGCCAGATATTTGGCCTTTTGTTCCTCGGTCGAATGTTCATCCGGATCATCGGGTTTCACGGCAAGGTGATAATATTCATCGCGGTAAATGAACATCACAATATCGGCATCCTGCTCGATCGAACCGGATTCACGCAAATCCGAAAGCTGTGGGCGCTTATCTTCGCGGCTTTCCACTTGGCGGCTAAGCTGGGACAGCGCAATCACCGGACAATTTAATTCTTTGGCCAAAGTTTTAAGACCCCGGCTAATTTCGGAAATCTCGTTCACCCGGTTATCACTGGCCCGGCCCGAACCTTGAAGAAGCTGAAGATAATCGACGACGATCAAATTAATACCGCTGCGCCGCTGCAACCGCCGCGCGCGGGTCCGTAAGGCTGCAATGGTCAGCGCCGGTGTGTCATCAATGTATAGCGGCAAATCCTGCAATTCACGCGATGCCAGCGCCAAACGGTGCATTTCATCGCGGCTAATAGAACCCATGCGGAGTTTTTCGGAACTTATTTCCGCTTGCTCGGACAATATTCTGGTCGCCAATTGATCCGCGGACATTTCAAGGCTGAAAAAAGCGGTTTTGGCGCCAAGCGAATCTTCCGGTTCAATGCCATCCTGCATATCGCGGCGAAACCGGTTCGCGGCGTTAAACGCAATATTGGTTGCCAGTGAAGTCTTACCCATGCCGGGCCGCCCTGCCAGAATAAGCAAATCCGAACGGTGGAGGCCGCCCATTTTGGCGTTAAGATCAGTTAGGCCCGTAGTGATACCCGATACTTTACCGCCGCTGTTAAATGCGCGCTCGACATTGCTCAGCGCTTCGGTCGATGCAGCCAGGAAAGATTTAACGCCGCCTTCCTGCGCTTCGCCTTCCGATACGCGGTAAAGTGCCGATTCCGCATTTTCAATCTGTGTCTTGGGGTCAACGGTTTCGCTGGTATCCAGTGCATTATCAACTAAAGTCCGGCCAACGCTGACCAATTCCCGCAACAGCGCCAGATCATAAATCTGGTCGGCAAAGTCCCGCGCACCGATCAAACCGGCGCCATCTCCGGTCAGCTTGGCGAGATAGGACGGCCCGCCCAGAACCTTCATCGCTTCATCGGCTTCAAAATAAGGTTTTAGCGTGACCGGCGTGACGACCATATTGCGGTCGAGTAACTTCAAGGCTTGCTCGTAAATGCGGCCATGCAGTGGTTCGTAGAAATGTTCAGGACGCAGTTTTATCTGCACATCCTCTGCTACACGGTTGTCGATCAGCAACGCGCCCAGAAACGTGGCCTCTGCCTCAACATTGCGCGGCAGGCGCTGGGTCTCTTCTTCGACTGCATCAAAACGAACTAATTGGGCCATGCCCTTATCATCCACGCAGAAGCGATTCAGAGCAAGCCCGTTCCCTAAAATTTGCTAAACAAATGTGGACATTGATGGGGATAGCCTTGTGGATAATTATTTTGTTTTCCTGCTGCACTGCAAAATAACTTGTTCTTACCTCGGCGCTGCGGCAACAGAGCATGCATGGCCGATCCTCGCATCATAAATGTCGAACTCGACGAAGCGACAATATTGTGGCGCAATGCCGATATTGAACAAGAACGGCGTATTGCGATCTTTGACCTGATCGAAGAAAACCACTTTAAGCCGCTGCGCGAGCATGAGGATGGTTACGCCGGTCCCTATAATCTGCATCTTAGCGTTCAGGAAGGCCGGCTGGTCATTTCCATCGCGCGTGAAAACGGCGACCCGCTGGAGACCCTTATCCTTGCACTTGGCCGGTTCCGGCGTCCTATCCGCGATTATTTCGCAATTTGTGACAGCTATTATCAAGCCATTCGCAAGGCCACGGCGCAGGAAATAGAAACCATAGATATGGCCCGGCGCGGAGTGCATGACCATGGAGCAGAATTGCTCACCGAACGGCTTGACGGCAAAATCGAAGTTGATTTCAAAACCGCTCGTCGCCTCTTCACTTTGATATGCGTATTACATATCAAGAACTAGCCGATTCTCTTTCGGCTGTGTTTCAACTTCTTCATAATTGAACAAATATTTTCGTACCGTCGTGCATCAGGGAAACAGAGTGGCCAAGCAGAACAGGAAAAAAACCGTGCTGCAGGTGGGCCTGATCATCGCTGCGCTGCTCATCATTGCCTTTGTCGTGCGTAATATAGCGATCGGATGGGCACCACCGCGCAATCAATATCCCGTTCAGGGCATTTCGGTGGATGCCGGCAACGGCGAGATTATATGGCATATTGCCGGTGCTACCGGTGTCGATTTTGCCTATATCCGCGCCACCAATGGAGCGAAAAAACGCGATCCGCTTTTTGCTGAAAATATCAAAGGCGCGCGTGAAGCGGGTATCCGCTATGGCGCTGTTCACTCATATAATCTTTGCGGCTCCGCCAATGACCAGGCAGCATTATTTGTGACAACAGTTCCCCGCGACAAGAACATCCTGCCCCCTACGGTCCGGTTGACATTTGATAATCCGTGCGAGGATCGCCCCGGACGCGCATTGTTGCTGAGCGAGTTGAATACTTTCCTGAACCAGATCGAAGGACATAGCGGAAAACCCGCCGTCATCGCTGTATCCGAAGAATTTGAAGAAGAATATAATATCAGCAGTGGCCTTAATCGCACATTCTGGCTGGAAAAAAACTTCTTTCCCCCGGATTATGCAGCCAAGCCATGGGTGATGTGGCGCGCATCGGACATGCGCCGTGTCAGTGGTATTGATGGTCCGGTTAACTGGAATGTTGTGCGCCCGTGAGCTTGCTGGCATGAAGCCTTGCCACAAGACGTTCTAACGCCCGAAGAAAGAAAAATATGAGCATATTGTCTGACAGATGGATTCGCGAAGAAGCCCAAACGAATAAAATGATCGAACCATTTGTTGAAGGCCAAAAGCGTGACGGCTGTATCAGCTATGGTCTGTCATCTTATGGTTATGATGCGCGAGTGGCCGATGAGTTCAAGATTTTTACCAACGTGAATAGCGCTGTCGTTGATCCGAAAAATTTCGATGCAGACAGTCTGATTGACCGCAAAACCGATTGTTGCATCATTCCGCCCAACAGCTTTGCTTTGGCGCGGACAGTGGAATATTTCCGTATCCCGCGTGATGTTCTGGTCATCTGCCTTGGAAAATCGACCTATGCCCGCTGCGGTATCATCGTAAATGTAACCCCGCTTGAACCGGGCTGGGAAGGTCATGTGACGCTGGAGTTTTCCAACACCACGCCCCTGCCCGCAAAAATATACGCCAATGAAGGGGCATGCCAGTTTCTGTTTTTGAAAGGCAATGAACCGTGTGAAACAAGCTATGCTGATCGGGCAGGCAAATATATGGGCCAGCAAGGTGTGACCCTGCCGAAACTTTAATTGCCCTTGGGTATTACCCTAATACCAGCATCTCACTCACTAAGTGCTTTCCTACAGAGCGGCGCACATGATAGATGGAGCGCTTTCCCGGTAAGACAGATGTTACACCACCCGCTTATTTTTAACGGCGAAGGGTGTATTTTTTTCTTCCCGAGAGATGTTGGACAATTGTTGGAAATCTTTCGCAAAAAAACCGGAATTGAGGGAAAATAAACCTTCCTTGGTGTGAACTTACTGAACTTAGGGCAAAGGGTGCTCAAATTAACAGCATGTTTTTTGCAGAAAAGGCACGAAAACATAATATCCGCTCAGGGATAAACAGCGGCTTGTTTCACTAACTCTTTAAGCCTAAATTGCGCGATAACCGGGAATAAAACCGGAAGCTATAATCAGGAGAAATATATCATGGCCGACGCACGCGAATTTGATCTCATCATCTATGGCGCAACCGGCTATACTGGCCGTCTGGTAGCCGAATATATGTCTCAACAATATGGTCTTGGTCCCGAAGCGCCCAAATGGGCTATGGCCGGACGCTCAATGGAAAAGCTGAAAGAGGTCCGCAATCTTATCGGCATACCGGAGGAAACCCCACTGGTTGTCGCAGATTCCAATGATCCGGCATCCCTCGACATGATGGCGAGCCGCGCCGCCGTAATCCTGACTACAGTCGGACCTTATCAATTATATGGTGACGAACTTGTCGCTGCCTGTGTCAAAAACGGGACGCATTATGTCGATCTGTGCGGTGAACCCGGCTGGATGCGTCAAAAAATTGACGAGCATCAGGACGCTGCCGAAAAATCCGGAGCGCAAATTTGTTTTTCTTGCGGCTTTGACTCCATCCCCTTTGATCTGGGCGTGTTGATGTTGCAGAAGGAAATGGAAAAACGCTTCGGCAAACCCGCTACCCGTATCAAGGGCCGTGTTCGCGCTATGGAGGGCACTTTCTCTGGTGGTACTGCGGCCAGCCTGAAAGAAACGATGAAGGCGGTTGCGAAGGACCCGTCGCTGGTTAAAATCCTGACAAGCAGCTTTGGCCTCACGCCCGGATTTGAAGGGCCGGATCAGCCAAATATGCTAATACCCAAAAAGGATAAGGCTCTGAATAGCTGGGTCGCGCCGTTCATCATGGCGACGATCAATACAAAAAATGTCCACCGTACAAATTATCTACTCGACTTTCCCTATGGCAAAGATTTCAAATATGACGAAATGATCGTCACCAGCCCCGGTGACATCGGCAAGCAAGCAGCAGAAATGATAGCCAAAGCCAATCCGCTAGGTGGCGATGATGCGCCCAAACCGGGCGAAGGCCCGACCCCTGAACAACGGGAGAATGGCTATTACGACCTGTTATTCCTTGGGGAAACGGCAGATGGTAATAGCGCAAGCCTTTGCGTCAAAGGGGACAAAGACCCCGGCTATGGCTCAACATCCAAAATGATTGCCGAATCCGCATTATGTATTGCGTTGGACGGCAATGCCTATGGCGGCGGTATTTGGACCCCCGGTGCATTAATGGGTGAGAAATTGACCAAAAGACTGGAAAAAAATGCAGGTTTGAGTTTCACCATTGAAAACTAGCCTCCTAAATTTCCCATTCATATTAAATCACTATATGGAGCAGCCGGCTCGCACTGATATGCGGATAAATGCAAAAGTGCGCGCACATGCTTGAAACATAAAATGGAAAAAGTTCGTTGGCACTATGTTAAAGAGCCTGTTCAAAAAGAAATCCCGATCCCGTCCTCTGGATAAAGCGACTGTACCGGAAGGGCGCCGTGTTTATGCCATTGGTGATGTGCATGGCCGCAACGATTTGCTGCAACAGCTGATCGGGAAAATTATTGATGATGATACCGCACGCGGCAAATCGGAAACCGAAATAATCTTCCTCGGCGACCTTATTGATCGCGGCCCGGACAGCTCCGGCGTTCTTGAAACCGCGATGCAGCTTAAACAGAAACTGGGCAATGTCCGTTTCCTGATGGGCAATCATGAAGAAGTTTTTCTGCAAGCTGCAAGCGGCAACGAAAAAGCCACCCGCTTTTTCACCCGTATCGGCGGAAAAGAAACGATATTAAGTTATGAAATCAGCATGCAGGAATATATGAACCTCGACAGCGCTGCTCTGGCGGTGCGTTTGCCGGACCTTATTCCGGCTAGCCACATTGATTTTGTCAAAAGTTTTGAGGATCAGATCACTATCGGGGATTATGCGTTCGTGCATGCCGGAATCCGCCCCGGCCTGTCTCTCGAAGAGCAAAAGCCAAAGGATTTGCGCTGGATAAGGGAAGAATTTCTATCCGCAAAAGAGCCGCATGAAAAAGTCATCGTCTATGGCCATACGATCAATGGCGATGTCGTGGAGAAAAGTAACAGGATCGGGATTGATACCGGAGCTTATTATACTGAAAAGCTAACCGCGCTGGCGCTGGAGGCTGATCAACGCTGGTATCTTGATACCTCCGCCCCACAATAAAATGGCGGAACCCTAACGGGATCCGCCGAAAGTTAGTTTTGGGTAGTGAAATAGGCTTTCAGGCGAAACGCTGTCCTAGCAATGGCAGACAACGAGTAAATCTTAAGCGACCTGCACCTCTGACCCGGCTTCTTCTTCCATATCGCGCAGAACATATCCGCGCCCCCACACGGTTTCGATATAGTTTTCACCGCCGCAAGCCAGCGACAATTTTTTACGAAGCTTACAAATAAACACGTCGATAATTTTCAGTTCCGGCTCATCCATACCGCCGTAAAGATGGTTGAGGAACATTTCCTTGGTCAGGGTCGTCCCCTTACGCAGGGAGAGCAATTCAAGCATCGCATATTCCTTGCCGGTAAGGTGAACGCGGTTGCCATCAACTTCTACGGTTTTCGCATCAAGGTTCACCGCAAGCTTGCCAGTGCGGATAACCGATTGCGAGTGCCCCTTGGACCGGCGCACAACAGCATGAATACGGGCAACAAGCTCATCCCGATGGAAAGGCTTGGTCACATAATCATCGGCACCAAAGCCAAAGGAACGCACTTTGCTATCCATCTCGCTGATACCGGAAAGAATAAGAACTGGCGTCTGCACTTTCGCAACGCGCAGTTTTTTCAGCACGTCATAGCCGTGCATATCAGGCAGATTTAGATCGAGGCATATGATATCATAGTCATACAGCTTGCCAAGATCGAGGCCCTCTTCACCCAGATCCGTTGTGTATACGTTAAAGCCTTCGGTCGTAAGCATCAGCTCAATTGCTTTTGCTGTTGTTGGCTCATCTTCAATAAGCAGCACACGCATTGGGAAGCCCCTTTTGTTATTTAATGCATTCGCAACGAGTAAATCCCGATGCCCCTGTTATATTTATTAACCATAAGACAGATGAACGTAAAAGGTTAATTTTAGATTAAGACAGGATATAAGGCGAGTCGCAAGACGGCTTCAGACTCTGTAAGCCGCAGAAATGAGTCATTTCACGTCATTATGACTGCTACAAAAATAAATTAATATTTTTCGGGACAAACAGTCTAAAACTGGTCGAAAATCCAATTCCGCCTTAAAAATTGACATTTTCGGCCAGCTTATTTCCTCTGATATTCTCCATTTTGCGCCCCCTATGCGTTATGTCCCTGATAGACTAGAGACAGATTATGGCGTTTGATATTCCAGAAACAGCAATCAGCGAAAGCTTCCTCGCGGCCTCTGGACCAGGTGGGCAAAATGTTAACAAGGTCGAGACAGCCGTGCAGATGCGCGTTAATATTTATGCATTGCGCTTACCACCTTTTGCGTTTCGCAAATTGCGTGAGCTGGCTGGACGTAAGATGACGAGCGGTGGTGAGTTAATAATAACCGTCCGGCAACATCGCACGCGGGAAGCCAATCGCGAAGAAGCGCGCAAACGAGTGGAAGAAATGCTCGTCGAAGCGCATCAGCGCGATGCCCGCCGGGTAAAAACAAAGCCAAGCCGCGCCGCAAAGGCAAGGCGGGTGGATTCCAAAAAGAAGAAATCCGGCATCAAAAAAATGCGTAGCAAGCCAAAGCTGGACTGAACTTATAGTGCTTGGCAAAATATGAGTTTATCGACACAAAGTAATTGCTGTCGTCTTATGTGTCATCTCTATATTAAATAAGCTCCTTCCCGATAAGGTGATCTGCCCTATGTATGATTTTTCCATCTCCTCAGTACAATCACCCGACATCTTATATGACGATTTAACCGCCGCAGCGTGTGCGCTGACGGATGGTGAGCCCGATGCCATTGCCAATATGGCCAATATCGCTGCACTAATTTGGCAGTATATACCCGATCTGAATTGGGCCGGTTTCTACCGGGTGCTGGATGATGAACTGGTTCTCGGTCCATTCCAAGGGAAAGCTGCCTGCATCCGGATTGCGATCGGTAAAGGTGTCTGCGGGGTCGCAGCAGCGACAAACGAAGTGCAACGGGTAGCCGATGTCAACGCATTCCCGGGCCATATTGCCTGCGACGCAGCAAGCCGAAGCGAGCTGGTTGTACCGGTCAGCAAAGCAGGAAAAGTAATCGCCGTCCTTGACCTAGACAGCCCATCACCAGACCGCTTTTCGTCAGCGGATGAAAAGCGGTCTGGCATCCTTGATTGCTGCAATTACTAATAGGCTTGGTTAATCGACCATACATCATATCGCCCCATTACGAGACAGTTTACAAGAATAGTCGTATTTTACTATCTGTTAATAGCTATACAGCGCGAATAATGTTAGTTTCTTGTTAATCATCAATAGTAGATCATATTGGTGGCATGTTCCAGAACGGGAGTTGTTAACTATGAGAACCCTTATGCTCACCGGCTTGGCTGGCGCACTGGCGATAACACCAGTAACAGCAGCTGCCCCCGAATCATCCACCGCAACTGCTTCCCCTGCCGGACCTGACCGTTATCGCGCAGATTATGACGACAGCATTCTGATGAACGAGGATCGCGTTTTCGCAAGCCATCCGGGTATACGCGGATCGTCAACTTATCAAGGTGATTGGATCGGAGCATATCGCGAAGACGGCTCATACCAGGGTCAATGGCAAGGCACTTACCGGGATGCTCAGGGCACCGTGTATGAAGGACAATATACTGGCACTTTCATAGGCACTAATGCTGCCCAAACAGGTGTCAGCTATGCTGATGATACATATTTGGATAGCTCAGCCGAAGAAGCGGGTAGTAACTATGAGCATCACCAATATTCCCGCGCGCCAAATGCCGAGTATCGGGTTCCAGCCCGCCCGTCAGAATATCATAAATATCCTCAATATCACTACGGACCACAGTATCAGCCTCAGACACGACACCCTAATGGCTGGAATGGTGGTTACTATTATCCTGCCTATTATCAATATCCGGTTACTACGATCGTGATTGAAACGGCACCAACAAGTACAACCACAACCTACTACGAAGAATAGGCTGGTCAGAAAACTTTAGGACTGATCGCGGTTTTCTAAAATATTGACGGCTATCAACTGTGCTGAAGCGCTACCTGTTTAGCATCAAACCGGTGCCATCCATCAGGGCCTAATTGCTCTAGCGGCTGAAACCGGACCTTATACTCCATCCGGCTTGATCCATTGACCCAATAGCCCAAATAAACATATGGCAATGCTGCTTTGCGAGCGCGCAATATATGGTCAATAATAATATAATTGCCAAGGCCGCTACGACTAGGATGGTTTGCATCGAAAAAACTGTAAATCATCGAAAGACCATCACCCTGCTGGTCACTTAAGCATGCACCGACCAACCGGCCTTTAACCCCGTTTACCGGTGGTTCACGATATTCAATGACATAGCTTTTGACTGGAGACTGTTCGACCATGTCGGAATAGTCCATCTCATCCATTTCCGTCATCCCTCCGCCGGGATGCCGCTTCGAGAGATAGTCCTGCAATAGCGCAAATTGCTCTTCCGTCGCCCAGGGCTGACAGGCCTCGACCACCAGATCCTGATTACGCCTCATCAATTTTCGTTGCGTGGCATTTGGACGAAATTCATCAGCCACAACACGCACAGAAACGCAGGCTTTGCAATCAAGACAGCTTGGTCTGTAAGCGACATTCTGACTACGGCGAAACCCTATACGGCCCAATGCGTCATTCAATTCATCTGTATGCGGGCCATTTAGTTCGGTAAAAACTTTCCGCTCGCTTTTGCCCGGCAGATACGGGCACGGACTAGGGTTCGTGACAAAAAATCGTGGAAAACGAACCGGTGCGGTCACAGATATATACCTCAATCTACAAGGTTAAGAATCGATGAATCTAATATGCCTTTTGTTAGCAAATATGAAAAGGCCATTTACCATGATGTTAGCTGATTAGTATATATTTATAAAATACATGGCTTTAAGACAAAAAAAAACGGGACAAAAGCCCCGCCTTTCTTGAAATTTATTCAAACTCAGGGGCTTGTCGGAGCATCGTCGTCATCATCAGCAATGATGATAATGCCAGCGATAACAGCCGCCGCTGCCAAAACACCAACGATGATGCCTGTGCTTCCCTGAAGCTTTTGAGATTTGGCATCCGTAGTCGCACCAATGCGCTCTGCAACAGGAGCAGTGCTCTGCACAGATTGTGCCATTGCGGGTGCAGTTGCGAGAGATACAGCAGCAACTGATGCTGCTAATTTTTTCAAGTTCATTCCATACTCCAATCAGAATATTTTTTAATTATCAAAGATTAATCCAACGTCGGCTGAATCCCTTGATAGGATAATAGTGTTACACGACTCTATTTATTTTTGCATACACTATCAGGTTGATAGTACGGACAGACAATTTACAAATCAAATAGCTATCCCAAAAAACAAGCCTAATTGCCTTTACAATAGGTTGTAATGATTATTGCTGCGCTGCCCTAATAAAAACCGGACGACCGGCAATCCATGTTTGTTCTACTGTAATATCTCTTATTTCCTGCGGCTGCGCCAACATGATGTCTTTATCGATAATCAGAAAATCCGCACGCTTTCCTTTTGTCAGGCTACCAATTCTATCTTCTGCAAATGACGCATAGGCGGCGCCCATTGTATAAGCCTTCCATGCCTCTACCCGCGTCAAACGCTCTGCTGACATCCATCCTCCAACGGGTTGGCCATTAGCATCTTCCCGGGTCATTGCTGCTGCCAACCCCGGAAACGGATTTGCAGATTCAACTGGTACATCTGTGCCAAAAGCCAATTTCGCGCCCGACTCAAGAATAGTATTCCACGCATAAGCACCGGCTAGACGATCAGGACCAAGACGCGCCTCTGCCATCAACCGATCAGATGTCTGGTGGACCGGCTGCATTGATGCGATTGCCCCTGTTTTGACAATATTTGGTAAATCGACGGGATCAATAATTTGTGCATGTTCTATGCGCCAGCGCCGATCACCCTTGAATGTATATTGCAATTCTTCAATCGCGGATAAAAGCTCAGCGTTCGCCTGATCACCATTAGCATGGACCGCTGTTTGAAAGCCATCCATCGCTGCCCTGCTCATTTTGTTCCTGAGCTGCGACGGAGTGATAAGGGCAAGTCCCTGCTCTGCCGGTTTATCGGAATAAGGCTGTTTCAAAAGAGCGCCGCGCGAGCCCAGGGCGCCATCAAGATATAATTTTACACCCGCCAGCTTCAGCCGGTCATCATAGAGCCACGGCGACGGCCCCGGACCGCCAATCGCAACCATATTTTCTATATCGCCTGCATAAGAGATGATTCGCATCTGCAACTGCTGTTTATCCCCTGCCCGGCGAAAACTCTGCCAGTCCCGAAGAGTTGTTCCCATATCCGTAATCGTAGTTACGCCTTGCGACAGCAATATATCCTGAGCCTTCATCAAAGCTATATCATCTTCCACCGGACGCGGTGCCGGAATGGCCTGTTCAAACAGGCTTTGCGCCTTATCAATGAAAACTCCGCTTGGTTTGCCGCCGGTTCTTTCAATTGCGCCGCCGGATGGCGATTTGGTCGTGGCGGTAATCCCTGCCGCTTTCATGGCCGCGCTGTTCACCCATGCGGCATGGCCATCGACCCGCGTGAGATATACTGGCCTATCAGCTATGACCGCGTCGAGCTCTGCGGCATTGGGGTAGCGGCCTAGTCCCCAAGCCTCCTGATTCCAGCCGCGCCCGATAATCCATTGGCGATTGGGATATTTGGCCGCATAATCGCGCAATGCCTGCTGCGCTTCTTCCAGAGATTTTGTTCTGGACAGGTCGAGTGTGAGCGCAGCAAAGCCCAGCCCCATTACATGACCATGCGCATCGACAAAGCCGGGAATCAGGGTTTTCCCTTTGCCGTCAAAGCGGAAATCAACGTCCTTAGGTTGCTTGTCTTTGCGGTTTAGCAGTTCCTTTACCCGGCCATCATCATCTATGACCATGGCAGAAAAGCGAATGAGCTTTCCATCTTCACCAAGCGTCATGCCGTTAACATTTGCAATCAAGCTTTCGGCCCGTGCCGGTGCATCTGCAAGCAAAAGGGCCGCACATGCACATAATGCCGTACCCATTCCTGATATTGAAAAAATACGCATCATTATCCTTTGTTAAAACCGGCCTTCTGGCTATTTAGTAACTTATCTTTTGAGGTCCTTAGATCCGCCTGGCAACCGTGAGACCAGCGAGCTGGTATCCTTGCGACCGCCACCGGCAAGCTGCACTTCGGCATAAAATTGATCAACCAGTGCAGCGACAGGCAAAGTCGAACCGTTAGTCCGTGCCTCTTCCAGCGCCAGCCCGAGATCCTTGCGCATCCAGTCTACTGCAAAACCAAAATCAAACTCGTCCTGCGCCATCGTCGCCCAGCGGTTATCCATTTGCCAGCTTTGCGCCGCTCCGCCTGAAATCGCCTCTTGCACTTTATCAAGATCCAGACTGCTTGCCTGAGCAAAGCGCAATGCTTCTGACAATCCCTGAAGGATACCGGCAATGGCAATCTGGTTGCACATTTTTGTCATCTGCCCAGCCCCCGGCGCACCAACATGCACTATGCGGGATGCATAAGCTGTCATGATAGGCTTTGCAGCGGCAAAGGCCTCCTGACTTCCGCCGCACATGATTGAAAGCTTGCCGTTTTCCGCGCCTGCTTGACCGCCCGATACCGGCGCGTCCAAAACATGAATACCGCGCCCTTCCCCCTCAACTGACAACTGCCGCGCTAGATGTCCTGATACTGTGGTGTGATCGATGAACAGACATCCGCTAGGCATCACGCCAAAAGCACCATCGCGTCCCATGGTCACAGAACGAAGATCGTCGTCATTACCAACACAGCTAATGACTATCTGAGCGCCCTTTGCCGCTTCGGCGGGGTTGACGGCAACCGTTCCGCCATTTTCGTCGACCCATTTTTGAGCCTTGGATTTGCTGCGATTATAGACTGTTAGCTCATGACCAGCCCGGACCAGATGCATAGCTATAGGGCCGCCCATTACGCCAATTCCGATAAATGCAATTTTCACCATTACACTTGCATAATCTTTGTTTCCCTGAAAGACCAGATAGGTTAGGGCGTTTCGCCTATGACAGATAAAGAAACCAGCTCGCTTCCATCTTTCAACTATGCCGATGTCCGGGCGGCGCATGCGCGCATTCGTGACCGTGTCGTGCAAACTCCGACATTAAAGAGCATTACCCTGTCCGAATTGGCGGGTACGGACGTTTATCTGAAATTTGAAAACCTGCAATTTACTGCCGCATACAAAGAACGCGGCGCACTGAATGCCCTGCTATTGATGGACGAGAGCAAGCGGGCCGCCGGAGTGATTGCCGCTTCGGCTGGCAATCATGCTCAGGGTCTTGCCTATAATGCCAGAAAATTGGACATTCCCGCGACAATAGTCATGCCGACCACCACGCCAATGGTGAAGGTCGAGCAAACCCGTGGCCATGGTGCAGAAATTGTGATGGCGGGCGGCAGTTATGACGAAGCCTATTCCCACGCGCTGGAACTCGCGCAGCAGCGCGGCCTCACTTATATTCATGCCTTTGATGATCCACGCGTCGCTGCTGGACAGGGAACTGTGGCGATTGAGATGCTGGAGGCCGTTCCTGATCTTGACCGTCTTATCATACCGATTGGCGGCGGAGGTCTGTTTTCAGGTATGGCAACGGCCGCACATGCCATGAAACCAGAGATAAAAATGACCGGCGTACAGGCCGCTCTTTACCCCAGCATGTATGGCAAGCTGAATGGCACAGAAGTCTCCGCTGGCGGTGATACGCTTGCCGAAGGGATTGCCGTTCGCAATCCATCGGAATTTACCGCCGGAATTATTCAAAAATATGTCGATGAAATTTTGCTGGTCGGTGAAGCGCAACTGGAAGGCGCGGTCAGTTTGCTGCTCCAGATAGAAAAAACCGTTGTCGAGGGCGCCGGTGCTGCCGGGCTTGCTGCTTTGCTTGCTAACAAGGAAAAATTCGCCGGTGAAAAAGTCGGTCTGGTTTTATGCGGCGGTAATATTGATACCCGACTTCTGGCGAATGTTCTGCTGCGCGATCTGGCCCGGTCCGGTCGCCTTGCCCGCCTGCGCCTGCATCTGCGTGATCAGCCGGGCGCACTTTACAATGTTGTGAAACAATTTGCCGAACATGGGGTCAACATAATCGAAGTCTACCACCAGCGCGTATTTACAAACCTACCAGCCAAGGGGTTGATTACGGATATTGAATGTGAAGCCAAAGACAAAGAACAACTTGATGGACTGATCGTTGATCTTAATAAATCCGGCTATGATGTCCGACAGGTCGAGCTGGCAGATTAGGCTAAGCAGGTATTTTTCTGCAATCTCCGGCTAAAATGCGTTACTGGACTGCTCTGGATTAGGGGCGGACACCCAAAAGCACCCGCCCCGCATGGCTTATAGGCCGTCGAGCCCTTTGCTAACCAGAATATTTACCGCCACACGCCGGTTCTGCGCTTTGCCTTCTGCGGTGGCATTGCTCGCAATCGGATCCGCTTTGGCCATGCCGGTGGGGGTCAGCATGCGATATGGTTTCCAGCCACAATTCTGCTGGATATAATTGACCACGCGGCTCGCCCGTTTTTCGCTCAGCCGTTGATTTAGTTCATAGCTTCCGGTTGAGTCAGTATAACCCACCACAAGCAGCAGAGCATTATCAATAGCTTCTGCGGAGCTTGCTGTCGCACACAGATCGGCCTTGGCTTTCTCGGAAAGCACGGCTTTGCCCGAGTCAAAGTTCACATTCGTTGTGCCCTTGACATTATATTTGTCAATGTCGCCCATACGACCACGCAGCGCCTCGGTTGCCGCGGTCTGTTTCGCAAAACCCTGTGCCGTACCATTGTGGATCATATTAGCGGTTTCTAGATCACTGTTATCCAGACTGATCTTACTCGCGATCAATTGGCCTCCCGACTGCAATGTCTTAATCGAAACAGGCAGGCCATTGAGAAGCGAGTCACCGGAGAGACTTTTACGGCCAAGACCCAAAAAGCCTTTTTTGGCTTTAATCTCGGTGGCTTCATTAAATGTAATAATCGTGCTTGTGCCGTCGTTCGCCGTGATTTGCAAACTGTCGCCGCTGCGCGCGCTGATAATACCTTCAATATCCGGCCCTTCGGTAGCGGCTTCAAATAGAAGTTCAGCTTCTTGCGCTTGTTGCCCGGATACAATGATGGCCTGTCTTTCAGCTTCTGTCATACCCTGCTGTGCAGACACGCTGCCCGGCACCAATATAGCGACTGTAGCAAGCAGGTAGGGGATACTTAGACTTTTGGAAAAGTTGCTCATGATTTCTACTCCTTCAAGCATTAGCTTCCGGTCCAGCATATTAGTGGTGTTTGTAAAACCGGACCCGTGATGATGCACCGCCTGTCAGGTTCCCCGTCCGGTGGCAGCACAATAAGAAGCGGCATAGATACCGCCTGTGAACATATCGGCTTCCCAAGTGGTCAAGACATCCTTTCTCGCGCATGAACACAACCGCCTTCATTGTCCGTTCTAAGGACAATCCGAGCAGACCTTGCGGCGAACCGTTACATTCCGCGCCGCAAAACAACGCGAATATGCACTCTAAAACTGCGAGGATAGATTTGAGAGGAGATGACGGCTAGAATTATTGCCGCAAGACTTTTAAACTCGCGCCGTAACTCCGGCGTCCCGCATGCCACGCCACATCTGAATTGCTTGAACAGTTTCGGGCACATCATGCACCCGTACAATCTGTGCGCCTTGTTGCACAGCGTGATGGGCGCACGCGATGGAGCCGCCAAGGCGCTGATCCGCCGTTGCTTCATTGGAAAGTGCACCGATCATCCGTTTGCGACTGGCCCCGATAAGCAGCGGCTGACCCAATCCGTGGAATAGCGCAATATTGTTCATCAGTGCCAGATTTTCGGACAGCGACTTGCCAAAACCAAGTCCCGGATCGACAATAATCCTGTTTCTTTCAAAACCCGCTTCGACAATATCTGTGATGCGCTGTTCCAGCCAATCGAACGTTTCGGTCACGACATCTTTATATTCACCGCCCTTATGCGGATCATCTCCACTGGACGGTGCGTGCATCAACACAACCGGTCTGCCGGACACACCAGCAACTTCTAAAGACCGTTTGTCATGTAGCAATGCAGATATATCGTTAATGATATGCGCCCCTGCCGCAATCGCAGCCTCCATCACCGCTGCCTTGCGCGTATCAATAGATATAGCCGCACCGCATTGGGCAAGCCGTTCGATCACCGGCACGACCCGCTTGATTTCGTCACCTTCCCAAACAGTGTCTGCATCGGGCCGGGTAGATTCTCCGCCGATGTCGATGATGGATGCCCCCGCCGCTGCCATGTCAAAACCGGCGTCTGCCGCCTTTTGCGGATCGCCATCATGCTTGCCGCCATCTGAAAAACTGTTCGGCGTGATATTCACTATGCCCATCACATGCGGCTGATCAAAGCGTAATACCCGATCTCCGCATTGCAGCGGTGCATGGCTTTTGACCAGATTGTCAAATAATGCGGCGGCTCGTGGTTGCAGGTTTTCCGGCAAATGCGAAGCGACTGTGGCCCATAGCTCCACCGGGACCAGTTTTCTGACCGTCGGCTGGCCGTCCTCGGTTATCAGACATTCGATTTGGGAGAACCACAATAAGCTATTGTTTAGCCGTAGATTCTGCTCATCATAATATTGCGGGCTTTCAAGAAAGCTCGTAGGTTTCAGATAGAGTTTCGCATTTGGCCGAGATGGTCCCGCCATGATGGTTTCCTTATGGCTCTGTGGCTAACAAATATGTCTGACGCAAATCGTCAACCGGTTTCAACTGTTTGCCATCATCATAATACCAATAGGTCCAGCCATTACAGCTTGGCGCGCCTTGAACAGTCGCTCCGATTTTATGGATGGAGCCTTCGTGGCCCTCCCATAAGAGCGACCCATCCGCGCGGACTTTTGCTTTGAATTTACGGTTCTTGCTGCACAATATTGTCCCCGGTTTCAGATAGCCGGTTTCGACCAATGTGCCAAACGCCACCCGCGGTTTAGATTTTGGCGACTGCATGGTTTTAAGATCGCTTTCATCCAGCGGTAACGCCGCATCGATACGCTCCTGCGCTACATCACAATATTTGTCTTCTTTTTCACAACCGATCCAGTGACGGCCCAGACGCTTTGCGACAGCGCCGGTGGTTCCGGTTCCAAAAAACGGATCCAGCACCACGTCTCCCTTATTAGTGGTTGCCAGCATGACCCGATAGAGCAACGCTTCCGGTTTTTGTGTCGGATGAGCTTTGACACCATTGCGTTTTAACCGTTCTTGCCCGCCGCAAATCGGCATGACCCAATCGCTACGCATTTGTAACTCGTCATTGAGGTTTTTCATGGCTCGGTAATTGAATGTATATTTGGCTTTCTCGGATTTCGAGGCCCAGATCAGCGTTTCATGTGCATTGGTAAAGCGTGTACCTTTGAAATTCGGCATCGGATTGGCTTTGCGCCAGATAATATCGTTGAGGATCCAATAGCCAAGATCTTGCAAGGAAGCACCGACACGGAATATATTGTGATAGCTGCCAATCACCCATAGCGATCCGTCAGGCTTTAATATGCGCCGCGCCTCTTTCATCCAGGCCTTGGTAAAAGCATCATAAAGAGCAAAGCTGTCAAATTTGTCCCAATCATCATCAACTGCATCGACTTGACCGCCTTCGGGCCGGAACAAATCTCCGCCCAGTTGCAGATTATAGGGCGGATCGGCAAAAACCATATCGACGCTCTCATCAGGCAAGGATTTCATTGCCTCAATACAATCCATTTTCAAAATCTGGTTGAGCGGCAACGCGGCTGCGTCTTTTTTAGACAGCTGATTTAGCTTTTTAGAAACCGTTTTTGGTGCTTTTACCCGCTTAACCGGCTTTGCTTTCGTTTTTGTTTTGGGCGTGTCGATACGCTCAATAATTTCCATGAATTTTGCCTCTTTGACTGAAGTGATCTTCACGGTGAGTCCTTTGAGGCGAGCGGTCAAGGCTGTTAACTTAGGTTAAAGGCGCGTTTCCATGGTTAACGATTATAGCAAAAAGAGAACGAAAGGAGTCCGCTCACCAGATGTGGAGTCGTGGCCGGTATCATGGACTCAATCCCTTGTGGTGTGGCGAAAAGGACTCGCTAAAATAAGTAAACGAAAAAAAATGATAATAATTTATTGGCCCAACAATTGTGGGCGCCTATCACCGATATCGGTTAACCCAATTGCCCGATCAGCAAAAATATGACTATACTCCGGTAACATTTCTACAAAGAGCTTTATCTGACCATTTGGGGGGGGGCATGTAATGGCGATTGATAGCAGCGGTAAAAGCACAGATATTACAATGCCGTCCGGGGTCAAATATGGCGGACGGGCGGCCCGTGCAAAATTGCGTGAACATGCCATATTATCCACAACTAAAATCGGCGGCTCTATTGCAGCAGTCTACTGGATGATCGCTTATGGTTCCGGCTGGACGGAATGGTCTGCTTTTCTGGTCGGTTATGTCTTATCCATGATCGGGTGCATCGTCGGCTATCACCGCTATTTTTCGCACCGCGCATTTGAGACATCCAAACCAATGGGCATATTCATTGCTATTTTGACCCAATCGGCAGCGCAGGGGTCTGCGCTTCACTGGGCCGCTAATCATCGCCGCCACCATGCTATGACGGATAAGGTCGGCGATGCCCATAGCCCGCATTTTGATGGCCATGGAAAGCCGCTAAAAGGGTTTGCGAAATTCCATCACAGTCATGTCGGCTGGCTGTTCGACCGTACGACAACCGATCTTGAAATCTATGGAAAAGGCTTGATCGATAATGAAATTGTCATGTTCGCGCATCGCACAAGGTGGTTCTGGTATTTTGTGTCTGCGATCGTTTTTCCTGTTTTGTGGGCGCTGGCTTTTGCTGGTCCCGAAGCAATTATCGGGACAATATTAATAGCCGGATTCCTGCGAATTTTTGCAGTTCTTACGGTATTACAAAGTGTGAACAGTATTGGTCATCTCTTTGGATCGCAAAGATTTACTGGACATGATACGGCTCGAAACAATATTTTCATTAACATTTTGACCATGGGCGATGGCTGGCATAATAACCATCATCAGCACCCCCGCTCTGCAACGTCCGGTGTCACATGGTGGGAATTTGATCCATGTGCCGGTCTAATCCGGCTGTGGGAAAAAATGGGGCTGGTGTGGAACGTCAAATGGGCGCCGCGCTATATCAAAAATGAAAATGGTGAATGGGTGCAGCAACAAAAAGCAACTGGCACGGCCAAACAATCTTACTGATACGGAGCATTATAGCAATGCGAACTGCGCGACTGGCGCAAAGCTTTTACGGTGCAAAGGTGTAGGCCCATATTGTCTGAGCGCGGCCATATGCTCCGCCGTGCCATAGCCTTTATTCCGTTCCCAGCCATATTGAGGGTAACGTTCTGCGGCCGCAACCATCATCCGGTCACGATATTGTTTGGCTAATATGGAAGCTGCCGAAATGCACGGGTGGATTGCATCGCCGCCAATCACGGCTTCTGCCTGATGCCCCCACTTAGGTAAGCGATTGCCATCGACCAATATGTGATCGGGCCTGCACGACAGGCCATCGGCCGCCCGGGTCATGGCCAACATAGTCGCCTGCAATATATTGATAGAATCAATCTCTGCTTCACTACATAATGCTATATAATAATAGGCTTTATCCAGTATTTCTGTTTCCAGGGCAGCGCGTTTTTTCGCGGTCAGTTTCTTGCTGTCATCCAGCCCCTTTATACCATGCCCATCCGGCAAAATCACCGCTGCGGCAACAACCGGCCCTGCCAGCGGCCCCCTGCCCGCTTCATCAACTCCTGCCACCATTTGCAACATCATATTTTCGGCACGCCCATCGGGCCATTTCCCGCGCCATAGCCGGGTGCAGTTTTCAAGCTTTTCCGCACATATTGACGCGCCTTGCCAATTGCCACACTCATGCTGTCACCTGCCCCGAGATGGGTCGCAATAGCTGCAGACAGGGTGCATCCGGTGCCGTGGCTGTGCTGCGTGACTATCCTGCTGCCTTCCCAGCGCTCCCGCTCTCCTTCCGCGCCAATCAGCCTATCTGTCAGAATATCGCCATCACCATGCCCACCTTTGACCAGAAACGGCACGGTGTAATCGGCAATAACAGATTCCCCGCCCATACGCTCCATCTCGTCCAGATTGGGCGTCACCAGACTGCTCAACGGAACTATCTCCTGAAAAGCGGAAACCGTCTGCTCGTCTGCCAGTGCAGCGCCGCTCGTGGCTACCATCACGGGATCAAAAACGACCGGAATATCCTTTAGGGATTTCAGGAATCCGGCAACTGCCAATGCAATTTCGGGCGAACCCAACATCCCGATCTTGATCGCATCGACACCAAAATCATCTATAACAGCTGATATTTGCGCCAAAACCATCTCTGGCGTCATCACCTTTGACGCTGTCACCCCCATGCTGTTTTGCACGGTAATCCCCGTAATCGCGGTCATTGCATGCCCGCCAAGGTTACTAATCGTCCGCACATCCGCCTGTATCCCTGCTCCGCCGCCACTGTCGGAACCAGCGATGGTCAGAACGCGCGGGCAATGGCTATTCATTGGGCCAGCAGCAAGGATGCCGCTACCTTTTCGCAGGTTTCTATTCTCAGACACAACTCAATCATCAGTCCGCAACCTCTTCCACAACATTGCAAATACGCTCGGTAATCTGATGGATCTGATCGGAATTGTCACCCTCGGCCATAACACGGATCAGCGGTTCTGTTCCCGACGCGCGAATGACAAGCCGGCCATTGCCATTCAATTCTTTCTCTGCTTCCGTGATGACTGATTTCACCTTGTCATTATCAAGCGGCATACCGCCAGCATAGCGAACATTTTTCAGCAATTGCGGAACCGGCTCAAAAAGGTGCAATATTTCACTGGCCGGTTTTCCGCTATCGACCAGTTCACGCAGCACCTGCAACGCGGCAATAGTTCCGTCTCCGGTCGTACCATGGTCCAGCATGATCATATGCCCCGATTGCTCACCGCCTACGTTGAATCCACCCTTCTTCATCTCCTCCAGAACGTAGCGATCCCCGACCTTCGAGCGAATAAGAGTGAGCTCTTGAGACTTTAAAAACCGTTCTAATCCTAAATTGGACATAACCGTTGCAACAATACCGCCACCACGTAACAAGCCGTTGCGGTTCCAGCTTGACCCGATCAGGGCCATTAACTGATCACCATCCACAACCCGCCCCTTTTCATCCACGATGATCAGGCGGTCAGCATCACCATCTAGCGCTATGCCGATATGCGCGCCACTCGCCACAACGGTTTCCTGCAACGTGGCGACATCGGTGGAACCACATTTATAGTTGATATTCTTGCCATCAGGAGTGACACCGAGAGTGATTAATTCGGCTCCTAATTCCCAGAGCGCGGAAGGTGCGACTTGATAGGCCGCGCCATTGGCGCAATCGATCACAATTTTCAGACCATCGAGGCGGATATGGTCCGGTAACGACATTTTTATCGCGTGAATATAGCGTCCGCGTGCATCTTCAAAGCGTTTAGCCCGGCCAATATCCTCGGCTTGTGCCAATCTAGCATCCTCAGAAAGATAGCCCTCGATCTTGAGCTCATCCTCATCGGATAATTTAAATCCGTCCGGCCCAAATAGCTTTATACCATTGTCCTGATAAGGGTTATGGCTGGCCGAAATCATAACGCCCAAATCAGCCCGCATAGACCGGGCCAACAGGGCCACAGCAGGCGTAGGCATCGGCCCAACCTGCACGACGTCCATGCCAACGCTAGTAAAGCCGGCAACCAACGCATTTTCCATCATATAGCCTGAAAGACGGGTATCCTTGCCGATAACAACTCGGTGACGATGCTCTCCGCGTACAAAGTGGCGGCCTGCGGCCTGCCCGACTTTCATGGCAATTTCTGCGGTCATCGGGTGCTGGTTGGTTGGTCCGCGTATTCCGTCTGTCCCAAAAAATTTCTTTGTCATAACTGGGAGCGTTCCTCGATTGGTGTAGGCCTTAATTAATATTAGCCTTGTGGTTTATTTAGCCTTAGCGTCTGGCCCATCCCGGATAAAGCCGAAACAGAAAGCTAAGCAGTTAAATGATAGAAATTCTAAACGAAATGATTAACCGCTTATCCGATATGGTTTTTTACAAGATCAGCCTGTTCGGCATAACTATCGAACTGGTGGTTTTGTGGCTTGCCGTTCCGATGCTGTTTTTCACTATATATCTGGGCTTCATCAATTTGCGCGGCTTTGGCGCTGGCGTTCAAGTATTGCGAGGGAAATTTTCTGATCCTTCACAAGCAGGCAGCATGTCTCCTTTCGCGGCGCTAACGACTGCTTTGTCAGGAACGATCGGGCTGGGTAATATTGCGGGCGTTGCTATCGCGCTATCAACAGGTGGTCCGGGTGCCGCCTTCTGGATGTTCATCATTGGTTGGGTAGCCATGGCTCTTAAATGTGCGGAGGTCACAATCGGTTTAAAATACCGGGAAGTCCAAGCCAATGGCAATGTGCGCGGCGGCCCTATGTACACCCTGAAAAATGGTCTTGCTGCAAGGGGTTTTGCCAAAACCGGCCTTATCTTGGGCGGCATTTATGCCTTCTTGGCTCTGTTTGGCGCAATTCCATTAGTTCAGGTGAACCAGAGCTATGCACAGGTCGCACATGTCACCGGATTCACCCAGCCGCTGGTTTACGGCATTATCATGGCTGCGCTCGTAGGACTGGTGGTAATAAACGGGGTTGGCTGGCTAGCGCGGGTAACAGCCTCCGTTGTTCCTGCCATGGGCTTGTTATATCTGGTCGGCATATTTGCTATATTGGCAATAAACTTTGAGCAGGTTCCCGCTGCTATAGGGCTAATTATATCAGATGCATTTACCGGGCAAGCAGCAGCAGGCGGTGCGATCGGAGCCTTTGTCGTCGGCATGCGCCGCGCCGTATATTCGTCTGAAGCGGGCATAGGTTCTGCGGTAATCGCTCACACACAGGCACGCACCGATGAACCGGCAGCCGAAGGTTTGGTGGCCTTGCTGGAACCGTTTATCGACACAGTAATCATTTGCTCTTTAGGCGCTATCGCAATGGTCGTTGCCGGCACCTATATCGGCGATGTGGAGGGCATAGAAATTACGTCGGCTGCCTTTGCAACGGTTGCTGACTGGTTCCCCTATTTGCTCGCGATTGCTGTTTTTCTGTTCGGGTTCTCAACGCTTTGCGCCTGGGGCTTTTATGGTCAGCAGACATGGTGCTATTTATTCGGACACAGCCATACAGCGGTTTGGTCTTATAAGTTTTTTTATGTTATATCTTTACCCATTGGCGCGATACTTGAACTGGGGCAGGTCATAAAACTGGTAGATAGCGCGTTTTTCCTGATGGCTATTCCCAATGTTATCGCGCTCTATATTTTTGCGCCGGAAATTAAACGAGAGATTTTCGGTTATCTGAACAAGCAGAAACTATCTTCAAAGGACTCATGATGAAATACCGCAAACTCGGCGAAGAATTGGAAGTATCCGCGTTGGGACTGGGCTGCATGCCGATGTTCGGCATTGGTAGCGGCATGTATGGCCAGGCCGATATGACAGAGAGTCTCGCCGCGCTCGACCGGGCGATTGAACTGGGCGTGACTTTTTTTGATACTGCCGAAGTTTACGGCCCCTATAAGAATGAAGAGCTTTTGGGTGAGGCGATTAAAGGGCGGCGTGATCGTCTTGTTATCGCTACCAAATTCGGATTTGATCTGACAAATCCCGAGAAAATCGGGACAGATTCATCTCCCGAAAATGTCCACCGCGCCTGCGATGCCTCGCTACAGCGTCTGGGCATTGATGTTATCGATCTTTTTTACCAGCACCGCGTTGATCCGGATGTGCCTATTGAGGATACAGTTGGCGCGATGGCGCAGCTGGTCCAAGCCGGAAAGGTCCGCTATCTCGGCCTGTCAGAAGCCGGGCCGGAAACTATAAAACGCGCGCACAAGGTCCATCCGATTGCCGCGCTGCAATCGGAATATTCCCTGTGGGAGCGCAGCATTGAAGAAGAAATCCTGCCGATCTGTCAGGATCTGAATATTGGCTTTGTGCCTTACAGCCCTTTGGGCCGCGGTTTTTTGACCGGGCAGATTACGAGCAGAAATGATCTTGATGAAGATGATTACCGCCTACGCGACCCGCGCTATTCAGAAGAAAATTTTGACCAGAACCTTAGAATGGTCGAAGCGGTTAAACAGGTTGCTATGCGACGCGACCGCTCTCCTGCACAAATCGCACTGGCATGGCTGCTTGCACAGGGAGACTTCATTGTCCCGATACCGGGCTCTAAACGCCGCGCGACATTGGAAGACAGCATGGCGGCAGTTGATGTTGAACTAACAGATGCCGATCTCGATGAACTGGAAAAAGCCGCCCCCGTTGGCGGCACATCCGGTGCCCGCTATGGTGAAGCAATGATGTCGATGGTTCGACTTTAAAGTCCTAACTCCGATGTAAGCTTACGCAAAAGTGAAATCAGTTGTTCTCGCTCACCTAGGGTCAGCGGTTCAAGCATCTTATGCTCGACTTTATTTTCAAGGTCGAGCGCTGTTTGAAACAAGTTGCGGCCAGCACTTGTTAATTCTACGATAATGCCTCTTTTATCCTGCGTATTTTGTTTGCGAGTGATTAATCCTTTACTCTCCAGACGGCTTAACAAATTCGCAGTTCCGCCCGATGTGAGCATGCTGAAGGATGCGATTTGACTAGGGTATGATGGTTCTTCGGACAGAACAAGAGCAGCGAGAGTCTGAAATTCTTTATAATTTAAACCAGCTGGCACGAGCGAATTGCTGGCTTCAATCAAAAAGCTTTCGTTTATTCGAACCATTCTACCCCAGATTTGCCAAGGCCCAGTTTTCATCTTTGGGTATCGTGTAAACCACCGATCACTCAGCTCGTCTATTTTATCACTTTTAGGATCAGTCACAAAAATTTCCTATATCTAATAACCGGTTAGAGACATCACTATTTGTCCGGACAAATATACCTTGACAAAAAGCTATTGCAAAAGGCAATTAACTCAACTCTGGCAAAAACGATAATAAATATTGGGGAAGGGTAACAATGAGCTTAACGATGATAACGACAATTGCACTGGTTATGACCATGCCTGTTATCAATCCGGTTCACTCTTTCGATATCATAGCATCACATCCTTACGATCCGGACAAGGAAGCGGCTAACGCAGGTTCTACTCAAGCAATTTTAATGTTGCGATATGTTAACTCCGTTGGCGGTGCGAAAAATGCGTAAAGCAAATCAGCAACAACCAGATCCCCCACTTACCGAGCATGGCGCGGGAACAAATCACGCTGGGGGAAACGAATGTCCTTATCGAGCGCCTTACAGAACGGGTCGCTAATCCGCAGATAATGGAAAATATAAGCTAAAACTATAAATTCAAAAAAGGGATCCAAAATGAAAATATTACTGGCTTCGACAGCAATCATGCTGACAAGCGCTTCTCCGCTTTATGCACAATCAAATGATAATGGCGTTTCTACCAAGGACGGCGCAGTTACCTCCGCAACTAGTGCAGCTACCGAACCAGTTATGAATGAAATCGTTGTTACTGCGCGCAAACGTGGAGAAGCGCTGAGCGATGTTCCACTAACTATCACTGCGCTCTCCGGAGACGATATTGAAGAACGGGGTATAAAAAACCTAGAAGATATCTCAACCTTTGCTCCGGGTTTTAACTATAGCAAGCAAGGGAACCAACGCGGCGGACGATCAGAATCGGTCATCCGGTTTCGCGGCATGGACATCAATGATGTTGCGCCTACACGCCAGCTCGCGTCTGTCTTTGTTGACGGTATTTATGTCGCTGGCGGTTTATCAAGTTTAAGCACAGAAGATGTCGAGCGCGTAGAAGTCATCAAAGGACCGCAAAGCGCGCATTTCGGACGGTCAACCTTTGGCGGAGCCGTCAATTTTATATCCAAATCACCCAAAGCAGGATTTTCTGCGAGCGCAATGCTTCAAGTAGCAGAAGGCGGCTATCTTGAAGCTGTTGGTTCACTTGAAGGATCTTTAGGTACAGACGATCTGCGTGCACGGATTACCGGACGGACATATTCTTTCAATGGCAGATATAGAAGCGTGGCAGATAATGGCCGGCTTGGTGAAGAAGAAACCGGGTCAGTTAACCTCATCGTTGATGCCGATCCTACACCGGGCGTTCGAGTGCGTGCCAATGTGTTTTTCTCACAAGATGAAGATGGCGCCCCAGCCAGCTTTGCTCTGACCAGAGACATGCATAATTGTGGACCATTTTATCCAGGTGGCGTAACTTACTTCTGCGGCAATCTGCCACAAGTTGATAATTTTGGAACCAATACTGTTCTAAACGGTGAAGCTTATGACATTTACGTCAATAATAGCCGTAATTCCGAAGGACTCAAAAGAGGACCTTCATTAGATCATGTAGGCCTAAGAAGAAAAATCGAACGATATAGCCTATCATCCGATATTGATATCGCTCCTATTGATGCCACGCTAACCGTTGGGGGAAGCTATAATAAGCTCAAACAAAATCGTATCCTCGATCTTGATTTTACACCCGAAAACGTGTGGCTGGAGTCCAGTTTTCAGTATATTGAAGATTGGTCCGGAGAAGCACGGTTAAGTGGTGAAACCGGTGCTATAAACTGGCTTGTTGGTGGCAGCATATTTGATCTGCGCTATGAAACACCTAATGGTTCGATCGGCTATCTGTTTCCAAATTCAACGTTCCCGAACGGATTTTTCCTTGATCAGAAAATCGGAAGAACCGATGTTCGCACATACGCTGGTTTTGGTTCAGTTGCATGGAGTGTCACCGATAATTTTACGCTTAATGTCGAGGGACGCTATCAAGCCGATAAAATCGACCAAGGCGTAGTAGCAGGAGTCAATCTCGCTAAAACTTTCAAGAATTTTCTGCCGCGGGTAATTTTGCAGTGGCAGCCAGATAGAGACACTAATCTTTATCTTACTTATGCTAAAGGAAACAAGCCTGGCGACTTTAACACATCGGTAGTTGGCTTAACACAATCCCAGAAAGATGAAGTGCTAGCCCAAACTGGCGCAACCGATATCGTCGGCGAAGAAGAACTTGATAATTACGAAATTGGTCTGAAAAAATCATTTGCCAATGGTCTATTCAATATAAACCTGGCTGCATATTATATGCAGTGGAAAAACCAGCAAAACCGCACCCAGGCTACAATCACAGATCCGAACACCCCAGCAGGTATTCGCCTTGTTCCTGTTATTGTAAGTGCCGGTAAAACTGATCTTTGGGGCATTGAGGCTGAAGCATCAGCACGTGTGACTGATGACATAACATTGTCGGGCACGTTTAACTGGGCTGCTTCGGAATATAAAGTTTTCGACTGCGGTTTTTGTGCCCGGTTGACCGGAAACGCCGATGTGTCTGGTAATTCATCACCACGTTTTCCAGAATTTAGCGGAACGCTAAGTGCGGCTTATAACCGTGAGTTGAATAGCGGCTTAGGTGTGTTTGGGCGATTAGACGGCGTTTACTCCGGCAGTGCCTACACCGAAGCATTTAATCTTGCCAAAAAACCATCCTCTATTCGGGTCAATGCTCGTGCGGGCATAGAACGCGATTGGTGGCGTGCCGAATTGTTTGTCAACAACCTGCTAGACGATGACACTTATCTGTCCGCAGCTCGTTTTACGGACTTCACCAAAGGTAATTTCAATCTGAGAGACTTTGTAGCAAACGTAACCCCTGCTGATCCTCGTCAGTTTGGGATCCGTCTTCGCTTCACATATTAAGGAGAATATCAGTGATGTTTACAGGATTACTCATGGCCGCGTCTGTCGCTAGCTCGACACCGGACATCCAAACCTATGACGCCAAAGACTATTCATCAGATATTACGCAATGTGATGTGCTGATTTCGCACCCTGATGATCCCTATAAAATTGGCCCTGGCGTAAAGCGTAGAGATGCAGATTTACCAGCAGCGGTTACAGCTTGCGAACGTGCTGTTAAAGCGGATCCAAAAAACCCGCGTCTAAACTATCAACTTGCAAGAGCATACGGCTATAGCGGGATGGGGGAAAAAGCTTATCCCTATCGCGAACTGGCTGTAAAAGCAGGTTATCCACAATCGCTTTTCGTGATTGGCTACATAACCTTAATGGGCATCAACAAACAGCCGCAGGATACGTGCAAAGGCGGAGACCTAATCCGTCGTTCCGCAAAGGTTGGACGTTTTGCCGGTCAAGTCGGTTTTCCCTATTATTGGCTCGAAGGCAAATTTGCACAATGTAAATTCGATGTCACCAAAGAAGAATTGCTGGATTATGTAACTAACGGCCATGCAAATGCGGACGGTGATTTTTACAAGGAAACGCTAGTCGACCTCCTTAAAAAAGACATCGTCGAGCATTTTGAAAAACCATAATTTCTCGGTAACAGCTATCCCAATCCATCAATCGAAGGATTGGGATAGAACATCCTGTCTACACCCGCTTTTCACCTGTGCTTGGTGAAGCTAGCCCCTAATTTATCAGGAAAAACATATCTGCCTTTGTAATAAATTGTCAGAACTTACACGTAAAATCTGAAAATGGAGAGCGTAAAAAATGGTAATCTCAGCTTTAATTTCCGCCACTTTACTGTCAGCAGGAGCACTGCCCTCCCCAGCCGTTTTGAAATGCGACAGAATGGCCTCACATCCTGCTGATCCAAATCGCGTCGCACGAGGACTGCAACGACCACAGATGGACCTTCCCGCTGCTGAAGCCGCATGTAGAAGTGCCGTTGCTGCAGAACCTGAAAATGCACGGTCAATATATCAGCTGGGCCGAACGATCTATTATCAGGGACGCCATCAGGAATCTGTTCCCTATTTACAAAAATCTGCGGATATTGGCTATCCTCAAGCCATATTTGTTCTTGCCTATGTTCAGACTCTCGGTGGAGCGGTCAAAAAAGATTATTGTAAAGCGCAATCATTATGGAAACGAGGAGTAGGCCTTCAACACCCTTGGTCTGGCTATCACCTTGTTGAGAACCAGCTAAATGGCAAGTTTGCAGGCTGCAAAGAACAGGTTTCCGACGCAGAAATGTCAAGATTTATGCATTTGGCGACCGACCGGATCACCGTGCAGGCTTCTAGGGGAAGAGTCGAGAAGTTGAGCGCACGGCTCGAAAATCATTTAGCTAAGAAATAGCAAAAGTTCATTTTTTCAACCGTAGGATCAAATAATACGCACTCATAAGTGCGTAACAGGGAGTTATGCAATAATGACAAAGAAACAAATTTTTAAACAGGCTCTGCTTGTCGCGGTATCGAGCCTTGTTACCGTTCCGGCATTTGCTCAGGATGTTTCTTCCGAGACGGCTCAACCTATTAATTCCGACAAACAATATGGTGGGCTTGAAGAAATTGTGGTTACAGCCCGCAAGTCCGAAGAACGGCTGAGCGATGCACCTTTGGCAGTATCTGCCGTTTCCTCACGCACGATAGAAAATTTGGGCCTGAACTCGATTGATGATTTCTCGAAACTTGCCACCGGAATCAGCTTTTCCCAGGCATTTGGTCGTTCCGGGGATCGGCCCGTTATTCGTGGGCAATCCAGTGTTTTGGCAGGTGTTCAAGCTGGTGTAGAAAGCGGCGCGGCTTATTTTGTTGATGGAATCTACTATCAGGGCAATATTCAGGCATTCGATCCACAATCTCTTGAGCGGGTCGAGGTTATTAAAGGCCCCCAATCAGCACTCTATGGCCGGAATACTTATTCTGGTGCAATAAATTATATTACCAAAGATCCAACTGAATATCTGACTGCTTCTGGCCGGCTTACGGTTGCCGAATATGGGGAAGTACAGGCATCGGCTTCTGTGTCTGATACATATGCAGACGGAGCGATAGGCTTCAGGGCTGGTGCGCGATATTATAAATATGACGGCGAATTTATTAATCAGCTGACCGGCAAAAAAGTCGGACAGGAAGAATCCAAATCTGCTTATGTGTCACTTGTTGCCAAGCCCAGCGATGATATCAAAATACGTCTAAGAGGATCATACGACCATCAGGACGACGGACCGTTCGCGCTCTTTTTACAAGGCTCCGCTGAAAATAATTGTTCACCAGGCTACCGAAGCAATAAATATAGAACTGTGTCTCCATTCCTCCCAAACGTCCCGGCACCACTGGCCGGTACACCAGGCGCTTTGAATGAAAACCAGTATTTCTGTGGAGCCATTCAAGCAAAACCAAATGATGTCCGGCAGAATACAGACCCATTACCGACAGCTTTTGGCGTTCGGGATGGAACAGCATTTGATGGATTGGATACCCGCGAATTTTTTGGATCAGCGGCAATTGATTATGACATTGGTGGGTCAGGATTTGTGCTTTCAAGCCTGACCGGCTATCGGAATTTTACCCGGCGCACAGGGCAAGACAACGATATTAGCGAAGCTTTCTTTTACTTTGGTCCCCCGGTAGGCGAGCCAACTTTTGCCAGTAGTTTAAAAACAAAGGCTGAAGATTTTAGTCAGGAATTGCGCATCGCGACACCAACGGATCGCAAACTTCACGGTTTGTTGGGTGTTTATTATTATCACCAAAAGATCGATAAAGTAGATATCACTTTTGCAAATCCATTCGACGGAGAGCCATTAGGCACCGACGGTTCTGCTAGAAACACCATAACTAACAAAGCAGTTTTTGCTTTATTAGGATATGATTTTACCGATTCATTCGGGATCACTGGCGAAGTGCGTTATCAGGAAGAAACGCAAACAATCATTGATCGTGCGTCGGCCACCTCAATTTTCTGCTCAGGTGCACAAGATGATGCAGCCTTGTTCGGGTTTACAGGTACTTGCGATAAACGGAACAAATTTACCGGAACCGACCCGCGCATAACAATCAACTACACGACACCAGGCGGTATGTTGTTATACGGTGTGTTTGCAACCGGCAGAAAACCGGGCGGGTCAAACGGGGCGACCGGCACATCAATAGGTCAGCCAAGATATAACCCGGAAAAAGTACAATCCTTTGAAGTCGGGGCAAAGTTCGATACGCTTGATAATAAGCTGCGTGTACAATTTGCAGCTTATACCAACAAATTAAGCCAAGTTCAGATAGTCTCGTCTATCCCAACGCCTGTAAACCCGCTGGCATTAGCCTCTATTGTGACAAATGGTGGAGATGCACGCACCACAGGGTTTGAACTTGAAGCGACAGCAGTGCCCACCCAAGGGCTTACCTTCAATCTTGGAGTATCATATGTCGATGCTAAGTTTACAAACGGCTGCGATGCTGATTTGTTCATATTGAATTCGGGTGGCCTGCGACCTAATTTTGATACGACAAATCCACCAGATGCTGCGCTCCCGCTATGCTCAATTAAAGGAAAGCGTTTGCCACTGGGCTCCCAGTACATACTGAACGGCTCCGCGTCCTATGAACATCCCGTCGGACCAGATCTGGATATCTTCGGCATAACGAACTTCAGTTTTGAAAGTAAGAAATACGTCCAGACTGATAATTTTGCCTATGTGCCCTCTGCGTTTCTTTTGGGAGCGCGTATCGGGATTCGTAGTAAGAACTTTAGCCTTGCCGTGTTTGGCCGTAATTTGACTAATGAAGATGCTCCACCGTTGGCTACGCGCTGGTTTGATTATCGGTATGGCGCTGGCACACAAGGTTTGCCCCCTGCTTCGTCAGTAACCTTCAATGGCCAGCCTGCTGTAATCGAAAGCGGTGCACCGAGAGGCTTTTTTGGTCGACTTAGAAAGAGCCGGACTTTCGGTATCGAAGGCAGCGTAAAATTCTAAGAAAAGCTGCACCAGAACTACAGAATGCGTGATAGCCGCTTCCAGAGAGAGTAAGTTTAACGCAATCTCTCTTTGGAAGCGGATCGAGCGCCAATAATTACAGGAGAGTGTCGATGCTACGCTTTTTAACTATATTGACTGGCCTATCATGCCTCGCGGGTACGGCTGCCGCGCAAGACGCCGCACCAATCATGCAGTGTGATAAAATCATGGCACATTCGGAAGACCCGGATAAGGTGATTGACGGTATAAAAACCAGAAAAGAAATAGACCTGCCTGCTGCTATTGTGGCCTGTCAGGATGCGTTAGAACAATATCCTGATGAAGCCCGTTTTCATTATCAACTCGGTGCCGCTTTATATTATCATGCAAGTGCAGGAGATGTCGATGCGGCGTTAAATAATCTTCGTGCCGCTTCAGATCGAGGCTATCGTCAAGCGACTTTTGTTCTAGGATATATTTACAGTCTGAATGACAAAGTGCCGCAGGATTTATGCCGCACGGGCCACTTATGGCAACGGACCTTATCGCAAGGGCACCCGTGGAGTAAATTCTGGTTCGCTAAGCACCAGTTAAACGGAAGCTTTAAGAACTGCTCCTTTTATGTTTCACGAGCTGATATTGACCGTTACGTGATGAGTTTTGCAGCTCTTGATCTAGATGAATCTGCCGAACGGCGCACAGATGAGTTGATAGCCCTTTTAAAGGAAACACGCGCTGAAGAAGCTAGGGCCAGAGCCAATGGGAACAATTAATTAGTGTATGTGATAAGACCTAGGTTACCGGTCATAAGCCTTTGGCAAGCTGCCGGGAGCGGGATTGCGATAGCGTTCGCGCAAGCGTTCCTGTCGATTGGATAGCGATTGTTCAACACCATCAATAAGCACGCGTTCAACCTGAGTAGAAAGCTCCAGAGGATCTCCCGTCCAGATAACCACATCACCCCTGCGCCCTGCTTGTAGCGAACCAAGCTCACTACCCATGCCCATAATCTCTGCCGGTTTTGAACTGATTGCGGCAAAGGCCTCGTCCCAATTTAAACCCGTAGCGCGCGGCACCTTGTTGAGTGCGACCAGATTACCGGCATATTGGACAGAGTAACGAAGTTGATGTGCATCGCGGTCGTTGATCATACCGATGGCGATCTCGACACCAGCATTTTTCATCCGGCCTATATTGGACTGTGTAGCAGCTAAATCTTCAAAACCATCAGGCAAATCGCTTAGAGCAGATGCCAGAACAGGCACTTTTGCAGCAGCGATTTCATTGGCGACGCGCCATCCTTCATTGGCCCCGACCAGCACCAGCTTCAAAGATGGGAAGTCCTTGCGTAGATCGAGTGTTTTCAAAATATCGTTGGCGCTCTCTACATGCACCAACAACTGGGTGGTTCCATTGATGACGGGCAACAAAGCCTTCGCATCAGATGCTTTCATCAAGTCGCTGTCGAACAGAGACGGGTTGCGGGAATAGGTCTGTGCTTCATCCAGCATCGCGCGAAACAGGATATGCGCCGCAGAGCGGCTTCCTCCTGCACGGCTTTGACCAGTTTCGCCAAGTTCGACAAACTGGAACGCTCGTGCTTTGGTGATCGGATCGCTATCCTGAGCCAGATCAATAATCGCTCCAAAGCCGCCAAAAATAGACTTTCCAGTGGCTGGCGAAACCACAGCGCGGGTCACACCGGCGGCCCGGCTCACCGCTATCGGAGCAGCAAAAGGATTTATTGCATATTGTACATCCAATGCAGCCGAAAAGACCGAGCTTACAGCATTGATATCATTGGTTGATGTAACTGCACCGACTTCAACCAGACCAACGCGACTGAATCCGGCGAATACACCGGGCGTTACCCATTTTCCCGATGCATCAATTTGTCGCGCATCGGCAGGAATATTGATGTTTGTACCGGTGGCAACCACGCGTCCATCACTTATGAGAACGTTCGCGCCATCCATGGGTGCACTGCCATCGCCGACAACGACTTTTCCGCCGGTAATAGCGATTGTTTCCGCCACCGCAGGAGCCGCCATCAGTGCTAAGGACAATATGAGAATGGTTGTAAAGCGCTTCATTTCACATCTCCTTCACCCGGTTGACCCAGTTCAAAATCGCTAACCGGCCGCCGCGAAGGATCGTTTGCATCATAGAGCAAAGCCCCGTCGATCCAGACTTTCTCCGGACGGGCATAAACGCTCAACGGATTGTCATTCCACAGGACAACATCAGCCATTTTACCGGGCTTCAAACTACCCGTTTGATCGGCGATACCCATGGCTTTGGCCGGATTATAGGTTATCCACTGAATGGCTTGTGCATCGCTGATCTCAAGGCCCATTGCACGGCCATCGGACAGCGCTTTTGCAGCCTCCTGATTAAGCCGCTGGATCTGGTTCTCATCATCGGAATGGATAATTACGCATGCTCCCGCCTGTTGCAGCAGCGCGGCATTTTCAGGAATAGCGTCATAGGCTTCCATCTTGAAGCCCCACCAATCTGCCCACACGGCTGAGCATATCTCCTCTTTTGCAAGAATATCGGCAATTTTATAGGCTTCGACAGCATGGTGAAATGCGGTTACCTTATAGCCAAATTCCTTGGACATATCTATAATCTGGTTCAATTCATCGGCACGGTAACAATGGTTATGCACCAATATGTCACCATCCAGCACATCAGCCAAAGTTTCCATCGCCAGATCACGTTTCGGCGGCTTTGCGCCTTTGCGTTTCTTTTGATATTCCTGTGCATTAATCCATGTCTGACGGGTCAGCGACAGGCTTCCCATCCGGGTAGAAGGTTTGCGCTTGCGACTACCATAAACGCGCTTGGGATTCTCGCCGCACGCCATTTTCATGCCATAGGGCGCACCTGGAAACTTCATCGCCTGAACCGTGCGGGCTGGAACATTCTTCAGCGTTGCCGATCGACCACCAAACAGATTGGCCGAGCCCGGCAGAATTTGTAACGACGTGACTCCGCCATTGGCAAGCGCTCTGGAAAAACCGGGATCTTGTGGCCAGACGCTATGCTCTGCCCATACTTCCGGCGTCACGGGAGAAGTCATCTCATTACCATCGCTGTGCGCTGCAACGCTTGGCGTGGGATAGTTGCCTAGATGACTATGCACATCGATAATACCGGGCGTCACATATTTTCCAGAGCCATCAATGACCTTTGCATCTGTCGGTACTATAGCATCCGGCCCGCCAACGGATATAATCTCGCCGCCGGACATAAAGATCGTACCATTTTCGATCCGCTGCCCCTCACCATCAAATATGGTGACATTAGTTATCGCGATATTGTCCGATGGATAGGCTTTGTAGGTTGAAGGAAATGCAGATTCTGCCGAAGCATTATCCGAACGCGCCGAAGCGCTGACCGTGCTGTTGTCTGTTCCTGCGGTTGCACAAGCCGCAACCAGTGCACCGGCAGCAACGGCTGTCAGTAAATTTCTCAATATCATGATTGCCCTCTAAGCCTAAGCTAGTCCATTCACGGTTTTGTCGTCGGATGAACGCCCGCTGCGGCCGGTTCCCCAAACTCGTTCTGACCTTCAAGATCATCACCAACATTCTCGTCTTGAAGCGTATCAAGATGCATAAGCTTTTTGATCAAAGGTGATATAACCAGTACGCCGACGCCCACTGCAATCGCATACCATCCGACAGACATGTAAACATCAAGCACAATTTCTTTGCCCGATTCTTCACCGACAGCTTCTGCCCCAGTCGCAGAAGCAATCAGACCAGCTGCAAAATTGCCCGTCGCCGAAGCAAAGAACCAACTGCCCATGATCAAACTGGCCATATGTGCTGGCGCAAGACGGTTCATGGCAGAAAGACCTACCGGAGACAGGCAAAGTTCGCCGGTCGTGTGCAGCAGGTAGACAAGGAATATGAAGATAACCGGTGTCGCATTTTCCAGACCAGCGGCCTGCGCGCCCCAGACCAGAACCAGAAAGCCCAACCCGACCTGAACGATGCCCAGCCCGAATTTAAATGGTGCAGACGGCTCCATTCCTTTGCGGCCCAAAACTGTCCATACAGTTGCAAATACGGGAGCCAGCAAAATGATATAAATGGCATTGATGGATTGGAACGTCGACGCCGGCACTCCGGAACGATCAACATGCCTATCGGTAAACAGGTTAAGCGATGAACCAGCCTGTTCGAACAACGCCCAGAAAATGATCGACGTGACAATCAGGAACATCGCCGCAAAAATCCGGTCGCGCTCCTCCGACGACAGCTTGGATACCGCAGTATAAAGGACATAGAGTACCAGACCTCCGCCAAATATACCGAGCACATAACCGACCATATCCTGATACTGAATGGCGAGCCAACAGATACCGACCATCGCCAAACCTGCAATATACATCCACCATTCAAGCTTTATCCCGGCGATAGGCTGCTTCAGCCGTTCAGGATCAGAAGCCTCACCGCGACCCAGAAGCAAAGGTTTGCCCCAGATAAATACGATTAACCCGAGGAGCATACCGATTCCTGCCAGACCAAAACCATAGGCCCAGCCATATGTCTCACCAATGTAACCACAAAGCAGCGACCCCATTGCCGCACCGACGTTAATACCCATGTAAAAAATCGTATAGGCCCCATCCCTGCGCACATCGGTTCGCGGGTATAGTTGTCCGACAATCACAGAGATATTGGCCTTCAGAAAACCCGAACCAACAATGATCAGGGCAAGCGCCAACCAGAAAACACTGATCGCAGGGTTATTTACATGCCCAACCGCAGCTTCGCCTTCAAAAGCCATGAAAAAATGGCCGGCCGTTAGCAGCACAGCCCCGAACAAAACCGCTTTTCGCTGTCCCAAATAGCGGTCAGCCAGATATCCACCGACCACCGGCGTAATATAAACCAGCGCGGTATAAGCACCATAAATGATACCGGATTCGCTATCGGAAAAAAGCCAATGTTTCGTCAGGTAAAAAATAAGTAGTGCCCGCATGCCATAATAGGAGAAACGCTCCCACATTTCGGCAAAAAACAAGACAAACAGGCCTTTTGGATGTCCTAGAAATGTCCCTTTGGCATCTCCGGATTCTTGATACGCACTAGCCATTAACTCGGCCTCCCTAGCTGTTGCTAAGCCGTCTCCTGCGGCTCAATTGCTTTGCACCCTAGTCAAAAATCATCGCAAGTGAAGTAGATTGTTGCACCTGTGACCAGTTTTTGACCAGAAATCCCACTTGCATTTACCTCTATTCCACACGAGATGATAGCTATGCTTAACGATCTTTCCAGTTTGAACAGTTATTTATCCTCCCGTCGCTCTGCACGGCCACGCGATTTAATCGCCCCGGGGCCGAATGACGAACAGATCAAAAATATTGTCTCCACTGCCTTACGCACACCCGATCACGGAAAACTGGCACCATGGCGAGTCATCCATATCAAAAAGAGCCAGCGCAACCAATTAGCGGCAGAATTAACCAAGGCTTATCTTCTCGAAAAGCCGGATGCTGGTCGATTGGAACTGGATGCTTTGCAGACTATGGCACATCATGGACCAACTTTACTGGTAGTAATGTCTTCTCCTGTCACATCGAGCAAGATACCGATTTGGGAGCAAGAGCTTAGTTGCGGAGCATTTTGCATGAACATCATGCATGCTATTCATGCTCAAGGTTTTGTCGGTGGCTGGATTACCGGATGGCCGACATACAATGATACCATCCGCGACTTGTTTGGACATGCACCAGAGCGTGTGGCGGGCTTCATCTTCGCAGGAACAGCAAATTGTGATCTAGCCGAGCGTCCACGTCCCGAATTAGACACAGTTTTGTCCGCGTGGGACTTCAATCTCCGGAAATAACTGGTTTCAAACTATATTTATCCGCAGATACCCCTTGCCTGCATCGCTGTATTATGGCAGTGATGCACTATGCATAATTCCACTAAGCCAGTATATTTAAAACTCCGAGATATAATCTCCGACTCAATCCTTGATGGCCATTATAGCGAAGGTGATATGTTACCATCCGTCCGCGCTTTTGCGGTGGAACAAGGGGCCAACCCTTTGACAGTCGCAAAAGCCTATCAGGGCTTTCAGGAAGACGGGCTGGTTAGGGTCAAGCGTGGTGTCGGTATGTTTGTGGCCTCTGGAGCGAAGACGAAACTGCGCGAGCAACAGCGTGCCGATTTCTTCAAAAATGTCTGGCCACCTGTTGAACGCCAAATGAAGCGGCTGGATATACGACTGGAAGAATTGCTTGAAAATGAGTCCTGAATTCTGCGGATTTCCAAGCAATTTTACTGGTTCAGCACCTCTGATGCGCGTGTAAAACTAGCCTGATATATTGCATTTTGCGGCGTCATCACTGCAGCTTTCTTGAGTAGATCATATGCGTCTTTAGGACGTGTCCCTTGCTCCAAAAGCGCACGTCCATAAATATGTGTAACAACCGGGCTTGACGGCTGCACATGATACGCAATTTGCGCTGCTTTAACCGCTTTTTCTATTTGCTGCGTTTCGGTGTACGCATGGGCCAGTCCTGCCATAATCAAGGCATCATTATTCCCTATCCGTTGGCGGATATTTTCAAATATACGCTGCGCCATATCCCAGTTCTCAGCCTCCAGATACCCATAAGCCATCCAGCGCAGCCCTGAAAGACTGGTGGGATTATATGCCAGATATTCGGCCAAAACTTCCCCTGCCCTCTGCTGCTCCCCTCTTGCGCGGAGCAGATCAACAATACGAAGCATCACCGGTTCTGAAAAATATATGTTTTTTGCTTGTTCTAGAGCAGCTAAAGCATCATCCAAGTTCCCTTGGGCCATAGCAGCATCCGCAACCAGAATATGGGCATCTGTTGCGCCGGGGTTATCCTCTTGTAGATATCTGGCCTGAGTAAGCGCTCCAGAAAAATCACCGCTTTGATAAAGGGCGCGGATATAGGGTATTACAGTGGCTGCATTACTCTGGTCACGAATAGCTTGAACTCGCAAAAACTCAAACGGTGTTTCCGGAACAAACGCTGTTTTTTCTCCGATCTCATGGAGCGAAGCCCGCTGAAGGAAATCAATTGATTGCGGTCGCATATCCATTGATTCCAGCGAGCGACCACTTAACCAGAGCGCATAAGGTGCCGCACCGCCATGATCTGCCTGTGGCTTCAGTAAATTAATTGCTTCATCCGGTTCATTCACAAGATAAAGCAAACGCGCCAGAAGATTCCGGGCTTGCAGGTTGTTCGGTTGGAGAGAAGCCAGTCGCCGTAAATTATCTAGCGCAACATTATAATTTGTTTCTTCATACGCAATAACGCCTTGCACCAGCAAAACCGCTGGAACATCGGCAAGCCGTCCCTCCGTCTTTTGCATTAACCTGCGGGCAAGGTCGAATTTACCCGCACGCGCGGCGAGTACAGCTTGCATAAAAAAGGCGCGAGGGTTGCTGCCATCAAGCGCGATAATTTTCCGAGCTACCGTCAACATATCTGTCATCCGCCCAATGTCGCCCAAAGTCGCGGCATATTCAGTCAGAAGTGGCACATCGTTGGGAGCAATTTGAAGGGCGCGCTCGAACCAAGGCAGTGCTGCGGCTAAGCCAAATTGAAAACGCAACAGCTCACCACGATATTGTAGCGCACGAATGTTGCCTGGTTCCAGTTCAACCGCCTTTTCTATCGCCGCAATCGCTCCGGCTTGGTCGCCGGAATCGCCTCGAAATCGTGCTACATCAACCCATATTGTCGCATTGCCCGGATCTTTTTGTATGGCTTGATCAAACGCTCTGCTTGCCATAGCCTCATCGCCGGTTTGCAATGCCACACGGCCAATGATTCTGGCGGCATATGCCTGATGCTCAAACGGAATATCATCGGCAAGAAGCTGGTTTTTGGCTTCGTCCCATTTGCCCTGAAGTTGCAACGCATGTCCGTACAGGTGCCGGACCTTCGATATATCTAGCCCTAAATCAAATGCCCGTTCCAATTCCGCTTCAGCGCCGACACCATCCAAGAATTCCAGCAATATTTGAGCCTGTAACACACGCGCATCAATCCATTGCGGGTCGGCTTTTATGGCATTGAGCATTTCGATGCGGGCTGACCTTATATCACCGCGGGAGTGATAATCCTGCGCTTTGGCATAAGCGATCCGTGCATCTGCACTTCCGCTATTCGCTGCCCGGATTGCTGACGGTAAACTCGCAAACAACAGCCCAGCCACTATCACCAACACCAATGCTTTTGCATATGGAATTGAGATATTACTGAATAGCGTTCTCATGGCTCTAACTGGCCTGTTGCAACTTATATTGTTTCAGAAGGTCATATAATGTTGGTCTGCTGATACCCAGCAGCTTAGCCGCATTTGATATATTACCATTGGTTTGCGAGATCGCACGATTAATAGCAGAACGATCCGCGGCTTCCCTTGCGGCTTTTAAGTTAAGGAACTCTGTGGCGTCATTATCCACGCCCGCAAGATCAAGATCCTCCACGCCTATCATTTTACCATCTGCCATAATCACCGCGCGCTTGATTCGGTTCTCAAGCTCCCTGACGTTACCGGGCCAATTCCACGCATCCAAAGCAGCCAGTGCATCCGGAGCAATGCCTTTGACATCCGGATTGATTTCTGCAGAAAACTTTTTTTGAAAATGCCGGGCAAGCAAACTTGCATCGCCCGATCGCTCAGACAATGCCGGAATCTTTACTACAATTTCTGCCAGACGATAATATAAGTCTTCCCGAAAGCTATTATTTTCAATCATATTTTCGAGATTCTGGTGTGTGGCGCACACAATTCTGGTGTCCACAGCAATGGCTTTACGGCTACCCACGCGTTCAATGACCCGTTCTTGAATGAACCGCAACAGCTTGACCTGCAGCGCAAGCGGAATGTCGCCAACTTCGTCAAGAAACAAAGTGCCTCCGTCCGCTTGCTCGATTTTGCCTTCTGTCGTCTTGACGGCCCCTGTAAAAGCACCTTTTTCATGACCGAATAATTCGGACTCAAGCAGGTTTTCCGGAATAGCAGCACAGTTGATCGCCACAAAGGCTTTGTCCCGACGGTCGCTTGCGTTGTGCAGACCCCGCGCCAACAATTCTTTCCCCGTGCCGCTGGCACCTAATAGCATGACCGAAGCATTGGTATTGGCGACACGTTCAATCATCTGCGCGACCTTGAGCATCTCAGGAGCACCCGTAATAATAGTGCCCAGCACTTTATGGCTGCGGTCGTTTTTTGCTGCCAGACTGGCGTTTTCCATTTCCAGTTGCCGTACATGAAAAGCGCGGCGCACAATCAGGCTCAATTCGTCAATATCCACTGGCTTCTGGTAAAAATCCCACGCGCCTGCTGCAATTGCTCGTAGCGCACTTTCTTTCTCGCCGTGGCCAGACGCGACAATAATCTTGGTATCCGGTTTCAGCCGCAATATTGCGTCCATTGTGGCGAACCCTTCCGCCGTGCCATCGGGATCGGGCGGCAGACCAAGATCCAATGTTACAACAGCCGGCTCCTCGGCACGGAGCATATTAATTGCAGATTCACGATCTGCGGCAACAATGACCTCAAAACCCTCAAAAGCCCATTTCAACTGTTTTTGCAGTCCGGGATCATCCTCGACAATCAAGAGTTTTTCCGGCAGAGTTTTGTGTTTATCAGGCACGCTAAGCAGCCCTTTCATTTACTAATTCGTCAGTCAGCCAATCGGCCAGCGGCAATACCAATGTAAAACGGCTTCCCGCCCCTTCTTTACTTTCCACTTCAAGCCTTCCGTTCATTGCAGTCGCCAGAGCGCGCGCTTCATACGCACCTATGCCAAAACCGCCCTCTTTGCTTGACGCAAACGGTTTAAATAACTGGCTGCGGATAAACTCGCTCGACATGCCAGTGCCGCGATCAACAACTTCTATAACAAAACTTAAATCCCGGCGGCGGGCGTTTATTGTAATCGGTTGACCATCAGTGCTGGCGTCAATGGCGTTTTGGATGAGATGTCCCAATATCTGATCGACCCGCACTGGATCAGCTATGACAGTGAGATCATCAATCTCCACAGTTTCAATCTTGTGCAGTAGGCGCTTTTTCTCAATAATAGACTGTAATAGAGCAGCGAGTTGAACTGGCTTAGGCTTCGCAGGCCTGGCTTTGTTATGCTGAGCCAGACGTTCCAGCAGACCGTTCATCTTGTCCGCAGAATCCTGCAACGTAGAAATCATATCGGTCTGGAATTCGGGATTATTGGCATGCCGCTTTGCGTTGCGAGCCAATAAACTGAGCTGACTGACCAGATTTTTGATGTCATGCATGATAAACGCCATTCGACGGTTAAATTCTTCAAATCGCTGTGCTTCAAGCAATGATTCCTGACTGCGCTCTTCTGCTAAATAGCTCGCCACCTGTCGGCCAACCACGCGCAGCATATCAAGATCTTCCCAATCCAATGTCCGGTTTATATATGGCCTTGCCAGAACAACTAAGCCAGCCAGTCGATCGAAATGAACCAGCGGAACAGCCGCCCATGTTTGCGCGTTTTCGACCATCCACTCCGGGATTGCTCTAATATCTATTTGTTCGGCTTTGCCTGCACGCAAACTGTCAAACTCGATAATATGGCCCGTCTGTTCAAAAAACGGAACAGTGGCTGGGGTGCAAGCTCGCGAAGGGACATCTATAGTCGGCCAGTTCCAACGAGATTGCAGAGACAAACATCCAGAATCATCTGGCATAAGTAATATACCCGCAGGAGATTCCGTAATATCGGCAATTGCTTTGACTACGCGTTCATGAAGGGGGGCGCTATCGGAACCGGGCCGCCCGATCGTATCGGTAAACCTGATCCACTCGGCGCGATAATCGTAACGATGCTGAAAGAAGTTTTTCGCCAGCTTAACTTTAAGCCAGGCACGGAATTTTACTGACGGTATCAGCAGCAAAGCTGCCACCGATGCTGCAAAGAGAAAGCTGATCTGTGCGAGTCGGGCATAATCGCCTCCAACTAGTTGCAGTATCGAAGCAATGATAACCATCATCAATAGATATCCACCGATAACGACGAGAGATAAGGAACGAAAAGCTACGCTGCGTGAGAGTTTCAATTTCCATTCGGTATTACGAATTGATGCCAATACAAATATCGGCGCGAGACACACCATTGCAGGACCACGCATGGCGATAAGCTCGACTGGAAATTGCTGGGTCAAATAGGTTATCGTGAACAAGTTCAGATCGTAAGTCCAAATAGCCGCCAAAGAAGCCATAGGCAGCCTGATATTCCAACGCGTTTCAGGGGCCGAAATGGAGAATAGATTGTGCACAAGCACTAATGCGCCGACTGAAAACAGCATGCGAAGCAGCACGGATGTATAAGCTGCCACCCCTTCAAAATACACGCTAGCCGAAACGGGTAACAACGCATCCACAATGACCTGGCCGAGCAGAATAGCTACTAGTGCAAAATATATAATATTTACCGCCGTGGGTTCATTCCGTCCCTCGCCTGTTCTTAACAAAACAAACATAAAGACCAGCCACCCCAGATTCCGCAGGGATTCAGCGAAACTGGAAATTGTCGATAAAGCGCCCTCAATAGTAATTGAGAGCGCCCAAAAGCTTGTCAGAGCCAGCGCTATTACAAGGGCAAGCTGCCCTTTGTTACGGGCTGGTTTTTTTTGGAATTGCCAGATCGCTAAGGCCGTAAAGAGCACGGCTGCCAGACCATGTCCGAATATACTGACATGAGACAATATAGCACTCATCTCAACGCGCACCCTCTGGCCAGAGGACAACCCGGATGGTTTGTAGCAGAATCAAAATATCAAGAAACGGCGTATAGTTTTTGGCATAGTAAAGATCATATTCCAGCTTGTGCCGGCTATCCTCTATAGAGGCTCCATAAGGATAATTGATTTGTGCCCAGCCGGTGATACCCGGCTTTACCATATGTCTTTCTGCATAAAATGGCATTTTGGTTTGAAGATCATCAACAAATTGCGGGCGCTCCGGGCGAGGTCCGACAAAGCTCATCTCACCCGTCAAGACGCTCCACGCCTGTGGCAGTTCATCAATGCGGACCTTGCGGATAAATCTTCCTATTTTGGTAATTCTCGGGTCATTTTCACTGGCCCAGACTGCTTTTCCACTTACCTCGGCATCCGCGCGCATCGAACGAAGTTTCAGTATATTGAATTTCTGTCCATATAGACCAACGCGTTCCTGTTTGAAGAAAGCGCCGCCCCGGCTTTCCATTTTTATGAGCGCTGCAAACAGCAAAACAATTGGTCCGGTGAAAATCAACAAAAGTAAACTCAGAACTATATCGAAGCTGCGTTTGAAAACTGTCGATAATCTGCGGCCCGAAGAAAAGCCGTCAGAAAAAATAAACCAGCTAGGATTAACACTATCCAAATCTACGCGCCCGGTTTCTCTTTCCAGGAAACTGGACATATCATTGACATGAACCCCCGTTGTTTTGATGGTCAGCAAGTCTGCCACGGGCAAGGAATTTCTTCGTTCCTCAAGCGCCAACACGACCTCGCTAACTCCCAAGTCAATAACATGCTGTGGCAAATCGTCTATTTCGGAGCGCTTAATCGCTGTTTTTACAATTGCCGGACCCTCATTCATGCTTACGAAGCCGCTAACGATAAAGCCGCTTTCCGGCTTTCTCGACAGCTTCGCGATACGATTAGCCCTCGTACCGGATCCCAAAATTAGAATCCGCCGTTTGAACACGCTCATGTCTAATATAGTGCCCAGAATCACGCGCACGGCCATCAACAGGAAGATAGATGACAACATGGCATATAAGGATATCGAGCGCCAAAGCGTGATTCCCGGCAATGTAAACGCCAATATTGACAGGAAAATAATAGCTAAAGAAATAGCGACTATTATTCTGGCTGCGGCAAATCTGAGTGATTGAAGTGCCTCTGTTCCATATACTCCCACAGCAATAAGAGCGATCTCAAGTGCCAGAGCAAAGCTGAAAATCGGACCGGGGCGGTCATAAATTGTTCCTGCGTCCATTCCGATTTGACTGGCACGCAATACCCAGCTCATTTCCGCAGCAAAAGCCAGCAGACATAAGTCCAGCAGTCCAAGAAAAAGAACGGGGTAAGGAATATAATGTTTAAATAGTCTTATCATTAAGCGTACAATCTCTGGGGTGGTCGCTTATGTGATAAGTGAAATTGTTTAGCTGTCGGTTAATTTTACACTATTTTACGGTAATCTTTACAACGCTTAGCTTGGCGAGGTTGGCGATTGTTCAATTTTCCGACAATCGCGGTTAATCGCTAACGAAATTATAAGGTGTCAGGCCAGTTTTCCGCTCATTGAACTTTATAGTTCGGTTTTTGGGAGGAGCCGATCGCTGGGGGCATTGCACTCGGGTACATGCAGCACAGCCCAAACCAATTGGTTTGGCGTTGTCGGACGACAGGTTTTTCCCTCGTGCATGGTAGAGTGTGCTGGCCAGTTCCGCTGAAAGGCCCAAGCCTATCGCAAATTCGGGAGCATAGCCACCTGCACCCGCACCGATTCCAGCAACAGCTCGCGATATAGTGAACCATGTTGTCTCATCCTCAAGTGCGACTAACTGGCTGTGCACCTCTAAAGGCTGGTCGAACACGCGGTGTATATTCCACAATGGACAGCGATGGGCACTTTCAATCAACGCGGCATGACTAGCGCCAGCGAAGCGTTTGGAAACCTGTCCCGATCGGTCAATACGGATCATAAAGAACGGTAATCCACGCGCACCGACCCGCTGAAGCGTAGTCAATCGGTGCGCGACCTGTTCAAAGCTGGCTCCAAAGCGTCGTTGTAAAACCTGAATTTGATATCCTGTTTGTTCGCAAGCCCTTAAAAATCGCGCATAAGGCATCAACAAACTAGCAGCAAAATAGCTGGACAGATGACGGCGATAGAGGCGCTGTGCAGTTGTATCTTGAAACTTAGCGCCCGAGACCAGACTATCAATTTCAGCCTGTGCCTCTATCTCGCCCAGCAATATCGCTGCCTGAAAAGTGCGGGACGCCGGATTAAGCATTTCCGACAGTTGCAACTGACGTGCGTGCAAATCCAGCCGCCGCAATGTTTCTGGCAATACCGTTTCGGGTAATACCCTGATTGTAAGCTGATGTTTGACCCGCAGTCTTTCAGCAATAGCCCCGTAAAGATCTGCCGCACCCATCCGCAGTTCATCGGCCAGAGCCTCCGCAGCAGCATCAAGATCAGCAAAATGGTTGCGCCAGCGTTCTATTTCTTTACGCACCAACTGAATCGGATCAAAAATTTCGAGTGCGCTCCCCAGCTGTCCCGTTAACCGGTTGTCAAACAGCCTGACAAATGCCTCTGCCGCATTTGGTGCAGCGGATAGCCATTCCTCCACCTCACCCCGGTCAATAGCTAGATCATCAAACATGGGATCGGCCAGTCGTCTGCTAATACCGTCAATGCCTCCACCAGGCTCATCCGCAGCCAACTGCCGTGGATCGAAATCAAAACGATCAGCAAGCAGTAATAGCAGTCGCGCACTTAATGGCCGCTGATTACGCTCGATCAGATTCAAATAACTCGGAGAAATATCAAGCGCATCTGCCAACGCGACCTGGGTCATATTTGCCGCACGACGCAGCCGTCTTATCGCTGCTCCTGCAAAAAATTTTCTATCTGCCATACAGATGGCTATGTAAATTAATTTACAATTTTACAATATGAAAATGCAATAGTCGCTTTATTTACAAACTATTTTGTAAATTATCTTTGCATCCTCTGCGATATTCGCCTTAACAGTGATTATCCCGATCACGGTAGGATCGATTCACAAACAGTTTCCTGGGGAGGAAAAGCTATCCGTCGGAGCCTTGCCGCTCCGGCGGATTTTTTTTGAATATCGCCCGTAAGAGTATTTTAACGCAAACGAGCTATAATTCGGTTGGTGTTAATCATTAGTTTGCGGTGACTGTCATGATCAAAGAAGCGGGCATTTTCATCATTTCAGCTGGGTTTTTGATATATTTTATCTCCCCCGTTCAGGAAGAGCAAAAACCTCCCCCTGTAAAAATCGAAACCAAGCAAAAAACAGTCTCTGCTACTTCAAATGAAGACGATTATTGGGGCGGTGAAGAATATGGCGAGGAAGAAGATCAAGAATTCGTTTTTGGCGAACCGATGATGAGCACTGAACCTTTTTCGCAAACAGATACCAGAAACCTAGATGAAGATTACGCATCAACTGATGAACACGTATCAACCTCACCTTCTCCTGCTTCCCGTGCTGTGAAGAACCGGCCCGTTCACAGGAGCAGTCCCAAATCCGGCGAGCTTGGCAGTGCGACAAACCCTATCCCGCTCAACTGATCAAATATAATCCATATTCCGCGCCTGAGTGCGGCGGCAATTTTCCTTGGCACCTTTGCGTGATCGAACGCTATTTATAAAAGCGATATATCTCGAAAGCGCGAAAATCGTGTATTTAATTGCAGCGTTTCAAAACATATTGATCTGGCTCGATGATAAAAACAAAGTCATCTTCTCCAGATATTTCGACAGGGCCGTCCATCTGAAACCGTCCGCCAGCCTCTCCGGTTTCTTCATCCACCGCTAAATCAACAAGCTTGAGTGTCAACCGGCCGTCAGCCCATTGCCAAGTTCCGGTCAATTCTTCCGAAACAAAACTTCCGTCCAGACCTAGAATCCAGTTGGTTGGCAGGTCACAAGTTTCTTTGGCAAATGCCCAGCGTCCTTCAAAATAAGAAGCGGTAACCGGCTCACCATCCCAATTTCCCGGTTTGTGAGTTGCTGCAATCAGCATAGTAGCCGCTAAAATAGTCAGCCCGATAGCCTTTACAGATCGCATGTTAGTCACCGGAAATATTGACCGGATCCTGCTGGGGATTCATAATGTCCAAAGCCGCCGCAGTCAGGGCTTCTGCCCCTGTAGCGACTACTTTTTCTGCATCGGGCGCCCATAGAGGGCTATGGAGCGAAGGCAGCTTTCTGCCCTCGTTTTGCGCCGACTGATATTCATCCATTGGCACCCCGCCAACCCAGATAATCATACTTTTTATAGTCTCATCAGCCCGGCGATATCGACTGAAATCCTCACCACCCATAACTGGCTTGGTTTGCACAACCCGCTCTTTGCCAAATCGCGCCTCAAAAAGTTTCGCCATCTTTTTGGTAAATTCGGGACTGTTATAGGTGGCGGGTGTATATTCATCTTCACGGATACGAACGACCGGCATTTTATCGTCGGGGAGTCCAGCAGTCACCGCCTCCCCTTTGACAATCCGCCTGATCCCGTCCAGCAATTTGGCACGTGTATCATCGGAATAGCTACGCACGGTCAGCAGTAAATTCGCCTTGTCAGGGATAATATTATGCTTGAAACCGGCCTGAAAACTGCCAACCGTCACGACAGCGGAATCCTGAGGATCAATTTCGCGGCTGACCAGTGTTTGCAGCGCACCAACAATACGCGAAGCGATCACAATCGGGTCTTTGGTTGTATGCGGATAGGCACCATGCCCACCCACGCCCGGGATCTCTATATCCACGCTATCGACGTTGGCTAGAGCAAAGCCCGGCGTATAGCCGACGTGTCCGGCAGGTGCTCCCGCTGCATCGTGAAAAGCGATAACATAATCAGGCTTCGGAAAACGCGTATAAAGACCGTCTTCCAACATCGCCTTGGCCCCCTCCCCGGTTTCTTCCGCCGGTTGCAGGATCATCACAAGCGTCCCGGACCATTCATCCTTGCGCGATGACAATTGCCGTGCCGTTCCGACCCAACCGGCCATATGCGTGTCATGACCACAGGCATGCATCACGCCTGTATCATTGCCTTCGCGGGTCTTTGCCATAACTTTTGACGCAAACGGCAATCCGGTTTTCTCGATCAGCGGCAGGCCGTCCATATCCGCCCGGATCATCACCGTCGGCCCCTCACCATTTTTCATCACGGCGACAACGCCAGTGCCGCCAACTTTTTCCGTAACATCAAAGCCCAGCCGTTTCGCCTCGGCAGCCAGCTTTGCAGCGGTTTTAAACTCTTCACCGCTTAGTTCAGGGTTGGCGTGCAAATCGCGGTATATTTCCATCAGCGAGGGCAAATCCGCCTTTATCGCATCAGTTAACGTGTCAGCTTGTGCAATCTGGGCCTGTGAGAATAATAAGACACCTGTCGCAGTCAAAGCGATGTTGGATAATCTTCGCATACTTGTCCCCTGACCCATTATTTCTGATATAGAAAAAGAGCCTAAACCCAAAGCCACCGCATGCAAGATATAATTCTACACGATAAAATGGCGGCTCTGAGATTAAACTATCACTGCGCCGTCCACCCTCCATCGACCGAAAGGTTCGCGCCCGTGATCGCGCTTGCTTCTTCTTTGCACAGGAACAGGGCCAACGCAGCGACCTGATCAATTTGGACGAATTTCTTGGTCGGTTGCCCGGCCAGCAGCACATCATTCATCACCTGTTCGCGTGTCATGTTTCGCGCTTTCATGGTATCAGGTATCTGGTTTTCTACTAGCGGCGTCCACACATAACCGGGGGAGATTGTGTTGACGGTAATGCCTTGCGCCGCCACTTCCAGTGCGACCGTTTTGCCAAAGCCTGCTATCGCATGTTTGGCAGCATTATATGCCGATTTATATGGACTGGCGACTTTGCTGTGCATCGACCCTGTATTGATAATCCGGCCCCAACCGCTTTCTTTCATGCCGGGCAGTACCGCCTTGGTGGTGTGGAAAGCGCTGTTGCAGATGATGTCCATGATAGCGTTCCACTTGTCTTCGGGAAACTCATCGACCGGGGCAACATGCTGAATGCCTGCATTGTTAATCAAAATATCAACGCGCCCTAATTGCTCAGCACAGTCGGCTACCATCTGGCGAATTTCATCGGGTTTCGTCATATCGGCCTTGCTATAAGCGGCTTTTGTTCCGCTCAGACTTTCAAGTTCCTGGCGAAATGTTTCAATTTCACCGGCATCACCAAAGCCATTTATCATGACAGCGGCTCCTTCTGTCGCCAACGCCTTGGCATAGCCACCGCCAATTCCGGATGTTGATCCTGTAATCAACGCGGTTTTACCCTCAAGAAACATCTATTTTCTCCTTTTCGCGACCTTAATTCAGTCAGGAATGACTGCAATGGAAATTTGTAAAACTATTATCGAATGCTTGCGCTTTTGTGCGGTTCAGGCAATTTATGCTGATAACAAAAGGAACTGCTATGCGCTTAGGTGATCTGGACCCCAGCAAGAATGTTCGCGATCATGGTAGCGGCGGAGGCAGACAATTTGGCGGAGGCGGAGGCGGCCTTGGCATGTTGTTGAGCTTTCTGCCCATGCTGCTTGGGCGGAAAATGGGCTGCGGCACGATATTGCTAATCGGTGGCGGGGTGCTTGCCTTCATGTATTTTGGCGGGCCTGGCATGATAACCGACGGCACTACCACGGGCAGCGGTGGTTTTTCGGCCAGCAGGTCCGGTAAAGCCGTTGCCTATGATACGCAGGAAGAACGATTTGCCGGTCAGGTGCTGACATCTACCGAACAAACATGGTCAAAACTTTTTCAGGCCAGTGGATCACAATACACACTGACAACTATCAATTTTTATCAGGGTGGCGTTAATTCCAATGGTTGCGGCTCCGCCAGTTCAGCAGCAGGACCATTTTATTGTCCGGCAGATCAGGGCATTTATCTCGACACCTCTTTTTTCAAGGAGCTTGAAACAAATCTCGGCGCAGCGGGTGACTTTGCCAAGGCTTATGTCATCGCCCATGAAGTCGGCCACCATATCCAGAATTTGACCGGAACTGCGGCTCAGGTACGTCAGGAGCAAGCCCGCGTCAGCAAAGCAGAGGGCAACGCCCTGCAAGTGCGGATGGAGTTGCAGGCAGATTGCTATGCCGGGGTCTGGGCAGCGCAAAATGCCGACCGGATGGAACCGGGCGATGTTGAGGAAGGCCTGACCGCAGCGCATGCAATTGGTGATGACACTTTGATGCGCGGTGCCGGACAGCGCCCGGTGGAAAGCATGTTTACGCATGGCAGTTCCGAGCAGCGCATGGCGTGGCTGAAAAAAGGGCTGCAAACAGGGGAACCGGCCACCTGTGATACATTTGCAAGCGGCGCGGTTCGTTAGTTTTCCAGCTTAGCTTGAAGGCCGCTTCTGTAACGTCCGCGTCCAGTCTAATCGACGGGTCACAAACATTACCCCGGCCAGAGCGGCAAATATCAGCAATGATCCGATGAGCAGCGAATATGCCTCAAGGCTAAGCAAAATATAGATCACGGCATAGAGCGACGCCAATAATCCACCGATCATCGATGCCCTTCGCCAAGTGGATAGCACCGATGCAGCATAGGCGGTTATCAACCCGATCGTGGCAAGAGACGCCGTTATATAAGCTAATGCAAAGCCGATAATCTCTGCAAAGGCAAGCAACAGTACAAAGAATAATATCAGCGCGACACCGACCAATATATATTGGACCGAAGAAATACGCACGCCGCCAATCAGATCGAACAGCAAAAATGCAACAAAGGTAAAACCGATGAAGAGGAAGCCATATTTGGTGGCCCGGCTGACTTGATCATATAAATCAACCGGTTGTATCAGGTTGATCGTCACACTGGATGGTTCGCCGGAACTATCAAAGCTCGTATATGGTCTGTTGTTGCTTTGTGGATAGACTTGCTGACTTGCCTGTGTGGAAGTCAGCGCGCTGCCAAGCGCCAAATTAGTAATAGCGTATTTAGCTGTAAAACCAGCCTCTGTAACCTCATTTTTCGGTAGAAATCCGCCAGTGAAACTGGGGTGCGGCCATTGAGAGGTAACGGACCAGTTGGTCTGTCCCGCACTGGGCACCATTGTCAGACTTTCGGTTCCGCGAAATTTAACGTCATATTTTACCGTGATTGTGCCATCTGCCAAATCGGTCGCATCCAACCACGCAAAAAACCCTCTATTACCGGTTTCGCCAAGCCCCCTACCCGGTTGAAGGACAAGCGGCTGGCCATCAACCGAAAGCATATTATTCGCCGCCAGTCCTCTGGCATCGGAAAGACCAAAACGGATTTCTGCGCGCGCGAAATCTATCGTCGCCGGATCAATGCCGGACCGGGCGAAATCGTCGGGTAGCTTGAACGTGGCCAAGCCAGTCACATTACTATTGTAAATCACGACCTCATAAATGGAGCGGCTTTTTACCTCGGTTTTTATATCGCTATCAAAAGTCATGGCTTCAGGTGAGAGATACAGGTTTTGCATCACGATTTCTGTCCGCGTGACAGTTTTGCCATCTTGCTCTACCGACCCTTGCACCTTGGCCTTATATGGCAGCACAATTTTTGGACCGGAAAACACTTGCTGACCGCCCCAGCCTGTGACGATAGATTGCTCGGCTTGTTCGCTCTGGCTCTGGCGATCATAAATTAACAGCCAGCTAGCAAAAAGCGGAATTGCCAGCAAAAATCCCGTCAGCAATACTAACATGAATTTACCGCCCGGTGACCGCTCCCTTTTCTCGGACTCCTCTGACTGCTGCTTTTGGGCTGCTTCCGTCATTATGTGCTTTCCTTCTAAATCCCTGTATTTGTACCACAACTGCTCTTAAAAGCCGTTATCAATACTCTAATCATAAACCATAATCTTTTATTTGAGGCTGGAAACGAGGCTAACATGCGACGAATTAACACATTATCGGATTGCCACAATGTGAACGATTTTCGTTCACTAGCGAAAAAACGCCTGCCTTTTCCGATATTTGATTATATTGACGGCGCCGCTGATGACGAGGTGACACGCCGCCGTAATACCGCCGCTTATGAAACATGTGACCTTGTGCCCAATGTCCTTGCCGGGGTCGAGACTATCGACATGAGCACGACGGTTATGGGCCAAAAACTGGCCATGCCCCTGTTTCTTGCTCCGACTGCACTGCAACGCCTGTTTCACTGGCAGGGCGAACGCGGTGTCGCGCGTGCAGCCGAAAAATTCGGTACGTTTTTTGGTATCTCGTCCCTCGCCACCGTCAGTATCGAGGAAATTGGCGAGAGTATCAGCACACCCAAGATGTTCCAGCTATACGTGCACAAGGACAAAGGTCTGAACAAATCCATGGTGGAACGGTGCAAAGCTGCAAAGTTCGACGCGATTACCCTGACTGTGGACACTATTGTTGGCGGAAACCGTGAACGCTGCCTGCGTTCCGGCTTTACCAGCCCGCCAAAAATTACTCCCGCCAGTTTCCTGAGCTATGCCACCAAACCCGCCTGGGCGCTGAACTATTTGTTCCGCGAGAGTTTTGAGCTTTCCAACCTGAAAGACCATGTAGCAGAGGGTACGAACGTCGCTCTGTCCGTAGCGGACTATTTTTCAACCATGCTCGACCAGTCGCTTGACTGGGCCATGGCAGAAGAAATCCGCAAGGATTGGGGCGGAGAGTTCTGTCTGAAAGGTATTATGTCGGTCGAGGATGCCAAACGCGCAGTGGATATTGGTGCAACAGCAATCATGGTTTCCAACCACGGCGGACGGCAATTGGACGGCTCACGCGCCCCCTTTGACCAACTAGCAGAAATTTGCGATGCGGTCGGAGATAAGATAGATGTTATCTGCGATGGCGGTATTACCCGCGGCAGCCATGTGTTAAAAGCACTTAGCGTCGGGGCCAAAGCCTGTTCTGGCGGACGGCTCTATCTTTATGCGCTTGCCGCGGCTGGTCAGGCGGGTGTGGAGCGCACACTCAGCTTGCTGCAAGCGGAGATAGAGCGGGATATGAAACTTATGGGCGTGACCGCGGTGGACCAGTTAAATCGCAAAAATCTGCGGTATCGGCTATAAAAATCAACGGTGAACACGCACTGACAGGAAAATTATAATGCGAAGATTCGTTACATCGGCAACAATAGCATTGCTTCTGGCGTTACCGGCACAGGCCCAAACCCCCGATCCCGATGAGTCCATGGAAAAACATGCCGAAAAAGCGATCGTCACGCCGGCGAAAGATATTGGTTTGAAGAAAACCAAGATACCCGAAAAGCTAATCGCTATTCAGGATGATCCCTATTCGCTTGAAGGCCTGCGCCGCTGCGCTGCGATTATTAAGGAAGTGACTGAACTGAACGAAGTTCTGGCAGCCGATGTGAATGAACCGGTCGATAAATCCAAAGCGGAAAAGCGTGAAGAAACTGCCGGGCGTGTTGCGGGTGGTGTGATTGGCGGCATCATCCCATTCCGCGGAATTGTGCGGGAAATATCCGGCGCTGCGGGCGATGAACGCAAATATAACGCAGCGGTTTATGCCGGTGTAGTACGGCGGGGTTTTTTGAAAGGTGTAGGGCGTGAACGCGGTTGCAAAGCCCCTGCACGGCCCTAGAGATTTATCTAACTCTACGGACAATATCACCAATTGGCGAATCCCGGACCCGTTTAACTGGCTCTCACAATCCAGATACCACCGTCCAGTGTAACCTGGCCATTATTATCATGCGGTGCAAATGCTTCTTCCAAGGCTTTGAGTATCTCAGGCTTCACGGCGTCATCAACCTCGGCCAGCGCTCTTGATGCCGGGCCAATCTGCGTTGAAAAATTAACAGCTCCTTCGGCACCGCCCGATTGTGTCAGACACAGATCGATAGAATGTGGAGTGATAGATACATCGCCACAACCCGCTTGCGACAATATGGTTTTCAAGCGCTCCGCATCAGCAAAGGCAAAAGGCCCGGGGGCGTGCGGATCTGTTGCTGGCGCTTCAGGCAGAAAAGGTTTGACCACCTGCATCGGAACCATCATCCATTGGTTCATTTTAGGCTCTTGCCAACAAGCAAAAACCATCCGGCCACCGGGCTTTAGATTGGTTTTAATATTCGAAAAAGCCGCTACTGGATCTTCAAAAAACATCACACCAAATCGCGATATGATAAGGTCAAATCCCTCATCTGCGCGATATTCCGATGCATCGGTCAACAGCATTTCGGCGCGCCCATCAACGCGCGAGCGGGCCAGATCCAGCATCGGTTTTGACACATCGACACCAGTGACCTCAGCGCCAGCCTCTACCGCTATCAGCGAGGTTTCACCCGTTCCGCAACCAATATCCAAGACGCGTTCGCGCGGCGCAATGGCCGCAGCATCCATCAACAGGGACGTAACCGGTGCCAGCATCCGGTCCATAACGTCCTGTTGCTGCGTCCATTTCAGACCGGCATTGTCATTCCAATATTCGATCTGGTCTTCGTTAGACATGACGGGTCCATACCTCAGCTATTGATGGTAAAACGATGTTTTGTAATCCGGAACACGTCCGGATTACATCAATAAACCCGCTTCTTCGGCTCCACATATTTCGCTTCGTCGGTCAATGTATAGTCATGGACCGGACGATAACCGATCTCGACTTTGCCGGTCCCGCGAGACTTGTCTGGTCCGCCCCAGCCACTGAACGTTGCAACCGTATGTTTCATCCATTCCTTGTCATTACGGTCTTCGTAATCTTCTTGCATATGCGCGCCGCGGCTTTCCTTACGGTTGGCTGCACTTTCCATCGTTACCACAGCCTGCCCCATCAGGTTATCAAGCTCTAGCGTTTCGATAAGGTCAGTGTTCCAGATGAGCGAACGGTCAGTAACATTGATATCGCCCATTTTCTCGTTCACCGCACGCATAGCGCTCACGCCTTCGGCCAGCAATTCATCGTCGCGGAAAACAGCACAGTTTTTCTGCATTGTTTTCTGCATCTCGGTGCGTAGTTCAGCAGTCGGTGTGCCGCCTTTAGCATAGCGGAAATGATCCAGACGGGTGAGCGCCAGATCAGCAGCATCCTTTGGCAACGGCTTGTGCGGTGCGCCGGGAGTCAGCTTGTCTTTAAGACGCAGACCCGTAGCGCGGCCAAAGACCACCAGATCGATCAACGAGTTGGAGCCAAGTCGGTTCGCACCATGAACCGAAACACAGGCGGCTTCACCCACGGCGAACAGACCGGGCACAACAGCGTCCGGATTATCCTTGGTCGGGTTCACGACTTCCCCGTGATAATTACAAGGAATACCGCCCATATTATAATGCACTGTCGGCACAACCGGCAGCGCTTGGCGTGTCAAATCGACATTCGCAAAAATCTTGCCGGTTTCGGTAATGCCGGGCAGACGCTCTGCCAAAACAGCCGGATCAATATGGTCGAGATGGAGATAGATATGGTCTTTTTCCGGACCAACACCGCGCCCTTCACGAATTTCGGTGGCCATGCAACGGGATACAACGTCCCGGCTCGCCAAATCTTTCGCGCTTGGTGCATAGCGTTCCATGAAACGCTCACCTTCCGAGTTGGTAAGATAACCACCCTCTCCGCGTGCGCCTTCGGTAATCAGCACGCCCGCGCCGTAAATGCCGGTCGGGTGGAACTGGACGAACTCCATATCCTGTAATGGTAATCCAGCGCGCAGCACCATACCGCCACCATCACCAGTGCAAGCATGCGCTGATGTTGCGCTGTAATAGCAGCGGCCATAGCCGCCGGTAGCCAGCACAACTGCATGGCCGCGAAACCGGTGGATTGATCCGTCTTCCAGACAGATGGCAATCACGCCTCGACATTCCCCGTCTTCCATGATCAGGTCGATCGCGAAATATTCAATATAGAAATCCGCATCATATTTCAGGCTTTGCTGGTACAGCGCGTGAAGCATTGCGTGACCGGTCCGGTCGGCGGCAGCGCAAGTCCGCTGTACCGGCGGGCCTTCACCCAAATTCTGCATATGTCCGCCAAACGGGCGCTGATAAATCGTGCCATCTTCGTTGCGGGAGAATGGCACACCGGCATGTTCCAGTTCATACACGGCTTGTGGTGCTTCGCGAACAAGATATTCAATCGCGTCCTGGTCACCCAACCAGTCAGAACCTTTGACCGTGTCATACATGTGCCAGGTCCAATGATCCGGCGTATTGTTGCCGAGCGAAGCGGCAATGCCGCCCTGCGCCGCGACCGTATGCGACCGTGTTGGAAAAACCTTGGTAATACAGGCGGTTCTCAGTCCCGCCTCTGCAGAACCCATGGTTGCACGCAAGCCGGACCCGCCAGCCCCTACGACAACCGTATCGTACATATGGTCAATAATCTTGTAAGCGGGCTTTGAATTAGTGTTAGTCATTAGGCGACCACTCCAGTAAAGGCGACCTTGGCAACAGCGAAGATACCAAGCGCTGCACCGCCAATGGCGAAAAAGTTAAGCAGGATGATGAGGCCGAATTTCGTACCGTGATCGGGAATATAATCCTCGATCAACACCTGCAAGCCAAGCCGCAAGTGCCAGAAAATGCTGACCAACATCAAAATCATCGGAACCGCAACCAGCGGCGAAGACAGCCAGCCGATCAACAATTCATGTTCGTAATTGGGCAATCTCAGCAACGAAATTAAAAGCCAACCGACCAACGCAAGGTTGCTAACGGCTGTGACCCGCTGAATAATCCAATGGTGCGCGCCTTCCTGAGAGGAGCCAAGGCCGCGAACCTTGCCAATATCTGTTCCTGATCCCATCGTTCTATCCAATCAGCTTTGTGTAGATGAAAAACCAGAAAGCAGCGGTTGTCAGCAGCGCCAATATAGGCACGGCGGTCGACCACTTCCTGTTTAATTGAAGCTCGTAACCTGCGCCCGTATCAAGCACCAAATGGCGCAAGCCGGAATATGCATGTTCGAACAGTGCAAATGTCATACCGATCATCACGATGAAACCGGGAATGCTCGTCATAATATTGACGAAAGTTTCATAAGCCTCTGGCCCTGAAGCGATGCTATATAGCCACCACACCAATATCGGCGCGCCCAGCAAGGCAAGCGCGTCACCCGTAGCGCGGTGGAGAATAGAGACCAGCATATGCGGTCCCCATTTATATATTCCCAAATGCGGCGATAATGGCCGGTTTGTTGGTTTAACCAATTTTTGTCCCCTGATCAGAGAGCCCCGCTCCGCGATTGCGGTTCCGGAGTCTATGTAAACGAACCCGTGCTTTAGCGAAAACGTGGCGCCATGCAAACAGGATAGCAGGGTTTTTCTGCCCCGTCAGTCGGGTTTTGATATAAAGTGCCGGTTCAAACGCGTAAATTGCGATCAGCCTATTAAATTTATGAGTAATTCATGCATCTCCTGTTGGACCTTTTACTCCGTCCGCTCTATTTGTTGACCACATGACAAAAACACATATTCTCGTAACCGGCGCCAGCCGCGGTATCGGCAAAGCAATATTAAACAGCTTTGATTCAGATACTGTCCGCGCGATCGGACAGAGCACCTCGGGCGAAACAGGCCTTTTGAAATCGGATTTTACCAGCGCGGATGAAGTCACTCGTTTGTGGCAGGAGGCTCTGGACCGGCTAGATGGCCGGATTGATGTCCTGATAAACAATGCCGGAATTTTTATTCCGAATCCGATTACCAATAGCGAAGCCGAGTGGTTGGAAAGCTGGAACCGCACGTTACAAATCAATCTCACCGCTTCGGCCCAGCTTTGCCGGTTGGCTGTGCAGCATTTTCACGAGAACGGCAGCGGCGGGGACGGCGGCAGGCGGATCATCAATATCGCTAGCCGCGCGGCCTATCGCGGCGACGGGCCGGATCATTGGCATTATGCGGCATCCAAAGGCGGAATGGTCGCAATGACCAAATCCATCGCCCGCGCTTATGCCAGTGAAGAAATCCTCGCCTTCGCCATTTGCCCCGGCTTTACCATGACGGGCATGGCGGAGGACTATCTGGAAAGCCGTGGCGGTGAAAAGCTGTTACAGGATATTCCGCTGGGCCGCGTGGCCCAGCCAGAAGAAATTGCCTCTATAGCCAAATATTGCGCTCTTGACGCACCCGCGTCGATGACGGGGGCAATCCTAGATGCCAATGGCGCGAGTTTTGTCCGATGATACCACGCATTTTGATAGATAGCGCGCAAATTCCCGGCAGCGGGGAGCTTCGGCTTTTTCAGCGTGGCAAGGAATTTTCCATCATGCTCGGTAATAACGAGTTGATGAACAGCCGCCTTAGCGGATCGGAAGAAGCCCTCGCCACCCTTCCTTGTGAACGCTTATCCGGCCATAAGGCACCCCGGCTGTTGATCGGAGGACTGGGCATGGGGTTTACCCTGCGCGCCGCCCTGCCCATGCTGGAGGCTAGCGCAGAGATTATCGTTGCGGAACTCGTCCCCGCCGTCGTCAAATGGGCGCGTGGTCCGATGGCAGAAATATTTGATGGCAGCTTGTCCGACCCCCGCGTTACAATTAAAACCACAGATGTGTTTGATCTGATATCCGGACATCAGGACCAGTTTGACGCGATCCTGCTTGACGTCGACAACGGCCCGGACGGAATAACCCATGCATCGAATGACCGATTATATAGTCTTGCCGGTTTGAAGGCCGCCAAAAAAGCTCTGCGTCCCGGCGGTATATTGGCAATCTGGTCCTCTGCGCCCGATGCAGCATTCACCCGGCGGTTAACCAAGGCCCGCTTTGCGGTTGAGGAAAACCGGGTGCGCGCCCGTGGCAAACGCGGCGCACATCATATGATCTGGATGGCGACCAGAAATTAAATCCATAGCTTACTCTATTGCCCTGATTAAGTTCACTACAAGATAAAGTAGATATGGATTAAAATTGCCGATCACATCGTTTCCCTGTCAGCACTGTAAGACAGGAGACATCACAATGCGTATTTTAACACTGATTACCGGCCTTTCAATTTGCGGAACCCTAGTCGGAGCCGCCATGCCAGCAATAGCGCAGTCTGGCACCGACCAGCGTATAGAAGTTCGCGAAGAGCCGGTCGCCGGGCAATATGACAAACATTGGTATAATTATCGCTCTGATATTCTGGAAGCAGATAAAGAGCTGAAAAGCGATCTGCGCCGGGCTACCGATGACGAGGATATACGCGATGCTTGGGAAGAATATAAAAATGAGCTGATAGACGCCGACAAGGATTATGTCGAGGAAATGCGAGACCGCAATTACCGCGTTGGCAGGGTGACAATTGGCAACTAAAAATAACCAAAGCAAATGAAAGGCGGGATTATTTCCCGCCTTTTTATTTGTAAACTGGCTGACCTATTTCCAGCCAGCCTCCCGCAATTTACGTTCATTTTCCGCATTTACCGGCTGACCAGTCATCATATCTGCGACTTTTTGATTGATCTCGCCGCTTGATGCCTGACGATAGCTGCTAGTGGTGCCGGTTGGAGCGGCTGCTTGCAAACGCCATTGCTGTTGGTCGTAACAGGCTATTCCGGCCACCGCTGCGCCAGTGAAGCTGCGGCACACATTGCCGGACTTGGCCCGGAAAGTCAGGCCGATACGATAATCGGCTTCATCGGACTGCACAGACGCCAATTGTGTATCCAAGGCGTTTTCAAGCGCCCCGCTTGCGATCAACGCGTCACCGGTTTGGCGGAAAGGGCCGCTATCGGAACCCAATCCGAATTGCCCGACAGCTACTCCGATCATCAATGTTGCCGCAATCGCGCCCCATTGGGCAAAACCGAATCTGCTTTTTTGTTTCGAAGCATCTTGCCTGACAGACTGGTCAGCCTTCCGTGAGGCAAAGCTTCTATCCACATTGCCGGATGCAGATCCTGTCAATAATGACGTCAGCCGATCCGGTATTTCCTGAGCAGCGACAGGTTCATAATGGGCAGACAGCTTGTCTCTTAGCGCCCGTTCTTTTGCGACCCGTTCTGCCAAGTCAGCATCATTAGTCATGGCTTTTTCAATTCGCTTTGCTGTTACGGCATCACATTCACCGTCAACATAAGCCATGATGGTTGCACTATCGTAAGTCATGCTGCCTCCCCCAATGCGCGTTGCAGCGCTTCGCGCCCGCGTACCAGCCTTGAAGTTAGCGTCCCAATCGGAATATCCAGCAAATCAGCCGCCTCTTTATAGGCAAACCCCTCAACCAGCACGAGTGACACCGCTTCTCGCTGTTCCATCGGCAATTCTTCCATGGCGCGGTCCACATCCGTCAGTTCCATTCTTGCTTCCATCCGTTGATGGTCGTCACCTGCCACATTTTCCATTGCATGATCGTCATTCGCCGTATGTTCCCGCCGTCCGGCAGAGCGCACCGTATCTATCCATATATTTCGTGTAATTCTGTACATCCAGCTATCCAGTCTTGTTCCGCTTTGCCATTGATCTCGTTTTAACAGAGCGCGTTCTATGGCCATCTGACACAGATCGTCTGCATCATCGATGTTCCGTGTCAGGCTGCGAGAAAACCGCCGTAATCTTGGAAGCAACTCCATCAAATCCTGTTCAAATGCCATTCAGCGCTGATATCCTTTATATATCTTCTATGGATGAAACGATGGACCGCGCTCGTTTAATCCCTGATTATGAAAAAAAGCAAATTTTGCAGTATAAATGTTATTGAAGCTATGCACCGGGTAACCGGGATGAGAGGCAGCTATGAAATATCGAAATGTATGGCTGACGGGGATAGTCCTAGCACTTGTTCCTTTTGCCGCCATTGCACAGATCTCACTTCCCCGGGTGGGAGGTGGTCTGCCGCAGATTCCCGATAACGGAATATACGGAAATGACCAATCCATATCCGGCCCCTTGGTCGATCCTTCCACCGGCGTTATAAATAATAACATATTGGACCGCCTAAGCGCTGCTGAACTGCGAACTATGCTTGAGCGGCTCCGCATCGACCGCGTGAAGCGGTTTCTCCGGGAAAATAAAAATTATGTCGAACGGGACCAATATGGTGATCCGGCGGTTCGCGGCGTTTTGATTGCCACCGGCATATCTGAAAGCTCCTTACAGAGCGCGACAGCAGAAGGATTTCGGATATTGGAGCGCGAGAGTATCGACGGGCTGGGCATAAGCTATGTCAAATTGGCGGTTCGTCCGGGAAGAAAACTGGAATCGGAACAGAAGAAATTACAAAAAATTGCTCGCGAAGCAGATATAAGCGCCGATAATATCTATTTTCCCAGCGGTTTAGATTCTGCAAATGCTTCGCTGCCTATAGCAATTCCCCCGCTGAATGGCTTGTTACTTGCCAGCGGCAATACACCCTCTGGCGCAATGGGACTAATCGACGGCGGCATCGCCCGTCATGATGCAATCAATATAGCCGTCGAGCAGCGCGGCTTTGCCAAGGGTGCGCCATCGGCCAGCAATCACGGGACCGCTATCGCTTCGCTTGTTTCTGCAAACCCGCATAGACCACGGCGCCTTCTTGCCGCAGACATATATGGCCGTGATCCGGCTGGCGGTAATGCAACAGCGATCGTGCAGGCGCTCGGTTGGATGGCACAGCGACAGGTTCCGGTTGTAACCATCAGTTTGGTCGGCCCCGAAAACCCACTCCTTGGTCTCGCCATTTCTGCAGCACAGAAAAAAGGTGTGTTAATCGTGGCCGCTGTGGGAAATGACGGTCCGGCTGCGCCGCCGCGTTTTCCAGCATCCTATAAGGGTGTGATCGGTGTGACGGGCGTTGATCGCCGCGAACGCGCACTGCCAGAAGCAGGGATCAGAACGCCTGTTGATTTCGCTGCGCCGGGTGCTGATCTCAAAGGAGCATCGCCGGACGGCAAAATTATTTCTTTGCGCGGGACTTCTTTTGCTGCGCCACTAGTCGCTGCAAGGCTGGCAGTGCATTATCCTTCCCCCGACATCACTCGGATCAGGCCATCGATCAATGCGTTGATCCGGGAAGCCAAAGATCTTGGCAAAAAAGGGCCAGACAAAATTTTTGGCAACGGCCTGATCTGCGGAAAATGCGGGCTTCGTTAAGCCATTACAGCTTTTTCTGCATTTTTTTTCATTACTGTGGATTAAATCATCAAGCCGCATCGTTCTTTTACCAGACGACGAAAATATCATCGTCAAGCAAGGAGAAAGACCATGAAAAAATTTGTAGCAAGCACATTGACGATAGCCTTTCTAACCACAGCACCGGCATCAGCCCAATTGCTGGGCGGCGGTGGCGGTCTGGGCGGCGCGCTTGGTGGAACATTGGGCGGTACAATGGGCGGCACGCTGGGCGGCGGAAGTCTCAGCGGACCCGATACAATTGGCCGGACGACAGGCACAATTACGGGACGCGGCGATGCCAAGGGTTCGACCCGTGTTGACCGCAAAGTCAATACGCGCTCTGGTCAGGTTTCCACCAACGCCGACAGCAATGCCAATGGTTCATTGCTCGGCTCGGTTGATCTGCCAACCAGCTCAGCAAGCGGCTCGGCCAATGGCTCCGCCTCCGCCAATGGCAGCGCGAATGCAAATCTGATTGGCACAGATGCGGTCCGCTCGACCGCTGGTCAAGCAGCCTCAACTGGCCGAGGCACCGTCCAAGGCGCGAAATCGGTTGCAGGTAGCGTTGCAGCCCAAGCTACCGGAACAGCTTCAGGAGCAGCGGGCAGTGCCATGTCATCAGCATCGGGTGCAGGTTCGCTATTCGAAAATGCCGCCGGTAATGCCAGTGGCAATGCCAGCGGTAATGGAAACGCATTGGCGATGGGCAATCTTGGGCAACTCGCTGCATCAGGAAGCTCTGCTGCCAATGCAGGCGGAATGTTCTCCGTTGCTCCCGGTATGCCTATTGAAGATCCCAAAGGCCGCGTGGTGGGATATGTCCAGTCCGTGCAACAGACCGGAGCAGGCGTAGTCCAATCGGTGGTCGTCGAAGCGGGCAACCGCACTGCCACTTTACCAGCGGCCAGCTTCGCCGGTTCTGGTGACATACTGCTGACCGCTATGAGCAAAGGCGAGATTAAGAAAGCGGCGAAAGCTCAGGAAGAACAAAGCGAAGCCGAATAACCATTTGCCATAATGGTGCATTTAATCTGTGCTTTAGTCCCCCTTTTGCAACAGCGTGCACCATTATACGCAAGAAGCGCGCCGGATAACCTCCGGCGCGCTTTACTTTTGACAGTAACACCATCCCGATAGGACAAATCAAACTTGCAAGACTTAGCTATCTAGCCAAATCCTCAAAGCTCCGCTAACGAACGGCCATGCTTAATTTTAGCAATATAACAGTGCGTCTTGGCGGTGCAGTCATTTTAGATGGAGCAACTGCTGCCCTACCCCCCGGCGCGCGCGTAGGGATGATTGGCCGCAATGGTGCGGGCAAATCCACCTTGATGAAAGTCGTAGCTGGACTGCTGGAACCCGATGACGGCAGTGTCGATATGCCTAAAGACGCGCGTATGGGCTATATTGCACAAGAAGCACCCGCTGGCTCTGCAAATCCGCTGGACACGGTTTTAGCGGCTGATACAGAACGCGCCGCACTGCTCGAAGAAGCGGAAACCGCCGATGATCCGCACCGGATTGCTGAAATCCATGAGCGGCTTAATATGATCGAGGCGCATAGCGCACCGGCTCGTGCGGCAAAAATCCTGATTGGCCTTGGCTTCGATGAAGAGGCCCAGCAAAAACCGATGGACAGCTTTTCCGGCGGTTGGCGAATGCGCGTGGCGCTTGCCGCACTTTTGTTTTCGCAGCCCGAATTGCTGCTCCTTGACGAGCCGTCTAACCACCTTGATCTTGAAGCAACACTTTGGCTTGAAAACTTCCTGACCAGCTATCAGGCGACCATATTGGTGATCAGCCATGAGCGGGACTTGCTCAACAATGTGGTTGACCATATTCTGCATCTGCAAGGCGGAAAAACTACGCTTTATCCCGGCGGCTATGACGCGTTTGAAAAACAGCGTGCCGAACGTCAGGCGCAACTGGCTTCCGCCCGTGAAAAACAAATAGCCCAGCGCGAAAAACTGCAAGCCTTTGTCAGCCGCTGGGGAGCCAAGGCGCATAGCGCGAAACAAGCTCAAAGCCGCGTTAAGGCGCTCTCGCGCATGGAGCCGATTGCAGCGGCGATTGAAGATCCTTCGCTCAGTTTTCACTTCCCCAGCCCTGCTGAATTGAAACCGCCGCTAATCACACTGGACGATGCAGCTGTGGGATATGGTGATAATATCATTTTGTCAGGGCTGAACCTGCGGCTTGATCCCGATGACCGCACCGCTTTGCTGGGCCGTAATGGTAATGGCAAGACTACGCTGGCCCGCCTGCTCGCCAGCCAGTTGGAGCCAAAAGCGGGCGCGATGAATAAATCGGGTAAGCTGACCGTGGGCTATTTTACCCAATATCAGGTTGAAGAACTTGACACGACCGACACGCCGCTGGAACATATGACCCGGCTGATGAAGGATGCCAAACCGGGAGCCGTGCGCGCGCAGCTTGGCCGCTTTGGTTTTTCCGGTGATAAAGCCACGGTAAAGGTCGGCAAGCTTTCGGGCGGTGAGCGCGCGCGGCTGGCCCTTGCGCTTATTACACGCGATGCACCGCATCTGCTGATCCTCGACGAACCGACCAACCACCTTGATGTCGATGCCCGCGAAGCACTGGTCCACGCGCTGAATGAATATAGCGGCGCAGTGATCCTCGTCAGCCATGACCGCCATATGCTGGAGCTGACCGCCGACCGCCTTGTCATGGTCGATAGCGGCAAGGCACAGGAGTTTTCCGGTACGCTGAATGACTATACCGATTTTGTTTTGGGACGAAATCAGGAGAAACCGGCAAGCAGCGGTAGCGGCGGCGGCAACCGCAAGGAAGAACGCCGCCTTGCCGCCGAACGGCGCAAGCAGCAATCGGAACTGCGTAAAGCCGCCAGCACTGCCGAAAAGAAAATTGAAACCCTCGGCAAAAAGCTGTCAGCCATTGACCGCGCGATGTTCGACCCGGCAAGTGCAGAAAAAGATTATGCGGATTTGACCATGACCGAATTGATGAAATTGCGCGCCTCCGTTCAAGAGGAACTGGAACAGAATGAAACCGACTGGTTAGCGGCCAATGAAGCGATCGAGATGGCTAATGCCTAAAATACCATTCTGGAAGTTTGTGCGGAAAATACCACGATCCGCACGTTTGCAAGCACTCACTTCCGTCCCGTCGACCTCGTGCTTTCCAATGCACTCTTATTCAGGGATGTCATTTTGACCGATACATGGAAGATAATTCTTCCCTGCACCCGTGAAGAAGCAGATTATCTGTCAGAGAATGAACCGTTCATCAGTTCCGATGATAACCCGCCCACAATTGTCACAAGCGAAGCCGATCCCGAAACGCCGGATAATTGGTTGATCGAGATATATTGCAACGCCAAACCCGATGCTGGTTTGCTTGAAAGCATCGCAGAACTCTCTCCGTCTGCCCGGATAGCCGGCGTCGCACCAAGTTACGAAAAGCTGCCCGATGAAGATTGGGTTACGCTTAGCCAACAGGGGCTGGAGCCGATACGCACAGGCCGTTTCTATGTCCATACACCCAGTAGCCCGCCGCTGTATGATTCCGATGTTATCAACATATGCATAGACGCGGGCCGGGCGTTTGGCACCGGCCACCACCAAACAACGATGGGCTGTCTACAAAGTCTCGACCGGCTGAAGCGTTTGGGCGGACGTTATCGCAATATCATTGATGTAGGAACCGGCACAGGTTTGCTGGCCTTTGCGGCCCGTCACCTATGGCCAGCCGCCAAAATTATTGCCAGCGATATTGATCCGGTCGCGGTGCAGGTCAGCAAAGACAACGCCCGGATAAACGCCTTTCCGTCTGCGCCCATGCCCGGTGCAATAGAATTACTGACCAGCAATGGCCTTGACCATAAAAATATCGCCCGGCGCGCTCCTTACGACCTGATCATTGCCAATATATTGGCAGGCCCCCTGATCGCCCTTGCACCGCAAATTGCGGCTGCTGCCGCGCCGCGAACGACACTCATTCTGGCTGGTTTGCTAAAAGAGCAGCATAAGGACGTGCTCCATGCCTATATCAGGGCGGGCTTTCGTTTGCGTCATGAAATCATGGAAAATGAATGGCCTTGCCTCACACTGGTGAAAACAAACCAATATGGCGCTACGAAAATAGGGCGAATAATCAAATCACCGTTGGCACGCGATTATTTCGGGGAATGTTGACCCCGTTTGAGGGAAGATATTTTCATATTATAACCGCATCGCCCGACTGCGCACTGGCATGGTCCTGCGTTCCGTGGGTTAGCAGCTCATCACCTTCAACAATTTCGGCAATCGCAATATCCGGCATGTCGGCAATTTTTTCGTAAACCGGCTTGAAATCCGTTTCGACCGTCACGCGCAGCAATTCTTCCAGACCGGGTATGACAAAATAATTTTGCTGGAAATCATCAATCCGATATTCGGTACGCAGCACCCTTTCCAGATCGAACATGATACGATTGGGGCTATCGCTTTCCAGCGCAAACTTGCTTTCGCCATAGCTTGAAACAATACCGGCGCCATAGATACGCAATTCTTCCGCTTCCTGAATAAGGCCAAATTCAACCGTATACCAATATAGCCGTGCCAGTTGTTTCAGCGTTCCAAATTCGAGCGCCCGAAGCCCCCCGCGGCCATAAGCCTCCATATAATCGGCAAAGCGCTGATCAGCCAGCATCGGAACATGGCCGAATACATCATGGAATATGTCTGGCTCTTGCAAGTAATCAAGCTGGTCGGGTTTCCGGATGAAATTCCCGGAAACAAACCGCCGATTGGCGAGATGATCGAAAAACACATCATCGGGAACCAGACCGGGCACCGCAACCACCTGCCATCCGGTCGCATCCATCAATATCCGGTTGAGTTCATCAAAATCCGGAATACCGGCTTTGGAAAGTTGTAAAATATCAACCCCGTCCATAAACGCCTGTGCTGCGCGGCCCGGTAGCATTTTGCACTGACGCGCAAACAGCGTGTCCCATGTGGCGTGTTCTTCGTCGGTATAGGCAGGCCAATTCTGGTCAATCGTCCAGTCGGCATTTGCGTGTGCCGGTGGCTTATCATAAACATGGTTTTCCGGGTCGGGGGCAGATAGCATAGAGCTATCTTACAGTAAAAAAGGTTTCAATGGCAACTTCTTGCTTAAAATGGGCGAAACGCATTTTCGTCAGCCTGTTGGCTGTAATTATATTATATCTGTTAGCGGCCTTGGCAGGCAGCATATTACCCGCCAATCAATTTTGGAAAAGCCCGGATGATGGCTTGGAATTATTCATTGAAACCAATGGTTTGCATACCGCTATTATCATGCCCGCCTATAGTGACGTGCATGATTGGCGGACGTTAATCCGGCCCGAAGATATCGACAGTTCGATGGGCTATAGCAGCCATGTTATGATCGGCTGGGGTCATGAAGGGGTCTATCGAAACGCCGAGCATTGGCAGGATTTGCGCTTTAGCGATGCCGTAAGCGCCATTCTTGGCAGTGATGACGTATTGCTGCACGTTTATCACCTGAACTATCCACAGGCTTATCCCCGTTTCCGGCGCAGCATCATGGTCAGCGAGGCGGAATATCGGCTGATCGTAGAAGCCATAAAAGGCCGCTTTGTTCTGGATCAAGCCGGGCAATCTATTCCATCAGCCGGTTATGGAAAGCACGATATATTCTACAAGGCTCGCGGCCATTATAATGTTTTTTATACCTGTAATAGCTGGACCAGCGATGTTTTGCGTCAGGCCGGCATCCGGACTGGCATCTGGACCCCGTTTCAAGGCGGCGTAATGCGCTGGGTTATGGATATCGAGCCACAGACGGATGTTTCGCGATTAGGTGCACCCAAAAAATACTCCCCATATTCGTCATCCTGAACTTGTTTCAGGATCTATTTCAAGGAGTCCACAACCTACGTGATATACATAATGGATCCTGAAACAAGTTCAGGATGACGAGAATATTATATCCGGCAAGGCAGAAACTCCACACCTACCCTGCCGCTTTTACAATTTCTGCCCAGGCCGCTTCATCGATAACCTCTATACCCAATTCGGTGGCCTTTTTCATCTTTGATCCCGCTCCCGGCCCGGCGACCACCAGATCGGTTTTCGCACTAACCGATCCCGACGCCTTTGCCCCCAAAGCCTCCGCCTGTGCCTTTGCTTCATCACGGCTCATCGTTTCCAGCTTGCCGGTGAATACCACGGTTTTGCCCGCGACTTTGCTATCGCGCGTCTCGACAATATAATCGGGCGGCGTGACTTCACTTAGCAAGTCGTCCCAAAGCGCGCGGTTATGCGGCTCATGAAAAAAATCAGCCAGTGCCTCCGCCACGGTCGGCCCAACACCGTCAATCGCGGTTATTTCTTCCCGAACAGCTTCATCATCACGCGCAGCCGTCGCTACTTCGGCCAATTTGGGCAGCGTCGTGAAATTTTTCATCAAATCACGCGCCGTTACCACGCCAATATGGCGTATCCCCAAGCCAAAGAGCAGCCGCGCCGCGTCTGCCGAGCGTTTCTTTTCCACAGCAGCCAACAGGTTATCCACAGACTTTTCCTGCCAGCCATCGCGCGCCAATATGGCTGCGCGATGGGTATGGAGGCGAAAAATATCCGCCGGACTTCCAATAAATCCGGCCTCAATAAATTCCGCGATGCTTTTTTCACCCAGACCGTCAATATCCAGCGCCGCGCGCGAGGCAAAATGCGCCAGTCGCTGGAACCGTTGAGCCGGACAAATCAGACCGCCGGTGCAGCGAACATCGACCTCACCCTCTTGTGCGACCGCTTCGCTGTTACATTCGGGACAATGGTCGGGGAAAACATAAGGTTCGCGCACGTCATCACGGGTCAGATTTTCCACAACTTGCGGAATAACATCACCCGCCCGTTGAACCAGCACCCGGTCACCGGGGCGCACGCCAAGCCGTTCAATTTCATCGCGGTTATGCAACGTCACATTCGACACAACCACCCCGCCTACCGTCACGGGTTTCAACCGCCCGACAGGGGTCAGCTTGCCGGTGCGGCCTACCTGAATATCTATGTTTTCCAACGTCGTTTGCGCCTGTTCCGCCGGAAACTTATGGGCAATGGCCCAGCGCGGGGACTTCGCCACAAAACCAAGGCGTTTCTGCCAGTCGAGCCGGTCAACCTTATAAACCACCCCGTCAATATCATAGGGCATATCCGCGCGCTCAGCCTCTATATGGCGGTAATGATCCAGCATCTGATCCAATGTTTCAAACCGCTGCATCAACGGCGATACCGGAATGCCCCAACTGGCAATTGACGCCATGACATCAAAAACGGTTTCACCCGGCTCACTGCTTGCCTCGCCCCAGCCATGCGCCCAGAATTTTAGCGGGCGTTTGGCCGTAACATTTGCATCTTTCTGGCGCAGCGATCCGGCTGCTGCATTGCGCGGATTGGCAAACTGGCGAATTTTTGCGGGGTCAAAATCAATATTCTTCACCGCTGCATCGGCTTTGCCTTCTTCCATCAGGCGGGTGTTAAGGCCTATAAAGTCACTTTTGGCCATATAGACCTCTCCGCGAACTTCAAAAACTTCGGGAATATCATAGCCCCTTCCCTTCAGGGGAGGGGTTGGGGTGGGGGAATCAGTCTGTAAGAGCGAGGATTCTCCTATACCCAGCACCTGCGGAATATCGGCAATCATCCGGACATTGGCAGTCACATCCTCGCCGATCTGGCCATCGCCGCGGGTTGCCGCAAGCACAAGCTCTCCCTTTTCGTAACGTAGCGCACATGACAGGCCGTCAATCTTGTCCTCCGCCGTCACGGCCACCGGCTCCCCCTCCGGCAGGTTCAAAAACCGCCGTACCCGCGCGATCCATTCGGCGATATCCTCATCCGCAAAGCCGTTGTCGAGCGAATACATCCGCTGTGCATGTGTGATTTTCGATAGCGGTGAGCTGGCCACTGCCGCACCAACCTGCTTATTCGGGCTATCATCGCGCACCAAATCCGGGAAAGCCTCCTCCAATGCATTGTTGCGCTTAATCAGTGCATCATATTCCGCATCGGATATTTCCGGCGAATCTTCGGCGTGATAGAGCTTGTTATGCTTGGCAATAATACGGGCAAGACGCATGAGTTCGTTTGCTGCATCAGCTTTTGAGAGGTCGGTTGGCTCAATCGTGCTCATCACACCCTCTCAAGTAATCGGTCCGCCTGCGCGCGGGCTTCGTCCGTTATATCCGCGCCCGACAGCATCCGGGCAATTTCCTGACGGCGGCCCTCATTGTCCAGCGCAGTGACATCTGTGCGCGATACTGTGCCGTTGGAGCTTTTGTTGATGAGCATATGGGCATTGCCCTTGGACGCAACTTGCGGGCTATGCGTCACGACCAGCAACTGGGCGCTGCCCGACAGGCGGGACAAACGGTCGCCAATGGCAGAGGCCACCGCGCCGCCAACACCGCGATCAACCTCGTCAAAAATAATCGTCTTAGCCCCGCCTTCTTCCGCCAAAGCAACCTTCAGCGCCAAAATGAAACGCGACAATTCCCCGCCCGAAGCAATTTTGCCAAGCGGAGCCAGCGGCGCACCGGGATTGGTGGAAATTAAAAATTCAATCCGGTCCATACCATGAACGCCCCACCGGGCCTCGTCGAGCGGTTCCAACAGTGTTTCGAACCGCGCGGCATCCAGTTTCAGTGGTATAAGTTCCTCGGAAACCGCCTTATCCAGCGCCTTTGCGGCCTTGACCCGCTTGAGCCGCAAGGCCTCTGCCGCGTCGACATAGGCCTGTTTTGCAACCTTCACTTTGGTCTCCATCTCTTCCAGTGAAGCGCCCCCGTCACTAATCGCCGCCAGCCGGTTTTCCAGATCAACCAGCAATTGCGGCAGACCATCGCCCTCAACCCGATGCTTGCGCGCCAATGCCCGAAGATCAAACAAGCGCGTTTCCATATCGTCTAGTCGTTGCGGATCAAAAGCCAGTGCATTTGCCGCCTCGTTGAGCTTATCTTCTGCCTCGCTCGCCTCAATCACAGCGCGATCAATTGCCTGCAATGCTTCTGCCAATAGAGGGTGGTCTTGGGATATCCGGTCCAATCGCCGCGCTGCCGTTCTAAGGGAAGCCAGACCACCGTTCGATCCGTCAAAGGCTGTTCTAATCGCTTCAAGGTCGCCGGTGAGCTTTTCACCCTTCATCATTGTCGCACGCTCCAGCGCCAGTTCCTGTTCTTCCCCAGGTTGCGGAGCAAAATTGGTTAGTTCTGCTACACTATGCTCCAGATATTCACGGTCCAGTTCAGCAGCTTCCTGATCATTCAGGGCTGTTTCCAGCATAGCTTTCGCAGATTGCCAGCTTTCAAAAGCGTTTCTAACCTTTGCGTCATCAACCCCAGCATAAACATCAAGCAAGCGGCGGTGGCCACGCGGGTTGATCAAGCCGCGGTCATCATGCTGTCCGTGAATCTCGATTAACCAACCACCAATTTCACGCAGCATAGCGGCAGAGCAAGGCTGATCATTGATAAAAGCACGGCTGCCGCCATCCGCCTTAACCGAACGCTTTATAATCAGCGGTTCACCCAGTTCCAGATCAATATCATTATCACTTAGGTATAATGCCAGTTTACTATCTTTAGTAGGCGAAGAAAAACTAGCGGTGACTTGTGCTTTTTCGGTGCCTTGGCGAACCAATCCGCTATCCGCGCGATTGCCAAGCACAAGACCAAGCGAATCCAGCAAAATCGATTTACCTGCCCCGGTCTCCCCGGTCAGCACAGAAAGACCAGACCCGAATTCCAGGTCCAGCGCTTCGATAAGGACGATATTACGGATGGAAAGAGATAGCAGCACAGCTCTCTCTTAAATCACGTTCATCCTAGCTGCAACGCCCCATGGGCATGGCAAGTATAATTTGCACGAATTCAGGTTGTTCCGTGTTTATTCACAAGTTTATAGGCGCGTTCATACCATTTTGAACCCGGGTAATTGGCCCCCAGAACCGCAGCAGATTTCTGGGCCTCTGCGGGAACGCCCAATGCCAGATAGGATTCGGTCAATCGCATCAATGCTTCGGGTGCATGGGTCGTAGTTTCATATTTGTCGATAACCGTGCGAAAACGGATAGTCGCTGCCAACCACTTGCCACGACGTTGGTAAAAACGGCCAATTTCCATTTCCTTGCCTGCTAAATGATCATTGACCAGATCCATTTTCAACAGAGCATCGGCAGCATAGCTACTATTGGGATAGCGACGCGCCACTTCACCTAATGTAGAAAGTGCTTGTTCGGTAATCTTCTGATCCCGTGTCACATCACTAATCTGCTCATAATAGCTGAGCGCGATCAGGTAAAAGGCATAAGGCGCATCTTTATTACCAGGGTGAATCGATAAAAAGCGACGTGATGTTTCAATCGCCTTATTATAATCACCTGCCACATAATAGCTGAATGCACTCATTTGTTGTGCACGACGGGCCCATGGAGAATAAGGATGTTGTCGCTCAACCTCGTCAAATAACGCAGCGGCGATTCTATACTGTCCACGATCAAGTCGATCTTTTGCTGCGTTATACAATGTATTCACGTCGCGGGCGACATAGCGAGTGTCTGTTCCACCCCCTCCGCCACCGCCCAGTGCGGCACATGCTGAAAGAGTGGTAACCGACAAGCCCAATAGAGCCGTTTTGATGATCATGTTTTTCATAGCACTTCCCTTAACCACTAATCCCTTGCCCGCCAATAGTTCTTTAAACGAAGCGTTATCATTCACTGCTTTTAGCTTCCGGTTTCCTAACGGATTTTCATTGGCTGTAAGATGAATGAAAGACAAAAAAAAGGGTCCCGCTTGCACGGAACCCTTTTTTGTACATGTTCAAAAGAACTAGTCTTCTGTGATTGAACTTGGCAATGGAATATCACCGCCGCCATTTTTGTCGCCGTTATTACGGCCACGACCACGTCCACCACCATCACGACCACGTCCACCGCCATCACGGCGCGGTCCACGGGATTTATCGCCTCGAGGTTCTCGTGCAGGACGGGTATCTTCCAGCTCTTCGCCAGTTTCCTGATCAACCACACGCATTGACAGACGGACCTTGCCACGCTGGTCAATTTCAAGAACCTTGACCTTGACTTCCTGGCCTTCGCTTAGTTCATCTGAGACTTTCTCGACACGTTCATTCTTGATTTCAGAGACATGGACAAGGCCATCCTTGCCGCCCATGAAATTCACAAATGCACCAAAATCGACAAGATTTACAACTTTACCATCATAGATTTTGCCGACTTCGGCTTCTTCTACAATGCCGGCTATCCATGCCAGAGCTGCATCAATCTGAGATTTATCGGAAGAAGAAACCTTGATTAAGCCTTCATCATCAATGTCAACCTTCGCGCCGGTTTCCGCAACAATCTCACGAATAACCTTACCGCCGGTACCGATAACATCGCGGATTTTTTCTTTGTTAATCTGCATCGTTTCGATACGCGGAGCATGCTCGGACATTTCGGTACGAACTGATGACAGAGCCTTATTCATTTCACCGAGGATATGCTCACGGCCACCACTGGCTTGTGCAAGCGCTGACTTCATGATTTCCTGCGTAATGCCAGCTACCTTGATGTCCATTTGCAAGGATGTGATACCTTTTTCGGTACCTGCAACTTTGAAGTCCATGTCACCCAGATGATCTTCGTCACCGAGAATGTCGGAAAGAACCGCAAATTCTTCGCCTTCAAGGATCAGGCCCATAGCAATACCTGAAACTGGGCGCGCCAGAGGCACACCGGCGTCCATCATAGCCAACGAGCCACCGCAAACGGTTGCCATCGAAGATGAGCCGTTGGATTCGGTAATGTCAGAAAGCACACGAATCGTATACGGAAACTCTTCCACTGTAGGCAGAACCGGACGAAGAGCGCGAAAAGCGAGCTTACCATGACCGGTTTCACGGCGGCTGGTAAAACCAAATCGGCCTACTTCACCAACTGAATAAGGTGGGAAATTATAGTGCAGCATAAAGTTGGTGTAGCTAAGGCCATCTAGACCATCGATCATCTGCTCGGCATCTTTCGTACCGAGTGTCGTCGTCACAATTGCTTGTGTTTCACCGCGAGTGAACAAAGCCGAACCATGGGTACGCGGTAACAAGCCAACCATCGCTTCGATCGGGCGAACTTCATCCAGCTTACGACCATCAATACGCGTGCCATCTTTAATAATCGCGCCGCGAACGATCTCAGCTTCCAGCTTCTTGACCATCTTTCCGGCGGTCATTTGGGTCTGGCCGTCTTCTTCGGCATATTTTTCTTTGGCTTTTTCACGAACCGCATTCAAAGCATCGGAACGCTCTGATTTGTCAGTTTTTTTGTAAGCCGCAGCAATGTCTTTTCCAACCAACTTACGCAGTTCTTCTTTGATATCGCTATTATCGTCGCCAGCATCAAGCTGCCAAGGCTCTTTAGCAGCCTGCTCAGCCAGATCGATGATCAGATCAGTAACCTGCTTGGACGCTTCATGAGCGAATTCGACAGCGCCCAGCATGACTTCTTCGGAAAGCTCTTTTGCTTCCGATTCTACCATCATCACGGCGCCCTGAGTAGCAGCGACAACGAGATCGAGCTCACCTTCAGCAACCTCCTCCATGGATGGGTTCAGCTGATATTCGCCTTCTTTATAGCCCACACGAGCAGCACCGATCGGCCCCATGAAAGGAACGCCCGAGATGGTCAGCGCAGCAGAAGCTGCGACCATCGCCAGAATATCAGGTTCATTAACACCGTCATAGCTCATTACCTGACAGATCACGTTGATTTCGTTATAGAAACCTTCGGGGAATAGCGGACGGCAAGGACGGTCGATCAAACGTGAAGTCAGAGTCTCTTTTTCCGTCGCGCGGCCTTCGCGCTTAAAGAAGCCGCCTGGGATACGACCAGCGGCTGAGAATTTTTCTTGATAATGGACGGTGAGCGGAAAGAAATCCTGTCCTTCACGCACCGATTTAGCAGCGGTTACTGCACACAGTACAACCGTTTCGCCGAGGGTCGCGAGTACAGCACCATCGGCCTGACGAGCAATACGGCCCGTTTCGAGAGTGAGGGTCTGTCCGCCCCACTGCATTTCAACTTTTTTTACATCAAACATTCGTATTTTCCTTTGTCCCGCCTGCCCTATGCAGTGCGGGGGCTTTCATTTATCCAGCAATCCGGCTGGAAAGCGGTTGAGAGCTAATTTCGCTCCCGTTATCTGGCATTTTTCGCCTTATTGCGAAAATCCGCCTTTTCTGCCCCCAAATTCAGGGGGACCAATGCGAAAACGGCCTCCATCGGGAGGCCGGTTTCAAATTTCTTATTTCCGGAGACCAAGATCTTTAATGAGTTTCGAATAGCGTCCCGCGTCTTTCTTGCGGAGATAATCCAGCAAGGAGCGGCGCTTGTTCACCATCATTAGTAGTCCGCGACGCGAATGATTATCTTTGTGGTGACCTTTGAAATGCTCGGTGAGGTTAACAATTCGCTCGGTAAGGATTGCAACCTGAACTTCTGGAGAACCGGTATCGCCTTCTGTTTGTGCGAACTTTGTGATCAGTTCCTGTTTTTTTTCTACGGTAATCGTCATAATATTTTTCCTTCGAACATCTTTACATATTAAACCCGCGAACGACCTTTATGGTCCCGTCAACAAGCTCTGCCAGTGCAACCGGACTATCATCCTCAGTCGCCAGAAAGAGCCCGTGAAGCCCTTGTTTTTGGGCGGGGTTCCCGATCAAATCCTGCTCATCCAGCATTACGCCTTGACGAAGCAGTCTTGCCTGATCAGGATTGAGGTCAAAAGCCGGGATGTCGTCCAGCCCCGCCTCAAGCGGCAAGAGATAATCTTTAATGTCCGCGCCCTTACCAATTTCATTGAGTTTGTCCAGCGAAATCGCATGTCCCAACGTGAAAGGACCAGCCTTGGTGCGGCGCAACATCGAGACATGTCCGACTGTCCCAAGCTCACGCGCAATATCGCGCGCGAGAGAGCGGATATAAGTTCCCTTGGAAACATCGGCCGTAAGAGTAACGCTTTCGATGCTTTCTTCCTGTTGACCTTCTTGGCAGCCCTCTTGAAGCTTGGAAGAAATTGCCAGAGCGTGAATCGTGACTTTTCGCATCTTCATTTCCACCGCTTCACCGGCTCGCGCGAGATCATAGGCCCGCTTGCCGTCAATCTTCAATGCAGAATATTTTGGCGGAATCTGTGATATAAGACCAATAAATTGCGGTAATATCTCTTCAATCTGTGCCAAGGAAGGCAAGTAATCAGAGGTTTCGGACACATCTCCTTCTGCATCTAGAGTTTCAGTTTCTGTTCCGAATGTAATTGTAAACTCATAGGTTTTCGAAGCATCTAGCATACGCCCGCATAACTTCGTCGCTTCACCAACGGCAATTGGTAGCACCCCGGTAGCTAGCGGGTCCAGCGTACCACCATGTCCGACTTTGGTCTTGTTTTTGCCCTTTCCAAGAAGGCTTGCTTCCCGCAAATTGCGTTTTACTGCACCAACAGCTTGAGTAGAGCCAAGCTCCAGCGGCTTATCGAGAATAATCCAGCCATGTGGTTTCACCCGCTCGCTCCTGTTCAGTAATTTAAAGAAGATCGATTCCGGATTATTCTTCAGGCAAATCTTGCGCTACTTTGGGATGACGAAGCAGCTTTTCTATGTGCTGGGCTTCATCAAAGCTCTCATCCACAAGAAATTTGAGACGCGCGGCATATTTCATCTTTACCCGCTTTGCGACTTCCTTTTGGAAAAAGGCCGTATTGGTTTTAAGCGCTTTAAGCACGTCTGCTTCGTTCGCACCCAAAAGCGGCTTTATAAACACCGTCGCGTGACGCAAGTCCGGCGACATCCGCACTTCTGTCACGCTGACGGAATGAGAGGTCAGCACATCATCGTGCACCTCTCCGCGCATCAACAGTTCTGATAAGATATGCCGGATCTGCTCACCCACACGAAGCAATCGCACAGAGCGACCTTCAGGGGATGTATCGTTATATTTTGCCATTATTCAACCGTGGGTCCAACCTTAGCCGTGGACGTAGCTTTCACCAATAATGCGCCGGATTTATCATAAAGCTGCGCTTCCAAAAACGCGACGCTCCGTCCCATTCGAATAATCTGTCCTTCGCCATATACCCGGCCCGGTAGCACAGGCTTGATATAGGTCAGGCTTAGATCCAGTGTCAAAGGCGCATATTCACCCCCCGATTTTATCAGTACCGGGATACCAATGGCCTCGTCGATCATGGCAGCGACAAAACCGCCTTGAATGGTCCCGCGGGGGCTGACAAAATTTTGCGGTGCATCAAATTGCATACGCACAGCACCAGTGTCTTTATTTGCTTCCAAAACGAGAGAATTAAGCGTCTCGGAACATGGTGGGCGTTTGAAGCCCAACATGTCCTCTTGTTTTAACGCTTCAATCATTTCTGCTCCCCAGAAGGACTGATCTGCCATTAAAGAATGCGTTCTTTCTCTTCAACTTCAAAGACTTCAAGCATATCTCCAGGCTTGATGTCGTTGGTATCTTCGAGCACCGCACCACATTCCATGCCCGCGCGCACTTCCTCAACATCGTCTTTGAAACGGCGCAATGAAGCAATGGTCGTTGCGCTGACAATAACATCGTCGCGGGTAAGGCGAGCGAACAAGCCTTTGCGCAGTGCGCCTTCGGTGACAAGCAGACCAGCGGCTTTATCTTTCTTACCGGATTTAAACACATCCTTGACCTCTGCACGGCCCACGACATTCTCGATTTTCTCCGGACCAAGTTCACCGGCCATTTCGGCACGGATCTCATCGGTCAGATCATAGATAATATCGAAATATTTAAGTCGCACACCATCACGCTTGGCTATATCGCGCGCTTTTGCATTTGGACGCACGTTAAAGCCAATGATCGGCGCATTACTGGCCGCAGCCAATGTCACATCACTCTCGGTAATCGCTCCGACACCGCTGTGCAAAATCCGCACCTTAATGTCATCATTCGATATTTTATTGAGTGCCTGCACAATCGCCTCGGTCGATCCCTGAACGTCTGCTTTGACGAGCAACGGAAACTCAACCGCACTGTCAGCAGCAGCTGAGAACATATTTTCCAATGATGTCGGGGCTTGTGTCGTGCGTAGCAATTTCTGTTGCTCTGCACGATAAGCAGCGACTTCGCGGGCCCGGCCTTCATTCTCAACCACGGTCAATTTATCACCGGCTGAGGGCACACCTGATAGTCCCAGGACTTCGACCGGGACCGATGGCCCAGCCTCTTTAAGCTGCGCGCCTTTTTCGTCGATCATCGCACGTACCTTACCGGTTTGCGAACCAACAACAAAAACATCGCCGCGTTTCAAAGTACCACGTTGAACCAACACGGTCGCAACCGGGCCTCGCCCTTTATCGAGCTTGGCTTCCACTACAATAGCTTCGGCAGGACGATCCGGACGGGCTTTGAGTTCAAGCAATTCGGCCTGCAAGTGAATTTTCTCGATCAACTCATCAAGATTCGTCTTTTTGAGCGCAGAGACTTCTACATCCTGCACATCACCAGACATAGCCTCAACTATCACTTCATGTTCAAGCAAACGAGTGCGAACCTGCATCGGATCAGCAGCTTCCTTGTCAATCTTGTTGATCGCTACAATCATCGGCACATCTGCCGCTTTCGTGTGGTTAATCGCCTCAATTGTTTGTGGCATCAAACCATCGTCTGCCGCCACAACCAAAATCACAATATCTGTGACATTGGCTCCGCGCAGCCGCATGCTGGTAAAGGCTTCATGGCCCGGCGTATCCAAAAATGTGATCTTGTCACCATTTTTCATTTTGACCTGATAAGCGCCAATATGCTGGGTAATACCGCCAGATTCACCCGCAACCACATCGGTTCCGCGCAAGGCGTCCAGCAAGGATGTCTTACCATGGTCGACATGCCCCATGATTGTAACCACAGGAGGACGCGGTTTAAGCGTTTCTTCCGGATCGACATCTTTCTCTGTGTCAATTTCAACATCAGACTCGGACACACGCTGAATACGGTGGCCAAATTCTTCGACCAGCAATTCTGCGGTATCCTGATCAATCGTCTGGTTGACGGTAACCATGGACCCCATGTTGAACAGTGATTTTACCAGGTCAGCGCCTTTTTCGCCCATACGTTTTGACAGTTCCTGAACCGTAATTGCTTCTGGAACAATTACATCGCGAATCTGCTTTTCACGTGGTTCACGCGGCTGACCAGACATTTGTGCACGCTTTTCCTTTTCCCGCGCACGCTTGAGCGCAGCAAGAGAACGAGCACGCGCCGCGCCATCATCACCGCGCAGCGCGCGGTTAACGGTCAATTTACCCGATTGGCGGCGATCACTGCGATCGCTGCGCCCAGTTTTGGGCTTCGGCTTGGGTTCTGGTCGCTTCGGCGCCTCCACAGGCGTAAATTTGCGCGCCGGTGGATGCTTGGGCGCAGTACTCGGCTTGGCTGGAGCAGGTTTTTCTGACACGGGCTGTGCTGGATCAGGCTGAGGAACATTTGCATCATCAGTTTCAACAGATGCGGCCGCGGCCTCCTCGGCTGCCTTAATTTCTTCCTGAGCCTTTTTAGCCTTTTCCTCTTCCGCTTTGCGCTTATCTTCAGCGCGCTTCTTCTCTTCGGCGGATTGAGCTATCTTAGCCTGCGTATCACGTTTACGCGCCTCCTCCATGGCAGCCAAACGAGCTTCTTCGGCCTCGCGCAGTAATTTTGCCTGCCTTTCTTGACGGGTCAGCATGTCATCCTGTTTTGGCTTAGGAGCAGGTGCGGTTTTTTTCACCGGAGCAGGCGCAGGCGCAGGAGCCGGAGTTTCCGGCACAATATTCTTGGCCGCTTCCTGAGCCCCCGGCTTGCCAACCAGCTTGCGGCGCTTGACCTCGACGACGACTTTGTTGGTGCGTCCGTGGCTAAACGTCTGTTTGACTTCGCCCGGCTCAACCGAACGCTTCAATCCCAAAGGCTTGCGTTCAGGTTTGGCGGTATCTTTCTTATCTTCACTCATCGAACAGACTTAATCCTTAAAAATTTCATTACTTCAATAATCTAACAGGCAACTTCAATTTAACTCACGCAACTCTCGTCTCCGCAATATGGCTATCGTTTAAAGTGACACCATCTGTCCAGCATGTGCGAAATTCGCTCCGCCGCTCTGTGGTCGATAATCCCTATATGCACGACATTTTGACGCCCCAATGCCACAGAAAGGGCCTGTCGGTCCACTGGCAAAATCCGACCACGGACATCCTGTCCTTCACGGTCGCTACCAATGCGCCAGGCCTGATCCAGTTTCGCAGAACCATCTCGTCCAGCGTCGGATGCGTGGAGGAGCATATCGACGTCCCCCTGCCGGGCAGCAGTTTCAATTTTTTCCGAACCGGTCAACAGCATACTGCCACGCGCTTCCAGACCCAGCCTGTCTAATGTGGCGCGTTCAAGCGCATTTTCAACCTGCTGAGCCAGATCATCCGGAATATCAACCTTGCCAGTCTTGAAAGCACGCGACAACGCACTTTTCAATGTGCCCTTATCCTGAGCCTGCTCAAGGCCACGGCGATCCACACTGATCCAAGCACCGCGACCGGGCGCCTTGGCACGAACATCGGGTGCTATCTGACCATCTGGACTTAGCGCTAGACGCACCAAACCCTCCTGAGGAAGGCTTTCCCCAGTCAGTATACATTTACGGTGCGGCGCGCGATCTAAAGGTTTAGAAGGCGTCTCATTGGGGAGTTTCCGCATTCGCGTCCTCCCCTTTTTCACCTTCAGCGGCGGGGGCCGCTTCGTCTTCATCCTCAAACCAATGAGCGCGAGCAGCCATGATAATCTCATTGCCCTGCTCTTCGGTCAGGCCGTAGCTAGCGAGAACGCCGTCCGGCTCAGGCTTGCGATTGTCATTGCGACGGCGTGGTTCGGATTTTCGCTTCAAAACAAGTTCATCGGTCGCCAAATCGGCAACATCATCCAATGTCTTGAGGCCAGCTTTGCCCAAAGTCACCAACATAGCTTCCGTCATATAAGGAAGCTCAGCCACGGCATCTTCAACGCCCATCTCGGTCCGTTCTGCCTTGGCTGTCGCTTCCCGGCGCTCCAACGCTTCCAAAGCGCGGCTTTGCAATTCGGCGGCCAGCTCTTCATCAAAGCCTTCGATATTAGAAAGCTCTTCTGGAGCAACATAAGCGACTTCTTCCATCTCGCTAAAGCCTTCTGCAACCAAAAGCTGCGACAAGGTTTCATCAACGTCGAGATCTTCCTGGAACATCGCAGTGCGAACAGCAAATTCGGCCTGACGCTTCTCGCTGGAATCCGCTTCGGTCATGATATCAATCGCCAAACCGGTCAATTGAGATGCAAGACGTACATTCTGTCCGCGACGACCAATAGCAAGGCTTAACTGGTCATCAGGGACAACCACTTCGATACGGCCTTCTTCTTCGTCGATTAGCACGCGGCTTACCGTCGCAGGCTGTAGCGCGTTAACGACAAAGGTCGCGATATCGTCGGACCATGGGATAATGTCGATCTTCTCGCCCTGCATTTCCTGCACGACGGCCTGAACGCGACTACCTTTCATACCGACACAGGCACCAACCGGGTCAATGGAGCTGTCATGACTAATCACACCGATTTTGGCACGGCTACCCGGGTCACGTGCAGCGGCTTTAATCTCGATAATACCGTCATAGATTTCCGGCACTTCTTGTGCAAACAGCAGCTTCATGAAATCAGGATGTGCGCGCGACAAGAATATTTGCGGGCCACGGTTTTCGCGGCGAACATTCATGATCAGCGAGCGAACGCGGTCCCCTACACGAGCGGCCTCACGCGGGATTTGCTGGTCACGGCGAATAACGCCCTCGGCGCGGCCAAGATCGACGACGACATGACCGAACTCAACCGATTTTACGACACCGGTAATAATCTCACCGGCACGGTCCTTAAACTCTTCATACTGCCGCTCACGCTCTGCGTCGCGGACTTTCTGGAAGATAACCTGTTTTGCGGATTGCGCGTCAATACGCCCCAGATCAACAGCGGGCAGCGGATCAACGATAAAGTCACCGACTTTCGATCCCGATTCCAGTTTTTCAGCCTGCTTCAGATCAACCTGCTTGAAATAGTCTTCGACTTCCTCAACCACTTCAACCACACGCCAAAGCCGCAAATCACCGCTTTGCAGGTCGAGCTTCGCGCGAATATCATTCTCCGCACCATAGCGGGCCCGCGCGGCTTTCTGAATCGCTTCTTCCATCGCTTCAACCACAATGGTCTTGTCGATCATTTTTTCCGATGCAACCGCATTGGCAATAGCTAGCAATTCAGCCTTATTCGCAGAAATGGCACTGGCCATGATTAGTCTTCCTGTTCTTCGGTTAAAATATCTTCTTCAATTTCATCTGCGCCATCGGTCGAAACCGGCATGGCCGCAGCAATCAAGGCATCAGTCAGAATCAGCTTGGCGCTGTGCACATTCTCAAGATGCGTCGTTTGACGTCCCAGCTTGCGATCGTCAATCGCTATTATCTCACCTTCAATAGCTTCAAGCAAGCCGCGCAATTGTTTCTTGCCCGAAACCGCCTCAATCAGATTGATCCGCGCTTCGTGCCCTGCCCAATTTTTGTAATCTTTTGCCCGGGTTAGCGGACGGTCTATTCCGGGAGAGCTGACTTCAAGCCTGTAAGCCCCTTCAACCGGATCACGCCCTTCTTCTTCCAGCGCGTCAAACTTTGCTGAAATCCGCCGCGACAGAGCCGCACAATCATCTATGTCAAGTTGTCCGGTTTCTGGCCGCTCAGCCATAATCTGTAATGTAGGCTCATCTGCACCAGCAATAAATTGCACACGCACCAGATCAAAGCCTAAAGCCTGTACTTCAGGTTTAACAAGGTCGATGATGGCAGTCATTTCGGTCAAATTTTGTTCCAGCTATAATGCAAAACTCTTTCGTGCCGGCCCCGTCCGGCGCCAGCCCCTTCAAATTCTCTACAATGTCGGGATGAATGTTACTTAGGGAATGTTTCCCGTTTTTGCAATGCAATTCTACAGCAACTAATTTTCTGCATAGCGAAAAACTTAAATGGCAGCCACATTATAAACAAGCTGACCGACATAAACTAACAGTAAGACTGCGCCTTCCCAGCGAGAAATTTTTCTCCCTGTGGCAGCAAAAATCAATAATAATACAGATGTAGCAAACAGCAAAGGCAAGCCGAAACCTGCTATTTCAAAAGGAATTGTTCCCGGCGCAATCATTGCTGTAACACCGCCGATAAGAAGCAGATTGAATATATTTGAACCCAGAACATTGCCCAAAGCAACTGCACTGGCCCCTTTATAAGCTGCAATCACGGAAGTGACCATTTCCGGTAACGAGGTTCCAATGGCGACCACCGTCAAACCGATAACAGCCTCGCTCAATCCGATCATTCTAGCGAGATCAACAGCGCCTTCAACAAGCCACTTACCACCCAAAATTACCAGTATAAGCCCCACAATCAGAATCAGAGAAGATTGCCACAAGGGTTGTTTAAAATGTAATTGGGTATCCGTTATTTCGAGCGCCTCTGCTTTTTCATGCACTGCGCTGGCACCCGTGTCATGTGTTTGTTCTGCCCAATAGGCGTAGCCGAGATAGATAAGCAAAATACCTATAAACCCTGCGCCAATTGCAATGGTAATCCCGCTATTATTCGCAACATACCAAAGCACCGCCGTCATAATCAGCGCCAATCCACCATCACGCCATAATGGCCCTCGCGGGACGGCCATGGGCAAAATAACCGAGGCCGCCCCCAGTATTAAAAGGCTGTTGGCGATATTAGAACCGACAATATTACCCCAAGCAATGCCCGGCGATCCGGCACGCGCAGCCTCGACACTGGCCACCAGCTCTGGAGCCGATGTACCAAATCCGACAATGGTCAGACCGATAAGCAGCTCTGACATCCCTGCGCGCTCCGCAATACGCACAGCCCCGCGGACCAGCAGCTCACCCCCGCCAATTAGTATAACAAACCCCGCCAGCAAGGTTAAAGCTGCGACTATCATGTCATGGTTTAGCGATGACGCTTTCCAAGTAACCGGAGGCGCAAAGCATTCAGCTTGATAAAGCCTTCGGCATCTTTCTGGTCATAAGCGCCCGCATCATCTTCGAAGGTGACGACATCTTCGCTATAAAGATTAAAATCGACATCAGCTTTGCGGCCAACGACATTCACCGACCCCTTATAGAGTTTTAACCGGACAGTTCCGGTCACACGCTCTTGGCTTTTGTCGATAGCAGCCTGTAGCATTTCGCGTTCTGGCGCAAACCAGAAGCCATTATAGACCAGTTCGGAGTAGCGCGGGGCCAGTTCATCTTTCAGATGGGCCGCGCCGCTATCCAGAGTAAGCTGTTCAATGCCGCGGTGTGCTGCATGATAAATGGTCCCGCCGGGCGTTTCATACATACCGCGTGACTTCATCCCGACAAAGCGGTTCTCAACCAGATCAAGCCTGCCAATGCCATGCTCACGGCCATAATCATTAAGCTTTTCAAGCAAAGTCGCAGGGCTCATCCCCACTCCGTTGATCGCAACGCCGTCGCCATGTTCAAAATCAATGGTGATATATTCCGGTGTGTCGGGAGCATCTTCGGGATTGTTAGTCCGAGAATACACATAATCGGGCACCTCTTCCCAAGGATCTTCCAGCACTTTACCTTCCGAAGATGTATGTAACATATTCGCATCGGTGGAAAACGGCGCTTCACCGCGTTTATCTTTAGGTACAGGAATCTGATGTTTTTCAGCAAATTCGATCAGCCGTGTTCGGCTGGTTAAATCCCACTCCCGCCAAGGTGCGATTACCTTTACATCGGGATTAAGGCCATAATAGCCCAGCTCAAAACGAATCTGGTCATTGCCCTTCCCGGTAGCACCATGGGCGACAGCATCCGCTCCGGTTGCCTTGGCAATCTCAATCTGGCGTTTGGAAATCAGCGGCCGGGCAATTGATGTTCCGAGCAGATATAGTCCTTCGTAAACAGCATTGGCGCGCATCATCGGAAAAACATAATCTTTCACAAATTCTTCACGCAGATCATCAATAAAGATATGTTCCGGCTTTACGCCCAGCATTTCGGCAGTTTTGCGCGCTGGACCCAATTCTTCACCCTGCCCCAGATCGGCAGTGAAAGTGACGACTTCACAACCATATTCCTGTTGCAGCCATTTCAGAATAACACTTGTGTCCAACCCTCCGGAAAAGGCCAGAACCACACGTTTGACGGAATCGCTCATTAATCAGTCTTTCAAAATATATAAAGTCGCGCGCCTATCAGGCTGAACAGGGCCACGCAATATGATATGCAAGGATTAAGCTAGGCCGGAAGCAAAATATATATAATTTTCATGTTCGCCTATCCGGGCATTACTATTATCATTCTACGTGCAGATGTTTTTCAACCTCTCCAATATAGTCTCGCGTGATGGGCAGCGTATGGCGATTACGGCTAAACTGAATCTGGTAATTACACATGCCTCCGCTTTCAAACGCCGCCGTCGCACCAGCAAGATAGAAAGTCCACAGCCGGAAAAACCGTTCGTCGTAAATCGCAACGATCTTGTTCTTGTTCGCGGTCGTGCGCTTATACCATTCGCGCAATGTCAACGCGTAATGTAGCCGTAGCGTTTCAATATCAGTCGGTATTAAGCGGAAATGCTCGCTTGCCTGCAATGTCTCGCTTAGCGCAGGAATATATCCGCCCGGAAAAATATATTTACGGGTAAACGCATCGGTTGTTCCCGGCCGCCCCATCCGCCCGATGGTGTGGAGCAGCATCACGCCGTTATCGGTCATCAGATTCGCGGAACATTGAAAAAATGTTTTAAAATTTGGTGTGCCGACATGCTCAAACATACCGACTGAAACAATCCGGTCAAAATTGCCTGCATCACGCTCCGCAAGCTCGCGATAGTCGATCAATTCAAACCTGACCCTATCTGCTACACCTTCTTTTTTAGCTCGCTCCTGCGCGACTTTAAGCTGTTCATCGCTCAATGTAATGCCCAGCACATCAACACCAAATTGCTGATGCAGGTATATTGCCATACCGCCCCAACCACAGCCAATATCCAGCACGCGTTGGCCCGGCTTCAAATCCAGCTTCGCAGCAATATGCGCTTTTTTATCCAACTGCGCTTGTTCAAGCGTGTTGTCAGGGTTTGTCCAATAGGCACAGCTATATTGCATGTCCTTGTCTAGGAACAGTTCATATAATCCCCGGCTTAAATCATAATGATGCGCTACATTTGCCTTGGATCGGCTTCGCCCGTTAAACCGGTCCAGGCTGCCGGCAATATAGCCCTGAACTTTTTTCAAAAAGCCCGTTTCAACAAACTGCCCGCCCCGTTCCCACCGCCTATTGGCACGAGCCAGTTGAATGAGCTGCATGATGTCGCCCTGCTCGATTATCAAGCGCCCGTCCATGAACATTTCGGCAGCACCTAATCGCGGATCAAGCAATATCTGACGCATTGCTCCTTTGTCAGCAAGCCGAACAATAATATCCGGAAATCCGGCCTCTGACTGGCCAAAACTCTCCATCGAACCATCAGGATGGACGATTACGAGTGTTCCCTGCTTTACCAGACTGTTCAATAAACGACCTAATATGGACATTCCTGTGCTCCTTTAGCATAAAATTACCCATCGCCTTAAATCCCTGCATACCATTCATAATTGGCAACATCTTCCCAATAGCCGCCCTTACCGGCGCCGATATTTTCCAGCGTCGCTACTGCTTCAACCCCCGTAACATATTTGGCATGTTTATAGCCCAGTTGCCGTTCCACCCGAAGTCGCAATGGCGCCCCATTGGCGATGGGGAGAGCTTCTTGATTTAACCGATATGCCAATATCGTTTGCGGATGAAAGGCATCCAGCAAATCGATGCTTTCATAATAAGGCCGCCCACCCAGTCTGTCCGCACAGTGGAATACCAAAAATTTCGCGCTGCTATGCAATTGCGCCAGATCAAGTAGCAGTTTCAGTGGCACTCCGGTCCATTGACCGATTGCGCTCCAACCCTCAACGCAATCGTGACGGGTAATCTGGGTTCGCTGTGGCATGGACTGTAACGCCGCTAACGAAAAATTCTGGGGCTTGGCAAACAGCCCGGTTAAACGCAATTGCCAGTCCGCAAAGCCCTTCGCAGCACTGGCTGTGTAATCTGCTGTGCCAGGATCGCGTGTACCATTAGGGCGGAACTTCGGGGAAATATCCGCAAAATTATATTCGCTGGCCAATTGCATACGGTCACCCAAAGCACGGTGAACCATAAAATTGGCACCTTCAGCGCTGCTCAATATATTCTGAAAAGACGGATTACGGCTCAGTGCATCACAACCACTCAATAAACTCCCCATACCTACGGTGCCCGCGGTGAGCAGTGACCGTCTGTTCAATAATGGTGTTTTTGAGCTAATTATCATTTTATCACTGCTTCCCGTTCGCCCCCGGCAATCATTGCCCAAGTCTGTTTAATCGGACCCGCAAGCAATAATGCAATCATGTGAAAAATAAAAAAAAGTACCAGCGAAAACATGCCTAGAAAGTGGATTGATCGCGCGGATTGACGGCCACCGAAAATATCGGTCAGCCAAGGCCAGTTGGCATCCATAGCCGGGGACATAGCAAGGCCGGTAAAAACCATTAACGGCAGCAAGACAAATATCACCGCGATGTAGCTGAACTTCTGTAGGATATTATAAATATGGGTGGATTCCGGTTCATGGAAACGCAGCCGCAGGTGATTTTTAATATCGCGCCATATATGTGACGGCTGCCATTCAGCGCGTTTGATGTGAATATCTCTCTGCACATGCCGGTTTAATAATGATATTATCATGAATAAAGTAAGGGCAATGCTAAACACCCAAGCGAAGAAAAAATGCCAGCGTCGTCCTTCAGCCAAGCTATAATAGGAAGGGATAGTAGCCCATCCTGGAATGGCCCATGTCTGAATATTGCCTGCGCTGTCCCGCCAATTGCCGATGTAACCGGTAGTATCGATTTTCCTATTGCCTATTCTGACATACCCAGTGCTTTGCGATGATCCGACAGCCGCCCACGCATAATCATCATTCGCTCCATATTCTCCCCAATATAAACGTGGATGTGCATTAAAAATCGTTAGCCCGCTCATCACCATTACCAAGATGCACAATGCGTTAACCCAGTGCCATATCCGGGTAGGCAGCCGGTGTTTTTTCAAAGGCTTGATAGAGCGCTCCTCAGTCATCGGAAGCATCTTACCAATTGGCACGGCAAAGGAAAGCAGATGGTTGCCATTGCTTGGCGCATGTGTCGATTATCTGCCGTGCGAATATGGCAGGGACGGGGTTTTAATCCCGTTTTCAATATCCTTTTATCCCAAAGCCGCTTGTTTTTCTTCCGCAAGACGATCCAACTCGGCCCGGCTTTTCTTTTCGCTTGCCGATTTAAGCTGACCGCAAGCAGCCATGATATCGCGCCCGCGCGGTGTTCTTATTGGTGCGCTGATACCGGCATCAAACACAATTTTGGAAAAAGCCTTGATCCGTTCAGGCGTGGAACATTCATAATCAGATCCCGGCCATGGATTAAATGGAATCAGGTTAACTTTCGCCGGTAAATCATAATGCCGTAACAGATTGACCAACTCGCGGGCGTCATTGTCGCTGTCATTCTTGTCTTTCAACATCACATATTCAAACGTGATCCTCCGCGAGTTGCTGGAGCCGGGATAGTCGGCACAAGCCTGAAGCAATTCTTCGATCGAATATTTACGGTTGAGCGGGACAATCTCGTCGCGCGTTTCCTTGTTTACCGCGTGCAGCGAAATCGCCAGATTGACGTTTATTTCCTCGCCAGCGCGCGCAATCATTGGCACCACGCCGCTGGTCGACAGGGTGATCCGGCGACGCGACAGGGCCAGACCAGCCCCGTCCATGACAATTTTCATCGCATCGCGTACATTGTCAAAATTATAAAGCGGTTCACCCATGCCCATCAGCACAATATTGGTCAGCAGGCGTCCATCGGATTTATACGCCTGATTATATTCTTTGGTATTTTCAGCGTCATCTTCGTCAATAAAATCCATCACGCCTTTGGGCCATTCACCCAGATCATCGCGCGCCAGCATGACCTGTCCAACGATTTCACCGGGCGTTAGGTTGCGTACCAGCCGCATCGTGCCCGTATGGCAAAAACGGCAGTTAAGCGTGCATCCTACTTGCGAGGAAATACATAATGTTCCGCGATCCTCATCAGGAATGAAAACCATTTCATATTCCTGTTTATCCGCAGAGCGCAGCAACCATTTACGCGTTCCGTCTTCCGACAGATGCGCCTCGACAATGTCTGGACGACCAATCACAAACCGTTCCGCCAACCACGGCCGCAACGTCTTGCTCATATCGGTCATCTGCCCAAAATCAGTAATCCCGCGATGATATATCCAATGAAAAAGCTGTTTTGACCGCAGTTTTCCCTGCTTCTCTTCCAGACCCGCCTGTATCAAAACATCTTTGATTTCAGCTACGCTAAGACCAATCAGGTCAACGCGCCCGTCATCACGGGGGGTTACTTTCGCGGGGATCGGTACAGGATCAATATGGCCGGGCATTTGCATGAAGCCGCATATAGTGTGGCTCTGCTGAAATTGCCAGCCTTAGCAGCCGACAACAGACCAACGCTCAAATCCGCGAGCCTTGTAACGTAACATCTGCCTTAGACCAAATCACATCAAGCGCTGACCGGGCCTTGGCCGCCTCCTCTGCTTTACCTTGGGCGGACAGTGCCTCAGCCAGTCCCGACATTGACCACCCATTGCGTGGATAATCTTCCAGATCACGGCGATATACTGCTTCGGCCTTTGCGTAGTCTTTGGCCTGCATCAACGCAAAACCCAAAGACTGGCGGGATGGATAATACCAGAAAGGCGGCTCCATATAGGGCAGCTCATCCTGTCTATTCACAGCGTGCTGAAAATGTTTGACCGCTTCAGTAAAATTGCCGGATTTCAAAGCGATTTCACCTTGAAGCAAGTCATCAGCGATATTCAGCAGCACACTGGCGGGATAATCCGCATTGTCCAGAAAACGTATCTGCACTGAGTCTTTTACTGCCGCAAGCTTGGCACGTTCGGCCTTTGCCCCGGCGCTATCCCCCGTATTGGCAAGCGCAATACCACGGGCATAATGCCAGATCGCGTTCGAATAATCGAGATTATCGGGCGGGGCCGGCTGCGCCATGATCTCTGACCATTTGCCAAATTGGGTTAGCGTTAAAATCGGGATTGTCTTGAAAAACTCAACAGTCGGAAATTGCTCGATCTGTTCAAGCCGGACATTGGCGGCCAGTTTTTTTGCTGTATCCGTCGCCAGCTCGCTCTGTCCAGCCATGCTGGTTGCTGCCCACAGAAAATGGATATTATGCGGGTAATAGAGCGCTGGATAAAACCCCTGAGCATTGCAGGCAGCAATATATTCCTCATCCACAGCCGCTGCGCGAATATTGGCCTTTGCCGCGTCGTCATAGCGCCCGACACGCCAATAAATATGGGAAGGCATATGCACCAGATGCCCGGAAGCAGGGACAAGACCAGCCAGCGCATCGGCTTCATCTTCCGCTCTGCCCGGGTTATTCGATGCTTCGACTGCATGTATATAAAGATGCAATGCCAGTGGATGTTTCGGGCTACGTGCAATTATCCGTTCCAGTGCGGCAATGACTTTTTCTGTCTCTGCCTTTGGCTTGCCGTCTGCCGACCAATAATCCCAAGGCATCGTATTCATCCACGCTTCGGCGTAGATTGCTGCTGCATCGTCATCCTCGGGATAGGCGCTCACCACTTTTCCCATCGCATTGGCATAAGCAAGGTCCAATGGCTCTCGCTGGGTAGACGGATCGCCGTTGTAGCGTTTGGCCTGCGCTTCGATTAGCGCCTGTTCCAAGGGCGATGCATTGTCTTTTAGCGCCAGCGCCCGATTAATGGCCTTATAAGCCGCTCGACGGTCCTTTTCGCTCATCACCGCCTTACCCTTGCTCGTCACATTGATATTGGGACCGGTTGCCAAAGCCTCCCCCCAGAAACACATGGCGCACTGGGGGTCCAGCTTTTGCGCTGCACGGAAAGAGCGGATGCTTTCGGCATGATTAAAGCCAAAGGACAGTATCATTCCCTGATTAAAGTAGCGTTGAGCGGATTGTGAAGTCGTTGTGATGGGCCGGTTATAGTCACCCAATCCGTCGAACAGGGGTGCTCCGGCACGTTTGGCTATATCGGCTTTATTTGCTTTGGCTACATCTGCTTTCCCGGCTTCCGCAGCGGTAGCAACCGTGCTTGAACTGGCCGGAGATAGCGCGACTGCTAGCCCCAAAGAAAGAATATTTACAACGATTATACTGGCTGCTTTGTTCATGGAACCCTCAGCTGGATGACTATAAAATCAATTACCGGATACGCACGAAACTATTTGGCGGCATTATAGCCTATTTTTGACAAATAATCGAAGAAAAACGCATTTCTTGCCGTTATATTCTATTAACAAGTGTAATAGCGCGGGTCAGTCGTAAATTAATGCTGTTTGGAACAACCCAGAGAGGCAGCATCAATTGCCGTAGCAGCGCCGCGCAAAAGATAGGCGTCAACAATCGGGCGACCATCGCGACCTGTGCTTTCGATGGTCATGCTATTTGCCGAACGTATCGCCTTTATAATCGCGGCATCCATTTTGCGATCTTGAGACCAACCATCCGACCTGTTGGCCGTGAGTTGAAACCGGCGGCCCCCGATTCCGACCATCACCCGGCTATTGGTTGAACGGTCCCGGCTCAACCGCACATGGAACTGTGCGCGAATATTGCGCCGTGGCCAGTAGCCAACCGAGACATAGGATTTGCGCTGTGCTTTGCCGGTAATTTCCTCTGACTCAGCAATGGCGTAACAACGCGGGACGGCCGGATCGCGGAACGCGCCCCAACTGTTGAAAATGCCAAGCGAAACCTTTGCCGCTGCCGGACCGGCTGCGACAATCAAAACAAAGATAAAAAGCACGGCATAAACCCTCATGCCTTTTCGCTCTCTCCTGACCCGAGGTGGATTATTGTTTCCACGCCATCGACAATCTGCACCATTGAGCCTTGAGGCAGACTTTCGGCCATGGGCGCACTGATCAATTCCAATGGTTCTCGCCCGGTCAACAAACCGCGCAAAACCCGGCTGGTCATACCATGGCTGATTAACAGCATGTCGCGTTCAAAGCTCTGCTCGGCAATCCAATCTTTCAACCGGCCGACAATATCGCTGTAACTTTCTCCACCCGGTGCCTGACTGAGGAACAAGCCCTGTTCCCTGTCAATCTGGAGTTGGCCATCAAGCGCATGATAATAGATTCCCTCCCATTCGCCCATATTAATTTCTCTCAACCGGTGATCAGCGGCGACCTGATGCCAGTCCATATTAATATGTTCGCATATCACCGACAGGGTTTGTAACGCCCGTCCGGTGTCGGAAGCGACCAGTTCCAGATCATTGCCGGAATCTTCCAGATAACGTGCCAGTGCGCTACCCATTTCATTCGCTTGGGCAAAGCCGCGCTGGGTCAACGGAGTATGGGCTTCATTGCCTTGTATCCGCCCGGCCAGATTGAAAATTGTTTCTCCATGACGGGCGATAAACAGCCGTTTCCCGTTTGTCCCCATATCCTTGATTAAACTACTCATATCTAAGATCTAAATTACCCCTGAACTATGTCTATGGATGATATCTCTAACGGGTTTAGCCGCATTAGGGGTTTTTTCCACAGATTTTCATGACATTATATTTCATCAGCTTTGTATCGGGCTTGCCCTATCGGTCGATATTGTTAATGAAGCGATGACTATCTGTGAACTGGACGGAGTCTTTTGCCGTGCCCGAACACAGCTCTGGGGCATATAATGGGACACAGTGGTCAACGTGGTTAAACACCGCCGGGGACAGAAAATGAAGGACAGCTTATGAAAGCGACTATTGAACGCGCAGCACTGCTTAAAAGTCTGGACCACGTCCAGTCAGTGGTTGAGCGGCGCAATACTATCCCCATTTTGTCTAATGTTTTAATCGAAGCCAGCGAAGGTGGCGGCATAAAATTAATGGCAACCGACCTTGATCTGCAAGTGGTCGCCACGGTCGAGGCGCAGGTAGAAACAGCTGGCTCCATTACAGTTTCCGCGCACACATTATTTGATATAGTTCGTAAAATGCCTGATGGATCGCAGGTGCAACTGGATGCTGCCGATGGCAAAATGAAGGTGAATGCAGGCCGCGCGCGGTTTAACCTGCAAACCTTGCCCCGTGATGACTTTCCGATCATTGCCGAAGGTGAATTACCCACCAGTTTCGAATTGCCAGCGGCTTCACTGATCCAGATTATCGATAAGACCAGATTTGCGATTTCAACCGAGGAAACGCGCTATTATCTGAACGGTATTTTCCTGCATGTGCAGGATGAAGAAACACCGGTATTGAAAGCCGCTGCTACCGATGGGCACCGTTTGGCCCGTGTAACCTTGCCACGCCCTGCGGGGGCCGAAGGCATGCCTGATGTGATTGTCCCGCGTAAATGCGTAAACGAACTACGTAAACTTTTGGATGAAAACAGCGAAGCATCCATCCAGATTGATCTGTCCGCGAGTAAAATCCGCTTCACCCTTGGCACGGCCATCCTGACCAGCAAATTGATCGACGGAACTTTCCCGGATTATACCCGCGTCATTCCGACCGGAAATGACAAAATCCTGAAAATTGATCCGAAAAGCTTTGCACAAGGCGTTGACCGCGTATCGACTATCGCAACCGAAAAAACCCGTGCGGTTAAAATGGCGCTTGGCGAGGACAAAATCACATTGTCCGTCACTTCGCCAGAAAACGGTACAGCAGCAGAAGATGTGCCTGGTTCATACAAAAATGATCCTTTTGAAATCGGCTTTAATTCTCGCTATTTGCTCGACATATTGGGCGGTATTGAAGGCGACAATGTCGAACTTCACCTTGCCGATGCAAGTGCTCCGACATTGATACGCGAAAATGACAAAAGCTCGGCGCTCTATGTGCTGATGCCTATGCGTGTATAAGCATGTCCGGATCGAATGGGTAATTTGGCCTTTCCGAGGATAGCATGATCTGTGCTGAAAACTGCTTTTGTGGAGGCCTATTTACTGCCCGTGGCATCTCTGTCTTAGGCAGAAGCCTGTAAGTCATGCCATTTTATAGACGCGCACCGGTCCTGTTTTTATATCCGCTGGCACTGCTGGCGGTATTTCTTACCGCATTGACGCCGCAGGGTTTTATGCCGGGGCAGTCTTCTGACGGTTTTTCCATTAAATTATGTTCCGGCCATACCGACACCAGCTTGGCCATCACTCCGGATCATCCCGACTATGCTTTACTATCCTTGGTTTATGGCGGTCCGGTTGAACAGGATGCGCCGGAAGCAGCCAACCCCGTGTGTATCTTTGCCGCTGCCACCGGAGCCGCTCTCCTCGCTTCCGCGCCGACAATAGCGCTCCGTGATCAGGTTGCTGCGCCCCATGAACCCGAAACACAGCGCCGTTTTGCTATCCGTCACCGGATCGATCTGCCGCCCTCAACCGGACCGCCTGTAACCGTCTGACATTATTTATCGGCTTCCCGGATAACTCCGGAAGCTACAAATTCAGACAATTACAGGAAAAATCTATGAAATATTCGCTTTTGGCGGGCGCGCTTGTCGCTGCTTGCTTTGCTACGCCTACTCTTGCCCATGATGTCAGGGCCGACGACCATGCGCCCATTGGCGTGATGGCCGATCACGCCCATAAAAAGGGCGAGTTTATGTTTTCCGTTCGTCATATGCACATGGAGATGAGCGGCAACCAGATCGGAACCAACAATATATCACCTGAAGACATTGTGACTAGCATCCCCAACCGCTTTGCCGCCATGCCGGGACAACCGCCAACGCTTCGTATCGTGCCCACGGAAATGCGGACCGACATGACGATGGTAGGAGCCATGTATGCCCCGACCGATTGGATCACGCTGCTCGCAATGGGCAATTATGTTGAAAAGGAGATGGAGCATACGACTTTTGCCCATGCAGCGGGCACTCATATCCAGGGCACATTTTCTACCAATCCCAAAGGACTTGGCGACATCACGCTTGGAGGCATTTTTCCGATATTTGGCGTAGCTGATCGTAAAGGAGAGGATCAGCATGAGCTTAATGTTCGCGCTGCTGTTTCGATTCCGACCGGCTCAACAACCAAAACCGCGAAAATCCTTACGCCTATGGGCATGGAGCCAACAATCCGCATACCTTATATGATGCAAAGTGGATCGGGAACCTGGGATCTTAAACCGTCCGTGACCTATAAAAGCTGGCACGGCGCGATTGGAATGGGTTCGCAATATTCAGGGACAATCCGCACGGGAACCAATGATCAGGGATACCGTTTTGGCGATGTCCACGAACTCACAACCTGGGTCAGCTATCGCCCTGCCCAGTGGATCAGCCTGTCTGGCCGTGTCATGGGCCGCTCAACCGGCAAAGTTCAGGGAATCGACCCGATGATTATGGGGCCGGTGCAGACCGCTAACCCCGATTTTCAGGGCGGTGAGCGCGTTGATATAATTGGTGGCATCAATTTGGTCGGGACACATGGCCCACTGGCCGGTCACAGGCTGGGAATTGAAGTCGGCGCGCCTGTCTATCAGGACCTGAACGGGCCACAAATGGCCGGCGACTGGATGCTGACTATTGGTTGGCAAAAAGCCTTTTAAAACCAAAAGCCAAAATGTTTGTGCTCCGCATCATCACATTTGATGCGGAGCACATATATGTTCTATTCTGCTGCTTCCAGCAGCTCGACCTGTTGCGGACCACGGATCAGGCCGCCGGGGCGTTTGTCTGTCACCACGCCGCCTTTGAATGTGACCTGCCCGGACTTGATCGTATAATCATAGCCCTCCGCTTTTTGCAGCAGACGCTTACCACCTGCGGGCAAGTCAAAGGCCAGCCACGGCTTACCGAGCTTAATCCGGTCCATATCAATCACATTCACATCGGCAAGATAACCAGGTTTCAGCAATCCGCGATCATTCAAGCCATAGAGCCGCGCGGTGTCGAGGCATTGCCGTTTAATTGCATGCGCCAGACTTATCGTGCCCCGATCCCGGTTTTTCACCCAATATTCCAGCATGAAGGTCGGACTTGCCGCGTCGCAAATAGTGCCGCAATGTGCACCGCCATCTGACAGACTGTTTACAGTGTCGTCAGCCTGTTGCAATTCCTCAAGAAAATCGAGGTTCCCGTCATTATAGTTAAGCAGTGGCAAATAAATAAAGCCCTTGCCGTCATCTGTCATCATCAAATCATAGGCATATTCGGCCGGTGATTTTCCTGCAGTTTTCGCGCGCTCCGCTATACTTTCGTCGGCTTTCGGTTCGTAGTTGAAATCCTCATCCATCTCGAACTGCGCGGCCCATCCCTGTGTCACGATCATAAACACTGGCATCATGTCTACTTCTTTAGGCGGTGTGCTGGTTTCGCCGAGCAATTGCGCCTTGAAAGCAGGGTCTTTCAATTTCGCGTATTTTTCATCCCATGACAGATTTTCCATCTCCAACCAGCTTGGATGACGCATGAACGGATGGACTGTGCCCTGCCATGCCATGACAATACCGTTGCCGCGTAGGGCAATCTGGGCAACAATATTGGCACCATTATCATTTTGCGCCCGCATATTGGCAATTTGCTCGTCCAGTGTTTGATCCTTGGCAATCGACTGCAAAGCCGCAAAGGTTACGGGCATACCGGTTTCACGGCTCAAATCGCCCATCCAGTCAAATTCATTCCATTCGCGGTTAAGGTCGGATGCCATTTCAAAGACGCCATAACCAACACGCCCCATTGCGCGGCCAATGCCGATCAATTCTTCTTTGGTCGCAGTCGTACCGGGCACCAGCTCCCCGTCAACCGAGCGGTGCAGGATTGTGCGGGAAGTTGAAAAACCAAGCGCTCCGGCTTTCAGGCCATCTTCAACAATTTTAGACATCTGCTCGATATCATCGTCAGTCGGCACTGCACCGGGCCGCTCCCGGTCACCCAATACATAGGCACGTACAGCGCCATGCGGAACATGTGTCGCAACATCCACAGTGCGCGGCATTCTGTCCAGCTCGTCGAGATATTCGGGAAAAGTTTCCCAATTCCAGTTCATTCCCTCGGCCAGCGCCGTGCCCGGTATATCCTCGACACCTTCCATCAGACCGATCAGCCAGTCATGCCGGTCGGGCCGCGCCGGAGCAAATCCGACACCGCAATTGCCCATAACAACCGTGGTAATACCGTGCCAGCTTGACGGAGCCATTTCATCGTCCCACGTCGCTTGCCCGTCATAATGGGTATGAATGTCAACAAAACCCGGGCTGACGATCTTTCCGGTAGCGTCAATTTCTTCGCGTCCCTGCGCTGTCACTGTCCCGACCAGTGAAATGCGGTCTCCGTCAATGGCAACATCACCAACAAACGGCTCTCCGCCCGTCCCGTCAACTACCGTACCTCCACGAATTACCATGTCATGCATCGAGTCTCTCCTTTTATTTTTTTTAAGCGTAACAGATTTAACTGGATGATTAAAGCTATCTTCTGTTAACAATATATCATGGATAGAAAAGCATCTTGGCAACCGGAACCTGACAGCGGCATTGCAATCAAACATGTCTCGGCTAACGGGCAGAGATTTGAAGTGGCTCAGGCCGGAACAGGCGACAAGCTGGCGCTATGTCTCCACGGCTTTCCCGAACTGCATTATTCATGGCGCTTTCAAATTCCGATACTGGTTGAACAAGGATACCGTGTCTGGGCCCCCAATATGCGCGGCTATGGGGGGTCGAGCAAACCGGAAACATTGCGTGATTATGCGCTGGATCATCTATGCGCCGATGTCGCGGCCTTGATCGACGCCAGCGGCGCCAGAGAAATCACGATATTCGCTCATGACTGGGGCGCGATTATAGCTTGGGCATTCGCAATACAGCAAATTCGCCCGCTCAAACAATTGGTAATCATGAACGTGCCTCACCCGATGGTTGCCAAACGCGAGATACGTCACTGGCGGCAATTGCGGCGAAGCTGGTATATTTTCTTTTTTCAGATTCCTTGGCTCCCGGAACTTTTACTCTCTCGTGGCAATGGCAGAGCGATAAAGAAGGCGTTCACCAACATGGCCTGTGACCAGAGCAATTTTCCGGACGAAGCCCTGAATATCTATGCAAGTGCGGCAATGCGTCCCGGTGCGTTAACAGCAATGGTCAACTATTACCGCGCGTTGCTACGCCATGGGAACAGTGTGGAGGTGCATGACAAGAAAATCGACCTGCCCACATTAATGATATGGGGCGAAGAAGACAGTGCGCTTAATATCAAATGCACCGAAGGAACCGAAGAGTGGGTTCCCAATTTTACTTTAAGGCGATTAGCTGGAGTCTCGCATTGGGTTCAGCAAGAAGCGCCCGAAAAAGTTAACGATATTTTGCGCGACTGGCTGGACTAATCCCCACTCGCGGCGATCATGTCGGCAACATCGGTAAATTTTTCCCGCGGTGCGCCTTCACGCGCATTTGCGACTTCCGCTTCCTCTATCTTTTTCCAGTCGCGGAAAGAGACTGCCTCCACACCGCGGCTCTCTAGCAGGCGGTCCAGTCCTTGGCGGCCTTCCTTTCCGGTCCCTGCCCCGATATCTTCGGCCACCGCCTCGATAATTGCAAAGCCGTCTGGTTTGTTCGTGCCAATAGTCCCGCTTGGCCCGCGCCGTGCCCATCCGACACAATAAAGCCCCGGTAATATCCGGCCTTCGACATTGGTAAAACGGCCCCGGCTATGTTCATAGGGCACGCCTTCAATCGGCGGGGTGCGATAGCCGATACAGCTAATCACCATCGAACAGTCCAACTCATATCGCTCGCCGGTTCCGATCGACCGCATCTGTGCATCAAGCTCTGTTTTCTCGACGATCATCTTTTCGACCTTATCACTGCCTTCTATCGCCACTGGCATAGCAAAAAAGTCGAAATTGATCTTGACCGGCTTATGTTCAAGCTCGCCTGCTCTTGCATGAAAGTCGCGCAAATGGGTAACAGATTTGCGCTTTCCCGGTTCAAGCAGCGCATCATCATTTTCGTCCGGAAAATCCTGAATATCGACCACCGGCTGAGCACGCTCAAGCTGTCCCAGTTCGCCCAGTTCCTTGGGCGTCATTGCGATCTGGTGGGGTCCGCGCCGTCCCAATAGGGTGATTTTTTTTACGCCACTATGGGTCAACTCGTCTAGCGCATGAGCAACAATATCGCTGCCGGAAAATTCATCCGCTGTCTTGGCCAATATGCGTGCGACATCCAGAGCGACATTACCATTGCCAATGATCGCAACCGATTTCCCGTCAAGCGGCAGATCAAGATCCTTGTAATCGGGATGTCCGTTATACCAGCCGACGAAGGCTGCACTGCCCACTACACCCGGCAGCTCGCTGCCCTTAATCTCCAGCGGTCTGTCATTCGGTGCGCCGGTTGCCAATATCACGGCATCATATAGAGATTGCAGTTCCGCGACGCTGACATCATCTCCGACACACACATTGCCCACGAAATGCACATTGTCACCCAATGCGGTCTTCTCATACCGCCGCGATACGGCTTTAATGGATTGATGGTCCGGAGCAACGCCCGTCCGAATCAGACCAAAAGGAACCGGTAGCCGGTCGATAATGTCGATAGTTACATCATCACCATATTTTTTCTGGGCCGCTTCTGCCGAATAATAACCTGCTGGTCCTGATCCGATGATCGCGATATGGCGCATGCACGTTCCTTCCTCACTCCGGATTTTCTATTTTCACATCCATGCTAACGGCATAAATCTAAAAGAAAAGAGTTGGAGAAGTTCGTTAGCTTTTTGTTTGGTATTTTGCCGATACAATTGGACACAATCAAAATGTCGAAAACGTGCTATAGATCACATCGGGAAGAACATATTATATCTATTAACATTTGCACGGCCTTCGCAAAAAGCGATAAATCACAATTTGCGGACTATATGACTGAAGGGGGCAAGCTGACCTGATAATTGTCAGTAACAATTCATTTTAGTTCATTTTGTTAAAACTATATTTTTAGAATAGAGGGAAGATTATGTTAAAGAAAATTATGACTACAATAGCCATATCATCTATTGCGCTTACCAGCGGAAATGCATTGGCCGCGGGAAGATCCAAAGGGCAGCAGGCACAGGATCGCGGCGTTGCACAGATCCCTGTCTGCTATAAAAAGCTGGGTACGATTGCGATAGTTGAACCGGAGAACCGTTGGTGGGTTCGCTATGAATTGGGATCACCCGAAGCATTGATTAAAACCTTTGTCGCACGTTCCGGCTGCTTTGGCCTGGTGGATCGCGGTCGTGGTCTTGCCAGCCGGGCTGTTGAACGGGCTCTGGGCGATTCCGGTGAATTGCAACGCGGCTCTAATATCGGCAAGCGTCAAGTAAAAGCAGCCGATTATGTCATCGTTCCGGACATTATTTCGGCCAATAGCAAATCCGGCGGCGGCGGCGGCCTCGGTGGTATCGCAAGCGCATTGGGCGGCGGAGTATTCGGTGGCTTGGTAGGCGGCCTCAAAGTCAACAAAAAAGAAGCCAATGTGACATTGTCTCTGGTTAACGTGCGTACCACAGAAATGGAGCGCATTACCGAAGGCTATTCACGTAAATCCGACGTAAAATTCGGAGGTGGTACCGGCGGACTATTTGGTAGCGTTCTGGCCGGTGCAGCTGGCGGCGGTTATACCAATACACAGATAGGCCGGGTCATGGCCCTCGCCTATCTCGACGCCTATACAAAAATGGTGACACAATTGGGTGGCCTTCCCGAAGATCCTAGCGCTGCTGCTCCACTCGCGGAATAAGCGGCACTTTGGCCAGAATGAAAACATCCCCGGCAGCTTCACAGCTTGTCGGGGATTTTTTTGTCTGAACGGTCCCGCCTCAACAAGTCCCCGTCCTCATAAGGTCATGTCAAAACTTAGAGCCCACATGCAAAAATGACCTGCTCCCAAAAGAGACGTTAGGAAAATGCAGTGAAAAAACCGTTCAACCGACTGCAAGCAAGCATGTTAAAAGCGCTCACGCAGGCGCTGTTCCACAATACGCCAATGGCAATATCCCCCGCGCAGGTGGTTGAAAATCTTCAAGAGCATTTTTCGAATATTGATGGCGACAAGCCAAAAGAAATCGGGATGGCGCTTTATGGTCTGTTCCTGATTCTTGGTGGGCCATTCTTCTTTCTTGCCTCACCAAAGCTGCGCCAGACCTTAATCCGCCGCCGCTTGCAAAACAGCCGCGTAGATTTATTTCAGGATATAGCCCGCACGAAGGGCGTCATTCTGGCGGGCTATTACGGCCATTGGATATATGGCGATGAAGAAGAGAATTTCGATAATCCGATATATCAGCGGCTAAAATATGAATTACCCGGACAGCGTGATCGTACTGCCCCCGACGAACTGCCAGTGAGGCGCGAAACCAAACGCGATCTAACAGCGGAGGTTTTTGTCGGCCATGACGCGATTCCAAAAGAAGTTGACGTTATCGTCATCGGCTCTGGTGCCGGCGGAGCGGTGGCGGCTGCGGCTCTCGCGGATGAAGGGCATGGCGTGTTGATATTGGAGGCGGGTCATCATTACCCATCCTCCCGCATTACGCACGAAGAAGCCCGTATGACAGCGCGATTGTTCAAAGACGGCGCGTTGCAAACCACCCGTGACCGTGATGTCATCGTCTTTCAGGGCCGTGTTGTCGGCGGTTCGACTGTGATTAACAATGGTATATGTTTGCGAATGAAGCATCCGGGGCTTGTCCACCCGCAAGCGGAGGATGTGTATAAAAGCTGGGCCAAACTGGGCGCGCCAATTAGCGAGTCGGAACTGACTACCAGCTATGAAGCGATAGAAAGCGCGCTGGAAGTATCCGAAATATCACCGATAAGCGGGCGCAACAACGGGCCGCATTTGGTTGATGGCTGGAATAAATATGCGGCGCAATCCGCGGACCCGATGGACAAGCAGGCAATTACCGCATGGTTCCGGAAAAACTATGGTCCACAGAAACCCGACAGCGAATGTGTCTATTGTGGCTATTGCAACACCGGCTGCCCCTATGGCCGCAAGAAAGCCATGCCGGAGAGCTTTTTGTCGCACGCTGTTAGCGTAGAGCGTGAAAAACCCGCCCGCATATTAGACGGCGCAGAGGCGACAAAAATCATCTGGCAAGAAGATAAGAATGGAACACGCGTAGCAAAATCTGTCCAAATCACTCTGCGCGATGGCCGCAAACGCAGCATAGCCGCGCGAAAAGGCGTTGTCGTAGCCGCAGGTGCGCTGGCGTCCAGCAAACTTTTGATCGACAGTGGTTTCCATAATAGCGGCAGCGGTATTTCGCTTAACATCGCATGCCCGGTCGTCGCCCTGATGCCGGAGGGTCACGACATGAATGTCTGGAACGAGGATCAGATGGCCACCTATGTTGATCGCGGCGATTATCTGATCGAAAGCCATTTTCAGCCACCGATGAGCATGGCAACATTGGTTCCCGGTTGGTTTGACGAGCATTTCCGGCGAATGCACAATTATAACCGGCTGGTTTCTGCTGGCGTGCTGTTCCCCGCCGATCGCCTTGGCACAATGGTGGGCGGCAAGCTGAAGCTGAAAATCGGTGAGCCAGAACTTGCCCTGCTCCGCCGTGCCTTAGCCACCATGACCAAGGTTCATTTTCTTAATGGTGCCGTTGAAGTCTATCCCGCCCTGTTAAAAGGCCAGACGCTACGCAATAGCATGAGCGATGCGGATATTGATGCCTTTTATGCCAAAGCCATTATCGAACCGGATGACGTCGTTTTGTCCAGCTCGCACCCCCATGGCGGCAATGCGATCAATGTCGATCCGGCAAAGGGCGTGGTCGATCTGGACCAGCGCGTTCATGGCACTTCCAATATTTATGTCACCGACGCCAGCGTGATGCCAAGCTGTATCCGCGTGAATGCCCAGCTAACCACCATGGCTATGGCGCACCGGGCAATGGCCGGGAAAAAAAGATTCGGTTAAGGCGTTTTAATATCAGAAAAGCTGATGAAAAACCCCTGATCGAAATCATCGCCTGTTTACATCACCGTCATATCGTCTAATCGAAACGCCAAGATATTTTTGGAGACTTAGTAATGCGTGCGGAAGCTCAGGGGCATGTGGACCGGATCAACGCGGCGCTCAACCTGCTTAAAACTTCGCTCAACTGGGACGTTGCTTTGCGGCGGCTTGATGAACTGAATGCGCGGGTCGAAGATCCGACCTTGTGGGATGACCAAAGCGCTGCACAAGCAGTAATGACCGAGCGGCGACGGCTTGATGAATCCATCACGGCGGCCAAGGAAATTCAACAGGAAATGAACGACGCCCTCGAATTCATCGAAATGGCTGAGGAAGAAGGCGACAATGATCTTGCCGATGAAGGAGTCGCGACCTTAGCCCAGCTCGCCGACCGCGCAGACCGCGACAAGGTTCAGGCGTTGCTTTCCGGAGAGGCTGATAATCTCGATACCTATCTGGAAATCCACGCTGGCGCTGGCGGGACCGAGAGTCAGGACTGGGCCGAAATGCTACTGCGAATGTATCAACGCTGGGCCGAGGGACGCGGATATAAAGTCACAATGGTAGATTATCAGGCCGGGGACCAGGCGGGGATCAAATCCGCCACGCTCGAAATAAAAGGTGAGAATGCGTACGGCTTTGCCAAAACCGAGAGCGGAGTTCACCGACTGGTTCGCATTTCCCCGTTTGACAGCGCCGCGAAACGCCATACCAGCTTTTCCAGTGTCTGGGTCTATCCGGTAATCGACGATAGTTTCGAGGTAGAGATTAACGAAGGCGATCTGAAAATTGATACCTACCGCGCCTCCGGATCGGGTGGCCAGCATGTTAACACCACCGACAGCGCCGTGCGTATCACCCACCAGCCAACCGGCATTGTTGTCGCTTCACAAAATGACCGTAGCCAGCACAAGAACCGTGCCACGGCCATGGGCATGCTAAAAGCGCGCCTGTTCGAGGCCGAATTGCAGCGGCGCGAGGCAGAAGCCAGTGGCGAATATCAGGCAAAGACTGAAATTGGTTGGGGTCACCAGATCCGCTCCTATGTTTTGCAGCCCTATCAGATGGTCAAGGACCTTCGCACCGGAATAACATCCAGTGCGCCTTCCGATGTATTGGACGGAGCCCTTGATCCCTTTATCGCAGCCGCATTATCACAGCGCGTAACGGGCGAGAAAGTTGATGTTGAGGATGTTGACTAGACCAGCGGTCCATTAACGAGTTTAGAACGTATATCCGACCCCGATACCGCCGAAAAACTGGTTTGAACTGCCACGAATGGAAGTCACCGGAGAGCGTTTGGCATCTTCGAGCAATTTGGAATAGCTGCCAATCAGGAACAATCCAAACCCGCCATTGGTTACATCTCCATCAAGATCAATACCGGCAAACAGGGTTGCTCCAACATTTTTCCATCCCCCTTCAGCGTTAAAAACGGGAAGTCCACTTGCAGTAGAGCCAGCGGGATCAATGCTGAAATAATAATCAGCAAAATCATCATCGACATGTTCGGCATTTACCGAGAAGCTGACCGCGACACCCCGGCTCAACGGTGTGAAATAGGTTAAACTGGGATAGATCACCCTCCCTTTATGGGCACCGGCAACATCCCAGCGCATATCAATTTCTGCCGTCAGCGCATCATATTGATGTAGCACCCGGTTAACTTGCACACCTGCGACACCGCCTAACTCCACAGCGACATCCAGCTTCCCCAAGCGTTTGACGACATCATCCTTGATCGAATTATTACGATCAAACCGGGCGCGAGCGACAGGTCCGAATATGAAATCAACCTTTGCGTCCTCGGCATCGGGAACCACATCAACGGCAACACCGGGACCGCGCGGCTGAAAATCAATTCCTGCAACGCTGCCAATTACCACCGGCAAGGGTGATACAACATAATCATCAGAACCAACATAGCTGGACCCGACTCCCACACCTGCACCAATGGTCAAATAATCGCCGTCAAAAACGCTTTCAGGGCGTTCTTGTTCTTGCGCGTAAGCAGTTGTGGTTAGTAATAACGCCGCACCAAGGCCAATGGCGCGGGTGGCTGTGTTTAATTTTGCGTAGGGATAAAATCTCATTTCTTAATAATGCGGCAAACCGGCAAAAGTTCCAAATATATTAAGTGAGAGATCACAAAATATATTTCATTTTCACCGTATAATTCAAATTTTCTGACCCGACCGTAAACTGGGCCGATTTGAATTTGGGAGCCCCCATGCCAATTTTCGGGTTGCGCGAAAAACCAAAACCTTCGCGGGGCAGAAACAGGCTCATATCCATCTTGCCATTGCTATTCTCATCATGGATCAGGGCCACTGCATAGGTGCCGGGCATTACTTTTTTAATCTGCAAATGACTCGCGTTGGAAGTTGGAACTTTAATTTTGCGTGCCTCTTTGTCTTTGCCACAATCGGGGAAATATTTGGGGTTAGAGCTTAAGCACACAAGCACATTGCCCTTGGTCGAGCGTAACCCCGATATTAAAATATCAAGCGTAGCCGTTGGTTCAGGGGCAGCAACCGTCTGGTTAGCCATTACCTTGATCGGAAACATTGCCAAAAGTGCCAAGCCCGAGATCAGTGCCACAGACCTTGTCCCAGAACCGAAAATATAACCCATAATTTCCTCTATACGCGCTATGATGTTTTTCGTGATGCGTAGCCGTTATAAGCCCGTGCCCTAATGGGCCATGAACCAACCAGCGTGGAAACATCTCCCAACCCATGTGGTTGGTGACGCCCATAAACGTCATAATCAACAGGACAAGCCCCAAAACACCAACATGAACCGGAACTGCGATGACCAGAGCAGGGATTACGATCGCACCGGATATAGCTTCAATGGGATGAAAGCTCATAGCTGCCCAAGCGGTGGGTGGCCGGCTATCGTGGTGTACAGCATGGGCAATCTCAAACCAGCCGCGTCGATGAAACAAACGGTGGGTCCAGTAGAACCATGTGTCGTGCAGGAACAAATAAATACATAATGAAACCGGCAGATACCAAAGCGGATATAGACCAATATCTGTGTAAATCTTTGTCCAGCCGGCATTTTGCCATCCCCAAGCCACTATTCCTGCCAGAATACCATAGATCGCTGCGGAATAGAGTGACCAGCGGATCTCGCGGGATATCTGGGGCTTTAACCTGTCATAATGGCCGGGGCGGATGCGCTGGGTCAGCCATGCAAAAAATCCGCTGGTGATCAAATAACGCACACCAACAATCGCCGTCATTACGGCAGCGGACAAGGAAATGGCGAGGATGTAGTTCACGTTTACACGCTATGCCTCGTCCCTGCCGCGAGCAAGCAGAAAGCAGTCTATTTATGCCCAATGCTCCAGGACAGGCTTTCCCACCGGGTTAGCATAGGCTAATGACTTTATATGAAAGCGCAGCAATTTGATCTGGCGATAGCAGGCGGCGGACTGGCGGGTGGATTGGTCGCTTTAGCATTGCGCCGGTTGCAGCCCGATTTATCGGTCGCACTAATCGACGCCGGAGAAACTTTTGGCGGCAATCATATCTGGTCATTTTTCGAAAGCGATATTGCGCCAAGCGATCTCTGGCTTGTCGAACCGTTAATCTCGTTTCAATGGGAAGGCTATGATGTCCGTTTTCCGAAATATAATCGCACACTGAATACCGGATACCGATCCATAATATCTGAGAATTTTGATCATATTATACGCCAGATATTACCGAAGGAATCCCTATTAACTAACACTAGAATAAGTAAAATTGATTCTGGAAAAATTGTTTTTTCCAATGGCGAAACGCTGAGCGCCGATACCATATTGGACGCACGCGGCGGTGGTGATTATTCAGCGCTGGAATATGGCTGGCAGAAATTTGCCGGACAGGTGCTGCACTTGGCAAAACCGCATGGCCTGACCCGCCCCATTGTCAAAGATGCCACAGTCGAACAGATTGACGGCTATCGTTTTGTCTACGCACTGCCATTTAACGCAACCGACGTTTTTGTTGAGGACACCTATTATTCCGCCGACAGTGACCTGAATGTAGCAGCCTGTCATCAGCGCATTGCCGATTATGCGAGAGACAGGGACTGGAACATTACGAAGATCAGCCGGAGCGAAGCGGGCTGTCTGCCGGTGATTTATGGCGGTGATTTTGATATATTCTGGAACATGCATGACGGGGTAGAGGCCCGCGCTGGTACTCGCGCTGCACTGATCCATCCGGTCACCAGCTACTCCCTGCCCATGGCCGTTCGCACAGCGATAATGATTGCTTCCATGCCCCGTATCAATCAAGATAAGCTGAATGAAAACTTACGCAAATATGCGCGGAAACACTGGCAGGACAGCAAATTTTATCACATGCTTTGCGCGATGATGTTTCAAGCGGCAAAGCCGGACAAACGGTATCTCACACTGGAACATACCTATGCCAAGGATGAAAAGTTGATTGAGCGTTTCTATGCCGGTAACAGCACCAGAATGGACCGAATCTCCCTGCTGACCGGACGCCCGCCAGTTCCGGTGACAAAGGCCCTACCCATCATGATGAAGTACAGGTGAGCAGGATTACGATGACCGAAATAAGCCAGCGCCAACCAGAGCTTTTCCGGAAAGCAGCCGTCATTGGTTCCGGTTTTGGTGGCCTTGCGCTGGCCATCCGTTTGCAATCAGCCGGTATCCAGACAACCATTTTGGAAAGCCGCGATAAACCGGGTGGCCGCGCTTATTATTGGGAAAAGGACGGCTTTGTTTTTGATGGTGGGCCGACGGTCATCACCGATCCTGATTGCCTGAGCCAGCTTTGGGAACTGACCGGCCACGACATGGCGGCCGATGTTGAATTAATGCCGGTTTCCCCCTTTTACCGGCTGAACTGGCCTGACGGCACGAATTTTGATTATGTCAACGATCCGGAAACACTTTACGCGGAAATTGCCAAAATTGAACCGGATGATGTCGAGGGATATAAACGCTTTTTGCAATATAGTGCGAGCCTGTATGAAGAAGGCTATGTCAAACTTGGCACTGTGCCGTTTCTTGATTTCAAATCCATGATCAGCGCCGCGCCCGCTTTAATGAAGTATCAGGCCTATCGCTCTGTTTATGCAAAGGTTTCCACTTTTGTTAAGAATGAAAAACTACGCGAATTCCTGTCATTTCAATCCCTGCTTGTCGGCGGCAATCCGATGACGACCAGTGCCATTTACGGCCTTATCCACAAACTTGAACGGCTGGGCGGGGTCTGGTTTGCAAAAGGCGGAACCAATATGCTGGTCGCTGCCATGGTAAAGCATTTTGAACGTCTGGGCGGCACAATCCGTCTGTCCGATCCGGTGACGTGTATAGACACCATCGGTGACCGTGCATCGGGTGTTACCTGTAAATCGGGATGGAGCGAGACTTTTGACGCAGTAGCCTCAAACGCCGATATCATGCATAGTTACCGCGATCTGCTGGGCCACAAGCATCGCAGCGAAAAAGTAACGGCATCGCTCAAGAAAAAGAAATATTCACCATCACTTTTCGTCGTGCATTTCGGGATCAAAGGCACATGGCCGGGCATTCCGCATCATATGATCCTGTTCGGGCCGCGCTATAAAGAGTTGCTGGAGGATATTTACGATCACGGCGTGTTGCCGAGTGATTTTTCGCTCTATCTCCATCATCCGACAATTACCGATCCGGGGATGGCGCCCGAAGGCGACAGCAGTTTCTATGTGCTGGCTCCTGTCCCGCATCAGGGAAAACTACCGATTGATTGGGAAGAAATGGGGCCGATATATGAAAAGCGTATTCTCGACGAAATCGGGCACCGTCTGATCCCCGACATCCACGACCGGATTGTCACCAGCTTCCACTATACGCCACAGGATTTTGGCAGCGACCTTAACGCCTATCTGGGCAGTGCATTCAGTCTGGAGCCATTGCTCACACAAAGCGCTTGGTTCCGTGTGCATAACCGCGATGATATTATCAGTAACCTCTATTTCGTTGGCGCAGGCACGCATCCGGGTGCCGGAATTCCGGGCGTCGTCGGCAGCGCGAAGGCTACAGCAGAACTTATGATCGAGGATTTAGGGTAAAGCATGAACCGCGCTAATCTGGTCCTGCATGCCAAAGCCAGTATTGATCGCGGATCGAAATCCTTTGCGCTTGCCTCCAAATTATTTGCCAAACAAACGCGCGAGCGGGTGTGGCTGCTCTATGCATGGTGCCGGGAATGTGACGATTTGGCTGATGGTCAAGACCATGGCCATGAGATGAAACCGGTCACGGACCCTAAACGCATCATCGCCATGATGCGTATGCTGACAAATCGGGCCATGAAGGGTGAGCAAACCGGCAAGCCTGCGTTTGACGCTATCGGCGTGGTCGCACAGGAATGTCGTCTGCCGGACCGTTTCGCCCATGATGTCATTGACGGTTTTGCGCTGGATGCCCAAGGCTGGCAGCCGCAATCCGAGGATGATCTTTACCAATATTGCTACCATGTGGCCGGAGCGGTGGGCTGTATGATGGCGGTGGTCATGGGCGTGCCGGTCGGGGATGACGAAACTCTTGACCGCGCCTGTGACCTGGGACTGGCGTTTCAACTATCCAATATCGCCCGCGATGTTGCCGAAGATGCGCGCGCCGGGCGCTGTTATTTACCCAAAAACTGGCTGACAGAACAGGATATTGATCCTGATAACATATTGGCTGACAGCCATCGTAGCGCCCTGATCCCGATCATTGCCCGTCTGTGCGATCTGGCGCAGCAATATGCCGCATCTGCACGAACAGGAGCCGCGCAGCTCCCCTTCCGTTCCCGCTGGGCCGTCTTAGCAGCGGCAGGTATTTATGGCGACATTGCCCGCGGCGTGAAGCAAAGTGAAGGCGCCGCGCTTGATCAGCGTATAATTACCAGCAAAGCCGCAAAACTCATGTGGGTGGTCAAGGCATTGGGCCAAGCTATTGGAAAACCGAAGTTTGTGGACCGCAAAACATTGTGGAATAGACGGGCAAGCCGCTCGCTATCCTGATGTTTTAATCACGCGCCAGAACCTCCTCCGCAATTTTGGACAGGCGCTTGGCCGCCGCGTCGTGAATTTCCGGCGCAGTGCAAAGCACGCCAAAGGCTTTGCCATGCTCACTATTATAGTGCAATTCATGGCCCAGCGCGTCACTGACCAATGCGCCGGCTTCACTGGCAATCACATGAGCGGCCGCAATATCCCATTCATGCCCCCAACGGATCGAGGCCACCAGATCAGCGCGATTATCCGCTACCATGGCCATACGTAGCGCGATGCTGTTGGGCTTCGTCACGGGTATAAGATCAATATCTGATGGCAGATCCGCTGTATCCAGCGGTATTCGCGAACCGTCGTAGCGTTTTCTGGTGCTGGCTTTTATAGCGCGGCCATTCACTTCGGAATGGCTGCCGGATTTGGCGACCCATGTTTCCTTCATCGCGGGCGCTTCCAATATACCGAACACCGGCACGCCATTTTGTACCAGCGCGATGGACACTGCCCAGCCTGTTTTGCCCTTTACGAAATCCTTGGTGCCATCAATCGGATCAACGACCCAGACAAAATCCTTGCTCTGCCGCTGACTGTCATCTGCTGTTTCCTCGGATAGCCAGCCCGCATCGGGCAGTAATATGTTAAGCCGATCTTTCAAAAAATCATCCACAGCAATATCGACGCTGCTGACAATATGCCCGGGAGTTTTTTCCCAGACATTGCTTGCAATTTTACCCGCAGCCCAGCCAGCCATGGCAAGTTGCCCTGCTTCTTTGCCAATAGCGACTAATTGATCGTAATTGATTTCAGCCATGATCGATCCACCCATGCCCTGCCCGACGGATCGGAATGTGGCGGATTTCGCAAAATATCATCCCCCGGCCACGGTCATGCTGTCGGTTCGCAATGTCGGAGCGTTAACGGAATAGCGATATTCCAGATCATCAGCCGGAATGAAACTAGCAAACATGTCTTTCAGGTTCCCGGCAATGGTAATTTCCGAAACAGGCGGACCAATCTCACCGTCTATAATCAGGAAACCACCTGCACCGCGGCTGTAATCACCCGTCACCGAATTAACGCCCTGTCCAATTAATTCAGTGATATAGACGCCATGTTTAATATCTCTAATAAGCTCCGCCTTGCTTATTGTTCCGGCGTTCATATGGAGGTTCGTCACACTGACCCCGGGCGCGCCGCCTACACCGCGAGAGGCATGGCCGGTTGGCTGCAAGCCCAATTGCCGTGCCGATGCACTTTCCATAATCCATTGGGTCAAACGGCCATTGTCGATCAATTTGGTTTTTGTGGTGGGCAATCCCTCTCCATCAAAAGCCTTTGACCGCAAACCGCGCTTGCGGTGAGGACAATCAATAATATTGATCGCGCTGTCGAATATTTCCGTGCCCATGGCATCAAGCAGAAAACTTGTTTTACGGGCAATTGCGCTACCTGCTATCGCACCGATAAAATGACCGAGCATTGAATTGCTGATGCGCGGATCGAACACGACCGGCATCGCGCCGGATTTGAAGTCCACCGGGTTCAGCCGGGCGACTGCACGCTCACCGGCTTCTTTGCCAATTTCCTCGGCTGTATCCAAATCCTCAAAATGCCGCTTACTATCAAAGGCATAGTCGCGCTCCATACCGCTGCCCTGCCCGGCAATCACGCTGGCATGGGCGCTATATCCGCTGGTAGAATAAGCGCCGGAAAAACCGTGGCTGGTTGCAAGCGCGACAATGGAGCGTCCAGCACTGGCTCCGCCGCCTTCGCTATTGGTCACACCCTCAACGGCGCGCGCTGCTTCTTCCGATTTCAACGCCATCTCGCGCAATACTTGCGGATCAGGGTCAAGCCCGTCATCGCCGTCGATTGAATGCGGAGCAGATTTTAACAATAGTTCTTCGGGCGCAAGACCGGCATATTCATCTTCGGGTGCTTCACGCGCCATGTCCATAGCCCGTCCGACCAGATCGGATAAAATCTGCGGATCCATATCGGATGAGGAAACTGTAGCAGATCGTTTGCCGACAAATACACGCAGGCCGATCTCTTCACCTTCGGATCGCTCGACATCTTCCAGATTACCGAGCCGCATCTGCACCTGCGTAGAGGCATCACAGACGTAAATAGCATCGGCAGCATCAGCACCGGCTTTTTTGGCTTGGGAGATAAGGGCGTCGGCGCGATCCTGCGCTTCTTCTGGTTTTAGCATGTGCAGGACATAGATACGCCCGGCGATCAGGTCAACGCCGCTATCCGCCTATTGCCTTCTGACAGTCTTTTCAAAAACAGAGTTTCGTTGCATGATCTGTCTAAAATATCGCGCCGATTAGCAGGATGATTCCGACAAATACAAACGGCAGGCCCAGCGCCAACATCCACAGGATGATTTGATCCTTACGAAACCGGGCGGCCAGGCTTTCCGCCGTGAGACCCGTGGAATCCATCTTTTCCCAGCGTTTTTCATATTTGCGACAGAATGGAATGATCACCGCAACCAATAATATCAGTCCAAAATAAGGAGCAATGGACATGCCTTCGGTCTTGATAAAATTGAGCACAAAGAAAATTTGCAGCATGGTATAAACAAGCAAGGCTGCGGCGCAGTTATTGCTCATCTTTTTGCTCCAGGACACATTTGGTCCGGGCAGGTCATTACCATTGGCACGACCTTTTCTGGCCGGTTTATGGGATGCCGCTGCAACCATCTTATATCCTTTCTGCATACTCTCACACTGCGCCGCCAAATGTTTCCTTCGGCTGACATTTTCATCAGTATAACTCTTTTTTCTCAAAAGCCAAATCAACTTGTTTCAGGCCAAAAATTACAAGGATCTGCTATCTGGATTACCAAATGTTGTAGTTTCACTAGCAATTTTTGGGACATGTTTTCCCATAATCAAACAATGTTCACACGCCTGGTCAAGATAAGGCCTAATTCCCTCATTTTCAGAATAGGGAATAAAACACCATTGCTCCCGCCCCTCACCTCACCTAGTTCATTTCTATGACTAGATTTATGGCCCATCGTTCCATATTATTTTCCGTGGTTATAATGCTCGCGATTCCTTTAGCTGGTTGTAAGCGGGTGTCGGAGGAGGATAGCAACCGGCTGGAAACCGCACGGGGCTATCCCCCTGCCTCCCGGCCTGTTTCTGATCTTTCCGGCAATCAATGGTCTACCGAAACAGCGCGCGACAAGCGCGGAGAGGCGGAGGAGATCATGGCCTCTGCCAATATAAAGCCCGGCATGACAGTTGCCGATATTGGTGCTGGTGAAGGCTATTATACGGTACGGCTCGCGGAAAAAGTCGGAGCCGACGGGCGCGTATTGGCACAGGATATTGACAAGGAAGCGATTGAAAGGCTGGCGGACAGGGTAGCGCGGGAATCACTCGACAATGTGTCAATTAAACTGGGCGCGCCAGATGATCCGCGTTTGCCGGAAAATAGCTTTGATCGTATATTTCTTGTCCACATGTATCATGAGGTAAGCGAGCCTTATGCTTTTCTGTCGCGTCTGCGCCCTGCCATTCGCCGGGACCAGAACGGAGGACGCTATGATGGCGGCGAAGTGATTGTGGTTGAAGTCGACCGCCCCTTTTCGCAGCATGGCACGCCGCCCAAACAGCTTTTTTGCGAATTTGAAGCGGTGGGCTATCAATTGGCGGGTTTTATGCAACGGCCCGAACTAGGCGGCTATTTTGCCCGCTTCTATCCCGTTGGCAAAGCGCCGCTTCCCGATGAGATTAAACCGTGTGGATTGCAAGAGTAACGGGCCTGCCCCTCTCAGGAAGTAGAACTTAACGTTTAACCCCAATGGGTTACTTAACTCTCGTCACCCATTTTCAAAGCTGCGATAAACGCTTCCTGTGGTATGCTGACATTGCCATATTCGCGCATCTTGGCCTTGCCCTTCTTCTGCTTGTCGAGCAGCTTTTTCTTGCGGCTAATGTCGCCGCCATAGCATTTGGCCGTCACATCCTTACGCATCGCTGCAATCGTTTCGCGGGCAATCACCTTGCCGCCAATGGCCGCTTGTACCGGGATTTTGAACAAGTGACGCGGGATCAGGTCTTTTAGCCGCTCACACATATGACGCCCACGCGCTTCGGCCGCGTCGCGGTGTACAATCATGCTAAGCGCATCAACCGGATCACCATTCACCATGATGTTCATCTTGACGAGTTGCCCAGACCGTAAACCGACTTGATGATAGTCAAAGCTCGCATAACCGCGCGAGATACTCTTTAGCCGATCGTAAAAGTCAAACACCACCTCGTTGAGCGGCAATTCATAAATGATCTGCGCCCGGCCCCCGACATAAGTCAGGTTCTTCTGTATCCCGCGCCGGTCCTGACAGAGTTTCAGGATACCGCCAAGATACTCGTCCGGGCAATAGATGGTCGCTTCAATCCATGGCTCTTCAATATCCGCGATTTTCACAACATCGGGCATATCAGCGGGGTTGTGCAAAAACTGTTCCGATCCGTCATTCATCACCATACGATAAACAACAGAAGGCGCCGTCGTAATAAGATCCAGATCATATTCACGGGTCAATCGCTCCTGAATGATCTCCAGATGCAATAGTCCCAGAAAACCACAGCGGAACCCCTGCCCCAACGCCGCGCTTGTTTCCATCTCGAAGCTAAAGCTCGCATCATTCAGACGCAGCTTGCTGATACTTTCACGCAGCTTTTCAAAATCGGCGGCATCAACCGGAAACAAACCACAGAAAACAACCGATTGCACTTCCTGGAAGCCTGGCAGCGCCTCTGCCGCCCCGCCTTTGACCGTAGTGATCGTATCGCCGACCGCGGTTTGTGATACTTCCTTGATCTGCGCGGTGATGAAACCAATTTCACCTGCGGCCAGCTCAGGCAGTTGCTCAATCTTTGGCCGCATACAGCCGACACGGTCGACCAGATGCTCGGTCCCCTGCGCCATGAATTTGATTCGCTGACCTTTGGTCAGCACACCGTCTTTGACACGAACCAGAATGACAACGCCCAGATAGGGATCATACCAGCTGTCGACGAGCATGGCCTTCAATGGTGCATTGCGGTCGCCGCTGGGTGGCGGTATCTTTTGGACTATCTGTTCGAGTATATCTTCTATTCCGATGCCCGATTTTGCAGAGGCCTGCACCGCTTCAGAGGCATCAATCCCGATAATTTCCTCAATCTCCGTACGCACCCTTTCCGGGTCGGCGGCGGGCAAATCAATCTTGTTCAAAACCGGAATAATTTCGTGATCATGCTCGATAGACTGATAGACATTGGCCAGCGTCTGCGCCTCCACGCCCTGCGCCGCATCAACGATCAGCAGTGCCCCTTCACAGGCAGCGAGACTGCGTGACACTTCATAAGCAAAGTCAACATGGCCCGGCGTATCCATGAGACTGAGTTCATAAGTCTCACCATTTTTCGCGGTATAGTTTAACCGAACGGTTTGCGCCTTAATGGTAATACCGCGTTCACGCTCGATATCCATATTGTCGAGCACTTGCTCACTCATTTCACGCTCGCTCAAACCACCAGTATATTGGATCAGCCGATCGGCCAGCGTTGATTTACCGTGGTCAATATGCGCGATGATCGAAAAATTACGAATATGAGAGCGTTCAGTCATAGCGCGCCGATAGCAGGGCTTTCTCCCCCTGTCAGCAGGGAAACAGTAAAATGGCCACTGTTAGGCAAAGAATAATGCTAGCACCAAGGGTCGGCGTGTATATTCTTTAACCAGTGCATATCTTTCAAGCAGCATCCAGCTTGAAAAGCTGCTCTAGTAAATACCGCCTTCTTCTTGAAGAAACTCACTATCATTTTGTGCATTCCCGCGGTTTCCTGCATTTGCTGCCCGGTTACGCGCGGCAATCTTGGCAGCTTTCAATTGCGCCTTCTTGGCTTCCAGCCGGGCCAGCAATTCCTCTTTGCGAATAGAACGTCTGGGTTCAGTTTCCGGTTTAAACACATCCCATATGACTGCCGATCGTGGGTCGTCAGACGGCCAGCCTCCAAAAACCCGCTTGCCGGTCTTGCGGTCAACCCGAACCATCCGGATTCCGTGCGGCGCGACAAATGGCGTCTTCGGCATTCCCTTCATAGCTTTTTCAGCAAATTCTTTAAAAACCGGCGCGGCCAATGTCCCGCCCTGTGCATAGCCGCCCATATTCGCTGGCTGGTCAAAGCCCATGTAGACACCCGCTACCATATCCGGCGATCCACCTACGAACCAGACATTGGTGGGGCCGTTCGACGTTCCGGTTTTACCAAATAACGGACGATCAAGGCTTCGCAGCCGTTGCGCCGTCCCGCGAGTCACGACGCCTTCCATAATATTAACGATCTGATAAGCGGTCATCGGGTTCATAAGCTGTTTCCCGACAGGACGTGGACGCGGCATCCGTCCCCCGTCCCAATCAACCTGATTGCAATCTTCGCAAATCCGTTTGTCTGCCCGGAATATCACTTTTCCGTGCCGATCCTGAACATAATCAATGACAGTGGGCTTTAGTTCACGCCCATAGTTGACCAACATCGAATATGCATTGGTCAGCTTCTGTACTGTCGTGCTGCCTGCCCCCAACGCGTATGAAAGATATGGTTCATAATCACCAATACCCATGGTCTTGATGGTTTTGACGACATTTTCCATGCCAGCATCATTGGCGGCGCGCACTGTCATCAGGTTGCGTGACTGTTCTACGCCCCAGCGTAAAGTCTGTTCTCCGGCCCCTCTTGAGTTACCGAAATTGCGAAAGCATTTCCGCCCCAGCGACGCCGATTGATATACACAGAACGGGCTATCCACAATGATAGACGCAGGGGTCATGCCTTGGTCAAGCGCAGTCGCATAGACGAACGGCTTGATCGTCGAGCCCGGCTGACGCTCTGCCTGCGTTGCGCGGTTGAACGCACTCATCCGATCATCAAAACCACCCTGCATCGCCCATATACGGCCATTATGCGGATTCTGCACGACCATCCCGCCTGACACTTTGGGCACATTGCGTAGTGCATAGTTGCTCCCGCCTTGTGGACTTACAGCAATTATATCACCAGCGGCCAGCTTGTCAGGCGCACTGGCTATCGCGCCTGTTCTTCCGTCGGAAAATCCGATCTCAGCGCCTTTCCCCTGCCGCTCCAATGTCACAGCGATTTGCCAGTCGTCATAATCAGTAGCGATATAGGTCGATGCCAGCCGCTGCGCCCATTTTTCGTCTATTTTAATGGTGTTAATCGGCCCGCTCCAGCGCTTACCAAGACTATAGCGCAATAAACCATTACGCAGAGCATCCTTGGCATATTCCTGCAATCGCGGATTTAGGGAAGTACGAACCCACAGGCCTCCGGCATATACACTGTTCGAGCCATCTTCTTCGGTTTCTCCGAAATTCTCGATCAATTGACGGCGCACTTCCTCAATAAAATAACCACCGACCCGCTCATATCGTTCGCCACGCGAACGGATGGTCTCTAAAGGCTGGACAGTCGCCACATCATGCTGCTCCCGCGTAATCCATTTATTGGCCAGCATCCGGCCCAGCACCCAGTTCCGTCTGGAGATGGCCCGTTCCTGGTTGTTTTCCGGACGGTAATTGGCCGGCCCCTTTGGCAGAATCGCGAGATAGGCCATTTCCTGAAGCTCCAACTCGTCTACATCTTTGCCAAAATATGCCTGTGCGGCGGCTTGCACACCATAAGCGTTACGACCGAGAAAAATCTGGTTGAGATAAAGTTCCAATATCTCCTGTTTGGTGAGCACTTCCTCTATTCGATAGGCAAGCAAGGCTTCACGGACTTTACGGCGGTAGGAAAGCTCATTTGTCAAAAGCAGGTTTTTGGCAACCTGCTGCGTGATTGTAGAGGCACCAACCGGCCTACCGCTTCTGGTGAGATTGGTGATGATCGCAGCCGCAATTCCGGGATAGTCCAGACCACCATGTTCAAAAAATGTCCGGTCTTCCGCAGCGAGATAGGCCCGGATCAACAAGACCGGATAATCGCTATATTGTAGTTGTACCCGTCTTTCTCTGGCATAGCTGTGCACCGGTTCACCATCATAGGCGCGAACAACAGTCGGTAATGGCGGTTCATATTCTTTCAGCATTTTCGCATCAGGCAAATCACGCGCGAACAGAAACCAGATCAGCATCCAGCCGATTAGGCATAATGCCAAGAACGCCAAGAGAATACGGAACCAGGGCTTCTTCCATAGCCTGCCCAACCAGCGTGTAAAACCGCCACTATTGCGTTCCAGCTTGTACGCAAGGCTCTCTGTGGCTTCGGGGCCATCGGTATCGGGAGTATTGACCATATACTGCGCTATCTAGCACCATCAGAGGCATTATCCAGAAAATATCGACGAAAAAATCAAACTGCTTAAATTGGAGCGGGAGTGCACAAAGCATTAAGCCGCAACCATCAATCTTCCCCGGGCATCGCGCACAAAGCAACGAATGTCTCGCAACTAATGTTTCGTCGCTTTTCGGGCAAAATGCGCCTCGATTGCATTGGCGATACCGATCGCAACCTTTGATCGCCCTGTCTGGGAGCCTAAAAGCGCAACATCTTCCTCGTTCGTTAAATAACCACTTTCAAACAATACTGACGGCGTATCCGGCGCTTTCAGCACGACCAGTGAAGCAAAGCGATGCGGGTTGGTGCGAAATTTTATCATTCGCTCTCCTTCGCGGATCAGTAATTTGGCAAAATCAGCAGATTTGGCCATTGTTTCGCGCTGGGTGAGATCAATCAATATGGAAGACACCTCGCGATTAGCCTCACCAAGATTAACACCGTTTATGATATTTCCCCGGTTTTCACGCGCTGCCAATTTGGCTGCTTCCCGGTCTGATGCGACTTCTGATAATGTATATACGGTCGCGCCGGAAGCCAACGGATTGCCAGCGGCATCGGCATGGATAGAAATAAAAAGGTCTGCGTTCAGTCGCCGGGCAATGCCGTATCTTTCTTCCAGAAACAGATAATTATCCCCTTCTCGCGTCAATGCTATGCGAATCCGGCCATTGGAAACCAACTCGTCCCGGACTGCTTTAGCAATTTCGAGCACAATATTTTTTTCATACAAGCCGCCATGCGGCGAAACCGTGCCCGGGTCATGACCGCCATGACCGGCATCAATGACCACCAACGGGCGGTTTTGGTTTTTTGGACCGTATATTTTAGGTAAAACAAGCTTGGTCTGGGGTTTACCGAGAGGCATTTTTACACTGTAAGAGGATTTAGGCGGTTCGGCCCGCAATTTGGTCGTTGAAGGTAAAACATGGCGGCCACTCCCCATTGGCAAGCTGTTCATTACAAGATGGTCACTTAATACCGCGCTGAAATGCTGGGAATTGCCAAAATCTCCTTTTAATCCAGAACTTTCCTGAAACAATGTAATGGAACCGGCATTCGCAGGACATAAGGCCAATAGCGTGGACGCTAAAATTGCTACAAAAGACATGGGCATCATATGCAGCCAGCCTGTTCTATCGGTCCAGTTAAAATTCATATCGTCCGCAATATAGTTGGCACCCGGCCATAGAAGAGAGTTATTTTACAATGAAGGATTAACCATATTATCTTGTAAAATTAAATAGTTAATAAGGATTGTCTCTATAGCCACTCCGCTTGCCGCCGGTGATATAATCACAGCAGATGAGTGGCGATATAGTAATCTGACCATATGATAGTTTGTATTGCCGATTTGCAATTACGGTGCTAGCACACCATTTGTGTCGTTAGAAAATTTCTAAAAGACACGAACTAAGCGGGGCATCAGCCCTGCACTTACAGGTTGACGCGACATGAGGCATGACATCTCCGGCTCCGGAACTCTTCCACAGGGAAGTGTTTCTATGGACGGAAAGTCCCTGGCTAACGGCCCGGGCCATGTATTTGTTGCAGACACATTTTTTTCAGAGATGTTTGAACTTAACCGGATGACGCCGCCCGCCCCCCATCGATGGAGAGCCATTGGTTTGGCTGTGCGCAAGAAGACGTCATCCCTTTTATATTGCATGGCTCCGCCGGGTAAATTTCCGCCGCGCCATGTCAGGAGTATATTGAATGAGCACGCGCATGTTAATCGACGCGCGCCACCAGGAAGAAACCCGGGTGGCAGTCGTAAAAGGGAACAAAATTGAGGAATTCGATTTCGAATCCTCCGATCACAAACAGTTAAAAGGCAATATTTATCTAGCAAAAGTAACGCGAGTAGAACCCTCGCTTCAGGCTGCATTTGTTGATTATGGCGGCAACCGTCACGGATTTCTGGCATTTAGCGAAATTCATCCCGACTATTATCAAATCCCTCAGGAAGATCGTGAACGTCTGCTCGCCGAAGAAGCAGAGCATGCTGCCGAAGAAGCAGCCCTGCGCGCGAAAGAAGAAGAGGAAGATGAATCGCCTGCTGATATGGTGCGTAGCGAAGCCACCGAAGAGTTGGATACCGCGCTGGTCGAAGTAGAAAAAGATGATAGCGTTGATACGATTGACGTCACCGAAGGCGAAGTTCCCAATGATGATGCCGACAGCGACAGTGATGACAGCGACAGTGATGACAGCGACGATGATGACAGCGACGTCGATAATAATGACGAAGCCGGTGATGATTCCGATAATGACGGCAATGAATCAGCGAACAAGCGCCGCAACAACCGTAGACGCGGCAAAGGCCGTAATCGCGGACAAGGTGAATCCAATGGTGGGCGCAACAACGTGGCCAAAGCCAGTGACCAGGCACGCCAGAAGCGCATGGCCCTACGAAAACGGTATAAGATTCAGGACGTTATTCAACGACGTCAGGTTGTTCTGGTACAGGTTGTCAAGGAAGAGCGCGGCAACAAAGGAGCTGCCCTCACCACCTATCTCAGCCTTGCGGGACGGTATTGCGTTCTCATGCCCAATACATCCCATGGCGGCGGCATCAGTCGCAAAATCAATAATGCCGGTGACCGGAAACGGTTAAAGTCCATCATTGCGGATCTGAATCTACCCAGCACGATGGGATGCATCGTTCGGACCGCCGGGCTTTCTCGCACGAAACCGGAAATAAAACGCGATTTTGATTATCTCGCCAGACTGTGGGATGAAGTGCGCGAAAATACATTGGGTGCAGTAGCTCCCAAATTGATCCATAGCGATAGTGATCTGATCAAACGGGCGATCCGTGACATCTATAACCGCGAGATTGAGGAAGTTCTGGTCGAAGGCGCAGACGGTTATGCCGCCGCCAAAAATTTCATGAAGTTGCTAATGCCCAGCCATAGCCGGCGGGTCAAAAGCTATGCTGACCCGGTTTCCCTGTTTCAGCGTTACGGCGTAGAGGATCAGCTTTCCGCCATGTATCAGCCGGAGGTCCAGTTGAAATCCGGTGGTTATCTGGTCATCAACCCGACCGAAGCACTGGTGTCGATCGACATTAACTCTGGCCGTTCCACCCGCGAGCATGGCATTGAAGCCACGGCAGTCAAAACCAATCTGGAAGCCGCAGCGGAAATTGCCCGCCAACTACGCTTGCGCGATATGGCCGGTTTGGTGGTGATCGATTTCATCGACATGGACCGACAAAGCAATATCCGCAAAGTTGAGCGAGCGATGCGTGATGCATTGAAAAACGACCGCGCCCGTATTCAGGTAGGCCGTATTTCTAGCTTCGGCTTGCTGGAAATGAGCCGCCAGCGCCTCCGCACCGGCGTTCTGGAAGCATCAACAAAAATATGCCCGCATTGTGAAGGCACCGGCCTTGTCCGCACGGCATCATCCTCTGCTCTATCGGCTCTGCGCCTGATTGAGGAAGAAGCCGCAAAAGGTAAAGCCAGCCAAATCACCCTTACGGCCAGTCAGGAAGCGACTATATATGTTCTGAACAGCAAAAGGCATGAAATTGACGAGATCGAAAAGCGTTACGGCGTTTCAGTAGAAATCGTGCCCGACGGAGAGATAGAAGGCGCTCGGATGGAAGTTAAGGGCTCTGGTAGCCCGCCAAAAAATGCGCCGAAATTTGAACCGATTGTCGATCAGGATGAAGATGACGCATCCTCTGATAAAGTAGAGCAGGATAACGAAACGGACGGAAGCCCCCGCAAGCGTCGTGGACGAAGAGGACGACGCGGAGGCCGGCGTAACGACCGTAATAATGACACCGGCAATGGTGATAACGACAACAGCGAAAAGCAGGATGCCGTTGCTTCTGATGCGGACACCGCGAAACCGGACAGCGAAGATGGTGATAAGCCAAAATCACGCCGTTCACGCGGCGGACGCACCCGCAAATCTTCAGATGACGAGGCCGTAGCGGCGAAGGATGCAGCCTCAGATAGTCCGGCGGAAAGCAGCGCTGAAGCTGTGACCGAAGAAACAGCTACACCAGCCGAAAAGCCAAAAAGAGCCCGTCGTTCGCGCAAGAAAGCCGACACATCAGACGGTGCTTCGGATGCGGCACCGGAACAGGCGCCTGACCAAAATGTGGCAACAGAAGATGCCGCAGTGAAAGAGGTCGAGGAAAAGCCCAAACGCCGCCGCGCCCCGCGCAAAGCCAAGGCGACCGCCGAGAAAACATCAGAGACAGCGGCGGAACCAGCTGGAGAAACAGCGGAAACTGCTGATGCAGCCAAAGCCGAGAAACCGGCTGCAAAAAAGGCAGTGCGAGCTAGAGCTAAAAAAGCTGATGATAAGCCAGCGAAGCCAGCAACCAAAAAACCGGCGGCTAAAAAATCTTCAGCGAAAAAAGCCGATGAAGACGTAACAAAAGAAGCGCCTTCCGGGAAAGAAACGTCCTCTGAGAAAAAAGCAGCTGAACAGTCTTCTGGAACTGAAAAAAGCAATGATGCCAAAGAATCCGGAACCGATAATAGCGGAACCGAAAAAGATGACGGAACCAAAAAGAAAGCCGCTCCGCGTGCCGGATGGTGGCAACGGACCTTTGGTTAAAGATATGTGGCCGGTAGTAATCTACTGAGAGCAATTATTGGCCTAATTATATGTGCCTCCGAACAAACGCCTCGTTTGAGCGGGGGCACAACTTCTGATATCAACTGCCATAGCAAGGATGGCAGGCCGCTGCTTGTTAGCATCAGCATTTCATCGCAGGTTCAGCCTGTTGGATTAAGGGTTCGTTACAGGAATATCTATTCGCCAGGATTACATTCAGAGGAAATATATGCCCCAGGGGAATATCATAACAGCGCCGCAGCATAGAAAACATGCGCTTTTTGCCCGTTTCTCCCTGTCCCGTGCATCCCTGTCCCGTGCGCGCTTGTCCCGCGCTTCCCTGTTTCGCGCTGGACAATTTATCACGGCCTTACTCGCGATAGTCGCTATCACCGCACAGCCGGTGGCAGCGCAGTCCATTCTACGGGACGCAGAAACCGAAGCCCTGTTCAGTGATATGGTCGCGCCATTGGTGCAAGTATCTGAACTGGATGCCAAGGATGTTGATGTTGTCCTGATCAATAGCAAACAGGTCAATGCGTTTGTAGCAGGTGGGCAGCGTATATATTTCTATTCCGGAACCATCGAAGAAGCGGAAAGCGCTGTCGAGATTCAAGGTGTCATGGCCCATGAGCTTGGCCATATTACCGGCGGGCATATCATCCGGTTTAACGAAGGTATAAAAACGGCGACCGGCATCACGATACTCAGTCTTATACTGGGCGCCGCGGCTATTGCTGCTGGTGCAGGAGATGCCGGAGCAGGTATATTGGCGGCAGGTCAGCAAGCCGCTACCAGCAAGTTTCTAGCCTTTAGCAGGGTTCAGGAGCGCAGCGCCGATTCAGCGGGCGCGCGCTATCTTTCCGGAGCGGGTATTACCGGCAAAGGGTCGATTGATTTCTTCAAGAAGCTGCAAAATTACGAATTCCGCCTCGGTATTCCGCAAGAAGACAGCTATAGTCGCACCCACCCGCTATCAGGAGAACGTATCACACTGCTCCGCGATGTCTATCAGGCCGACCCGGCATGGGATACGCCTCCTGATCCGGAACTTGAGAAACGGTTCCAGCGGGTCAAGGCAAAATTGCTCGGCTATACCAGCGAACCTGCGGTGACCTTACGGGAATTTCCTGAAAGCGATCAAAGCGTTCCCGCACGCTATGCCCGCGCCTATGCCTGGCACAAAAGCGCTTATCCCGACCGCGCATTGGCAGAAGTCACCAATCTGTTAAACGATGCTCCGAAAGACCCTTATTTCCTGGAACTACGTGGACAGATATTGTTGGAGTCCGGTAGACCGGAAGAAGCCATTGCCTCGTTACGCAAAGCGGTCCAACTGACCAATAACCACCCTCTGATCGCCAGTCTGTTTGGTCATGCGCTTATCGCCACCGAGGACGAGTCCCATTTTGAGGAAGCCGAGCGCGTATTGAAAGCCGCAGTAGCAAAGGACAATCAAAATCCGTTTGCATGGTATCAATTAGGCGTTGTGTATTCGCGTCAAGGTGACACCGCTCGCGCACAGCTTGCAACCGCGGAAAGCGCTCTGTTGCAACGCAATTACAGCAGCGCAATCCGCAGCTCGCAAATCGCCATGTCCGGTATTACGGAAAACACACCGGAATGGATCCGTGCACAGGATATCTCGCTGATCGCGAAAAACGAATTTGAACGAGCAGACAAGCGGCGACGTTAATCTTGCTACCCGCCCCCCTTTAGTAACAATTGTGGACAATTGAAGAAAGCTTCCGCAAGGAAGCCGGAACCTTTTTGAAATGGTGACATGTGGACAATATTAAAAGAAAGTGGATGATTATGGCAGGTGGCATTATGGCCATAGCTGCGGGTGCAGCCGTCTGGTTCATGCAGGCAAATAGCGCATCAGCAAGTGACGAAGCCGCAAAGGCCGCATTGGCCGCGGGCATTGACAGCAAGCAACAGGCCGCGATCGAAGCTATTGTGCGGAATTATATCCTCGAAAACCCTGAGATCATCCCCGAGGCGGTAGAAATTTTGCAAAACCGGCAAAAGGGAGCAGCACTTGACGGCATACGGGCCGAGATTGAAAGTCCCTTTGCCGGGAATGCCTATGCTGGAAATCCCAATGGCGATGTCATTCTTGTCGAATATTCCGATTTTGCCTGCCCTTATTGCAAACAAACCACCGCCGACATTGACCGGATTGTGAAGGAAGACAAGAATATCAAGGTTGTCTTTCGCGAACTCCCGATACTTAGCGAGGCCAGCAATGATGCCGCGTTAATGGCGCTGGCCGCTGCGAAACAGGGGAAATATTACCAATTCCACAAAACCATGTTCGCCACCGGGCGTCCTACCCCTTCAACCATTGAAAGTGCGGCCAAAGAGGTCGGACTGGATATGGCAGCCGCCCGTAAATTCATCAAATCACCCGAAGCCCGTAAAGAGCTGCAAAATAATATCCAGATCGCGCGCAAGCTGCAATTCACTGGCACGCCCGCGTTTGTAATCGGCAATCAAACAGAGGTCGGCGCAGTCGGCTATAATGGTTTAAAAGAAATGATCGCGAAAGCACGCAAGTCGAAATAACATCAAGCAGTTTTGGCTCATCGGATTGACGGACATGATTTGTCCGATTGGCGGCGCGACTTGTGAGATATTTTTACCGGCTATATATTTTGGCCCCATGCTTAAACTGCTTTCCTAACCGGCTTGCCCTATGATAGTTTACCCGCTCTTTCTCAGTTCTGAATATTTTTCTCACCTTATGCTTGTGCAGGGGTCATTCATGGCGCTATGTCCAAAATTAGAACGCCGCTAGAAAATTTCGATTTATATTCAATAACTTACGAAAAACCACCTGTGTGACTTGTGTGAACTTTGGACCGTGACAAAGCAAAACCTACCCCTGATTTTGCCGCCCTTTAAAGCCCTGCGCCACGACATACCATTCGGATGAACCTTTTCGGCTTGCTGGAGGTTTGGCGTGTTTGACAGTCTTGAAATGTTTTTTCAGCAAAGCGAGCAAATCTTTATCAGTCCCCCCGGCCAGAACCTTTGCCACAAAAGCTCCGCCTTCTTGCAGGTTCTCGACAGCAAAATGGGCGCCGGCCTCAACCAGCCCCATGGTCCGCAGATGGTCGGTTTGCTGATGACCAACGGTATTCGCTGCCATATCCGACAAGACCAGATCGGGGGGACCGCCCAGGGCATCCATAAGCAAGTCAGGAGCACTATCGTCCATGAAATCCATTTCGAAAATGGTAACGCCCTCAATCGGATCTACCGGAAGCAGGTCTATACCGACAATTTTGGCCTTTGGCACAGATTTACGAATGACCTGTGCCCAGCCCCCCGGCGCAATCCCCAGATCGACCACGGCCCGCGCTTTACGGACGAATTTGAATCGCTCATCCAGTTCCAATATTTTATAGGCAGCACGAGAACGATAGCCATCGGCTTTCGCTCTTTTGACATAGGGGTCATTTAACTGCCGTTCCAACCAGCGGGTGGAACCGATTTTACGGCCCTTTGCAGTTTTTACCCGCTCTTTATGGCCTGATCTTCCTCGGCTCATCTAAATACTCCCATCATGGCTACTTCCGCTCATGGGAAGACATTAGCGATCGTAATATGCCCTCTCTGATGCCGCGGTCTGCCACTCCGACCCGGCTGGCTGGCCAGATTTCAAGAATAGAATCAAGTATCGCACAGCCGCCAACGACCAGACCCGCACGTTCCTTGCCGATACAGGGTATCGCGGCGCGCTCTTCCGGTGAGCAAGCAGCAAGCATTGCGCTAATATCACGCATAGAATCTGCCGGAACAATCAAACCATCAATCAGCTTTCGGTCATAATGGGGAAGTTTCAGATGGAGGCTGGCCAGCGTTGTCACTGTGCCGCTGGTTCCCAGTAACCGGAAATCGCTATGTTCCGTAATCGGCAGGCGGCCAGCGAATTCAGAAAAGCTATCCCTTACCCGCGCACGCATATTTTGATATGCCTGTGCGCGGGATTGCGCGTCATCACCGATATGTTTTTCTGTCTCGGTCAGCGAGACAACGCCCCAAGGGGCGCTCAACCAGTCAATAATTTTTGGTGCAGCGCCCGAAGTATCGACGAGCACCAATTCTGTCGATCCGCCGCCAATATCGAAAATCAGCGCTGGCCCCTCCCCTGGCTCTAGCAATATCTGACAGCCCAATACTGCAAGCCGCGCCTCTTCTTCTGCGGTAATAATGTCGAGCGCAATGCCGGTTTCCTGTCGTACACGATCAATAAACCTGTCGCCATTGCTGGCCCGGCGGCATGCTTCTGTCGCCACGGACCGGGCAAGCGTGACATTCCGGCGCTTCAATTTGTCCGAACAAATGGAAAGTGCCGCAACGGCCCGGTCCATCGCCCGGTTACTGATCCGGCCTGTTTCGATCAAACCTTCACCCAGCCGCACGACACGCGAAAACGCATCGGTAACAATGAAGCCATCCGAAGAAGGCTTTGCTACCAATAATCGGCAGTTATTCGTGCCCAAATCAATTGCCGCATAGGACCGCAGCCGCGGCCAGCGGACACCATTGGTATGAGAAGGAGGCGCTTTTCGCCTACCACCTCTATATGTCGCCGCATGTTTCGAGCGGTTCATCCTCGCGGATTTTCCGCCGTCCTGTTGTTGCGGCGATGGGGATGCTTCATCCGCCATAACCGTTACTCTTATATCTCTCCGGATCGGATCATACCGCCGGTATTTGAATATAGAGATAACCGCAGGAAAACCGTTGTGCAAGGATTTAGCGCAAAAGGACGTATTGATGTGCGGTCTTGACTGCCCGTTACCAATGAAACGGAGAAAATTCTTATAGTTATACCGGAAGTGTCGAACGGAAAGATCAACCAGATTTCAGATCAGCTGCTCTATACAATATGCTCTACATTCTTGGAATGTATCTCGCGAATCCCTCAATATCCGGATATTGAGCTAGTTCAGCCCAACTTTTCGAAGATGATATTCGCTGTCACCGAACATAGCGTCAATTGCAATGAGCCGCTTATGATGATGGCTAACAATCAGTTCATCAGTCATACCTACTCCGCCATGCGATTGAATAGCCCCCTCACCAATGGCACGACCGAGTTTGCCGATCTGGCCTTTCATAATCGCAATATCCCGTGATGTTGTTCGCCCCGCTTCTGCCAGCGCTGTTGTGTAATAGAGTGTCGCCTGCGCCTTCGTAAAAGCGATCTTCATATCCGAAAGCCTGTGCGCGATAGCCTGAAAAGAAGCGATAGGCACACCAAATTGCTTTCGGGTCGCCGTATATTCGTTTGTGATATTGAGCAGCGCCCTCATAATACCCACAGCCTCAGCGCAAAGTGCAATGGATGCATTTTCAATTATGGCCGACAGAGCTTCATACGCATCTTCTGAGAGCAAATGCGTTGCTGGGACCATTACGTTGTCGATTTTAATATGCGCTGCGCTTCGCCCGTCAATTGTCTGAAATGCGTTGATTTCTATGCCTTCTGCTTTGGGGTCAACAAGCATAAGGGCGATACCGCCAGTATCACCTGCCCTGCCTGACTTTCTGACTGAAACGACCAGAATATCGGCTTCACCTCCGCCCAGAACCAGACGTTTTTCACCATTGAGCATATATCCATCGTCAGTGTCCTTAGCGGTAAACTCCACCAAAGCAGTTGTGGCCGTTCCTTTGCCCTCCTCATGTGCGAAAGCACCTATTGCCTTGCCAGAAATAATCTTTTGCAACCAGGAACGGGAAATATCATTCTCGCCCAATTCTAGTGCTTTGCCCGCCAAAAGGATTGATGACAGATAAGGTTCGATCAGCAGATATTCACCAAAAGGTTCTGCTACGGACACTATATCAACAATCGAGCCCCCTAAACCACCCGCTTTTTCAGAAAAAGGTAACTCGGTAAGTCCCATCTCGACCAATATATTCCAGACATCCGGGGACCACGGCTGCTCTGAAGATACCAATTTTTGGCGTGTATCAAATGTATAAGCCTTGCCCAAAAAGCGCGTAATGGTGTCACGCAGCATTTGCTGTTCTTCAGTAAACGAGAAGTCCATTCGTATTTCCTTTAACCGCGCTACAGGGATCGAGCGATGAGGTCGCGCTGCACTTCGTTTGTGCCACCATAAATTGTGGTAGCCCGGCTATTGAGATAAAATGGCATCGCTACCAAGTCGAATTCACTGCCTAGCGGTTTGACAGTCGATCCAATTTTCAATGCTTCTAACTCTAGCGACAAACCCTCAATCCCAGATACCTGTGTCATCAGAACAGAAACTCTTTGAGCCAGTTCTGTACTGATTGTCTTGTTGATCGAAGGATAAGCCGGATCATTCGCCATTTCATGACCGCTAATCACGAGTTTTTCAAAGTGCTCCAGTGACATGATGTCCGCTTCCAGCCCACCCAAGTCTCTCTGGAAAACAGGGTCCTCAAGTAAAGTGCCTCCGTGTGGTGAAGGCGTCATGTCAGCTGCTTCACGGATGCGTTCGATCCAACGTCTCAAAGTCGGGCTTTTTGCACCTCCACCCCGCTCATGCTTCAAGAGATGTTTAGCAACTGCCCAACCGTCATTCTCTTCACCTACACGGCCAGATTGCGGAACCCGGACATTGTCGAAGAAAACTTCGCATTGTTCGGGAAAACCATCGAGCCCGGTTATAGGGCGAATATCCATGCCGGGGTAATCAGTCCGATCAAGCAATAGAAACGTAATCCCCTGTTGCTTTTTTCCTTGATCATTGGTGCGAACCAGCATGAACATCCGATTGGCGCGATGCGCTAATGTAGTCCAGATTTTACTGCCGGTAATTATATAATCATCTCCGTCACGAACAGCCCGACAACTTAATGAAGCCAGATCGGAGCCGGCATTGGGTTCAGAGTAACCTTGCGTCCAATAATCTTCGCCGGATAATATGCGTGGCAGATATTTGGCTTTCTGCTCAGCTGTGCCAAGATCAATCAACAGCGGTCCTACCATCAGTAAACTGTTGGGCAGCAATGGTGGTAAATCGCGCTTACAATATTCTTCAGAAAAAATGAACCGTTGCTCTACTGACCATCCGGTTCCGCCGTATTCTTTTGGCCAACTTGGTGCAGCCCAACCCTTTTCATTCAATATAGCCTGCCATTCAACTGCATTATCAAAATCGGAAAATGCACTTGTCACTTTACGGCCCGCTTCACGGATTGAATCCGTCGGTGCGCTATCAAGAAATGCCGCAACTTCATCACGAAAAGTGATGAGGTCAACGTTAAAATTTATATCCATATATTCCTCGAATAGCTAGAATAGCATTACCTTTATTGACACGTCAGAACGCCTGCTAAATTCGCTCCTCACCCTTCAATTTGCTCAATAAAATAGGTGGATTACAGCGACCATTCGTAATGCTCATTTCAAACACATCAACTAACTATATGATGAAGAAATAGCGCCAGGCTTTAAACAAAAGTCTGAACCGCACAGCGTATGACATAAGAATGTAGAGAACATCCATTATGTGATTGGCAAAATCACTAACACTAGCCGGACTTTACATCTCGAAAAGGCATGTTGCGATCGACCTCTATCTCTCTTGGCAAACCAAGGATGCGTTCAGAAATAATATTACGCTGGATCTGGTCACTACCGCCACCGATCGAATTCATATAGGCTTTGGCAGAATCGAAATTCATGTTTGCTGAATCCCTAAATTCTGGTCCATCGAGCATACTTTCGGCCCCGAGAATATCGGCAGCAACCTGTGCTTCACCGTGTTGTATTCGCGACATTGCAAGTTTTCCCAATGACATCAACGAGGATGAACCGTTGGCGATAATCTCTGCTTTTGCCCGTCTCATATTAAGGGAATTAAGCTGCCTATAAGCAACCGCTTGAGCAACTTTCTGACGGATAACCGGATGATCGATCTTGCCGTGTTTCTTGGCAAGTTCTAACAAAGGGGGCACGCTTGATTTTTGTTTTCCTCGTCTTTCGGTCGCTCCTTCTCCCATGATTAATCGTTCATAGGCGAGCGCGGTCTGTAATACTTTCCAGCCGCCATTTAGTTCGCCGACGACATATCTTGCCGGAACGCGAGCATTTTCAATAAAAATCTCGTTAAACTCTGATTCCCCCGTGATCTGGTTAATCGGACGAATATCCACGCCATCCTGTTTCATTGGGAAAATGAAAAAAGAAATGCCACTATGCTTTGGTACATCCCAATCGGTTCTGGCAATCAACATTCCATAAGTCGCTTCCGTCGCGTTGGATGTCCACACTTTCTGACCATTGATCACATATTCACCGCCGTCTGCTCCCGTGCTCCACTCTGCCTTGGTACGTATTCCTGCAAGATCAGAACCTGCGTTGGGCTCGGAATAAAGCAAACAGCTTTGTGCGCCGGTCAACATCTCTCGCAAAAGTTCAGATTTAAGTTGCTCGCTACCGAGCCGATATACTGTGACGGCTCCTAGATTATACCGATCCTGCGAACGGCCGATGACATTTCGAGACTTCAATATTTCGTCAATCAAACGAGCCTGTTTACTGCTATATCCCCGGCCAAACCAATCGGGGGACCATGTTGGCACCGAGTAACCGGCATCAACCAGTTTTCCGAGCCACGATTTCACATTTAACCGATCAGTTCCTTTTTCCCGTCGATTTTGCTCATCCCAATGCTCGTCGAGCCAAGCTTCAACTTCTGCCGCGAGTGCATCATTAGACATTTCTGCTGCGTTGCTAACCATTATATCGTCTCCAGACAGGTAAGATATTCTTCACGGTGCTGATCCGAAGATCCGAACAACCACATGCCCGTCCGCGCGCGCCGCCAGTATAGATGCGCGGGATGTTCCCAAGTATAGGCTATACCGCCGTGAAGCTGAATGGCCTGAGCAGATACGTCGCGATAAGCATCGGCACATGCGAAGGCGGCAAGACTAATAAAAGTTTTCGATTCTGGCGAACCCTGTGCTAGCATTTTAGCTGCGTGCCTAGCCGCAGAGGCTGCCGATTCCACTTCGATCAGCATATCCGCTGCGATATGTTTGAGCGATTGGTAGCTCCCGATCTGACGGCCGAACTGATACCGGGTTTTCAAATATTCCACGGTCATATCAAATATTGTCTTTGCTCCGCCAGCATGTTCGCCCGCCAGTGCTACTTTCGCGAGATCAAGAGCTCTTTCAATTGCTACTTTTCCGACATCGGTAAGGACATTAGCACTGGTGTTTGAGACAATAACCTTCGACAATCGTAATGTCGGGTCATTAGTGTCCAATTTCTGGATTTCAACAGCGTCATGGTCAATCTGAAATACAAGCGTATCCTCATCCGCAAGGGCAAAAACCAACAGGTGATCAGCTTTTTCGGCATGCAGGACAAATGATGCGACACCATCCAAGACCCATTGATCGCCATTTTTGCGCGCTTTGATAGAAATGTCGTCATTTGTCCAGAGGCCGTTTTTGCCTGTAGCAGCAATGGCGAAAATTTTAGTTCCATTACAAATTGAGGTGAGCAACTCCGTCTTTAAGCTTTCATCTGAAGAGGCGGATATCAGACTGGCTGCAATAACGGCGGTAGATATGAAAGGGCTGCATAATAGATGTGCGCCCGCCTCCTCCATCAAATCTTCCAGAAGTTGTGCATCACCTCCGACACCGCCATATTTTGGATCGACAATCAACCCGAGAAGTCCCATCTCAGACATAGTCTTCCACAAGTTCTCGTCGTAACCATGTGAAGTGGCAATTGCGTCACGCAACGCCTTCTCGCCTGCCTGCTCGGCTAGCAACCTCGAAAAAGCGTCGCGCATAGCGTGACGTTCTTCTTTCGATATATCATTCATTCCTTAGCCTTCATTATTTAAGGGACCCTCTCAAATTAGCTGCCTTAATGCTCTATCTTATTGATGACAATGACATATCTTGGTAACATTCATTACTTTCACCTTTCGGCATCTCTAATTATGAGATTGTAGCAGTCACTAGATTTACTAAACTTTATTAATATAAGAGTTCAGCTATATCTCCACAGCTGCAATGAAATTATCTAAGTAATCCAATTGTTGAAGACCCAGGCTTTCACTTATCAAAACCAATCAAAAGACAATATCTCTAGCTAATTATATAGCACGTCGTTGGATCTAGAAGGCGACCGGACCAATGCCAAAACAGTAGGCCTATCCCTTGAAATATTTCTTGACCCGCAGATAACCGCGCTTTAGAGCGCCCCCGACACTCCCCTGTCGTATAATGGTAATACCACGGACTCTGACTCCGTTAATTGAGGTTCGAATCCTCACGGGGGATCCAGTATCATGTATCTAAAATATTGATACTCATGCCTATTATATGTGAAAAGCCTGAAACGCTCGCATTTCCCCATTTCGAGGTCATTATCAAAAGTTATATTATTGAACGCCGGAATCCGAATTAATTGCTTTTAAATAGATAGCCTAATCTCTCAGTATAATTCTGATTAGGTCTTGTCTTGTGTCAGCACATCAGTCACAAGATTCTCATAATCTGACAAAGTCAGTTAGGAGGGTGTAATGGATTGGAATCTTGGCAATATTTTGGATGAACTTGGTTTGGCGCTTGGCTCGGATGACCTCGCGCTTATCCATGGCGATCGCGTAATATCGTGGCCGGAAATGACCATAAGGTCCAATAGAATGGCGCGCGCTTTGCTCGAACGCGGAGTCGATTATGGCGACAAAGCTGGCTTCTATTTGCGGAATCAACCGGAATATATGGAGGGAGTGGCAGCTTGTTTCAAAGCACGGTTGGTCCCTGTAAATGTCAATTACCGCTACCTTGATGATGAGCTTTACTACATCTTCGATAACTCAGACTCTGCTGTAGTTTTTTACGACGCTGAATTTAGAGACAATGTGGCTCGGGTGCGCCCGCGCCTACCCAAGGTAAAAATCTGGATCGAGATTGGCGAGGCTGACGAAACACCAAATTGGGCTGTGAACTATGAGGATTTGGTGAGTGAAGGTGACGGTTCACCACTTAATATCGAACGGTCCGGCGACGATATGTTTTTTCTTTATACCGGGGGCACAACCGGGATGCCAAAAGGTGTCATGTGGACCCAGGCAGTTTGGCACGAAGCGGGCTTGGAAGCATTAGCAGAAAGTGGCTTGCCCGTTCCTGAAACCATGGCTGACCATATATCCTCAGCGCTAGAAACTGGCCGTCTTGCGCGTCAAATCCCGGCATGCCCACTCATGCATGGCACAGGTTTTTTTACTGCTCTGGGGACGATGGTAAATGGCGGTTGTGTAGTAACACTTCAGAACAACAAGTCTCTCGACGTCGAAGAAATCTGGACCACTGTGCAGAATAGAGGCGTGACCAAAATGGCTATTGTAGGAGATGCATTTGCCAAGCCCTTGCTGCTCGAACTGGACGAAAATCCCGAGAAATATGATGTAAGCTCAATGCAGGCCATAGTTTCATCTGGCGTGATGTGGTCAATGGAAGTTAAAAAGGGTCTGATCCGCCACATGCCACAGGTCGCTTTGATGGACAGTTTTGGCGCATCGGAGGCCATAGGGTTTGGTGCCTCTGTGACAACAGCAGAAGGTGTGTCGCAAACGTCCAAGTTTCAGATTGGCGGCAATTGCAAAGTCTTTACCGAGGATGACCGCGAAGTCCAGCCTGGTTCAGGCGAGCGCGGTTTCATCGCTCGAGGCGGGGCTGTTCCACTCGGATATTACAAAGATAAGGCTAAAACCGATTCTACATTCAGGGTTATAAACGGCGCTCGTTACGCGATACCCGGAGACTGGTGTACAGTTGAAAGCGACGGCACACTGACTCTTATTGGAAGGGGTTCGAACTGCATTAATACAGCGGGCGAGAAAGTCTTTCCTGAAGAAGTCGAAGAAGCACTTAAAGAACACAGCAATGTCAAAGACGCCCTTGTAATTGGCCTACCGGATGAGAAGTGGGGTTCGGCAGTAACCGCCGTCGTATCTTTAGATGGCGAGACGGATGAGGCAAATCTAAAAACATTTGTTCGTAATAAGTTGGCAGCCTATAAATCTCCCAAACGGATATTCTTCAAAGACGATCTGAACCGCGCTGCTAATGGTAAAGCTGATTACAAATCAATTACGGCGTTTGCAGTCGATCAGCTTCAAGCTGAGGCTTGATGAAGATATGTTACCAGAACTCCATCTCTGGGTTCACATAGAGCTATTTTATTAGATAAGCTGATACCGCTTGCACAAGTTCAAAAACCCATTTGGCGTGCGGCAAGGTCGCGCATAATTTCTTCTGAGCCGCCGCCAATCGCCATTACGCGTACTTCGCGATATATACGTTCTACACGATGTCCACGAATGAAACCTGCCCCGCCAAGAATTTGCATCGCCTCTCGGGCGCAATATTCCATAGTCTCTGTGGCCTGCACTTTCAGCATAGCCAGCTCTGCAACCGGGCTTTCTCCATTCATCACACGCCATGCACAATTGTCTAGAAATGTGGTAGTTGCCCAAACGCGTTGCGCCATGCTGGCCAACTTATGCCGGATGACTTGGTGGTCTGCCAACCGTTTGCCAAATGTCTGGCGCTCCTGGGCCCAGCCTACAGCATCTTCAATGCACACTCTAGCATATGCGGTCGCCTGTGCCGCCATGCCGAGGCGTTCGCCATTAAAATTGGCCATAATGCCATAGAATCCTTGATTTTCTACACCGATCAGATTCTCGGCTGGAACCAAAACGTCATCAAAGTGGATTGTTGCCGTATCACTGCTCCACCAGCCCATCTTTGGTAATTGAGTGCGGCTGACCCCATCACTTTCCAAATCAATCAGCAATAACGAAATGCCACCCGTGCCTTCATCTCCGGTGCGAACCGCCGTAGTTAGCCATTGCGATGTCATGCCGCCGGTAATGAAAGTCTTCGAACCGTTGACCCTCCAGCCATTTCCGTCCCGCACTGCCTTGGTCCTGATTTTAGCAACATCTGAACCGCCTGATGGTTCGGTAATACCAAGGCTGATCTGCTTTTTACCTGCCAAAACTGAAGGCGCAATTTCCTTTTTCATGGCGTCGCTCCCCAGTGCCATGATCGGAGGCAAACCAATACCATGAATCATTAATGCTGCGGAAATGCCGCCTGCTCCTGCGCGAGACAATTCTTCACTGGTTATGATAGCGTGAAAGGCATCGGTTTCCTCACCAGCTCCACCGATCGATTCCGGATATCCCAAACCGAGCAACCCGGCTTCGGAGGCTTTGGTGTAAACTTCTCTCGAAATTCGACCTGCCGCCTCCCATTCCTCGACATGCGGAATGATCTCATGATCGACAAAATGTCTCACGCTATCCCGCCAGAGCGCGTGGCTCTCATCCATCCAGGGACAGGGTGGGCGAAGATTATCAAAGCTGATTTCTTTTAACTGTCCCATATTACGCTCCTTGAATGTCTTATAATATCTTCAACGAGTTCATCTGAGATTAGAGTGCTTATAGCAAGGACCAAATCAACCGCTCCAAGAGAGGGCCAGTTTAGTGAAACCATCATATTCTATATCGGCTCCACGCGCGCGGCAGATTCTCGAAAACTGTTGGTGACTGCGCTCGCTCTCATCACAGGTAGAGGCAAAGACACGATCGCATTGTCCAAGTTTACAAGTTATCATAAACTCGGCTGGTGCGTGACAAACGATTGTAGCGCACCATAAGAAGTTACCCTTTGCATAGTCTGGTGAAGAGCTTCGTTAATATTTTCACGCAACGCTTCTATTCCCTGTGAGTAGTATATGTCCTATCAACGTTGGTATCGCCATAGCAACGCGGGCAGTTGAAAGGATGTTTATCCACGATTTTACAAGGGTTATATACCAATGAGCACATTATTTGATTACCGGGAAAAAATTCGTGAGTATCACCGGGCTGATGAAGCTGAGATTATTCAGTACCTGACATCGAATTTTGCGCCAAACAAACAAATGCGTGAGAGGATTCAAGAACGTGCTGTTCAGGTGGTTCAGGATGTACGCCGTGCGTCAGGCCCCACTTTAACCGAGAGCTTCCTTGGCCAATATGGCCTTTCCACTGATGAAGGGCTGGCCCTTATGACCTTGGCGGAAGCGCTTCTTCGCGTTCCGGACAACGAGACAATTGATGATCTGATTGAAGACAAAATTGGCCCGTCCAACTGGCGTGAGCATATTGGCCAATCGGATAGCTCGCTCGTCAATGCATCCACTTATGCTCTTGAGATGACACGCAGCGTGATTCATCAACCTGAAAGTCGTGGACCATTGGATGCTTTACGCGGAGCGATAAAACGTTTGGGAGAGCCAGTAATCAGGGTAGCCGTGCGGCAGGCCATGAAAGAACTGGGTAATCAATTTGTGCTGGGCGAGGATATGCAGCAGGCACTTAAACGGGCTGAAAAATGGAGAGCCAAAGGAGCGACCTATTCCTATGATATGCTAGGAGAGGCGGCAATTACATTTGAAGGGGCAGATGAATATTTTGAAGCGTATTCCGACGCAATAAAAGAAATTGCAAAAGTTGCTACTTCTGAAGATTTGCGTGAGAATCCGGGTCTTTCAATTAAGTTATCGGCTCTTTACCCTCGTTATGAAATGAGCCAGCAGGCAAAAGCGGTTCCCGCTCTCGCAGAGCGCGTGGGTGAACTGGCGCGCGCGGCCCGCGATGCCAATATCGGTCTGAATATAGATGCCGAAGAGGCTTATCGGCTTGGCCTGTCACTCGATATGATTGAAATGGTGCTAAGCGATCCGCGCCTTACAGGATGGGATGGCTTTGGCGTAGTCGTGCAAGCCTTTGGTAAGCGGGCCAGCCCTGTTCTCGATTGGCTTTATGCACTCGCAACACAGCTGGACAGGAAAATCATGGTGCGTCTGGTTAAAGGTGCGTATTGGGACAGCGAAATCAAGCGCGCACAAATGGACGGCGTTCCCGACTTTTCTGTATTTACGACAAAATCAGCAACCGATATCAGCTATATCTGCTGTGCGTCGCAGCTTTTAAACATGACTGATCGTATTTATTCGCAGTTTGCTACACATAATGCCCACAGCGTTGCAGCCATTCTGGAAATGGCCGGTAACAAGCAGGATTTTGAATTTCAGCGTCTGCATGGCATGGGTGAAACATTGCATGGCGCTCTACTTCGCAATGAAAAAGTACGATCGCGAATTTATGCACCAGTCGGAAAACACCGAGAATTACTAGCCTATCTTGTTCGTCGCCTGCTAGAAAACGGTGCGAACTCTTCTTTTGTAAACCAGTTGGCAAATCACGCGGTTACCGCTGAATCAATAGCTACCGATCCCTTTGAAACACTGGAGGCTGACCAGAAAGCGAGCCAGTCCAAAATATTAAAGCCTGCTGATTTATATCAGCCCGAACGCTTGAATTCACGCGGTTGGGATTTAGCCAACCGTACCGATCTGAATGACTATGTAGCGGAACGTGCGCCTTTTGCAGAAAAGCTGTGGCGCTCTTCTCCTATCACTGTGCGCCCAGTCACTAGCGGATCCGCCCATAAAATATTCAACCCTGCACGAAAAGACATTCAGGTTGGAGAAGTCATTGAAGCAGACGAAAAACAAGCCCGTGGCGCCATCGAGGAGGCGCGCATTTGGAACGCTCCTGCCACCGAACGGGCCGAGGTTCTTCGCAAAGCAGCCGACCTGTATGAACAGCATCATGGTGAGATTTTTGCATTGCTGGCACGTGAAGCTGGAAAGACGCAGTTTGATACAATTGCAGAATTACGCGAAGCCGTCGATTTTCTGCGGTATTATGCCAAAGAAGCAGAAAAAATGCCTGAGAATAAGCCGCGCGGAACGATTAGCTGTATCTCGCCATGGAATTTTCCGCTGGCAATATTTACCGGTCAAATCGCGGCAGCTCTGGCAGCTGGCAATGCGGTCTTGGCTAAGCCTGCTGACCCGACCCCCCTTATAGCTGCTCTGGCAACCAATTTGCTGCATGAAGCCGGCGTGCCTTTACCGTCCTTACAATTACTTCCAGGTGCGGGCAGAACGGTGGGCGCTGTGATCAGTGGAGATGCCCGAATACAAGGAGTCTGCTTCACCGGTTCAATCAACACGGCACAAACCATAAACCGAAATGTGGTTGAAAACGGCCAGCCTGATTCTCTTTTTATCGCTGAAACCGGCGGGCTAAACTGCATGATCGTAGATTCCACTGCCCTACCGGAACAATCCGTTCGAGATATAGTCACCTCCGCATTTCAGTCTGCCGGACAGCGTTGTTCTGCATTGCGGGTGTTATATTTACAGAAAGATATTGCCGAGCCGTTTCTCAAAATGCTTCATGGCGCAATGCAAGCACTGGAAATTGGCGATCCGTGGTGGCTCTCTACCGATATCGGACCGGTGATCGATCAGGCTGCTCACGACAAGATTAGTGGCCATATAGCTGCTGCAAAAAAAGATGGCCGTCTAATCATACAACTCGATTGTCCTGATGAAGGCTATTTTGTCGGGCCAGCGGTAATAAAGGTTGATGGGATTAATGATCTCAAAGAAGAAATATTTGGCCCTGTTTTGCACGTTGCGACTTTTGATAATGATGAACTCGACCAAATTGTCAGCGATATCAATAACCGTGGCTACGGTTTGACATTTGGTTTGCAGACCAGAATTGAACGGCGCATCGATACATTGAGTGCCGCCATGAAAATCGGGAACATTTATGTTAATCGCAATCAAGTTGGCGCCGTGGTTGGCTCCCAACCTTTTGGTGGCGAAGGTCTTTCAGGCACTGGCCCTAAAGCAGGAGGGCCGCACTATTTACCACGCTTTTATGAAAGCCCCCGGCCGGTTACACCAGTAACATGTGGCAAAGACTTGGAACAGAAAGCAGTTCAATCGGCTCTAGATGCCCTGCCCGATCCTGATGCAAAACCGCTAAGTTGCGAAGTTATGCCCGGACCAACCGGTGAGTCGAATGAACTATTTACTTATGCGCGAGGAAAAATATTGTGCTTGGGACCATCTCCCCAAGATGCAGTAAAACAGGCAGAAATAGTGCGCCAACAAGGTTGTGAACCATTGATCTGTGTCCCTGACATTACCAATGAAAACACTGAAGAAATGGCGCTCGACGGATTTATGCCGCGTGAATTTCTATCCAGTCTAAGAGGAGTAGACGCAGTCGTATGCTGGAGCGAAACCGATGATATTCGCTCGATACGCAAGGCTCTTTCTGAACGCGATGGTACGTTAATCCCGCTTATTGTCGAAGCAGAGTTTTCCAACCGGTGTATAGTTGAGCGACATGTATGTATTGATACGACGGCAGCGGGTGGTAATGTATCATTGCTTTCATAAATATGTTCTGGGCGGGCTGATCGAACGGGTTGTGCAGCTTGCCCGGAAACAGATTGCACTTCGTCTATGCTGAAAAATTTTAATTGTTATCGAGGACAGCAGTGACAAATTCCGATGCGCTATTAGTCGCTTTGCGCCAGATTAGCCGTGCAATCGATTTACATTCCAAGAAACTAAAAAAGGAAACTGGTCAGACGACACCACAACTTTTGCTACTAAAAGCACTGGAAAAAGACGGGCGGGCGAAGCCATCGATCATCGCAAAATCGGTTCACCTGTCCCATGCAACCGTAACTTCAATCGTGGATAGGTTAGAAAAATCGGAGATGGTAACGCGCGTAAAAAGCGAAGACGATCGCCGTTCAGTGGAGATAGTGCTAACAGACAAAGGGCGCGAATGTGTCAAAAATGCCCCAGAGATGTTGCAAGAAGATTTTCTGGTTTCATTTTCCCGATTGAAAGATTGGGAGCAAAATCTGTTGATATCGTCCGTTCAGCGAATCGCTACCATGATGGACGCTAACCGCCTCGAATCCGCTCCCATACTAGAAATTGGTGAAATTCAACCCGAGGATGCAACTTCTGTCATATCGTTACCATCAGGCAAATCCCACTGAAGATGCCGATCGCTAAGAACAATCATATTCTTGTCGGTAATTAAAGTGCCACCGGTTTTATATCCCAGCAATTGTAATGCTGAAATTTCGACATTGCGTGCCAAGGCCATGGTCTCATCCGATGAAAAATTCGTCAACGCTCTTGCTAATTCTTTGCCAGATTCATCATATACATGAATAACGTCACCTTTGACATAAGGCCCCTGTATCGAGATCACATCTTCCCGGCCTATATTTTGCGGACCGTCCTCTAACGCAGTAGCCGCTGCAGCCTTGATAACAATACTTCCTGCCATTTGTAACCGATCTGTGAGCCAGTTTGCCCAGGCGGATGCTGGCTGTTTATCAGCAAAGACTTTTGTGTGGCGGCGTTCGCCATTCAGCACAGACGTAACGGGCCTTTCGATCTCTCCGTCTGCGATCCGAGTATCACAGCCAGCATTCTGAGCCATGTGTGCGGCCTGAATTTTGGTAAGCATTCCACCAGAACCCAGACTGCTTACTCCTTCGGTAACCGCAAGATATGGAGACACATCAGTAACTTCTTCAACCAATACAGCACTGGGATCAGCCGGATCCTTATCAAACAGGCCTTCAACCTGCGTTAGAATTACCAGTTCATCAGCCTGTACCATCTGGGCGACCTTTGCCGATAGCCGGTCATTGTCACCGACGCGGATCTCCTCTGTTGTAATAGTATCATTTTCATTGATGATCGGCATGATATTAGCGTCAAGCAAACGGTCGACTGTGTTTTTTGTGTTCAAAAACCGGTTACGGTCTTCAAGGTCGCGCAACGTGACAAGCACTTGTGCAATTTCAAAACTATATTCATGCGCAACCTGCTTATAAGCATTTAACAGCAACGGCATACCGCAAGCGGCTGCGGCTTGCTTATCACGCAATCCAGCGGTCTCCGGCCGCTCTCCTATTGTATTTAAACCCAGTGCGACCGATCCGGAGGAACATAATATAACTTTAGCTCCGCTTTCACGCAAACGGGCGATATCTTCCATCAAGTGGTGCATGAAAGCCCATCGCGGTGTCAGCCGTTCCGTATTAGCAAGCAGGCTGGAGCCTACTTTGACAACGATTGTTTTCTTGTGTTCCATTCAAAGCCCTTCTTGATAATGTATGCAGGTAGGTACATAGATCACTATGTGCAATAATTAAGTGGTCAAACCTTTAAAACCTTATAGAATACGATAAAATCAGTGCGTGTTGACATATCTGTTTTGACTACTAAGTGCATTGAGAATGCGAAAATTCGTTAAGAGTAAAAGGCCGGTTTGACAGAAACATTGCTTCCTGAATTAGAATATATGAGAAGTGCGTTGCCAAAAGCTTCTGCCACAAGCACTACGTACATGTCCACCATGGTCGATCCGATCTGTCCGGAACATATGAACAATATTTATCGTATTCGAGACGCAAACGAACGGAATTATTATTGTCGGTCTACCAATATCAGGCACATAGTAATAGGCACACACGCAATTAATTTTCCTGCGACAGAATTGGAAAATGAAAACCGATAATGGGACGGGGCATATACATATATGAATTCTGAAGAACTGATCTCGCTTGCTGGCTATTTTGTTTTGATGATGGCCATAGGAATATATGCTTGGCGCAAGTCAACCAGCAATGTCTCGGAATATATGCTGGGGGGACGCAATTTGCATCCGGCTGTAGGAGCGCTATCGGCGGGTGCGTCGGATATGAGCGGATGGATGCTAATGGGCCTGCCCGGCGCGGTTTATCTTTCTGGCCTTGGCGCAGCGTGGATAGCTGTTGGGCTCGTTATCGGTGCGTATTTCAACTATCTACTCGTTGCCCCCCGACTTCGGGTATTTACCGAGATGGCGGACGATGCGATCACTATTCCCGACTATTTTGAAAAGCGTTTTCAAGACAAATCGCACTCTCTGCGAATTATTTCATCGTTGGTTATCGTTATATTTTTCACGCTTTATACTTCTGCTGGCATCGTCGCAGGCGGAAAACTGTTTGAGGCATCATTTGGCCTGAATTACGAGTTAGGGCTGTTTATTACAGCTGGTGTCGTAATCGCTTATACGCTTTTCGGTGGGTTTCTTGCGGTAAGCCTGACTGATTTTGTACAGGGCTGCATAATGTTTCTGGCACTAATAATGGTGCCCGTTGTTACGATGCAAGTTCTGGGCGGCTGGTCCCCTGCCCAAGACTCAATCAATTTGGCAAATATGGATGCACTGACATGGTTTGAAGGTGTTACAGCACTAGGTATCATATCCAGCCTTGCCTGGGGGTTGGGATATTTTGGGCAACCTCATATCATCGTTCGTTTTATGGCTATACGTTCATTAAAAGATATTGCCACTGCCAGATGGATAGGCATGACGTGGATGATTGTAACCGTGATCGGGGCAGTATTGGTAGGACTATTGGGGCTGGCTTATGTAACATCTACAGGAACCAACCTTGAAGATCCTGAAACGATATTCATTGTACTTTCCCAAATTCTGTTTCATCCGCTTTTGTCAGGTTTCTTGTTAGCAGCCATTCTTGCAGCGATAATGAGCACCATTTCTTCGCAATTGCTTGTATCTTCCAGCTCACTTACCGAAGATTTTTACAAGATATTTGTCCGAAAATCTGCATCGCAAAAGGAATTGGTACTGGTCGGTCGACTGTCCGTTCTCGCGGTTTCCTTGGTTGCGATCGGATTGGCATTTGACCGTAACAGTAACATACTTTCTCTCGTCAGTAATGCATGGGCAGGATTTGGCGCCGCATTTGGCCCTATCATATTGCTGAGCCTCTATTGGAAGGGAATAACACGCGACGGCGCCCTGGCCGGTATGATCGTCGGTGCAGTCACTGTGCTATTCTGGTTATATGCGCCCGTGACCATTGCAGGAGAATCTCTCTCGAGCTGGATTTACGAGATTATTCCCGGATTTATATTCAGCATGCTCGCTGCAATAATCGTCAGTATCAAAGGCCGGAACCCGAAAGAGGAAATCGGCGATTTATTTAGTGAAATGTCTTATGCAATGAAGCCGAAAAATTGAAAATGAGATAACATATAACTTAGAATATCCTGACTATGAGGCATCAGTATATTGTGATTTATGCCCGGATGATTTGAGTTTTTTCCAGAGGCTGTTTTCGAGGTGTGTTCAATTTCAGGCTAGAGTGAATATGAAAACTTGAAGCTAATCTGTCCTAGCGCTGCAAAAACCACCATATATTACAGCATTTCCTCTTTTCATGGCAGACCTCATGCGGCGACTTCGGTAAAACTATTTTTAGCGAGCGTTATGAGATAGTTAAGTGATCGGGCGAATTACACTTTCATACAGCCAGCCCAAGCGAACGTATGTGTTTCTCAAATGATGGACGATAGGAGCGGCTAACCGGTAACTCGATTCCATTCATTAACTGAACCACTCCCCCATGTCCGGATCGGCGGAATTTTTTGATCGCTGCGTTAGCAACCCAGATTGAACGATGGATCTGCATTCCAGCTACAGGGTGGGTCATTTTAATGGCATCGGATAAACGCAACAAAGTCAAATCCTCACCCACATCGGTATACACACGAACATAATGGTCCTCTGCCCTTATGGCAAAAAGATCGCCGCGTTCCGATGGTGTGACGCGCTCCAAAAGCAATGGTGTCGTTTGTGCGGGTCGCTCATTTTTAGATCCCTCAGCCATGTCCTTTTTCAGCATGCCGTAACGATAACGCGGAACTCCCATCACTCGATCGAATATATAATTAAGCGCAACCCAAGTTATAGTCCCTGGTGTCAAATTGAGAAAGAAACGATCAAGCGATTGCCATTCAAGACGCAAAGGAACAGATTGTCCCAAACCGGAACCCATAACTTGAAAGCTGCCTGAAAGAGAGAGGATTTCGGCAATCGGTCCGTGCAACAATAATGCAGCGATAATCGGTCCAGCAAGCGTAATAATCCATAGCGGTGGCCGCCATCTTGCACATGCCCGATAGACCAACGCGCTTCCTAATGCAGCCGATAGCCAGCCAACCATTACCGTCGCGCTCCAAAAGAATAGCGACAAGATCAAGCTGGAATCATGGCCCATTGTTACCCGGAACAATGCAAGCGGAAGTGCCAGCAGTACCAATGGTGATATGACGTAAAGTAGTAGAGTTGGATGAACTGATATGTGGTTCGTCTGATGCGTGGTCGACGGAGGAATGCTCATTCCCCAATATCCTTCACAATAGCAGTGCGATTAGCACCATAGCTTATCAACAGCCTCTCTTCGTGAAATGCCATAATATGGTATCTCACGCATTTTCTTGGCCGCTCACGTATGAATTTCCGCTGCCATGGCTGGCCGCGAAAACGGCTTAGTTCGATCATTGCAATTATCCCTAAATTTGTCCAGTCAAATCAGGGCAACCGGCGGCACGCATGGCATGAAGATCGGGAATTATATAATGATGTTGAGGGGAATCTATATGAGAATCAATAGACCAAAAGCGGCGGACAAATCCGGGGTCCTGACCTTTTCCTTAAATACCCTCGACCATATCTCGGCGGCTCCCATGCTCATCCGTACGCTGCTGATCGCCATATTCCTATTCGTCGCTCCCTCTTCACAAGCTGCACCTTCCAAATCAAAAAATGCAATCATCACAATAGCTGACGGGAGCATATCAGGTGTGCCCCGGGATACAGCTACAGTTTATTGGAACATCCCTTATGCGACTGCCAAACGATGGGAAGCACCGCGACCGGCTAAGCAATGGAAAGGCGTACGGAATGAACAGCGTCCTGGCCCCATCTGTCCGCAGGAAATTAACCGCGGTCCGTTGCAGGGCTGGACGCAAAATGAAGACTGTCTAAACCTGAATGTCTGGGTTCCGCGTGGTCAGCACATCAAGCCACTTCCCGTCATGGTGTGGATCCATGGCGGCAGTTTTCGTCAAGGCGGTGGTGGATCTCCGATTTACAACGGTGACAAAATCGTTGAGCAAGACGTCATTCTGGTAACTATCAACTATCGGCTCGGTCTGCTTGGTCGCTTTGCCCACCCCGAGCTGTCACGCGCACAAGCGGGTGGACCGCGTGCTAATTACGGGCTGATGGACCAGATTGCCGCACTTAACTGGGTTAAGAATAATATCAGTACCTTTGGCGGCGATGCCGACAATGTGACTATCTTCGGCTTTTCAGCAGGCGGCGTCGCGGTCAATTATCTGATGGCGGCACCCAGCGCGCGGGGGTTGTTTCACAAAGCAATTGCACAAAGCGGTGGACTTGAAGTCAATACAACACGTCACATTTCACAAGAACGGTCTGGTGCGCTTGGTAAGTCTCTTGAATCCGAAGGCATAGCGGTCGCTTCTCACTTCGGTAGCTCCGATACGCCGATGACGCTTGATGAGCTGCGCCAAGTTCCGGTTTCCGATCTGCTTGATTATCAGGAAAAGACCTTGATCGGTTCGCTAAATCCGGTTGTTGATGGGGTGCTCATTCCGGACGATATCGGAAGGACTTTCCGAGATGGTAAACAGGCACCGGTTCCTTACATGGCCGGATCGACGAGCTGGGAGGCGAGTCTTCTCCACTATGCCAAGCCACAGGTTCCACCGCGCGCAATTCTATACGGTATCGACGGTGTCGAAGCGGCTCGCACAGCATTCGGTGGTCTTGATGATGCCGCGCTTGCTCAAGCCTGGTTCGCGAATTCAGTATTTCTTGGAACAGCGCATTATCTCACTAACGCAAGCGCGAAAATTGGACAGCCCGCTTGGCTTTATTATTTCGACTATCTTCCAAAAGCAGTTCACGGCACTGTTCCCGGTGTTGCCCACGGCGATGAAGTGCCATATATTTTCGGTACACTACCTGGAAAAAGTCGGGTTACCGCAAAAGATGATGTAACCGGCGAGGACCGTGATGTTGCAGCGCTAATGACTGCTTATTGGACAAATTTTGCCAAGACGGGAAATCCGAATGGCGAAGGATTGCCTGCCATAGCCCCTCGGGTGCCGGGCGGCAGCGGCATGAATATTCTCGATGCCAATCCAAGATTCATCCCGAATTTCATGAAAAAGCAAATGTTATTTCTCGACAGCTATTATGAGCGCCATATGGACTCGAAATAGCAAATACTGACAATTTTTTCTTTTATCTACCCTAAGGAGTTTTTATGATACGTTCGTTGTTGCTCGCAAGCTGTGCTCTTGGAATTAGTGCAATACCGGCTAACGCCCGTACTCTTGATCCTGCAAACGCTGCTGATGCGCTTGAAATCGTTAAGCGAACCCAGTGTGGTATCGGCGACAAGCCTGCTGTTATGCATTGGTCCGGTAAAATTTATTCGCGCGTTCAAGGTGAACCCGATCGCCATCTGTTCGATGGCGAGGGTATGAATATTCGCCGGTGTGTTCCTGTAAGTGATCCAAAACGTGGCGAAGGCTTCCGCATGGTCAGTCGTGAAGTCATGGTTTTCACAGACCCTAAAACCGGCGAAATCATTCGTGAATGGACGAACCCGTGGACCGACGAGACAGTCGAGGTAATGCATATTGCCAATGACCCTGTGAACCAGCGACCAAATTTTCCACTTGATGCAGAAGGAAAGCCGAAGCCACCGATGAAGTTGAAACGGATGGGTGAATGGGTGCTAATGCCGCTCGAAGTTCCACTCTTCTATACCAATCCGCTAGCTGGTGCATATCAGGATTACGTAGGTAATAAATATCATGCGATGGAGATTTTCGACTTCGCCGACCGTGCCGATACTTTACTCGATACACGGTATCCGACCGCTTATCCGACCGTTTCATGGGTTCGCATTTCAGACTGGATGCCATGGATGAAAATGCGCGGACGGCAAGGTCAGCTTGTTTTCAATGCGATGGGTGCAAAACTGAAGAGCTATGATGATCTATCCAAGCTGCTGAAAGACGAAATCGCCGCAAATTATCCGGAATATTCTGCAGCTCCGCCTCTTGACGACCAACGACCGAACGAAACAACATGGACGGTTTTCAAGAAAAGAATAGATGAAGAGCGCGCCGCGCGTGAAACCGAAACATTTTTGTCCGAAGGACAACATTAAGATGATAACACGCCGTGAATTACTCATCGCTGGCGGCGCTGCAGCAATTGCTTACGCACCGGCCAGCGCTAAAAGCTCAATCGAAGCCGATGCAGTCGTGATTGGCGCAGGATTGAGTGGTCTCAACGCTGCGTCGATGCTCGAAGCGGCGGGCGCCAAGGTTGTTGTTCTCGAAGGATCAAACCGCATTGGAGGCCGTGCATATACGCTCGATAATCTCCCGGGACATCCAGACGCTGGCGGTATTCAGATCGGGAGCAATTACACGCGCCTGATTGATATTGCCCAGCGACTTGGCGTGACACTAGAATCTGGCGGAGAATTTGACAGAACAGCTCTATATGTCGTGAATGGCGAAACAGTTACTCAAAAAAACTGGCCATCATCATCGGCAAATCAGTTAGTGGGCTTTGAACGTCAACTACCTCCGATGGCTCTCGGCCCGGTGCTTGGCCGAAAGTTAGGTAAGTTAGATGGCCCAGCAGCATGGATGACGGACTCTGGCCGGAAACTCGACGTCCCTTATGGCGCTGCGCTGAAATCCGTTGGTGCGAGTGACGAAGCAATCCGCTTGATTAGCTCCAATTTGGGTAGCAGCAATATAAACGCCATTTCAGTACTTAACTCGGCTAGATCCTCTGCGTTCTACCAATCGGCCGGTCCCAATGCCTCGCTCAGCGTGATTAGCGGCGGATCGCAGCGATTACCCGAAGCAATGGCGGCTGCATTAAAGACTGAAGTGCGACTGGGGCAACTTGTCACCGGCATCACTGAGAGCAACGATCAAGTGCGCGTCAATCTCGCAAATGGATCGTCTGTGATCGCGCGTCAGGCAATCTGCACTATTCCTTTCTCGGCACTTCGATCGATCGGTCTTTCAGGGACATCAGCTGACGCAATGAAAGGAGCAATTTCAAGCTTGCCATACACTCATGCCAGCTTTGCCTATCTATCGGCTAGTGAACCATTTTGGAAGCACGATGGTCTACCGGAAATGATATGGAGTGACGATCCTCTTATCGGCCGTGTTTTTGTCCTAGGGGACGACCCTGCAATGTTAAAAGTCTGGTTAAGCGGACCCGCCGCCGACGCAATTGACAGAATATCACCGACCGAAGCTGGTGCCGCAATAATCGCGAGAATCGAGGATGCACGCCCTTCCGCAAAAGGAAAGCTTCGACTTGAACGCATGTTTAGCTGGCAGCGTGATCCGATGGCGCGTGGTGCATTCTACTATATCGGCGCAGGTCAGTGGCAACTGTTAAACCATGCCGTATCAACAACCGGTCACCGCCTGCACTTCGCTGGGGATCACCTTGCACGATTAGCATCCGGCTTAGAGGGGGCTCTAGAGTCGGGAGAACAGGCCGCAATATCTGCACTTAAGAAACTATAGCCATAAACATGCACTAAAATGCTTGTATATTTACAGGAGAGCAAAGATGAAATTCTCGACTTATCTAAAACTATCAACCATACTCGTAGCAGGCTTGCCAGTAGCGGCATTAGCGCAAGCCACTGAAACGACTGCCGGTGTTACAGGCGATGATTTCGCCTCGACAGAAATCGTTGTAACCGCGCGAAAGCAGTCGGAAAGCCTTAGCGATGTTCCACTAGCAATCACCGCCTTTGATTCGAGTCGTATCGAAAATCAAGGTATCAGTGATCTGAACGATGTTGCACGATTGACGCCCGGGCTCAACTTCACCTCGGTAATTGGTGAATTCTTGCCGACACCCGTTATTCGCGGAGTAACCCAGACTGACCTGTTCGGATCGGATCCCAATGTCGCAATTCTCATTGATGGCGTTTACACAGGTGCACGCGAGGCACTTAACTTCGCACAGGCCGACATAGAACGGATCGAGGTCGTAAAGGGACCGCAAAGCGCCCTCTATGGTCGCAACGCTTTTTCCGGCGCAATCAACATTATTTCGAAACGTCCGACTAATGATCTGTCTGGCCGCGCCGAAGTCGTTTATGGAACAGGTGATCGTTTCAGCCTGTTAGGATCAATTTCCGTTCCGTTGATTCAGGACAAGCTGGGGGTAAAGGTTACCGCTTCGCACAGCGAATATGGTGGTAGCCACAAAAACCTCACTGGTGGTCCCGATCTTGGCGGCTATGACTATGACACGATTCAGTCAGTCGTGAGCCTGACCCCGACCCCTGACTTTGAAATAGTCGGTGGCATCTATTATTCGGAAGACGAGATTAGTCCACCAGCGGTCTCGGTGGTTCCCACTAACTGCGAATTCTCTCGCGGCGTTAACCAGACATTCTGTGGTACAATTCCGTCGCTGCCGAAGGCTGAACTCAGTTCCCATCCCGACGCATATGGTCAAAAGCGGAAAGTATTGCGTACTTTCCTCGATATGAAGCTTAATATCGGTGATTGGCAAGTTGGATGGCTGACCGGTTATAATAAGACGAAACTTCGTGCGCTGACGGATGCGGCGCGCGGTATCCCTTATACTTTCCGTTATCGGACGACATCTGGTGGGATCGACACATTTGAAACGACGTTGTTACGAGAAGAGGGTGAACCAAAGTTTACTGAATATAGCCAGGAAATACGCCTGACATCGCCTCAAGAAGCACCGATCCGCGGCGGCATCGGCGGATTTTATTTCTCTGGCACGCAGGTCAGACCGAACTTTGATGGCATCAGCACTACACCGCTGCCAGCTGATTTCGTTGCCACCTTTCCTATACCCGGCCCCTGGAACACTTTTTTCGACGGTGTGAACTTTGACAAAACCGTCACTAAAAAGATCGAGAACTTCGCCCTATTTGGTTTCGCTGAGGCTGATGTTACTTCACGGCTGACTCTTCGAGCGGAATTGCGTTATGGCCGCGAGGATCAACGCACACTTCAACCCGCTTCCAATATCGGGCGTCCATCAGCAGCAATCGACAAACGCTTGCGCTTCACGACATGGACACCTCGTTTCGGTGTTCAGTATAAAGCCACCAACGACCTCATGTTCTACGCCTCTGCAGCACGCGGAGCCAAAGCAGGAGGCTTCGATATCAATGCTCCAACCGAACAGTTTAATCCGGAATATAACTGGACCTATGAAGCGGGTGTTAAAGGAAGCTGGCTCAATGGACGCATATCTGCCGATATCAACGCTTTTTACATTGATTGGTCGAATATTCAGATTCCGATACTCGATTTCACTCAAGCTCCGCCAGTTGCGGTGACACGTAATTTAGGCAATGCGACCTCAAAAGGAGTTGAAGCACAATTCGTCGTGCGGCCGGTACGCCCACTTACCGCAACCTTCGGGGTGTCCTATACCGATGCAACCTATACAGATGCGCTCAATGCAGGTTTCTCTACTTTCCCGTCATTTGCGCCGGATGGCGATGTTTCTGGTAATCGCTTGCAGGCGGCGGCGAAATGGCAACTGACAAGTTCGCTCAATTATACTCAGTCGCTGTCCAGCAATGTTGATGGCTTTTTGCGAACCGATGTCTCGTACCGTAGCAAACAATATATGGACTCAACCAACCTTACTGTTTTGCCAAGCCGCACAATTGTTAATTTGCGCGCAGGATTAGACAGCGGTACGTTCCGGATAGAGGCTTTTGCAGAAAATTTGTTTGATAATGACCGCCCGACCTTTGCGTTTCGCGACGTTTATCTGAGCAATGTCCTCAACGGTGCGCCAGTGATCTTCCCGCCGCGGATTACTGTATCACATTCGCGCGGTCGTGAAATGGGAGTACGCGCATCGGTTCGCTTTTGATCCAGCACTCCCTGTCAGATAAATGGTACGCTGCTTCATTTTTGAAGCAGCGTACCATTTTCTACATAATGATATATAGCGGCATCTTATTTATAGAATCTACTCGA